>NZ_AP024749.1:1390538-2781077 GCF_019702945.1 Flavobacterium okayamense
CTTTAATTTGTGAAAAATTAACTTTTAATAAATTATGAAACAATTATTAACCTTTGTAAGTGTATTAGCACTAATTCTAACTTCTTGTTCTTCTGAAAGTTCTTCAAGCAGTTCTACAACAGGAACAAAACTAACCCAAATTATCGAAACTTTTAATGATGGAAGTACAGAAACAATAAATTTTGAGTATAACGGAGATAAAATTTTAAGTTACACATGGGATTGGGATTCAAGTATTCAAGAGGAAGCTTTTTTTACATATACAGGAGATTTAATTACTAAAGAAGAATATTTTTTTGATGATAATGACCCATTAGAAGCTTTTAGTGAAGTTACAGATTATGAATACGACACTAGTGGTAGATTAACTAAATCCACAAGAACTGAAAATGATTCTTTTGGTACTACTATCACAGTGGATAATTTTACCTACAATTCAAACGGAACAGTTTCGTTTACAACTACTGAAAATTCAGTTTTATACGCAACTGGTACAATTTATTTTAATGGTAATCAACCATTCAAAAAAGTAGTAACTGAAGATATAGGCACAATTGATGAGTTTACTTATACTGAGGAAAATTTCTATGACGATAAAGTTAATCCTTTTAATAATGTAACTGGTTTTTCAAAAATCGAAATTGCTTGTCCAACGTATCATTATGGTTTTTATGGAATGCCAAATAATGTTATTGAAATAAAACAAGATGGTGTTTCTAAAGAAACATCAACATATACTTATAATAGTAACAATATGCCTGCAACTGAATTATATATTGATAATGATAATAACGATAATAATTCGACCTCTCAATATATTTATAATTAAAAATATTTTAAAATCAATAAAAACCCGATAACTTAAAATTATCGGGTTTTCTTTTTTATCACTATTTTTGAAGTCTAATATCTAGAATCTAATATCTAAAAGCAAAGATGCTATTCCGAACCGAAATACCAATAACCAAAAGTGATTTTTTAATCGATTATCATTCGAAAGTGTTGTTGTTAGGTTCTTGTTTTGCGGAGAATATTGGAAAAAAATTCAATTATTATAAATTTCAAACTTCTGTAAATCCTTTCGGAATTATATTTAATACTGTTTCTTTAGAAAAACTTATTAAAAGAGTTGTTGAAAAGAATTACTTTACCGAAAATGATTTATTCTATCACAATGATTTATGGCATTGTTATGAAGTTCATTCGGAATTATCAAATACAAATAAAGAAGAATTTTTGAATAATCTAAATTCGATTATCGACTTAACAAATAAACAAATAACCGAATTAACACATTGCTTTATTACATTAGGCACAAGTTGGGTTTACAGAAATAATGAATCAAGCGAAATTGTAGCCAATTGTCATAAAGTTCCACAAAAAGAATTTACTAAAGAATTACTTTCAACCAAGCAAATTGAGGAAAGTTTGCAAAATATAGTTACGTTAATTCATTCCATTAATCCGAATGTAAAATTTGTATTTACAGTTTCACCAGTTCGTCATATTAAGGATGGTTTTTTTGAAAATAATGTAAGTAAAGGAAATTTGTTTTCAGCAATTCAAAACATCTTGTCACATCGAGCGGAGTCGAGATGTTATTTCCCAAGCTACGAAATTGTAATGGATGAGCTTCGAGATTACCGATTTTTCGAAAAAGATATGTTACATCCTAATCAATTAGCAATAGATTATATCTGGGAAAAACTATCCTTTGCTTATTTCTCTTCAGAAACTGTAAAGATTACACATGAGATAGATTCGATTCAAAAAGGGCTTGCACATAAACCTTTTAACCCAAATACAGAATCTCATCTAAAGTTTGTAAATAACTTACAATCAAAGATTAAAGAATTAAATAAGAAATACCATTTCTTAAACTTTTCTTAAAAATACGACAATTGCCCTATTTTTTTGTTTCACCATTTTTGTGACTTTTGAAATATCAAATTAATATTAAAATTCACAATTATGAAAATGTTCAAATTATCTACCGTTTTATGTTTATTTATGTTGTTTGCTTCAATTGGAAGTTTTGCGCAACGTGTTGTTTCTCCTGAAGATTTAACTTCTCAACTTTTGAAAGAAACTTTTGATAACGCTTATATTGAAGTTTTAGAAGTTAAAGATACTTATGTAAAAGTTAAAGATGTATTTAATGTTTACATGGATATTGATAAGAGTAAAAGATATATAGCTTTTAACTCGACTTATAATTTAGTTGAAGGTACATCTCCAGCAAAAGCTTTAGCTTTAATGAATAAATTAAATGCCGAAGTTGCTCTAATTAAAGCATATTATACAGAATCTTCAAACACAATTACTTATTATTATTATTTCTGGACTGATGGAGGTTTTACTCAAAAGTCTTTAGTTAGTGCTTTAAAATTATATAAAACAGCTTTAAATCTAAGTTTAGATAAAGATACAGAAAAGCTAATTAAATAATTATGTTGTTTAAAAACATTAAATATCCCAACAAATTTTTCTGGAAATTCATTTTAGTGATTCTTGTTGGGGTATTATTGTTATTAAACATTATAATATACTTCAAGTTAGGATTTTAAATCCTTTAAAAATCAAACTTTAATATTTTTATAAATTATGAAAGCTATAATTAAAACATTATGGACAGCCATACTTATGCTTTGTTGTGTTAGTAATGGATATGCACAAAAAGCTGAAGCTCCCGAAAACACTTATGATTTAGGGGCGAAAATTAATGAAATGACGCTAACTGTTGGAGGTATCTTAGTTGTAGCTACTAACGATGGATTAGCAGGTATAAAACCGAATGAATCTAAACCTATATTCACATTCAATAATTTTGGTCAATTAAAACCAGAAGAAACAGATTTTATTCCGATGACTCCTTACATCGTGGTTTCACAAGGAGCTACTGGTGGTTTTTCTGGAATTGGGAAAACAAAAAGAGCAGTTATCGATTATGTAAAAGGAAAAGTTTTATTCAATTCTGAAGATTTAAAGTGGACTCAAATTTATACTTGCAATGTGATGTTGCCACAGAATAAATTAGTCGTAAGTGGACTGCAAAAAAGTGATGCAAAGTTTGAAAGCCAAGTTCCTAAAGTAGCGGTTTATGATTTAGATAGTGGTAAAAATGATTTTTCATTTTTCTTAGATAAACCTGGTCGTGTAGGAATGGCTAAAGATTTTAGCGTAACAGGAACTCCATTATTGTTAAAAAACGCTGTATTAGTACCTACAGCACAAGGTATAATTGCTATGTCAAATTCTGGTACAGAATTATGGAAAAGCAAAATAAAAGATGTCACTTGGATGGTTGCTGATGATTCAGGTAAAGAAATCTATGCTTTTGAAAGTGTAAATAACGGAAATAATACAAGAATTCATAAAATTGGAGATAAAGATGGTGCAGCTTTATGGGCAGATGATAGAAAAGTAAAAGGAATTGTTTCTAACTTTGAAATTTTACCACAAGGAATCGCAGTTGTTAGTAATGTTAAGCCTTCTGGAGAGAAAGGATTAGGAAAGTTAATGGCTGCAAAAGAGCAAAGTCATATTGCTTTTTTAAGTGCATCTTCAGGTGAGGATTTATGGGAAAAAGCTCCAAAAACTAATGGATATGTTCAACATTTTTACATAATGGAAGACGGAATTTTATTTGGTCTTTTTGAAGGAGGAATTAATAAAATTGCTTTTGACGGAAAACCATTATTTAAAAAGCCTTTAAAAACAGGGGAAAACATTATGGTAATGGCTCACACACCACAAGGACTACTCTACATAACTGGTGAAGATGCTAACATTGTTAATTTAGAATCAGGTGACCAGATATGGTCAAAACCATTAAAATATAAAAGAGCAACTTCAGTAGCATCTACATTTGATAGTAAAAACAATCGTTATATGATTGCAGCAGATGGTAAAATAATGGCAATTGATGCAAATTCTGGAGATGTTAATGATTTTGCACAATGTAATTTTGAGGAAAAAGAAGACCCGAGTAGTATGCAAATTAGAGATGGAGGAATTTTCTTATCATCAAGTCAAAATATGGCGATGTACGATTTCAACGGTTCAGAAAGCTATAAAGTATACCACAAATCTCCTGGAAGAAGTACTTTTGGAAAAATTATGGGAGGGGTTATGGCTGTTGCTTCAACAACTATGGCTGTTTCTATGAGTGCAGTTGCTGGAGCAAATCGTTCAGCTTTTGGAAGCATGAATGACTTAGATTCATATAACGATTATGGTAAGGACGCTAAAAGAGCTGCGGATATGTTCTCAGGAATTGCAGGGGCATCTTTTGATTATTTATCAAAACGTTTTAAAGCAACAGCTGCTACAGAAAATTCACAATTCATTTTAACTAAATTAAGTAACGGTGTAGGCTTAGTTAAAGTAAATAAAGATTCTGGAGTTGTAGAAAAGGAAATCATTTTAAATGATAAAAAACCAGAGTATGAAGTTGATGAAATGGGTGGTTATTTATTCTATAAAGCAAACGATAAAACAATTTATACTTATAATTTAAAAAAGTAGTTTCATACAATTATAAATAGTTATAGGTGGTTTGGGCTTACAATTTTAATTGTAGGTTTTTAAAAATAGGGCATGTGCCCTATTTTTTTTGTTTTATGGTTTATAGAAATTTGAAAAAAAGATATTATGAAACTAATTTTTAGTGTTTACACTTTATTGGTAGCGACTTTTATTTATGCTCAAGAACCTGAAGTTTCTTATAAAGACTTGGGTTTTACCAAAAAAATCAAAAAAGTTGAAACTTTCACATATTCTATGGAAGATAAAATGGTACTAGATAGGTCGAGTGATAGTTATATTTTTGATAAAAATGGTAATATTACACATCATGAGTATCATATTTATGGAAAATATGCGAGTTCAACTTCTGAAAATTCAACCTATGAAAATGGACTTCTTGTAAAAAGGGAAATTTTGGTTAAAGATCGGCCAAATTTCGATGCAATAATTACATTTCAATACGATAAAAAGAAAAACTTAGTCAAAAAAACATATCAATCAAAGCTGTATAAAAACGATTTTACATTTTCCTATGATGATAAAAGTCAACTTTTTGAAATAAAAGGTAATTACGCCAATAATTATTCGGTTGAAAGATTTTATTATGAAAAGGAAAGATTAGTAAAATCAATAAATCAATATTTTTCTCGAGATAGTATCCAGTCAGAGACTATAAAATTGTATATTCATGATGAAGTGGTTATTGAATGCAATCCAAAAAACAAGCTTTTTATAGTCTATTTGAATGAAAATTTGCAAAATATGGTTTTAAAAATGAAATATCCAGAACCTATTCAAAACTTAAATGGTATTGAAACAGAAATTACATTTGAAGAATTATCGGTTCTTAAATTAAAAGAAGGTTTGCTAAATGATCGAAACAAACCTTTTCGATTAATTGAAGCTAATGAAGTCAAAAAGCAGAATGAACATAAGGATTGGATTGCTCAAGCTGGAATATATTTTAGACATAAGAAAAATGAAAATTATATTTCGTTTAGAAAAATCACCTATGCTGATGGTTCAGTAAGTGGTTCAACAGATTTTGATATATTTACTGTAAATGAACTAAATTCTAAACTACATGAATAAAAAAATAGTTTATTTATTTTATTTATTAATTCTTTTACTTTTTTGTTCTAATGTTTCCCAACCTGGAATTTACAACGCAGGTGGAACCGCTTTTACCATGTTGTTTCCACAAGATTCGTTGACGTATAAAAAGGTTCAGATGCAAGAAGAAGCTATTTATATCCAACTTTATAAAGGCTTTGCTGTTGTTAAAGGAAAATATAAAATGGTAAATACAACTTCTGAAAAACTGAATTTTACTATGGGGTATCCCATAAACGGAATTTACAATGGAGGAGAAGGGGATTTAAACCAAGTTCAATTAGATTCGCTATATAAATTTAAGATCAAAGCAAATGGTAAAGAATTGTCAATCAATGAAATGCAAATTGGCGATTCTGGTCATGCAAGAACTTTTCAAAATGAAAATTGGTTAACTTGGAAGATTGATTTTAAACCAACAGAAAGCAAAGAGATCGAAGTATATTTTTTAGTTAATACAAATGATGGAGGAATTACGAAAGGTTATTCTCACGAACAAAAAAATGCATTTATTTATTTACTTGAATCGGGAAGTGTTTGGAAACAACCGATAGAAGATGGAAAGTTTGTAATTGAATTAAAAGACGGATTGAAAGTTGAAGATATTGCTGGAATTTCTTCTCATTTCGATTTTCATGTCAATGAAAAAGAAAATATTTTAATAGGATCTAAAACTAATTTTTCACCCACTCCAAATGATAACTTAATTGTTACGTATGGAGAAACCATTTCAAATTTTGAATTTTCATTTTTTTTAGAACAATCACACATCTTGTTTGAGAAGATAGAGATTTTTTCAAAACAAGGTAATCATGGGGTTTTACATTCTTTTGAAGCTAAAAATCCTTATGAAGTTAAGACTAGTTTTTTGTCTTTTCTACCAGGATTAATAATTTTTTTAGGTATAGCGGCACCTTTTTTAATTATTAGTATAGTAGTATTTATTGTTGTTAAGTTGGTTCGAAACAGAAAATAAATCAATTTCTAATACATAGTTTTAAATACGGCAATTGCCCTATTTTTTTTGGACGAATGTTAAGCTAGTTTTATACTCAATTAAAAAAATAATAAAAATGAAAAATTTTGCTCAATTAGTGTTTTTAGTTTTTACATCAATTTGTTTTTCCCAACAAAATTTTGGGAATCAAGCAGGTAAAAAAGAAGTTAAAAAAGGTTTAGTAAGTTTTGAAACTTTTACAGCCGATAATGGTGATGTTTCTTATGGTTTTAGAATGAATGGTTTAATTGTTGGTCCCAATATGGTGCTTCATGCCGATGGGAGAACAACGTATGTAAATTATAATAAAGATCATCAAAAAGACGGTACTTTAATTCTAATGAATAAACAGCAAGGAACAATAGAACTATACACTTATAGAAAAGATAAAAAAGAAGGGCCAGCTTTTAAAATGGCAAACGGGAATGTAGAGTGGAAAAAACAATTCGCAAATGATAAAGAAGATATAGGAGGTTACAAAGCGAATGTAGCTGATTATGGTTACGGTCAAAATTCGAATGGGTTTAACGGTTTTAATATGGAAAAGTATGACAACGATTCCTATGCAATTGGATACTTTTTGTTTTCAAATAAATCATTTCCTGCAATTCAAGTTTGGAAAGATGGCGAGCAATATATGGGTCAACATATTCAGGGTTTAAGAAAACAGTTTGGCGTATATTTTTATGAAAATGGTACAAAATATGTAGGTTTTTGGCATAAAAACTACAAAGAAGGGTTGGGTTTTAAAATCGATAAAAATGGAAATATTATCGAAAAAGGATATTATGAAAGTAATGTAATTAAAACGCCATTTTAATTCTTAAAGTATGAAATCAGTAGTAGTAATAATAATGTTATTTGTTGGGTTGTGCAGTTTTGCGCAACCTAATAATTTTAACGATTATTATGCGGTTTTTATGGAAGGTTACAATAATAAAAACCTTACTAAAATGAAAGAAGGAAGCGAATTGTTAATGCTTAACTTTCCTGATGAATTTGCGGGTTATTATTTAAGTTCATATTATCATATCTGTTCTGGAAATTTAAAACAAGCACAAATAGAGTCGAATAAAGCGTTAAGCATTCAACCGTTATTGCCATATTCATATTTTACTCAAGCTTATATTTATTTTCTTAGTAATAACATTGCAGAAGCTGAAAAAAACTTAAACTTTGCTGTTCAGTTTAATACTGAAAAATCTCCTGATGCGATTTTTAAAGATATGGATGTAATAGGCTATTTTCTGGGTAAAGATATTTCGTCTTTAAAAGGAAAATACAGCAAAATATTTCATACCCATAATAATCCGGATTTAGCCTTACAATTCGATCAATGTTTTAATGGAGCTATAAAAGGAACAGCTTGTGATAAAATTGACCAATTAGCCGCGAAATATAACGCTATGCAAACGGTAAATCCGTTAATTTTAAAATTAGTTCCATTAGCAAAAGCTACTAGTTTTTATTCTAAAGGAAACATCACAGAGTGTAAAAAACAATTTGAAACTTTTTTAACACTCTCTAAAGGGAATTCAGCTTTATACTGGCAGCGTAGTTATGCTTATTGGTTTTTATCAATATTAAAAAAGAAAAGTTACGATGAAAGAGGTGCACTTTTAGAAATTAATTCAGCATTAGAAGAATATAAAAATTTAGGTTTTGTTTCTTATCAATTAGCAAATATGCAATTACATAAAATTCATGTTTTAGATAATTTTGGCGATAAAGAACAAGAAAAACTTCAAATGGCATTTCAATTAGAGCAAACGGCAAATAGCTTAAATAATGACTATTATAAAGCTAAAGCTTACAATTCTATTGGTGCATATTATTTAATGAGTGGTTCTCAATCTGAAATTAGTAAAAGTGGTGAATATTTAACTAAAGCCTATAATTTAGCTCAAAAAGTAAAAGATGTTTACTTAACTAGAGAAGTAAATTCAAATTATATTATTATTAAAGCAAGACAAGGTTTGTATTCAGATGCGCAACGAATTACCGAAGAAACAGCGCAAGGTTATATTAAAGATAAGATTTATGATCAAGCTCAAAACTTGTATAATAATTTAGCGTTTATTTATTACAATCGAAAAGATTATGGAAATGCCATAATTCAGTTTGAAAAAAGTATTGCACTTGCCGAAAAAGTAAAAAGCAATCTTAATGCTAAGCAAAAGTTAGAATACATGAATGACATTTCTGGAGTATATACTGGTTTGATAATGAGTTATAAGCAAACTAATAACATTCAAAAATTATTTCAACTACAAGAGCAAAGCAGAAGTGGTTATTTAAAAGACCAATTAAATTCAACTACTTCAATTGCTTCCATTTCTGATGCTCAAAAATTATTGAAACCAGATGAAGTATTATTAACCTATACTATTGGTGAACCTGGTGAAGTAATAATAACTGCAATTACTAAAGATAAGGCGGAAATTAGATATAATTATCCTATAAATGAACTACTTCGTTTAAAGAAAACTTACACCAATAGAGTAAAAAAAATACCTGCTAAACTAAATCCGTACATGAATGATTTACAAGTAGATTATCAAGACGGACAATTAGTAAGATATGCAACAAAACAAGCGGCTTATAAAAAAGAAGATTTTGTTACACTTGTTGAGTGGACACGCCAATTATTAGAATCGGCTAATCCGCAATTACAAAATGTACAAAACGATTTTCTACGTTTTTGGTACGATTTAACGCTACAACCAGTTCAGGATATATTAGCAAAATATCCGAAAGTAATCATTAGCTCATCTTCAGAATTAAATTATTTACCATTTGAAGCGTTTTTATCACCTAAAAATCAATACTTTGTTTCTTCACACGATGTTAGATACATTCCTAATACAACTATTTGGAAAATTATCGCTAATAGAAATTATACGACTAATAGAAAATCGGTTTTAGCGTTTGGTGGAGCAAAATACCAACCATCTGGAAATGTAAAACCAACAGTTAGAGGAATTGAAGATTTTTATAAAGTTTCTGATGCGGTAAACAAAAAAATAAGCCAAGGAATTTACAACTTTAAACCTGAATTAGAAGCACTAGGTTTTGGAGGTGCTAATTACTTAGAAGGAACCTTGAAAGAAGTTGAATTTGTAGGAACACTTTCCAGCGATATTAAAGTTTATAAAGGTTTTGATATGAGCGAAAGCAACTTTAAGAAAGCAAATGCTTCTGGTGAATTAAAAGAATATAAAAATCTTTTAATTTCCACACACGGATTTACAAGTGATATTATTCCTGAGTTTAGCGGTGTAATGTTTTCCCAACCTAATGGTGGCGACGGAAGAGAAGATGCTTTTTTATTGGCGCCTGAAATTGCAAATTTAAACTTAAATGCCGATTTGGTGATTTTAAGTGCTTGCGATACTGGAATTGGTAAGTTGTATGGGGGCGAAGGAATAAACGGCTTAAACTCTGCTTTTTTAGTGGCTGGATCAAATGCAACAATGCTGTCTTTATGGCCTGTAAGTGATGCTGGAACAGCTTTAACTATGCAAAATTTGTTTAAAAAAGTGGTGCAAAAAAATGCTAATACTGTAGAAACTTTAAATCAAATTAAACGTTCGTTTATAAATGGCGATTTTGGTGAAGTATATAAGCATCCACAATTTTGGGCACCATTTCTTTATAATGGACGATAAGATTAAAATACGGCAATTGCCGTATTTTTTTTGCTTTATAGGTAAGGTAATTTTACGAGATAAATAAAGGTAACATATGAAGGTTTTAAGAATATTAGTTTTAATGATTTTGTTTTTCTCAACTAAAACATTTTCTCAATCAATTGAAGATATTATTTCTGAAACTAAACTAAAATTTCAAAATGAAACAGAAACTGAACTAAAAGCAAAATTATCAGCTGATTTAGCTTGGTATTATGTGCAAGTTAATATTGATTCTGCAAAGTTTTATGGAGAAAAATCTTTAAGCCTTTCTAAACTATCTAAAAACCAAACATTGATTGCACAATCTTATAATGATTTAGCAACAGTTTATTTTGTAAAAGGTGATTATAAAAAATCATTAGCATTTACAGATGAATCATTAAAATTGAGAAAACTTTTAAATGATGAAGCAGGAATTGCATCACTCTATTTTAAAAAAGGAAATGCTTATAATAAAATGAGTAAATATGATAGTACAATGTATTATTATTTTAAAGCAAATAAGTATTATGAAAGTGTTGGAGATAGTGCGGTTTTCATGAATCTTGAATCCAATATATCATCGACTTACTTCTCAATGGGAAATTATTCGAAAGCATTAAAATATTTAAGTAAACCTTTAAAATATTATAAGGATACAAAACAGTTCTTATTGTTGTCAAATTCAACAATGAATCTTGGTAATATTCAATTGAGTTTAAAAGATACTATAAATGCTTTACAATCTTTTAATAAAGCAATAGATTATGCTGAACAATCAAATAACTTTTCGACTTTGGCATCTACTTATAATAATATTGCAAATATTTATACGGCTCAAAATAAGTTTGAATTAGCATCACAATTCATAGAGAAGTCAATTGAAATTCGTGAAAAAATGGGACTAGATGCTGACTTAGAAAGTTCTAAATTAACATTAGCCAATAATGAATTAAGAATAGGAAATTATAATGAGGCCAAAAAAAGATATTTAAGCGTAAAATCTGCATTTGAGAAGAACAATTCTAAAGATAAATTAAGAGAAATTTATTTAGGACTTTCTTATATCTATGCTTCTGAAAAAAAAGCAGATAGTTTAAGTTATTATCATAAAAAATATTTAGAAGTTTTAAATACAATCTATAAAGATGAAACTTTAAAAGCATCTCAAGAAATAGAAGTAAAATACCAAACTGAAAAAAAAGAAAGAGAAATTTTACTTCAAAAAGCTAAAATTGCCGAGAAAAACACCATTATAATTAGTGTGATTTCTCTATTGTTGTTGAGCGTACTTTTAGGTTATTTTCTCTATAGTAAACAAAAAATGAAAACAGTTCAACTTTTAAAAGAACGTGAATTACAAGATGCTTTATTAAAAATTGAAACTCAAAATAAATTACAAGAACAACGTCTTCAAATTTCAAGAGATTTACATGATAATATTGGTTCGCAATTAACTTTTATAATTTCTTCAATAGATAATTTAAAATTCGCACTTGGAAATCAAAACCCAAAAATTGATGAAAAGCTAACCAATATAAGTTCATTTACACGTGAAACTATTGTAGAACTTCGCGATACCATTTGGGCCATGAATAAAGAAGAGATTACAGTAGAAGATTTAGAAACGCGAATTTCAAATTTTATAGAGAATGCTAAAATTTCATTAAGTGGTACACAGTTTATTTTTTCGAGCAACTTAAAGTCTACACAATTAAAACCTTTTTCTTCTCGAGACGGAATGAATATTTACCGAATTATTCAAGAGAGTGTAAATAATGCCATTAAACATGCGAAGGCTACTAAAATTGAAGTCATGATTCAAGAATTAGAAAATCAAATTTGTATCGAAATTATAGACAATGGCTCAGGTTTTAATCTTCAGGAAACCGAAAAAGGAAACGGACTAAACTCTATTGAAAAAAGAGCTTCTGAATTAAACAGTAAGCTAACTGTAAAATCAGATAGTAATGGAACTAATATTACTTTAGACTTAAAAAAAGAATTGTTATAAAAATAAATTTCAACAATGATTTGTTGAAAAAAATAACTATTTTAACTTCGTTAAATACTATTTTAATAAAATTACTAATGAAGTTTCGCTTTTTATTTCTAGCTATATTCAGTTTTGTATTAAGTTTTTCTCAACAAACTAAAATTGATAGTTTATATCAAATTATCAATTCTACTAAAAATGATTCCACCAAAGTAGCGGTTTACAATCAAATCGTTTGGAAATATCTCTTTAGCGATAAAGATAAAGCAAAAGAATTACTTGAAACTTCCGAGAAGATTGCATTAGCTGCAAATGAAAAGTTTGGCTATAATTCTGTATTAGGAATTAAAGGTATTTATTATGACATCAACGGAAACTCAGATTCTGCTCGTTATTTTTTCAATAAATCGTTAGATTATAGTCGAAAAAATAAGTTTTTAGTCCACGAAGAACATACACTAAATAATCTTGGAATGTTTCATTGGAACAAAGGTGAAAATGAGAAAGCCTTAAATTATTTCTTCAATTCTATTAAAGTTCATCATAGAAATGAAAAGGCAACCGAAAGAGGTTTAGCTTCAAGTTATAATAATATTGGGTTAATCTATCAAGAAATGGAGTTGTTTGAAAAAGCAATTCCATACCATTTAAAAGCACTTAAAATTAGAATTGATAATAAAGACAAACAAGGTCAAATTGCTAGTTATAATAATTTAGGTGTTTGTTATAACAATTCAAACGAACACCATGAAGCAAAAGAATCTTTTCAAAATGGATTTGAATTAGCCAAAGAAATTGACAATAAACACGAATATTATAATGCCATTAAAGGATTAGCCGATACGGAGTTTTACTTGAAAAATTATACAGAAGCATTGCGTCTTAATTTGCAGACGCTTAATAGACCGACTGAGGTTCCTTTTAATTCAAAAGCAAAAGTTCATGTATATAGTAGTTTGGCACAAATCTATGTAAAACTTAAAAACCCGAAAGAAGCTATAAAATATGGGGAATTAGGTTTACAAGAATTGCAAAACGATGATTCTGATTCTGAATATGAAGTCGAAATTTACAAGCCTTTAGCAGAAGCTAATTACATGATTGGAAATATAGAAAAAGGCGAGTTTTACAATACAAAATTTTACAATTCTACAATTGAAAAGTTCAAAGAATCTAGTGCAAAATCTTTAAACGAGTTAGAAGTTAAATACGAAACAGAGAAGAAGGAAAAAGATTTGGCTAAAGAAAAAGTCAAGGTTGCAGAACGCGAATTAAAAATTAAGAATAAAAACAATTTACTTTTAATATTGGGAGCATTTATCCTTTCAATAGTTTTAGTTTCGTTATTAATTTTTAACAAACAGAAATTTAAAAACAAACAACTTCAAAAAGAAAAAGAATTATCAGAAGCTCTTTTGAAAATAGAAACGAATAATCGTTTACAAGAGCAACGTTTGGCTATTTCGCGTGATTTGCACGACAATATTGGTTCACAATTAACATTTATAATTTCTTCTATTGATAGTTTGAAAATGTATATGTCTAACACTGAAGAGAAAGTTGAAAAGAAATTAACTACAATAAGCCAATTTACAAGGGAAACAATTCAAGAACTTCGTGATACCATTTGGGCGATGAATAAAGAGGAAATTTCAGTTGAGGATTTAAAAAGCCGAATTTCAAACTTTATAGAACAAGCAAAAGCTTCTCTTCAAGGCATTCATTTCGAATTTAATTGTAACGTTTCTAAAGATTTTACGTTCAATTCAAAAGATGGAATTAATATTTATAGAATTATACAAGAGGCAGTTAACAATGCTATTAAACACGCAAGCGCTACTTCGATAATCGTTAATGTTAATCAAACCAATCAAGATTTTGAAATTAGTATTAAAGATAATGGTAAAGGGTTCGATGTTAATAGTTTATCCTTTAATGGAAATGGTCTGCAAACGATTCAAAACAGAGCAAAAGAACTAAATGCTTCAATTGATTTTATTTCTGATAATAATGGAACTAAAGTTAATTTGACTTTCAATAAATAGGGCATTTGACGTATTGAAATGAATTTATAATTCTAGCATTTTTGTTTTATAAAATCTAGAATTATGAAAAACTTAATCCTACTTACTTTTTTAGTATTTTTTAATATGTCTTTATTAGCTCAAAAAGTAATTTATCACGATACTTTTGATGATAATAAAGGAAACTGGGAAAATACATATACCAATTTTAAAGTATACATTGAAAAGGGTAAACTTATTTTAGAAAATTCAGATCCATCTGCAACAAAATGGAGTTTATTTTCAGCATTAAATAAACCAGATGAAATTGATTTTGATGTTGAAGCTTCAATAAGTGTTTTAGAATCTAAAGCTGATAATTCTACTTATGGATTAGTTTGGTCATGTTATAATAATAATAAATATTACGATGTTGTAAGAATAACACCAGATAAGCAATCACAATTATATCAATATCAAGATGGAAAATTTGATTATTATGAAGCTTGGGCAACACACAAGTTTATTAACGGATACAAAAGGGAAAATAAATTTTTGGTTCAAAAAAGAGCTAATATTGTAAAAGTTTATATCAATGACAAACTAATACATCAATCTGGTTGGCACTCATATTATGGATCTAAAGTTGGTTTTATTTTAGACGCAAATATGAAAATAGCTATCGATGAGTTAACAATTAAAGAATATCCACTTTCTATTGATGTTGTTGAATCATTTAACCCTAATTTAAAAATGGTAAAATTGCCAACAACAGTTTCTACAGAAGAGTATGAAGAGACTAACCCTGTAATTTCAGCGGATGGGAAAACACTTTTTGTTACAAAAAAAGATTGTCCTTTAAATATAGATGGTAACAAAGATGATATTTGGTATTCAACAAAAGACAGAAATGGAAACTGGACCTCTTCTAAAAATATGGGACGACCATTAAATAATAAAGATTTCAACTTTGTTATTTCAGTTTCGCCAGATAATAACACGTTGCTTTTAGGTAATAAATACAAACCAGATGGGATTAATCCTGATGGAGCTGGTGTTTCTATTTCTAAGCGAACTGAAAATGGTTGGTCAATTCCTACAGCAGTTACTATTAAAGATTATACAAATAAGAATAAATATGTGGCTTATTTTTTAACTAATGACAATCAAAATTTGATAATGTCAGTAGAAAGAGAAGAAGGTTTTGGGATAAAAGATTTATATGTTAGTAGTTTAGAAAGTGACGGAAGCTGGTCTAAGCCTAAAAATCTTGGAAATGTAATTAATACATTTGAAGATGAAACAAACCCCTTTTTAGCTTCCGATGGAAAAACGTTATATTTTTCTTCAAAAGGTCATCCGGGTTATGGGGGTTACGATCTGTTTGTTTCAAAACGATTAGACGATACTTGGCAAAATTGGTCTAAACCTCAAAACCTTGGAAATGTTATCAATTCAGTAAAAACAGAATTAAGTATATTTTTATCGGCAAAAGGAGATAAAGCTTATGTAGGTAGAGCAAAAGATATTTGGGAAATAGATAACACTGTTAAACAAGATCCAGTTGTTTTAATTAAAGGAAAAGTGTATGATAGTAAAACTAATAAAACACTTTCGGCTCCAATAGTTTACAACGATTTATTAACCGATAAAGAATTAGGAACAGCAATTTCTGATCCTACAACTGGAAGTTATAGTATTGTTTTACCTTACGGAAAGCGTTATAGCTTTATGGCGCAAAAAGAAGGGTATTATGCAGTAACTCAAAATGTAGATGTTGCCAACCTAACAGAGTATAAAGAAATTGTTGTCGATTTGTATTTGAATCCTATCGAAAAAGGACAAACCATTCGATTGAATAATATCTTCTTCGATTCAGGAAAATATGATTTATTGCCTGAATCTTATGCAGAATTAGACCGATTATTTAAAGTTTTAAAAGAAAATAAAGGTTTGCAAATTGAAATTGGCGGGCATACAGATGCTGTGGGTTCAGATGCTAATAATATGACGCTTTCAAATAATAGAGCAACTGCAGTTATGAATTATTTGGTAAATAAAGGTATTTCAGTTTCAAGATTATCAGCTAAAGGATATGGTGAAACAAAATTTATTGCTACAAACGATACCGAAGAAGGAAAACAATTAAACAGAAGAGTTGAATTTAAAATTTTAGAGTTGTAATGAATTTAAAAGAATTATTTTCATTAGAATATAAAAATGTTTGGTTAACGGCATTATTTTATATTGCATTAATTTTAATTGGTAGACTAAGTGCAACTGAGTTTGTTATCGTATACGCCTTAGAAACTATTATAATTGGTGTTTTTCACGCGATAAAGATGCTAACCATAACTTTTTTATCCAATTCTATGAAAAATGAAAAAGATTCAGGACTTGGATTAACACTTTTCTTTTTAGTTCATTACGGTTTTTTTGTTTTTATTCAAACGACTTTCTTTTTTGTTTTTCTGTCTATGGGTGATGATAGAATTTCAGATGGTTTAGGCATGGGCAATTTTTTAACTGTTTTACAATTTGAAGGCGTTCAGGCAGCTTTGGTTTTAATGTTATTTTCTCATATATTTAAATATTGGTTTAATTTTTATAAGAACAAACGATACGAAGAAACAAATTTAGCTTTGTTTATGTTTCAGCCATATGTTAGAATAATCATTCAACAATTTGTTGCAATTGTTCCAGGATTTTTTATCATATTTGGAAATGGAGGTTATGCCGCTGCAATTGTTTTAATTTTAATTCGTACAGGTGTAGATTTGTTTTTAGCAAGAATTAAATCGAATGAAAAAGCTTTTCAAAAGGCAGTTGATTTTTTCATGAAAGATTACAAAAAAAATGACGACGAAAGACTAGAAGAAGAAAAAGTAATAGCGTTTTTAAAAATGGTAACCGAAGAATAATGAGCAACGTAATCAAAATAGCAATCGTAGATGATAATAGTTTTTTAATTAATGCAATTAAAGAAAAGTTGTCTTTTTTTGAAGATATTCAGTTCAAATATTCAGCGGGTAATGGAAAAGAGATTATTCAAAAGTTAGAACAAGACAAAAACATAGATGTTATTCTTATGGATATAGAAATGCCAGTTATGAATGGTATTGAAGCAACTTTAGAAATAAAGAAACGTTATCCTCAAATTAAAATTATAATGCTAACGGTTTTCGATAATGATGAAAATATTTTCAATGCTATTAAAGCTGGAGCAGATGGTTATTTACTGAAAGAAGTAGACCCTAATGGTTTATATCAAGGGATTTTAGAAACGCTTTCAGGAGGTGCGGCTATGACTCCTTCAATTGCGCTTAAAACATTAAAGTTACTGCGAAATCCTATAGATTTTGAAATAGTAGATAAAGAAGTTGAAGAAGTAAAGCTAACTACAAGAGAAATAGAAGTTTTAGAGCAATTGAGTAAAGGCTTGAGTTATAGTGTCATTGCAGAAAATTTATTTTTGTCACCTTCAACAGTTCGTAAGCATATTGAAAATATCTATAGTAAGCTACAAGTACATTCTAAGTTAGAAGCAGTGCAAAAGGCAAAACGAAATAATTTGATTTGATTTGTAAATTATATTTTTTAAGAATAAGGCAAATGCCTTATTTTTTTGTGTGTTTTTGAAAAGTAAATTTGAAAAAAAATATAATAATGGAATTTAATAAACTAAACTTCAAAGTTAATCTTGTTTTTATTGTAACACTTTTTGTAAACGTTTTTAGTTTTGCACAAATTACTGTTAGTACTCTTGCTGGTAGTACTGGAGGTAATACAGACGGAACTGGTGGTGCAGCACAATTTGGAGGGCTATACGACATTGCAACAGATGCATCAGGTAATTTGTATGTAACTGATGATTTGTATCATAATATTCGAAAAATTACGCCAACTGGAGTAGTAACTACACTTGCTGGAGGAACTTATGGATATGCCGATGGAACTGGTTCAGCTGCTCAGTTTGCGCAACCAAAAGGTATTGTATTGGACTCATCTGGCAACATTTTTGTTGTCGATCAAATTAACCTCAGAATTCGTAAAATTACTCCAACAGGGGTTGTAACTACTTTTGCTGGAAATGGTGTTTCTGATGTTATCGACGGTACTGGAACTGCTGCATCATTTGCAACTCCAACTGGACTTGCAATAGATATTTCAGACAATTTGTATGTTGCAGATGGTTGGACAATTCGTAAAATTACACCTGGAGGAGTTGTAACTACTTTAGCAGGATCGTTACCACTTGGTTATGAAGATGGTACTGGCGCTGCAGCAAAATTCCGTAATCCAGAAGGTTTAGCTGTGGATGCTTCAGGTAATGTTTATGTAGCTGATTATGGTAATAACAAAATTCGTAAAATTACACCAGCAGGTGTTGTAACTACTTTTGCAGGTCAATATTATGGAAATTATGGTTACCAAGACGGGACTAATGCATTGTTTTATGGACCTCATGATGTTGAGGTCGACAACTCAGGAAATGTGTATGTTACTGATTATAACAACAGCAGAATAAGAAAAATTACTTCTACAGGAGAAACTAGTACTTTTGCAGGTATTGGGCCAGGTTATGCAGATGGTTTAGCTCTTACAGAAGCAATGTTTTATTATCCTACGGGAATTACTTTAGATGCTTCAGGGATTGTTTATGTCGCTGATAAAAGTAATACTAAAATACGTAAAATAGGGGATGTGTCTTTAAGTACTTCATCATACAATGTTTCAGAGTTAGAAATTTACCCAAATCCTTCTAATGGAGTATTTTATATTAAAAATGTACCAAGTGGAGCAGTAATTACCGTTTATGACATTTTTGGTAAACAGATAGTTTCTAAAAATGCAACTTTTGATCTAATACAGTTTGATTTAAGTGATTATTCAAAAGGTTTTTATATTGTTAAAATTTTTAGTGAAGATAAACAAATTTGTAATTTTAAATTAATAAAAGAATAGTCAGAACACAATGAATAAATTATAAAAAAAGCTCCTGTAAAGGAGCTTTTTTTATAATTTATTTTGAAGACTAGTCCAGCCACCGCCGTTTATACAATCAATTCCGTTTTGTTTTAAAATTGAAGTCGCTTGTGCGCTTCTCATTCCGCTACGGCAACAAGCAATTACTGGTTTATTCCATTTTTTAATTTCGCTAATTTTCCCGTTCAAAACTTGCAAAGCAATGTTTTTTGAACCTTCGATATGACCGTCTCTAAATTCTTCAGGAGTTCTAACATCTAAAATTATAGCTCCTTTTGCAACATATTCTTGAACATCATTTGTTTTGTTGCCAAAACCTAAAATATCTAAAATTCCCATAGTTTTAATTTTTTAACAAATTTAAGTAAGGAATACAACTCTTTCTGTAACAAAAGTTACGCGATTAAACAGCTTCATTTTCGCGCATTATTAATTCAATACCATTTGTAATTAAATGAACAACTTCAGGTCTTTTTTGCTTAATACTTTCTAAATGTAATAAAGCTTTTTCAAGAAGGTCTTCATTGCCTTCTGCATTAGCTAATTCTGCAATTTCAACTGTTAGCAACCAATCATTAGGATGATTTCCACTAACTGCACCAAAGGCTTCTTTAAGTGTAATTTCTGCGGGCTTATTTTCTCTTATTAATCGAACGTTTCTATATAATGTTTCTAATTCTTCTCTTTCAGGAGATTTTTTTTGTTTTATCGTTTGACTCGAAGGTACGTGATTAATCATATCAAAACTATTCACATCGGCTGGTCCAGAAAATGCAGAAACAATTTCTTTACCAACAGCCATATCATAAATTCCCCATTCTGGCATAAATAATATGGTATCACCATGAGTAACGGTACAATCTTTAAACTTAATAGTTAAAATTTTACCTTGAATATTTCGAGTCCCAGTTATAATTTCTCCAGAAACTTTAATGTCTCCTTCAAATTCAAGTGTAACTCTTTGTCCTTCATGAATGTCGTAAGCCGCCAAATCACGCGGACTCATATCTTCTATAGCAAGATTGATTCCTTTTAATTTACCAATTGGTGAACCGAAACCTTCAGCATGATATTCCGTTCCATGACCAACTAATTCTTTTTCACGATATGCTAATGCAGTTTTTCCAGTGCATTGAATGTAAACTGGTTTTCCTTCATTTTCAATGACATTAGTAAATTCTCCCGAAATTTGTAAACCTGTACTCAATTCAATGGTACCTAATGCATTTGATTCAATAAGTTTTTTAATTCCTGAAAGGCCTCCTTTACGTAAAGCCATTTTATTCGCAAACTCTTCCAAGACCATATTCAAATATGCAAAATCAGGTGTTACAAAAAGTTGAGGTTGAGGTTTTGTAATATCAAAGCTAACATCAGCAGCACTAATATCATAAGGTAGTTTTTTTACTTTATCCGTCATACACCACTCACTTTCCCCAATAGATGATAAAAGTCCAGCGCCATAAATTTTTGGATCTTCAACTGTTCCAATTAAACCATATTCAACCGTCCACCAATGAAGATTTCTAATTCTAGCCATTTCAGAAGCTTCTCCCATATTATTTTGAAGAAAATCAACTTGGTCCTCAGCCTTTTTTATTTCTTCTTCTGGAGTGTCTTCTGCCTCTTTTAAAATAGATAATAATCGAATAGCTTCATATAATTCATAATCACGTGCCGATGAAATAGCTTTACAACCTATTTCACCAAAACGTCGTAAATATTCTGCATATTCAGGATTGGCAATAATAGGAGCGTGGCCAGCGCCTTCGTGAATAATATCTGGAGCAGGTGTGTATTCAATATGTTCTAATTGACGAATATCGGAAGCAATTACCAAAACATTGTAAGCTTGGAATTCCATAAAAGCATTAGGTGGAATAAATCCATCTACTGCTACTGCAGCCCAACCAATTTCCTTTAGAATACGATTCATTCCGTACATACTTGGAATTGATTCGATATCAATTCCAGTTTTACGTAAGCCTTCTAAATAGGAATCGTGAGCAACTTTTGAAAGATAATCTACATTTTTACGCATTACATAGCGCCAAACCGCTTGATTAATTGGAGTGTAATCTTCATAATCTTGTGGTTTTATAAATTGTTTTAAATGAGCAGGTAGTCTGTCAATCAAAGGGTTGCTTTCAAAATTTGCTTCCATCTTATGGCTGTGTTTGTTTTTTGTAAAAATACAAAATGTTTGGCGACAAAGCAATCTAGATGAACCGAAGTTGATTATAATTTTTCAGCTTCTAAAATTTGTTTTTTCTGGATACGTGATTTTAATATTCTAGTATATTGAAGTGCTTCTTTTATTCCATAATCTGAATAGGATTGAGAAGCCCAATTTAGTGCTTCATCTAGGTTTCCGTTTATTTCGCTTATAATTGCCATATTATAATAGGCTCTACCTGCTAGTTTTGAATCAGCGTTTGTAGTTTCAATTTTCCAAAGTTCGCCAGCGCCATTCCAATCTCCGGTTTGTGCTCTTCTTTGTGCTTTTTCAAAATTTGAATTTCCCTTTACAAAATAAAGTCTACTTTCTCTAATAGTATAAGGCACAATTTCATAAGCATAATTTTGTCCTATTTTTTTACTAATTCTATAGACTTCGTTTTTTCTATTTTTTATAGTTTCGTATGCTTTAATAGGGTTTATTCCACTTCCGGAAACTACAACTTTATCATTTCTGCTATATTGATCAGAAAGTTTTTTGGAAACATTATCATAAATTCGCCAACCCGATTTTATCATGGTATTAATTGTGACATGATGAACAAGTGTTGGGATTTTAATTCCAAAAGAATTTGGAAGCATATCATTTGTGGTTTTATAACTTACCAATGCATCTGTATCATAAAACGATAGTTCATAAATTGCATCTAAATTATTTTGCGCACAAAGTTTTTCGATTTCTTCTTGCTTTAATTCAGGTGAGAAAATATCAATACCATAATCTTTAAGTAATAGACTGTCAATTACTAATACATTTTCAAATCTCTTATTTTCTTTTAAGGCACTTTGTAAACCTAATATAGATTCATTAGCAGCATTAATATCTAAATTTTTTTCTTCTGCAGTTAATATTTTATCAATTGCATCAAGTTTGTTGTATTTAACGTTTGGAACGCTTCTGTTAATGATTCCAACATTTTTAACCTCTTTAGAAAGATATACATTAGAAGGTTGAGGGACGCTAAGTGTTAATGTGCTTGTAGAACTGCAAGAAGCAACAAAAAGGCTTATTGCTATTAATTGTAAAAGTCTTTTCATAATCTAAATAAAAAACCGTAACAAGTTACTTGTTACGGTTATAAATGTATAAAATTTATATTATTTTTTTTGAGGAGGATATTGAGCCAATATTTTTGAAACAAATTCTTTAGTTCGCTGATCTTTTTTGTCAACATTTTCAGTTAAATATCCCGTTCCTTGACCTTGCCAAATTAACTCCTTATTCTTAGCGTCGATGAAGTCTATGAATAATGTTCCTTCTGGGGTAGATGTAACATTGTTAAAGCCAATACCCCCCCAAGGACCCCATCCCCATCCAAATCCGTAGTTTTGGTAAACGTTAACACGTTCTCTTTCTTGAGTAAAAATGCTAACAAGTATATCAGGATTGTCTGATTTAGTGAATCCTTTAGATACCATAACTTCATCAATAGAATGTAAAATTCTCTTTTTATCTAAATCAGAAATTTCTGCCTTGTCAACACCGCTTTTCAAATACGCATAAGTTTTATACGAATCAAAGTTTGCTTTTTTATCATAATCTGCATTAACTCTTACCGAACTACAAGAAGTTAAAGTTACAATAAATAGTAACGAAAGTAATTTAATTGTTTTCATAATTATGTTTGTTAAAAGTTTCAGATTTCAGGTTTAGAGTTTTTCTTTATTTGAAATAACTTGAAACTTTAAACTTGAAACTACAATAAATTTTCATCAACTATATTAGGGATGGTAACTTTTAATAAAGGTTGCGTCTCCATAGCTCTTTTTATAGCAAAAATTGCTCCTTCATTACGTGCCCAACTTCTTCTTGAAATACCATTATTTACATCCCAAAAAAGCATCAACTCTAATCGTTTAGATGCTTCTTTACTACCATCAAGAAGCATGCCAAAACCTCCATTAATTACTTCTCCCCAGCCAACGCCTCCACCATTGTGAATAGAAACCCAAGTTGCACCTCTGAAACTATCTCCAATTACGTTGTGAATAGCCATATCTGAAGTAAAACGAGAACCATCATAAATGTTTGAAGTTTCTCTATATGGAGAATCAGTTCCAGATACGTCATGATGATCGCGACCTAATACAACTGGACCAATTTCACCTTTAGAAATAGCTTGATTGAAAGCTTCTGCAATTTTAATTCGTCCTTCGGCATCAGCATATAAAATACGAGCTTGTGAACCAACAACCAATTTGTTTTGTTGCGCTCCTTTAATCCATTGAATGTTATCTGCCATTTGTTGCTGAATTTCAGCTGGAGAATTTTTCATCATTTCTTCTAAAACCGCACATGCAATGTCATCTGTTTTTTGTAAATCTTCAGGATTGTTTGATGCACAAACCCAACGGAATGGTCCAAATCCATAATCGAAGCACATTGGACCCATAATATCTTGCACATAAGATGGGTATTTGAACTCTCTACCTAAAGTTGGATTCGGGTTCATAACATCTGCACCAGCACGAGAAGCTTCTAATAAGAAAGCATTTCCATAATCGAAGAAATACGTTCCTTTTGCGGTATGTTTATTGATTGCATCTGCATGACGGCGTAATGTTTTTTGAACTTCAATTTTAAATTGCTCAGGATTATTGGCCATCATTTCATTAGCAGCTTCAAATGAAATGCCAACAGGGTAGTAGCCACCTGCCCAAGGATTGTGCAGTGAAGTTTGATCTGAACCTAAATCGATGTGTAAACTTTCTTGGTCAAATTTTTCCCAAACGTCAACAATATTTCCTAAATATGAGATGGAAACGACTTCTTTGTTTTCTAAAGCTTTTTTAGTTCTAATTACTAATTCGTCGATGTTTTCAATTACTTCATGAATCCAACCTTGTTCGTGACGAATTTTTGTAATTTTTGGGTTTACTTCAGCACAAACGGTAACACATCCTGCTATGGTTCCTGCTTTTGGTTGTGCGCCACTCATACCGCCTAAACCAGAAGTAACAAATAGACTTCCACTTGGACTTTTCTTGATTTTTCTAAATCCGTTTAATACCGTGATAGTTGTACCGTGAACAATTCCTTGTGGGCCTATGTACATATAACTTCCCGCTGTCATTTGTCCGTATTGTGTTACGCCTAAGGCATTAAATTTTTCCCAATCGTCTGGTTTAGAATAGTTAGGAATCATCATTCCGTTTGTAACTACAACTCTTGGCGCATTTTCGTGCGAAGGATATAATCCCATGGGATGACCCGAATACATGACTAATGTTTGTTCATCAGTCATTTCAGCCAAATATTTCATAGTTAGTCGATACTGAGCCCAATTTTGAAATACAGCTCCGTTTCCACCATACGTTATAAGTTCATGTGGGTGTTGAGCCACAGCATAATCTAAGTTGTTTTGAATCATTAACATAATGGCTTTAGCTTGTAAGCTTTTACCTGGATAATCGTTAATGTTTCTTGCTTTCATTTCGTAATCTGGACGAAGACGATACATGTAAATACGACCGTATTTTTCTAATTCTTCTTTAAATTCAGGAATTAGTGTAGCATGATGTTGAGGTTCGAAATAGCGCAAAGCATTTTTGATTGCTAATTTCTTTTCTTCGTCAGTTAAAATTTCTTTACGTTTTGGCGCATGATTAATTTGCGGTTCGTAAACTTTTGGCTGTGGTAAAACTGAAGGTATTCCTTCTAATATTTGTTCTTGAAATGTCATGATTTTTGTTTTTCGTTATTTCTTTATCTGTTTATTTTTAAAAAAACAAACTAAGGATAACGAATGTCTGACCTATGGTAAGACTTAAATATTTTGATTCGGTAATTTTGTAAATGGATATCCATTTTATTTGTTGGTTGTTGGTTTTTTATTAGTTCCCGTATTTTTATCAAACCCGTAGGGACAATGACGACATCCACTTTTACAACAATATCCTCTTTTTAGATGATAGTTGGAGGTAAAGCATTTATATCCTTCAGGAGTATAATAAAAATCTTCGCCTTCTTTTAAATTATTCGGATTTAAATCGTTATTCATAACGACAAATTTAGCAACTTTGCAGTAAATGTTTATAATTGTTTTCAAATATTTATTGCCGAAAGGTTACAGAGGTATCACTTTGTTTCCGTTTATTTTCTTGTTACGAAAAGAAGATAAGCGAAATGAAGTTTTAGTAAATCATGAGAGAATTCATATTAGACAACAATTAGAATTATTGATTCTTCCTTTTTTTGTTTGGTATGGGGTTGAATTTTTGGTTCGATTTGTGCAATATAGAAATAGGAGAGAAGCATATCATAACATTTCATTCGAAAGAGAAGCGTATGCGGAAGAAAAAGACCTCGACTATTTAAAGAAGAGGTCTTTTTGGTATTTTTTGAAGTTTATTTAGTTCTTATCTTCAATTCTTATTTCTTTATCTTCAATTATTTTAGTTTGAATATTTTTTTGTTCAATTTTTGGAAGTGCGCCTGGAGCGATTGGAAGTCTTACATCTGCATTTTTAGATAAAACATTTCCATTGTTATCTTTTCTATCAATTCTTGTAGCTACAATTTGATAGCTAAAGTTTACATTGCTAGTTCCGTTTTGTAATTCTTTTACAGTAAAACCTTTTGCACTTTTGTTAGTTACAAATACGCCATTACAATCACCTTCTAATTGAATGAAAACTTTAAGCGGGTGTTTTTCATTAACAACTATGTTTTTTGCTAAAATTGGATCAATTTCTATTTTAGCAACTCCATTGTTTAGCTTTCCAACTCCATAATCTTGAAAAACAATTTCTGGTGATTCAGGAGCAAACATAACATGTTGTTTTTCATCAATTCCGTCTATTATGGTTGAAACAACTCCATTTCCTAAAATTTTATAATTTGTACCTCCCCATCTAGCTCCAACATATGCAAAATCTCCAGTGTTTCCATTCCCATTATCATCTGGATTTGTATTTGGAGTTGAAGCAGTATTATCTTGCCCACCTTCAAAGTAACCACCAAAATAAATATTGCCGCCTAAAAAATTACTGCCGCGACCAGCCAGAATAGCATGCGGACTATTCGCGTCGCTAGTAGCTAAGTTGTTATCCATATCGTAAGTAAAATAACCGCCATATCTTTGTGTAGCAGCTGTTCCTGTAGACATACCATAAACACCTATTTGTCCAGTTCCGGCAACTCCTTGTGCGTAACCCACTAAAGTAGAATAAGTTGTTCCATTTGCTAAACCAACAACTCCAGTTCCAGTGCTTCCTGCTGATTGACCTACTGTGCCTACACCAGAAGTAGTGTTGCTATTGTAACCATAAGCACCCCAACCACCAGTGGCATTATTTGAGGCGTATAGTCCAACACCTCCAGTACCTTGAGATCTTGCATAAATACCCGTACCACCATCAATTGCTGAGTATCCAACTATTGCATCAATTGTGTTAACATTTGAGTAGGAAATAGTTTGAGCAAAAGTTTGTGGACCAATATTAATTCCAAATCTTCCAGAATTTTCAAAAGTAGCAACAACATTATTATTTGTTCTAAAGTCTAAACCAACATTATCGGTTGTTCCAAGAAAATTTGTTCCAGCCGTGGTACCCGAATTTCCTGTTAATGACCAATCTAATCCACCGGGAGAACCTGCAAAGGCTACCCATCTTGTTCCATTCCAATAGTATAACCCTGGGGCAACATTAGTTGGAGATACACCAGCAGTAGCGGTATTCCAAACAATAGTTCCAGCTGGAATAGCTCCACCTTGCGGGTTAACAACAGGAGCTTGTACATTTGTAGCTGATAAAGAAACTCTGGGAGGTACAAAACCGTTTGTACTTGAATTAACATCTAAAGCACCAGCAGGAGTAGTTGTTCCAACTCCAACTTGAGCACTAGTAAATAAAGTTACACATAGTGCAATTGATAGGTATAAGTTTTTCATTAGTAAAAGGTTATGTTAATTTCACCTAAAATAAAAATTAACATGTAATTTTTAATTAAAAACAGCTTAATATCGACAAAATGTTAAAAAAAATCGATATATAGCATAAAAAAGACCTTTCTTTTAGAAAAGGTCTTTTTATAAAAATATTTTATAAATCTTTTTAGTTTTTTAAACTTTTAGATATACCTGGTTTAGGGAAAGATAATCTCTCTGGTCCTACAGGGAATCTTAGCTCATCAAACTCAGAGGATACATTGCCATTTTTGTCTAATGCATCGGCTCTGTTTCCAATTATCTGCCAAGAAAATTTAATATTAGACTTGCCTTTATTTAATTCAATTACAGTAAATCCTTTATTGGATTTTTCAGTTACATAAACTCCATTACAATCACCTTCTAATTGTATGAAAACTTTTACAGGTTTTTTATCTGAAATGTTTTTTGATAAAACCTCATCAAGAACTATTGTTGCTCTACCATTAACAAGTTGTGCTTCACCAAAATCTTGAAATAATACTTCTGGAGCTTCTGTACAAAACATAATTCTATTTTTTCCTTCATCATCTCTTACCATTGTTGACTTAGTACCTGCTGATAGAATACCGTAGTCAGCATTTGGTAGTGGTCCTGGTGGATTATATCTTAAACCTATGTATGCATAATCATTTGTACTTTGATTACTATCAAAATATCCACCATAATAAACATCTGAATATGTTCCAGCTCCTCTACCAGCAATACTAGCTATAGATTGAACAGTATTACCAGTATCTGTTAAAGAAAAATATCCTCCTTGTCTAGCGTCGTTATTATTCGAAGGGTTTGTTGCAGTACCCATTACACCTGCTTCTGTTCCTGTTCCTACAACACCTACGTTCCACCCTGGTTGAGTTGTAAAACCATTTCCAGCACCATCAAATGCGCCACCCGCATTCATATTCGTTCCAGTTGCATTAGTAGTATGTTGACCATAAACAGCAGCATTACTCTGACCTGAGGCATATCCATTAATTGGATAATCGTTTGCTGGTCCTACTGATGTAAACATATCAATTGTAGGGAAAGGAGATGAAGCTCTAATGTGTACGTGATTTGTACTTGCGTCTACAAAAAACATCTCAGGTTCACCTATACCTTCAACTCTGAAGTCATAGTTTTGAGAATCTTCATTCACAACAGTTTCAGTTGTTCCCATTCTTATTCTTTCTATGCTGTTTGCTCTTAAGATTAGAGGAACATTATCAGTAGTTCCTACATAATTTGTTGCTGGGTTAGTACCAGTGTTTCCTGAAAGAGACCAGTCTAAGCCTCCTGGAGAACCTGCAAGAGATATCCATCTGGTTCCGTCCCAATAATACATTCCAGGAATAACATTGTTAGGTATAGTCCCTGCTGTTGCAGTGTTCCAAACTAAAGTTCCAGCTACTAAAGCTCCTCCTTGTGGATTTACCACTGGAGCTGCAACATTTGTAGCAGTTAAAGCAACTCTAGGGGGTATTAAACCATTAGTAGTTGATTCAATATCAAGAGCACCTTTAGGTGCTGTTGTTCCCACACCAACTTGCGCAAAACAAGTTACGCTTAACAGTGTTAATAAACTTAAATAAATATTTTTCATTTTGAGTAGATATAGGTTATATGGGCGCAAATATATAATTATGTTATATAAATGGCAAAAAAAAATTTATTTATCTTGATTTTTAACATTTTGGCAAATTTCGATGGTTTTACAACATTAATAAAAAAAGCCTCTAATTAGAGGCTTTTTTGTAAAGTTTAAAAAAGGATTATTTTTCTAAATTCTGAATTTTTAATTTTAATTCATCTATTTGATCTTGTTGCTCTTGAATTGCTTTTATTAAAACAGGAACTAGATTAATGTATGAAACTTTAATTTCTTTTAATTCTTCTGTTTTAATTTCACCTTTTTCATTTTTCTTTTGATTATGCGTTTTAGTTGCTTCTGGGATAAATTGATTAACTTCTTGAGCAATTAATCCTATCTTTTGGTCTTGATAAGGATCGTCGATTAATTTATAGGAAATTGTTTTTAATTTCATTAGTTCATTTAAACCATATTTCATTGGTTCTACTTCTTTTTTTGCACGTAAGTCAGATATGTTCCAATAATCATCAGCATATATATCATCCCACATGTTTTCATATCCTAAATCATAAGTGATATGTGAGATTGGAGAAAAGTTGTCACTAATAAAAAGTTCTGCTTCACCGTCTACCAAATATTCTATTGAACCAAGTCCCATTGTTGTTCCTCTTGACGTTCCTCTATCAAAATCAGCAACATAATCTATTGTTGTAGAATAAAAAGATGTGTATGTAGAAAAAGAATTTCCATCGTCAAATAATGTTCCTGTAGAACCAAATATTACTGCATCTAGACTTGCATCTGAAAATAAAGCATTCGTTCTATTGTCTGATTCAATTCTAAAGTCATAATTTGTGCTTCCATCGTTTACAACAGTTTCTGTATTGTTCATTTTCACTCTCTCAACTCCATTAGTAGAAAATCCTAAAACATCTGAGCCTCCTTGGAAAACACCTGTATTTGCATCACCATTCCATGAGAATGCGGGTGTTCCAGCTGCACCAGAGTAATAAGATTGAATTTGACCATTTGTATTAGAAATGTTCATTCTGTTTATTCCGTTTGTTTTGAACCTTAAATCTTGAGCATCTGTTGTTCCTATGAAATTTGTGCCTGCAGTTGTTCCAGAATTACCTGTTAAAGCCCAATCGTTACTTGCAGTATTAAGTCTAACCCATAATGTTCCATTCCAATAATAAAAACCTGGAGTTACTTGGTTGGGTCCTACTGCAGAAGTATTTGTGTTGTAGACTAATTCAGAAGTTGTAGGTGTGATCACTGTAGCAACGTTTGTAGCTGATAACGATATTCTTGGAATAAGTAAACCATCAGTATTTGAGGATACATCTAATGCACCCTGCGGGGCTGTAGTTCCAATACCAACTTGAGAAAAAATTAAACAACTGAAAAAGAGTAAGGTTAAAAGCAAAATTTTTTTCATTTTTTTATAGTTTTTAGAGATTATGTAGAAATTTTGCTCAAAAATATAATTTACATTATATTATCCTTTATTTAATGTTAAAAAATCGACAATATGGAAATAAAATCGATTAGATGTACTTTTTGTCAGTTTTTTTTCGATAATTGTCTTTTAATCAGTTATTTGTTGGTTATAAAAAAAGCCTTCAAAATTTTGAAGGCTTTTGTTTTTGAGTTGTTATTTAATTTAAAAAATTGTTTTCTTGTAAATAACCTTATTGTTTTCAAGAGTAATTTCAAGAATTAACCCACTATTTGTTTTAAGTAATTCATTTAATTCAACTGTTTTATTTGAAATATTGGTTTTGTTTGTTAAAACTCTGCCAAGAATATCAAATACTTTAACTGAAATAATATTTTGATTGTTTGAATTTACAACTAAATTGTCAAAAGCAGAGACCCAAACGTTATTTTCATTATTAATAGTTTCTTCAGTACTTAATGAGTTTTTATAAATTAAATTAAATCTAGTATTGTTTTCACCTTGATTTGCATTAAATGTATAAGGCATGCTTCTCAAGTCGTGTATTATGTTTAATTCTAAATCTTGTATAAAGATTGCTTGATTTGTATTTTCAAATAATCCATCTAATGCTGCAATTCCAATTGAATAAATTCCTGTAGAAGGCACTTTGAATCCTAAAGGCACAATATCATTTTCATCAAAAGGAGTAGGTCTACCTTGAATAGTAAATGTTTCGTCGCTAATTAATGAATATAGATTTAAATCAATTTTATTATCAGTTTTAGCATCAAACAATCTGTCTTTATCATAAGTGGCGTCACTTACGTAACCAACTAATGCTCTTGTAGAGTTATTGTTTGGTGCAATTATATCTAACCAAATCCTATGTTTTTCATTTGTTGAATTTTTAAAGAATTGACTATTATCGTAGGTGTTACTTCTAAAAGAATTTGTAAAATTTAAATTTTTAGTTGACGGACCGCCATCTAACATTGATACAAAAAACCCTTGACCTGCCGCAATATATCCGTTAAACATACCAGGCCCAGATGATGTTCCAGTACTGTTGTAGGTAATGTAGTCACCAACGGTATAGTTGTATACATAGCTTTCATAAAATGGGTCAACAGTTGCTGAACTTGGTAGTGTTCCATGTGTCCAAACTTTAATATAACCATCAATTGTTGTATTGGCAGTTAAGAAATCAATGGCATCGATAGAAGATGGGTAAGGATTTCCAACTAAATTCCAGTTGTCATCTAAATTTGTAGCAGGTGTACAAGTAGCACAAATTTGATAAGTTGCTCCAGAAGTATAACTACCTCTTGTAATTGGAATAGAGATATCTCCATTATTAGGTGTTCCTACGAATGTAGCAGTATAATTTTGTAAAGTTGATGTGTAAGTGTTAGGGCCTCTAACTATATATCCTTTACCAACAGTCATAGCTTCATTTCCATTTACCCAATTACCTGCATTGCCGGTGCCATTTCCAGAAACAGTTGGTGTCCACTTCCAAATAAGACCAGTTGAAGTACCTGGAGAAATTGAGCTTGATAAGAATGAAGTTACAGGAGAAGACCAATAAACATAATCAAGTTTTCTAATATTTACATCTCTATCCATAAGCATATTTCCAGCACCTGAATTCGCTATATTATTAGTTTGGATTAAACTAGCAGAATTATCTAAAACTAATTCGCCTGTAGTGCTTATGTTAACCCAATCTGTTATACTTACCGAGTTATCTGAATTTACAGTTAAAGTTGCATCGTTTTGTATACTCATATTTAAACCTAAGCCATTGTAACCTGTTCCTGAAATTACAGGGTCATTTGAAGTAGGTGGAATAACAACACAGTCTAAAGCAGTAGGTCTACCTGTAGGAGTCCAGTTATTGTTATTATTCCAATCATTATTAACTGTACCATTCCAAACTTTTGCTCCGTTTACAGTTACTGTAGTTTCATCAGTTTCTGTTAAAGTAGTGCCGTCACATAGAGTATAAGTGATTTCAGCTGTATATGTTGTAGTTGAACTTGGACAAACGTTTAATACAGGAGTGGTTCCAACAACTGGACCTGTAACACCTGATCCTTCATACCAAGTCAATGTTGCTATTGAGGTTCCGTTTGGAACGAATCGCCATGCTTCATTTGTTGTAGTCCAATCTGTATCTAGTCCGTTACGACCAGGAGGAACAGTTGCAAGAGTTCCAGTTGAATTTTGAATACCAACCACTGCATTTCCACCATTCCAAGTTCCATCAATTTCTTTATTCTCAATATATACTTCAATAATATTTGAGTTTTCATATAAAACCATCATTCCAGTATATAAAATTGAATTGTTTGAAAACATAGGTACATCATGCCAAGATGCGACTAGTGCTCTACATCCAGTTGGTAATGTAATTAATTCCCAACCAACTTCTCCGCCAACTCCAGGATCAATATCGTGGAAAACACCAAATATTGAATTTTCTACTAATCTTGGGTCTCCACTAATAGGAATATTATTGCTAAAACTATATCCACTAGATGTTCCTGCTAAAGCTGTATTGAAGGAAAGAATTCCATTAGATCCTATAGTACATTGATTATAAGTGTTACCGTAGAAGCAAAAGTCAAAAGGTAAGTTAATAAGTGGCGACCAAACATCGTCTGTATTAACACTTACAGGATTTGCTAAACCATCAAAAGCAAATGGTGGATTGTATAAAATTGGTTCAACTATATAATCAGTAGTTTCACCTAAATCAAGATAAGTTGCTTCTAAATCAACACAAGTTGAAGTATCGGTACAGTTGAAAGGAGCTGGATCAGCACCACTTAAACCGAGTCCTCCTGAAACAACATTAGGACATCCTGTAGCAACATCACTTACGGACATTGTTACAAAAACACCTGTAGTAGAAGTAGCCGACTGACTGCTATTTGTACATGTAACTATTAATTGCCAATGAACATCTCCACTCGCAGGTGCGGTTGCAGTATAATCTGCATAACTAGTAGTAGAAGCACCAGCATTTGTCCAGGTTGAACCACCGTCAGTACTATATTGCCATTGATAGGTCATGTTCAATGCTAGTGTCATTCCAGTTGCAGAAACTGTATAACTACTGCCAGGCCAACCTGTATTTGGATTGGTTGAAACTGTTCCTCCAGTTGGTGTGCCAGAGCAAGGTGTGTAGCAAGAACCGCTATATGTTACTGTTAGATTAAAACCAGAATAAGTAGTTGAACCATCAGAAGTGAATTCAACAGTAAGAGTTTGACCAGCTGCGCCAGTATAGTTTATAGTGCCACTGCCAGAATATGAGGCTAATAATGTGCCGCCTGTTCCAGAACCACTATAAATGTTGATATAGTCAAAACTACTTTCAGTACTGTAGCTTCCATTAATGTTAATTGTTGCGCCAACACCTGCATCTAGTATAGTATAACCATCTGAACTGTTTGAATAGTTGCTTGTAGATCCGCCATTATCATAAAGCGCAATATTGGTTCCACAAGTTACGCTGTTGTTTCCAGATGCAGGAACGTTTATGGTATTAACGGACGTGAAACTTCCATTTGATGAGGTTGCACTTAAACCACTATTTGTACATGTAACTATAAGTTGCCATAAAACTGTTGTACCTAATGCTGGAGCAGTTGCTGTATAGTTTGAGTAAGAAGTTGTTGCTCCGCCTGCATTTGTCCATGTAGTTCCTCCGTTTGTACTATATTGCCATTGAAATGTTAGTCCTGTTACATTGCTTGTGAATCCAGTTGCTGAAACTATGTAACTTGAACCAGGATTACCTGATCCAGGAGAAGTGGTTGCTGTACCTGCTACTGGTGTTCCTGAGCAAGGAGGGTCAGTAGAAACACATAAATCAAATGTTGTGTTTTGTCCTGATGTGCTAGTCCAAGAATATACTTGAATATAATAAGTATTCCCTGGCGTAAGTCCAGTTACAGTACTTGTGTTAGGGTCAGAACAAACTAAGGCAGTTCCTAAAGAACCACAACTTCCGCCGTAAACTGCATGGTATAAATCTGTTGTGCTTCCAGCTACATTTAATAGTTCAATATAATGAGTTGAAGCAGTTGCTACAAAACTATACCATACATCATCATCATCAGTACCTCCACAACCACTTCCAGTAACGCCTGAATCTGAAGCTCCAAAAATTGTTCCATTAACAGTTGAAGCACAAGTTCTTGTAGGATTTACTGGTACACTAATTGCGCCAGCACAATTGTCGTTTGAAATAGGAGCACTACAACTTCTAGATATTGTAAAAGTGCCAGTAGTTGTTCCAGTATCTGAATAATGAGCAATATAAACGTAGTAAGTTACCCCATTAGTAGTGCTAAAAGTATGGCTTTCAGTTCCACCCGTAAAACCTGAATCCCTACACGTAATGTTGGTTAAACTTCCACAACTACCAGATGATATTGACATTTCATGATCGAATCCAGAACCTGCAACTGAAGTAATGGTTGTTAATTGTCCATCTCCTACAAATGTATACCATGCGCCGTAATTACTCATTGTGCATCCACTTCCATGTGCAGTGCTTCCTGTAGATCCAACTGTTGTGCCTGCTAAGTTTGAAGTGCCACAAGGGAGGCTGGTTGCTGTTGCACATGTGAAGTTAGTTAAAATTGTTGTGTCAAAGATACAAATGGTACCCGTCATATCGTTTGAGTTTGGTCCATTAGTTCTCATTAATCTTAATCGATATGTTGTATTCGGAGATACAGTTATGTTTGTAAGATTGGCATTCGCAGCATTTGGTATTGTACAAGCTGAAGGGACTTCTGTAAGTGAACCACAAGCACCAGAGTATACTGCCAAGCCTAATCTTCTGTTAGATGTACCCTGAATACTTATTGAAGTAGTGCTAGCGCCTGTAGTAAATGTATACCAACCATCTCTTAAAGATGTTCCACAAGAAACCGAAACTCCTGACTCAGTAAATGTGCCAGGAACATTGTAATTTGTTGTGCTACATGATGCTCCAACAGTTAAAGTTGGTGTTGCTGCACAATTATTACTTTGAGAAAAACTATTAGTTGGAAATAGAGTAAAGAAAACCAATAGTGTACAACTATACCATAGATGGTTTAGTTTTAGAGTAGTTTTAGGTTGCATTTTTATGAGTAATTTTTATTTATAGTTACGATTTGTTTAAATAAACGTTTACAAAAATATACTTTTTAGAGTTTTATGCAAATTTATTTACATAAAAAATAAATTTTGTCTATAAAAAAAGTCGTACATTTTTGTACGACTTTTTAAGTGTTTTTTGTAAAAATTGACTAAAATACAGACTTAAACGTTTTAATAGTTCCATCTTCTAAAGTTACATTTATAATTATGCCGCTTTGAGATTTATTAATTTCATCAATTGTTAAGTTGTTAGTATTTAAGTCTTTTTTATTTAATAGTATTCTTCCAATTAAATCAAAAATAACTACATCTTTAATTTTTAAATTACTTGAATTAACATTTATAAATTCATTAGTAAATACATAAACCGAATTATTTACTTCAAATGAATCATTTCCAAGAGCATTAGTTGTATAACGAATCTTAAACCTTGTGTTGTTTCTTCCTGTATTTGAAGTAAAAGTATAAGGAGCTGATTTTAAATCGTGAATAATACCAAGTTCTACATCTTCTAAATAAATATCTTGACCTGCTTCAAATAGTCCATCGATATTTGAAATCGCAATAGTGTATATACCATTTTGTGGAACAACTACACCAATTGAAATAATGTCATTAGTATTAAAAGGTAAGCTTCTTCCTTGGATAGCATAAGTTTCATTTTCAATAAGTGAATACAATTCAAAAGTAGCTTTTTCTCTTCCAGATATTGCGTCGTACTTGTTGTCATATTCATCAGATGCATCGGTTGCGTAACCTACAAGAATGTCGCTAGAACTACCTGAAGGCGCTATTAGTTTTAACCAAATTCTATGTTTCTCAATACTTTCAATACTACTGTTTTTGAAAAATTGGTAATTAGCATAAGTATTTGAACGCATTGTATTATTAAATACAGCATTTTCAGTAGTGGCTCCCGAATCATTCATAAGTGTGAAGAATCCTTGTCCAGCGCCAATATATCCTAAATAACCAAATTGAGTTCCTCCTAATGCATTGTATGTTAAATAATCAGCAACACTATAATTAAGTTGAAAATCTTGATAAAATGGATCAGCAGTCGCTCCAGAAGGATCGATACCATGTGTCCATAATTTTACAAATTGATTTAAATTAGCACTATTTGCTGTTAAGAATGCATCGGCACTTATTGCTGAAGGATACGGGTTTCCTAATAAATTCCAGTTGTCATCATCATTCGTTACTAAAGTGGCAGTAGGTCCAGCATAAGGAGCGCCTGTGTAGGTACTTCTAGAAATAGGTATACTAATATCACCATTATTTGGTACTCCTGTAAATGTAGTCATACCTGCTAACCCTCTTTTAATATAACCTTTTCCTGTTGTCATAGCTCCACTCGCCGCTGCCCAATTACCAAAATTACCTGCATATGTCCCTCCGTTATTTACAGTTGGAATCCACTGGTATCTAAAAGCACTTGTCGAAGGAGTAACATTATTAATACTGAAACCTGCTACGGGTGTAGACCAATATACATAATCTAGATTACTATCTGTAAAAGCAAATCTATCCATGTTAATGTTACCTGTGTTTGCAACATTATCAATTTGAATTAAACTAGCAGTGTTACCAACATTGAAAGTTCCTAATGCACCTACTTCAATAAAATTTTGAATTGTTAAAGTATTTCCAGTAACTAAATTTAATACACCATCATCTTTTACTTGTAAAGTTTTTCCATATGCATCATAACTACCTACATTAATATTTGAAGGATTTGTTGCAGTAACATCTGGAATGATTACACAAGTATTTATGTCTGGTACGCCAACAGGTAGCCAGTTATTTGGATCGCTCCAATCTGAACTATTTGTTCCTTTCCATACACTAGTTTTGTTATTAATAGATACGTTTTGACTTACCGAACAGCCATTAGATAAAATTGCAGTTGCTGTAAAACTGTAAGTAGGATTTTCTAACTGAGATAAATTTGGTCTAATGTATACCGTAACAATAGGTGTTCCTGATACATAAGGAATGGTACATGCTGCATCTTGGAATGCATCAACTGGAGCTCCAGCTGTCCAGTCAAAAGCAGTATTTAATGGGACATTTCCATATAGTTGGAAATTATCAATAGCTAAGCCATCACACCATTCTGCATAGTAACGAATTCTAACTCTAAAGTTTGGTTGGTTAATGTATGCGCTTAAATCGTAAGTTTTGTTTACAAAACGTGTTCCGTAACCTTGGTCAGTTGTATATCTGTCAATCTCAGTCCATGCAGCACCTCCATTTGTTGAAACGTCTACAGTTATATATTCTAATGCTGTATTTGTTCCATCTACATAATATCTAGAATGGAAAATATCAAAAGATAATGTTAAATCTAAATAAGTACTTGTATCAACAACTGGAGATAATATTGCATTATGAGTAGTTACTGCTCCAACGTCTGATGTAGCCATTGCAAAATTATTTCCACTTAAACCTGATGCAATTGCAGGATACCAAGTCTGTTGCGCCGGTACGAATGTACTCGTTTGAGTTTGCCATTGCGTTAATGCATCTGTAGGAGCTCCATTTGTTACAATGTTTTGGTTTGACATCACTCCAAGTCCAGATTCAAAATCTTCATCAATCAAGTAAGTTTCTTGAACATCTCCAGATGCTGTAAGAGAAAGTACATTGTTTTCTCCACATACTTCAGGTACAGAAGGGGTGAATGTTATTGTTGCAACTGGGTTTACATGAGCAGTAACTTTTGTTCTTACGTGAGATTCACATCCATTAAAACAAGTTACCCAATAATCAGTTGTTACTCCAATTGAAGGAGTAGTCCAACTACCAGTTGCAGTTGTTGCTAATGGTGTACCGCCCGTTTCATTTGCATACCATCTATATTCTGAAGGTCCTCCAGAGCCTACTGCTGATAAATTAACTGTTCCTGGTCCACAAGTTACACCATCAGTCACATCAGTTATTACCGCATTACAACTAGCAATGACTGTGAATAAATAATCTTCAGTTTCACCATAGTAAGCAACATTTGTTGTACATGAATCCCAGCCAAAACCTGCATCTGTACCCATGAAAGCGGCATTTCTTCCACTCATTCTTAAACGAACTCTATAGTTTCCAGGTGGTGTAGCAGGAGGTATTACAAAACCAAATGTTGTTGATGATTGAGCAATACCACCTACATCATAAACTGCTTCACCTGCATCTGCAAAATCACCATCTTTATTCCAGTCGACCCAAGCCTTATAATATCCAGAAGCAACAGTTTCAAAATAAATATTAACTCCTTCCCCTTGTGCTTGAATGCTTTTAGTAGCTAAACCAGTAAAATCTTCATAACCATAAGGAGCAGTAGTGTCATACGAACTTGGGTTGTCAACATCTTGTAGTGTACCTACAAAACTAATTCTTCTGATGTAGTTTGTAGGAGGATAATAGGTGTTGCTTATGCTTGGAGTGCAATAATTAGCGACAAGAGTTGTAGTGTTTCCAGTTAGTGGACCAGTGGTTAAATACAAAGGCCCTCCTGTACAAGCAGAGTTAAATGAATATATAAAAAAGTAATAAGTTGTTAATGGAGTTAATCCAGTTGCGGTAAAAGCGGTATTAGTGTCGTTGTCTACAACTGTATTACCAGCGCCTAAAGTTGCACCGATTGCATAACTAGTACCATTTACTGGATTAGTTGGTGGTGTTCCAGTTGTGTTTATTACTACTAAATAATTATCAGCAGCTGGAACTGCAGCTGTAAAACTTCCTGAGATTGTGTTTCCTGTTGGAGTAAGAATCAAGGCTGTTGGTTGTGCTGTTGGAGCTACACAAGGTAGGGGTGCATAAACATTAACTGTGTAGTCTTCAGCTTGTCCAAATGTATTTGTTACACAAGGACCTGTAACATACGCATTGAAGTTTTTTATTATACGCATTCTCGTATTTCCGATAACTGCTGTTGCTGGCACAGCGATGTTCGATGTTAATGTTACAGCATCAATACCTGTTGAGTTTACAATAGACCCAAGGTCATAAATTTCATTTGCGTTGTTGCCAAAAACTCCATTTTGATCCCAATCAAAGTAAGCTCTTATGAAGTTGGTGTAATTACCATTTGTATTGCCTTTTATTGAAATTGGATTAACAGCTGAACCTTGCATAACAGATGCTATGCTACAAAAACTTTCCAATGCAGGTGTTCCGTTAACCGTATTTGAAGTGGTATTGTTAATGCCTGCAAAAGTTACATTAGTAATTGGTTCTACAGTAGTAAAGTTAGGATTGCAGTACGTGTTTAAAGAAGAAGTGTATGTAATTCTTATTTCTCCATTTCCACCATTACCTCCTGAATGATTTGTATTGTCAGGTAAATAAGCGCCGCCGCCGCCGCCGCCAGGAGCTGTTCCATTATTTCCGTTACCTTCTGTTAATCGTGCCGCACCTCCTGCGCCACCTGCATTCGCTCCATTTCCGCCTGCACCGCCTGTAAGGATTGTGCCATTGCCTCCATTAGCTCCAGCAATTAGTGTTGTTCCAAAACTAGCTGCAGTAGAACCGGTTCCTCCGGCAACAGTACCTCCGTTAGGAGCTGCACCGCCTTGTCCGCCTTGAGCATAAACTGTTGTTACAGTACCAAACCATGACGCTTGGCCACTTGCTCCTGCAGAATTTGCTCCTGTGCCACCAGCTCCAACAGTTAAATTGTAAATAGTTCCTGGAGTTACAGTTAAAACTGAAGAGGCATAAGACCCACCAGCGCCGCCGCCGCCGCCGCGAGAGTTATTCGCTGTGGTTCCACCACCAGCGCCACCAGCGCCCCATGCTTGCACAGTGATGGAAGTTACATCACAAGGAACTGTAAAGGTGTAATTTCCGGGAGTAGTTACTGTTGTTGTAGTTTGTGAATGTAAATCTTCACAAGTGAAAAAAAATGTTAAGATTACAAAAAAATGAAAAATTAATTTTTTTTGATTTTTGGTTAAAACAGTAAGTAAGTAATTTTTTATCATATCTTAAATGATTTAATGATTTTTGAAATAAAAAATTAATCTTTTCTAGGTTAGATTTAGATTATTACAGTAAAAATAATAATTTTTATGAATATATGTTAATAAATGCTAAATATTTTTTTAGCACTTATTTTGCAATTGTTTACAATGCTTGATTTTTAGGAGAATCGTTTAATTTTCAAAACCTTACGAAATTAAATTATAACAATTTTATATAAAATTGTTATAAAATTTAAGTATACGTTGATGATTAAAAAATGCTTGTTAAAAAAAATGTAAAATTATTCTTTGAAAATTTTGTTTCAAATAAGTTTTTTATCATATATTTGAAAATTAAACGCTTTAAATCACGTGGTTATGAAAAAAGCATTACTCTTATCTATTAGTTTATTTTTTGCTTCTCAAGTAGAAGCGCAGATGTATGTGAGTCCAAGCAGCTATGTTTACGTAAATGATCAATTCGTTTATGTAACACAAGATGTTAATTTGGATAATAACGGTAATTTTTATCTAAGAAATCAATCTCAATTGTTGCAGGGTACAAGTGCGGCAGGAGCTAATTCAGGCTTAGGGAATCTATCTGTTTATCAAGAAGGAACAACGAATAACTTTCAATATAATTATTGGTGTTCTCCGGTAGGCGTGCCTGCTGCGGGTGCAGGTAATTCGAATTTTGGTATAACAAGGTTATTTAGGCCATCTGTAGCTGATAAGGTAACAAGTACAGCTGCTTCAATTGTTTCTTCATATGACGGTGTTGCGACAAACTCATCTTTATCTATTTCAAATCAATGGATTTGGAAGTACACTGCGCAGAATGTATATGCTCCAGGAGGTGGTGGATGGGTTTATGTTGGTTCAGGTTCAACAGTTTTGCCTGGTCAAGGATTCACTATGAAAGGAACAAGTGGTAGTGATAATTTAGTTTCTGATAGTAATGAAGGAATACAAAATAATGTTGGAAGTGCTCAGCGTTATGATTTTAGAGGTAAACCTTATGATGGAAATATGTCTGCTACTGTTTCTAATGTTAATGGCGCAAATTACATTAATTTAACTCTAGTCGGAAATCCTTACCCTTCAGCGATAAATTTAAATTATTACTTGTTAGAAAATAGTGGTTACATTGTTAACCCTTCAACTGGTGCGGTAAGTGGGACTGGTGCAGGAGCTCAAATAGATAATACAGCATATTTTTGGGAACATGATAAGTCTGCAAATACTCATCTTGTAGGAGGATATGTTGGAGGGTATGGAACTTATGTCCCTAATATGACTAATATTGCAAACAATGGAACTTATGTTGCTGCTCCAATGAATACTTATTCTGCTGATGGAGAATCTCAAACAGGGAGTACTGCAGGGAGTAATGTTTTTGAAAGACAGTTTACTCCAGTAGGTCAAGGTTTCATGGTTCATGGTGCTGTTCCTGCTGGAACTGTAACGGTAAGAAACAGATATAGAGTTTTTGTTAAAGAAGGTGTGATTAATAACTCACAATTTGAAAGAAATTCTCAAGTAGAGTTAAGTGATGAATATTGGGGAGAAATTCCAAATGTTGCAGGTACTGATTATACGAAAATTAAGAAGAATGGTTTTGATCCAAACTTTAAAATTCATACTAGAATTAATGATGAAGTAATTTACGAGGATGCTTTAGTTTTTGGAGATATTGCTGAGGAAAATTTTGATTACTTTGATGCGTTGTGTGCTTATGCGAATGCTTCAAAAGTTGCTTACTTAACAACACCTGATGGTGCTGAAAAATTAGTAATTTCTTCACAGCCTTTCAATATAGATAGTAAATTTCCTTTAACTTTTGTTACAAACGAACAATCTACATTCAAAGTTAAAGTTAGTGATTATTCTCAATTTGATTTAGCTGAGAACATTTATTTACATGACAAAGAGACGGGTATTTATTACGATATAAAAAATAGTGAATATAGTGCAAACTTTCAAGCTGGAAATTATTCAAACAGATTTGAAATTACTTTCAAAAATTTAGCTGTTGATTTAAGTAATGAAAATGCTATAGTTGCTGATTCTTTCCAAGTATTCCAAAATAATGGATCAGGAATGTTAACTGTATTTAACTCAATGAATAAAGATGTTTTAGAACTATCTTTGTATGATGTTACTGGTAAATTAGTGATTTCTAAAGCTAATTTAGGGAAAGGTCAAACAATTGAAGTTTCAACTGCTGGTTTAAGTGATGGTGTTTACATTGTTAAATTAAATACAAGAGATAATTTTTCAGTTGATAAAAAAGTTCAAATCGCAAGATAATTTTTTAAATTAGATATTATTAATCCCGGCTTGTAGTCGGGATTTTTTTATTTTTAATCATGAATCAAAGAGTCGATATAGATTTTTCCAATAACATTGAACTTAGTATTAAAAGAGAAGATTTATTACACCCTTTTATTTCAGGAAATAAGTTTAGAAAGTTAAAGTACAATTTAAAAGAAGCAAAGCAACTTCGCTTAAAAACTTTGGTGACTTTTGGGGGAGCTTTTTCAAATCATATCCTTGCAACTGCCTCAGCTGGTAAGGAATATGGTTTTGAAACGATTGGTATTATTCGTGGTAATGAATTAGAAAATAATTATTGTAAAAATCCAACTTTAGTTAAGGCTGAAGAGTTTGGAATGAAATTTTATTTTGTAGATAGAGAATCATATCGCTTAAAAGATAAAAGTGATTTTTTTTTAAATTTAAAAAATGAATTAAATGATTTTTATTTGGTTCCTGAAGGAGGAACAAATGATTTAGCTATAAAAGGTTGTGAAGAAATTCTTTTAGAAGAAGATAAGCAATTTGATTTTGTTTGTTGCGCTGTTGGTACAGGAGGAACAATTACTGGTTTAATTAATAGTTCACGTGAAAATCAAAAAATAATTGGATTTCCTGCATTAAAAGGAGATTTTTTATTTAATGATATTCGTAAATTTGCAAAGAAAGCCAATTGGGATTTAAATTTAAATTATCACTTCAGTGGATATGGTAAAGTAAATTCTGAATTGATAGCTTTTTTAAACGATTTTTACAATAAAACAAATATTCCTTTAGACCCTATATATACAGGTAAAATGATGTTTGGGGTTGTCGAATTGATTAATAAAGGATATTTTCCCGAAGATTCTAAAATACTTGTAATTCATACAGGTGGCTTACAAGGATTAAAAGGAATTAATAATATGTTAAAAGAAAAGAATAGCGAATTTTTGATTTATGAAGAATAAAATTTTAATTGGAGTATTATCTATTTTAATTTACAGTTGTGGTTCTACAAATAAGGTTCGAACTACAACTCAAAAAAAGGATCCTAGGAAAGTAAATAAGACTGAGACTGTAGTTGAAAAACCTCAAGCTCAAGTAAAAACTGAAGTTCCTAAAAAGGAAGAAAGTCTTGAAGCTACTTCAAATGTTACTACAACTGCTACTACAGTTTATGATTATATAAACCAGTTTAAAGAGGTTGCAAAAGGTAATATGAAAGATTATAAAATTCCTGCAAGTATTACATTGGCGCAAGGAATATTAGAATCTGGAGCTGGTAAAGGAAGATTATGTTTAGAAGCAAATAATCATTTCGGTATTAAATGTCATACTGGATGGACTGGGCCAAGTATAACACATGATGATGATGCTTTACAGGAATGTTTTAGAAAATATTCTGATCCTGCAGATTCCTATAGAGATCATTCTAAATTTTTAACTTCTAGAAGTCGTTATAATGATTTGTTTCAACTAGATATTTTAGATTATAAAGGATGGGCAAATGGGTTGAAAAAAGCTGGTTATGCTACGGATCCAAAGTACCCTTCTAAATTAATAGGAATTATAGAAAGATATCAATTGTTTATTTATGATCATGAAGTAGTTGCTCCAAATCAGGTAAAATCAAAAGTTGAAGAAACGGTTGCTGAGATTGAATTGTTGGAAAGTAAGAATTCAAATAAAGCAGAAGTCTATGTTGTTCAAAAAGGAGATACTCTTTATTCTTTATCAAAGCGATTTAATACAACTGTTGAAAATATAAAAGAAGTTAATAATTTAAAAGATAATTCATTGTCTATTGGACAAGAAATTAAAATAAAATAATGGAATACAAAAGAAGCAGTGCTCTTTTTGCTGAAGCTAGTAAAGTAATTCCTGGAGGTGTTAACTCTCCAGTTAGAGCATTTAAAGGGGTAGGAGGAACGCCAATATTTGTTAAAGAAGCCAAAGGTGCTTATTTATTTGATGAAGATGGCAATAAGTATATAGATTATATAAACTCTTGGGGACCAATGATTTTAGGTCACGCTTACGAACCTGTTGTAAATGCAGTGATTGAAAGAGCTAAAAAAGGAACTTCATTTGGTACACCAACAGAATTAGAAACTAAAATTGCAGAATTGGCAGTTTCTATGGTTCCTAATATTGATAAAATTCGTTTTGTAAATTCAGGAACAGAAGCGTGTATGAGTGCAATACGATTGGCTAGAGGTTATACAAAACGAGATAAAATAATAAAATTTTCAGGGTGTTATCATGGGCATTCTGATTCGTTCTTAATTGCTGCTGGAAGTGGTTTAAGTACATTTGGTGTGCCAAATAGTCCAGGTGTTACACAAGGTACTGCTAAAGATACTTTATTGGCTCGATTTAATGATATTGATAATGTAAAATCAATTTTCGAAGCGAATAAAAATGAAATCGCAGCGATTATTGTGGAACCTGTGCCAGGTAATATGGGCTGTATTCCTCCAAAAAGCGGTTTTTTAAACGAATTAAGAGAGGTTTGTATAGCAAATGAAACTCTGTTAATATTTGATGAAGTTATGACGGGATTTCGTCTTGCTAAAGGTGGAGTCCAAGAATTATATGGAGTAGAGGCGGATTTAGTGTGTTTTGGAAAAGTAATTGGAGGAGGACTTCCTGTAGGAGCATTTGCTGGTAAGGAAGAAATAATGGATTATTTAGCTCCCTTAGGTCCTGTATACCAAGCAGGTACTTTATCTGGAAATCCTTTGGCTATGGCTGCAGGATATGAAATGTTGAAAGCATTAAATGCTGATGTTGAAATATATAATAGATTAGAAGAAAAGACTGCTTATTTAGAAAAAGGTATTCGAAATGTTTTGACTAAAAACAATGTGTTGTATACTGTAAATAGAGTAGGTTCAATGATCTCAATTCATTTTGATAAAAATCCTGTGATTGATTTCGATACAGCTAAAAACGGAGATAATCAACAGTTTAAAGATTTCTTTCACAACTTGTTAAAGGAAGGGATTTATATTGCTCCATCAGCTTACGAAACTTGGTTTATTACTGATGCATTGAGTTATGAAGATTTAGATAAGACTATACTTGCAATTGATAAGGTGACACAAAATTAAAACTATAAAAAAATCCCGATTAAATCGGGATTTTTATTTTATTAACCTTTTTGAAACTCGTTAAATAAGCTTTTATTAGATTGAAGTTTTTTAAATTCTTGTGAAGATAAAGTTCCTTCAAGTTTTTTTGTGAATTTGTTGATTATCAATTGCCTTCTTTCTTCAATTAAATTGGGTTCATTGCTAATCATTGTATTTTTGTGTTCAATAATTTCAAAAACAGCTTTTGTTTTTTCATTATCAAGGTTTAAATAATCTTTAATTTTTATCGCTAAAGTTTTAGCTTGAGATTGAGAATTGTTTTCAGAAGATATCTCTTGAGCAGAACTTGTAAAAGAGATGCCTAAAACAAAAACAAAAAGTGCAATAATTTTTTTCATTGTGTTATCATTTGTTTAAACATCAAATCTAATTTAAAAAAATTAGTTGTACAAATTTTTTAACGCTTATCTCTGTGTTCCATCATTCTCTCTTTTCGCTCTTTCATTTTCTCTTCTCTCTTCTCTTGCTTTTCTTCCCATTTTTTCATTTGTTCTTCAGAAAGAATTGACTTAAATTTTTTCTTCATCTCAATTTGATTATCTAATCGTTCATTTTGCATTTTTAAACGTTCTTCTTTAGATAGTTTTTCGCCACTTTCTTTGCGTTTTTTCATTTCAACAGACTTTGCTTCTCTTATTTTTGCATTTTCCATTAAAATGGTTTTAATTTCCTTTTGTTGTTTTTCAGAAAGATCTAAATCTAGTGTCATTTTTTTTACTTGAAGCTCAGTTTGCTCTTCAGTAGATAAATCATTATGCTTCATTCTTTTCCCTTGTGCAAATACAGTCATCCCAACTGTTAATAATGCTAATACGAATACTTTTTTCATTTTATTTAACTTTATTGTTTAGATATTTATTTAAGGAAAAGGTTTAATTAGAATAGTTAAATAAAATAAAAAAGGAATGCGAGCGCATTCCTTTTTAAAATCTATAATTATTTAATTAATTCAAAATCACTGTTTTAGAATCACCTTCAACTATTACTTTAGTAAGGTTTTGCTTTCCTAATTCTTTCATTGCAGCATCCCATTTTTTTCCACTTAATCCCGTTTTTTCTTTTAACTGAGCTAATGGTTGATTGTCTTCTGCTTTTAAAAGCTCGATAATGATTTTTGCATCATCACTAATGGCTAATGGTTTTGCTTCTGGTTTCATTTGCGGGAAGAATAAAACTTCTTGGATTGATTGATTATTCGTTAAAAACATTATTAATCTATCCATTCCAATTCCTAACCCAGAAGTTGGTGGCATTCCGTACTCTAAAGCTCTCAAGAAATCTTGGTCAATAAACATAGCTTCATCATCACCTCTTTCAGAAAGTGCTAATTGAGCTTCAAATCTTTCTCTTTGGTCAATTGGGTCATTTAATTCAGAATAGGCATTAGCTATTTCTTTTCCACAAACCATTAATTCAAAACGTTCAGTCAAGTCTGGATTGTCTCTGTGTTCTTTACATAAAGGAGACATCTCTTTTGGGTAATCAGTAATAAATGTAGGTTGGATAAAATTTCCTTCACATTTTGCTCCAAAAATCTCATCAATTAACTTTCCTTTACCCATAGTATCATCAACTTCTATTCCCATTGATTTTGCAGCGTCATATAATTCTGCTTCTGTTTTACCAGTGATGTCAAATCCAGTAAATTGTTTTATAGCATCCGTCATCGTTACACGAGCATAAGGAGCTTTGAAGTTTACTTTATGTTCTCCAAAAGTAGCCTCTGTAGTTCCATTTACTTGTAAAGCACAATATTCCAAAAGGTTTTCGGTAAATTCCATCATCCAGTTGTAGTCTTTGTAAGCTACATAAATTTCCATTGCTGTAAATTCTGGATTATGCGTTCTATCCATTCCTTCGTTACGAAAATTTTTAGAAAACTCGTAAACACCATCAAAACCACCTACAATTAGGCGTTTTAAATATAATTCATTTGCAATTCTCATGTATAGTGGAATATTTAATGAATTATGATGTGTAATAAATGGTCTTGCAGACGCGCCACCAGGGATAGATTGTAGTATAGGTGTTTCAACTTCCATATAACCTTTCTCGTTGAAGAAAGTTCGCATAGCGTTGAATAATTTAGTTCTTTTTACAAAAACATCTTTTACTTGCGGATTTACAACTAAATCTACATAGCGCATTCTATAACGTAATTCAGGATCAGTAAATGCGTCAAAGACATGTCCTTCTTCATCAGTTTTTGGTAATGGAAGCGGACGCAATACTTTACTTAATAAAGAAAAGTTAGTTACACGAATACATTTTGCCCCAACTTGAGTTGTGAAAAGTTCTCCTTCTATGCCCAAAAAATCGCCTAAATCGACTAATTTTCTAAAAACTGTATTATACAAGGTCTTATCTTCACCTTCACAAATTACATCACGGTTGAAGTATAATTGAATTCTTCCTTCACTATCTTGTAATTCAGCAAAAGCTGCTTTTCCTTGATCGCGAACACTCATTAATCGTCCAGCAACTGTTGTTTTTTTACCTTCAGCGAAATTTTCCTTTATTTGTTTTGATGTGTGGTTAACAGGATACAAATTGGCAGGATAAGGATTAATACCAAGTTCTCTCAACTTGGTTAATTTTTCTCTTCTAATAATTTCTTGTTCTGAAAGTTGCATACTTTTATATTTTAAGCGTGCAAAGATAAAATTTTTGTTTCAAGTTTAAAAGATGAAATGTTTAAAAGTTCAGAAGGTTTAAAAGTTGTAAAGATTGTATATTTGTGAAAAATTAAAAACATGAAATCAGTAAAATATATAGTCTTATTGTTGAACTTTTTTTTGTTAGCAAGTTGTACTATTACAGAAAGTTTGGTTATGAATGAAGATGGTTCTGGTAAATATGCTTTTGAAATTGATGCGTCTCAATTAATGGCAATGGGAGGAAAGAGTCAATTTTCAAAAAAAGATTCCGATAAAGAAAGTAAAGATATTGATAGTATAGTTTCTTTTAAACAAATGTTTGCAGAAAAACAAGATAGTATTTCTCAACTTCCAAAAGAAGAGCAAGAACGATTAAAAAAGTTGGAAAATTTCAAAATGCATTTATTGGTTAATGAAAAATCTGAAAAGATTAACTATTCTTTATTTACTGACTTTAATTCTATTTCTGAATTAGATAATCTAATGTCGCCATTAAAAAGTTTAACAACTTTTGGAGGTTCTCAAGATAAGATGATTTCTGATATGACTGAAGCTTCAGCTGGAACTAATGCAATACAGCAATTTTTTTATGATGGAAAGGTTTTTAAGAAAAAACTTATTGCTGATAAAAAAATGGAATTTAAGAAAAAAGAAAATTTAGAGGGAGATGAATTAGGAAATCAAATAAATGAATCGATGGAAATGCTGTTTGCTCAATCTAATTTTAAAGTAAAATATACTTTTCCTAAATCAGTAAAAAAAGTTAAAAGTGATTATAACGTAATGTATAGTGAGGATAGAAAAACTATAATTATTGAAGTTCCTTTTAAGGATTATATGGAGAATGTTGAAAAGTCGAATCTAGAAGTTGAGTTTAAATAATGAAACAGAATAAAAAAGTTTATCTACAAGATTTAGGAAATAAAGATTATAAAGAAACTTGGGATTTTCAAGAAAATATATTTGCTAAAGTTGTTGAGCAAAAAAAGCAAAAGAGGGAAAACTCAAACATTGAAACATCAAATTATTTTTTATTTGTAGAGCATCCACATGTTTATACTTTGGGTAAAAGTGGTGATGTGTCTAATCTTTTATTAAACGAAAAACAGCTTCAAGATAAAGGGGCGACATTTTATAAGATAAATAGAGGTGGAGATATTACTTATCACGGACCAGGACAAATTGTGGGTTATCCTATTTTAGATTTAGAGAATTTTTTTACAGATATTCATAAATATCTTAGATTACTTGAGGAGACAATTATTCTAACATTAGCCGAGTATGGTCTTAAAGGAACTCGTAGTGAAGGGGAAACAGGAGTTTGGTTAGATGTAGGTACACCTTTTGCAAGAAAAGTTTGTGCTATGGGTGTGCGAGCAAGTCGCTGGGTAACTATGCATGGGTTTGCTTTAAATGTAAATGCCGATTTAGGTTATTTTGATAATATTATTCCTTGTGGAATTAGAGGTAAAGGGGTTACTTCACTTCATGTTGAATTAGGAAAAGAAATCGATGTAGAAGAAGTGAAACAAAAAATTCTAAAACACTTTACAAATCTTTTTGAAGCTACTCTTTTATTAGGTTAAATATCAAAATTAAGTTCAAGTTGTTCTGGTAAAAGTTTAAAGCTTTTTCTGTGATATGGACTTGGTCCATATTTTGCAATTGCTTCACGATGCTCTTTTGTGGGGTAGCCTTTGTTTTTTTTCCAGTAATACATAGGATATTCTTCATGAATTTTATCCATGTAATCGTCACGATATGTTTTGGCTAATACAGATGCCGCTGCGATACTTAAGTATTTTGCATCACCTTTTATAATGCTTTTGTTTGGAATGTCTTTCAAATAATCAATTTCTTCTTGAGTAAATATTTTTCCAAGTGAATTTTTAATTTCTAATTTTCTAAAAATGGGTCTATTTCCGTCTACAATTATAAATTCAGGTTTCTTAGAAAGCTTTAAAATACTTTCTTGCATGGCTTTCATGGATGCATTTAAAATATTTATTTCATCAATTTCATTACTATATATGTGTGTAAATGCAAAGCAAACTGCTTTGTCTTCAATTTCAGGACGAATTTGAAATCTTTTTTTTTCTGAAAGTTGCTTAGAATCATTTAAAGTGCTGTTAGAAAAAGATTCAGGTAGGATAATAGCAGCTGCGGTTACTGGGCCTGCAAGGCAACCTCTACCGGCTTCGTCAGTACCGCATTCTAAAAATAAGTCGCTATAACTTTTAATTAACATAATTCTTTTTTGACAAAAGTATATTTTTTGACGCAACCTATTAATAAAATTAACATCTTTTAAAAGAGAATATTTCGTAAAAAGCAATTATTTGGCCAAAACTTTAACATAAATAAATTAGTAATATTCCGAAGTATTATTTGTTTATTTAAGAAATTATTAAGAAGTTTGCGGAATAACTAACTCAAATAAATTTAATATGAGATCAAAGTTTAAATGGATTTTTACGCTTTTAGTGGCGTTGACAATGCAGTTTTCCTTTGCGCAAGAGAAAACTGTTACGGGTGTTGTGTCTGATGAGATAGGCCCAATTGCTGGTGCTAACGTTGTTGTTAAAGGTACAACTCGTGGTACTACTACAGATTTTGATGGTAACTTTACTATTAGCGCTGCTCAAGGAGATGTTTTAGTTTTCTCTTATGTAGGGTATGCTAATGCTGAAGTTGCTATAACTGCTGCTAGCACTTATGAAGTTAAGATGTCGGCAACTCAATTAGAAGAAGTTGTGGTAACAGCTTTAGGTATTAAACGTAAAGTTGATGCGGTTACTTCATCTAATCAAGTGGTGAAAGGTGAAGAAATCACTCAAGCTGCTAACCCTAACGTTGTTCAGTCATTAACTGGTAAAGTATCTGGTTTAACTATCAATACTACTAATAATGGTGTTAATGCGACAACTCGTATTGTTTTACGTGGTAACAGATCTATTTCTGGTAACAACCAAGCTTTAGTTGTTATTGATAACGTAATTTCAACTGCTGGTACTTTACAATCGTTGGCTCCTGAGTTAATTGAGTCAACTAACATTTTAAAAGGTGCTCAAGGGGCGGCTCTTTATGGTGAGCAAGGTGTGAACGGTGTTATTATTGTTACTACTAAAAGAGGTAGTAAAGGTGATAAGTTAAAAGTATCGTTAAACTCATCTGTTGACTTTGAAACTATCAGTTTTATTGCTCAAAGACAAGAGCGTTATGGTCAAGGTTGGAATGGTACTCACGTTTCTTATGAAAACGGAGGATGGGGTGCTGAAATGGATGGTGTTGTTCGTCCAGTTGGTTTAGCGCAAGCTGATGGGTCTTATATTATGGCTCCATATTCACCAATTGAAGATAATATTAAAGAGTTTTTTGAAACTGGTACAGTTTTTCAAAATGGTGTTTCATTATCAGCAGGTAATGTTGAGAACGGGTATTTTACTTTATCAGCTAATAAACAAAGTACAAACTTTGTTGTAGATGGTGATAACTTGGTGAGAAATTCATTCTTATTTAGAGCAGGTAAAAAATTTGGTAAATGGACAATAGATGGTAATGCGACTTATATTACTCAAAAAGCCGAAACTACATCTTCAAATTTATTTACAGACTTATTACAGACAGCGACTAATATTCCAATCGAAAGATTTGAAAATTCTGGACAAGATGGTCACTGGACTTCATATTATAACAATCCTTATTGGTTAAGAGATAATGTTAGAAATACTAACAGAAGTGATCAATTTAGAGGTATTGCTACTTTAAATTATGAATTAAACAAAAATATCAATTTTAACTACACAGCTGGTATTACTACTGTGGCGTCTAACGGATTGTCATATACTAATGGTTTTGTTGATCAGTTACAAGTTGGTGGTGGTAACCATACTGTAGTTTCTTCTTTTGATTCATCTAACTCAAATAGTAGAAGTTTTTATGGTGACTTTATGGTTAACTTTGATTATAAGTTAACTGATAAATTAAGATTTGCTGCTAATATTGGAAACAATATGCAGGATAGTTACTCACAATCTACGTCTGTTGGTGGTGATAATTTAACTATTCCTGGTTTATATAATATTTCTAATATTACTGGAGATCCAAGAAGAAGTAATTCTTTCTTTAGAACAAGACGTATGTCGTTGTTCGCAAATTTAGATTTTGCATTAGGTAAAGGTGATGAGTATTCTGAGTTTTTATTCTTAAACTTAACAGCTCGTAATGACTGGGATTCAAGATTTAAAGGTTTTGAAAAAGACAATTATTTCTACCCATCAGTTGGTTTGTCATTTATTCCTACAAAAGCATTTGAAGGTTTAAAATCAGATAAATTTAACTATTGGAAATTAGCGTTAAGTGGTGTAAGAGTAGGTAATGCTTCTATTTTAGGTGCTTATCAATCAGAATTAGCTTATTTCACTGCTTCTGGTTATCCATTTGGGGATTTGAACTCATTTACGCCTGATACAACTCCTACTAATCCTGAGTTAACTCCGGAGTTTATGACTACTTTAGAAGCTACAACAAGTTTAGGTTTCTTTAAAGATAGATTAACTTTAGATGCTTCAGTTTTCCAAACTACTACTACTGATTTAATTACTAATCAGCAATTGTCTGCTGGTACTGGTTTAGTATCTCAGTTAACAAATATTGGAGAGTTAACAAATAAAGGTTTTGAAATTGATTTAGGGTTTACTCCAATCAAAACTGATAATTGGAAATGGGAAAACAGATTGTCTTACTACAGTGCAAAAACTACAGTAGATAAGGTTTCTGATCAAGCAAGTGAAATTCCATTAGTAAACTTTACAGGTTCTGGTGTTGGTATCTTTGCTACTGAAGGTGAAGAATTTCCTTTAATTAAAGGTATTGGTTATGCTAGAGATGATCAAGGAAGAGTTTTAATTGATCCGGTTTCTGGAAATCCAGTTAGAACTGATGAATATATAGTTTTAGGTAAATCTACGCCAGATTACATTATTAACTACAATACTTCAGTAGAATACAAAGGATTTAGATTAGCTGCTGTAATGGATTATAGAACTGGTCACCAATTCTGGGCTGGTACTAAAGATTGGTTATCTTGGTCAGGTCATTTATACGAGTCTGCAATTAATGGAAGAAGTGGATTTATTTTTCCTAATTCAGCAATTGAAACATCTCCAGGTGTTTACACTGCTAATACTTCTGTTGTTACAGGTGGTAATTCTTATACTTCATACTTAAACTATTTCTCTAACGAGTATAGAGCTGTTACTGAAAATATGGTATTAGATGCTACTGCATTTAAAGTAAGAGAGTTGTCATTAAGCTATTCATTTAACCCTGAGTTAATTAAGAAAACTGGTTTGACTTCTTTACGTTTAGGTATCAATGCGAGAAATCCTTTTATTGTATTACCTAAAGAAAACAGAGGTTATCATGATCCAGAGCAATCAAGATCATCAGGTAACGATCAAGGTTTAGCTGTTACTGGTCAATACCCAGCAACAAGAACTTTTGGATTCGCACTTAATGCTTCATTCTAAAAAATAAATTAATATGAAAAAAATAAAATATTTAATTCCAGCTTTAGCATTAGCATTTTTTTCTTGTGATAACTATTTAGATATCAATGAGAATCCTAATGCTGCAACGGCAAGTCAGGTAACACCTAATTTAACGCTTTCAGCTGTACAAACTGCATCTTATTCACCTCTAGTTAGAAGAATGAATGAGATTGGTAATGTATTTATGAATAACTGGGGGCCTAATGTTAATTCATTTACAGGGGGTTATGCTGAAGAGTTTGGTATCACTATGAGTGCAAATTTCTATGAAGATATTTGGAATAGTGTTTACAGAAATACAGGTGAATATTCTAATATAATCAATTTTAATTCAAGTGATTATGATCATCATAAAGCAATTGCTAAAATTATGAAGTCATTTTACTTTCAATATTTAGTTGACTTGTATGGCGATATTCCTTATTTTGGTGCTCACCAAGGTACTGCAAATCCATTTCCTACTTATGATGATGATCAAGCAATTTATAGAGATTTAATTGTACAATTAGATGAGGCGATTGCAATGATAGATAATGCTCCTTCTACTACTGTTGCAGTGGGTGCAGAGGATGTTATGTTAGGTGGAGATATGATTACTTGGAAAAGATTCGCAAACACTTTAAAATTGAGAATTTTATTAAGAGAGGCTACATTAGCTGAAACAGATGCTGCTTCTGCAACTTATTTAAATGATCAATTTGCATTGTTAGATAATGATTTTATTGTTCAAGATGTAACTATAAACCCAGGTTATTCTAACGCAAAAGATTCTCAGCAAAATCCTTGGATAAACTTAATGTGGGAATTAAATTTAGATACTAATGGTAATAGAGTATTAAGAAATACTTACCGTTTTAGAAGAGCTTCTAAATTTATTGCTGATCAGTTAAACGCATTGCCACCAGATCCAAGAAAGAACAGATTATTTGCAACATCACCTGCAACAACTGGTCCAGTAGTTGGTGTTGAGCAGGGTTCTGCAACAGCATCTACAGATATTTCTGCTTTTGGTCCAGGCTTAATGGTGGAGCATAGTCAAGACGGTTATGTAATGTTAGCAGCAGAGTCTTATTTGTTACAAGCTGAAGCTGTAGAAAGAGGTTATATTGCTGGTAATGCACAAGCTTTGTTTGACATGGCTATTCAAGCTTCTTGCGATATGTTAGGTGTGTCTTCAGGTGATGCAGCTACTTATATTGCATCAGTTAATGGACAAGATGGTAAAGGTTATGCTGCAAGTACAAATAAAATTCAAGCAATTATGTACCAAAAATCTATTGCTTTAAATAGTATTAATGGTGCTGAGATTTGGATTGAATATACTCGTACAGGTTTTATTAATAACATTCCTATGCCTTTAGGTGCAACTTCTCCTACTGGTCAAAAGCCTATGCGTTTAATGTATCCAACGTCAGAATTGGCGAGTAATTCTGCAAACGTACCTTCGCAATCTGCTAATGATTCGTTTACAACTGCGCCATTCTGGAAAAACTAACTAAAAAAATATAATTATGAAAAAGCTTTTAATTTTAGCATTATCAGCAGCTACTATAATCAGTTGTACAGATGATGATATTAGAACAGAACATCAATTAGATTCTGGTCCAAAAGTAGTTGGATTTAATACAAACATTCAAACAGTTTCTTATTTTGAAGATTTAGGAACTATTGATAGAGAGTTTCCAATTAATTTAATTGGTAATGGTAATGGTCAATTTTCAGAAACTGATATAGTAGTTGAGTATGAAGTTGACTTGGTTCAAAGTACTGCTGTTGAAGGTGTTGAATTTGATTTTATTGATACTTCAGGTACTATGACAATTCCGGCGGGTTCGTCTTTTGGTATGTTTCCTTTAGCAGTTCACACTGGAAACTTTGATCCATTACAAAAGACGGAGTTAATCGTTAAATTAACTTCTTCTACTGCTGGTTCAACAGTTGCAGGTCAAGTTAAATACAATACATTAAGAATTGTATTTGTTGGATGTTTATCTAACATAGTTTCTTCTATGGCTGGTTCTGATAGTTTTACATGTACAATTGTTAGAGATGATGGTGGTACTTGGTTGCGTACAAATGAGATTGTTGAGTTAGTTGATATTAACACTTATAAAACTACAACGACAGGAGGATGGGCAGCAGGTACTATTGCACCTGATCAAGGTTATAACTTTATGGATATATGTGGTGATATTTCAGTTGCTAATCAAGGTTTATGTCAAGGTTACTATTCAAACGAAGTATATGGTTTAACAGACGACGGAACTGATGGAACTGTTGTAGATTTCTCAACTGGTGATGATTTTGAAATTACTTATGAGATTACGTTTGCAGCTGGTAATAGACAATATACTAATACTTACGTTAGAAACTAAAAACTATATTTATGAAAAAAATTAAATTATTAAATTTTGCATTTTTCGCATTATTAGGAGCTTTAGTTTCTTGTAATGACGATGAGGATGCTACTACACAAAGAACAGTTAAGCCTGTTATTACTGCTGGTATAGTTGATTTTACGCTTACTGAAGGTGAAACAGTTACTATAAATTTAACAACTGACAAGGCATATCAAGAAGATATGGATATGAAACTTGAATTAGTTGGAGGTACTGGTTCATTTAGAGATTATGTTTCATCAGGAGATGAGACTATTATTGATGATGGATATGGAGTAATTGGTCACAAAATCACTTTTCCTGCATACACTACTTCAATGTCATTTGATATCTCTGCATTAATTGATTTATATGCTGAAGGTACTGAAGTATTTGAGTTTAGATTATATAGTATGGGTAATTCAAATGGTGTTGTTAGTCCAGCTTCAGAGATGATTACCTTGACTGTTAATGACTTTGTTTCTGATAATGTAGGTATTCAATTAGAGTGGGGACAAACTACAGCAGATGCTTTTGGTACCTTACATGATGGTGAATATCTTGGTGTTGATGATGAAATGCACCCATTCACTGATTGGGATTTCGATTTTTGGATTGAAAATTCTTCTGGAGCTGTTGTAGATGGTTTTGCTGCAGCAACGGGAAATCACCCAGAAATGTCAATGTTATCTGCAAGTGCACCTGATGATGACTATTATGTTTATGTTGATTTATGGTCAGCTGGTGAAGATCCTGTTGAAAGATTTGATCACGATTTAAAAATAAACATTGGTAAATATGGTACATGGTTTACTACTGTCAACATACCAACTTCTAGTGATGATGTGTTTTCTGACTATGTGATTGGTATTACTAAATCTGGTACTACTTATACAGTTTTTGATGCTTATGATCCAGGTACTATTTTTGCTTCTGGAAGATCTGTTAAAAGAACAAGAATAGAAAAGAATAAATTTTTATAATTTATTAACCCTCTCAATTGAGAGGGTTTTTTTATAACTAAATTCTCATTACATTTGCCAATATCAAAAAATGTAATGAGAATTTTTTTTCTTTTGTTTTTTCTTTCTTTGAATCTTTTTTCTCAAAAGAGAGAATTAGATGCTAATAGTGAAAATAATCCTCAACAGTTTCAAAGTTTTCAAGATACAACCAAAGCTTTTAAAGGCAGAGCTGTTGATGATAAAATAAAGCCACCAATTGATCTTTATAAAATTTATACTTTAACTAAGGATACTACTTACATTGATACAACTTTAAGTATTCAAAAAGAATATAAATATAATTTACTTCGTAAAGATATTTTTGGACTTCAGCCTTTTGCAAATGAAGGTCACACCTATAATACTTTAGACTTTAATTTTAATGTTAAATCTACTTTTCCGAAAATGGGATTCACTGCTAAACATTTTAATTATCTTGAAGTTAATGATATTAAGTATTATCAAGTTCCAACACCATTAACAGATTTGTATTTTAAAACAGTTATGGAACAAGGGCAATCACTTGATGCATTTTTAACTGTAAATACAAAACCAAATTTAAATTTTTCTATAGCTTACAAAGGCTTAAGGTCTATTGGAAAATATATTAACAATATTTCAAGTTCTGGTAACTTCAGGTTTACAACAAGTTATTTTACAAAAGATAAAAGATATTTCGTTAATGCACATTTTACAGGTCAAGATATTTCAAATCAAGAGAATGGTGGTATTACAGACGTCTCTCTTTTTGAGACAAGTGAAACTCCTTTTGATGAAAGAGATCGTTTAGAGGTGTATTTTACAAATTCAACATCATTACTTAAAGGTAATCGTTTTCTTGTTGATCATAGTTTTAAGCTTAGTAAAAATAACCCTAACAGTTTAATGTTATACCATCAGTTTAACCATGAATATAAGTTTTTTCAATATACACAACCTACATTAAGTGATCGTTTTGGAACAGCATTTACTGGTAGTGTAAATAATAAAACGAGGTATAATCATTTGTATAATAAAATTGGAGTTGGATTTACGACTCAAAAGTATGGAGACATAATTGCCTATTTGGAAAACAATACTTATAATTATTTTTACAATAATGTGATTTATGATAATTTGGGTAATGTAGCGGTGCCTAATGCAATAAATGATAGATTAACAATTTTTGGTGCAAATTATAATTATAATTTGAATAAAGTTAAGCTATTTTTAAACGTTTCAAATGCTATTACTGATCAATCTATCTCAAATATTGAAGCCATTGCTAAATACAAGATAAGTGATGATTATCAGTTTGAATTCAAATATCAAAAATTAAATACATTACCTAACTTAAACTATACGCTTTATCAAAGTGATTATGTTTCTTACAATTGGTTTAATAATTTCAAGAATGAAAAACGAAATCAGTTACAAGCAAAAGCAAATACTAAATGGTTAAATCTTGAAGTTAATTATACGGTTTTAGATGATTATTTGTTTTTTTATAATATAGCAGAGGATATCGATAATTTACAGGTTAAGCCATTTCAATACGATCAAACAATTAACCATTTATCTGTGAAAGCTAAGAAAGAATTTAAATTTTGGAAATTAGCATTAGATAACACTATTTTATATCAAAATGTTACACAATCTAATGATGTATTAAATGTGCCTCAAATCGTTACTAGAAATTCGTTGTATTTTTCAGAACATGTATTCAAAAAAGCTATGTTTATACAAACGGGTATAACATTCAATTATTTTACAGAATATTACATGAATGATTACAATCCGCTAATTGGAGAGTTTTATGTTCAAAATCAGACTAAAATTGGAGGTTTCCCCATGTTAGATTTTTTTATAAATGCAAAAGTTAGACAAACCAGAATATTCTTAAAAGCGGAACATTTTAACTCAGCTTGGACAGGTTATGATTATTACTCGGCGCCAAATTATCCTTACAGAGATTTTATTGTTCGTTTTGGTCTGGTTTGGAATTTCTTTAAATAAATCATTTTTTCAAATATTTAAAATTGATTTAAAATGAATTTGTTTGGAATACTTTAATATATAAAATAGCTTTGTATAATATTTAATTGAAATGAAGTACGCAAAAAACATACTTGAAACTATTGGAAATACGCCACTAGTTAAGATAAATAAATTAACTCAAGAAGTTGACGCTTTAGTTTTAGCTAAAGTTGAGACTTTTAACCCAGGAAATTCTGTAAAAGATAGAATGGCATTGAAGATGATTGAAGATGCTGAAGCAGATGGACGTTTAAAACCCGGAGGGACTATTATTGAAGGAACTTCTGGAAATACAGGAATGGGATTAGCATTAGCCGCTATTGTTAAAGGATACAAATTAGTTTGTGTTATTTCTGATAAACAATCTAAGGAAAAAATGGACATTTTGAGAGCTGTAGGTGCAAAAGTAGTTGTTTGTCCAACAGACGTTGAGCCAGATGATCCTCGTTCTTATTATTCAGTTTCTAAAAGATTGGCCACTGAAACGCCTAATTCTTGGTATGTAAATCAATATGACAATCCTAGTAACTCAATAGCTCATTACGAGCAAACTGGACCAGAAATTTGGGAACAAACAGAAGGTAAAATTACTCATTTTGTTGTCGGTGTAGGAACAGGTGGAACCATTTCTGGTGTGGCGAAATATTTGAAAGAGAAGAATCCAAATATTAAGATTTGGGGAATAGATACATATGGTTCTGTTTTTAAAAAATATCACGAAACAGGTATTTTTGATGAGAATGAAATTTATTCATACATAACAGAAGGTATTGGTGAAGATATTTTACCTAAAAATGTTGATTTTTCACTTATTGATGGTTTTACTAAAGTAACTGATAAAGATGCTGCCGTTTATACAAGAAAATTAGCTTTAGAAGAAGGTATTTTTGTAGGTAATTCTGCTGGTGCAGCAATTAAAGGTTTATTGCAATTAAAAGAGCATTTTAAGCCTGAAGATGTTGTGGTTGTTTTGTTTCACGATTCAGGAAGCCGTTATGTGGGTAAAATGTTTAATGATGATTGGATGCGTGAGCGAGGTTTCTTAGAGGAAGAAATTACTAAGGCAGAAGACTTAATTAAAGAACATATTGATAAACCATTGGTAATTGTTCGTACAGAGGAGTTAGTTTCTCATGCAATTGAAAGAATGAGAAAATATAAAATTTCTCAAATCCCCGTTATAGATGTAAATGGTTTTGTAGGTTCTGTTGATGAATCAGATTTATTTCAAAGTTACATTTCTGATAAGAATACAGCAGATAAACCTATTAGAGAAGTAATGGGAGAGCCATTTCCAATAGTTAAATTAGGAACTCCAATTGAAGAAGTTTCAAAATTAATTACCAAAGAAAATCAAGCAGTATTGATTGATTTAGGAGATGGAAAGCATCATATCATTACAAAACACGATATTATAAATTCTATTAAATAATAAAAAAAGCCTACTTAATTAAGTAGGCTTTTTATTTTGTTTTTTATTTTCCAATTAAAACTCCTGAAACATTCCAAGCGCTAAAACTTCCACCTTCTGGTTTTCCCTGAGGGATTTTGATTTGAATGGTATGTTTTCCTTCTTTTAATTCTCCTAAATCTATATAAGTTGGGTAAGTTACCATCCCTGGACACCAATTTGAACGGCTATAATCTGAAGAAGACAATCCGTTATTGAAATTTCCAGATGCAGGATTGAATAATCGATACGAACCGCAATCTTCCCTCCAAGGCGTAAATTCATGAACAATTTTATTGTCGAGTATAATAGTGTTTTTCTTTGGCACAAATTCATCACCATTTTCCCAACCTCCATGGCCTGTACTTGTGTAGCGTAAAAATACGTTTTTAAAATCTTTTTCTAATTCAAAATTAACAACCAAACCTTCTTTGCTATCAAACATAGTTGCATAGTTTTGACCAGCCATTTCCATTACGTTAGTAGTGTTAAACAAGGGTAAAACAAACTCACTTTCTTTAGTTTTAGTTCCTTCGTTATGTATTGTTATATTCATTGAAATTTTATGTCCACCTTTATCATAATTCCCAATAAAAGCTCCAACCCAAAATTCATTATTGCTTAAAAAAGTATTATAGTCGGAAATATCTTGTCTATACATCACCTTATCGTGCCATTCTTTATCTTTAAGTGTTATGTGGTTATATTTATCAATTCCAAAGGGCGTAAAAAATCGCATTAATTCTAATAAAGGTGTGAAATTGTAAGTATTTGCAACTCCTTGGTATTTTTTACCATTCCCGTTTTCATAAATTGGTAAAACAGAAACATCTTTTTGTAATGCTTCTAAAAAACTTATTTGTTTGTCTTCTGGAATTATAAATAAACTTCCTGTTCTGTCATAAGCGTCTCCGTTAGATTGTAATGTTAAATCAATAAATGATAAATTATTAGATTTTATTTTTGGAAACTTAACCTTCTTTAAAATTATGGTTCCGTTTGCAAATCGTAAAATGCTATCATTTGAGGTTGATTCACTAGAAAAATTGATAATTTCATTTGAAAATACAGGTAAAGTTCTAAATCTGCTTTTCCATACCAAATCTTGGTAAGTTAAATTGTCAAATGTTTGAATTTTATCTGTAGAAGGGAAATTAAATTTTATTTTTTCTACTTTATTTGCTTTAATAATAAAATTGTTATTTCTATTAATTTCTAAAACTAAACCTAAATTTTGTCCAATAACATTTGGTCCAGCGTTAACATTCAAGCCGGTTGTGTACCAAAGAGTATAATGATTTGAGTTAATTATTGTGGTTGCTTTCTTACAAACGTAACCACATATTTTTTTGGTGTCATTAAATAATTCAAAGTTATATGAAGAAATTGTTGAAGTGTCTTTAGTCTTAATTAAACTTTCTTCGGATAGTTGTGTGATTTTTTCAAAACTAACTTTACTTTGATTGGAAACTATATATTCAAAAGGAGATTCACTTGTTTTATCTTCTATAGCTTTTGAGGTGATGTAGGTTTTATCATTTGAGGCAAATGTAATAATTGGGTTTTCAGTACCTATTAATTTATCGTTATAAAACTTTTCGTAAGTAATCTTAATAGTTTTCTCTGTTTGTGAAAAAATTAATATAGAAAAAAAAGAAAATAGTAGTGTGATAGATTTTTTAAACATGTTTTTATTTAAGTTAAAAAAGCAAAGATAAAATTTATTAATTTAGCTAAATATACGCCATACAAATTTAATATGAGAGAAAATGTTTTGCACTACTTGTGGTTGCATAAGTGTTATGATGTAACCAATATTTATACTACAAATAACGAAAAAGTAGAAGTTTTAAATTCTGGACAATATTTACAATCTTCTGGTCCAGATTTTTTTAATGCTCAATTAATTATAAACAACCAAAAATGGGCTGGAAATGTAGAATTACATGTAAAGTCTTCAGATTGGTATTTACATCATCATGAAAAAGATGAAAATTATGATAATGTAATTCTACATGTAGTTTGGGAACATGATGTTGAAGTCTACAGGAAAGATAAAACGGAAATTCCTGTATTGGAATTAAAAAATTTTATTGAATTAGAAACACTTAGCAAGATTAAAAGGCTATTCAGTAAAAAATCATGGATTAATTGTGAAGATTCATTAAGTAAAGTTTCTGATTTTACTTGGTTTTCATGGAAAGAAGGTCTTTTTTTAGAACGGCTGGAAATAAAATCAAAATTAATCTATCAAGTTTTCGAAAATTGTGACAAAGACTGGGAAGCAACATTTTTTATTTTATTGGCTAAAAATTTTGGATTAAATATAAATGGAAATACTTTTTTTGAAATTGCCAGAAGTATTCCGTTTACTATTGTAAGAAAAGAATCTTTTGAAATAAAACAACTCGAGTCTCTGTTTTTGGGTAGAGCTAATTTATTAAATAAAGATTTTCAAGATGAATATGCTAATGAGCTCAAAAAGATTTGGGAATATCAAAAAAGTAAATACAATTTAACTGAATTAAAAACAATTCAAGTTCAGTTTTATAAATTGCGCCCTGATAATTTTCCAACAATTAGATTAGCACAATTAGCATCTCTTTATGTCGTTTCAAAAAATCTATTTGATAGAATTACTAGAATATCGACTTTTGAAGAATTAAAAGAAATTTTTAATATACAAGTTTCTACTTATTGGCAAAGTCATTATAATTTTGATAAGGTTTCAAAGAAAAGGCATGTGAAATTGACGAATAGTTTTATTGAATTAATTGCTATAAATTCTGTAGTGCCCATTCAATTTGCTTATGGTAAGTATAATGGTAAAGAAAATTTGGATGAATATTTAAAACTAATGTATAGTTTAAATGCAGAAAGTAATATTATAATAAAAAGGTTTGAAGAATTTGGCATTGAAGTTAAAGATGCATTTGACTCTCAAGCATTACTTCAATTAAAAAATGAATACTGTAATTTTCAGAAATGTTTAAAGTGTAAAATAGGTGTTGAACTTCTTCAAAAAAGTTAATACATTTGAATAAATTAAATTATGATAACTAATCTACTTCATTTTTTTGAAAAACATGGCTTTTTTGTAGCACAACGTTTTGCGGAAAGACTTGGTATGCGTGCCACAAATGTTCGTTTGTTTTTTATATATATATCTTTCATTACAGTAGGTTTAGGTTTTGGGTTTTACTTAACTTTAGCTTTCTTGTTGCGTTTAAAAGACATGATTTACACAAAGCGAAGTTCGGTTTTTGATTTATAGTGTCTGATTACTATAGTGTTAAGTTTTCTTTGTTTTTTAGTTTGTTTTATTATCTTTGGGGAATTAACAACCAATCAAACGTATGTCTACAAAAACTGATTCTTGGGGCTCTCGAGTAGGTCTCATTTTAGCAATGGCAGGAAATGCTGTTGGACTTGGAAACTTTTTGCGTTTTCCAGTACAAGCAGTACAAAATGGAGGAGGAGCTTTTATTATTCCTTATTTAGTTTGTTTTTTAGTAATGGGTATTCCATTATTATTTATAGAATGGTCAACAGGTCGTTACGGTGGTAAATATGGGAACCACAGTACACCTTATATTCTAGATACAATGGCAAAAGGAAGAATTTGGAAATACATAGGTGTTTTCGGAATTTTTACAAATATTGCTGTTGCTGCTTATTATTGTTACATTGAATCTTGGACAATGTCTTATGTGTATCATTCTATAGTTGGTACATTTAACGGAATGTCACAAGCTGATGTGGCTGGTTTTTTTAATTCGTATGTAGATGTAGCGCACTCAACAACTGGAATTCCTTATGAAGCAGTTGTTTTTTATGTGATATGTTTATTATTAAACACTTATATTTTATCTAAAGGTTTAGGTGGAATTGAAAAAGTGGCTAAAATTGGTATGCCATTGTTAATTTTATTTGGTGTAATTTTAGCTGTAAGAGGTTTAACTTTAGGTACCTCAGGAGCTTCTGATATTTTCCCAGAGGCGAATGCTTGGGATGGTCTTAACTTCTTATGGACGCCTCAATTCGATTCATTAAGTAATCCTAAAGTTTGGTTAGCTGCTGCTGGACAAATCTTCTTTACCCTTTCTGTAGGTATGGGAACAATTCATTGTTATGCTGCTTACTTGAAAGAAAGAGATGATATTGCTTTAAATGCTGTTTCAGCAGGATTTATGAACGAGTTTGTAGAAGTGGTGTTAGGTAGTTTAATAGTAATTCCAATTGCTGCAGGATATTTAGGTTTAGACTGGGTAATTCAAAATGCAGGTTTTGGAATGGCTTTCCAAACTATGCCATATTTATTTCAACAATGGGGAGATGTTATTGCTATTTTTGCTGGCGTTTTCTGGTTCGGGTTATTATTCTTTGCAGGAATTACATCGTCATTAGCAATGGGAACTCCTTGGATGGGCTTTATGCGTGATGAATTTAATTGGAGTAAAAACAAAGGAGCATGGTCATTTGGTTTACTTGCATTAACAATGGGATTGCCTACTGTTGTTTTTTATAATGAAGGTTTGTTTGATCAATATGATTATTGGGCAGGAACTGTAAGTTTAGTAGTTTTTGCATTCCTAGAAACTATATTGTTTTCATATATTTTTGGTATTAAAAAAGGTTGGTCTGAAATTAACAAGGGAGCTGATATTAAACTTCCAGGAATTTATAAATATGTAATTTTAATTGTTACTCCTGCTTTATTAGGTTGGGTTTTAATTTCTAGTATTCCAGATTGGATTGATAAAGTAAAAGATAGCGATACACACAACAAGGAATGGTTTGCTAATACTTACTATGCTGAAAATTTTGATGCTTCCGGAAATACAAAGGGTAAAGTTGTAGAGGTTTCTCCTCAGCATGTAAAACTTGCTTTTGATAACGAGAAAAAAGTTTTCGACAAAGCAACTGGAGAAGTAATAAAAGTGCCGTTTACAGATTATAAAGTATATAATTTTGATGCTGATAAAAATCAGCAAGTTACTGTAAAAATGGATCAGGTGGTTTCACCAAAAGACGAAATAGCAACAGGCGATTTCACTAATAATACTTTATATAAATTTATGGGAAGGATGTTATTATTAGCATTGTTTTTATTTATTTCGTTAGTAGTATTTTTTGCATATAAAAAACGAGTTAAAGAAGGGAGAGCTACAATATGAATACAACAGCAATAATAACAATGGTTTGCGCACAAGGAATTGTAATTGCTTTTGCGTCTTATTTCTTTTATAAAGTATTAACTACTCCACCAAAGCAAGAGCCAGATTCGTTCAGCGAAAATGATGATGTTTTAGTGCGACAAGAGGAAGAGTAATATTTATTATATGAACAAATTAAAATCCTATTTCATGTTTTCTTCAGGACAGCGAAATGGGATTTTTGTTTTAATTCTGATCGTATTAGTTTTACAACTGGTAATTTTTAATTTCAATAAATTAATACCTAAAGCGGAGCATCAAGAACGAAGCTATTCTAATCTAAAATGGTTGTCTTTTCAGTCTAAAATAGATAGCTTAAAGTCGACTTCTAAAAATCAAGAATATAAATTACAGCCATTTAATCCTAATTATATTTCCGATTATAAGGGTTATATGTTAGGAATGTCTTTAGAAGAAATAGATAGGCTCCACAAATTCAGAGAAGAAGGTAGATTTATAAACTCAATTTCTGATTTTAAGAAAGTTACTAATGTTTCTGATTCTTTATTAAATAAAATATCACCGTATTTTAAGTTTCCAGATTGGGTTGTAGCAAAATCTACTTCCAAAAAAGATCAACATCAATTTTTTGAGAAAAATAAAATCGAAAGAAAGAATATAAATGAAGCTTCTAAAGAAGAATTGATGAAAGTTTATGGAATAGGTGATAAACTTTCGGATATAATTCTGAAGGATAAAGAAAAGTTTGGTGAGTTTGTTACAATTGAGCAATTAAAATATGTTTGGGGTATTACTCCGGAGACATTTGAGAATATCACTAAAAGTTTTTTTGTAGAAAGAACACAAACTCCAATAACAAAATTGAAAATTAATGAAGCTTCAACAAAAGAGCTCTCTCAATTCCCGTATTTCAATTATAAAATTGCTAAAGAGATTGTAACTCAAAGAAGTATGAATGGGAGTTTTGCTAAAGTTGAGGATTTAACAAAAATTAATAATTTTCCAGTTGAAAAAATAGAAATAATAGTTTTATATTTGGAAATAAATTAGAAATACATAAAAATAATCCAAAATAATATGAATTCTATATATTTCACTGAAGAACATCAGCTGTTTAGAGAAAGTTTGCGAGATTTTCTGAATAAAGAAGTTGTGCCCCATATTGAGAAATGGGAAAATACTGGAACTATTGAACGCTTTATTTGGAAAAAATTTGGTGAAATGGGTTTCTTTGGTATTCGTTATCCAGAGGCTTATGGCGGAATGAATCTAGATTTATTTTACACTGTAATATTTTTAGAAGAACTTCAAAAAATTAAATCTGCAGGTTTTGCAGCGGCTATGTGGGCGCATTCTTATTTGGCTATGACGCATTTAAATGCTGAAGGAGATGAGCGAATCAAACAAGAATATTTAGCACCAAGTATTTCAGGTGAATTAATTGGAGCATTATGTATTACAGAGCCTTTTGGTGGCAGTGATGTTGCAGGAATGCGAACAATTGCTGTTAAAAAAGGAGATAAGTATGTAATTAATGGCTCAAAAACTTTTATTACTAATGGTGTATATGCAGACTATTATGTTGTTGCTGCTAAAACAAATCCCGATTTAGGAAATAAAGGAATTAGTATTTTTTTAGTTGATGCAAAATTAAATGGTGTTTCTGCTACTAAATTAGATAAATTAGGTTGGAGAGCGTCTGATACAGGCGAAATAGCTTTTGATAATGTTGAGATTCCACTAGAAAACTTAATGGGTGAAGAAGGGAAAGGATTTGCTTACATTATGCAACACTTTGCTTTAGAAAGACTAATCATGGCAATTAATGCACACGCAAGAGCTGAATATGCTATCGATTATACATTAGAATATATGTCGCAACGCGAAGCTTTTGGTAAAACAATTGATAAGTTTCAAGCACTTCGTCATAAAATTGTAGAACACGCAACAGAGGTTGAGCATTGTAAAATATTTAACTATGCAGCTGTGGCAAATTTAGATAAAGGAGAATATGTTGTTAAAGAAGCAACTATGGCAAAATTAAAATCTACTAAAGTTGCTGATGATACCATATATGATTGTTTACAAATGTTAGGTGGTTATGGTTATATGGAAGAATACCCTTTAGCACGTTTATTTAGAGATAGTCGTTTAGGACCAATTGGAGGAGGAACTTCTGAAATTTTAAAAGAGATTCTTTCAAAAATGATTATCGATAATAAAAATTACGAACCAGCAGTTAAATAATTTTTAGAAGCTATTCCTGCTGTTTGCTTTATCTTTTTTGTCAATTCATACTTTTAGTCGAACAAAAAAGGATGTCGCTTACATCAGGGTTATAAAAAAATATAATTATTTATTTGTAATTAAAAATAAATTTTTAGTTTTGCAGTCTAAATGAAAGGGGGTGCCTAGATTATGTTAATTATACCTATTAAAGACGGAGAAAATATCGATAAAGCATTAAAACGCTACAAACGTAAATTCGACAAAACTGGAACTGTTCGTCAATTAAGATCACGTCAACAGTTTACAAAACCGTCAGTTTCAAGAAGAGCTGAAATTCAAAAAGCGCAATACATTCAAAGATTAAAAGATTCTGTTGAATCATAGTCTTCGAATTAAGTTTATATAAAACCACCAGATTTCTGGTGGTTTTTTTTGTTATATTTGACTTGAGTTAACTAATTGGTAATGGAAAATAACATAATCTCATTTGTGGAATATCTTTCTAAAGAAAAAAAATATTCTAGTCATACCATTACAGCTTATGAAAATGATCTATTAGAGTTTAAAGATTTTATTGAAGTAGAGTTTAAGTGTTCTTTAAACGAAGTGCAATATAATTTAATAAGAGCTTGGATCGTTTCTCTAGTAGAAGGCGGCGTTTCAAATAAAACAATTAATCGAAAAATTTCTTCTCTAAAATCGTATTATAAGTTTTTATTGAAAATCAAAAAGATTGCAATTAATCCATTACTAAAACATAAATCCTTAAAAGTTCCTAAAAAAGTTCAAATTCCGTTTTCTGAAAAAGAACTTGAACAAGTTTTTGAGTTGAATGATTTTTCTAATAATTTTGAAGGAATAAGAAATAGACTTGTAATAGAGTTGTTTTATGCAACTGGTATTCGTAAAAGTGAACTCATAGAATTAAAAATAAAAAATGTTGATTTAAAAAACAAAACATTAAAAGTTTTAGGGAAAAGAAATAAAGAGCGAATCTTGCCATTGTTAGATTGTACTATTAGTATTATTGAATCGTATTTAGTATATAGGTTTGATTTAGAAATGGATAAAGATTCGGATGTGTTAATTTTGTCAAAAACTGGTAATAAATTAAGTCAATCGTTTGTTTATCGTTTAATAAATGTTTACTTTAGTAGTGTGTCTCAAAAGACGAAAAAGAGTCCGCACGTTCTTAGGCATTCATTTGCAACACATTTGTTAAATAATGGTGCTGATTTAAATTCTGTTAAAGAACTATTAGGGCATGCGAGCTTATCGTCAACTCAAATATATACACACAGTAGTCTTGCTGAACTTCAAAAAGTATATAAAGATTCGCATCCTAGAGGTTAATAGTTTATTGTATAATTCTAAACATTTTTAATATGAAGGTAAATGTTCAGGCAGTTAACTTTAATGTTGACAAAAAATTAGTAGCGTTTATTGATGAGAAATTATCAAAGCTAGAAAAGTATTTTGATAAGATTGTTTCGGTTGATGTTTTTTTAAGGACCGAAAATACTAGTGATAAAGAGAACAAAACAGCAGAGATTAAGGTTCATGTTCCAGGGGAAGAATTAGTGATAAAAAAAACTTGTAAAACTTTTGAAGAAGCGGTTGATATTTCAGAACAATCCTTGGAAAGAATGCTAACAAAATATAAGGAAAAAATAAGAGCACATGCTTAATAAAAAAAAACTTAAAAAAAGTTTTGATTAAAAAATAAAATACATACATTTGCAGTCCGTTAGAAATAGCGGACTTTTTTATTGAAGCCGCCGGTGTAGCTCAGCTGGCTAGAGCAGCTGATTTGTAATCAGCAGGTCGTGGGTTCGAGTCCCTCCATCGGCTCAAGTTCTGTAAAATATTGAAAATTAATGGTTTGGGGAGATACTCAAGCGGCCAACGAGGGCAGACTGTAAATCTGCTGACTATGTCTTCGCAGGTTCGAATCCTGCTCTCCCCACTATTATTTTTTCCTGTCAGTGACAGGTTTAAGCCGGTGTAGCTCAGGGGTAGAGTACTTCCTTGGTAAGGAAGGGGTCACGGGTTCAAATCCCGTCATTGGCTCTTTAAAGTTGTATTAAATTTGAACACTAATATATATTACTAAGATTAAATTATTAAGTCATGGCAAAAGAAACCTTTGATCGTTCGAAGCCCCATTTAAATATTGGTACTATCGGACACGTTGACCACGGTAAAACAACTTTGACAGCTGCTATTACTAAAGTATTAGCTGATGCTGGTTTATCAGAAGCAAAATCATTCGATCAGATTGATAACGCTCCAGAAGAAAAAGAAAGAGGTATTACAATTAATACTTCTCACGTAGAGTATTCAACAGCTAATCGTCACTACGCTCACGTTGACTGTCCAGGTCACGCGGATTACGTTAAGAACATGGTTACTGGTGCTGCTCAAATGGACGGTGCTATTTTAGTAGTTGCTGCTACTGATGGTCCAATGCCTCAAACTCGTGAGCACATCCTTTTAGGTCGCCAAGTAGGTGTTCCAAGAATGGTTGTATTCATGAATAAAGTGGATATGGTTGATGATGCTGAGTTATTAGAGCTTGTTGAAATGGAAATCAGAGATTTATTATCTTTCTATCAATATGATGGTGATAATGGTCCTGTTGTTCAAGGTTCTGCTTTAGGTGCATTAAACGGTGAGCCAAAATGGGTTGATACTGTAATGCAGTTAATGGAAGCTGTTGATAACTGGATTGAATTACCAGCTCGTGATGTTGATAAGCCTTTCTTAATGCCGGTTGAGGATGTGTTTACAATTACAGGTCGTGGAACTGTTGCTACAGGTCGTATCGAAACTGGAGTTGCTAATACAGGAGATGCTGTTGAAATCATTGGTATGGGAGCTGATAAATTAACTTCTACAATTACAGGAGTTGAGATGTTCCGTAAAATCCTTGATAGAGGTGAAGCTGGAGATAACGTTGGTTTATTATTACGTGGTATCGATAAAGCTGATATCAAACGTGGTATGGTAATCGTTAAGCCAGGATCTGTTAAGCCACACGCTCACTTTAAAGCTGAGGTTTATATCTTGAAAAAAGAAGAAGGTGGACGTCACACTCCATTCCACAATAACTATCGTCCACAGTTTTACGTTCGTACAACTGACGTAACTGGTACTATTTCTTTACCAGCTGGTGTTGAGATGGTTATGCCTGGTGATAACTTAACTATTGAAGTTCAATTATTAAGTCCAATCGCTTTATCAGTAGGTTTACGTTTCGCTGTTCGTGAGGGTGGTAGAACTGTAGGTGCTGGTCAGGTTACTGAAATTTTAGACTAATTAAGTTTAAATAGATAAATAAAATCAGTGTTGTTGCACGCAACACTGATTTTTTAACAAACGGGCATAGTTTAAGGGTAGAATCGCGGTCTCCAAAACCGCTGGTGGGAGTTCGAATCTCTCTGCCCGTGCAAATAAAAATAAGATGACAAAATTTGTTAATTATATTTCGGAAGCTTTTCATGAATTGAAAGCAAACGTTACTTGGCCAGAATGGTCAGAAGTACAGCGATTAACTATAATAGTTGCTGTTTTTTCTGTTATTTTTGCTTTGTTTACTTATGGAGTAGATCAATTGTTTGTGAAAGCGTTAGAAGGATTTTTTAACATTATAAAATAAGCTCTTGTAATGGCAGATAACAATGTTAAAAAGTGGTATGTAGTAAGAGCCGTAAGCGGTCAAGAGAATAAAGTTAAAAATTATATCGAAACTGAGGCTTCTCGTTTAGGTATGTCAGATTATATTTCTCAAGTTCTTGTGCCTACTGAAAAAGTAGTTCAAGTTAGGGATGGTAAAAAATTGACAAAAGAAAGAGTTTATTTTCCTGGTTATGTTATGATTGAAGCTAACTTAACAGGGGAAATTCCTCATATAATTAAATCGATTCCTGGGGTTATTGGTTTCTTAGGAGAAACTAAAGGAGGGGATGCGGTACCGTTAAGACAGTCGGAAGTTAACAGAATGTTAGGTAAGGTAGATGAATTATCTGTTAAAGTGGATAATGTTGCTATACCTTATTCTGTTGGTGAAACTGTTAAAGTAATTGATGGTCCTTTTAACGGTTTCAATGGAACTATTGAAAAGGTTAATGAAGAAAAGCGTAAGCTTGAAGTAATGGTGAAGATTTTTGGAAGAAAGACACCATTAGAATTGAGTTTTATGCAGGTTGAAAAAGTATAATTATTGTTACAATTATAATCACGTCTTCGCTTCCAACTGTAAGATGTGCTAAATTTTTTTAAAAATGGCAAAAGAAGTTAGTAAAGTAGTTAAACTACAAGTTAAGGGAGGTGCTGCGAATCCATCGCCACCGGTTGGACCTGCTTTGGGGGCTGCTGGGGTTAACATCATGGAGTTCTGTAAGCAATTTAATGCTAGAACACAAGATAAACCTGGCAAAGTTTTACCAGTACAAATTACTGTGTATAAAGACAAGTCTTTTGACTTTGTTGTTAAAACGCCACCAGCTGCTATTCAATTATTAGAAGCAGCTAAGCTTAAGTCTGGTTCAGGACAACCAAATCGTAAAAAAGTAGCGAACGTTACTTGGGATCAAATTAGAACTATTGCTGAAGACAAAATGGCTGACTTAAATGCTTTCGAAATTGAGAAAGCTATGAGTATGGTTGCTGGAACAGCTAGATCTATGGGTATAACAGTATCAGGAGATGCTCCTTTTTAATCGTTAAAAGAATTAGACATGGCAAAATTGACTAAAAAGCAAAAAGAGGCTGCATCAAAAATTGAGAAAAACAGATTATACACTTTAAAAGATGCTTCTGCATTACTTAAAACTGTAGCTTCTGCAAAATTTGATGAGTCTGTAGACATCGCTGTACGTCTTGGTGTTGATCCAAGAAAAGCGAATCAAATGGTAAGAGGGGTTGTAACATTACCTCATGGAACTGGTAAAGATACTCGCGTATTGGCATTAGTAACTCCAGATAAGGAGGAAGAAGCAAAAGCTGCTGGTGCTGACTATGTAGGTTTAGATGAATATTTACAAAAAATTAAAGACGGTTGGACAGATGTTGATGTAATCATCACTATGCCTGCTGTTATGGGTAAATTAGGTCCATTAGGACGAGTGTTAGGTCCTCGTGGTTTAATGCCAAACCCTAAAACAGGTACTGTTACTATGGATGTTGCTAAAGCTGTAACTGAAGTTAAAGCTGGTAAAATCGACTTTAAAGTAGATAAAACAGGAATCGTTCACGCTGGAATAGGTAAAGTTTCTTTCGAAGCTGACAAAATCTATGACAATGCTCACGAAATTATTCAAACATTAATCAAATTAAAACCAACTGCGGCTAAAGGTACTTATATTAAGTCTATTCACTTATCAAGTACTATGAGTCCTGCTATCGCTTTAGATCCTAAAGCTGTATAATTGGTAGTTAAAAATATTTAGTATTATGACTAGAGAAGAAAAAGCAATTGCTATTCAGGATTTAACTGCACAGTTAGCGGGAGTGGATGTTTTATACTTAGCAGACATTTCAGGACTAGATGCAGACACTACTTCAAACTTAAGAAGAGCTTGTTTTAAAGCTGGTATTAAATTAGAAGTTGTTAAGAACACATTGTTAGAAAAAGCAATGGAAGCTTCTGAGGCTAATTATGGTGAATTACCTTCAACTTTAAAAGGAAACACTGCAATTATGATTTCTGATGTGGCAAATTCGCCTGCAAAAATCATTAAAGATTTCCGTAAGAAAGGTCAAAAACCAGTTTTAAAAGGAGCTTATATTACTGAGGATATTTACATTGGAGATGATAAGTTAGATTCATTAGCGGCTATCAAATCTAGAGTTGAAGTTATTGCAGAAATCATTGGATTACTTCAATCACCAGCTCAAAGAGTTATTGGTGCTCTTCAAAACAAAGGCGGAGAAGAAAGCGCTGAGTAATTCCTCATACAAAAAGAACGCACAAATAAATATTATATTTTACAAAAATTAAAGGTAGAAAAAATGGCAGATTTAAAACAATTCGCAGAACAATTAGTTAACTTAACAGTTAAAGAAGTTAACGAATTAGCAACAATATTAAAAGATGAGTATGGTATCGAGCCTGCTGCTGCTGCAGTAGTTGTATCTGGTGGTGGTGACGCTGCTGGTGGTGCTGAAGAAAAATCAGAATTTGATGTTGTATTAAAAGACGCTGGTGCTTCTAAATTAGCAGTAGTTAAAGCTGTTAAAGAATTAACTGGTTTAGGTCTTAAAGAAGCTAAAGATATCGTAGACTCTGCTCCTACAAATGTTAAAGAAGGAGTTTCTAAAGATGAGGCTGAAGGTCTTAAGAAAGCTTTAGAAGAAGCAGGAGCTGTAGTAGAGTTAAAATAATTTAAACTCAGCAAAAAGCTAGGTTTAGGCCTTGAGAATTACTCTCAAAGGCCTAAACCATTTTGCGTATAAAGAAATTACGTTTTTTTAAACGCAAAAAAGTAATCAATAACGAAGAAAAAAAACAAACTATCTTTCCTGGTTTATTTTTAAAGATGTATTGATTATTTATAAAAGGAAGTATAAAATGAATGGTGTTTTTAACACAAAAAATTACTTTTTTTAAATCAAAATTTTGTCCATTGATGATAACAAATCAGACTGAAAGATTAAATTTTGCTTCAACGAAGAACATTCCTAATTATCCAGATTTTTTGGATATTCAGGTAAAATCGTTTAAAGATTTTTTTCAATTAGAAACAAAATCAGACGAAAGAGGCAATGAAGGATTATATAATACCTTCATGGAAAATTTTCCAATTACAGATACAAGAAACCAATTTGTATTAGAATTTCTTGATTATTTTATTGATCCACCACGATATACAATTGAAGAGTGTATAGATAGAGGTTTAACATACAGTGTGCCTTTAAAAGCTCGTTTAAAATTGTATTGTACTGACCCAGAACACGAAGATTTTGAAACTATTGTTCAAGATGTTTATTTAGGAACTATTCCTTATATGACTCCTAGTGGTACTTTCGTTATCAACGGAGCTGAACGTGTTGTGGTTTCTCAGTTACACAGATCGCCTGGTGTATTCTTTGGACAGTCTTTCCATGCAAATGGAACTAAGTTATACTCTGCTAGAATTATACCTTTCAAAGGATCTTGGATAGAGTTTGCAACTGATATCAATAGCGTTATGTACGCTTACATTGATAGAAAGAAAAAATTACCAGTAACAACTTTATTCCGTGCAATTGGTTTTGAACGTGATAAGGATATTTTAGAAATTTTCGACCTTGCAGAGGAAGTAAAAGTTTCTAAATCTGGAATAAAAAAATTCATTGGTCGTAGATTAGCGGCTCGTGTTTTAAATACATGGCATGAAGATTTCGTAGATGAAGATACAGGAGAAGTTGTTTCTATTGAGCGTAACGAAATCATTTTAGATCGTGATACTATTTTAGATAAAGACAATGTTGAGGAAATAATCGAAGCAGACGTTAAAACTATCTTATTACACAAAGAAGATAATAATGCTGCAGATTATACAATCATTCACAATACATTACAAAAAGACCCTACAAACTCTGAAAAAGAAGCTGTAGAACACATTTACCGACAATTACGTAATGCTGAACCGCCTGATGAAGAAACGGCTCGTGGAATTATCGATAAGTTATTCTTCTCAGATCAACGTTATAATTTAGGTGATGTAGGTCGTTACAGAATGAATAAAAAGTTAGGCTTAGATATCCCTATGGATAAACAAGTTTTGACTAAAGAAGATATCATTACTATCGTTAAGTATTTAATTGAGTTAATCAATTCAAAAGCTGAGATTGATGATATTGACCACTTATCAAACCGTCGTGTAAGAACAGTTGGTGAACAACTTTCTGCTCAGTTTGGTGTTGGTTTAGCTCGTATGGCTAGAACTATTCGTGAAAGAATGAATGTTCGTGATAACGAGGTATTTACACCAATCGATTTGATTAATGCTAAGACATTATCATCGGTTATCAATTCATTCTTCGGAACAAACCAGTTATCTCAATTCATGGATCAAACAAATCCATTAGCTGAGATTACACACAAACGTCGTTTATCAGCTTTAGGACCTGGTGGTTTATCTAGAGAAAGAGCAGGTTTCGAGGTTCGTGACGTTCACTATACGCACTACGGACGTTTATGTCCAATTGAAACTCCAGAGGGACCAAATATTGGTTTGATTTCATCTTTAGGAGTTTATGCTAAAGTAAATAGTATGGGATTCATCGAAACTCCTTATCGTAAAGTAGAAAACGGTGTGGTTGATTTGAAAAATGAACCTATTTACTTAAGTGCTGAAGAAGAAGAAGGCAAGTTAATTGCTCAAGCAAATATTGAAATGGATGAAAAAGGGAAAATCAGCGCTGAGCGTATTATTGCTCGTGAAGAAGGTGATTTTCCAGTGGTTGAACCAACAGTTGTACATTATACAGACGTTGCGCCAAACCAAATTGCATCGATTTCTGCTTCATTAATTCCGTTCTTAGAGCATGATGATGCGAACCGTGCCTTGATGGGATCAAACATGATGCGTCAAGCCGTTCCATTATTACGTCCTGAAGCACCAATTGTTGGTACTGGTTTAGAGCGTCAAGTAGCATCTGATTCAAGAGTGTTGATTAATGCTGAAGGAGATGGAGTTGTTACTTATGTTGATGCAAATCAGATTACAATTCAGTACGACAGAACAGAAGAAGAAAGAATGGTAAGTTTTGATTCTGATGAAAAAACATACCAATTAATCAAATTTAGAAAAACGAATCAGAGTACATCTATTAACTTAAAACCTATTGTAAGAAGAGGTGATAAAGTTAAAAAAGGACAAGTGCTTTGTGAGGGATATGCAACGCAAAATGGAGAGTTAGCTTTAGGTAGAAACTTACAAGTAGCTTTCATGCCTTGGAAGGGTTACAACTTCGAGGATGCGATTGTAATTTCTGAGAAAGTAGTTCGTGACGATATCTTTACTTCAATTCACGTAGATGATTATACATTAGAAGTTCGTGATACGAAGTTAGGTAATGAAGAATTAACGAATGATATTCCAAACGTTTCTGAAGAGGCTACTAAAGACTTAGATGAAAACGGTATGATTCGTATTGGTGCGGAAGTTAAGCCTGGTGATATTTTAATTGGTAAAATTACTCCTAAAGGAGAATCAGATCCTACACCAGAAGAAAAATTATTACGCGCTATCTTCGGAGATAAAGCTGGTGATGTGAAAGATGCATCATTAAAAGCGTCTCCTTCATTACATGGAGTTGTTTTAGATAAAAAATTATTTGCTAAAGCAGTTAAAGATAAACGTAAGCGTTCTAAAGATAAAGAAGATTTAGATCGTCTTGAAATGGAGTTTGACGTTAAATTCAATGAATTAAAAGACAGATTAATTGAAAAATTATTTGTTATCGTTGATGGAAAAACTTCTCAAGGTGTAATGAACGATTTAGGAGAAGAAGTTTTACCTAAAGGGAAGAAATTTACTAAGAAAATGTTACAATCAGTTGATGATTTTGCTCACTTAACAAAAGGGCAATGGACAACTGACGATCACACTAATAAATTAGTAAATGACTTAGTTCATAACTATAAGATTAAATTAAACGACTTACAAGGATGGTTAAGAAGAGAAAAATTCACCATCACTGTAGGAGATGAGTTACCATCAGGTATTTTAAAATTAGCTAAAGTTTATATCGCTAAGAAACGTAAACTTAAAGTTGGTGATAAAATGGCAGGTCGTCACGGTAATAAAGGTATCGTTGCGAAAATTGTTCGTCAAGAAGATATGCCATTCCTTGAAGATGGAACTCCAGTTGATATCGTATTGAACCCACTTGGGGTACCTTCTCGTATGAATATCGGTCAGATTTATGAAACGGTATTAGGATGGGCAGGTAAGAAATTAGGTAAGAAGTTTGCTACGCCAATCTTTGATGGTGCATCTTTAGATGAAATCAATGCATTGACAGATGAAGCTGGTGTACCTCGTTTCGGACATACATATTTATATGATGGTGGAACAGGAGAGCGTTTCCATCAACCAGCGACAGTAGGTGTAATCTACATGTTAAAATTAGGTCACATGGTTGATGATAAGATGCACGCACGTTCTATCGGACCTTACTCTTTAATTACGCAACAACCATTAGGAGGTAAAGCTCAATTCGGAGGTCAGCGTTTTGGAGAGATGGAGGTTTGGGCTCTTGAGGCTTATGGAGCTTCAAGTACCTTGAGAGAAATCTTAACGGTGAAATCTGATGATGTAATGGGTAGAGCGAAAACTTACGAGTCTATCGTTAAGGGTGAAACTATGCCAGAACCAGGATTACCGGAGTCATTCAATGTATTAATGCATGAATTAAAAGGTCTTGGATTAGACATCAGATTAGAGGAATAATATAACGGGAGTAATTTCGGTTACTCCCTTTTCAAAGTTTTTACAAAAATCGATAGTATTTCATATCATGACAAGATTAAAAGATAAAAATACCGTTAAAAGATTCAATAGAATTACGATAGGTTTAGCATCTCCAGAGTCTATTTTAGCAGAGTCTAGAGGAGAGGTTTTAAAGCCTGAAACAATTAACTATCGTACACATAAACCTGAGCGTGATGGTCTTTTCTGTGAGCGAATTTTCGGTCCAGTTAAAGATTACGAGTGTGCTTGTGGTAAATATAAAAGAATTCGTTACAAAGGAATCGTGTGTGACCGATGTGGTGTTGAAGTAACGGAGAAAAAAGTTCGTAGAGATAGAGTAGGACACATTAATTTAGTGGTGCCTATCGCTCATATTTGGTATTTCCGTTCGTTACCAAACAAAATTGGTTACTTATTAGGATTACCGTCTAAGAAATTAGATATGATTATTTACTACGAAAGATACGTAGTAATTCAGCCAGGTATTGCAAAAAATGCTGAAGGTGACGACTTAAAAGCAATGGATTTCTTAACAGAAGAAGAGTATTTAAATATTTTAGATACACTTCCTATGGAAAACCAATATTTAGATGATACAGATCCAAACAAATTCATCGCTAAAATGGGTGCTGAATGTATAATGGATTTATTGTCTAGAATTGATTTAGACCAATTGTCTTATGATTTACGTCACGCTGCAAACAACGAAACGTCTAAACAACGTAAAACTGAAGCGTTAAAACGTTTACAAGTTGTTGAGTCGTTCCGTGAAGCAAACCAAAACAGAGAAAATAATCCTGAGTGGATGATTTTAAAAGTAATTCCGGTTATTCCACCTGAATTACGTCCGTTAGTGCCCCTTGATGGTGGTCGTTTCGCAACGTCTGATTTAAATGATTTATACAGAAGAGTTATCATCCGTAATAATCGTTTAAAGCGTTTAATGGAAATTAAAGCTCCTGAAGTAATCTTACGTAATGAAAAACGTATGTTACAAGAAGCTGTAGATTCATTATTCGATAACACTAGAAAAGCTTCTGCTGTTAAAACAGAATCTAACAGACCTTTAAAATCATTATCAGATTCATTAAAAGGTAAACAAGGTCGTTTCCGTCAAAACTTATTAGGTAAGCGTGTTGATTATTCTGCTCGTTCTGTAATTGTTGTAGGACCAGAATTGAAAATGTATGAGTGTGGTTTACCAAAAGATATGGCAGCTGAACTTTACAAACCATTCGTTATTCGTAAGTTAATCGAAAGAGGTATTGTAAAAACAGTTAAATCGGCTAAGAAAATTATCGATAAAAAAGAGCCAGTAGTATGGGATATCTTAGAAAATGTAATTAAAGGACATCCAGTATTACTAAACCGTGCTCCTACGCTTCACCGTTTGGGTATCCAAGCATTCCAACCTAAGTTAATTGAAGGAAAAGCAATCCAGTTACACCCATTGACGTGTACGGCTTTCAACGCCGATTTCGATGGTGACCAGATGGCGGTTCACTTACCTTTAGGTCCTGAGGCAATATTAGAAGCGCAATTATTAATGTTAGCTTCACATAATATCTTGAACCCTGCAAATGGTGCTCCTATTACAGTACCATCTCAAGACATGGTTCTTGGTTTATACTATATGACTAAAGAGCGTTTATCTACTCCTGAAGTTAAAATTAAAGGAGAAGGGCAAACTTTTTATTCTGTAGAAGAAACTCACATTGCTTTAAACGAAGGTCGTTTAGACTTAAATGCTCGTGTAAAAGTTAGAGCAAAAGACTTTAACGAAAACGGAGAATTAGTTTATCAAATTATTCAAACTACTGCGGGTAGAGTATTATTTAATGAAGTAGTACCTGAAGCAGCTGGATATATTAATGAGGTATTAACGAAGAAATCACTTCGTGATATTATTGGTAGAATTTTAGGTGCTACAGATGTTCCTACAACTGCTGCATTCTTAGATGATATCAAAAACATGGGATACAAATTTGCATTCCAAGGAGGTCTTTCTTTCAGCTTAGGTGATATTATTATTCCTGAGAAAAAACAGGCTTTAATTGCTGATGCAAATGAGCAAGTTGAAAGTATTACTATGAATTATAACATGGGTCTTATTACAAATAATGAGCGTTATAATCAGGTAATCGATGTTTGGACATCAACTAATGCATTGTTAACTGAATTAGCAATGAAAAACATTAGAGAAGACCAACAAGGATTCAACTCTGTATTCATGATGTTAGACTCTGGAGCAAGGGGATCAAAAGAACAGATTCGTCAGTTAACTGGTATGCGTGGTTTGATGGCTAAGCCGAAAAAATCAACTGCTGGTGGTGGTGAAATTATTGAAAACCCGATCTTATCTAACTTTAAAGAAGGTTTATCAATTTTAGAATACTTTATTTCTACACACGGTGCTCGTAAAGGTCTTGCCGATACGGCTCTTAAAACTGCCGATGCAGGTTACTTAACTAGAAGGTTACACGATGTTTCTCAAGATGTTATTGTTAACTCTGTAGATTGTGGTACTTTAAGAGGAATTGAAGTTACTCCATTAAAGAAAAACGAAGAAATCGTAGAATCTTTAGGAGAAAGAATCTTAGGACGTGTTGCTTTACACGATGTTATAGATCCTTTAACTTCAGAAGTTTTAGTTCATGCTGGTGAAGAAATTACAGAAGCTATTGTTAAGAGAATCGAAAACTCTCCATTAGAGAAAGTAGAAGTTCGTTCGCCATTAACATGTGAAGCTACAAAAGGAATTTGTGCTAAATGTTATGGTAGAAACTTAGCAACTGCTAAGATGACTCAAAAAGGTGAGGCTGTAGGTGTAATTGCTGCACAGTCTATTGGTGAGCCAGGTACACAGTTAACACTTCGTACGTTCCACGTTGGAGGGGTTGCTGGAGGTTTATCAGAAGAGTCAAGTATCGTTACTAAATTCGCTGGACGTTTAGAAATTGAAGAATTAAAAACTGTAAAAGGGGAAGATAATGAAGGAAACGCAGTTGATATCGTTATTTCTCGTTCAACAGAATTAAAATTAATTGATGTTAAAACAGGAATCGTATTAAATACACATAATATCCCTTATGGTTCTTACATCTACATTAAAGATGGTGATACTGTAGAAAAAGGTACAACTATCTGTAAATGGGATCCATATAATGGTGTAATTATTTCTGAATTTACTGGTAAAATTGAATTCGAAGATATTAAGCAAGGTGAATCTTTCTTAGTAGAAATCGATGAGCAAACAGGATTCCAAGAAAAAGTAATCTCTGAAGCTCGTAATAAGAAATTAATCCCAACTTTACATATTTATGGTAAAGATGGTCAATTAGAGCGTTCTTATAATTTACCAGTTGGTGCACACTTAATGGTTGAAGACGGAGAGAAAATTAAAGCTGGAAAAATCTTAGTTAAGATTCCTCGTCGTTCTTCTAAAGCGGGAGATATTACAGGAGGTTTACCACGTATTACAGAGTTATTAGAAGCTCGTAATCCTTCAAACCCAGCTGTAGTTTCTGAAATTGATGGTGTAGTTACTTTCGGAAAAATTAAGAGAGGTAACCGTGAAATTTCTATCGAATCTAGATTCGGAGAAGTAAAAAAATACTTAGTTAAACTTTCGAACCAAATCTTAGTTCAAGAGAATGACTTCGTAAAAGCGGGAACTCCACTTTCTGATGGTGCTATTACTCCAGAAGATATCTTAAGAATTAAAGGACCTTCTGCTGTTCAACAGTACTTAGTAAATGAAATTCAAGAGGTATACCGTTTACAAGGGGTAAAAATTAACGATAAGCACTTTGAAGTTGTAATTCGTCAAATGATGCGTAAAGTTAAAATTGAAGATCCAGGAGATACTTTATTCTTAGAAGATCAATTGGCTCACACATCTGACTTTATCGTTGAAAATGATAAATTATACGGAATGAAAGTAGTTGAAGATGCTGGTGATTCTGATAGCTTAAAAGCTGGTCAAATCATTTCGCCTCGTCAATTAAGAGATGAAAATTCGTTATTAAAACGTGAAGATAAAAACTTAGTAGTAGCTCGTGATGTAGTTCCTGCAACTGCAACTCCAGTTCTACAAGGTATCACAAGAGCGTCGTTACAAACGAAATCATTCATTTCTGCGGCATCGTTCCAGGAAACAACTAAAGTATTAAATGAAGCAGCTGTTGCTGGTAAGATCGATACTTTAGAAGGACTTAAAGAAAACGTTATTGTTGGTCACAGAATTCCAGCTGGTACAGGGATGAGAGATTACGATAACACAATCGTAGGTTCTAAAGAAGAATACAATGAATTAATGGCAGCAAAAGAAGAATTTAATTTCTAATTTTCTTCCTAAACATAAATCTAAAAACCTAACAGCTTGCTGTTAGGTTTTTTTAACTCTAACAACTATGGAAAATAATAACAATAACCAACAAGGTCAAATCAACATCGAGTTAGACGAGAAAACGGCTGAAGGCATCTATTCTAACTTAGCAATTATCAACCATTCGCACAGTGAATTCGTTTTAGATTTTTTAGCAATTATGCCAGGTGTTCCTAAAGCAAAAGTAAAATCAAGAATTGTGTTAACGCCTCAACATGCAAAACGCTTGTTAAATGCTATGGCTGAAAATGTAAGACGTTTTGAAGCACAACATGGTGAAATTAAAGAAGGTGATGCACCAAATATTCCTTTAAATTTCGGACCAACAGGCCAAGCTTAATAAAAATTAAAGTCTCACATTTGTGGGACTTTTTTATTTTTGTAAAAACTTTTGCCATGCAGTTAATAAAAGTCGATTCTTCTCATCTTAACATCATCGAACAACTTGCTCGAAAAATTTGGCCAGTTGCATATGCCGAAATTTTGAGCCAAGAGCAATTAGATTACATGTTAGATATGTTTTATTCGGAAGAAGCTTTACTAGCGCAATTAGAAAAAGGACACGTTTTTTACTTGGTAAAAAATACTTCTGGAGATTATTTAGGTTTTGTTTCGTTTGAATTGAATTGCGAACCGCATAAAACCAAAATCCATAAAATATATGTATTACCCGAAACTCAAGGTTTAGGTTTAGGAAAATTATTGTTTGAAAAGGTTAGGGAAGAAGCACTAAAAGCCAATCAAGAAGCGATTTTCTTAAATGTAAACAAATACAACAACGCCCAACATTTCTACACCAAACTCAATTTTGAAATCGTAAAAGAAGAGGTAATCGATATTGGTCACGGTTATGTAATGGACGATTACGTAATGGAAGTCAAACTCTAACGATTCCTCGTTCCGTAATTACGTTTACCCGAAAATCCTTTTTTATTGCTTGGTAAACTCGCTTCTTCAGTTTTGCTTGAAGGTTCGATTAAACTATTCAAATCGTCGAGTTCTTTTTTCGTTAGTTCACGGTATTTTCCAACTGGAACATCCAGCGAAATATTAATAATACGAATACGCTTTAAAGCTGTTACTTCGTAATCTAAATATTCACACATTCTACGAATTTGACGATTCAAACCTTGCGTTAAAATAATACGAAACGTAAACTTACTAATTGGCTCTACTTTGCATTTACGCGTAACCGTATCTAAAATAGGAATACCACTACTCATACGCTGAATAAAACGTTCGGTAATAGGTTTGCTCACCGTAACTATATATTCTTTTTCGTGATTGTTACGAGCACGCAAAATTTTATTCACAATATCACCATCGTTTGTCATTAACAACAAACCTTCACTGGCTTTATCTAAACGCCCAATAGGGAAAATACGCTCAGGATAATTGATGTAATCGACAACGTTGTTTTTTACACTTTGGTTGGTCGTACATTCAATCCCAACAGGTTTATGGAAAAGCAAATACACAAAACCTTCTTTTTTCTCATTAATAAGCTTGCCGTTGACACGCACTTCATCATTTGGACCCACTTTTGTGCCCATTTCAGGAATTTGTCCGTTAATCGTTACGCGACCTTGCTCGATTAATTTATCGGCTTCGCGACGCGAACAAAAACCACTTTCCGAGAGAAATTTATTAATACGTGTTTTGTTGTCTTCCATAGCGCAAAGATAAACTTTTTAATAGTTATACATAACTTTAACTTTAACACAAACAACAAGTAGTTAAACTTTTGTTTTGATTATCTTAGTAACGCTAATTTGAATGCCAAACCAACTATAAATGAATCCACTTTTTTCTATGTTTGTATTAATGCTATTGCTTACGCTTAATTTTTCTTGTGCCGATAAAAAACCAACAGAAACCTCAATTACCAACCAAGAAGTTTTACAAACAAACAAATCAGATACTTTACAATTTACCTCTGGAATTCGTGCTATTTTACAAGATAGCAAAGGCAATTATTGGTTGGGAAGTCATACCGAAGGCGTTTGCAAGTTCGATGGAAAAACATTTGAATATTTTACCACAAACGAAGGATTAGCAAGCAATCAAGTTCGTGCGATACAAGAAGATGCAAAAGGTATTATTTGGTTTGAAACCGCAAATGGACCTTGTAGTTACGATGGAAAAACTATTACAAATCATTCAATTGCATTAAAAAGCTATCCCGAAAGTAATTGGCAAAAAGCCGAAAACGACCTTTGGTTTACAAGAGGTGATAGCGAAGGCGTGTATCGTTACGACGGACAAAACATTCATTTTTTAGCATTTCCTAAACCTGTAAAGGCTGATTCTATGAACAATTATATGGTAACCAATATGTCTAAAGGAAAAACTACACAATGGTTTGCTACCTATCCTGCGGTTTTTGGTTACGATGGAAAAAATACTATTGTGATAGACAATGAATCGTTAGGATTAAAAGTAGAAACTGGCGGTTTGCATGTGCGAAGTATTTTTGAAGACTCGAAAGGTAGAGTTTGGATAGGCAACAATGGTATTGGCGTTTTGTTGAAAGAAGGCGATAGCATTATAAATTTCTCTGAAAAGTACCATTTAATACATCCTGAAAGCAAAAGAAGAGGCGCAAAATCTCCAGTGGGAACCTTAGAACATGTTTTTGCGATTGCCGAAGATAACGAAGGCAACATGTGGTTTGGAGATAGAGATACCGGCGCTTGGAAATTTGATGGCACAAACTTTACCCATTACACCATAGATAATAAATTAGCCACACCTATGATTTGGTGTATTTATAAAGATAACACTAATAATTTGCTATTTGGTTTGGCAAATGGTGGCGTGTATAAGTTTAACGAAAAGACTTTTGAGAAAGTTTTTTGATGAAGTAAGCATATTATTTTATTTTTTCAATAATTATAAATTGCAGGTTTAATGTAAGTTAATTTTCAAAATGATAGAGTTTAAAAAAAATAAAAATAATTGTAGGGGATTTTATTATAAAACTTTACTTGGAGTTTACAATTTTATTATATTATTATTAGTTTTTTCTTCAATCAGTTGTGTAAATGAAAAAGCAAATGATTCATCAGATTTAATTATTAAATCTGAAACTTTTACAAGTAAATCCGTTTATTGTCAGACGATTGTTCAAAATGATAATTTTGTTTGGGTAGGATCTAAAGATAAAGGCTTAATTCGCTTAAATATTTTAACAAAAAAATTAGAATATTTTACACCTTATAATAGTGATTTACAAAGTACGGATATCCTTAAACTAACTTTAGATAATAAGAATAATTTATGGATTTTAGGAAGTTTAAATACTATTTCAATCTACTCTGATAAAAAGTTTCTAAAATTAGACTTAAAAAAAATAAATTTAAAAAACAGACAAATAGTTGATGTGAATTTTGATAATAATAACAATGTTTTTTTATCAATTATTGATGAAAAGGATGTTTTAAATCCAGAAAAAATTATAAGATATGTTCCTGAAGAGAATTCTTTAAAAGAAATAATTGAATCTAAATCAATTGTATTTGATACTGATAATACCATTTGGACTTTAGCATCTCCTTCTTGGCTTGAAGGAGGATTAGAAAAATATAAACCAGAGGGAAATTCTTTTTTTAAAATGGAAAAAACATTTTATCTTGATAGTTGTGAAAGAAAATATGGTATACTTTCAAAATTACTTTTAGATAAACAGAATAGAAAATGGATTTCTACAACTAGTAAATCTTATATGTCTTATGTTGATACAACACTATCAGGGTTAATGGTGTTTAAAGACTCTAAATATTTTATTTTCAAACAAAAAGATACCAAACTTTCAAAGGACGGTATAAAAGATATGGTATTAGACAAAAATAATAATTTATGGATTATTGAATCAGATTATTCAACAAATCGAGTTGTAAAATTTAATGGGAAAGATTGGAGATTTTTTAATCAAAAAGAGATGAATTTGCCAAATTCAAAAAGAATTACTTGTCTTTTTGCAAGTAAAAACACTGGAATTTGGGTAGGGACAATTGATGGAGGCATTGCTCAATATCATAATAACAAGTGGGTTTCATATAGTCTAGGTAATTCTGAAATCACATCTAATGACATAAATTGTATAAACCTTTTTAATAATAATATTTTGATAGGTGGGCAAAAAGGTATTACTGAATGTTCAAATGTTAACAACCAAGTTAAATTTAATGAAATTGATACTAATCATAAGTTTTCAAATAAAATTAGACCTCTTACAATATTTAGAGATTCAGATAATTTTATTTGGTTAGGTTTACAAAATAATTTGTTCTCTTCATACAGCCAAGCTGGAGTAATGGAACATAATGGAAATGAATGGATTTATCATTTTAGATATCCAGAAATTAATTCAATAACTCAGACAAAAGATAAATCTATGTATATGGGAGGATACAATGCTTTTTATAGATATTCTGAAAACAATAAAGTTCTTGATACCATAGATCTAAAAATTGAAAAAAAATATTTTATAAACTCTATTGCAGCTGATTTAAAAGATAATTTATGGATTAGTTTAAATTTAATTGAAAGTATGCAAAATTATATATATGTATTTGACGGGAAAACAGTCAATAAAAAGTATGATTCTTTAAAATTTGAATTTAAGGCTAACCAAGTAAATTCTATTTTTATTGATAATGAAAACACGAAATGGTTCGCAACAGATACAGGTCTTGTTAAATATAATGAGAAATGGGAAAAATTTACATTAGAAAATTCAAATATTCCTTCTAATAAAATTAATTGCATTACTATGGATAAAAGTAAAAATATTTGGATAGGAACTGATAATGGAATTTCAACCTTAAAAAATGGTCATTTTAGGACTTTTAATACGAGTAATACTAACTTGATAAGTAATAAAATAATGTCAATGTTTATTGATAAAGACAACAATGTCTGGGTGGGAACTATGGCAGGTGGAGTAACTAAAATATTACTCAAAAAATAAATTATTTAAAAAAATGCTACCAATCGCAATAATCATAATCATTTTAATTCTCTACTTTGTTTCGCCAGGAAAAGATGGAACAAAGAAGAAACGAATTACGTTTAAAAAACTTAACGAAAGAAAATAAAAATCCCAACTCAATGAGTTGGGATTTTTTGTATCTATAATTTACCAGTTCTTACAACTTAGCAAATAATTTTTCCATTTCTTCTTTTACTTCGTCAGCTAAAACGTTATCTACTAAAATACGTCCACTGTGCTCGTCAGTAAGAATTTTTTTGCGTCCCGCAATTTCCATTTGCGTTTGCGGTGGAATGGTAAAGAAAGAACCTGCAGAAGCACCACGCTCAATAGAAACTACCGCTAAACCGTTTCTTACACTTCCTCTAATTCTCTTATAAGCAGCTAATAAACGCTCTTCAATTTGCTTTTCATACTCAGCTGATTTGTCCATCAAAAGATTTTCTTCTTTTTCTGTTTCAGCCATAATATCTTTTAATTCCGCTTTTTTGTGCTTTAAGTGCGATTGTTTAGAATCTAATTTCTCTTTTGTTTGAGAAACCACTTCTTTTTTGTGCTCAATAGAAGCTTTCATTTCTTTAATGTGCTTTTCAGCCAATTGAATTTCTAATTCTTGAAACTCAACTTCTTTCGTTAAAGAGTTGTATTCTCTATTGTTACGAACATTTTTTTGTTGCTCTAAGTATTTTTTAATTGCCGCTTTGTGATCGTCAATAGCATTTTTCTTCTCCTTAATTTGAGCGTCAATCGAGTCTAAATCCGCTTTATATTTCTCTAAACGCTTAGTAAGACCTGCAACTTCATCTTCTAAATCTTCAACTTCTAAAGGTAATTCTCCTCTTACATTTCTAATCTCATCGATTTTTGAATCAATTAATTGTAAGCTGTAAAGTGCTCTTAACTTGTCTTCTACGCTTAGTTCTTTCGTTTTTGCCATATTTAAAAATATTGAACCGGGTTTGTATTTTCTTCTGATAAAATGATTGCAAAATTAGTGATTTTTTCTTTAAGATAATCAACAATATAATTTTTTGTAAATCTTTCACTTTCAAAGTGTCCAATATCGGCCAAAAGTAGTTTTCCTTCGGCTTCATAAAATTGGTGATATTTTAAATCAGCAGTCAAAAAAGCATCGGCTCCAGAAGCTATCGCTTGCTTAATCGCAAAACTTCCCGAACCACCTAAAACCGCTACTTTTTTTACTAATTTTCCGGTATAAGTACTATGACGAATGCCACCGCATTGCATCTTTTCTTTTACAAATTGTAGGAACTCTACTTCGGGTAAAGCGTGATCTAATTCGCCAACCATTCCTAAGCCAATATTTTGATGTAAATTATCTAAAGAATAGATTTCGTACGCCACTTCTTCGTAAACATGATTCTTGAAAAGCGCTTTTAAGATTTTACTTTCCAAATGTTTTTCAAACGTAACTTCAATTTTAATTTCGGTATTTTCTACAAATTCAAATCGGTTTCCTACTTCCGGATTGCTGTCTTCATTTCCTAAATAGGTTCCAATACCTTGCGAATTGAAACTACAATCTTCATAATTGCCAATTTTCCCTGCGCCAGCTTCAAACAAAGCATTGCGAAGTTGAGTAGCATTTTCTGGAATCGTATAGGTAACCAGTTTTTTAATAAAATTTGCTTTTGGCACTAAAACTTTGGTGTTTTTCAAACCTAAAGCATCACAGAAAATTTTATTCACGCCTTTTTTGTGATTGTCCAGCGCCGTGTGCACCGCATAAATGGCAATATCATTTTTAATAGCTTTTACAATGGCGCGTTCCACATAGTTTTTGCCTGTAATTTTCTTCAATCCGCTAAATAGAATAGGATGGAAGCAAACCACCAAATTGCATTTCTTAGCAATAGCTTCGTCAATTACGTTTTCTAAAGCATCGTGGCAAACCAAAACGCCAGTAATATCTTGATTGTGATTACCAACTAATAACCCAACATTGTCGAAATCTTCGGCGTATTGTAGTGGCGCCATTTCTTCTAAAACCGAAAGAATTTTTTGTAATTCCATTTTTACTAAAATTTCTATTTGAAAACCGTCAGTTCGAGTGAAATTCTGAAAGAATTTTGTATCGAGAACTTGGTTTTATATTCTAAATTCTTGTTCTCGATAAGATTTTCTATTCTCGACTTCGCTCGAATTGACAAAAATCACTCGAACTGACGAATTTAAATTTAAATTCAAAAGACAAATCAAATATACCATTTTAATAGTGATTTTCTGTATTTAATTCGACCAAATCGTTAGAATTTAAGGTAAAATAGCTACTTTCGTGGTATGAACTTTTTGCGAAAATTACTTTTTCCGTTAGGCTTTATATATTGGATTGTGACGTATTTACGAAACCTTTTTTACGATTTGGGTTTCCTAAAGAGTTATACAATTCCAATGAAAAGCATTGTGGTTGGAAATTTGAGTGTTGGCGGAACCGGAAAAACGCCACATATTGAATATTTAATTCGATTGCTTCGCGATAAGAAAGTGGCTACTTTAAGTCGCGGTTACGGACGAACAACCAAGGGTTTTATTTTAGCCGATGCAACGGTTGATGCGACAACAATTGGTGATGAACCTTTTCAGTTTTTTTCAAAATTTAAAAATATTGCCGTTGCGGTTGATGGCAATCGTACTAATGGTATTCAACAATTAGAAAAATTAGTCAATCCGGAAGTAGTTTTGTTAGACGATGCGTTTCAACACCGAAAAGTAACCGCTGGTTTTTATGTTTTGTTGACTGATTATAATCATTTATTTGCCGACGATTTTATTTTGCCTTTTGGAAACCTTCGCGAACCTTCGATGGGAAAAAAAAGAGCTGACCTGATAATTGTCACTAAATGTCCGAATGATATTACCGACCTTGCCAAAGAAAAAATAAAGCAGAAGCTTAAAGTTGATGTTCCGGTTTATTTCAGTCATATTGTGTATGATGAAATGGTGTACAATGCAAATTCGCAATTGAGATTAGCTGAAATGAACCAATCGAAATTAATTATTGCGGGAATTGCTAATCCAACGAGTTTTATAGAAAAACTTAAGAATGAAGGCGATGAGGTTTTAATTTATTCTGATCATCATGAATTTTCGGCTCAAGAAATTGAAACGATTAAAGCGAGAGCGACCAATAAAATTATAATTACGACAGAGAAAGATTACATGCGTTTACAAGGCAAGATTGATGATGCGATTTTATATTATTTGCCTATAAAAGTTGCGCTTGATAACACTTCTCAATTCGACAAAACGATTTTAGACTATGTGGGATAAAGTTCAAGAAACAGTACAATTTTTAAAAGATAAAACACAAGATTTTTCACCCGAATATGGTGTAATATTAGGTTCAGGTCTAGGTGGATTTGCCGATGACATTTCAATGGAATACTCCATTGACTATCACGATATTCCCAATTTTCCGGTTTCAACTGTTCAAGGTCATAAAGGCGCTTTATTATTCGGAACAATTGGAAACAAGAAAGTAGTTGCGATGCAAGGGCGTTTTCATTATTACGAAGGCTACAACATGCAAGAAGTTACGTTTCCAGTTCGTGTGATGAAATACATAGGTGTAGACAAATTAATTGTATCCAATGCATCGGGTGGTGTAAATCCAAGTTTTAAAGTTGGCGATGTAATGATGATTACTGATCATATTAACTTTATGCCAGAGCATCCGCTTCGTGGGAAAAATGACGAACGTTTTGGTCCACGATTTTTAAACATGAGCGAACCATATTCTCGCGCTTTGATGCAAAAAGGAAGAGAACTTGCAAAAGAAATAGGTTTTAACTTACAAGAAGGCGTTTATTTAGCCTTACAAGGTCCGACTTTTGAAACCTTAGCCGAATATCGTATGGTTAGAAACTTGGGTGCTGATTGCGTAGGAATGTCAACCGTTCCTGAAGTAATTGTAGCAAGACACATGGATATGAATTGTTTCGGTGTTTCAGTCATTACCGATATGGGTGACGAAGAAAGCATACAAGATGTAAATCACGAAGAAGTTTTAGAAGCGGCAAAAACTGCAGAACCAAAGGTTAGGGCTTTAATTCAAAATCTTATTTTAAACTATTAAGCTTTGGTAAGATATTTTGCCATTGTATCGTAGAAATTCTCAGGTATAAATGGTTTGGTAACTACATCGTTCATTCCAAACGATAACAACATTTCACGGTTTTCATTTAACGAAATTGCAGTTAGCGCAATAATAGTAATCTCCGAATTAAATTTACGTATTTCAGTAGTAGCTTCCGTTCCGTTTATTCCTGGAAGGTGCACATCCATTAGAACTAAATCATATGAATTTGATTTTAGATGTTCGATGGCATCTTCACCATTGTCAATTATTTCACAAGTCATTCCTTTTTTCTCAACCATTTTCTTAGTAATCATTTGGTTGATTTTATTGTCTTCAACCAGTAAGATTGATTTGCCTACAAAAACCGAATCAGAGTTGGTTACTTCGGTTTCTACTTTTGGTAAATTATTTCCTTTTTCAAAGATAAGTGAGAAGTTGAATTGTGTTCCTTTGCCTTCTTCACTCGTCAACTCGATATCACTTTTTAAAACGCTCAATAATTTTTTTACAATTGATAACCCAAGTCCAGTTCCGCCATAGGTTCTATTAATTTCTACAGAACCTTGACTAAAACTTTCGAAAATATCTTTTTGTTTTTCAGATGGAATTCCAATTCCAGTATCTTTTATTTCAAAATCTAGAGTTACTAAATTGTCTTCTGCTTTTTGCTGTTTTACACTAAAAATAACTTCACCATTTTTGGAGAATTTAATGGCATTGTTGATTAAGTTTATCAAGATTTGTGAAAGTTTTGTAGGGTCGCCAATAATATTGTAATCTATTGATTTGTCAATATTTTGAACATAAGAAATATTATTAGTTACTATAAATTCATTAAATGAAACTTTTATGTTTTCTATTAATTCATTTAAATTGAAACTGATTTTTTCTACTACAACTTTATCCGATTCTAAACGGTTAATTTCTAGAATATCATTAATGAAGTTTAGAAGATATTTTCCGGAAAACTCTAAAGAATTTAGATAATTTAACTGACTCTTTTTCGGTTTTTCTTGAAGTAATAAATACGTAATTCCATTAATAGCATTTAATGGCGTTCTTAATTCGTGACTTACTGTTGCTAAGAATTCAGCTCTTGCTTTGGATGCTTTTTCTACTTTTTCCTTTTCTTTTGTTAATTCTCGGTTTTTGTCTTTAAGAAGTTTATTGGTTGTAATTCTAATTTTATTGTTTTTGTATAACGACAAACTTAATAACGATAGAATTGAAATTAAAGCAATACTCAAAATACTGATTAGTTTAGAAAAACGAAGCGTTTTTTGTTGGTTTTTCTTCTCTTTATCTAAGTTTTCAATAGTTTCTAATTGCTTGTCAAATTCAACTTTTTCAAAAGTATTTTCCGATAAATATTTAGAATAAAATTGGCTAATCGAATCACTTATTTTTACATAGCGCTCTAAATACTCATTCGATTTTTTGAAATCACTATTTTTATTATGTGCACGACTTAATTTCTTTAAAATTTTCTTTTCTAAAGCTATATTGTAAATGCTTTGTTCATTTAATTTTAAAGCATCATTATAATGTTCTATTGCTGCAGAAAAATTATTATTTAAAAATTGTATCTCACCTAGTTGAAAAAAGGCCTCAACTTTAGTGTCAGCAAGGGCGTCTTGGTTTGAGATGTTATTGATAGCTTTTTTGAAGATAGCTTCTGCTTCTAAGAAATTTCCTTTATTTTTTTGAATAATTCCTTTCTGAACATTAATTAATTCAATGGCGTCATAAAATTCAAATTCCTGATAAATAGACGCTGCTTTTTTAAAATATATTTCAGATAACTCTTGCTTATCTTGTTCTAAATAACATTTTCCTAAATTATAATAGGAAAGTGCCAGATTAGGATTAGGATTTTCTTTGGTGTAAATATTTATACTTCTAATGAAGTGTTCGATTGCCTTTTCAGGTTTTTGTAAATCGTAATAAATGCCACCTAAGATAAGGTAACAATCCGCTAATTTGGGTTCTAAATCATTTGCTTTAGCAAACAAGATTGCCTTTTCTGTATAAATAATTGCTTTGTTAAAGGAATTTTTATCTTCTTTATTAAAAAGAGCAATTTCTAAGTAATAATCAACACTGTCATTTATTTTCGTCGTTTCTTTATACAAAGCTTGTCCGAAACTAGAAATAGTTACGAGAAATAAAATAAAAGCGAATATTCCTTTTGTTTTTAAAAGCAATAGAAGTTAAGTTGTTTATTTGATTAGTTTCGTTTATAAAAATAATAAAAAATTATTTAGTATGAAGATATAAAATTAAATCGATTATTCGAGAAGAATAACCAATTTCATTATCATACCAACCTACAACTTTTATCATTTTATCAATTACAGAAGTTAATTGGGCGTCAAATAAGCAAGAGTTTGTGTTTCCAATAATATCAACTGAAACAATTGGGTCTTCAGTGTAAGCCAAAATTCCTTTTAAGTTAGTTTCAGAAGCTTTTTTAAATGCTTGGTTAATTTCTTCGATAGAAACTTCCTTTTTTACATTTAAAGTTATATCAGTCAACGAACCATCAGGAACAGGAACACGAATACCACAACCACCAATTTTTCCATCGAGTTCAGGAAATATTTTCGTTAAAGCTTTTGCAGCTCCAGTTGTTGTAGGAACAATAGATTGTGCTGCACCACGGGCGCGACGTAAATCTTTATGCGGTTGATCGTGTAAACTTTGGTCTGTAGTGTAGGAATGAACTGTTGTAATGTATGCTTGTTCAATTTCGCAAAGTTCTTGTAGAACCTTCAACATTGGCGCTGCATTGTTAGTCGTACAACTTGCATTCGAAACTATTTTTTCGGATCCATCTAAAATAGCTTCGTTTACGCCTAAAACAACAGTTTTAATAGTTTCATCTTCTGGTGGAACAGATAAAATTACTTTTTTCGCACCAGCCAAAATATGTTGGTTAACTGATTCAAATGTTTTGAATTTTCCTGTCGATTCTATTACAAAATCGATGTCTAAATTTTTCCAGTTGAGGTTTTGAATTTCTTTCTCGTGGAAAAATAGAAAGTGTTTATCGTTGACAGAAATTCCTCTTTCAGTTGCTAAAACATTTTCTCTTAAAATACCATGAATACTATCGTATTTTAAAAGATGCGCCATAGTTTTTTTATCGGCTATGTCGTTTATTGAAACAACCTCAATGTTTGGATGGTTGAGTAAAAGACGAAATACATTACGTCCAATTCTTCCAAAACCGTTTATGGCAACTTTTATTTTTGTCATTATAATTAAATTGTTTTCAAAATTAAAAAAAATAGACTTTAAAACTCTTAATTACTTACTTTTGTTTTTAAGATTAAATTTACAACATGAATATTTTAAAGTTTTTACCCATTTTTATTTTTTCGATTTCAATTGCTCAAATTAAAACTAAAACTGTTGAATCGAAAATTGAAAAGATTATAGTTTTTACTGAAGGCGCTCAAGTAAGTAGAAAAGCTACTGCGAATTTTGAGAAAGGTAAAACCGAGTTAGTTTTTCAAGGAATTTCTCCTTTTCTTGATAAAGAAAGTCTTAAAGTAAAAGGTAAAGGAGATTTCACAATTTTATCTGTAATAAATCAAAGTAACTTTTTACTATCACAAGAAAAGAGAGATGAAGTTCAAAAAATTGAAAAGAAAAAGAGAGACTTTTTAGCTCAAAAAAGTTTAGAAAATAATGTTTTGAAAATTTTGAACAATGAAGAAACGATATTATCTAAAAATCAAGAAATTGGAGGCAATAATAATGGACTGAAAACAGTTGATTTAAAAGATGCTGTAAATTTTCATAGAGAAAGATTAATAAGTTTAGTCAAAGAACGAACAATTGCAGAAGATAAAATTGTTAAAATTGATAGTGTAATTAATACATTAGATTTACAATTAAAAGCTTTAAATAATTCGTTAGAAAATGCAACGAGTGAAATTATCGTTACAATTTCAAGTTCAAAATTTATCAGTAATGCTGAATTTAATATAGATTATTATGTTTCAAAAGCTGGTTGGTTCGCCAATTATGATTTGAGAGTAAAGGATATTAACTCACCAGTTGATTTACAATTTAGAGCAAATGTTTTTCAGCAAACAGGAGAAAATTGGAAAGATGTAGCAATGTCAATTTCTAATGGAAATCCTACTGAAAATAGTATAGCACCTGAATTGTCTCCGTGGTATTTAAAATATGGTTATCAAGCTTTAGCAACTAATAATTATTATAATCAAGAGTCAGGTATTAAAACATATGGGCCATTAGTTGGAAACAAGGTAACAGGAATAGTATCGGATGAACTAGGACCAATTGCTGGAGCTAATGTAGTTGTTAAAGGAACAACTATTGGAACAACTACTGATTTTGATGGCCAGTATTCTTTGTCAGTTCCTAAAAATGCAATTCTTGAGATTTCTTATGTGGGTAGTAAAAAAGAAGTTTATGTAAATTCTAATAGAATAGATGTAGTGCTTGAATCAGCTAAATTGGAAGAAGTAGTTGTAGTTGCTTATAGTGCAAAAAGAAAGAAAAGAAATAAAGGTGAAGGAGATTCTATAGAATTAGAAACAGAAATTAATTATCAACCTACAACAGTAACGTATGATATTAAAAATCCATTTACTGTAATGAGTGATGGGAAGATTTACACTGCTGAAATTATTAATTATGAAATTCCAGCTACTTATGAATATTTAAGTGTGCCTAAAATTGATCCATCAGCTTATCTAACGGCAAAAATTACGGATTGGCAAGAGCTTAATCTTTCGAGTGGAGAAATGAATTTATATTTTGAAGATGCTTATTTAGGGAAATCTTTGTTGGATTTGAATAGTGCCACAGATACGCTTTCAGTTTCATTAGGCAAAGACAAAGGAATTTATGTTGGAAGGAAAAAACTTAAAGAATTTTCTTCTAAAAAGTTCTTGAGCAATGCAAAAAGAGAAGCTAGAGCATTTGAAACTATTGTAAAAAATAATAAACCCTATCCAATTGAAATCAAAATTTTAGATCAATTACCTATTTCAACAAACAAAGAAATAGTAATCGAAGATGAAGAATACAGTGGAGGAAAATTAGAAGAAAAAACTAAGATAATTACTTGGGATTTAAAACTCGATAGTAAAGAAAGTAGAAATCTTCAAACTAAATACATAGTTAAATATCCAAAAGGGAAATACATACATTTGGAATAAATGAAAATAAAAAAAGCTGTTCTAAAACAGCTTTTTTTATTTAATGAATATGTTTCTCTGCATGATAAGAAGAACGTACTAGAGCACCGCTCTCCACATGACGGAAGCCTAATTCTTTTCCTATTTTTTCATACTTTTCAAACTGCTCTGGACGAATGAATTCTTTTACTGGTAAATGCTTTTTACTTGGCTGTAAATATTGACCAATAGTTACAATATCTACGTTAGCATTTTTTAAATCATGTAAGGTTTCAATTACTTCTTCTTCTGTTTCACCTAAACCAAGCATAATACCCGATTTTGTTCTTTTAATGCCTTGTTCTTTTAAGTATTTTAAAACCTCTAAACTTCTGTCGTATTTTGCTTGAATTCTTACTTCACGAGTTAAACGACGAACGGTTTCCATATTGTGCGAAACAACTTCTGGAGCTACTTCAACAATTCGGTCTAACATTTTATGGTTACCTTGAAAATCTGGAATTAAGGTTTCCAGAGTAGTTTCAGGATTCATTCGACGAATAGCTTTTACCGTTTCCGCCCAAATAATTGAACCCATATCTTTTAAATCATCTCTATCAACCGATGTAATTACAGCGTGTTTAATTTTCATAATTTTAATAGAACGCGCCACTTTTTCTGGTTCATCCCAATCAACACTTTCAGGACGTCCCGTTTTTACACCACAAAATCCGCACGAACGCGTACAAACGTTTCCTAAAATCATAAATGTAGCTGTTCCTTCACCCCAACATTCACCCATATTTGGACAACTACCAGAGGTACAAATTGTATTTAATTTGTATTTGTCAACCAATCCTCTTAATTCGGTGTAATTTTTACCTGTTGGTAATTTTACACGTAACCATTTTGGTTTGGGTTCTCTTGGCGGGAATACATTTTCAACTACATTTTCCATTTGAAGCAAATTTTGTTAGGCAAAGATACAATATGAAAATCAGAATTTAGAATTTAGAATTTAGAAATTTAAAACATGGGTTTGGACGTGCCCCATGACGAAAAGTTAAAACTTTTGTCAGGGTCGGGCTATTCGCACTCGCTTTTTGCAAAGCAAAAGAACTCAAACAAATGCTACTATCCCTCACGTTTTTAATGATGTTAATTATCTAAAATTCTTTTAATTTCTTCGATATCATCTCTAGATATGATTTTTCCATTTTCATCGATTAAAAATAAAGAAGGGATAGAGTGTATATCTAATTGATTTGAGATTGTCATACCTTGAAAGTTTCTCCAACTTAAATTGTATTTTTCAACAGCTTTTTTTGCTTTTTGAAAATCATTTTCTGTTGAGAGACCAATCACAGTTAGTTTATCACTATGTAAATTTTGAAGTTCTTCTATTTCAGGGAATTTTTCTATACATGGTCCACACCAACTGGCCCAAAAGTCGAGTAAAGTATATTTCTTTTCTTTTAAAACTTCATGAAGTTTAGTTTTTTTATTTTCAAAATCAACTAAATAAAAATCTCTTATAAAGGATCCAGGATAATTACTGTAATTTTTTTCTAGAGTTTTAATTTTTGTGATGTAGATATTTTTCAAGTCAGAACTAATACTATCAATTTTTAAAATATTTTTATTAAAAATTAAAGTGTCTCCTCGGTATTTTTCAAATTTACTCTTAAACCAAATATCCTTATCTTCAAAGGAGATGTTGTTTGGTTTAAAAAAAAATGCTCCTCTCTCACTAGATATTCCTTGATAATAAAAAGTTAATTCCTTGTTGTCTATTAAAGTTTTTCCTTTCCAAAAATCAGTGAAATTATTATGAATTACAGTTTCTGTATAATTATCAAATTGTTGAGTTTCTGGGTAAAAAAATATGTTTCTTTTAAATGTAACTTGATTTTGAGTATTATAAGAATAGTTCAAAATTTTAGTAGTTTTTAAAGGTTGGTCTTTCTCAAAGTTTAGATTAAACTTTTGTGTAACATTATTTTTGAAGTTTTTATCTCTATCAACATCTGCTAAAAGTTTAAATTCATTTTTATCCTTTTTTAATAAGATTAAACAAAAATCACTAAAATCAGTTTTAGTTTTTTGAAGACGAAGAGTATCTATATAATTATTTTGAATGTAATTATAGAATTCACTTTTTCTAATTCTATTTTCTCTGTAAAGTTGATAAATAAATTCCCTAAGTTTTAATGTGTTTTCTGTTTTAAAGTAAAATGAAATGTTGTTATTATTAGGAATCCCTTTAAATTCTTTTTTTATTAATTCGTTTAAAGAAGGAATTTCGCTTATAGCTGTTAGTCTATAATGTTGATGTAGTAATCTTACATTAAAGATGTCATTTTTATCTCCGTAAATATGTTCTAATGGTATCTCAATTTGATTTTGAGAAAAAGTGAAAATTGGAAATAAAAATAGAATTAAGTAAAATTTAGTATATTTTAATCTGATATGAATCATAATCTTTTAATTAATTGTAAAATACAATTTATTCTTCCACAAAATCTAAATCGGTGTTATGTGTTTCTGGAATGGAAAGCGTAGAGTAAATGGCAATGGCAAAAACAACTATTCCAACAACTGCTGAAGCATAAATTACACCTAAATTGGGTTTTAAAAAGTCAAAACTAATTAACATTACTGGTAGCATTCCTCTAACCATATTAGGAATCGTAGTTGCTGCTGTACTTCTAATATTCGTTCCAAATTGTTCAGCACCAACGGTTACAAACATAGCCCAATAACCAGTGCCTAAACCTAACCAAGCACAATAAAAGTAATACCAACCTTCCGATTTTGTGCCGCCAAATAGCATTAAAGCAACGCCTATTATAGTAAACAGCATCATGTGAAAAATGGCTTTTTTGCGAGAATGTAAAGCATGAGAAATAAAGCCGCTGGTAAAATCACCAATTGAAATTCCAATATAAGCCCACATAATAGCCTTTCCAGGATCAATATTTTTAATGCCGAAAGCAGGTGCAAATTGATTGCCCATTACCGCTAAAATTCCAATGCAAAACCATGTGGGTAATCCAATAGCGATACATTTTAAGTATTTTATAAATCGGTTTGTGTTTGAAAAAAGTAAGAAGAAATTTCCTTTTTGAATGTTGCTATCCGTTTCAATTTCTTTATAAATTCCCGATTCAACTACCCCAATTCTAAGGAATAAAAGTAACAATCCAAGTCCGCCACCAACAAAATAAGCAATTGTCCAGTCACCAGCCAATTCAACCGTTAAATTGGCAACTACAGCTCCTAATAAACCAAAACCTGCTACTATTGAAGTTCCAATGGCGCGAAGCTCTTTTGGTAATGATTCGGAAACTAATGTAATTCCCGCACCTAACTCGCCTGCCAGACCAATTCCGGCTATAAAACGAAGTAATGCGTATGTAGTAACGATGTTTTCTTGTTGAAAATGAGGTAAAAATCCGCACGCTATATTCGCTAATGAATACACTAAAATGGAACCAAATAAAACAGAAAGGCGGCCTTTTTTGTCGCCAAAAATTCCCCAAAGTATTCCACCTAAAAGCAATCCTACCATTTGATAGTTTAAGATTGTCGAACCCGCTACATCTACATCAACGCCTAATGATTTTAAACTCGGAACACGAACAATTCCAAATAATAATAAATCGTAAATATCAACAAAATAGCCTAGAGCGGCTACTATTACAGGTAAAGAAAATAAGTGTTTTAATTTTTCTTGGGTAGTAAATGTTTTCATGAAATTTGGTTTGGTTATTCCAAATATATAAAAACTATTTCTTCTTCTTTTGTCCTTTTTGAGTGATAACTTCTGCTAGTAGTTTTTTGGCGCGAAGTAATTTTACTTTGATATTGTTAAGCGGTTCTTCTAATGCTTCGGCCATTTCTTGATAACTCATTTCTTGGAAATAACGCATTTGAATAACTTCTTGGTAAGCAGGTTTTAATTGCTTAATGCATTGCAGTAATTCAGAAAGATTTTGCTCAGTAATGATCTCATCTTCTACTGTTGGTGTTTCATCGGCAACACCAAATGCACGTTCGTCATCATCTTCCGAATAATCAACAAAAAGAGATGATTTCTTTTTGCGTAGCATATCTATATGAACGTTTTTAGCAATTGCAATTAGCCAAGTATTAAATCCATATTCTGAATTGTACGAATGTAATTTGTCAAATGCTTTGGCAAAAGTTTCAATTACAATATCATCAGTATCGTGTTCATTTTCCGTTCTTTTTAGCATAAAACCATACACTTCATTCCAAAAAAAATCGAGCAAAAAAGTAAACGCAACTTGGTCACCATTTTTTGCTTTTTCAATATTAAGTTGGATAATTTCTGAAGTTATTTCCAATGTGCAGGTTTTGAGAAAAGATTAGTAATGAAAACATTCAATTGTGTGAAGATAAGAAATATTTCAAATATTGGGAACCAATACATTACATCTTTTTCTTTTAATTTTCCGGCAGCAAAACCAAGTGAAAACCAAGCAAAAATATAGCGCAATACTACAATTCCAGCAACTATCATCCATTGGTATTGAAAAGCTAACAAAACTATAGCTAACAATAAAAAGGCTAATTGCGAAAAGTAAAATAAACTTAATTGGAAGCGGTTAAATACTTTATAGTGTTTTGCAGTTGAAACGTGTCGGCGTTTTTGATTGAACCATTCTTTGAATGACTTTTTAGCCTCTGAATACGTAAAACTGTCTTCTGAATAACAAATAGTAGTGTTTTTAGAAGTCGCCGCTTGGTTAATAAACAAATCGTCATCGCCAGAACGTACTTTCATGTGATCCATAAAACCGCGAACGTTGAAAAATTCTTCTTTTTTGTATGCTAGATTCCGACCAACAGCCATGTACGGTTTACCAATTTTGGCCCAACCAAAATATTGTGTAGCGGTTAAAAGTGTTTCAAAACGGATAATTTTATTTAAAAGGGAATTTTTAACTTTAATGTAAGCTCCATAACCCAAAACAATAGTTTTTTGTTGGGTAAAATGCGAGGTCATTTCGCTAATCCAGTTTTTAGAATTTGGATAACAATCACCATCTGTAAACAATAAATATTCGTATTTAGCAGCTTTAATACCTAAGGTTAAAGCATATTTTTTGTTACCCCAAAAAGCTTCGTTGTTATCAACTTTAACCAATTTTACTCTCGAATCTTGCTTTTCAAATTCTTCAAATAATTCGCGAGTTTCGTCACTTGAAGCATCATCTATTAAAACCAATTCGAATGTTGGGTAATTTTGCTCTAAAAGTAGCGGAACAAATTGCTTAATATTTTCGGCTTCATTTTTAGCACAAACAATTACCGAAACTGGAATGTTTTTAGGTTTGCCTGAAACAGGTTTTCCGAAAGAAAATTTACCAAAAATAAAAATGTAATAAATGAATTGTATAAACGCAACTGCGCCTAAAGCATAGAGTAGAATTTCAAAAACCATAAATTAGGATAGCTTATGAATGTGAAGTTTCGTTACAATCTTTATACTCTTCTGGAGTTCTTCCGCAAAAACTACAATTTTCGCCTTCTTTGTTTAAAAACGGACTTTGGCTAGCACAAGTTCCGGCAAATTTACCATCTTTTTTACCCCAAATTTTAATGGCAATTCCGGCAACTGCTAATAATAATAATCCTATGGTAATAAATGCTAATTTCATCTTGTTCTATTTTGATGCAAATTTACAAAAGAAAAATTAGTTTTATTAGTCTTTCAATAAGAATATCTTTTTAATCTGTTTTTAAATTCACTCCAATTTTTACACCAGTGTAAGCAATTAATGAGGATAGAATTACTTGGGAAACTAAAAATAATTTAGGAAAAAAAATGTTTTCAGATTCATCAATAAAACTTCCATTTTCAGGTTCTAGAGCACTTAATGGAGGATAAATTGTCCAGCCATTAAATTGTCCTAAAAATGAATCATAAATAGAATTGAATATTGTTATTGTTAAAATTAGGAATATAGAAGTAATAATAAAAATCACATTAGTTTGATTGTTATTGAACTTAGAAATGATAACTCTTATTAAGTAGATACTGTAAAATAGAATGCTACTATTAAGTAAAATTATATAATAATTTTTAATAGTAAAAAACGTTTCATGATTTTTTAAATCGATGCTTGTATCACCATTAACCCCATTTATTCCAAATATAAATAGGTTTAAAATGAATATTAAAATCAAAGTAACAATAAACCAGAATACTTCGTTTTTTTTTATCATAGTTTTAAATAATATTCACTTCCGCTTCAATTGCAATTCCGAACTTCTCTAAAACTGTTTTTTGAATCAATTTCGATAAATCATAAATTTCTTTTCCAGTCGCTTCACCATAATTCACTAAAACTAAAGCCTGATTTTTATGAATGCCCGCATCGCCGAAACGCTTTCCTTTAAAACCAGCTTGTTCAATTAGCCAACCCGCTGGAACTTTAACTTCGGTTTCGGAAACTTTATAGTGTGGCATTTCTGAAAATTGTTGCACTGCTTTTTCGTAAAGTTCTTTTGAAATAATAGGATTTTTGAAGAAACTTCCACTGTTTCCTAATTCTTTCGGATTGGGTAGTTTACTACTACGAATCGCAATTACTGCTTCGCTAATATTTTTTATTGTTGGATTTTCAATATTCATTTTTGCTAATTCAGCATCAATTGCGCCATACGAAGTGTTGAGGTTGTGATTTTTCTTTGTCAGTTTATAGATAACCGAAGTAATGATGAATTGTCCTTTTAATTCGTTTTTAAAAATACTTTCACGATACGCAAACTCACATTCAGCATTGGTGAAAGTTTGCATTTGTTGGGTTTCAATATTCATGGCTTCGCACCTATACATCGTATCTTTAATTTCTACGCCATACGCACCAATATTTTGAATAGGTGTTGTACCAACATTTCCAGGAATCAGCGATAAGTTTTCAATACCACCGAAATCTTTTGCAATACACCATTGTACAAATTCGTGCCAATTTTCGCCTGCATTTCCTTTTACCCAAACGAAATTATCGTCTTCTTTTACAACTTCAATGCCTTTTAAGTTAACATGAACGACTAATTTTTCAATGTTTTGCGTCAATAGCATATTACTTCCGCCACCCAAAATAAAAATATCTTGATTATCTTTTAAAACTTGTGTCAATTCCTCAGTTGAAGTAACTTCAACAAATGATTTTGCTAGTGCTTTAATGCCGAAAGTATTGTAGTTTTTTAGAGAAAAATTATGTTGGTAGTTCATATTGTTGTTTAATAGTGTCATTTTTTTTTATCTCAATTCCTTTTGCCTGAAACCCCTTGCCTATAACCTAAATATCTTATACGATTGATGCGTTTGTTTTACTATAGCTTCGGTTCGTTCTTCATGTGTATCGGAAATAAAAATTTGTCCGAAAACATCATTATTTACCATAGTTACAATTTTTTCTACTCTTGAAGCATCTAATTTATCAAAAATATCATCAAAAAGTAGAATAGGAGCCGAACCACTTTTTTGTTTTAAAAATTCGAATTGCGCCAATTTCAATGCAATTAAGAACGATTTTTGTTGACCTTGTGAACCAAATTTCTTCACTGGATATCCTTCAATTTCAAAAGACAAATCATCTTTATGAATGCCCGAGCTTGTGTATTGAATGATTCTATCTTTACTAAGGTTTTCAATTAATAAATCCTCGAAAGACTTTTCTAATAACTGACTTTGGTAAACCAAATCAACACTTTCTGCTTCATTTGAAATTTCGGCGTAATACTTTTTGAAAATCGGAATAAACTGCGCTAAAAATTGTTGGCGTTTCTCAAAAATAATGTTTCCAAGCGGAACAATTTGTTCGTCGTAAATGGCTAAATTATCTTTATCAAAAGTTTGGTTAAGTGCAAAGTATTTCAATAAAGCATTGCGTTGCGAAACTAGTTTTTGATACTGAATTAACTCGTTCAAATACAAACTATCTTGAGTAGAAATTACGCTGTCTATAAAACGTCTGCGCGTTTCACTTCCTTCTGAAATTAAATCACTATCGGAAGGTGAAATAATAACGAGAGGAATAAAGCCAATGTGTTCCGATAGTTTTTCGTATACTTTATTGTTGCGCTTAACAACTTTCTTCTGTCCTTTTTTTAGACTACAAGCTATTTTTTCTTCGCGATTTTCTTTGTCAAAAACAGCATCCAATAAGAAAAAATCTTCATCGTGTTTGATGTTTTGTATTGCTAGCGGGTTGAAGTAACTTTTTGTGTATGCCAAGTGATAGATAGCATCTAAAATATTAGTTTTTCCAACACCATTTTTACCTACAAAACAATTGATTTTACTATCAAAAGTAAAATCTTTCTGACTGATATTTTTGTAGTTAAGTAAGCTTAGTTGTTTTAAAAACACAATAGTTAAATTTAGGTGCAAAAGTAGTAGTTATTCTACAATTTTGCTTTTAATATATATAATTTTAGTTTTATTGTCATTTTTGAATTAATTTTTTGTGCGAGTTTCAATAAAAATTATATTTTTGCACCTCTAATAAATTTAAAATAAATGGCAACATATAACAAAAGAGGATATAAAGCTCCGAAACCGCAAGAAGAAAAAGTTGAAAATGAGTTTGAAGAAGTTTTAGAAACTGGCGATAGTACAACGGCTGAGGTTTTTGATACTCTTGATGAAACAGCTAATAAAACGGAAGAATGGGTTGCTAGAAATCAAAAACCTATCTTAGGTGTAGTGGTAGCGATTGCTGTTGTAACTTTAGGTTACTTCTTTTATAATAAATTTATGGTAGAGCCAAAAGAAGAAGAGGCTTTAAGTGGAATGTATCAAGCGCAAACTTATTTTAATGATGCATTAGCAAATGCAGAAGCAAAAGATTCATTGTTTAATTTAGCGTTAAATGGTGGTGAAGGAAAATTAGGTTTTATTGGTATTGCTGAACAATATTCAGGTACTGATTCAGGAAACTTAGCAAATTACTATGCTGGAATGTCTTATTTACAAATGGGAGATTTCAAAAATGCTGAAACATACTTGTTAAAATTTAAATCTGACGATGCAATTTTAAATGCAATGGCATTAGGAGCATTAGGAGATGTGTATTCAGAATTAAATAAAGTTGATGATGCAATTGCTTCTTACAAGAAAGCAGCTGCTTCAAACGAAAACGATTATACAGCGCCAAGATTTTTATACAAAGCGGCTCAATTAGCTTTATTAAACAACAAGAAAGCAGAAGCTCACGAATTGTTTACTCAAATTAAAGATAAGTACGAAGATTCTAGAGAAGCGATGAATGTTGAGACTTATGTTGAAATGACAAAATAATGGCTACAGAAAATAAAAATTTATCTCAATACGATAAAAACACAATCCCAAACGCGAAAGATTTTCGGTTTGGGATTGTTGTTTCAGAGTGGAATGATACAATCACTGAAGGGTTGTTTAATGGTGCGAAAGCTGCATTATTAGATTGTGGAACTTTAGAAGAAAATATCATTCGTTGGAATGTTCCAGGTAGTTTCGAATTAACTTTTGGTGCCAAACAAATGCACGAAACACAAGAAGTAGATTGTGTCATTGTAATTGGAAGTGTGATTAAAGGAGAAACGATGCATTTCGAATTTGTTTGTGAAGGCGTTACACAAGGAATTAAAGATTTAAACATTGTTTACGATGTGCCAACAATCTTTTGTGTTTTAACGGATAATAATATGCAGCAATCACTTGATAGAAGTGGAGGAAAACACGGAAACAAAGGAACAGAAGCTGCAATAGCTGCTATTAAAATGGTAGCGTTGAACCGCTCAATTTAATCATTTTGTCATTCCGAGCGGAGTCGAGGAATCTCATAAAGAATCAAAAATATCAAATCCCGACTTGTTCGGGATTTTTTGTTAACAAAAAATTGCGAGATAAACGCTCAAAAATCCTTATTTTTGAAAATCTATTATCAATTGCTAGTTCATCCTTGAAATGAAATTACTAAAGCCTTCAAAAAACAGATCTTTTAATTATCAACCTAGGTTTTCTGGGGAAAATAAAGACGTTTTGGCAGATGAAGATTTTGTTTCAAAATGGAAAAGTGCTCAAGGTAAAAGTAGAAAAGTAAAATCGGCTTTACCTTTAAGTGTTTTGGTAATTTTATTGGTATTATTATTGATTGGTATGTATTATCTTAATACTTTCAGTAATAACTAAAATAATACGATATGGGACTTTTAGCCAAAAGAAAAAACAAAAAATTTAGTTATCAACCTCGTTTTTATGATGATAAAGGCGAAGGGAATCCGTTTGAAATCAAGCATAAGTTTGACGAATTTCGTGTAACCGTAGGTTCTGATAAAGGATTGAAAACTAAATTAATTAAAGCCTTAAACGATTATAAACATAACGAAAACAAAGAAGCTAATAGACGAATATTAATAATAGTTGGTGTTTTATTACTGCTATTTTTATTCATTATTGACTTCGATTTATCGATCTTCAAAATCAAATAAATGTCGAGTATCATTCAGTTATTACCGGATCATGTAGCGAATCAAATTGCAGCCGGAGAAGTGGTACAACGACCTGCTTCTGTGGTTAAGGAATTAATGGAAAACAGTATCGATGCGAAAGCAACCGATATTAAATTGGTTATTAAGGATGCTGGAAAAACCTTAATTCAAGTGATTGATAATGGTGCCGGAATGAGCGTAACTGATGCGCGTTTGTGTTTCGAGCGTCATGCTACTTCTAAAATCCGTCATGCTGAAGATTTATTCGATTTACACACCAAAGGTTTCCGTGGTGAAGCTTTAGCTTCCATTGCTGCAATTGCTCATGTTGAGCTTAAAACCAAACAGGATCAAGAAGAGTTAGGTACGCACATTATTATTGAAGGCAGTAAGTTTGTCTCACAAGAAGTAGCTGTTTTACCGAAAGGAACCTCTTTTTTGGTTAAAAATTTATTTTTTAATATTCCTGCAAGACGAAATTTCTTAAAATCAGATTCGGTCGAAATGCGTCACATTGTTGATGAATTTCAGCGAGTAGCTTTAGCGCATCCTACTATTTATTTTACGTTAATTCATAACGGAAGTGAAGTGTTTAATTTGCCGGCTTCTAATTATCGCCAGCGTATCGTAAATATTTTAGGAGGAAAAACGAATGAGAAATTAGTTCCAGTAACTGAAGAAACGGAAATTGTAAAAATTAGCGGATTCATTGGTAAACCTGAGTTTGCTAAGAAGAATAGAGGCGAGCAATTTTTCTTTGTGAACAACCGATTTATTAAAAGTGGTTATTTGCATCATGCAATAATGAGTGCTTATGAAGGTTTGTTAAAAGAAGGCAATCAGCCGAGTTATTTTTTATATCTTGAAGTTCCACCGCATACAATTGATATCAATATTCATCCAACAAAGACTGAAATTAAGTTTGATGATGAGCAATCATTATATGCTATTTTGCGTGCTTCAGTGAAGCACAGTTTAGGCCAATTTAATGTAGCGCCCGTTTTAGATTTTGAGCGAGATCCAAATTTAGATACGCCTTACGATTATAAAGACAAAGATTCTTCTACGCCATTAATTCAAGTAAATGCTAATTTTAATCCGTTTGCAACTGAAACAAAAACAAAATCTTCTGGAAGTTCAGTTTCTTATGCGTCAAAAAGTAATCATTTTCCTAAAAAAGAGTCGGCTTCTTGGGAAAGTTTATATGTCGATTTAAAAACAGATACTGAAGAAGTGGCTTCGATTTCTTTTGAAAGTTCAGCAGTTACAGGTTCATTATTTGATGAAAATGAAGTTGAAAAATCGACAACCACATACCAAATTCACAAAAAATATATTGTAAGTTCTATCAAATCAGGAATGTTAGTGGTTGATCAAAATAAAGCACATCAGCGTATTTTATACGAAAAGTTCCTTGAGAATATTACGGTTCATAGTGCTTCAAGTCAGCAATTGTTGTTTCCGTTGCATTTATATTTTTCAACCGAAGAAATTGAATTTATAAAAGAATTACAACCTTCATTAGAAAACACGGGTTTTCAATTTGATGAAATTCATTCAGATTCCATCCAAATTTCTGGAATTCCCGTAAATGTACAAGAGAGTGAAGTCTCTATTGTATTAGAGGAATTAATTTCGAATTTACAAAATGAAATTCCAGAAAATAGCTTTTCACTAAACGATGGAATTGCAAAAACGATGGCGAAAAGTTTAGCCATAAAAACGGGTACAAGCATTACGGTAAAAGAACAAGAAAATTTAGTTAATTCATTATTTGCTTGTAAAGACCCAAACGTTTCACCTTTTAATAAACCAACTTTCATTACGTTAAGTGTGGAAGATTTAGATAAAAAATTCGCTATATGATGAGAATGACCGATATGGTTAAGCATTTGCTTATCATAAATATTATATTTTTTGTAGGTAGTTTTCTTGCTCCACAAGCGCAAGAATTATTAGCCTTGCATTATTTTGAAAACGATAGATTTAGAATTTGGCAACCGTTAACGCACATGTTTATGCATGGTGGAATTGGTCATATTTTCTTTAATATGTTTGCTTTAGTCATGTTTGGTAGTACGCTAGAACATTTCTGGGGCGGAAAGAAATTTTTGTTTTTTTACATTTCTTGTGGTTTAGGAGCTATGTTGTTGCATACTGCGGTTAATTATTATTCAGTTCACGAAGGTGTCAGCATTTTGATTGAAAATGGGTTTTCAAAACAAGAAATTTATTCTTTATTGAATGAGGAAAAATACAATCTGCAATGGCAAGAGTTTTTATCTCCAACAGTTTTTCAAAATATGACACAAGGGTTTATTGGTGTTGCTGTTGGGGCTTCAGGCGCAATATATGGTTTGTTAGTAGCTTACGCATTTATGTTTCCTAATGCTGAATTAATGTTGATATTTTTACCAGTTCCTATTAAAGCAAAATATTTTGTGCCTGGATTATTGTTAATGGATTTATATTTAGGTTTAAACGGAAATCCAATTTTAGGTGGAAGTACAGGTATTGCTCATTTTGCGCATATTGGTGGCGCAATAATTGGGTTTGTTATGATGTGGTATTGGAAGAAAAATCAATTTGATAGAAACCGCTGGGATAGATAAGTAGAAGTCAAAAGTCAAAAGTAAAGTTTATTAAATGCCAATTTTAGACGATTTAAAATTACAATACAAACTAGGAGGAATAGTACAAAAACTAATCTTCTGGAATGTTGGTGCTTTTATATTATCGTTAGTTTTCTTTTACCAATTTAAAACAGGGAGATTTGTATATCCAAATTGGCTAGCTTTATATTCATTCTTTGATGTATTTATTGCAAAACCTTGGACACTGGTAAGTTATATGTTTTTACATGGAGGATTTTTACATTTATTATTCAACATGCTAGTATTGCACTTTTCAGGAAGATTATTTACCACTTTTTTTACAGAACGTCAGCTATTTGGATTATATGTATTAGGAGGTATATTTTCTGGAGTCATTTTTGTTTTAATCTATTCTTTGTTAGGTATTTCTTCAGTTTTAGTTGGGGCAAGTGGTGCTATAATGGGAATTCTTATTGCAACAGCAGTATATTCACCTTATATGATTGTTAGACTAGCTTTAATTGGAAATGTCAAGCTTTGGCATATCGCTGCAGTTTTATTAATAATGGATTTATTACAATTGCCTATTGACAATAGTGGTGGACATTTAGCGCATTTAGCCGGTGCTTTTTTTGGTTTTTTATACGTTAAAATGCTTCAAAGAGGAATTGATTTATCTATGCCAATTTCAAAACTTCAGGATAGTTTAGTAAATTTAAGTAAACCAAAAAAGAAGACACCATTTAAGAAAGTCCATAAAAATCAATATTCTCAAAAAACACAATCAAGTTTTAAAAAAGATATCAATCAAAAAAAGATAGATGATATTTTAGATAAAATTAGTCAATCGGGCTACGATAGTTTGACGAAAGAAGAAAAAGAATTTTTATTTAAAGCAGGAAAATAATGAATAAAGAATCGTTTGCAAGTAGGCTGGTTTTCTTTTGCAATAAAGTTTTAGCTTTAGTGACGATTCTTGCTTATATATTACCTTTTTTAGCGCCTAAGTTGTTTCCATTTTTAAGTGTTCTTACATTAATCTTACCTTTTTTTATTGTATTAAATGCTATCTTTTTTGTCTTTTGGGCATTGCAATTAAAACGGAAAATGATTTTGTCGGGTTTGGTTTTATTTTTTGGAATTACATTCGTTAGTAAATTATATAAGTTTTCAGAAACCGATTTACCAAAGGAATCGACAGATTTCTCTTTGATGAGCTATAACGTTCGTTTGTTTAATTTGTACGAATGGTTGCCTGCTAAAGACATTCCAGAGCAAATTACAGAAGTCATTCAAGATTACAATCCAGATATTTTATGTCTGCAAGAATATTCACCTAACGATAAGGTTCGTTTACGTAATTTTCCTTATAAATTTATTGAAGTTGATGGAGGGAAAAACAAATACGGACAAGCTATTTATTCTAAATTTGAAATTGTAAATAAGGGTGAAATCGACTTTCCTAATTCAAGTAATAATGTACTTTTTGTTGATGTTGTAAACCAAAAAGATACCATTCGTGTATACAGTATGCATTTACAATCCATTAAGATAAGCACTGATATTCATGAGAAAATTGATGAAAATAAATCAAAATTTATCTTTAAGAGAATTAGTGAGGCTTTTAGCGAACAACAATTGCAAGCCGAAATGATTAAGGAACATTATAATAGCTGTAAGTATCCAAAAATTATTTGTGGAGATATGAATAACAGTGCTTTTTCATACGTGTATCGCACAATTAAAGGCGAAATGAAAGATGCTTTTGAAATGGCGGGAACAGGTTTTGGTAAATCATACAATTTTGATTTTTATCCTGCGCGAATTGATTATATTTTCACTGAAAATGAATTCGAAATAAAAGAATTTAAAAACAATACCAAAGTAAAATTAAGCGATCACTTTCCTATTTATACTCGTGTAAGTTTAGAGAAAAAATAAATTTACAATTGCTGATTTTTCAAATAATCAACTGCGTGTCTTCCTTCGTTAAAAAGTAAATCAAGAATACTCAAGTTTGGAAGGAAACCATTTTTTTCTTCGAAAACCTGTGTATATTCTTCATTTAGAAATGTATCTTTTTTACCATTTACTAAATAACGGAAATCAGTTTTGTCTTGAATTTCGTGAAAGTATTCATTGGTTTTACTGAAAGGTAAATCAACACCCAAACATTCATTTACAATTTCAAAAATTTGAAAATTCAAATCCATCATAAATTCGTGTTTCTTTTCAAAAATCGGTCGAAAATCATCTTCAAAATATTCAAAGAATGGAGAAGTCCTATAAGCAGCTTCTAAAGATTTGAAATGATTTTTTTGCCAATCAAAATCATTTTCAATTCGTGTATCTTTAAACTTTTGATGTTTTTCCTTTGAATGTTTTACAGGAATGTTAAGCAATTGCAATCCATTTGGACTATAAATGTACATTCGATTGCGATTGGTTTGTTTTTGGAAATTATCTTCTACTTCAAAAGTAATTTCATTGGCTTGAACCATTGCCGTATAATGACTAATCGAAGGGAAATATGTTGGATGAAGGATTATTTTCATTTTCTTAGTTTAAGATTTAAGGTTGTTTAAACAATTTTAAACCCTTAAACTTTTAATTAATTTACTTCTTTAGCTTTCTTTTTCTTCTTCCAAAAGTATTCGCCTACAAAATATAAAGCTAATAACACTAAAAAGTAACTAAAATAAGATTTGGGTTGTCCTTCACCAGAAACTGTTGTAAATAATCTGTCCCAACGAATTTTCCAATTTTTAATACCATCATTAATTCCATCAATACTCATCCATATAAAAATTGGTTTTCCTACTATGTGATCTTCAGGAACGTAACCCCAATAACGAGAATCTTCAGAATTATGACGATTATCTCCCATCATCCAATAGTAGTTTTGTTTGAAAGTATAATCTTTAGCTAATTGTCCATTGATTAAAATTTCATCACCATTAACTTGTAAAGTATTGTGTTCGTAATCAGTTATAATTCTTTTATAAAAAGGTAAAGTTTCTTTATTTAAAGGAACAGTTTTTCCAGCTTCAGGAATATAAATTGGGCCAAGGTTGTCTTGAGTCCAATTATAATCATTGTGAGGGAAAATAGGTGCTTTTTTATGTGTGGATTCAACTGATTTATGTTTCATTAAAAAGTCAGCTATCTCATTTTCAGGATAGTCAACAAAAAGTAAATTATCGGTGTCTCTAATGACAGCACTTATATTATTTTCTCTTAATCTTTGAATAATAGAGGGAAGGTCACTATTTTTAAAATCAGGTTTTAATTTAAAAATATATGAAAACCTTGTGTTTGTGGTGTCTATGTTTTTTGTTAGAGACTCTATATTTGACAAACTTTTAAGCCTTGCCAGACTTTCTTCTGTTAATGAAGGAAAATAAACAAAGTTGTTGAGTCTTTGGAATTTATCATTATTATATGTGTTTAGACTATATAAAAATGAATTATCAATTTCTGAACCTTCTTTAAATTTTACTGAATATGAGAATTGAACTTTAGAGCGATTAGGTAAGATTAATTTATCGTTGTTTACAATTAATTCTCCATTAACAATTTCTATTTTATCTCCAGGAACTCCAACACATCTCTTTACATAATTTGATTTTTTGTCAACTGGTTTTTCAGCAAATCTGTGTAAACCATCTCTGAATTGATAAACCGTATCAACAGGCCAGTTGAAAACTACAATGTCATTGCGTTCAACTTTTTGATAACCAGGTAATCTAAAATAAGGTAATTGAGGCCATTTAGTATACGATTTTGTGTGTACAATTGGTAAGGTATCGTGAACCATTGGAGCGGCAACAGTTGTCATTGGTGTTCTAGCTCCATAATTAAATTTACTTACAAATAAGAAATCTCCAACTAATAAAGATTTTTCTAAAGACGAAGTTGGAATAGTAAAAGGTTGGATGAAATAAGTATGAACAAAAGTTGCAACAACAATTGCAAATGCTAAAGAACCAATTGTATCCATAGCTTTTGTTGGCGCTTTTAAATCACGATTTGCAAAATAGGTTACCTCTTGAGTGTAATTTACATAAGCGATATAAAATCCCAGCGTTACAATTCCAAGAATCATATCAAGAGTTGATTTTTTACCAAAAGTTCTTAAAGTTTCAATCCATACAATTGGAAACATAAACAAGTTAATAATTGGAATGAAGAGTAATAATGTCCACCATGTTGGACGATTGATTATTTTCATCAGCACAATAGCATTATAAATAGGAACAAATGCTTCCCAAGCTTTTCTACCTGCTTTTATGTATAATTTCCAAGTTCCTAATCCGTGAATAACCTGAACTAATAATATGAATAAAATCCAACTTGATGTTTCCATAATTTTTTATTTACTATAAGCTTTAAGCAATATGCTGTCAGTTATTTTAATTCGTAATTTTTAATTCGTAATTGAAAACTAAATTCCTAAAACGTCTTTCATCGTAAAAACGCCTTTTTTCCCTAAAATCCATTCAGCTGCAACTACTGAACCTAAGGCAAAACCTTCTCTTGAATGAGCGGTGTGTTTAATTTCTATTTGGTCTACTTCGCTATCATAGAAAACACTATGCGTACCAGGAACATTTTCAATTCTTTTCGCATCGATATGAATTTTGTTTTCATTAGCTTCGTCTAATGTCCAATTTTCATATGAAGTATTTTTTATAATTCCGTTTGCTAATGAAATAGCTGTTCCACTTGGTGCATCTAATTTTTGCGTATGATGAATTTCTTCCATTGAAACTTTATACTGTTTCAAGTTGTTCATCATTTTGGCTAAATATTCGTTTAATTCAAAAAAGATATTTACACCCAAGCTGAAGTTTGAACCATAAATAAAACTTCCGTTTTTTTGGTTACATAACGCCACCATTTCATCATATTTTTCTAACCACCCCGTTGTACCACTTACTACTGGAATCCCTTTTTCTAAACAAGTTGAAATATTTTCAACAGCTACACTTGGAACACTAAAATCAATAGCAACATCTGCATTTTCTAATCCATCAAAGCTATCTTGACTTCCTTTGCGTAAAACTAATTCATGATTGCGTTCTAAAGCTATTCGTTCGATAACTTTTCCCATTTTTCCGTATCCTAAAAGTGCAATTTTCATGAGGTATATGTCGCTCTTTGTTTTAAGTGTTAGCTAAAAAAGTGTTAAAAATTATAGGTTAGTTTTAAACCAGTATTGTATTTGTAGTCAATTTGATTTTGATAAAGATCTGGAGCGACTGAAAGGTTATCATTTACATTAAATTGCATTAAATGTGCATCAACATTAGCGTCTATAATGTTTAAAATGTAAATTCCTGCAGTGATTAAAGCTGATAAATCTCTGTTTCTTTGGTGAAATTGTTGCGCACGAATCAATCTGTCGTTATCTAATCCACCATAAATAGGGTGATTAGGATCAGAAGTTCCATCTAAACGACGCTTATATTCATCTCTAAACTCATGATACTTTTTATTGTTCCAAGTATAAAAGTAAATTCCACTACCTAATCCAATGTAAACTATTGGGATTTTCCAATATTTCTTATTGTAAGCTTGTCCTAAGCCTGGTACTAAAGCTGAGTAAAATGCAGCTTTTGCAGGTGATAACGGATTTATTTTTGTTGAAACCGTATCTTGAACTTCAATTCTAACTTCTTCTTGCGCGACTCCAGTTAAAGTGCCGAAAACGAAAAAGAATAAAAATATTTTGAATAAAGACTTCACTAATTGTTGATTAATTTCAAAATACGGTTAAAATCTTCTTCAGAATGGAACGGGATAGTAATTTTTCCTTTACCATTTCCTGCAATTTTCACATCTACTTTAGCGCCAAAAAAGTCATTAAATGATTTTTTATCAGAATCGTTTACATCAAATGAAGTTGCTTTAGCTTTTGCCGATTTCGGTTTTAAACTATCTTGATATTTTTTAACTAAAGCTTCGGTTTCTCTAACTGATAAATTTTCAGTTACAACTTTGTGGTAAATATCACTTTGTGCATCAACATCGCTAATGTTAATTAAAGCTCTACCGTGTCCCATTGAAATAAAACCATCTCGCATTCCAGTTTGAATGATTGGATCTAATTTCAATAAACGTAAATAGTTTGTAATTGTTGAACGTTTTTTACCAACGCGGTCGCTTAATTCTTCTTGTGTTAAATTGATTTCATCAATTAATCTTTGGTAAGAAATCGCAACTTCAATTGGGTCTAAGTCATGACGTTGAATATTTTCAACTAACGCCATTACTAATGATTCGTTATCGTTTGCTAAACGAATGTAAGCAGGAATTGTTTCTAATCCTGCTAATTTAGAAGCGCGTAATCTTCGCTCACCCGAAATTAATTGGTATTTATTAAAATCTAATTTACGAACAGTAATTGGTTGAATGACACCTAATTCTTTAATAGAAGTCGCTAATTCCGTTAAGGTTTCTTCGTTGAAGTTTGATCTAGGTTGGAATGGATTCACTTCAATTGCATCCAATTCCAATTCAATAATGTTACCAACAACCTTATCTGCTCCTTTATCTTCAACCGATTTAATATCGTTTGCTGGGTCTTTCAATAAAGCCGATAATCCTCTTCCTAATGCTTGTTTCTTTACTGCTTTCGCCATGCTTATTATTTATTTTTTTGAATAATTTCTTCTGCTAAATTTAAGTAATTGCTCGCGCCTTTACTTGTCGCATCATAATTAATAATACTTTCACCAAAACTTGGTGCTTCACTCAATTTTATATTTCGCTGAATTACCGTTTCAAAAACCATATCGTTAAAATGTTTTTGAACTTCTTCAACCACCTGATTCGATAAACGTAAACGAGAATCGTACATCGTCAATAATAATCCTTCGATATCTAATTCTGGATTGTGAATTTTTTGAACACTTTTAATAGTATTCAAAAGTTTTCCTAAACCTTCTAATGCAAAATATTCACACTGAATAGGAATGATAACACTATCAGCAGCAGTTAACGCATTTAACGTTAACAATCCTAAAGAAGGTGCACAATCGATAATAATGTAATCGTATTTATCTTTAACCGATTGTAAAGCTTGTTTCAGCATATACTCACGATTTTCTTTGTCTACCAATTCAATTTCAATGGCAACTAAATCGATATGAGCCGGAATTACAGATACATTTGGTGCACTACAATTCATGGTTGCCTCATCTGGAGTATTGCTGTGTTCTAAAACTTGGTACGAACCAATTTCAACACTTTCCACATCGATACCCAATCCAGAACTAGCATTTGCCTGTGGATCAGCATCTATTAATAAAACTTTCTTTTCTAATACCCCTAAAGAAGCTGCAAGGTTTACTGATGTAGTAGTTTTTCCTACGCCTCCTTTTTGATTAGCGATTGCAATGATTTTACCCATTTTACGATTCAGAATTTAGGATGGTAAAAATACAATTATTTATGGTTTATTCAAGTTAAATTTGTTAACAATAGACAATATAGTAAAATATATTTTGGCATAAAAAGTTAGTGTAAAAATTACCAATTATTTAAGAATCTTATTTTTGTAAAAAAAATAAACTGATGAAAATAAATATAATTACTCCAATGGAAATTGAAAACGAAAAAGTTATCAGTGCTATTGAGAGAATTCAAAATAAAAAACACGAATATCATTTGGTTACTTCTGAAATTGGAAGAGAAGCAACAGCCAAAACCATGATGTATTTGCCCGATAGTGATGTGACTATTCTGTTAGGTTTTGCGGCAATTGTTGGAAAAGAATCGGAAATGCCATACGAACTACGTTTTGGGAAACCTATTGAAATCACTACAGCATCTTTATACGGTTACGAAGGCGGCTTATTTGAAAATGGAAAACCAATTCGTGTACAACCGAAATTAAATTTACCTTGTTTGTCTTCTTTAACTTCCGATAAATTTGTTCGAACAACCAATTTAGCTGAAAAGACGGTAGTAAACATGGAAGATTATACTTTTATGTATTTAAAACGCCCGCAAGATTTTATTGTTCGAGTGATTTCGGATTATTTGCCACATGAAGTTGAAATTGATTTTTTCGAACATGTAAAAAACATCGACTTTTTATCGGCAATTGAAGCGATTGAAAATAATTTAATATAGTTGTCACTTCGAGCGGAGTCGAGAAGTCTCATTATTTAAATCCCACACAACTTCTCCGCAGCAGCTAGCAAAGTTTCATCCGTTTTAGCGAAACAAAAACGCAACATATGTTTGTCGGTTGCATCTTCATAAAAAACCGAAATTGGAATAGCGGCTACACCATATTCGGTGATTAGTTTTTTAGCGAAATCAACGTCGTTTTCTTTAGAAATGGCGTTGTAATTTACTACCTGAAAATACGTTCCATCGCAAGGCATTAATTCAAATCGACTATTTTTTAGTAAGCTTTGGAATAAATCTCTTTTTTGTTGGTACATTTTTGAAATTTCACTAAAATCAACTACATCTAAATATTCTGCAATGGCGTGTTGGGAAAAACTATTCACACTGAAAACCAAAAACTGGTGTACTTTTTTCATTTCGTACATCAAATTTTCAGGCGCAATTAAATAGCCAACTTTCCAACCGGTAACATGTAGCGATTTCCCAAAAGAGGAAGCAATAATGGTTCTATGTTTTAATTTTTCGCGAGTATTAAATGAGATATGCGGTTGTGTAAACGTAATGTATTCGTACACTTCATCACCCAAAACTATAATCTCAGGATGTTTTTCTAAAATAGTTTCTAAAGCTTCAAAATCACTTTCTGTCCAAATTCTTCCTGTAGGATTGTGCGGATTATTCACTACAATCATTTTGGTTTTTGGCGTAATTGCCGCTTCAATTGTGTTGAAATTTGGCGTGTAATCTAAATTCAACGAAACACGAACAGGTTTTCCACCAGCGACTAAAACGGAAGGTTCGTAACTGTCATAACTTGGATCTAAAATAATGACTTCGTCATTTGGATTCACAAATGTATTAATGGCTGTAAAAACACCTTGCGTAGCACCAGCAGTAATTAGCATTTCGGTTAAAGTGTTGACTTTTCTACCGTATTGTTTTAAAGTTTGATTCGCAATTTTATTTAATAGCGAAGGCAAACCAGCCATAGGTGTATATTGGTGAATATTTTCACGAATAATGCGTTCCGAAATTTGTAATAAACGCTCGTCTTCAGGGAAATTTGGAAATCCTTGCGATAAATTGATAGCTCCGTGTTGGTTCGCTAATTGCGACATCACGGAGAAGATACTAGTGGTAATGTTAGGTAATTTAAACATGGCACGAAAATACTAAAAATGTCCCGAAGATTTCTTTAATAAAATAGGAAATTGAAGCTTGAAATTTGTTGTGGCAAAAAAATAAAAAATGCAAAATTGCCACACTTTTTGTGGCATTTTTTTTAAAATGAAAACTTTGCCATAGCTTTTTTTCTAGAATTTTGATCCTGAAATTAAGTTTTAACTACCTGAAAATCAATACAAAAAAATAAAATAAATTTTTATTTGGAAAATTGAAAATTTTAAATATAAATTTGCAGCAGAAATTTAATAACCTTTTAAAACGAAGAAAAATGTTTGTATTTAAATCATTACCTCAAAGCAATTCATCAGTTGGAACTGGTGTGGCTGTTCTTCGTGGCTTAACGCAATCATAGATTAAAACACTATATATGAAAAAGCCCGAAGACATTTAGTTTCGGGCTTTTTTGTTTATTCTAGAACCTTCAAAATTTTCCCGAAACGATTTCAAAAAAAAGCAATGTGCTAAGTATGCCATTTTGGTTTGCTGCGGTTCATTGTTATGAATCATTTTTAAAATTATTATGGGAAATAAACTATCTGGGAAAGACCTAATCAAATTAGGCTTCCCAAAAAATAATGCAATAAATATTGCCTTAGGGCAAATTAATAGATATCGAAAAAGAGAGAAAAAGGAGAAAATTTTAACCGAAGCTAAGCAAGTATTGTTACATCCAGAACAATTTAAAGGAGATGGTACTTGGGGAAAAGTGGTGGAAGGTTTAATCAATCCCGTTCAAGTAAAGTTTAACGAATTAAAAACTACTCGAGCGCCTTTTTCAATTTTTGGAGAAAACGAAATTGATGAACAAGCAAAGTTTCAATTGTATGATGCTTTAAAATTACCTGTAGCGGTAAAAGGTGCTTTAATGCCCGATGCACATTCAGGATATGGATTACCAATAGGCGGAGTTTTAGCCACTGATAATGCGGTTATTCCGTATGGAGTAGGTGTGGATATTGGTTGCAGAATGAGTCTTTCTATTTTCGATTTACCGGCTTCTTTCTTCAAAGGGAAAGACCATCAATTGCAAGCGATTTTGAAAGACAATACCAAATTTGGTATGAGTGAAACGCATAAAGTTAAAGCTGATCACGAAGTGTTTTATCGCGAAGAATTTAAAACCATTCCATTGGTAAAACAATTGTTAGACAAAGCCTATAAGCAATTAGGTTCGTCTGGCGGAGGAAATCATTTTGTGGAATTCGGAATTGTGAAATTAGACAATCCGTTGCCTGAATGGAAATTGGAAGCCAAAGAATATGTAGCGGTTTTGTCACATAGTGGTTCAAGAGGATTGGGTGCTAATATAGCCAAACATTATACGTATTTAGCGAGTAAACAATGTCCGTTACCAAAGAATGTACAACATTTAGCTTGGTTGGATTTGAATACGCACGACGGACAAGAATATTGGTTAGCAATGAATTTAGCAGGCGATTATGCCAAAGCATGTCACGAAGATATTCACCGAAGATTGGCTAAAGCGCTTGGGAAACGCATTGTGGTGACTATTGAAAACCATCACAATTTTGCTTGGAAAGAAATCGTAGACGGTAAAGAATGTATTGTACACCGAAAAGGAGCGACACCAGCTGCCAAAGGACAATTGGGAATTATTCCAGGTTCTATGACAGCTCCTGGATTTATCGTAATGGGTAAAGGCAACGAAGACAGTTTGCAATCGGCTTCTCACGGAGCGGGTCGTTTGTTTTCAAGAGCAAAATGTAAAGCAACTTTTACGCAAAGTCAGATTAAAAAAGTCTTAGCGGATAATGATGTGACTTTGATTGGTGGAAATATTGATGAAGCGCCAATGGCATACAAGAACATTCATACGGTAATGAATTTACAAACCGAATTAGTAGATGTGTTAGGTACTTTCACACCGAAAATTGTTAGAATGGATAGATAAAATTTAAAATTATGGGAGCACCACATAACATTAAGAGATACGGCGAATTGTGGAATCAATTACGTATCGATGAAGGATTGAGAATCCTTTCTATTATAAAAGAATATATAGTTATTTCTGGAGGTTGGGCATGGCACTTTATGAGCGTGCCTAACCACACAGAATATAAGCATGCACACGATCATAAGGATATTGATGTTTTTGTAAATCCTAAAAATGTTTCTAGAGTAATGGAACTTTTACAAGCAAATGGTTTTGAAAAAGTTTGGACTCGATATGACCATTTGCCTAGTCAAGAGAATTTTAGGAGATATGAAAAAGTTATTGAAATAAAAGGTGAAAAACCTTTTAGAATAACTATCGATTTTTTTGAAAGAGATGATATTAAGGCTATAGAGTCTAATGGATTTTTGGTGGTTTCACCAAGCCAATTATTGACTTTTTATAGAAACATTCATTCAAGTGATAAATGTTGGGCAGTTTTGAAAGCTAAAGAATTTATAGAGAAGGGAATTAATCCAGTAGGAAGAATTGAGCTTTCTGAAATTCCAAAAGAGTTTCAAAAAGTTAAAAAGTAAAATTTAAAATATTGGAAAAAATAATTCAAATAACCTCTGGAAGAGGGCCTGCAGAATGTACTTGGGTAGTAGCGCAAGTATTGAAAAAAGTGTTGCAAGAAGCCGAATCTTTTAATTTAAAAGCAACGGTTTTGCAACACGAAGCAGGTTTGGAAAATGGAACGGTAGCTTCAGCTATGGTTCAAATTATAGGAAATGAAGCGGATGAATTTGTCGCTTCATGGGTAGGAACGATTCAATGGATTGGGAAAAGTAAGTTTCGAAAGTTTCACAAACGTAGCAATTGGTTTATTGGAATCTTTGAAGTAGAAGCCATTAATACCAAAGCTTTTTCGGAAAAAGACATTCAATACCAAGCGATGCGAAGTTCGGGAGCGGGCGGACAGCATTTGAACAAAGTGAGTTCGGCGATACGTGCTACGCATATACCAACAGGAATTAGTGTGGTGAGTATGGATTCGCGTTCGCAACATCAAAATAAAAAATTGGCAACAGAACGTTTGTTGGTGAAATTAAATGAAGCACAATTGGATGTGTTGAAGCAACAATTCCAAAGTCAGTGGATGAACCAAATGGCGGTTGAACGTGGTAATCCCATTCGTACGTTTGAGGGTTCCGATTTCAAGAAACTCAAAGTAGATAAAAAATTTAAACAGGAGCGACAGCGCCTTAAACGAGATTTAAAAAATGAAAAATATTGATAAATACTTATTTCAAGCCTTGGATAATTATCCGTATTGGTTGGAAGGAACGGTTGAGTCTTTAGATTATGCGTTATCGTATGATGCTAAAAATGTAACGGCTTTGTGTTTGTATGCTCGAATAGAAGCCGAACAATTGCAAAATTATGAAGCGGCAAAAAATTATTTTCAAGAAGCATTGGCTATTAACATTGATGCCGTTGCGGTGTATCCGTATTATTTGGAAACCTTGCTTTTAAATGAAGATTACGAGGAAGCTTCGAAATTAATTGATTTTGCCTTAACAATTAAAGGCATAAATAAAAAAACAATTTTGTTGAAAAAAGTACAACTGTTAGAACGTCAACAAGAGATAAAAGCGGCTTTACAATTAATGAAAGAAGTGAAATTATTCTCTTTTGATAGCGAAACTTATGAAGTGGAACAATTGGAAACCCGATTAAAAGCGAAAAAAGAATTGTTACAACCTAAGAAGAAATCCAAGAAAAAGAAAACGGATAAAAAAGGCAAGAAGAAATGATAAAACCAGCTGTAAGGCTGGTTTTTTGGTTTAATTGATATTGTTTTTAGAATGATTACTCTTCTAGTAAAACCTCTAAAATACTAATCGCGGCATCGCTAATTTTAGTTCCAGGACCAAAAACTGCAACGGCACCGGCGTCGAATAAATATTGGTAGTCTTGTGCTGGGATAACTCCTCCAACAATTACCATAATATCTTCTCTTCCGTATTTTTTCAATTCTTCAATAACTTGAGGAACTAAAGTTTTGTGTCCCGCCGCTAAAGAAGAAACGCCTAAAATGTGTACGTCGTTTTCTACCGCTTGTTTGGCAGCTTCTTGTGGTGTTTGGAATAAGGGACCAATGTCTACGTCAAAACCTACATCGGCATAACCTGTTGCTACTACTTTAGCACCACGATCGTGACCGTCTTGTCCCATTTTGGCAATCATAATTCTTGGGCGACGTCCCTCTTTTTTAGCAAAGGCATCTGCTAATTGTTTTGCTTTTTCAAAGCTTTCGTCGTTTTTAATTTCTTTACTATACACGCCACTAAAACTTCTAATTTGTGCTTTGTATCTTCCGAAAACAGTTTCTAAAGCATCGCTAATTTCACCTAAAGTAGCTCTGTTGCGTGCTGCATCTACTGCTAAATCTAATAAGTTACCGTTTCCTGTTTTGGCACATTCGGTTAGTTTGTCTAAACATTCGGCAACTTTTGCGTTATCACGCGTTGCTTTTATTTGATCCAATCGCTCGATTTGTTGTTTACGAACAGTTTGGTTATCTACTTCTAAAATATGTAACGGATCTTCTTTCTCTAAACGGTATTTGTTAACGCCAACAATAATATCTTGTCCGCTATCAATACGGGCTTGTTTACGAGCCGCCGCTTCTTCAATTCTTAGTTTCGGAATTCCAGCTTCAATGGCTTTCGTCATACCGCCTAATTCTTCTACTTCTTCCATTAAAGCCCAAGCTTTTTCGGCAATTTCAGCTGTTAAACTTTCTACGTAATAACTTCCTGCCCAAGGATCAACGGTTTTACAGATTTTCGTTTCTTCTTGTAAGTAGATTTGTGTATTACGAGCAATACGCGCAGAGAAATCGGTTGGTAAAGCAATCGCTTCGTCCAATGCATTCGTGTGTAACGATTGTGTTCCGCCAAATGCTGCTGCAGCTGCTTCAATTGCCGTACGAGCCACATTGTTAAAAGGATCTTGCTCCGTTAAACTCCAACCTGAAGTTTGACAATGCGTACGTAAGGCTAATGATTTATCGTCTTTTGGATTGAATTGTTTCAATAATTTTGCCCAAAGCATACGACCAGCACGCATTTTTGCAATTTCCATGAAATGATTCATTCCGATTGCCCAGAAAAACGAAAGGCGAGGAGCGAAGGTATCAATATCCATTCCGGCAGCAATTCCAGTACGAATGTATTCCAAACCATCGGCTAAAGTGTATGCCAACTCAATATCGGCAGTAGCACCTGCTTCTTGCATATGGTAACCCGAAATAGAAATCGAGTTGAATTTCGGCATGTTTTTACTCGTATATTCGAAAATATCGGCAATGATTTTCATCGAAGGCGTTGGTGGATAAATATAAGTATTTCGCACCATAAATTCCTTCAAAATATCATTCTGAATCGTTCCTGATAATAGGTTAGGAGCAACGCCTTGTTCTTCCGCAGCCACGATGTAGAATGCCATGATAGGTAAAACCGCACCATTCATGGTCATCGAAACCGACATTTCACCTAATGGAATTTGGTCGAAAAGAACTTTCATATCTTCTACCGAGTCGATAGCAACTCCAGCTTTTCCAACGTCACCCACCACTCGTTCATGATCAGAATCGTAACCCCTGTGTGTCGCTAAATCGAAGGCTACTGAAAGTCCTTTTTGTCCAGCCGCTAAGTTTCTTCTGTAAAAAGCATTACTTTCTTCCGCAGTTGAAAATCCTGCATACTGACGAATTGTCCAAGGTCGGCGAACGTACATGGTAGCATAAGGTCCGCGTAAATTTGGCGCAAAACCAGCTGCAAAACCAATGTGTTCTAAATTTTGAATATCTTCTTCAGAATAACTTGGTTTAACTTCAATTCCTTCAGCAGTTGTGAAGTTCTCGACTCCGCTCGAACTGACAGCTTCTGATTTTGTACTTTTTACTATCTGTAAATCTTGTATATTTTTTCTCATGATTATTGCTCTTGAGATAAACGTTCTTGTTCTAATTTTTCGGCTAATCTTCTCTCAATAATAGGAGTAATCAGCGTTTTTCTTGGATTTTGTTTCACAAACGGATACAATTCCAAATCATCTTTCATTCGGTCGTTTTTGTTAGGATATTTATTGGTTCCTAATAAAACTTCTTTTCCGTTGTCAAACAATTCTTGTTCTTTATCGGCACTTTCTTTAATTTTTCGTTGAATAGTTCCTTCGATTAATTGTGTAATGAAGCCACCATTTGCTTCAATATCTTTAAATAATGCTAAGGCTTTTTCGGCTAATTGTTCGGTTAAGATTTCAATATAATAAGCGCCATCAGCAGGATTATCTACTTTATCGAAATAGCTTTCGTTCTTTAAAACTAATAATTGATTACGTGAAATTCTATCGCCAAACTCGTTGTCTTTATGGTAAATGGCATCGTAAGGTAAATTACTTACTTCATTAGCTCCGCCAAGAATTGCCGACATACATTCAGTTGTAGTACGCAACATATTTACATTGTAATCATAAAGTGTTTTGTTGCGTTTCGTAGGAACTGCAACAATTTTACAATCTAACTTATGGTTGTATGCTGAAGCTAGCGTATTGAATAAAATACGTAAAGCACGAAGTTTAGCAATTTCGAAGAAATAGTTAGAACCTACAGCAACTTCAAAAGTAATAGGTTGTTTTATCGTTTCAATTCTATTAAAGTACTCGTTTACATGTGCTAGTGCATAAGCCAATTGCTGTACCATATTAGCACCAGCATTTTGGTAACTCGTAGTATTAATACTTAAGAAAGGAATTTTATTTTTTTGATTGATGGTGTTAAGTTGGTCAAAATCTTTTTCCAAGTTTTCAAACCAATTTCCATCTTTAACTAAATGACCAATTGAATCGAGTTGTATTGTAAAATGAGCTTGATTTTGAAGCGCAAAAGTTTCTAATTTTTGAACGAAATCGATTGAAAGAAAAGGTAAATAAAAAGAATACTTATTATTTTCTAGAGGAAGATTTTGCATTAACTCTTCAATCGAAATGTTTTCGTTTTCTAAAGTAAAGCGTATAGTTTCAGCACCACGATTTAAAACGTCTTTTGCTTTTATATTAGATTTTGCAACATCGTGTACATAAATATCTTGTAGAATTTGAAATGTTGTATTTTGTGTTTCAACAGCTACATTATTTTCAAACTCGTCATTATGATAAAAAGGTTTTACTTTAATACCTTCTAAGCTTTCCCAAACCAAAGTGTCGTTATAATCGGCACCTTTTAGTTCGACTTGTATTTTTTGTTTCCATTCTTTTGAAGATACATTTGTAAACTCTTCAAATAACTTTTCCTTTGCCATTGGTATTTATTAAATGGTTAAAAGTTTAAAAATCGGTTTGTTCTTCCTGTTTTTCGCCTTCATACTCTATTATATATATGTCTTCATTTTCGCGCTTCATATAGTATTTTTCTCGAGCGTATTTTTCAATTTGATCAGGATTTTTAAGTTTTTTTATACGAATACTATCTTTTTTTATTTCGGTTTTATAGTATTCGATATTGTCTTCTAATTCGTCGATTTCCTTATTTAAGACACGATGTTCAAGATAAGAATAATTATCTAAAAAAAGTATCCATATAATAAATCCTAAAAGTACTAAAGCATATCTGTTTCCTAAATATCTTAGAAAAGGGTATTTGTTTAGTATGTCTTTTATTTTTTTCAATTAACGAATTCGTTGTTTAATTACTGCACGAACTACATCAATGGCAACAGTGTTGTATTTATCATTTGGAATGATAATATCTGCGTAATTCTTTGTAGGTTCAATAAATTGCTGATGCATTGGTTTTAAAGTGTTTTGATATCTATTTAAAACTTCTTCCATGTCACGACCACGTTCAGCAATATCACGTTTTAAACGACGAATTAATCGTTCGTCAGAATCGGCATGAACGAAAATTTTAATATCAAACATTTCACGAAGCTCAGGATTGGTTAGAATTAGAATTCCTTCTACAATCATAACTTTTCTAGGATGAGTTACAATTACGTCGTCTGTTCTGTCGTGAGTTACAAAAGAATAAACAGGCTGTTCGATAATTTGTCCAGCTTTTAATTCTTTTAGATGTTGTACTAATAAATCAAAATCGATAGCACGAGGATGATCAAAGTTGATTTTTGTACGTTCTTCGTATGATAAATGATGTGTTTCTTTATAATATGAATCTTGAGAAATAATTCCAACTTCAGTAGCTGGTAATTCATTCATAATTTGATGAACTACAGTTGTTTTTCCGCTTCCTGTTCCTCCTGCAATACCAATAATTAGCATAGTTGTATTGTTTTGTTAAATATTTGGCAAATTTACATATTTGAAATGAATTTTTACTTTTTTAAAAATTTTAAAATAATTGGTTTTTTATTTGTTGGAGATAATTTTAATAGTATATTTGCACCCACAAATTCGGGGTGTAGCGTAGCCCGGTCATCGCGCCTGGTTTGGGACCAGGAGGTCGCAGGTTCGAATCCTGCCACCCCGACAAAAGCCTTCTCAATTTTGAGGAGGCTTTTTTATTTATGGTAGTTATGTTTTATACTTACATTTTATTCAGTACAAAGACACATAAGTATTACGTTGGTCAAACTAATAATTTATCTGATAGATTATTCAGACATAATTCAGGACAACAAGTTTCAACTAAAAATGGTATTCCTTGGATTTTGATTGTTTCTTTTGATTTTTCAACGAGAAAGGAAGCGGTTTATTTGGAAACTAAAATTAAGAAAAGAGGTATTAAAAGATTTTTAATTGATAATGATTTATTAGAACAATAATAGCGTCCCGCAAGGGCGGGAAGGTCGCAGGTTCGAATCCTGCCACCCCGACAAAAGCCTTCTCATTTATGAGAAGGCTTTTTTATTGAAATAATCAATTGTAAAATAGTTTTTTGTAATCTTAATAACACTTTTATTATTTCAAATTTCTTACTTTTGAAACTCAAAAAAATAATACAATATGTCAAATTCTATAGAAAGAGTAAAATGTTTAATAATAGGCTCTGGTCCTGCAGGTTATACTGCAGCAATTTATGCAGCTAGAGCAAATATGTTTCCAGTATTATACCAAGGTCAGCAACCAGGAGGTCAATTAACAACTACAAATGAAGTTGAAAATTTTCCTGGATATCCTGATGGAATTACTGGCCCTGAAATGATGGTACAATTACAAGCACAAGCAACTCGTTTTGGTACAGATATCCGTGATGGATGGGCAACAAAAGTTGATTTTTCAGGAGAAGTACACAAAGTTTGGATAAATGATACAATTGAAATACATGCTGATACAGTTATTATTTCTACAGGTGCTTCTGCAAAATATTTAGGTTTAGAATCAGAGCAACATTATTTAAAATTAGGTGGTGGAGTTTCAGCTTGTGCGGTTTGTGATGGTTTCTTTTATAGAAATCAAGAAGTTGTAATCGTAGGAGCAGGAGATAGTGCTTGTGAAGAAGCTCACTATTTATCTCATATTTGTAAAAAAGTAACCATGTTAGTTAGAAGTGATGTTTTTAGAGCTTCTAAAATTATGGAAGAGCGTGTGCGTAAAACGCCAAATATTGAAATTTTAATGCATACTGAAACAGATGAGGTTTTAGGTGACGGACAAGTAGTTACTGGTGTTAGAGCTAAAAATAGAGCGACAGGAGAAGTTACTGAAATTCCTGCAACTGGTTTCTTTGTCGCTATTGGACACAAGCCAAATACAGATATTTTTGCAGATTATTTAGATTTAGACGAAACAGGATACATTAAAAATATTCCAGGTACTGCAAAAACAAATGTGCCAGGTGTATTTGTTGGCGGAGACGCAGCAGATCATGTGTATCGTCAGGCAATTACTGCTGCTGGAACTGGTTGTATGGCGGCTTTAGATGCAGAACGTTATCTAGCTTCGAAAGAGTAATAAATTTTAAGATATTAAAAATCCCGCTTTTAGCGGGATTTTTTTATTGTTTCAAGTAGTCATATAAACTTTCTATATCTTCTTTATCTAAGTTATTTGAAAAAGTAGCTATATGATATACTTTTTTAAAAGTTTTTACTTTAGTAGTATCAATTTGATTTTTAAAAGTTAGCCAAGTTTTTAATTTTATCGAATCTATATTTGCCAATGCGGGTCCAGTCATATTTTTATGAAGCCTATGACAAGCTGAACAATTAGAATCGAATATTTCTTTTCCTTTGTTTTCGTTTTCAGTCAAACTAATTGTTCCACAAATTAAAGTTGGTTCAGGAGTAGCACAATTTAATTTTTGCGCATTATTTTGTAAGGTAAAAATGATAAAAATAACGGATAAGAATGTCAATATTGAAAAAATAAATATGTAAATTCTTAATCTTTTCATTGTTTAAGAAGCCTAGCTCTTTGTGTTCCTAATATAGGATATACTTTTACAGTTGGAATTTCTTCTGTTCCTTTTCCGGTAGTTTCTACTTTATTGGTATTGGTAAACATAATTTCAAAATCCATGTAGTCGTCATAGAATTTTTCAGTAGTTGTAATTAAACTTCCATTAACTTCAAACATTGAAAATATTCCATTATCGAAAACTGATGCCTGTAAAAGAATACCATTGTTTTCGTCAATAATGTATTGACCTTTCGCTTTGTCTTTTTCGATTAAAAAATAATTTCGAGGTTGATTATTGTAAACCAAAACATATTTGTAAGTTCCTATAGTATCTGTTTTAGTAAAGTGAAATTCCATATCAATTTCTTGTTTACCTTTCGCGCTAACGATTTCTAATTTACCTTTGTAATTCCCCAGAAAGTCATCAGGAAAATTCTTTTCTTGACCAAAACTTAGTCCGAAAGTTAGAAAACTTACTATGTATAGGAATAATTTCAATTAGAACTCTTTTTTATATAAAGTAGTTGAATTAGTAAATTTTAGAATTTCAATTTTTGGCTCGCCGTATAATTCTATTTCACTTTTTCCTGAAGCAGAAATAGTGATAAAGTTGGTAGCGTAAACAATTGCTTTTGCATAGCCTTCAATATTGATTTCTAAATCTTTAGCTGTTAATTTCTTTACATCTAAATTAACATTATTATCCAAACGAAGTTTTACAGTTTCGGCATCACCTTCAATTTTAGCTTCACTCTTTTCATACATATCCACTTTAAGTTCGGGTGAAGCTACTAAGGCTTTTAATTCTGCATTTTTACTTAATTCTAATGTAGTATTTTGAGCCTTTACATTTAATTCTGCTTCAGCTTTGTCATTTAAAATTAATGTAAAATAATTTGACTGAACGTTTAAAAACGATTTCGATTTATCGTAATTTTTTATTGTAATGTTTTCAGCTTGTAAATCATTTAATGCATTAACTACAGTTTCACCTTTAGCGGAAACTAATTTTAAATTTTCGGTGTAATTAATACGAATTGAAAACTTTTTTGCGCTAATAACATCTTTTAAAGCATAAACGCGAAGTGTGTTACCTGCAACTGAAAAGTTAATAGCATCATGTAAATTATCATCGGCTTCAATTTCTAGTGAAGGTTTATCTCCTTTTACTAAAAACACTTCTAAATTATCTTCAACTTCAATGTTTTCAAAGCTTTCTAAATCATTAATAGTATGAGTAATAATTTTAGAACCCTTAATTTTTTCTTTCTTTTGACCGAATGATAAAGTGGTAAATAATACGAGTGTTAGTACAAGTGTAAATTTTTTCATAAATAAAATTGTTTTCAATACGTAAACAATAATTGTTCCAAAGTATAAAAACAAACCTACATAAAAAAATGAATCTAGCAAAGTGACTAAAAATAAAAAATCCCGAAAAAATCGGGATTTTAATTATTTTCTTGAGATACTTCCTCCGGAACTTTCATTTACAGAAACATCTGTAGGATTTGATACATAATTTATTGAACTTCCGCTAGAAGCTTCTGCTTTTAATTTTTTAGATGCATTCACTGTTGTTGAGCTTCCGCTTGATGCATCGGCATCTACATTGTTTGCAATTAATTCTGATAAGTTAATTGAACTTCCGCTAGAAGAATTTGTTGAAACATTATCAGCACTTCCTAATAATTGAATTAGACTTCCGCTACTTCCATCACAAGTTAATACTTGGCTTTTTATATTCAATTTCACATTACTTCCGCTACTAGCGTCTATTTTTAAATCATTAAAAGCTAATTCGTTTTCACTTTCTATGCTAACGCCACTAGATGCTGAAATGCTATTTAAATTAGGAACTTCAACAAAAACTTTTTTAGCGATTGATTTGTAAATATTTGTATCGCAATAAACTTCTAATGTACCATTTTCTACTACCGTAAAAATATGATCTTGTAAGTTAGCGTCAGCTTCAACTTCAACATAAGTTGTGTTTCCTTGTTTTAGGTGAACTTCTAATCCGTTTTTAGCTTTAATTGCTGTGAACGAATCTACTCTTCGTTTTGTTGTAGTTACATTTCCATCGCCTGAAATCGAATTAAAATTACCACAACTTACGACTAACATTGCAGCAAGAGTAGCAATTATTAATTTCGTAATTTGAACAATTAGTTTAATCATGATTGTTTTGTTTTATAGTTGTTATAGTTGTTTATTTTGTTTGAATGTTTAAACTGTTTTCTTCTAATTTTATATTAACTTCTTTATCGTTAACTTTAATTATAACATTTTCATTTAGAGAATCATTTTCTGTTTCAATTAATTCGGCAGGACAAGAAAGACAATCAAGGTCTTTAGATTTCAATTGATATAAATTATCTTCTTCTCCATAATACATACTAATATCAGAATTAGAATTTGTTAAAAACTTGCTTACACTTTCTTCTGGATAGAAGTAAATACCTTCAGGTAAATACAAATAAATATCTACTTCTTGATCTCTAAACTTGTTTTTGAAATCTGTTGTAAAATAGTTGTCTAAGTTAACTCTATTTCCTTGAATTTCAAAATTATAGTTTATTTTTTCGGCATACGATTTAGCATCAATATGCGACTTTCCATTAGCTGTTTTTTCAATCTGAATATGAGCATTTTCAGTTTCAGATTTCATTAAATGTAAACGAACATTGTTAGAATATATTATCTCGTTATTGTTTTCGTCATGAGTATATTTTCCATGTTCTCTATTCCTAACATTTTTGGTAAAAAAGTCATTGTAAGTCATTTTTACATACAAAGTATCATTTGCTAGTAATGCAATTTCTTCTCTGTGAACAGTTTTGCCTTCATATCCTTTTTCAGTAGCTTGTTTTATGCCGAAATAAGCTAAAGTGATTATTGAAATTAACCAAATCCCAAGCAGTGCTATTTTAAAATAATTTCCAACAGGTCTCATGTTTGAAATTAACAATTTAAAACCCAATAAAAGAAAGAATAATAAAGGAATTCCAACGCTTAAAATCAATAATAATCCTTGTAGCCATAGTGGCATATTAATTTCAAAAGGAGTGTTTACATGATTAAATATAAATGTATCAGGCATTGAAGAAGTGAACATCATTACAATTCCACCAATGATTATCCCTAATAATGACATTGCGGCAAAAATGATAATAAAAACACCCATAACCTTTGCAATTCCTCTAAAAATAGCTAAAAACAAATCACCTATTGTTGTTGCAATTTGATTTGCACCAGATTTAGCTGTATTGGCTACTTTTTCATGGTCGATATTGTTTATTTTTTCTGAAATTTCACCGATACCTTCCTTTACTTTTTTCTCAATATTTGAAATGTTAATAGCTTCACCTCTCATTTCTAGTTTTTGAGAAGTTGTAATTGCTTCAGGAATTAAAATCCATAGTATTAAATAAATTAAAACCGAAGTTCCAAAGCTTATAAATGGTGAAATAATGAATAAAATTCTAACCCATAGAGGATCGATTCCGAAATAATGACCGAAACCAGCAGCAACCCCACCAAGAATTGAATTATCTCTATCACGATATAATCTTCTTGTTCGTGATGTTGAAGTTGTAAATGTAGATTTTGAACTATACGAGTTGTCTTCGTCTATTCTGTAATCTTCTGGTTGCCCCATTATTGAAATAACTTCATCTATTTCAGTTAGTCCGATTACTTGTGTTTCATTTTTCATTCTTTCTTGAAACAGTTCAGCAATCCTGCTTTCAATGTCTTTAATAATCTCGTCTCTTCCTTCAGGAGAAAGTGATCGCTTAACCGCGTCGAAATAACGTGTTAACTTTTGGTATGCATCTTCATCTATATGAAAGAAAAATCCACCTAAATTTATACTTATTGTTTTGTTCATGACGTCTTAGTTTTGGCTTGATTGTGTTATTATATTTACAGCGTCAGACAATTCTGTCCATGTACTGTTTAATTCTTTTAAAAATTCTTGTCCTTCATCGGTTAATCCATAATATTTTCTTGGAGGTCCCGAAGTTGATTCTTCCCAACGATAGCTTAAAAGGCCATCATTTTTTAATCGCGTTAGTAGAGGATAAACTGTTCCTTCCACCACTAATAGCTTAGCGTTTTTTAGCGTTTCTAAAATTTCAGATGTATAGGCTTCTTTGTCTTTCAATACAGATAAGATGCAAAACTCTAAAACTCCTTTACGCATTTGAGCTTTTGTGTTTTCAATGTTCATAATGCTTTACTTTTTTGAACCCGATTTACATCGGGTTTTAATTAAACTGTTCATTTTTTGATTTATGATGATTGATGATTATTTTATAAAATTTATAGTTAACGGATATTTATAATATTCTCCATCTGCAGCTTTATATGCAGCATAAAGGATTAAGAAAAATTCAGCTAGTTTAAGAGCAATCAATAATACTGCAGCAACAAATCCTACTAAAACCATTCCGGTGATGTTTTGAGTTGTAAATACTTCATGAAACTCAACTGAGTGATGCTCTAATTCTAATTGTTGAATAATTTTAAACAACCAAATTAAAAAAGTTGGCACCGCAATAATTATAAATAGTAATGAGTATAATAAAATACTTAATTGAAAATTTAAAGTTTGTTTTCCATGATGGTCTACAAAATTTGATTTTTCTTTATTTGTTGTCCATAATAATAATGGAAAGATATAATTTCCAAAAGGTATTATGTATTGCGATAAACTACTTAAGTGTGTTATTGCAGCTATGCTTCTTTCATTTGATGTTTTCATTTCTTTTTTTTTTAGTTGATTAATTTTAAAAAGAAAAGGTTTGATGTTATATTACCAACTAATTTCTTTTACAAAGATAAGTCTAAAAAAAGGTATTGTGTAACGCATAGTACTTAAATTTAACATTTTTTTAACATTATAAAAAATAGTATGTATGCATAGTATTTTTTGTATATTTACCAAAAATAAAGGGATTATGCAGTTTACACCATCAAAATTAAATACGTTTATGTTTTTTAAACTTCCATCTGCATATTGGAGTGGAGTTAGAGTAAAAACTATTGAATTGAATAAATGTGAAGCCACTGTAAAGCATCGTTGGTTCAATCAAAATCCGTTTAATTCAATGTATTTTGCAGTGCAAGCTATGGCTGCCGAATTCACAACGGGAGCTTTAGTTATGTATCAAATCAAACAAAGTAAAACTAATATTTCGATGCTTGTAGCTCAAAACAAAGCTGTTTTTACAAAAAAAGCTACTGGAAGAATTACTTTTACTTGTAACGATGGTGATAAAATTGCAGAGACTATTCGAAAAGCAATTGAAACAAAAGAAGGGCAAACTGTTTGGATTACTTCTCGTGGTGTAAACGAAAAAGGAGAACAGGTTTCAGAAATGCAATTTGAATGGACTGTTAGACTAAGAAATTAAGTTAAAAAGGTAAAATGCAAAACCTACTTTTTTATCTAATTTCATTTTTAAATCGACAAATCGTCAAATTCTCAAATTAATAACAAATAAAACATCTGTTAACAAAAGTTAATTAACTTACTTTTCCATTTTTTACTTTGTAAATTTGAGAAAGTAAAAAATATAAAATGAAAGTTTTAATTACAGGTGCAACAGGTTTGGTAGGAAGTGAATTGGTAAAATTATTGCTTCAAAATGGTGTGTCGGTAAATTATTTGACTACTTCTAAAAGTAAACTTGAAAATCAAGATTTATATAAAGGTTTCTATTGGAATCCACAAAATGGTGAAATAGATAGAAATGCATTTGATGAGGTAACTGCTATAATTCATTTGGCAGGAGCATCTATAGCTCAAAGATGGACATCTAAGAATAAACAAGAAATAATTGAAAGTAGGGTTTTACCTATACGACTTTTATATAATGAGTTGTCAAAAATAGATCATTCTGTTCAACAATTTATATCAGCTTCAGCGATTGGAATTTATCCTCATGATTTTACTAAAGTTTATACAGAAGATGAGAGTGAAATTGATAACTCTTTTTTAGGGCATGTTGTAGCAAAATGGGAAGATGAAGCAGATACCATTGGAAAACTTGGAATTAATGTTTCAAAAATTAGAATTGGCTTAGTTCTATCAAAAAATGGAGGTGCATTGCAAGAATTTGTTAAACCAATAAAGTTTGGGCTAGGAGCTCCTTTTGGTAATGGTAAACAATATCAATCATGGATACATGTTTTTGATTTAGCAAACATCTTTTATTTTGTGTTAAAAGAAAAATTAGAGGGTGTTTACAATGCAGTTTCGCCATATCCTATTACAAACGAAGATTTAACAAAAGCTATTGCAAAACAATTAGAAAAACCACTTTTATTGCCAAAAATTCCAAAAGTAGCTATGAAACTAGTTTTAGGTGAAATGCATTATTTGTTATTTGTTAGCCAACATGTTAGTGCAAGGAAAATTTTAGATAAAAAATTTCAATTTAAATATCCAGCAATAGATAAAGCTTTACAGAATTTATTACCATAAAAAAATCCCGAGAAATCGGGATTTTTATCTTTATTTAAAATAATATTATTTTGAAGCTTTTACTTTAACAACTAGTTCAATATCATCATTGATAAATTTATCTTTTAAATCATCAAAAATTGATTTAGAGCCATAATTAACGCCCCAAGTTGTTCTATTAATTTTAAAAGGATCAGAAGTTAAACTAACTTCAGTATCAGAAACATTAATTTCTGCAGGAAAATCTACAGCTTTTGAGATTCCTTTCATAGTTAAAACTCCTTTAACGAAGAAAGCACCATTTGCTTCTTCAATTGAAACAATTTTAAAATTACTTGTAGGGTGTTGATTAACATTAAAGAAATGGTCTACTTTTTCAGCATCATCTCCAGTTCCTTTTAGGTGTCCTTCAAGAGCGGCTTTGTCATCGCCTTCAAGGTCAGTAACATTAATAGTAGTCATGTCAATAGTAAAGTTACCACCAGTTACTTTTCCGTCTGTTACCTCAAATGACCCATCTTTCAAAGAAATTGTTCCTGTATGAGTTCCAGTTGGTTTTGCACCTGTCCAATTTATTACAGAATTTGCTGTATCTACAGAATAATTTGGGTTAATTTCAGCAACTTCAACTGTTTCAGTAGTTGCTTCAGTTTGATTTTCCTTTTTACAACTTGTAAATGCAATAAAACTTACAAGAGCTAATGTTAGCATAGTTTTTTTCATAAAGTATCTGTTTTTATAGTTAAAATTGGTTTTTATTCCCTCAAATATAATTAAAAATTTTATTACAAAAAATAGTGTAACATTGTTAATTAGAGATAAGTATAAAAAAATCGCTGACAATTTGGCATTTAATAAGGTTTGGCAATACATTTGCTATTTCAAAATAGATTTTTAAAACATTACAAAAATGGCTCAAGAAAATACTGAAAATATAGAAAAGGATAATATTCAAGAAGAGAACATTTCAGAAAATCAAGAAATTAATCAACCAGAGTTAACGGTTGAAGAAAAATTGCAAGAAGATTTAGCAAATGAAAAAGACAAATTTTTGCGTTTATTTGCTGAATTTGAAAATTATAAAAAAAGAACAGCTAAAGAAAGAATCGATTTATTTAAGACAGCAAATCAAGAAGTTTTACAGGCTATGTTGCCTGTTTTAGATGATTTTGATCGTGCTTGGTCACAAATTTCAAAATCTGAAGATGAAGCTTTAGTTAAAGGTGTCGAATTGATTCATGAAAAATTAAAATCAACGTTAACATCTAAAGGATTAGAACAAGTTGAAATAAAAGCAGGTGATGCTTTTGATGCTGATTTTGCAGAAGCAATTACGCAAATTCCTGCACCTTCGGAAGATTTAAAAGGTAAAATAGTAGATGTAATCGAAAAAGGTTACAAGCTAGGCGATAAAATTATACGTTTTCCAAAAGTGGTAATTGGAAATTAAGAAATTATGAGTAAAAAAGATTATTACGAAGTATTAGGTGTTAGCAAGGGCGCTTCTGCCGATGAGATAAAAAAAGCTTATCGAAAGAAAGCAATTCAATACCATCCCGATAAAAATCCAGGCGATAAAGAAGCTGAAGAAAATTTCAAATTAGCTGCAGAAGCGTACGAAGTTTTAAGTGATGCTGACAAAAAAGCACGTTACGATCAATTCGGACATGCTGCGTTTGATGGCGCTGGAGGATTTGGTGGAGGTCATCACATGAACATGGATGATATTTTCAGCCAGTTTGGTGATATTTTTGGAAGTGCTTTTGGTGGTGGTTTTTCAGGTTTTGGCGGAGGTTTTAGTGGTGGCGGACAACGACGTGTTAAAGGAAGTAACCTTCGTATAAAAGTTAAACTAACACTAGAAGAAATTGTTAATGGTGTTGAGAAAAAAGTTAAAGTAAAACGTAAAATTCAAGCAAAAGGAGTAACTTATAGAACTTGCCCTACTTGTAATGGTAGCGGACAAATTATGAAAGTTGCTAATACCATTCTTGGTCGTATGCAAACAGCAACTACGTGTTCAAGTTGCAGTGGTTCTGGACAAATTCTAGACCATAAACCAGCTGGAGCAGATGCTTACGGTATGGTTATGGAGGACGATACGGTTTCAATCAAAATTCCTGCTGGAGTTGTAGATGGAATGCAATTAAAAGTTTCTGGAAAAGGAAATGAAGCACCTGGAAGTAATAGTATTTCTGGTGATTTAATAGTTGCAATTGAAGAAACAGAACATGAATTTTTAAAACGTGAAGGCGAAAACTTACACTATGATCTATATATAAGTGTTGCCGAAGCTGCTTTAGGGGTTTCGAAAGAAATTGATACAGTAGGAGGAAAAGTTCGTATTAAACTAGATGAAGGAATTCAATCGGGTAAAATCCTTCGTTTACGCGGAAAAGGTGTGCCAAGTTTAAATGGATATGGTAATGGAGACTTGCTTGTTCATGTAAACGTTTGGACGCCTAAAAAGCTTAACAAAGAACAAAAAGCTTTCTTTGAAAAAATGTTAGAAGATGAAAATTTTAAACCTGCTCCAGAGAAAGATGACAAGTCTTTTTTTGAAAAAGTGAAAGATATGTTTTCATAATTCAATAAAAATCAATATTTTTGAATTCACTTTCTTCGGAAAGTGAATTTTTCTTTTTCATAGCAATTTTTCCCATCCTACCTCAAAAATAGGATGGGTTTTTTTGTAACATTTCCTTACATTTACTACTAATTAGGTATCAATTTAAATAATATAATGAGCAATATTCTCGAAGTACAAAACGTAGTGAAACAATATGGCGATTACCGCGCTTTAAATAATGTTTCATTACAAGTTCCTAAAGGAAGCATTTATGGACTTTTGGGTCCTAATGGTGCTGGAAAGACATCTTTAATTCGAATCATTAATCAAATTACAATGCCAGATTCTGGTAAAGTTTTGCTTGATGGTGAATTATTAAATCCAAACCACGTTCAATTTATAGGTTATTTACCAGAAGAGCGTGGATTGTATAAAACAATGAAAGTAGGAGAGCAATGTTTGTATTTAGCCCAATTAAAAGGGATGTCGAAGGAAGAAGCACAAAAGCAACTAAAATATTGGTTTGAAAAATTTGGAATTCAAGATTGGTGGAATAAAAAAATCCAAGAACTTTCCAAAGGAATGGCACAAAAGGTTCAGTTTTTAGTTACTATTTTGCACGAACCTAAATTACTAATATTAGATGAACCTTTTTCTGGGTTCGATCCGGTAAATGCAAATTTAATTAAAGACGAAATCATCGAATTAAATAAAAAAGGTACTTCAGTAATCTTTTCAACGCACCGTATGGAAAGTGTTGAAGAAATGTGTGACCATATTGCTTTAATTCATAAATCGAATAAATTAATAGAAGGAAAACTTTCAGATGTTAAACGCGATTTTAGAAGTAATACTTTTCAAGTCGGTATTTTAACTGATGATGTGGAGCGATTAATGTTCCAATTAACGCAAAAGTTTACTGTTGGTCAAACAAACTTTAAATCGCTGAACGATGATTTAAAATTGGAAGTACAATTAGGCGATTCAAATTCTAACGAATTGTTGTCTATTCTAACAAGTTTCGGGCAAGTAACTCATTTTGTTGAGAAGATTCCAAGTGTAAATGATATTTTTATTCAAACTGTAAGCCAAAAATAATGAAGACATTATCCTTAATTATAAAAAGAGAGTTTATTGCTAAAGTTCGTAACAAATCATTTATTGTTATGACATTTTTAAGTCCGCTTTTATTTGTAGGTATGGCGGTTTTAATTGGGTTTTTAGCATCAATGAATAAAGATTCCATTACTCAAATTGCAATTCATGATGAGGCAGGTTATTTAAAAAACGATTTTAAAAGCGATAAATTTATTAAGTACACAGATTTATCTGCCATGCCATTTGAGGTAGCAAAAGATACTGCAAGTAATAGTTATGAAGGATTATTATATATACCTAAAGTTGACTCTTTACAACAACTATTAGATAAAGTTGAATACATTTCTGAGGATAGTCCAAGCATAGAGTTTATATCTGATGTAGAAACGGTTATTGATTCAGCTTTAACTTCTGATAATTTAAAGCGATTAGGTTTTGATGCACAAAAGATAGACGAAGCTAAAGCAAATTCTGAATTAAAACTATCTAAATTTTCTGGAGGAGAAAGTTTAAAAGGTTTAAATGAAATAAAAGTTGCTATTGGTGGGGTAATGGGCTATTTAATTATGATGTTCATTATTATCTACGGAAACTTTGTAATGCGAAGTGTAATTGAAGAAAAAACGAATCGTATTATTGAAATTATTATTTCCTCTGTAAAACCCTTTCAATTAATGATGGGTAAAATTATCGGAAATTCATTAGCTGGAATTCTGCAATTCTTAATTTGGGTTATAGTTGGTTTAATCTTAATGTTTGTGGCACAAAGTTTCTTTGGATTACAAATGGGAGCAGCATCTGTTGATCCAGCAGCAATGGAAATGGCTCAGCAATCGGCTAATATTTCAAAATTACAATCCTATGTAACAGAAATAATGAATTTACCAATAGCTTTAATGGTAGTTTCATTTATTATATATTTCATTGGGGGATATTTCTTATATAGCTCATTATACGCAGCAATTGGTGCAGCAGTAGATTCTGAAACGGATTCACAACAATTTTTATTGCCTATCATTATGCCATTAATGTTAGCTGTATATATTGGTTTCTTTACGGTTATTAATGACCCTCATGGAACAGTTGCGACTGTATTTTCTATAATTCCATTTACATCACCAATTGTAATGTTAATGAGAATACCATTTGGTGTTCCAGTTTGGCAACTAATATTGTCTATGGTTTTATTATTTGCTACCTTTACTTTTGTTGTTTGGTTTGCATCAAAAATTTACCGTGTAGGTATTTTAATGTATGGAAAAAAACCAACATGGGGCGAACTATTTAAATGGTTAAAATATTAAAAAATGAAGCAAGACGTAATTGACTTTCTTACTTTTAAATTAATCAATACAGATAAGATAACATTTACTGTGTATCAACTTATTTTATTGGTCATTGCTTTGTTTTTTACAGGAATTGTCTTGAAATTTCTAAGAAAAGTAATGACAAGGAAGCTTCCACTTGAAGACAAAAACAAGTTTATTAGTATTTTTCAATTTGCAAAATATGTCATTTACGTTCTTGTAGTTGTATTTACACTTCAATCATCGGGTGTAAATATGAATGTTTTTTTAACAGCATCAGCAGCTTTATTTGTTGGTGTAGGTTTTGCACTACAAACGTTTTTTCAAGATATCATTTCTGGAATTTTAATGATTTTGGATCAATCTTTACATGTAGGTGATATTATTGAAGTTGATGGAAAAGTAGGTGAGGTGAGAGAAATTAAACTACGTACAACTCGTATGGTTACACGTAACGATAGAGTTATGGTTATACCTAACCATATTTTTATGACTGATCCTCTTTTTAACTGGACGCAAAATACTACAACTAATCGCGAACAGGTTTCTGTAGGTGTTGCTTATGGTAGTGATGTAGAATTAGTAAAAAGTATTTTAGAAGAATGTGTAAAAGGAGTTGAAGGAGTTGTTGCAACGGAAACAATAACTGTTTTATTTGAAGAGTTTGGAGATTCTTCACTTAATTTTTCAGTTTATTTTTATGTGGCAAATGGAATGAAAAGTCCCAAAATTCAGAGTGATATTCGTTTTAAAATTGATGCTGCATTTAGAAGAAATAAAATTTCAATTCCATTCCCTCAACGCGATGTTCACATTTTTAACAAATAAGAATATCAATAAATATGCTAGAATTTAGTTTTAATTTTTGCTAACTTTATTGAAAATAAGATATTAAATGCCAAAAATATTAGTAATAGAAGATGAGGCGGCAATTCGCCGTGTTTTAACAAAAATTTTATCGGAAGAAAGCGATACGTATGAAGTTGAAGAAGCTGAAGATGGTTTGCAAGGTGTCGAAAAAATTAAAAATGAAGATTACGATTTAGTACTTTGTGATATTAAAATGCCAAAAATGGATGGCGTTGAAGTATTAGAAGCTGTTAAAAAAATAAAGCCTGAAGTGCCAATGGTTATGATTTCTGGTCATGGCGATTTAGAAACTGCGGTTAATACAATGCGCTTAGGAGCTTACGATTATATTTCAAAACCACCCGATTTAAACCGATTATTGAATACCGTTCGAAATGCTTTAGACAGAAAGCAATTAGTTGTTGAAAACAAAATTCTAAAGAAAAAAGTTTCCAAGAACTATGAAATGATTGGTAACAGTGATGCAATTAATCACATTCGTGAAATGATTGATAAAGTGGCACCAACAGATGCTCGTGTGTTAATTACTGGACCAAATGGTACTGGTAAAGAATTGGTAGCGCATCAGTTGCATGAAAAAAGTAATCGTTCAGGCAAACCAATTGTTGAGGTAAATTGTGCTGCTATTCCTTCTGAATTAATTGAAAGTGAATTATTCGGACATATAAAAGGCGCTTTTACATCAGCTGTTAAAGATAGAGCAGGTAAGTTTGAAGCAGCAAATGGAGGAACTATTTTCTTAGATGAAATTGGTGATATGAGTTTACCAGCACAAGCAAAAGTATTACGTGCTTTGCAAGAAAATTTGATCCAACGTGTTGGAGCCGATAAAGATATTAAAGTCGATGTTCGTGTAGTTGCAGCTACTAATAAAGATTTAAAAAAGGAAATTGAAGAAGGTCGTTTCCGCGAAGATTTATACCATCGTTTAGCCGTAATTTTAATCAAAGTACCGGCTTTAAATGACAGAAGAGACGATATTCCAGAGTTAGTGGAGCATTTTACACAAAAGATAGCTAGTGAAAATGGAACTGCAATTAAAGACTTTTCTGAAAAAGCGATTAAACTATTACAAGAATACGATTGGACTGGAAATATTCGCGAACTTAGAAATGTAGTGGAACGCTTAATTATTTTAGGTGGAAATGAGATTTCAGAAAACGATGTAAAATTATTTGCAAGTAAATAATGAATTTAAAAAAAATAAATACAAATCTTCAAAAAGCTTTAATCGAAAACGGATTAACCGAAGCTAATGAATTACAAAAAGAAACTTTTTCACCTATAAAAAGCGGAGCCGATATAGTAATTCAAAGTCCTAAAGGTACTGGTAAAACAACAGCTTTAGCTTTAAATATTATACATAAGTTGAAAGAACCACTTGAAGAATCGCCAAGAGCTTTAATCATGGTGGAAGACAAGCAACAGGTTTTAGAGTTTAAGGAGCTTTTTGATAGATTAAATAAATACAATCAATTAAGGGTTTATATTACACACGATAAAAGTGATATAGATGAAGATAAAAATCAAATTTCAGTTGGAATCGATGTTTTAATTGGTACGCCAAATCGCTTAAACGAAATGTTTTCTGGCGCTGGTTTCAATGTAAATCGTTTGCAAGTAATAGCTTTTGACGATTTTGATGTTTTATTGAGAAATCGTTATGAATCAGTAATCTTAAGATTATTAATGAGTATGGAAAAAGGGCAACGAATATTTTTTTGTTCGCAAATAACAGAAAGAGTAGAATCAGTTGCCTTAAACGATGAAGAGCGCGAACCTATATTTTTAGAAACAGAATAAACAATATAACTATGGAAGAAGTTAAAATATTTTCAGGAACTGAAATAGAAGCAATGGCTTTTGAACAACAATTATTAGACAGAGGTGTTGAGCCAATTAAGAAAAATGGATTTGAATCGGCTCGTTTGGCTGGTTTTGGAAACTTAGACGCTACTGTAGAACTATATGTAACAGAACAAGATTACGAAAAAATTAAAGATTTAGTAGAATAAAAAAAGCCAAGTTTAAAAACTTGGCTTTTTTTATAAACTATTATTTTTTATTCAAAAACAACAGAACCTGAAATAGCAACTTCGCTCCAAGTTTTGCTCACTCCATCTGGACCTTTGTGTAAGTCAAAACAAACTTTGTTAAGTGAGGCAACTGCATCTTGAGCTCCAAAATCTTCAAGATTTAGCGTTCCATTTACTGTGAATTTATTGTTTTCAAAAGTAGTCTCAACGGCTACTTCTTTAGTGATTCCATTTAATGTTAGTAATAATGTTGTATTTCCTTCTTTAGAATGAATTTCACCAGCTAAAAAATCAGGATCTTTCATAATCATAAAGAAAAATTCTTTAAGCTTAGCATCTCGTTCTGGATTATTTGTAAATAATGAACTTACAGGAATTGAAAAACGAGCGCCTTCTAAAACTTGCTGTGGTGTTTCGCCATGTTTTGTGTCTTTTAATTCAATTTCAGTAAAACTACCGCCCACAGCTACTTTGTCTGTAGTTTTATAAGCTGTCCAATTTACTTTTGTAGAATCTGAAATAATTTTTAAACCAGTTTCAACAACTGCTTCTTCAACAGGAGTTTCCACTTTTTCTTCTTTTTTACAACTTACTGCAAAAATTGAGATTGCAAAAGCCATTATAGCAACTTTTTTCATGTTTTTAATATTAAAATTCTTATCAAAGGTAAGAAGTAAATTGTGGTTAAGCAAAAATCAATAGTTAAAGATAAATTAAGAATTAAGAATTGTTAATTATAAGAAAATCTTGCAATCTTAATATCTAAAATCTTTTGTCTAAATAACTATATTTGCACCTTCAAAAAATTCAGGTTTTAAAAATTCTGAATTCAAAAATCTAAATTCTGAATTAAACATGATTACAGTTAACGACATTGCAGTTGAATTTGGCGGAACTACTTTATTTAGTGAAGTAACTTTTGCTATAAATGAAAATGATAAAATTGCCCTTATGGGTAAAAATGGTGCAGGAAAATCAACCTTGTTAAAAATTGTTGCAGGTGTAAATAAACCTACAAGAGGAGCAATTTCGGCTCCAAAAGAAGCGGTAATTGCTTATTTGCCTCAACATTTATTAACAGAAGATAAATTAACTGTTTTCGATGAAACAGCTAAAGCATTTGAAGAAGTTTTTAAAATGAAAGCAGAAATCGATGCAATTAATGATGAATTAACGGTTCGTACAGATTATGAAAGCGATGCGTATATGAAGTTAATTGAACGCGTTTCTGAACTTTCTGAGAAATTCTATGCGATTGAAGAAGTAAATTACGAAGCAGAAGTAGAAAAAGTATTAAAAGGTTTAGGTTTTGAACGTGAAGATTTTACTCGAAAAACTTCTGAATTTTCAGGAGGTTGGAGAATGCGAATTGAATTGGCAAAAATCTTATTAAAGAAACCCGATTTAATTCTTTTGGATGAGCCAACGAATCACTTGGATATGGATAGTATTCAGTGGTTAGAAGATTTCTTGGTAAACCAAGCAAAAGCCGTAATGGTAATTTCGCACGATAGAGCATTTGTCGATAATATTACAAATCGTACAATTGAAGTTACGATGGGTAGAATTTACGATTACAAAGCAAAATATTCTGATTATTTAGAATTACGTAAAGATAGAAGAGCGCACCAACAAAAAGCGTATGACGAACAACAAAAGTTTATTGCCGAAAATCAAGCTTTTATTGAGCGTTTTAGAGGAACTTTTTCTAAAACAGAACAAGTGCAATCACGTGTTCGTATGCTTGAAAAATTAGTTCTAGTAGAAGTTGACGAAGTCGATACTTCTGCTTTACGATTGAAATTTCCACCTTCACCACGAAGCGGACAATATCCTGTTGTAGTGGAAGAATTATCAAAAAAGTATGGAGAACATGTGGTTTTCAACAATGCAAATATGGTTATTGAACGCGGACAAAAAGTTGCTTTCGTTGGAAAAAACGGTGAAGGAAAATCAACGATGATTAAAGCCATTATGGGTGAAATTGATTACGATGGCGGAAAAATGGAAGTAGGTCATAATGCACAAATTGGCTATTTCGCACAAAATCAAGCGGCTTTATTAGATGGCGAATTATCAGTTTTTGAAACGATTGATAGAATTGCTGTTGGAGATATTCGTTCTAAGATTAAAGATATGTTAGGCGCATTCATGTTCAGTGGCGATGATATTCAAAAGAAAGTGAAAGTGCTTTCTGGAGGTGAAAGAACACGTTTGGCCATGATTAAATTATTATTAGAACCGGTTAATGTTTTAATTCTCGATGAGCCCACGAATCACTTAGACATGAAAACGAAAGATATAATCAAAGATGCATTACGCGATTTTGATGGGACTTTGATTTTAGTTTCTCACGATCGTGATTTCTTGGATGGATTGGTTACTAAAGTTTTCGAATTTGGTAACAAACGTGTTCGTGAACATTTTGAAGATATTAAAGGGTTCTTAGAACACAAAAAAATGGAAAACTTAAAAGAGATTGAGAAGTAGAAATAAAAAAAGCTCCATTTTGTGGAGCTTTTTTATTAAATTATTCTTTCAACTTGCTCTCCATTTCTTTAAAATATGCAATCAATTGTTCCTTAGTTGCGTCATCTAAAATAGCATCTTTATGAGCGATAGTATAACTTTTTAAAGGCATTTCATCTTCTTCAATTAATTCGTAACATTCTTCCATTTTATGAGATTGTCTTTTGGCAGAGTATGTACCAAATTCAGAAAAATTTAAATGATGCTTTCCTTCTTCAATATGATTTTTAACCCACCACCCTACAGGCTGAATATTTGTATACCAAGGATAGCTACTCTCATTAGAATGACAGTCATAACACGAAGCTTTAATTTTAGCTGCTAATTCTGGAGATGGATTATGTATTTTTAAAAAATCTTGATTTTCATCAACTGGCGGATTGGTTTTATCAATTTGGAAAAATTGAATTACGATAAAAGCTAAAGCTAAAATTTTAAATATTTTTTTCATAACGTTTAATTTTATCTAAAAGTACTAATTTTTTTCATCTTTCCATTTAGAAAATCCCATAGAAGCGGCTTTAATATCTTTTTGCCAATTTTCTCCAAATTCTCTTGAAAGCGAATCGAATACTTTTTTATTTTTCAATTCAAACTCTTCAAAATTTGTTGGCGCAATACAACCAAAATCATAATATTTTACTTTGTATTTCTTTTCAAATTCAACATCTTCTTTGGTATAAATGGATGCAATTCCACCCAAAACATAAATAATTTTTTGGTGCTGATTTAGATTTTCTGAATCGTATTTACTTGAATAAATTTCAATTGTACCGAACTTACCTTCTTCTCCATATTTTTCAATAGAAGCATGTTCTTTTAAAACTTTAACGCTGTCAATTATTTTTGGATCGATTTTTTCTAAAATTTCTCTAGGAATTTCATTTCCATTGAGAACAAATAGAGGTTCATTTGCCTTTACTATTTTTGTTTGACTATTCATGAGATTTGCAAAGCAAATGATGAATAATAAAATAATATTTTTCATTTTATATTGATTAAATCCTACAAGATCTTAAAAACCTTGCAGGATATTACTGAATACTTTTTACTGAGACTGCCAACTAATTAATTGCATCAACCAATCGAATAAACTCTGAACGATAACCTTCTGCATCATTTGATTTTCCTTGTTTTGCTAAATTTTTAATATCAGAAATCGATTTATTACTAATCAATTTCGAATCGCGTAATTTCAACCCAAACCAAGCAACAGATGAACTAAACTTGAAATCATCAGAACTTTTAGCTAAAGCAATAGTTTCATTTTTGATAGTTTCAACCATTTCTGTACTTTTTTCACCATCTGGTTTTTTGTATCGGAATTTTATTGTTGCTAACTCATTTGAAAAATTATGATTGTTGGAAACATTCGAATATTTCAATCCATCAACTTCTTTTAAATAGTCACTTTTTACACCAACTGGAATGATTTCGTAAAGTGCTGTAACCGTATGGCCACTTCCTAATTCGCCAGCATCAATAGCATCGTTTTTAAAATCTTCTGGGCGCAATTTTCGGTTTTCGTAACCAATTAAACGATAGCTTTGAACGTGTTTCGGATTAAACTCAATTTGAATTTTTACATCTTTAGCAATCGCAAACATGTTACCTTTAAATTCTTTTCCTAAAAATCGATTGGCTTCTTGAATATTATCAATATAAGCATAGTTTCCGTTTCCTTTATTTGCCAAAGTTTCCATTTTACTGTCTTTGTAATTACCCATTCCATAACCTAAACACGTTAAGAAAACACCACTTTTACGTTTTTCTTCAATCAAACGCTCCATATCGTTATCCGAAGAAGCACCAACATTAAAATCACCATCAGTTGCTAAAATCACACGATTATTTCCACCTTTAATAAAATTTTCTTGAGCAATTTTGTAAGCTAATTGAATTCCTGCACCACCAGCTGTACTACCACCAGCTTGTAAATTGTCGAATGCGTTTATTATTGTTTCTTTTTTGTCCCCAGAAGTAGGAGGCAAGACTAAACCAGCAGCACCTGCGTAAACTACAATAGCAACTTTATCTTCTTTTCGCATTTGATTGACCAAAACCTTCATCGATTCCTTCAATAATGGTAACTTATTTTGTGCACTCATGGAACCCGAAACATCAATTAAGAAAACAAAGTTGGAATTTGGTAAATGATCCATTGGAATATCTTTTCCTTGTAATCCAATTTTTAATAATTTGTGGTTTTCATTCCAAGGACAATCGCTATATTCTGTGTGAATGGCAAACGGATGTTTGTCTCTTGGTTGTGTATAATTATACTTAAAAAAGTTAACCATTTCTTCCACTCTAACTGCATCTTTAGGAACTTTTTGTCCATTGTTAATAAATCTACGAATGTTGGTATAAGAAGCATTATCAACATCTATTGAAAATGTTGAAAGTGGTGATTGTTTCGGACTTTCAAATTCGTTTTCAACAAACACTTCGTAATCTTCTTGATCAGGAACTATGCTACTTGTTGGTTGATTAATTTCTTTAATGATTTTTGAAATTTTATCTTTTTCTTCTTTAGGTAATCCTGTTTTTGTGACAACAATAATTGCTCCATTTACACCTTGCTCACCATATAAAGCTGCCCCTTGAGCTCCTTTTACTATATTAGTATATTCAATTATTTCTGGAGGTAAAGCTTGAAGTGTATTTGCATCAGCAATTACATTGTCAATAACGATAAGAGGTTTATTACTATTACTAATAGATCTGTTTCCTCTTAAAACTATACGAGTACTAGCATTTACGCCATTGTTTGTAGTATTAATTGTTAAACCGGAAACTTTTCCTGAAAGTGATTGAACAACATTTGGATTTGCAGCTTGTGTAATGTCTTCAGATTTAACTACTTGATTACTGGAAGTTATCGCATTTACTTTACGTTTTATCCCCATAGATGTAACCACAACTTCTTCTTGATTTAAAGTAGAAAATTTTACATTTATTACATTAGATTTACCCACTTTTCTATTTTCTCGATAACCTGCATACTTAAACTCAAGTATATCACCAACTTTAGCTTTTATTGTATATTTTCCATCAAAATCTGTTGTAGTTGCAGTTTTTGTAGCTTTTATAATAACACTTACACCAGCAATTGGTCCTAGTTCGTCTGAAACGATTCCTGTAATGGTTTTTAACTCGTTTTTACATGTAAATGAATGATTTACTGTCTTGAAGCTTAGGAACGCAAAAAGCATAGCAATCCCTAATGAAAAGATTTTTAAATTTTTCATGATTATAATTTTTTTAAGTGAAACGTTGATTTTTAATCGATAATTGATTCGAAAGATTTGTCTTATCTCTGATTAATCTTTTTTAGAATAATGTTTGATTTCGATTTTTGGACGATTTGATAAAGAGTTTTTATTTTCATTTTCTTATGTATTGTTTCGCAATCGCCACTTTGATCGAAAGTAAATTGTGTAGTTTCTATTTGATTATTACTAATTATTTTATAATTCCCAGAAGATGAAGGAAAGCAATCATTGCCACAAGGAGCAGAGTAATTACTAGAGAAAGAAGTTTGGTAGAAAGTAATTGAATTTCCGTATACAAAACTTATTCTTTCATCTTGCTTTTCCACTTTTGTAAGTTGGTATTCATCTAAATACTCTCCATTATTACCAAAAACATCATTAATTTGCCATATACTATTCTCTAATGATTGCCCACTTAATTTAAATGAAGTAAATAGCAATATTAAATATATATATATTGTTTTCATTTTTTAAACTTTTTTAATGTAGAATTAAATTGGCTTTTTATTTCTTAGGTTTTCCGTTTTTGGTAGTAATTATGACAACTCCTTTTTTTCCTTTTTCGCCATACAATTTAGTAGCATCTTCGCCTTGATAGATCGTAGTTGATATAATATCTTGTTGGTTTAAAGGCGCATATGGACTAGTAGGATTTGGACCAAAAAGTTCTTTTTCAGAATATTCTTTTCCGTTTATAATGTATAAAGGTTCTTTTAAGTAAACTACTGAATCCATTTCAGTATTAATTAATTCTTCAACTTTCATTCCTTTTTTAGCTTCTCCATCTACAACCACAAGTGGATTCTCTTTTTTAGATTGAACAGCTCTGTTTGGAACGGCAGCTTCCGTAATCGTATAATTTGAACTTCCATGTGAGTTTTCTTTTTTTGCGCTTGGGAGTAATGAATTACCTTGAATATAATCATCTGAGCTCTCAAATGCTTTATCTTGCATTATTATTTCTTCAGCTTTAATTTCTGAAACTGAAACATCTACAGGATTTGTTTTTTTAATTGTAGTAACGACAACAGGTTGTTCTTCAATTTGTTTTTCTAAGATAGCATCTGCATTCGCAACAATATTTGGATTTACAAATTTTGTTTCTTCTTGATGAATTTTGCTTTCTTCAGAAGCCTCAACAAGAGTGTTATTTGTGTTTAACAAAAGACTATCGTTTACAACTACAGAATTCTTATTAGTAATTATTTCAGGTTTGTTGTCAAAGAAGTTATAAGCAATAGTTCCAACGACAACAATTGAAGCCGCAACAGCTATTTTTTTCCATTTTGAAGATTCTGATTTAGATACTTGAGCATCTAACTTATCTTCCACTCGGTTCCAAACTTTGTCCATTCCAGAAAAGTCTGGAGTAGCACCTTTTTCGGCAGCCGATTTTATTTTGTTATATATTTTATCTTCGGTATTCATTTTACTTCGCTTTTTGATAATAGTAAGTGGTGACTAATTCTTTCAATTTACTTTTGGCGGCATTCAATTGTGATTTTGATGTTCCTTCAGTAATGTTGAGTTGATCTGCAATTTCTTTGTGACTATAACCTTCAATTACAAACAAGCTGAAAATTGTTCGGCAGCCTTCGGGAATATATTTTACCAAATTGAGTAAATCTTCTTCTTCCAAATCAGTCATTTCATCTGCTAAAGGTTGATTGGCATACGAAACATCATCTAAATACAAATTGAAGTTGAGATTCTTTTTTAATTGTGCTAAACATTGATTCACCACAATTTTCTTTGCCCAACCTTCAAAGGCTTTTACTTCTTTTAATTGGTCTATTTTTGTAAAAATGATAAAGAATGAATCGGCCAACACTTCTTCAATTTCTTCCTCTTTTTTCAAATAACGTTTACACAAATAGTACAACTTAGGCGCCATTAACTCATAAAGTTGCCGTTGCGCATCACGACGTTGTTTTTTACAAGCTTGTATTATTTTTTCATCCATCACAATTGGTGCTTTCTATTAAAGAGAGAAAAAAAGAAGAAAAGGTTGGGACGACCTTAAAATATTTTTAAAGATAAATAAAAAAATCCCCAATTGAATTGAGGATTATACTTAAATGATTGGTTTAATTATTCTTTAAACACCATATCGATACACATTACTGCTGCTAATATTAGAGCTCTTAAAGGATCATTTTCAGGAACAGTTTCATTGATTTTTAAAACATAGTTGTCAGCACTTGTAAAAAATTCTTTTCCAAGTCCAGCCCATTTTTTAGAAACCAAAGCAATTTCATTATTGTCCTTTAAAAATTTGAATTCCCAACCAGTCCATTTTCCTTGTAGAGTTGCCAATGATTTTCCTTGTGGATCAAAAATTTCGAATCTTCCACCAAAAGAGAAAAACTTTTGCTTAAAAAGTCCTATTAATTTCTCATTTTCATCAAAAACTTCAACATCTGATCGAAAAAATGTAGTTCCTCTTTTAATTGAAATTATTTTTTTGTTTTGATTGTCAGATATTATAATGTCGAAAGGCGTCATTCGTTTATAATCTGTAAAACGGAAAAGTTTAGTAAAGAAACCTAAATTTGGTTCTCTACAAGTCATCATTAAAACTCCGTTTTCTGGATTTAAAACATCAAAGTTATTGGCTGCTTTAAACATTCCAATGTGTTCCTTTATTAAAAAAAGATTCTTGTTCAGAATAGAATTCATATAAATTGATTAATTTTAGTTTGTTGCAAAAATAATTTTATTTCCATTATATAATTCTATACCATGAAAAATATTGAATGTTTGTCTTTAAAAGTTACTTCGCCCATAAAATTAAAAGATAGACCAACTTACATTAACGTTGAAACATCGGAAAAAAAGAAAGAAAAAGAATTGCAAAAAATTCGTGAAAAGTTAAGCAAGCTACAAGATAAAATGTATGCGCACAACAAATATGGCGTACTAATTTGCTTGCAAGGAATGGATACTGCTGGAAAAGATAGTTTAATTCGTGAAGTTTTTAAGGAATTCAATGCACGTGGAGTTGTGGTTCATAGTTTTAAAACGCCAAATTCTACCGAATTAGAACATGATTATTTATGGCGCCATTATTTGGCTTTGCCTGAAAAAGGAAAGTTTTCGGTTTTCAATCGAACACACTATGAAAATGTTTTAATTACACGCGTGCATCCTGAATATATTTTAAATGAACGAATTCCTCATATTAATTCAGTGGAAGATATTGATGAAGCTTTTTGGGACAATCGTTTTGAGAGTATCAATAATTTTGAAAAACATATTGCCTCAAATGGCGTAATCGTGTTGAAATTTTATTTGCATTTAAGCAAAGAAGAACAGCGCCAACGTTTGTTAAGACGATTAGAAGAAGAAAAACACAACTGGAAATTTTCGCCAGGTGATTTGGCAGAAAGAGAACTATGGGACAAATACCTAGTTTGTTATGAAGATGCCATCAATCGAACTTCAAAAGAACATGCGCCTTGGTATGTGGTTCCAGCTGATAATAAAGAAACGTGTCGTTATTTAGTTGCGAAAACCATTTTAGAAGAACTTCAAAAATATACCGATATTAAAGAACCAGAATTAGACGAAGAAATTAAAGATAACATTAAGTTTTATCACGATAAATTGTCTTCTGAAAATTAAAGTGTTCTATAAGAGTGAAAAGGGATAAGAAAAAAGGGATAAGATAAATTTTATAAAAAAACTAATCCCTTGTTACTAATTACTAATCCCTAAAAAACTACCTTTGCAACCGATTTTAGAAAAGCATGAATTTATCACAATATACTAAGGAGTTCTCATATAATATTCGTTTAGCATTACCCATTATTACCGGAATGTTAGGACATACTATTGTGAGTATTGTCGATAATATTATGGTTGGTAAATTAGGTCCAGCTGAATTAGCTGCGGTTTCACTAGGAAACAGTTTTGTGTTTATTGCCATGTCATTAGGGATTGGTTTTTCAACTGCAATTACGCCTTTAGTTGCTGAAGCCGATGGAAAGAAAAATATAGAAGAGGGTAGAAGTGCCTTTCATCATGGGTTGTATTTGTGTACCATTCTTGGGGTAATTTTATTCGGAATTATCTATTTTTCAAAGCCTTTAATTTCGTTCATGGGACAACCTGAACACGTAGTAACTTTAGCTAAGCCTTATTTAGATATTGTTGCTTTTTCATTGATTCCATTGATAATGTTTCAAGCTTACAAACAATTTGCAGATGGTATGAGTGAAACTAAATATTCAATGTGGGCTACCATTCTTGGAAATATTACTAATGTTGTCTTAAATTATTTATTCATTTACGGAATTTGGATTTTCCCAGAATTAGGAATTGTTGGAGCAGCCGTAGGAACTATTGCTTCTCGTTTTGTAATGCTAGGTTATATGCATTATATGATGAACAAACGCAAGAAGTTTCATCCATTTTTCAAAGGGTTTTCATTGCAAGAAATTAAACGTGAAGTCAATTTAAAAATCATCAAGTTAGGAACGCCATCGGCGATGCAAATGTTTTTTGAAGTAGCTTTGTTTACGGGTGCGATTTGGCTTTCAGGGCGATTAGGAACAACTAGTCAAGCGGCAAATCAAGTAGCATTAAGTTTGGCATCGTTTACCTTTATGTTTGCTATGGGTTTAGGTGTTGCAGCTATGATTCGTGTTGGAAACCAAAAAGGTTTAGGAGATTTTCATAAACTTCGTTTAGTTGCATTTTCAATTTTTTTATTGGCGACTATTTTGGAAATAGCATTTGCCATAATCTTTCTTGTTTTCCACGAACAATTGCCAACCATCTTTGTCGATTTAAAAGATGTTGCGAATTATACCGAAAACTTAGAAGTAGTTACTATAGCAGCGCAATTATTATTAGTGGCAGCAGTATTCCAAATTTCTGATGGTTTACAAGTTGTAGTTTTAGGCGCTTTGCGCGGATTGCAAGATGTGAAAATCCCGATGTATATTACATTTGTAGCGTATTGGGTAATAGGTTTTCCTATTTCAATTTACTTAGGAATTTTCACCAGTTTAGGTGCAACTGGAATTTGGATTGGATTACTTGCTGGTTTAACAGCTGCTGCCGTATTTTTATTTATCCGATTTAATAACGAAACGAAGAAGTTAATTAATCAAGTCGAAAGTTAAATGTCGAAAGTCGAAAGTTGTTTTACTTTCAAAGTATCGAATAAACAAATCAACAAATTAACTATATTTATAACTCATAATTCATAATTTATAAAGATGACCTTACCAAAATTTGTATTAGCAGATAATTCTGATTTTCCAGATGATATATTTATTATCCATTTAGATTTTCCTCAATTCATTATCAATTTAAAAGACGACGAAGTGGAAATTTTAGAAGATGTTGAAGGTGAAGACGAGAAAGAATTAGAAAGCGAAATGGAACATTTAATCACATTAGCTGGCGAATTCTACGATAGAGAAATGGAGCGTTACGAGGAGTAGTAATTAGTCGTTAGTAATTAGTGATTAGCTTTTTATGAATTGGAAAGTTTTATTTAAAAAAAGAATGTTTTGGCTGATCTTATTAGTTATTGGCTCTTTTTATATTATTCGAAATTTCATAGAAACTCAAACTTATTCAGTAAATAAAACTGTAGTTTGGGCTTTTGATGTGACTAATATTTTTTTGATAAATACTTTTTTATTACCAATATCTCAGATAGTTTCCTTAATTGGCTATGGCGTTTTAGCATTATTTAGAAAAGAGACGAGCTTAAAACTTTCAGTTTTTCACTTTTGTCTATTACAATTTAATTTATTTTTCCCATTCTATTATGAGCTATTAGGTTTCATAAGTATAGCTCTTAACTTTTTGGCAATAATTATAGTTTTTGTACAATTTTTTAAAGCATTCAAAAAGGAAAAAACTAATTCCTAATTCCTTTTCCCTAATCCCTAAAAATTAAAATACTTTTCCAGCAACATTTGAGCGGCAGCAAAAGGCGATAATTCGTTATTTTGCACCGCTTTTTTGTTTTGTTCTAATAACGACATAATTTCAGGATGACTGTAAAAACGATTTTTCAATTGTTCATTTATCGTTTCTAACATCCAATATTGGTTTTGTTCTTTACGTTTTTGTTCGAAGTAGTTGTTTTCTTTCGTTAATTCGAAATATTCGGCAATAATTTCCCAAACTTTATCAATTCCAGTTTTTTCAAAAGCGCTACAAGTCGTAACTTTTGGAATCCAACCGCTATTTTTTGCAGGAAATAAATGCAACGCTCGGTTAAATTCAGTTTTGGCTAATTTAGCTTTCGCAATATTATCACCATCGGCTTTGTTAATGACTATTGTATCAGCCATTTCCATAATACCGCGCTTAATTCCTTGTAATTCATCGCCAGCGCCCGCTATTTTCAATAATAAAAAGAAATCGACCATACTGTGAACAGCAGTTTCACTTTGTCCAACACCAACCGTTTCAATGATAATCGTATCAAAACCACAAGCTTCACACAACATTATACTTTCTCGTGTTTTTCTGGCAACACCGCCTAAACTATCTCCAGAAGCACTCGGACGAATATAAGCGTTTTCATCTTTAACCAATTCTTCCATTCTCGTTTTGTCGCCTAAAATACTTCCGTGGCTAATAGATGAACTCGGATCAACCGCTAAGACCGCTACTTTTTTACCAAGTGAAGTTAAATACTTACCAAAAGCTTCAATAAACGTACTTTTTCCCACACCTGGAACGCCAGTAATTCCTATGCGAACCGATTTATTCGCATAAGGTAAACAGCCTTGAATAACTTCGTTAGCTCTTTCTAAATGTTCCGGATTCGTACTTTCGATTAAAGTAATCGCACGACTTAACGCAATTTTGTCTCCTTTTAAAATGGCTTCAATCAACTCTTGAGCAGTAGGTTGTTTTCTACGAAATTTTTGTACAGCATTTGCAACCGATTGATTTACAGCATCGGGTTGGTCTACACCATGTATTTCTGCTAAAGCCGATTTTTTATCAGGTTTCTTCAAAAGGAAAACGTTTTGGTAAAAATACAAATTTTACAGATAATGCGTACATTTGTTTAAACTCGATTATCATGAATATTTCTGCTGAAATCATAAATAAACTTCAAGAGATAGTAACTGAAAATTTTATTTTCACAGATGACGAAACACGTAAAAACTATGGTCACGATGAAACTGAAGATTATAATTTTCCGCCTCATGTTGTGGTTAAGCCAAAAAATACGCAAGAAGTTTCCGAAATCATGAAAGTAGCATTTGAAAACGAAATCCCTGTTGTGCCTATTGGTGGACGAACAGGTTTAAGTGGCGGAGCATTGAGTGTTCATGGTGGGATTGGACTTTCGATGGAGCGTTTCAATAAAATTTTAGAAATTGACGAAAAGAATTACCAAGTTACAACCGAACCAGGCGTAATTACGCAAGTTTTAAAAGATACGTTGGCTGAACAAGGTTTGTTTTATCCTGTTGATCCAAGTAGTATGGGAAGTTGTTTTATTGGAGGAAATATTGCTGAAAACTCGGGTGGAGCTCGTGCAGTAAAATATGGTGTTACCAAAGATTATGTGTTGAATTTAGAAGTGGTTTTACCGAATGGTGAAATCATTTGGACAGGTGCCAATACACTAAAAAATTCTACAGGTTACAATTTAACACAATTAATGGTGGGAAGTGAAGGAACGCTAGGAATTGTGACTAAAATTGTTTTGAAATTATTACCCATTAATCAACATAATGTTTTAATGTTGGTGCCGTTTTACAAAGCAGAGCAAGCTTGCGAAGCCGTTTCGGCTATATTTAGAGCTGGAATTGTACCAAGTGCATTAGAATTTATGGAGCGTGATGCTATCGATTGGACGATGCAATATGTTGAAGGCGTAAGTGTTGCAATTAAAGATGGAATTGAAGCGCATTTGTTAATAGAAGTGGATGGAAATTATCCAGAAGTTTTAATGCAAGAAGCCGAAAAAATATTAGGAGTTGTTGAAAATTATGAAATTGATGAGGTTTTATTTGCCGATTCAACGGATCAAAAAAATGCACTTTGGAAGTTAAGAAGAGCAGTTGGGGAAGCAGTAAAATCAAATTCGGTTTATAAAGAAGAAGATACGGTTGTGCCAAGATATGAATTACCAACACTTTTAAAAGGAATTAAAGAAATTGGAAATAAATACGGTTTTCATTCGGTTTGTTATGGACATGCTGGCGATGGAAATTTGCATGTGAATATCGTTAAACAAGAAATGACGGATGAAGCTTGGCAAACAGAAGTGCCAAAAGGAATTGTGGAGATATTTGAATTAACCAAATCGTTAAAAGGAACTATTTCTGGTGAACACGGAATAGGTTATGTTCAAAAAAATTATATGCCAATTGTTTTTTCTGATGTTGAGTTACAATTAATGAAAGGAATTAAGCAAGTTTTTGATCCTAAAGGAATTTTAAATCCTGGAAAGATTTTTCCTGACACGATATAAAAAAAGCTCGCATTTGCGAGCTTTTTTTTATAAACCTAATTCTTTTACAACATTTTCGCTGAAGATCATGTTAATCAATTGATTGCCTTTGTCTTTATTAATAAATTTCCATTTATTGTTTGTTAATTCATCAGACACACCAACCATCGTAGATCTAACTCTTATAGTAAAAGCATTTTCATTTTCATCGAAGGTAACTTCTTCAGCTTGCATAGACGATTTAAATACATCTACCATCATTTGAGCATTATCCATTTTTTCTTTGAAAGTCATTTTCATTTTAGTATCATGATCTAAAATGCAAAATTTTTGAGCACCTATACTTTTGATTTCTCCAAAAATAAAATTAGGATCAACAGGTATCAATCGAATTGAAAATTCCTCATTATTGAACATTTGTTCCATTCCCATTTTCATCATGTCTTTAGAAACTATATCAAATACTTTTGGATAGGTTGTTTCAAAAATTGCATCATAATTCATACTAGAACCTGCTAAATAAGCTTTGTTGGCTTCTTCTTTTAAAGAACTTAAATCTTGTGCAAATAAAGTAGTTGTAAATACTACAAATAGGCTTAAAAATAATTTTTTCATGTGTATTTAATTTTCATTTTTAGTTATTGCTTTTTGAATTCCTTGTAATCCTTCAGAAAAATCCTCTAAAAGAGCTACAACTTGATTCATTTTGTCATTATTACCAAAACCTTTTAATCGATTGTTTTTCTTGAAAATAACTTTAATTTCGTTCCATCTTTCCAATTCTTTCTCCGATATAATCCCCATAATCTCTTTTAATTTTAAAAGATTGGCTTCTGCTCCAGTTGTTAAAGTTTGTGATTCATTTTTGTAATGAGAAAGTAAAATAGCTTCAACTTCTTTTTCAGAATGAATTGGTTCGATTTTGGCTACTAGTTTATTCATGTCTCGATAGGAACCTTGTAATTTAAAAATAGGTTCATTGCGGTATTCATCTGCCATTGCAGCTGATTGAATATAAGTTTCGTTAACTTTAATAACTGTATTTCGAACTTGAATAATTTTAGTTAATACATTTCTAAAGTCATCGATTTCTTGACTAGTAAAATTTCCTTCTAAAGAAATATTTAAGTTATTGTTTCTAATACCTTCATATAATTCATACAAGTTGTTTAGACTTTGCTGTGTAAGTCTTGTCATGAAAGGATTAGAAAGTATTGAGTTTTCAATTAAACTCAAATCAAACAATTCTGAATTTACGCCAGAAATTTCTCCCAAGTTATAAGTATCAGCTCGGTTGGCTAACATGTCTGGTATTTGAAATTTTTCTCCACTTTCGGTATAAGGGTTTCCAGCCATAACCAAACAAAAACGTTTTGAGCGTAGGTCGTAGGTTTTAGCTTCACCATTATAAATACCTTCAATTTTTCGTTGACCGTCTGCCAATGAAATGAATTTTTGCAGAAACTCAGGATTACAATGTTGAATGTCGTCTAAATATAGCATTACATTGTCTCCCATTTCAAAGGCAAGATTTAACTTTTGCAATTCTTGTTTTGCACCAGCATTTTTCGCCTCACTTGGATCCGTTGAGGTAATTTCATGTCCTAAAGAGGGACCGTTGATTTTCATGAAGACCAATCCCATTCTATCGGCCAAGTATTCCATTAAGGTTGTTTTACCATATCCCGGAGGTGAAACCAATAATAACATTCCCATTCGGTCTGTTCTTTTTGTTTCTCCAGTTGCACCAATTTGTTTGGCTAAATTAGCTCCAATTAAAGGAAAATAAACTTCATTTATTAGCTTGTTTCGTATGAATGAAGTTAATACTTGTGTATTGAAAGTGTCGAGTTTAAATTGTTTTCTTTTTGAAACAATCCAGTCTTTCTTTAATCCTTGAAATTCAGAAAATTTAGGTTTATTATTTTCAAAATAAAATTCTAGTTTTTCTGTGAAATCATGATACTCTAGTGTGTAAACTTCTTCTTTTTGTAAAGTTTTTAATCCTTCAATTGTTTCAGATGTACTAGTTTTTACAATTTGGGTTGACTTTAAATTATTTACCAATAAGAAAACTGCGGTTTCATCCAAAATACCATTAGCCACATCAACATTATTCTCAATTGAAAATGTTTTTATAGCATTGAAAACAATGTCAAAGCAAGCAGAAGGGAACGGATAAAGCGCCTCAATTTTTTGTGTAAAAACTAAATCTTTCCCTTTTTCTTTTAAATTTTTGGTAAAGCTTTTTAAGAGTTTAGCACTTACCTCATTAATTTTAAAAGCGTCTCTATTTTCGTGTTTTAAATAAGATGCAGCTTTTAGGGAAGAAATAATTTGAAAATGATCAAAATGGCACTTAAATTCTTCAATTTTATGGGCTAATTGTTTGCTTATAAAACGGAATTGTTCTGTATTTTTAAAGGTATCCCTAAGTAATTCAATTGCTTGAAATTGTTTTTCGTAATACGATTTTTCATTTTCTTCTAGGAAGAACCAAAACAATTGTGCTAATGCTCTTTCAGAAGGAGAGAAGCGTAACAAGCCTAATTGATTATTCAGTTGTTGTAATTTTGTAACTAATTTTAACGCATCTTCATCGTGAACACCTTTAACTAAACCTTCACCAAAATGATTGGCAAAAAACTCTTCAATTGCAGTTTTATTCGCTTTTTCAGTGTTTAATAATGGGTTTTTTAAGAACACGTCCCAAGCAATATATTCAATTTTTTTAACCTTGTGATTTTCTGTGATAAACTCTTGATTCCAAACGTCTTTGAATTTTTCTATTTCAGTATATTCAATTGGTTCATAAAAATTGGTACCCGTTAAATGGTAGTAATAATTATTGTTTTTTAAAACCAAAGTTAAGTCGAGCTTTTGTTTGTTAACCGCAAATTTGTAGTTTCCTAAAGCGATAATATTTTCGCCATCTTCATAAATTTCATTACGGTCTTTAAGTTTTCTTATGGCTTCTTGTTGGCTTGTTTTTAATTGCGTTAAAAGCTCTTCCGATTTATTGGCATCATTTAAATCTTTTAATTGTTCGGCAATGTCTCGAACTTTTTCAATCATTAAATCTGAAGCAAAATAACCATTGATTTCAATTTCAGTTGAAAAAGAAGCTACTTTATTAGCCAAACCTTTTAAAATGCGTTCTGCCGATTGAAATAAATTGGTTGTTCTTTTATTTCGAGCTTCTGTTAACTGAACTCCTTTTGTTTGAAATTGTTGGTAGATTTCTTCTCGTTTTTCGCTAATAACTTGGATAAACTCATCAAAATCGACAAATTTTGCTTCCATTTCTTCTAGTTGAATAGCTAGTTTATTCAAGAAATCTTGGCATTTATCGGGTGTGTTAGCAAGCTCAAAGAAATTAATAGCAGTTTGATCAAATAAAGTTATTTGCGCTTTAAAGTCTGCTGCTAATTCTTTACCAGATAGCTCTCTTTTTTTATTGTTTAATGCAATGCGTTCTTGATTAATTAAAGAAAATAATACAGAAATATTTTCGATAATTTGAGTAGAATGCGATGCATCTTCAATTTTTAAATTGTTTACGATATCTACTAGTAGCTCTAATTGATTTGCTAAATCGTCTAAGCTTTTTTCAATCTCTTTTGCTTGAATTGTTTTTAAAAGAGTGCTTATTTCAGTAGAAACTGAATCAATTATCTGTTGATAGGGCGCTAAGGCTTCAGGTGCTAATAAGAAAATGACACAATCGTTTGCTAATCTATCAGATAAAATACTTAATTCATTTTCCCAAGCATCAATTAATTTTACATCTACATATTGTAAATCTTTAGCAGAAATCATTTCCCCTCTTAGTGAACGAATTTCAGACAAAGAGACAATGTACTGTTGTAAACTCGTATAGTTTTGATAACTAAGTTCATTTGTTTTAGCTTCAAATTTTTCTTTTATTTCTTCTAAGGCTGCAGCCGTTTTCTTTTTTATCTCCTGAACTTTTTCAAATTCATTTATTGCAGTATGAGCAATATTTCGAATTTCTTGAAGTGGCTCATTAATTTTAAAAACACCATTCTCATTTAAGAAATAATAGCTATCTAAAATAGTTGTTGTATGCTTTACAATTTCATCATATAAACCGTTATAAGAATCTTTTTTATTTAAAAAAACTTGTAATTCTTGACATTCGGCCATTAAGCGTACTAAATCTTTGTTACCAACTTTATAGATAATGTTATCTTTATTTTGGTTATCAACAACTACATCTTTTGTAAATGGTGTTTGCCAAATTTGTACTAAATGATGTTTGGTTTCTTCATTGCTTTTGAAATAGCACATTTTTCCATCTTCAAAGAGAGTGAAACCATTACAATGAATAGGCGTTTCAATACTTTGTTTAATGATGTTGTATGGAATTAACATGTATTCATTGCTTTCTTGATTGTAAAAGACAAACAAGAAATTCTCTCCATTTATTCCAACAATTTTTTTATAAAAATATATTGGTTTGTTATTTGTTTCTAAGGTTTTAATTTCACCTGTTTGTAATGCATAACCATTAGGGTAGATTAAGCCTTGATTTTCTGGGAGTAAAATACCAGAATATTGTAATGAGTCTACACGAGCGACTTTTTTATCTTTGTGATTATAGATGAAAAAACGTTCTTCTTCTTGATAAGGTTTTATTTTAAATGCGATCAGATTTTGATAATCAAAGAAATTGATTTCTGAATCGTCTAAAGTTTGATCTTTATGTTTAACATCTTCACTGTAAATACCTTTACCTGTTTTGGTATTATCTTCAACTTTAATCGTAATATCACCTCCAATAGCTTCAACAAATACTTTATCGGCTAATGAAACGTGAGGATGCTCTCCTTTACGTTGCATATCACGAGTAGCCTTTGTCCATTTAAACTCAAATTGATTAGGGAATTTAACTTCAGCTGCACTTCTTGCATCAATAAATACTATACCATCTTCTTTTAATAGCCATTTAAATGCCTTAATATCTGAAGCATTTGAAGATAATTGGAAGACAAAATATAGGTAGTTACCAGAGATGAAAAATTTGGTAAATGTTGTATTTCTATAATATTTATAAAGATTTTTGAATTCGTCTATAAAGTTTTGATCTTCTAGCCATGATAAGGCAAGTGGTTCAAATCTATTTTCAGAAAAAGTATACATGGAAAAAACGTCAGTTATGTCTACTTCTGTTTTTAACCCAAGATGTGTTTGATGTCCGACCAAACAAATAGAACCAATAGAAATAATATCGCGAATTTTACAACTTTGCTCAGTTGAAAGTCTTTCATTTGCGATAAGATTATAATCGATACCTCCAAATATTTTCTTCCGTTCTTCGTCTAAAAGAGTTATTCTTTTTGCTAACTCATTTTTTTGTTGCGTTAAACGTTGTTGAATAATTTCGTAGGTACCATTTTGTATGGTTTCTTTACTCATAGAAATTCGTAAATGAGAGTTTTATAAGTTTAAACACCTATCTTTTCTAAAAAAGACAGGTGTTTTTTATATTAAAATTACTTGATAGGCTTGCTATCAATACCTAAATGTCTTGCCATATCAAGAGCCTTGGTTAAAATTCCTTGCTCGTTTTGATTTGCAACATCTTTTAATTTAAAAATTAATGATGCGATACTTAAGTTTTTAATGTCTTCAGAAGAGATTTTATATTTTTCAACGATTTGCATTACTTTTCCCACTAGATTTCCTTCTTCATCACTGTTTAAAAGGGCATCTTTTAGTAACTGAGCATTTTCGCTATGTTGAATAAATTTATCAATTCCTTTACCAGCAGTTATTTGTTTAACAACATTGTCAAAGAATGTATTTTCTCCACCAACAATATCAATATTTGCTGTTTTAAATGCTTCAGCTAATACATGTGCTTGTGCATCTGCTATATCTTTTTGAATTGCAATTTGTGCTAACTCTACTTCTTTTTCTTTTGCTAACTTTAAACGGAATTCTTCGTGATCTTTACCAGCATCATTTAATTTTTTCATCGCTTCAGCTTTTTCAGTGATTCCTGCAGCTTCAGCTAATGCCTTTTCTTTAATAACTTCTGCTTGAGCAAGACCATCTTTTTTGTTTGCTTCTGCTTTTTTCTCAATAATTGTAGCTTCAACAATTCCTTGGCGTTCTTGAGCTTCTGCTTTAGCGTGCATTACTTGAGCTTCAGATAATCCAACAGTTGCTTCTTCTTTTGCTTGAGCATCAGCTATAATTTTTCTAGCTTCTGCTTCTTTTTCTGCAGCATCACGTTTTGCTTGCGCTTCAATAACATATTTTTGCGCATCTTTTTCAGCAGCTAATTTACGTGCTTCTGCAGCTTTAGTTTCAGCAATTAAACGTTCTTCAGCCTCTTTGTTAGCAGCAATTATTTTTACTTGTTTGTCACGTTCAGCTATTTTTAATGCTTCAACGTCAAAAATTGTTTGTTGTTCTTCTACTACCGTTTTTTCTTTCACTAAACGTTCGCGAATAACATCTTGAATGTTCTTCTTTTCTAATTCTACTGCTTTTTCTTTTTCAATTTCAGCAAGGGCAACTACGCGCTCTCTTTCAGTAGCTTCTAATAAACGGTCTTTTTGAACTCTTTCAGTTTCAACTAAGTCAGCTCGCTCTTTATTTTTAGCAGCAATTACAACCTGACGTTGCTTGTTTTCTTCCGCTATTTGAAGACTTTCTTCTGTTGCAATACGAACTGTTTCATGTTTTAAACGTTCTTCCTCAGCCACTTTAAGAATTTCAGCATTTTCACGCGCTTTGATGTTTTCAATCTCACGTTTTTGAGATTCTTCTTTTTCGGCTAATTGTTTCTCTAATTCTAAAATAGCTTCTCTGGCTTCAACATCTTGCTTCTTGATGGTTTTTTCTTCATCACGTCTAACAAGGTTTGCTTTTATGTTTTGATTCGCTGTTAACTCTGTAATCTTTTTAATACCTTCAGCATCTAAGATATTATCTTTATTTAAGTGATTTAATGAAGTTTGTTCTAAATAATCTATTGCGCAATCATCTAAAACATATCCATTTAAATCAGTACCAATAATATTTAAAATTTCATTTCTGAATTCGCTTCTAGCTTCATATAATTCTGTGAAATCGAATTTTTTACCAACAGTTTTAAGTGCTTCTGAAAATTTAGCTTCGAAAAGTTCTCTTAAAGTTGAAATATCAGATGCTCTTTGACAACCAATTGTTTGTGCTACGTTTACGATATCATCTACTGATTTATTAACACGAATAAAAAAGGCTACTTGTATATCAGCACGCATATTATCTTTACAAATAAGACCATCTTTTCCTTCTCTTGAAATTTCTAGTTTTTTAACTGAAATATCCATATTTTCTTGGCGATGAATTACCGGAATTACAATACCAGCGTTAAAGAAAACTTTTGTTCCACCGTAACCAGTTCTTAAAATTACAATTCCTTGAACTGTTTTTTTATACATGGATAAAACCCAGAAAATTAATCCTAGTGTAGCGACAAGAAAAACTAATACTCCAATGTAGAATGTGTTCATAAATAAATATTAATAGTTATTATAATTGTTTTAAATTTCAAATGATTTTTCGATGTAGTAAAATTTTTTTTGAGGCTCTTCGTCAATAATTATTGCATTTTCTCCTTGTTTTATTTCACTACCATCTTTGCTTTTAACCATTAGTTTTATAGGATCTTTATTAATGATAATTTCAATCATACCAATTTTATCTTCTTTAACAGTTGTGATTAATTTTCCACTTCTTCCTAAAAAGTCATAGGCAATTTCACCTTTATGATTTATTTCTTTAAAAAATGGTTTTAAAGGTGTACAGACATATTTAGAAATAAAAACACTTACAATAATAGCTGGTATTATGGTAATCATAAAAAACCAATTAGGAAATGGAAGATAAAAATTCAAATTTACATTAATAAGCCAAGCAAAAAGTAATGTTAATGTTAAAAAAAACGTTATTGGAATTATATCTAAGTTTAAGAACTTCAAAAATTGAATAAAGTATGAAGGGTCTTGATTTACTTCAATTAATCCATCTGGATTATCCAAATTTGTGTCAGCATCGATATCAGTATCTAAATCGATGTCATAATCTCCTAAACCAGTAAATATTGTTAATATCCAATACAGTACACTTAAAATAAGCAATACAGATAAAATTGTATTTGCAGGATTAAAGGAAATTTCTAAAAGTTCGTTAAAACTCATATAATTAGTTAATATTCAATTGTTCTTTTAATTTTTTTAAAGCATCATCAGCCTTATTTTCGGTAGTATCCACAACAGAATTAATTTCATCGTCTATACTTTTAGAAGCATTAGCAATTTCTCCATATGCATCAGCGATAGCTTCTTGTTGCAACACTTTGTCTTTCATTTTTTCAAGCATACTAATTGTGCTATCTGCATCAATTTGAGTCATTTTTTTGTTTATATCTTGTGTTGCTTGACTTACTTGTACACGAGCTCTTAATGTTTTTAATTCACCTTCCCATTTTGCAATTGAAGTTTTTAAAGAATTAATGTTTACTTGCATTTTTTCAACATCATTTTCTAATTTTGAGCTTTCGGCATCAGCAATATTTGCATCTTGTGTAGCTTGTTCTTTTAATTTTAATGCTTCTTTAGCTAATCTATCACTTTCTTCTATAGAAATTTCTTCTTTTGCTCCTTTTTGAATTAAAAGTACAGCTTTATTTTGATATTCTTCGGCTTTGTTTAATAAGGAATTTTTTTCATTTTTACGTCTTATTGCAAGTGCTTTTACTTGTGCCATTGCATGAACACTTTTTTCAAGTTGTTCTTTCATTTCGCGAATTCCTTGTTCTGTCATTTTAATTGGATCTTCAAGTCCATCAATTGCAGCATGAGCTTCTGCTTTACCAATTCTAAATAATCTTCTTAAAATATTCATAATCAATAATTTTTTAATTTTTATAATTTACTAAAACGAATCATTTCTGCTGAATACTCACTCAACAGTAAACTTAATGAATTAATGGTAGCGATTAATTCATTTTGATCTAAATTTTCAGTTTGTAATGTGTCTCTGAAAATTACTTTTTCTCCATTTTCATCAAGTACAAAAGCACCATGAACAATGTCTCTGTTTTTAATCAGAAGTTCTTTATAGACTTCAGTTTCATTTTTTTTGCAACGAAATAAAAATTGTTCAACAATCAATATTTGTGGTGCAATAACTAAAATCATGTTTTTAATACCTTCAGTTTCTTTACTGATTACAAAAGTATTGTGTAACTGATTTTCATGTAAAATTTCAAAATTGAAATCTAATAACCAATCTTTAATTTTTATAAATAAATGGTTTGCTTGCATCTAAAAATATTTTCAATATGAAACAAATATAGAATAAAAAAAATAAATTGCAAAAAATATTAGCAAAATTATAAAAATATTTTCATTATCTTTGTGATGTAAATAAAATTAGCAAAGTGTATGACTTATTTTGGTACCAATATAAAAAAAATAAGACAAATTAAAGGTCTTAGTCAGCAGGCTTTTGCAGAAATGTTAGATTTAAATAGAGGAGTTATTAGTTCTTATGAAGAAGGTAGGGCCGAACCTAAAATAGAAACGTTATTACGCATAGCTACACTTTTAGATTTAACCACTGATGAATTAATATCTAAACCGATAACTATTAATAAAATTACCAATTTCAATCACATTGAGGATTTTATTTCAAAACAGTCAAATGATAATAGTTTAATTAAGGAAATTAATAGCGATGAATCGATAAAACCCATTGACTTGCAAAAAATATTAGCAGAAGTAAATTGTGTTTTTACAATAGATGATAAAGTTGCAAAAGAAAGTATTTATTCAAAAGGGAACATTTTGTTATTGTCGACTAATCTTGATAAAAATGAAAAGAATTTTTCTTACTTAGTAATTGACAAAGTTAACGGTAAAAGAATTTTAGATTTTTTTGAAGAAGATAAGGAATCATATAAAATTGTTGGTGTAATTCAAACTAGTCAAAATATTAGCTTAATTTCTTCTATTCTGAATAGATTAGAGTTAATAGAGTCAAAATTAGATTTAAGAAAATAAAAAAAGCCTTTTTGTCAAAAAGGCTTTTTTTATGAATTTATTTAAACTATTAAGCTTGATGATCTACTAAAATCCATTCTCCTGAAGCTAACATAGATTCAGCTTTTTTGAATTTCATAGTTTCACTTTTACCACTCATTACATGTTTAATTGTAACAGTATCGTTACGATTAATTTTTGGAGTCTCACGAACAATAGTTTCTGTAACTTGTTGTTGTTGAGGTTGTGACGCTTGTTGCCCAGCTTGTCTATTACGAGCTGCAATTTCGTCAGTATTTAAAGATTCTTCTTTAGTTTCAGTGTAATTTTCTTTTTGTTTTACTTCTTTAGCTTCGCTAATTGTATTAGGGTTTTGAGAAGGTAAATCCGCTTTAAATAAGAAAGAAATAACATCTTTATTTACTTCGTCCATCATTTTTCTGAATAATTCAAAAGCTTCAAACTTGTAAATTAATAATGGATCTTTTTGCTCGTGAACCGCTAATTGAACAGATTGTTTCAATTCGTCCATTTTGCGTAAATGTTTCTTCCAAGCTTCGTCAATAATTGCTAACGTAACATTTTTTTCAAAATCATTGATTAAAGTTTTAGCTTCAGAAGTATACGCTTTTTCAAGATTGGTTACAATATTTAACGATTTAATTCCGTCTGTAAAAGGAACAACAATTCTTTCGTATTGTCCGTTGTTGTTTTCGTAAACGTTTTTAACAACTGGGAAAGCTTCTTTAGCACTACGTTCGTTTTTCTCTGTATAATGTTGTAAAGCTGCTTTGTATGTTTTACCAATAATTTCTCTTTCTGTTAACTTGTTGAATTCACTTTCTGAAACAGGAGAACTAATTGAGAAAATACGAATTAAATCAAATTCATAATTCTTAAAGTCACTTGCTAACTTGTTATTTTGAACGATTAATTCGCAAGTATCATACATCATGTTAGCGATATCTACTTTTAAACGTTCTCCATGTAAAGCATGTTTACGACGTTTGTAAACTACTTCACGTTGCGCGTTCATTACATCATCATATTCTAATAAACGTTTACGAACACCAAAGTTATTTTCTTCTACTTTTTTCTGAGCTCTTTCGATAGATTTTGTCATCATTGAGTGTTGAATAACTTCACCTTCTTTTAAGCCCATACGGTCCATAATTTTAGCGACACGCTCAGAACCGAATAAACGCATTAAGTTGTCTTCTAACGAAACGTAGAATTGTGAACTACCTACATCTCCTTGACGACCTGCACGACCACGTAACTGACGATCTACACGACGAGAATCATGACGTTCTGTACCAACGATTGCTAAACCTCCTGCTTTTTTAACTTCGTCAGAAAGTTTAATATCGGTACCACGACCTGCCATGTTAGTTGCAATTGTTACAACTCCAGGTTTACCAGCTTCAGCAACAATTTCTGCTTCGCTTTTGTGCATTTTGGCATTTAATACGTTGTGATGAATACCACGTATTTTCAACATTCGACTTAATAATTCTGAAATTTCAACCGAAGTTGTACCAATCAATACTGGTCTTCCTGCTTGTGAAAGTTTAACAACATCGTCAATTACAGCATTATATTTTTCACGAACCGTTCTATAGATTAAATCTTCTTTATCTTTTCTAGCAATTGGACGGTTTGTAGGAATTTCAACAACGTCTAATTTGTAAATTTCCCAAAACTCACCAGCTTCCGTTACAGCCGTACCCGTCATACCAGACAATTTGTTATACATACGGAAGTAATTCTGTAATGTAATGGTAGCGAATGTTTGCGTAGCTGCTTCAATTTTTACATTTTCTTTTGCCTCAATTGCTTGGTGTAAACCATCAGAGTAACGACGACCGTCCATAATACGACCTGTTTGCTCGTCTACAATCATAACTTTATTATCCATGATAACATATTCGGTATCTTTTTCAAATAAAGTATAAGCTTTTAATAACTGCGTAAGCGTATGAATACGTTCCGATTTTACAGAAAAGTCTTTGTATAATTCTTCACGTTTTTCTGCTTCATCTTCTTTAGATAGGTTTTCTTTTTCAATTTTAGCAATTTCAGTTCCAATATCAGGTAAAACAAAGAAATGTTCGTCTGTATCTTTAGAAAGGAATTGAATACCATTATCGGTTAATTCTACTTGATTGTTTTTTTCTTCGATAACAAAGTATAATGCTTCATCTATTTTATGCATTTCTCTGTTATTGTCTTGCATGTAAAAATTCTCAGTTTTTTGAAGTAATTGTTTTACACCTTCTTCGGATAAGAATTTAATTAATGCTTTATTTTTAGGTAATGCTCTGTGTGTGCGTAATAAATAAAAACCAGCTTCTTTCATGTTTCCTTCTTTGAAGAAACGTTTTGCTTCAGTTAAGCAATCAGTAGCTAGTTTACGCTGTAAGTTAACCAAGTTGTCAACTTTTGGTTTTAATTCCATAAACTCATGACGGTCACCATCCACAATTGGTCCCGAAATAATTAAAGGCGTACGTGCATCATCAATTAATACTGAATCGACCTCATCGACAATTGCATAATTGTGTTTGCGCTGTACTAAATCATTTGGCCCATGAGCCATATTGTCACGCAAATAATCGAAGCCGAATTCGTTATTTGTACCGTAAGTTATATCTGCGTTGTAAGCTTTTCTACGAGCATCAGAATTTGGTTGGTGATTGTCAATACAATCAACTGTCATTCCATGGAACTCGAATAAAGGTGCTTTCCAAGTACTATCACGCTTTGCTAAGTAATCATTCACCGTTACTAAGTGAACACCATTTCCTGTTAAAGCATTTAAATATAAAGGAAGTGTTGCTACTAATGTTTTACCTTCACCCGTTTGCATTTCGGCAATTTTACCTTGATGTAAAACCACACCACCAATTAACTGTACATCATAGTGAATCATGTCCCAAGTGATGGCTTTTCCAGCAGCATCCCATGAATTTGCCCAAACAGCGTTGTCTCCTTCTATTACTATATAAGGTTTTGTAGCTGATAATTCTCTATCTTTTGGAGTTGCTGAAACAGTAATTGATGTGTTTTCTTTAAAACGACGAGCCGTTTCTTTTACAACAGCAAAAGCTTCAGGAAGAATTTCGTTCAAAACTTTTTCAGACAATTCATATGCGTCTGCTTCTAATTGATCGATTTCTGCATAGATATCTTCACGAACATCAATGTCATCAGTTGTTTCTGCTTTTTCTTTTAGAGAAGCAATTTGATTGTCTTTTTCAGCTCTTGCAGCTTTTATTTTTCCTTTAAATTCAGCAGTTTTAGCTCGAAGTTCATCATGTGAAAGTGCTTTTAGGCTACTTTCGAAAGTTTTTACTTTAGCAATTATAGGCTGAATGGCTTTAACATCTTTTTCAGACTTATCGCCAACAAATATTTTTAAAATTGAATCTACAAAACTCATAATTATAGTATTTCTATAGGGTGTGCAAATTTACAAAAAAAAAGCCTCAAGTTGAGACTTTTAAATTGTTGCGTTATTATTTTTTCTTAGTATTCATCCTCATTCCAAAGGTAATCTTCGTCAGTAGGATAATCTGGCCAAATTTCTTCCATTGACTCATAAATTTCACCTTCGTCTTCAATAGACTGTAAGTTTTCTACAACTTCTAAAGGCGCTCCTGTACGAATCGCATAGTCGATAAGTTCATCTTTAGTAGCTGGCCAAGGCGCATCACTTAAATAAGATGCTAGTTCTAATGTCCAATACATTTTTTATCGATTTAATTTAGTGCAAAAATAATTTTTTAACTTAAAAAGTCAAGTTTTTTTTGAATTATTTTTAAATAAGTTTAAAGAACGTTTATTTACTGATGTTTAATCTTTTCTCGGAATCCATTTTACTTCATCAGCGCCTAAATCGTGTGACAACTTTCGTGCCAACACAAATAAGTAGTCAGAAAGTCGGTTTAAGTAGGTAAGAACACGTTCGTCAATAGGCTCTAATTCGTGTAAATGTACTGCTAAACGTTCAGCTCTACGGCATACACAACGCCCAATATGACAATATGACACTGTAGTGTGTCCGCCGGGTAAGACGAAATGTGTCATTGGAGGTAATTCACTATCCATTTTATCAATTTCAGTTTCAAGATATTGAATGTCTTCTTCTGATATGCGATTAATGTTTAATCTTTTTTCACCGTTTTTTAATGTTTCCTTTTCTGGTGGAGTTGCCATTATGGCTCCAACAGTAAACAATCGGTCTTGAACTTCTATTAAAATAGCTTTATATAGCGGATTTATTTCTTGATCGCGAATTAAACCAATGTAGGAATTCAGTTCATCAACTGTTCCATAACTTTCAATTCGAATATGATGTTTAGGAACTCTCGTTCCTCCGAATAATGAAGTTGAACCTTTATCGCCTGTTTTTGTGTATACTTTCATGTTTATTGCTAATAGCTGTTAGCAATAAGCTTCCAGCATTTTAAAATTTAGCTCAAAGATAAGAAAAGTAGACTACTTATTCTTCACATCTGTTTCGATCATTCCATCACGTAAACGAATGATGCGATGTGCATGTGCAGCTATATCTTCTTCGTGAGTTACAAGAATTACAGTATTTCCGTTAGCATGAATTTCATCAAATAAATTCATGATTTCTAATGAGGTTTTACTATCTAAGTTTCCTGTAGGTTCATCGGCTAAAATAATCGCAGGTTTGTTAACCAAAGCTCTTGCAACTGCAACACGCTGACGTTGTCCACCTGAAAGTTGATTAGGTTTGTGGTCCATTCTGTCATCAAGACCAACTTGTGTTAGTACTTCAGTTGCACGTTCGTTTCGCTCGGTTTTAGATTTTCCTGCATAGACCATTGGTAATGCTACATTGTCTAATGCGGTAGTTCTTGGCATTAAATTAAATGTTTGGAAAACGAAACCAATTTCTTTGTTTCTAATTTCTGCCAATTCGTCGTCATGCATTTCACTTACATGTTTTCCATTTAATACATAACTTCCCGAAGTAGGAGTGTCTAAACAGCCTAATAAATTCATTAAAGTTGATTTTCCAGAACCAGATGGTCCCATTAGTGCTACGTATTCTCCTTTGTTAATGGTTAAATCAATTCCTTTTAAAACATGAATAATTTCTTCGCCAAGTGGAAAATCGCGCGTAATTCCTTTAATTTCGATAATAGGTTGTGACATTATAAAATCAGAATTAAGATTTTTAGAATTTAGAATATCTAAATTTTATATTAATAAGTAGAAGAAGTCAGTTTTTTGTTACATTTTAATTCTAGTTTTTTCAAAAAATTTCGAGCTAAAGTTACGTTTTGGATTAATAACAAAATGTTCTTTTGCTTGTTCTTTTCTAAAGAAAACTATTCCCCATTGAAAAGTATCTATAGTAACTGTAACTTTTGGATGATTTTTTATTTCTGTCCAAGCTTCTTCCATGTCTTGTGACCAATGAATATCGTCGAAAATCCAAATAGTGTCATTTGAAATCGTAGGTAAAAGCATATTAAAATAATCTAAAGTTGCTTTTTTAGAATGATTGCCGTCAAAATAAATTAAGTTGAAAGTTGAAAGTCGAAAGTCTGAAGATTTAAAGTAGGTTGAGAATTCTGTATTGACAAAATCAATAGAATTAATATTGATTTTTTTCAATTCTAATTGCGTTTGTTTAATGGTATTTGGGCAACCTTCTAAAGTGGTAATTTTTGCATTCGAATTGCCAGACGCGAGAGCAGAAGTAGCTAGTCCTAAAGATGTTCCGATTTCTAAAATTTGTTCCGGTTGAAAATAACGAACGATTCGGAATAATAATTTAGCATTTTTAATTGAAATTCCAGCATTTTTAGCAATAGCACTAATTTCCCTCGTGTTTGATTTAAAAACGCGAGAACCTGCACCAAAATCGGTTACTTTAATGGTGTTTTTATTGTTTAAAAGCGAATTTCTGTAGTTTTTTAAAATTTCGTATTCAGGATAATTGGTTTTGTCGTAAAAGCATTTGGTAACCAAATCGAATACAAATGGCGAATGCACGCCATGTTCGTTTTTGGCTTTAAAAAAGAATTTTATATAAGCTTTTATTAAATGATTCATTTTTTAGTGATTTGCTTCTCCAGTTCGCCTTAAAAAAGGCTCGTGTGTGTAAAGTGGCTAGTAATTAGCTTGCTGTTCACTATTTACTAATTACTTTTTTATTCCATTTTAGAACTCAAATCAAACCAACGTTCTTCTTTTTCTTCTAACGATTGAATGATTTTTTGCAATTCGTTTGCTTTTGTTTCTATTTGCTTCGCCTGTTCGCTTTCGCTCGAGTTATCATCAGCTACTTTGCCTTCAGCAAATTCGGCTTCAATTTCTTTTTTCTTGAATTCTAAATCTTTGATTTCACGTTCAATTTTTTGAAATTCTTTTTGCTCATTAAAGGTTAAACCAGCTTTAACTTGTTTTTCTTTCCAGGATTTAGCATTTGCCGATTCTATTTTTTCTTCTTTAACCGGTTCAGCGGAATCTTCATAGGTTCTAAAATCAGAATAGTTTCCAGGAAAATCTTCAATTTCACCATTGCCTCTGAATACAAACAAGTGATCTACAATTTTGTCCATGAAATATCGGTCGTGACTTACTACTAACAAACAACCCGGATAATCCAACAAGAAGTTTTCTAAGACATTTAAAGTCACGATATCCAAATCATTCGTTGGCTCATCGAGTATCAAGAAATTCGGATTTTGAATCAAAACCGTACACAAATACAAACGTTTCAGTTCACCACCGCTTAGTTTTTCAACGTAATCATATTGTTTTTTGGCATCAAATAAAAAACGTTCCAATAATTGCGAAGCCGAAATAATTTTTCCTTTGGTCAACGGAATGTATTCGCCATATTCTTTAATGATGTCGATAACTTTTTGTTGTGGCTTCGGGTTGATTCCGCTTTGCGTGTAATATCCGATTTTCATGGTGTCACCTACGATTACTTTTCCAGAATCGGGTTGTATACTTCCAGTAATAATATTTAAAAAAGTAGATTTTCCAGTTCCGTTTTTACCGATGATGCCCACACGTTCACCCCGTTGAAACGAATAGTTGAAATCTTTCAGAATCACTCTGTCTTGGAAACTTTTATTGATTTTTGCCAATTCAATAATTTTGCTTCCCATGCGTTCCATATTAATTTCCAACTCTACCACATTTTCTTTTCGGCGACTCATGGCTTTTTCTTTAATTACGTAAAAATCATCTTGACGCGATTTTGATTTTGTAGTACGCGCTTTTGGTTGGCGACGCATCCATTCCAGTTCTTTAACGAATAAATTTTTAGCTTTGTCAACGCTTGCATTTTCAGAAGCTATGCGCTCTTCTTTTTTCTCTAAATAATACGAATAATTGCCTTTATATTGGTATAATTTTCCGTTTTCGAGTTCTAAAATTTCGTTACAAACACGTTCTAAAAAGAAACGGTCGTGCGTAACGATAAATAAGGTTAAATTTTCTTTCGCAAAATAATCTTCTAACCATTCGATCATTTCTAAATCTAAATGGTTAGTTGGCTCATCTAAAATTAAAAAATCAGGTTTATTGATTAAGATGATTGCCAATGATAATCTCTTTTTTTGTCCACCCGAAAGATTTTTAACTTTCAGTTTTAAATCATCTAATTTTAGTTTAAATAAAATTTGCTTGTATTGCGTTTCAAAATCCCAAGCATTATGACGATCCATGTTGTCAAAAGCCTTTTGATAAGCCTCTTCATCATCAGGATTTTCAAGTGCTTTTTCGTATTGCGCTATGACTTTTAACGTATCATTATCGCTTGCGAAAATACTTTCCTCAATCGTTAGTTCAGGCTGTAAATTATCATTTTGAGATAAAAACGCCATTTTAATGTCTTTACGAACAATAACCTGACCGCTATCGGGTTCGTCTAAACCCGCCAACATGTTCATGATTGTTGTTTTTCCTGAACCATTTTTGGCGATAAAAGCGATTTTTTGATCTTTATTGATACCAAATGAAATGTTTTCAAACAAAACGCGTTCGCCGTATGCTTTGGATATATTTTCGACTGAAAGGAAGTTCATTGTTAATTTGATGATTTGAAAATGAGTCAATTTGAAAATTGATTGTGCAAAAATACTTTATTTCTTATTAAAAATTTTCAAATTTTCAAATTGGTAAATTTTCCCATTATATTTGTGCATGCAACTATCGGTAATCATCCTTAATTATAATGTTCGCTATTTTTTAGAGCAATGTGTTTTGAGTGTTCAAAAAGCACTTGAAGGTATTGATAGTGAAATTATTGTGGTGGATAATGCGTCTTCAGATGATAGTTGTCGAATGATTAAGGAGAAATTTCCTGCTATCACTTTAATTGAAAATAAGGAAAATTTAGGTTTTCCAAAAGGGAATAATATTGGAGTTGATTACGCAAAAGGTGAATACATTTGCATTTTAAATCCTGATACCGTTGTTGCTGAAGATACTTTTTCTAAAATTTTAATGTCGAAAGTCGAAAGTCAAAACCCGAAAGTCGGAATTGTTGGCTGCAAATTAATTGATGGTTCCGGAAAATTTCTTCCAGAATGTAAAAGGGGAGTTCCAACACCTTGGGTGGCTTTTACCAAGATTTTTGGGTTGTATAAATTATTTCCAAAATCGAGTTGGTTTAATCAGTATTACGCCATGCATTTAAATGAAAATCAATCAGGTGAAGTTGATATTTTCGTTGGGGCTTTTATGGTAATGAAGCGCGATTTGTATTTGGAAGTAGGCGGATTTGATGAAGATTGCTTTATGTATTCCGATGATATTGATTTGAGTTATTTGGTAAAAAAAGCAGGATATTCTAATTATTATTTTGCTGATACAACGGTTATACATTATAAAGGCGAAAGCACAGTTCGAGACGGATTGTATATGAAACGTTTTCGAGAAGCGATGCAGTTTTTTTATAAGAAACATTTTAAGAAATCTTGGTTTTTCGATGTCATGATGCAAATGGGAAGTTTTGTTTTTTCGCTCTTAAAGGTGTTCCAATCTAAAACTATCAAGGTTAAAAAACCAGAACATTACATTTTAGTAAGCGAAGAATACAATGATGAAATACTTACTAAAATTTCAAATAAATTAAAAGTGAACATTAATAAAAAGGGAAAAGAAATTCCATTAGATTTGCGAGTAGAATTTATCATAGATTTGAAATCAATTTCCTTCAAGAAAGCTATTGAATTGATGGAAAATAATATGAATAAAGCATATACATTTAAATTTTTATCAGTAAATCACGATTTTTTGATTGGAAGTAATAATTCCAATGAACGAGGGGAAGTTATTTTGTTGTAAAAAATTATTGTATTCTTTACAAATACATCTAAAAATTAGTATTTTTGCAATCCAAAGAAGTAAAACACAACTTTAGTTAAAAATATGGCAAAGTTCGAATTGAAATTACCTAAAATGGGTGAAAGTGTAGCGGAAGCTACGGTTACTAACTGGTTAAAGAAAGTTGGTGAGAAAATTGAACAAGATGAAGCAGTTCTTGAAATTGCTACTGATAAGGTTGATAGTGAAGTTCCAAGTGAGGTTTCAGGAACTTTAGTTGAAATTTTATTTAATGTTGACGATGTTGTTCAAGTAGGACAAACAATTGCTATTATTGAAACTGAAGGTGGTGCTGTTGCTGCTACTCCAGTTGCTGAAGTAAAAACGGAAGCTGCGCCAGTAGCTGAGGTTGCTAAAGCAGTTGAAGTTGCTAAAGAAACTGTTGCAACTCCTGATTTTTCAAATTCAGATAAATTCTATTCTCCATTAGTAAAAAATATTGCTAAAGAAGAAGGAATTTCTATTGCTGAATTAGATGGAATTAACGGAACAGGAAAAGACGGTAGAGTAACGAAAGAAGACATTTTAGGATATATTAAAACAAGAGGAAGTCAGCCAGTTGCAGTTTCGCAACCAGTTAAAACTGAATCAGCTGCTCCAGTTCAAGAAGCACCAAAAGCTGCTCCAACATCAGTAAATGGAGAAGATGAAATCGTAGAAATGGACAGAATGCGTAAGTTGATTTCTAAGTACATGGTGGAGTCTAAACAAACTTCAGCTCACGTACAATCTTTTATCGAAGTTGATGTTACGAATATTGTAAAATGGAGAGATAAGGTTAAGAATGCATTCGAAAAACGCGAAGGTGAAAAATTAACGTTTACGCCAATTTTCATGGAAGTTGTTGCAAAAGCGTTGAAAGATTTCCCTGGAATGAACATTCAAGTTGATGGTGAATACATTATCAAAAAGAAAAATATTAATTTAGGTATGGCTGCTGCTTTACCAAACGGAAACTTAATTGTTCCGGTAATAAAAAATGCTGACCAATTAAACTTAGTTGGTATGGCAAAACAAGTGAACGATTTAGCTAACCGTGCAAGAACTGGAAAATTAAAACCAGACGATACACAAGGAGGAACGTACACCGTTACTAACGTAGGTACTTTTGGTTCTGTTTTTGGAACACCAATTATCAACCAACCACAAGTGGGTATTTTGGCTTTAGGTGCTATTCGTAAAGTTCCTGCGGTAATCGAAACTCCAGAAGGAGATTTTATAGGAATCCGTCAAAAAATGTTTTTATCACATTCTTACGATCATAGAGTAGTTGATGGAGCATTAGGAGGAAGTTTTGTAAAAAGAGTTGCTGATTATTTAGAAGCTTGGGATATTAATAGAGAAGTTTAATTTTATTATTATAAAAATAAAAACCACGCTAATCGCGTGGTTTTTTTATGTTTTTTAGAATTATTATTATTGGAAATCCAATGCAAATAGTTAAAATAAAGTAATGTTTTAAAATTTTGGTGAGTTGAAATATAAAAATCAAACCAATAATGAGAAAAAAAATATATTTTAAGTAAAAGCTTAAATTTTTATGTTTAACTCCATCTAAAACAAAACCTAGAAATGGAATCAATATGGATAACAAAAAAAATAAAAATAGATTCAACTGGGTTAAAAAAATCCTTTAAATTATATTTGCAATATAAAGATAATTGAAATGGAATTAAAACTAAACAGACCTATTTGCTTTTTTGATTTAGAAACTACTGGAATTGATGTAGCTAAAGATAGAATTGTGGAAATATCAATTTTAAAAGTCTTTCCAAACGGGAATAAAGAAAGCAAAACTTGGTTAGTAAATCCAACAATTCCTATTCCGGCATTTGCAACTGCTGTTCATGGAATTACCAATGAAAAAGTAGCAAACGAACCAACATTCGCCGAATTAGCGCCTCATGTTTATAATATGATAAAAGATTCTGATTTGGCTGGATTTAATTCAGATCGATTTGATATTCCATTATTAGCTGAAGAATTGTTACGTGCAGAAGTTGATTTTGACATGAAAAATAGAGTAACCGTTGATGTGCAAACAATTTTTCATAAAAAAGAAGAAAGAACTTTAAGTGCAGCTTACCGTTTTTATTGTAATGAAAGCTTGGAAAATGCACATAGCGCTGAAGCTGATACTAATGCAACGTATGAAATTCTGAAAGCGCAATTAGATCGTTACGAGGATTTAGAAAACGATATGAAGAAACTTTCTGAATTCACTACTCGTAAGAAATCAGTTGATTTTGCAGGATTTATTGCTTTAAACGAAGATGGACAAGAAATTTTTACTTTTGGAAAACATAAAGGAGCTTTAGTTGATGATGTGCTAGATAAAGAACCGGGCTATTTTGGATGGATTCAAAATGCTGATTTTCCATTATATACTAAAAAAGTTTTAACAGCAATTAAGTTAAGAAAGTTAAATACGAAGTTATAAAAAAAGTAAAAGTATTTTTTTAGCTAATTACTATTCACTAATCACTAAAGAATTATGAAAATAATCTGTATAGGAAGAAATTATGCTGATCATATTTCGGAATTAAATAACGAAAGACCTACAGAGCCTGTAATATTCATGAAACCTGATTCTGCTATTTTGTTGAAAAATTTTCCATTTGTAATACCAGAATTTACTAATGATGTACATCATGAAATAGAAGTTATAGTAAAGATTAATAAAGTTGGAAAATATATAGATAAAAAATTCGCACATAAGTATTATGACGAAATTAGTTTAGGTATCGATTTTACAGCTCGAGATTTACAAAGTACGTTAAAAGAAAAAGGTTTGCCATGGGAAAAAGCTAAGGCTTTTGACGGTTCAGCGATTATTGGAGACTTTTTACCGAAAAATTCATTTACTTCATTAGAAAATATTAACTTTGAGTTAAAGAGTAATGGTAATGTAGTTCAGCAAGGCAATACATCGTTAATGCTTTGGAAAATAGATGAACTTATTGCTTATGTTTCTCAATATTTTACGCTAAAAACAGGTGATATTCTTTTTACTGGTACACCTAAAGGCGTTGCCCCGGTTAAAGATGGTGATGTTTTAGAAGGTTTCTTGGAAGGAAATCAATTGTTTAAAGTTCAAGTTAAGTAGTTATGGCGTTACAGTATAATTTATCAAAAGTTTATGAGATATCAGAAAATGATATTGATTTTGCATACCAAATTGTGAATCTTTTCTTAGAAGAAGTTCCAGCTGAAATTAAATCAATGAAAGTAGGAATTGAAGAAAAAGATTATACAAGGGTTTATACATCTGCACATAAAATTAAACCTTCTCTAGATTTATTAGGAATGGATTTAGCATATGATGAAAACATTGAAATAATGACTTGGGCAAAATCTGAAGGTAAAAGAAAGGAAATTAAAGAAATTTTTAAATCTTTAAAAGATAGAGTAGATCTTGCTGTAAAAGAAATTAAAAAAGACTTTAAACTAGCCTAACCCCATTCTTAACTTACTTTATGAAAGCATCTATAATCACTATTGGTGACGAAATACTTATTGGACAAATCGTAGATACCAATTCATCCTATATCGCTAAACAACTTGATAAAATTGGTATATCAGTTACTGAAATGCGTTCTGTTTCTGACGATAAAACTCAAATTTTAGAAACACTTTCCGAATTACAAAATAAAGTCGAAGTTGTAATTATTACTGGCGGATTAGGTCCAACAAAAGACGATATTACAAAGAAAACAATTTGTGAATATTGTAATGATGTTTTGGTTGAAAGCGAAATTGTTTTACAACATGTAAAAGAATTGATCGAAGGGTTTTATAAAAGACCTATAACACAAATTAACAGAGATCAGGCTTTAGTGCCATCAAAAGCTGAAGTTTTATTTAATAAAATGGGTACTGCCCCTGGAATGTGGTTACAAAAAGAAAATACAGTTTTTATTTCATTGCCAGGTGTTCCTTATGAAATGAAATATTTAATTGATAACGAAGTCGTTCCTAAGTTGGTTCAAAAATTTTCTCGTCCATATATTATTCATAAAACAATAATAACATATGGTAGAGGTGAAAGTTTAATAGCGGAACAAATAGAAAGTTGGGAAGATAGTTTGCCATCCTTTATTAAGTTAGCGTATTTACCAAGTCCGGGAAGAGTTCGTTTGCGTTTATCTGCTAGAGGTGCTAATGAAAAGGAATTAAAAGTTGCTATCGAGAAAGAAGTAAGTAAACTTCAAGAATTAATAGGAGATATTATTGTTGGTTTTGATGAAGACGAGCCTATTGAAGTAGTTTTAGGTAGACTGTTAACAAATAAAGGTTTGACAATTGCAACAGCGGAAAGCTGTACGGGAGGTAAAATTGCACAAACTATTGCTTCTGTTTCAGGGGCTTCAGCATATTTTAAAGGAAGTATAGTGAGTTATGCAACTGATGTTAAAGAAAGAATTTTAAATGTTTCTCATAATGTTATTGAAGAAAATTCTGTAGTGAGTGCTCAAGTTGCAAAAGAAATGGTTCTTTCCGTTCAAAAAATGATGCAAACAAATATTGCAATTTCTACGACAGGAAATGCAGGTCCATTAAAAGGGGATTCAAATGCAGAGGTAGGTATTGTGTATATAGGTATAGCAATAGATGAAGAAGTTTTTGTTGAAGAATTTAACTTTGGTCAACCGCGTGAAAAAGTCATTGATAGAGCGGTAAGTAAAGCCTTGGAATTAGTTTATAAAGAAATTTTAAAAAAATAATAAAATATAGTTGTGTAATTCATTGCTATTTTGTTTCTTTGCACCCTGATTTTGAATAACGAAATAAAAGATTAGAAATAATGTCAAGAGTTTGTGAACTAACAGGTAAAAAAGCGATGGTTGGAAACAACGTTTCTCACGCTATGAACAAAACTAAGAGAAAATTTTCTGTAAACTTAGTTAAGAAACGTTTTTACATTCCTGAAGAAGATAGATGGGTAACGTTAAAAGTATCTACAGCAGCATTAAAAACTATCAATAAGATTGGTATTTCTGCAGCATTAAAAAAAGCACAAAAATAATAGTAAGTAATTAATATTACTTAGATTAAAAATAAATCACGATGGCAAAGAAAGGTAATAGAATTCAAGTTATTTTAGAGTGTACTGAGCACAAAGCTACAGGTATGCCTGGGACGTCTCGTTACATCACTACTAAAAATAAAAAGAATACTCCAGATAGATTAGAGATTAAAAAATTTAATCCTGTTTTAAAAAGAGTAACTGTTCACAAAGAAATTAAATAATTAGCTGAAAGCATTAAGCCTTAGGCATAAAGTATAAAGATCATGGCAAAGAAAACCGTAGCAACTTTACAAACTGCATCTAAGAGATTAACTAAAGCTATTAAGATGGTTAAATCTCCTAAAACTGGTGCTTACACATTCGTAGAGCAAGTAATGGCTCCAGAAATGGTTGACGAATTCTTAAAAAAGAAATAATTCTTTTTTTTAATTATATAGGAAAGCTACTTTCGTTTGAAAGTAGCTTTTTTATTTTTATTTTTGTTATTATAATTAAATAGGATATGAGTTTTTTCAAAAAATTATTTTCATCAGAAAAAAAGGAAACTTTAGATAAAGGTTTAGAAAAATCAAAGTCTTCTTTTTTTGAAAAATTATCGAAAGCAGTTGCAGGAAAATCGAAAGTTGATGATGATGTTTTAGATAATCTAGAAGAAGTTTTAGTTTCATCTGATGTTGGTGTAAATACAACACTTAAAATTATTGAAAGAATTGAAGAGCGAGTAGAACGTGATAAATATCTTGGAACTGAAGAATTAAACAAAATCCTTCGTGAAGAAATTGCTGGTTTATTATCAGAAAACAACCATGAAGATGCTACAGAGTTTGAAGTTCCAAAAAATAAAAAGCCTTATGTTTTAATGGTTGTTGGAGTTAATGGTGTCGGAAAAACAACAACAATTGGTAAACTAGCCTATCAGTTTAAAAAAGCAGGGCATAAAGTTGTTTTAGGAGCTGCGGATACTTTTAGAGCTGCCGCTATTGACCAATTACAAGTCTGGGCAGATAGAGTAGACGTGCCCATAGTTCGTCAGCAAATGGGGAGTGATCCCGCTTCTGTTGCATTTGATACCTTACAATCTGCAGTTTCACAAGATGCAGATGTGGTAATTATTGATACTGCAGGTCGTTTGCATAATAAAGTAAACTTGATGAATGAGCTTTCTAAAGTAAAACGTGTTATGCAAAAAGTAGTTGGTGATGCGCCTCACGATGTTTTATTGGTTTTAGATGGTTCAACAGGTCAAAATGCGTTTGAGCAAGCAAAACAATTTACTGCAGCGACTGAAGTAAATTCTTTAGCAGTTACTAAATTAGACGGAACTGCTAAAGGTGGTGTTGTTATTGGAATATCAGATCAATTTAAAATTCCTGTAAAATATATTGGAGTAGGAGAAGGGATTGAAGATTTACAAGTCTTTAATAAATTTGAATTTGTAGATTCGTTTTTCAAATAAAAAAAATCCCGCCTTTGCGGGATTTTTTTAATTTATAACTGCATTTATTTTTTCCCAAAGTTGATTATCAAATTCAGAGCTGGCAAATGTTGGATTTAAAGGATCTGAAACATTTCCCATTCTTACAATAACTAATTTTTTACTAGGTATTATATAAAGTTTCTGGTCATCTTTACCTAATCCGCAATACATTTCTTCAGGCGCATTAGGAATTAGTTCTCCTTGAAATTCGAATTGTGTTTGAGGTAAATGAAAGGAAGATTTACCATTAAGCCACCACATGTAACCATAGGCTAAATTGATGCTTTGAGAAGTGTTTACAGCCTCACTTTGATATGTTTGATTGATTATTTGTTCTCCGTTCCAATTACCATTGTTTAAAGTTAATAGTCCAAATCTTGCCATACTTCTTGTGTTGCTCCAATATACATTTTCAGAACCTGTTGGTAACCATAAGCCTGTCATTCCTATTTTGTTCTTTAATTTGGAATTAAAATAATTGTCCCAAGTCGAATTGGCAGATTGAGCTATTACGTTTTGAAGTTTAAAGAACACAGTATGGTAAGCCCATCTTGTTCCGGCGTCTGCTAAATATTCTAAATCTTCAGGATTAATACCATCATTAGTGTCATCTAATCCAGAAGTCATAGTTAATAAATGTTTGCATGTTATTAGATTCTCTTTAGCTAAAGGTGCACTTGTCCAGCCAGTTCCTATGTAATCAGAAACTTTGTTGTTTATATTGATAAGACCTTCTTGTTGGGCAATTCCTGAGACTGCAGTTGTTAAAGTTTTTCCAGCACTTGCCCAATACCAAGGGGTAGAACTCGTATGGCCATTAAAATAATACTCCATTACAATTTTGCCATTATGAAGAACCATGAAACTTTTAGTATTTTTTAATTCTAAAAAATCTAATAAATCTTGAATATTATTTTCATTCCAATTTAATGATGCGGGAGTTTTTGTTTCCCAAATATCACTTCCTATAGGAGGAAAATATATATTTTCTGTAATTATATTTTGATTACTTGAATTTTCATCATCATTTGAACATCCAGCTAATATTAATAAAGTGGAAAGTAATAATAGAATTTTTTTCATAGTATAAGAGTATTTACTATTAAGACAATAAATCAAATAAAAGGTTTAATTACTAGTTAAAAATATGTAATTTAGTTTTAAAAATAAATAATGAGGTATTTTATAAGTTTCTTGTTGTTAATTCTTGTTTCTTGTCAGAAAAATATCGTAAAAAAAGATATTAATCTAATAAATGGATATTGGGAAATAGTTAAAGTTGAGTTTCCAAACGGACAAGAGAAAGTGTATAAATTTTCAGAATCAGTTGATTTTTTTAAATTAAATGATAGTTTAAAAGGCTACAGAAAAAAACTTGTACCTCAGTTCGATGGAAAGTTTTTAACGAATGAAGTAAATGAAAAGATTTCGATTTCATTTAATGAAGATTTAGTTATGATTAATTATGCTACTGAGTTTGCTAAATGGACAGAGATAATTATGAAATTAAACGATGATGAGTTAATATTGTCAAATGAGCAAGGAATAAATTATATTTATAAAAGAAAGAAAATAACAAATGAATAAGCGTTCTTCTGAAGAAAATTCTATTTCCGATGTACTAAAATCATTTATTGAAACAAATAAATTACAAAATGGTTTAGACAAAATAAATGTTCGTGATGCATGGAAGAATGTTATGGGGCCTGGAGTTAATAATTATACAACGGATGTAGTTTTAAAAAATAGCACACTTTATGTTGTTTTAACGTCTGCAGTATTAAGAGAAGAGCTTTTGTATGGGAAAGAGAAAATAATTACGATTCTAAATGAAGAATTAAGAAGGGATATTATAAAAGAAATTAATTTTAAATGAAAAATGCTTCAATTAATGAAGCATTTTTCGCAAACAAACTAAACCTAAATTAGGTCAAACCAAAATTTTAATATTATGAGAATTGAGCGGCTTCTGTTGAATCCTTCATAGCAACCGTTGAAGCTAAACCTGAAGTAACAGCATTTTGCACTTCATCAAAATAGGTTGTTCCTACAAAGTTTTGATGTTTTACAGCTCTAAAACCTTCTGCTTGTAAAGCAAACTCTCTTTCTTGTAATTCAGAATATCCTGCCATCCCTTTTTTCTTATAAGCTAGTGCTAATTCAAACATTGATGTGTTCAAAGCGTGGAAACCAGCCAATGTAATAAATTGGAATTTATACCCCATTTTTGCTAATTCTTCACGGAATGTTTCCATCTCGGCTACTGATAATTTTGCTGCCCAATTAAATGATGGCGAACAATTATAAGCTAATAATTTACCAGGATATTGAGCATGAATTGCTTCAGCAAATTGTTTTGCTTGTTCTAAATCTGGAGTTGATGTTTCTAACCAAATCAAATCAGCATAAGGAGCGTATGATAAACCTCTATCAATTCCTTGTTCTAAACCTGCTTTTACGTAGTAAAATCCTTCAGTAGAACGTTCACCAGTAACAAATTTTTTATCTCTATCGTCAATGTCACTTGTTAATAAGTTGGCAGCATCTGCATCAGTTCTTGCTACAATAAGTGTCGGAACTCCCATTACGTCAGCTGCTAAACGTGCTGCAATTAACTTATTTATAGCTTCTTGTGTTGGAACCAAAACTTTTCCGCCCAAGTGTCCACATTTTTTTGCAGATGATAATTGGTCTTCAAAATGAACTCCAGCAGCACCTGCTTCAATCATAGCTTTCATTAATTCGAATGCATTTAAATTTCCGCCAAAGCCTGCTTCAGCATCGGCAACAATTGGTACTAAATAATCTTTTTTATTTACAATTTTATTAACCGATTGAATTTGGTCGGCACGTAATAAAGCATTATTAATGCGTTTTACTACCATAGGAACGCTATTCACAGGATACAAAGATTGATCAGGATACATTTCTCCCGCGATATTTGCATCTGCTGCAACTTGCCAACCACTTAAATAAATAGCTTCTAATCCTGCTTCCACTTCTTGAATTGCTTGATTGCCAGTTAATGCGCCTAAGCCAGCAACCCATTCTTGGTTGTTTAATTTGTGCCATAAAATTTCAGCACCTCTTTTCGCAATACTATATTCAATTTGGTAAGAGCCTTGCAATTCAATTACTTTTTCAGCTGTATAAGTTCTTTCGATACCTTTCCATCTTGGATTTGTTGTCCAATCTGTTACCAATGCTTGAATTCTTTCTTGTGTTTTCATAATTTTGTATTCTTGTTTAATAGTTATGTGAGTAATTATTGAATGTTGAGCTGTCGGATGTTGCCGCATCCGGCAGTTTTTTTATTGTATATGTTCGTAAGCTTTTAAGGTTAAAAATTCGTCTAAAGTTTCGCTTAAAATCATCTCGGTAAATAGTTCGGTTGCTAATTCAAATTTTCCATTTTTATATCTTTCTGTTCCAACATATTCTTTTATTTTGGACAATTCTTCAGGAATAAATTTTCTATATAAATCTGCTGAACAAGTAGTTCCATTGTCTAGTATAACTTTCTTATTTAGCCAATGCCATAATTGTGCTCTTGAAATTTCTGCCGTAGCGGCATCTTCCATTAAGTTGTATAAAGCAGCTGCACCTACACCCATCAACCATGATTCTATGTAAAGAATTCCAACATTTATATTTTTTCGAACGCCATTTTCGGTTACTGTTCCTTTTGGTAATTCTAATAGTTGTGCTTCTGTTATGTTTAGTTCGTTACGTTTAATATGCATTTGATTTTTGGTCAGCATATTTTCATTAAAAACTTTCATAGCAACTGGAACTAAAGCTGGATGCGCTACCCAAGTGCCATCGTGACCATTTTTTACTTCACGTTCTTTATCGGCTATAACTTTATTAAATGCAATTTTATTTGCTTCGTCATCATTTTTAATTGGAATTTGAGCTGCCATTCCGCCAATGGCCAAAACATTTCTTTTATGGCAAACTTGGATAACACGAAGTGAATACGCATTCATAAACGGACTTGTCATAGTAACTTGATCGCGATCTGGCACTAAAAAGTTTGATTGTTGATTTAATTTTTTAATGTATGAAAATATGTAATCCCAACGTCCGCAATTTAATCCTGCCATGTGGTCTTTTAATTCATAAATAATTTCGTCTAATTGAAAACTAGCGGTTATGGTTTCTATTAAAACAGTTGCTTTAATTGTTTTTTGATGAATTTTTAAAAATTCTTGTGCAAATACAAAAACATCATTCCACCATCTCGCTTCTTCATAATGTTCCAATTTTGGTAAATAAAAAAATGGAGCTAAACCTTGTTTTAGTAAATTATGTGCATTATGAAAAAAGTATATTCCAAAATCGACTAATGCACCTGATAGTTTTTCACCATCAATTTCTAAATTTTTTTCATCTAAATGTAAACCACGTGGTCTTACTAATAAAGTTGCGGTTTCTTCGTTAAGTTCATATTTCTTGCCGTTTTGTTCTAAACTAATGGTTTTATTAATAGCATCTTTTAAGTTTTGTTGGCCTTCCATTAAATTGTCCCAAGTAGGAGAGCAGCTGTCTTCAAAATCAGCCATAAAAACTTTTGCACCTGAGTTAAGGGCGTTAATAACCATTTTACGATCAACTGGTCCTGTAATTTCGACCCTTCTATCTAATAATATTTCTGGAATTGGAGCGGCAGTCCATTCACTTTCTCTTATAGATTTTGTTTCTTTCAAGAAAGAAGGAACCTCGCCTGAATTAAATCTTTTTTGCTCTTTGTTTCTATTTTCTAGTAACTCTAAACGTCTATGATTAAATTTTAGATGAAGTGTTTCTATAAAAGCTAAAGCTTCTTCATTTAGAATATTTAAATATTTATTTTCAGTTTTAATTTGAATGTTTTGAACTGATGTTTCCATAAGTATTTGTTTTTGATTCCGATACAATATTATAAAATTAAAAAATACAAAACAAGCGAACGTTCGCAAAAATGTAAAAAAAGTATAAAAATTGTTTTTCGCAAAAATGTATTATCTTTGTTTTGCTAAGTAAAATAGAGCCTTCGTTAAATTTTTGTTTGCCTAAAAAAAATAATAAAATGATTGAAGAGGAATATATTCGATTAATTTTTGGTTTAAAAATGAAGCAAATTCGTTCTGATAAGAATTTGTCTTTATTTGGTTTGGCTAAACTTACAGGTTTGTCAAAATCGTATTTAAATGAAATTGAAAAAGGTAAAAAATATCCAAAACGTGATAAAATTGTAATCTTAGCCGATGCTTTAGAAACTAATTACGATAATATGGTTTCTTTAAAACTCGATAAAAATTTAGCGCCAATTGGAGAAATTCTTCAATCAAAAATTTTGAAAGAAATCCCTTTGGATATTTTTGGGATTAAAGAAAGTGATTTGATAGATATTATAGCTGAAGCACCTTTAAAAGTAAACGCATTTATTAGTACACTTTTTGAAATTGCTAAACATTATAATTTAACTCGTGAAAGTTTCTTTTTAGCAGCGTTACGTTCTTACCAGGAAGCGCATAACAATTATTTTGAAGAAATTGAAAATCAAGTAGAAAAATTTGCAAAGGCTTATTCTATTGATTTGTCAAAGCGATTGCAAGTTTCTGATTTAGAAGAAATTTTGATTGAAGAATATGGTTATACGATTAATAACGAGGAGTTAACCCAACATAAAGAATTGAATAATTTACGTTCTGTTTATGTTCCGAGTTCAAAAACTTTATTGGTTTCATCTGAAACTGATGATTCACAGCGATTGTTTATTTATGCTAAAGAAATTGCATATAACTTTTTAAATATTTCAGATAGGTTATTTACTTTTTCTTGGATAAAGTTTGAAAGCTTTGATCAGGTTTTAAACAATTTCTTAGCTTCTTACTTTGCTGGTGCATTATTAATTCCGAGAAAAGAATTAGTTGAAACTTTGAAAGAATATTTTGAAAAACAGGAGTTTACGAATGGTGCTTTTCAAAAAATGATGCATCGATTTACTGATTCTCCTGAGACTTTTTTTCAAAGATTAACTAATATTTTGCCAAAGGATTTTAATTTAAAAAATATATTCTTTTTACGATTTGCATATAAACCTCAAAGAGAATATCAATTAACTAAGGAATTACATATTACTAATTTATTGGAACCACATGCAAACGAAAGAAATGAACATTATTGTAGAAGATGGGTTTCTATTCGAACATTAGGAGAAATTGCAAATAATAATTCCGATAAAGAAGTTTTTGATGCTCAAGTTTCGTCTTATGTTCATACAGATAATGAATATTTCGTACTTTCTTCTGCTACAAGAGATCCATTTAGAAGTGGTTATTATAGGAGTATTGCCTTAGGAATTATGATTTCAGCACATTCTACAAGCAAAATTTCATTTTTAGGTAGCGAAAAGTTAAAACGAAATAAAGTTGGAGTTACCTGTGAGACTTGTGCAATTTTAGATTGTAAAGAAAGAGTAGCGCCGCCAAGAACTTTGGAGCGAAAAGAACGTTTTTTAAAGACCGATCAAATTGTTCAGGATATTATGGAAAAATATAAATAAAAAAAATCCGCTTTAAAAGCGGATTTTTTTATGATGTTTTATTTTATTAGAACATTTCTCTTCCTGCGAAGTGGAATGCACCTTCAATAGCAGCATTTTCATCAGAATCTGAACCGTGAACTGCATTTTCTCCGATAGAAGTTGCATATTTTTTACGGATAGTTCCTTCTGCAGCTTCTGCAGGGTTTGTAGCACCAATTAATGCACGGAAATCTTCAACTGCGTTGTCTTTTTCTAAGATTGCAGCAACAATTGGACCTCTTGTCATAAATTCTACTAATTCTCCGAAGAAAGGTCTTTCTGCGTGAACTGCATAAAATTTTTGAGCATCAGCAACTGTTAATTGCGTTAATTTCATTGCTACGATTCTGAAACCACCTTCAGTAATCATATTTAAAATTCCACCGATGTGTCCTTTTTCAACAGCATCTGGCTTAATCATTGTAAATGTTCTATTACTTGCCATTTTTTTAAATTTTGTGCAAAGGTAATATTTTGCAGTCTAAAAACAAGGTTTTTTAATTATTCTTTGATAGTTCTGGCAACTCTAAATCCGTAAAACTCATGCGTTTTGTTTGGTAAAGTTGAAATTCTATTCGCAGGACGTAAATAATTAACATGACTATCCCATGAACCACCTCTTACAGATCTTCTTTCCCCCATTTCTGGTCCTTTAGGGTTGTTTCCATTTTCAATTTTATAATAGTCTTTATTGTACCAATCCCAACACCATTCCCAAACATTTCCACTCATATCGAAAACACCAATTTCATTTGGCAATTTAGTTCCAATTGTGTGAGGAGATTTTTTGCTAATTTTTTTGTGCCAAGCTACATCGTCAGCATTATCGCTACCGCTATAACGAGTTTTTTTACTTTTGTTTCCACCTTTTGCAGCATATTCCCATTCTGCTTCAGTAGGTAAACGGTAACCGTTTGCTTTAAAATCACAAACATAATTTGGACCTCTCTTAGAGTAAACAGGTTGTAATTTTTCTTTTTTACTTAACCAATTACAATAAGCAATTGCCTGTTCCCAAGTAATGTTGTTGATTGGGTAATTGTCTTTCCAACCCCATTCTGGTGTTTCAGGCATTTTTAAACGGTTAGCTTTTGTAAACTGTTTCCATTCCCAAACTGTAACTTCAAATTTGCTTAATTCAAATGATTTTACAGTTACATCGTGTTCTTTTTGTTCATCGTTTTCAGCTGCTACATCATTATCCTTAGAACCCATTTTAAATGTTCCTCCCTCAACTTTTACCATATGATTTTGAGCAAAAGTAATGTTTGAAAAAATTAATAGAGATAAAGCAATTAGTGCTTTTTTGAAAGTTAAAGTAATTTTTTGCATGGTTATGAAAATGTTAAAAATTTCGGGTGCAAAGATAATTAAAATTTAACATTTTCAAATTTTTTTGTTTAAAATATAAAAAAAACGACTTTTTAGTAAGAAAAATTAAATTAAAAGTGTTTTTTATCGATAAAAGTTGCATTTCATCGATTTTACAGGGTATGAATATTGAAAGAATTTGAGAATATTTCAAAATCAGCTAGTAATTTATGTATTAATGTCTCACTATCAATATGTAAGCAAACTTCAGAAAAATTTAATTTTCGTTCTTGTAAGGATTGATTCGGGAAAAGTTGATTTTGTAATTCTATAATTTGATTTAATTCTTCATTATGTTTTCTCTTTTCAGCTTTTAATAAACGCTTTTCTAATTTATCTAAACCTTTTTTCTGTTTAGTCTCTTGTGCGTTAACCGCTCCTATAAAAGACTTATCTGTTTGATTAGCAATTTTTCTTAAGTCTTTAAATTGATCTGTTAAAAATTCTTTCTGTTTCGAAAAGTCAAACGAGATAGTTGAAAGCTCATTTGTTTTATTTTTAATTAAAGTGTTTTGTTCTGAAAATAAATCACTCCAATTTAAGTTTAGTTTAATCCTTTTCTTTTCTTGTTTTTCAGAAACTATTAAAACAGAGTTTCTTAGTTGAAGGATTGGAAAGGGTATTTGATTTTTTTGAAACATTGTTTTTAGTTCTAGCCAATAAGCGATTTCACCACCACCACCTATGTAAGCTAGGTTTGGCAAGATTACTTCTTGGTATAATGGACGTAAAATTACATTTGGACTAAAACGTTCAGGATAATTTTCTAGTTCTACTAATATTTCTTGCTCTGTAAATTGTAAAGGAGTGTTATTTATTTTATAAAGTTTGTCTTCAAAAACGATACGTTCACGCAAGGTATCTGTAATGTAAAATAGATTTATTTCCCTTGGATTAACTTGAATTTTATAGTCTTCTAGAAGTTTTGATGTTTCTAAAACCTTTAAATGATTTTCTCTATTAACCAATTCATCTTTAATGTATGGGGAAAATATTTTTTTTAATTGAGAATCATCACCGTCTATTATCACAAGTCCGAATTCTTTAAATAATTCATTAACTAAAAACCGAGTAGCTTCTGCTAAATTCTCATGTTCTAAATAAGCATTTTTAAAAAGATTTTTTATAAACTGTGCTTTTTCTCCTAAATTTAAATGTTTTGAATACTCTTCAAAAACTTTATCTAAACCTTCAGTGGATAATCTGCCTACAGGTCCTGTCGATTCTTTGTCCCAACTTACTTTTTTTTCTTCAAAATTAAAATGATTAATCTCTTCAAAATCATGGTCTTCAGTAGCCATCCAATAAACCGGAACAAAATTGTAATTAGGATATTTAGTTGAAAGTTCTTTAGCTAATTTAATTGTGGTTACAATTTTATAGATAAAGTAAATAGGACCAGTAAATAGATTTAATTGATGTCCAGTAGTAACGGTAAATGTTTTTTCTGAATCTAGTAATTCTATATTTTTTTTTGTTGCTTCAGAAATTTCACTATTTAAGTATTGATTTTTTAACTGAGTTACTAAAACTTCTCTGTTATTTAAAGGAAAATTTTGTTTTTCTTCAATTTGAAATTTGAAATTTTCAATGGTTGGAAACCTATTGTAAAGCGATTGTATTTTTTTTTCTTGATTTAAATAATCTACAATTAATTTTGAAAAATATCCTGAATTTTGAAAAGTAATACAGTCGCTTGGCATACAATTTTATTTTTTGCTAAAATACAAATTAAAAAAATGTATCCTCAAATTTTAATAAATCCTTAATAACCTATAACAGTTATTTTAGTATAAATTTTGACAGGTGATTTAATTACAGAACTAGAACCATAATTTATAGGAGTTTCTGTATAACCTTTTAAATTTTGATATATAGTAGCTTCTTTTAACCATCCAGTTTTTGGGATAATTTTATAAGCTCCCTCCGTGGTTCCATTCAATGTAATAGGATTTACATTGTCTTCTTTTGAAATTGTATTAATATTACCATCAAAAGTAATGATAGCATATTTGCTTTTATGTTTTTTTAAAGTCATTTCAGTACTACTTTTAAGCGACAATTCGTTATTTGTTAAGAGGTTGTTGCTTTTCCATTTGTCTTTTAAAGCAACCTCCTTTTTTGGATAAAAATTATTTCCAAAAAGCTGCATGTTTTTAAAAGCCTCTTCGCCATAATATTGTTTTAAATTAACCAAGATTGATTGTTTTTGTGGTTCTGAAATATTGGGAAGATTATCAAAAACTTTGGAAAATATATTCTCAAATTTTGCAACTCTTAGTACTTCACCATTTTTTGCAACTTCCATTGTGAAATCTTTATTCATCATGTTTTTAAAAATTTTATTAAAAACATTAGTAGTGTCGTTATCGGTAGTACTAAAGATTATTGTCTGTGCAGGATTATCAATTTTTAAATAAATTGAAATTAATTGTGCCCTCAAAATCATACTAGAATCTGTCTTTTTGACTACTTTATATAAAATTTCAAATGCATTTCGAGTTCTTATATCTACTTCTTGCCCATTTATTTCTTGTTCGATATCCATATCAACAATAGTTTTTTGTCGATACGTTTTTCCATTAGTCAAGTTAAGTTCGTAAGAATATTTTTCTTTACAAGAAGTAAAAAAAATGACGCTCAGTATTAAAATTTTTAATTTCATATTATCTTTTTAAGCTAAAATGCCCTTTAAATTCTTTTCCATTTTCTCTTATAACTACAAACCAGTAATCGTTTGAGGGTAATGGTTCTCCTAGATAAGTTCCATCCCAACCCTCAGACAATGAACTTAGTTGTTTTAAGAACTTTCCGTATCTATCAAAAATTTTAATAGTTAGGTTTGGTTCATTTTTAGAAAACTTGATTCTCCAAGCATCATTAAAACCATCTCCATTAGGTGTGAAAAATTTTGGATACATAAGTAAATAGATGTCTTCAGAAGCTATTCCACAACCATTTTTATCTCTTACATAAATAGTGTACTCACCATTTGGAAGGTTACTAAATAAATTACTTTCCTGGAAATCAATTCCATTTAACGAATATTCATAATCACCAGCACCTGAAACATTAATTTGAATGTAGTTTTCATTTTCAGTCCAATCATCTGATTGAATTGAATATATAGTGGCAATATTTGAATTTACTACATTAAAAGTATAGGATGAACTACATGTTACCGAGCCATGATTTTGATTAATTACAACATTGTAATTTCCTGGTTGCGAAACAGAAATTGAACTTGTTGTTTCACCAGTCGACCATAAATAAGAGTCATAACCACTATTAGCACTGATTATAATTGAACTTCCTTCGCAAATAGGCATTGTATCATTAATATTTGCTTTAGGTTTTTCTACAAGTGTAAGAGTTAGTTCTACAATTTGATAACAAGTATTTGGCGATTCAATTCTAACATAAAATGTATTGATACCTAAAACTATATCATAGTTAAAATAGTTGTTTATAAGATCAGAAGATAATTGGTTTTCTGCTCCATTTAAAGAATTGTAATATGTATAGATGTTTCCAGTCGAGTTCAATAAATTTGATTCGTAAACGCTTAGGTCGACATTTTCAAAACTATTATTCTGCTCGTCACAAATTATTTCAGAATAATTATTGGCATTTAAAGTATTTATTAATTGAATAGTTATGGCTAAACGGTTAATACTCTCGCAATTGTTTAAAGTTTGAGTTGCGTAATATGTAGTTCCATCAGTTAATAAAGTCGAATTGTTTAAAGGAATTGTACTATTAATACTATCATACCATAAGATATTTGAACCATTAATTAAAATTGAGTTTAATGTTGCGTTTTCTGTGCTACAAAAACTTTGTGTTGTTTGAATTGTTGTTGGAGTAGGCGTATTATGTATAGTAATTGATACTGGAATTCTATCGCTCTCACAACCATTAATAGTTTGTGTCGCATAATAATTTGTTCCGTCAATTAAAACTGTATTATTTGGCAAAATGTTTCCGTTTGTTTGAGCATCGTACCAAGTTATATTTTGTCCAGTTATTGTTATATCATTTAATGTGGCATTGTCATGATAACAGAATTCTTGTGGTGAGTTTAGAGTTGGATTTGCAACAGAACTAATTATTATATTTTGAGTTTGTGTTGTAGTATTTCCATTTCCATCATTATAAATCCATGTAATGGTGTGATTTCCAGAAGTTGAATAAGTTAAAGGATCAGTTGTTGTTGCACTAATACTACCCGAACAATTATCAGTTGCTGTAGGAAAAGTAGAAATAACAGTGTTGCAATCACCATTAATACTTGGAAGGTTTTGAATATCTGGAATTGGAGCTAAATTGTCTCCAACAACTACATTAAGGATTATTGTATTGTCACAACCACCAGTTCCAGTTATTTCACAAGAATATTGCCCACTATTTGAAGTTGTAGCATTAAGAATTGTTGGGTTTTGATCGGTTGAAGTAAACCCATTAGGTCCTGTCCATAAATAATTAGTCCCTCCTGAGGCTGATAATTCTAAATTATTTCCTATGCAAGGATTTACTGCAGAAGCTTGTGGAGATGAGAGGCAATCTTGGAATTTTGCTAAGTACGTATTATATATTCCTCCTAAACTGTTAAAAGTTGGATTTTCTTGATGTGATCCAATCGATGAAATACCAATAGTGCTATCAGTATTGCCGAGCAAGTATATAAAATCATTATTGTCAATTGATATTTTATTATTCACTTTGTCAGCGCCATTGTATCCTTCAGAATAATTTCCCCCGAAATAAGTGCCCCATACTCTTTGTCCATTTTCATTTAGTTTTATTGTATAAGAATCGGAATATTCTGGATTTTCCTTGTATGCTCCGAGCGTTGAAATACCACTTGTTTGTGAAGTGCATCCATGAAAGAATATATTTTCACTAGAATTAACAGCAATATCCTGAATTATTTCACCAAAATATGTTCCCCAAATAAGATTTTGATTAATTATGTCGAATTTTGCTATGAAAGAACTGTTTCCATAATTAAGAGGTAAGTGCTGAAAGCTTTCATTAAACGTACCAATACTATTGAGATTGTTTGGGTTATTTGTTACTCCAATTATATATAGATAATTATTTTTTAAAATAGATTTGTTTATATTACAAAATGTTAAGCCATTGAAATAGCTCCCCCAAATTTTATTACCATCTGGGCTAAATTTAGCTATCAAACCCGAATTGTATCCAATTAAATTTTCATTATAACTACCATTAGTACTTATGTTTTCAGAACTTCTTGTGAAACCTGTAACATAGATATTACCATCGTTACCTAAGTTAATACTTTTTATTTCGTCATTTTGATTCCCCCCAAAATATGTTCCCCAAATTCTATTTCCAAAAGTGTCAAATTTTACAATAAATCCATCGCTGTCTAAATATCCAGGAGCATGATTTTCTTGATAACTATTCTGCGTAGCAATATTTTCTAGACTATTAGCTTTACCAACCATATAAATATTGTTTTGATTATCAAAACATACATCAAAAGCACGGTCAGAACTATTTCCACCATAATAAGTTCCCCATTCTCTTAATCCTAAAGAATTCAATTTTACTAAATAAGCGTTGTCATAATAACCAGAATGTTGTGGTTGGTGGCTGTTTGGAGTTGTTACATCATTCACATTACTGCCAACATATCCTCCGAATAAAATATTAAAATTAGAATCTACATTTAAAAATTTTGGTACAACACAATAATAAGTTCCCCAAATTCTTTGCCCATTTGTGTTAAATTTTACAATAAACCCATTACCATTATAATATGTATAAGAAGAGGAGGTGAAAGACCCTTGTGTAGCAATATTATCAGTACTTCCAGTAGAACCTGAAATATAAACATTATTAAAATTGTCATTACAAATGTCGGTAGAATAATCCCCTCCATTTCCTGAGTAATATGTTCCCCACAATCTTATTGGAATAGGATCTATTAGAATAGTATTATTACATAAATTCAAATCTCCTTTTAATCCGTAAACATTATTTTTTATTTTTTTATATTTAATTTTTATTTCTTCTTTTTCATTCTTGTTTTCAATCCAACTTAAAGGAATAGTTTCTTCCATTTCTCCAAATTTGACTTTCATTCTGATTTTATTGTCTATAAGTTTGGTTTTGGCTCCTTTAAATTTTAGTTTAATGTCTGATACCTTACCGCCCGGTCTTACAATAAAATTATATTCAACAACTTTTGTGGAGTCTTTGGGTATAAAGAATACCACATCTATTTTGTTATAAATATTTTGATAGGTTATTTTTTGGTATTTATGAACTTCAGTTATTCCTTCAGGTGCATGGGTAACATTATAATAATTTTCATAATCGCTAGATTTTTCTTCAGCAATTATTTTTGAGTCTTGATTAGCATTTACAAAGTCAACATCAATTCTATGAAAATTATATTCTAATGAGTGTTCAGGAAAATTATTTGATTCTGTATTTGAATCTCTATTAATTCCATAAAACTCTTTATCTTTTTTTGTTAATGGAACTTTTTTAGTTTCATATATATCATAAGAAAACCCTTTTTCTCTTATTTGTACATTAAGACCAGAAGTGTTTAAAAGGTATTTTACTTCTTTGTTTTCTTTTAAGTTTTGATCAACAATTTGCCCTTTGTTTTCAATGAAACCAATACTTTTATTGTTTTGGGCAATAAAGTTTATAGTTTGAAATAAAAAAAAGAATAAAAAAAGTCTTTTCATATTTAAAAAATTTTTCGCAAAAATATAAACTTTAAAGCATTATCCGTTATTTAGTTAAAACAATTAATTAAAACTTTACATTTGTAAAATTTTTGATTTGAAAAACATCCTTCTCATAACGCCACCTTTTACCCAACTGAATACGCCGTATCCAGCAACTGCTTATTTAAAAGGATTTTTAAATACCAAAAGTGTTCCTTCCTTTCAAATGGATTTAGGAATTGAAGTTATCTTAGAATTGTTTTCAAAAAAAGGGTTACAAGAGATTTTCGATTTTGTCACATCGAGCGGAGTCGAGATGTCTGAAAACTCACAAAGAATTTATTCTTTGCAATCTGATTATGTAAAAACAATAGACTCGATAATTGCTTTTCTTCAAGGAAAAAATCCTTCATTAGCTCGCCAAATATGTAGTGGTAATTTCCTGCCTGAAGCATCTCGTTTTGCTCAATTAGATGATATGGAATGGGCTTTTGGAAATATGGGAATGCAAGATAAAGCGAAGCATTTAGCAACTTTGTATCTTGAAGATTTATCCGATTTTATAGTAGAATGTGTTGATGAAAATTTTGGTTTCAGTCGTTATGCTGAACGTTTAGGTAGAAGTGCGAATTCTTTTGACGGATTATATAAAGTTTTAAATAGTAAACCAACATATATTGATGAATTAGCTCTTTCAATATTAAAAAGTAGAGTTAAAGAAACTCAACCAAAACTCATTTGTTTTTCGGTTCCTTTTCCAGGAAATTTATATAGTGCGTTTCGTTGTGCACAGTTTCTAAAAAATAATTTTCCAGAAATTAAAGTGGCAATGGGAGGTGGTTTCCCTAATACGGAATTACGTGATTTAAAAGACGAAAGAGTTTTTGAATTCTTTGATTTTATTACTTTAGATGATGGCGAATTACCTGTTGAACTTCTTTACAATTTTGTATGTTCAAGCGGAGTCGATAACTCATTAAAAAGAACATTTCTTTTACAAAATAATCAAGTAATTTATAAAAACAACTCGACTTTGAATGATTACAAGCAAAGTCAAGTTGGTACACCAGATTATTCTGATTTGTTATTGGATAAATATATTTCCGTAATTGAAGTAGCAAATCCTATGCACAGTTTGTGGAGCGACGGTCGTTGGAATAAACTTACCATGGCGCATGGTTGCTATTGGGGAAAATGTACGTTTTGCGATATTTCGTTAGATTATATTAAGGTTTACGAACCCATTCATGCTAAGATTTTAGTCGATAGAATGGAGGAAATAATAGCGCAAACTGGTGAAACCGGATTTCATTTTGTAGATGAAGCAGCACCACCAGCGTTAATGCGCGAATTAGCTTTGGAAATTTTACGTCGAAATTTAGTTGTGACTTGGTGGACAAACATTCGTTTTGAAAAAAGCTTTACACGAGATTTGTGTTTTTTATTGAAAGAATCAGGTTGTATTGCAGTTTCGGGTGGTTTAGAAGTAGCTTCCGATAGATTATTAGAGCTCATTAAAAAAGGAGTTACTATTGAGCAAGTTGCACAAGTTACTCGAAATTTTACTGAAAGTGGCATTATGGTCCATGCCTATTTAATGTACGGTTATCCTACGCAAACTATTCAAGAAACAGTAGATAGTTTAGAAATGGTGCGTCAAATGTTTGAACTTGGTATTTTACAAAGTGGATTTTGGCACCAATTTGCCATGACAGCTCATAGTCCAGTTGGGTTAAATCCGGAAGAATTTGGTGTAGTTCCCGATCTAAAAGAGATTTCGTTTGCTAATAATGATGTTGAATTCAAAGATAAAACCGGAATTAATCATGATAAATTCAGTTTCGGATTGAAGAAATCACTCTTTAATTATATGCATGGAGTTTGTTTTGATTATGATTTGCAAGATTGGTTCGATTTTAAAATTCCACGGACAAAAATTCACCCTGATTATATTCAAGAATGTATTTCTAAAGAAGAAGATTTCAAAATAAGACAAAATGCTAGATTACTTTTTTTAGGTGAATTACCAAGAGTTATATACACTCAAAAACAGAAAAAAGGAAAAGTTTTTGAAAATATAATAATGTATTTTGAAACCAAAAGCAGCTCATTTTCGCTAACTTTAGAAAAAGAAAAAGGTGAGTGGTTGATTGAGCAACTTAAAAACATTCATATAACTTCAGATCATAAAATAACTCTTGCTGTTTGGAAAAATAGCTTCGATGAAATTTTTGGTGATTTTGAATTATTTTGGCATTCAAAAAATATTCAAAAAATAAAACAAAATTCATTACTTGTGTTGTAGTCAATGTAAAAAAAACAATAATTTAATGAAAACGTTGTGTTTTTTTAATGAAATTAAGAAAATATAGCTATATTTAGTAGTCAATAAATTATATGTTTTCGTTTTTTAAAAATAGGAAAGATTCTACATATGCCAAGGTTATTGGATTACTATCATTAGTTTCGGTTTGTTTACTAATATTAGTGATTGCCTTGTATTTTTACATGAAAGTACAAGAACGTCAAATTTTTAAATCCAGTAACGAGATTTACAATAATGAGGTCAATACTTTACTTAAATTAAATTCTGAATCATATACTTCAATTTCAATAGACGTTACATATTGGGATGAATTTGTTGACTTTATTGGGACTAGAGATTTAAACTGGTTCAATACTTCAGTGGCAAGTGTTTTAGATGCTTACAAATTAGAATATGTTGGTGTTTATACTACTAATGGAGAGTTTATTACAAAAGTCTCAACTACAAAGATAAATACTAAAGAATTTATTCCTAAAGAAGCTATAGATAAACTATTGCAAAAAAAAATTGATAAGTTTTATTTAAAAACTCCCGATGGTATTGTAGAAGTTTTTGGAGCAACAATTCATCCTTCGAGTGATCCTTTTAAAAATAAGACAGAGCCAGCTGGTTGTTTTTTTATGGTTCGTTTATTAGATAATGAATATTTTGCCGATATTGAAAAAATAACAACTTCTAATATAAAGTTTTATAAGGGAAATGAAGTAGCAAATAAAACAGTGTTTACGGTAGTACCTCTTAATGATTTTAAAGATGAATTAGTAACAAGCTTATATTTTAAAAGAGCTTATAATATAGACTTTTGGATCACAAAAACGATTCTTTTAATTATGGGTTTTGCACTTATAATTTCTTGGCTTGTTTACTATATTTATGCTAATAAATGGTCAAAATTGCCTTTAAGTTTCATTAAAAAAATATTGCGTGATGGCGATCAATCTGCAATTAACTCATTAAAAAACATCAAAGGTGAATTTCGTTATATAGGTAAACTTTTTGAAGATAATCAGATTCAAACTAAAGAGTTAGAAATAGCTAAAACAAAAGCAGAAGAAAGTGATAGGTTAAAATCAGCTTTCTTAATGAATCTATCCCATGAGATAAGAACACCTATGAATGCTGTTGTTGGTTTTTCTGAATTGTTATCAAATAAAGATATTTCTGAAGCTGAAAGAATTGAGTATACTAAGGTTATTCAAGAAAGTGGTAAAAATTTAATAGACATTATCGATGATTTGGTTGAAATGTCTAAAATTGATTCAAATTTGGTTAAACCGAATTTACAACCTTTTGATTTACAAGAACTAGTTTCAAACATTTATAAGACATACGATAAACTTTATTCTAATTCTGAGGTTGAATTTAAATTAATTGCTCCCGAAAATTTTGATAAAAAAATAATTACTGATAAGACAAAACTCAGTGAGATTATTACCAATTTAATGAATAATTCTCATAAGTTTACGCCTAAAGGTTTTATTATTTTAGAGTACAATTTAGATGAAAAGGCAAAAAAAATAAACTTTTGTGTTAAAGATTCAGGGATTGGCATTAAATCCGAATTTCAAGAAAATATATTTAAACGCTTTAGTAAAGTAAATTCACAAGGTATTTCGGGTAATGAAGGATTAGGATTAGGATTAGCAATTTCTAAGGCCTACATAGATATGTTAGGCGGCGAAATTACTTTTGAATCTAAAGACGGAATAGGTACAACTTTTAATTTTTCAATTCCACTTATGTTTGATGATTCAACATCTGAAGATGAAAAATTAGCTGTAGAAGTAAAAGAGCCAGTAGATTTAGGAAAAGAGTTAGTTATTTTAGTTGCCGAAGATGACAATATTAATTACCTACTAATTGAAAGAATTTTAAAGCCGTTAAATGCAAAAATAATTAGGGCTAAAGACGGAGTTGAAGCGGTAAATTTTTGTAAAGAAAATAATGAAATAGATCTTATTCTAATGGATATAAGGATGCCTAATATGAATGGGTATGAAGCATTTGTTAAGATTAGAGAATTTAATAAAAACATACCTATTATAGCGCAAACTTCTTATTCATTCGAAGAAGAATTAACTAAAATTGAATCTTTAGGTTTTACAGACTTCATTTCTAAACCTATTCAAAAGAATAAATTGCATGCTATGGTTCTTAACCATTTAAAGAAATAATTGCCTATATTATTTTACCAATATTTTCTTTTTTTTAATTACTAAAACGTTTTCTTTTACTTAATTTTACAATTCTTTTAAAAAAGTAAATATGAGTAATCATTACAAGTTAAACGTAAACAATTCTTTTCAGATCGATGCAGACCAAGAGAAAGTTTCTCATTTAGATGCTGTTAGCATTGATGAAAACAAGTATCATATTCTTAAAGATAATCAATCTTATCATACAGAAATTGTAGATGCTAATTTTATTCAAAAAAAATATACTGTTAAAGTTAATAATAACAGTTATACAGTTAAAATTGGCAATGAATTAGATACTCTTATCAAAGAAATGGGATTTGAAGTTGGTGCTTCAAAACAAGTAAATGCTATTAAAGCACCTATGCCAGGTTTAATTCTTGAAGTAAGTGTATCAGAAGGGCAAGAAGTACAAGAAAATGATCCTTTATTAATCTTAGAAGCTATGAAAATGGAAAACAGTATTGTTTCTCCAAGAAGTGGAAAAATTAAATCTGTTGTTGCCATTAAAGGAGCAGCTGTAGAAAAAGGTCAATTATTAATCGAATTCGAATAAAATGAAAAAAATATTAGTTGCAAATAGAGGGGAAATTGCACTTCGTGTTATGAAAACAGCAAAAAAAATGGGAATAAAAACCGTTGCTGTTTTTTCTGTTGCCGATAGAAATGCACCACACGTAAAATTTGCCGACGAAGCAGTATGTATTGGAGAAGCCCCTTCAAATCAATCGTATTTAAGAGGTGATAAAATTATTGAAGTTTGTAAAGAACTAGGTGTAGATGGAATACACCCTGGTTACGGATTCTTAAGTGAAAATGCTGATTTTGCTGAATTAGCAGAAAAAAATAACATTACTTTCATCGGACCAAAGTCTAAAGCGATGAAAATTATGGGAAGTAAATTAGCCGCTAAAGATGCTGTTAAAGCTTTTGATATTCCTATGGTGCCAGGTTTAGATGAAGCGATAACGGATGTTGCAAAAGCAAAAGAAGTTGCAAAAAATATTGGTTTTCCCATTTTAATTAAAGCTTCTGCTGGTGGTGGTGGAAAAGGAATGCGAATAGTTGAAAATGAAGGTGAATTTGAATCGCAAATGAACAGAGCTATTTCTGAAGCAACTTCTGCTTTTGGAGACGGTTCAGTTTTTATTGAAAAATATGTTGGTTCGCCGCGTCACATCGAAATTCAAGTAATGGCAGATACGCATGGAAACATTTTGTATTTATTCGAGAGAGAATGTTCTATTCAACGCCGTCATCAAAAAGTAGTGGAAGAAGCACCATCTTCTGTTTTAACACCAGAAATTCGTAAAGCAATGGGAGAGGCTGCTGTTAAAGTGGCACAATCTTGTGACTACTTAGGAGCAGGAACTGTTGAATTTTTATTAGACGAAAATAAAAATTTCTATTTCTTAGAAATGAATACGCGTTTACAAGTTGAACATCCGGTAACCGAAATGATTACAGGAATGGATTTAGTTGAAATGCAAATTCGTGTAGCAAGAGGTGAAGAATTACAAGTAAAACAAGAAGATTTACAAATTAACGGACATGCTATGGAACTTCGTGTGTATGCTGAAGATCCATTAAACGACTTTTTACCAAGTGTTGGAAATTTAGAAATATATCAATTACCAGTTGGAGACGGAATTCGTGTAGATAATGGTTTCGAACAAGGAATGGATGTGCCTATTTATTACGATCCAATGTTGTCTAAGTTGATTACTTACGGGAAAACACGTGAAGAATCTATTCAAAAAATGATTGAAGCGATTGCTGATTATCAAGTTGAAGGTGTAAGTACAACATTACCATTTGGTACTTTTGTTATGCAACATGAAGCTTTTCGTTCAGGAAATTTCGATACAAATTTCGTAAAGAAATATTACGATAGCGAAATTCTTAAAGAAGCACAAAATAAAGAAGCTGAAATAGCTGGATTAGTTGCATTAAAACAATATTTAGAAGATCAAAAATTAGTTCGTTTACCCAATTAATTAAGAATATAGAAAATAGAACATAGAAAATAGAAATTTTAAGTTTTTTGATAAGTCTATATTCTATTATCTATTCTCTTTAATCTAAAAAAAAGATGGAAGATAAAATCAAATCATTACAAGATAAAATTGCTTTAGCAAAATTAGGTGGAGGAGAAAAGCGTATTGCTAAGCATCACGAAAAGAAAAAATTAACAGCGAGAGAACGCGTTGAATATTTATTAGACGAAGGTTCTTTTGAAGAAATGGGAATGTTGGTTACACATCGTACAACCGATTTCGGAATGGAAAACGAATCGTATTACGGAGATGGTGTTATAACAGGTTACGGAACTATTAATGGACGTCCAGTTTATGTTTTTGCACAAGATTTTACCGTTTTTGGTGGTTCGTTATCGGAAACGCATGCAGAAAAGATTTGTAAAGTAATGGATATGGCTTTAAAAACGGGAACACCTATGATTGGTTTAAACGATTCGGGTGGAGCACGTATTCAAGAAGGTGTTCGTTCGTTAGGTGGTTATGCTGATATTTTCTTTAGAAACGTACAAGCTTCTGGAGTAATTCCTCAAATTTCTGCTATTATGGGACCATGTGCTGGTGGAGCAGTTTATTCTCCAGCAATGACCGATTTTACGATTATGGTGGAAAACAATAGTTATATGTTTGTTACCGGACCAAACGTTGTAAAAACGGTTACTAACGAAGAAGTAACTTCTGAAGAATTGGGGGGAGCAAGTACACACTCTACTAAATCGGGTGTAGCACATATTACTTCTCCAAACGGAGTGGAATGTTTAGAAGATATCAAGAAGCTATTGAGTTATATGCCTCAAAATAATCGTGAAACAACTCCAAAATTAGCTTATGAATTAGGAGAAGAATTACGTACAGCATTAAACACAATTGTTCCAGATAATGCAAACAAGCCTTACGACATGCATGATGTGATTAAAGGGATTATCGATGAAGATAGTTTTTTTGAGGTACACAAAAACTTTGCTGAAAATATTATTGTAGGTTTTGCTCGTTTAGGTGGAAGAAGTATTGGTATTGTGGCGAACCAACCTATGGTTTTAGCAGGATGTTTAGATGTGAACAGTTCAATTAAAGGTGCACGTTTCGTGCGTTTTTGTGATGCATTCAATATTCCATTATTGGTGTTAGAGGATGTGCCAGGTTTCTTACCCGGTACAGATCAAGAGTGGAACGGAATTATTACGCATGGGGCTAAATTATTATATGCATTTAGTGAAGCAACTGTGCCAAGAGTTACAGTAATTACGCGTAAAGCTTATGGTGGAGCGTATGACGTAATGAACTCAAAACACATTGGTGCCGATTTTAACTTTGCTTGGCCAACAGCAGAAATTGCAGTAATGGGAGCAAAAGGAGCTTCGGAAATTATATTTAAGAAAGAAATTAGCGAAGCAGCTGATCCAGCTGCTAAATTAGCGGAAAAAGAAGCAGAATATGCCGAATTATTTGCAAATCCTTATAGCGCTGCAAAACGCGGATTTATAGATGAGGTAATTTTACCAGAAAATACACGTAGAAAACTACTTAAAGCGTTTTCAATTTTAGAAAACAAAGTAGTAGATACTCCAAAACGTAAACACGGAAATATTCCGTTGTAATTTAAAAACCGCTGTAAGGCGGTTTTTTTATTCAAACTCTTTTATAACCCATAATGCCAAAAGAGTAGTATGTATATTTGATGACTTATCTTCATCTGGATCCCATGACCAACCTCCATCTTTATTTTGTTTTTGTAGTAATTTTTTTAACCATCTTTTTTTTACTAAATTAGGCTTTTCAAAGCATATTAATCCTATTATTCCTTCTAGCCAATTGTCATTTATTGAATCTTCTTTTTTAATTTTTTCTAAAAGTATAGGTGTTATAAAAGTAATATAGTTTTTAAAAAGTAAATTTTCTTCTCTTGTTTGATTATACTTAGACCATCTATATGCTAGTGCTATATGACTGATTTGTCTGATATTTAAATTTTCGGGTGTTTTTTCTAAGATTGTTTTTTTGCATTCAGAATCAAATCTAATACTATTAGAATTTGATGCCCAAAGAAGTAAATGTTCAATTCCTAGTGTCTTGTTATAATTGTAGATTAAAGAATCTATAGGTTTTATGTTTTTTTTCTCAATTATTGAATTAAAAAAAGAATAAGGTATTTGTTCATCTGGGTTTAGCTTTTTGTCACCTAACGGAATTTGTTTTAATGAAGGGTTAAAAGTATATTGATTATTTAACCAATGTGTCATTAATTGTAAATTATAGGAATAGTCTTTTGTTTCTTTGTTACGAATTAAAAAATCAATTGCATATTCAATCGGTTTGGTTTTAAATTGTGCATTTACTAATGAACTAAAAAGTACAAAAATCAGTATAATTTTATTCATCTTTAATGTATCGAACAGATATTAAAAAAAGGGATTGTTTTTCGTAAGCAATTGAGTGACCGTTTTCAGAAATTATTAGAATACCTTGTTTAGAATCATAATGATCATTTGTAAGATAATATCCAGATTCATTTTTAGCAATTAAAACTTTATCTTTTATAGAATAAACTCCATTTTTATTTAATGAAATAGATGTATTATAATCATTGTTTTTGTTAAATAATTCTTCATAATTTTCTAAATAATTTACAAGTAAATCTTCCCAATCCCTATTATTTGGAATTCTCCATCCTTCAGGGCAATTTTTGAAAATATCTTTTACAGCAATATTAACAGCATAATCTTCACACATCCATCTTGTTTTTCCTATCAATCGCGTTTTTATAGGTTTGTTGTTAATCTTTATAATTTCAATTGGTGATACTTTATATTCTTTTACTTTAAAATTAAAAGTTGAGTCAATACTTCCACAACTAGTTGTTTTTTTTATACTTATAGTAAGACTCGATGTGTTTGAAGGGATATTTGAAATATAAGGAGATTCATTGCTCATTTTCCAATTTTCTATTTTAAATTGAGTGCTACCCTTAACTAAATCAGAATAATAGATTTTTACTAAATTATTTTTTTGAATAATAGAATCAATTTTAGGTAACCTAGCTTTAGGTGTACACTCACCACATAAAGCAAACCATTTATTAGTAAAAAAATAATTAATGCAACCAGTAGTAGTATTGAATACCATATAACCATCTTCCGCATTCTTAATTGAATCAATTTGTTCTTGATTTAATTTAATAAAAGAAGTACTACTGTTTTTAATTTCAATATTTTGAGAAAAAACAGTATTGACTATTAGCAACGTATAAAACAATAATTTATTCATTATGGGTTTATTGCTCCTGTTTGTGTTCCATAATTAGAAAAAGTTGAACCACTGCCGTTACCTTGTAATGCTAAACCTGCAGCACCTCCATTACCTCTTCTTTGTGTTCCACCTCCTATATTCCCCGCAACACCAGGAACGCCTCCAATTCCACCAGTTCCGGCTCCTGTTCCATTGCAGGTACAAGATGTAGCACCTCTATTAACTCCAGCCCCACCAGTACCACCTGCTAAAGGAGTTCCTGCATTTCCAAAATTACTTGCTGATCCACCACATCCACAAATAAATCCTGATGTAGCTCTTGTGGTATTATTGCCACCACCTCCACCAGGAGGAGTGCCAGCGCCGCCGCCGCCGCCGCCGCCTGCAGCTGCACAAGTAGCACCGCCACCGCCACCGCCACCGCCACCGGCGCGTACGGTACCATAATTTAAAACATTTATTGGAACAGTACCTGATGTTTGTATTGCATGACCACCTCTTCCACCATTTTGTCCATTTGTATCTCCTTGGCAAACGGCATCACTCTCTTGACCTCCAGTACCGCCATCTCCACCTCCAGCATAAATATTACCATAATTATATAAAGTTATTGAAGCTCCTGCTGGCATTGTAGACGCATCAAATCCTGGGTTTCCTGCTGATCCTGATCCACCATTTGCGGCGGCAGATAAAGTTACACCAGCGCGAACGTAAACACAATAATTTTTTGCTTGACCACCACCAATGTAAGTGTTTAAATTAAATCCTGTTTGATTTGTGGAAATAATAACAATTGAATCACATGTACTACACAAGCTATTCCAAAATCCATTATTACCAGTCACAGGTATTGAACTTGTATCCCAGAATTCAAAACAATTAGTTGTTGTATTGAAAATTAATAACCCTTCAGGATGTGTTCCTCCCATGGCATCTCTTTGAATAGTTGTCATTCTTGGTAATAATACCCCTTTTGTTGTAGATCGAACCTCCAATACAGCACTAGTATTAGGAGCAGTTGTACCTATTCCAACACTATTTTCACTTGCGTCAACTGTAAAAGTACTAGCATCAACCCTTAAATCTCCGTCATTATCATTTTGTAAATATAAGATTGAATTGGTGTTTGTAATAATTTCATTGTTATCAATTCTTAGACTATTTCCAATTTCTAAAACACCTGTTCCAGCTGTTGGAGTTGCATCATTTGTATTTGTAAATTCGACACGTCCATTGCTAACGACTAATCTATCGGTTGGTGAAATATTTCCAATACCAACATTACCATTGGCTAAAACAACAACTTTTTCTGTATTATTTGTTTTAATAATTAAAGGCTGATTATCGGTAGTTCCAAGATAATTATTAGCTGGATTGGTTCCTGTATTTCCCCAAGTACTCCATTCTTTACCTTGTGATAAACTTTGCCAAATAGAAGTAGTTGCGTTCCAATAGTAAAAACCAGGTGATACATCTGCAATTGTTGCAGTATTATAAATTAATTCAGAATCTATTAGTGTGGGAACCGTTGTATTATCTGTTGAACTTGTCAATGCTACTTTAGGAATAATTAATCCATCATTGTTGATAGATTCTATGTGCAATGAACCTTGAGGGGTTGATGTGCCAATGCCAACTTGACCAATTGAAAGATTAATGATAAAAAAAGATAATAGTAGTAGATTTTTTTTCATTTTGTTAGTTTTTGTAAAAATATTTAATTTTTTTATAGTTTGTTAATTTAAAACGATGTTTGGTTAAGAATTTCGTTAAAATATAATATATATGTATTTTGTTTTTGTAAATGTTTATTTTTGGCATGCTTTTTAATCAGTATTTGTGATGATTAATTTATTATGAAACGGACAATTTTTTTATTTTTTATATTCATTTTAACTTTTTCTGCCTTCTCTCAAACGGTTGTTAACCATAGAGTGAGTGCAGGAGAAACTATTTATGCCATTGCAAAAAAATATGATGTGAAAGAGAAAGCTATATTTGATGTAAATCCTAATTTAAAAGGAAAATATCTTCAAATTGGACAAGTGATTACAGTTCCAAAAAAAGTTAAGACTATTGAAACTGTCCTAATTCTTCCAGAAACGTATAAAGTTGAAAAAGGAGATACATTTTATGGAATTTCTAAAAAGTTTAATTTATCTATAAATGAAATTCAAAAACTAAACCCCGATTTAGATTCTAGAGATTTAAAAATTGGAATGATTGTTCAACTTAAAAAGAAAGAAGAAGTTGTCGAAGTTGAACAACCTACAATTACTCCATCTGAAAATAATGTTGAGAATCAAGATGTCGAAGAAGACTTAAATGCGGTTGATGTTATTCACGTTGTAAAAAAAGGTGAAACTTTATATAGAATTGCTAGAAAATACGACACTTCAGTTTCAAAATTGCAAGAGCTAAACCCCAATTTAGATAAAACTTTACCAATGAATTATCAGTTGGTAATTAGAAAAGGAGTTCAAACTGAAAATGTTGAGGTTGTAGCGGTTAAGGATGAAGAAATAAACGAAGTTGAAAACTCTTCCCAAGTTACTTTAGCTTTAGCTGATGCTCTAATTCTAAAATCTAGCGAATTCTTAGGTGTGCGTTATCGATCTGGTGGAACTACAAAGGCAGGTTTCGATTGTTCGGGATTAATGTGTACAACATTTAAAGAAATAGATATAAACTTACCAAGAACTTCCAGAGATCAGGCAAATTATGGTATTAAGGTAAAAAGAAAACAAGCTCAAAAAGGCGACTTGATTTTTTTTGCAACAAATAGAAGACGAACTATAAGTCATGTTGGTATGATTACGGAAGTGAATGGAGACGAAATTAAGTTTATTCATTCGTCAACATCTTCGGGTGTTATTATTTCTTCCCTAAACGAAGATTATTACAAAAAACGTTTTGTACAAATTAATCGCGTGTTGAAGTAAACTATTTTACAGGAATCCAAACTTCTTCTTCCGATTCAGGATTTTCATGTCCTTTGTATTTGTCGCCTAACAGTTCAAAATGTGGTCTGTCATCTAATTTAAACTCACTTTTAGGCAACCATTCTCCAAATATAAATTGTGTTGTTTGCATAAAATCTTGAGTGGTGCCTTTATGAAGAAAAACAGCATACTTTCCAGGTTCTAATTCGAATTTTTCAAAACCTTCGGGTATAGAATCAAAATCTTTTACTTCAACTAATGCATATTTTTGGAATTTAGTTAAAGGAGTAAACTTTTCTAAACTCTTAAAATCATAAATTTGAAGTGAAAACAAATCGGCCGAAACTGCATTGTGAATTTCTTTTAATCGAGGCATTAGTTTTTTCCAAACCATAATGGTTTTATCTTCAGCTATTGAAGTAGTGGTAGAGTATCCAATTAATTTTTTAGGTTTGGTTTCTTCGATTCGTAAAAACATCTTTTTTTATCAAATATAAAAAATCCTTACCATTTACGATAAGGATTTTCAACTAACCACGCAGTATTATGAATACTACTATTAAAAAAATCTACTCTTAATTTTGTTGCAAGAAACTATAAATTTCATCTTTTAATTGTACACGTTCCATTCGAAGTTTATTTAAAACTTCATCAGTAGCTGGTTCAGCATCACTTTCAATTCTATAGATTTCATGGTCTAACTCATCGTAAGCATCAAATAATTTTTTAAAATGATTATTTTCAACCTTTAAAGAGTTAATCTTAGCTTCAAATTCTGGAAATGCCTCAGTAAGTACATGCTTTTTTATCATACCTAAAATTGTTTTAATGTTTAACTTTCATATTCAAAGTTACTTCCTTTAGATAATAAAAAACATGATATAAATCATTCAAAATAATAAAAAAACCTTGTAAATCATATTTTACAAGGTTTTAGTCATTTTTCTTAAATTAGATTAATTTCCTTTAATTCTTTTCCAAATCGATTTCGACGCTTCATCTAAAGAGTAAGATATGTTTTTATCTATGAAATAGTCACCATTTTCATTTTTACATAAGGGGAAAAATAATTCAGGTTGTTTATCCTTATTAAGGAAAACCCCAAATTTGAGCACAGATACTTTTTCAATTCCATTTTCGAATCTTGCATAGGCAAAATCTTGTGAGAAGTTTACAAAAGGTTCAAGGCTTTTATCTGCTTTAATTTTTCTAATTATGGATTCATCGTTTTGTACATAAATTAATTCCATTTTATGATTAGAGTCTAATAAAGAATAATCACTTATGTAGTAACCGTCATCTGTTTTTACAACGACTTGCCAGTAAAAAGTATTAAATGGAGTAGGTGTAACTGTTAATTTTGAAAATAAAATGTTTTCAGAATTTAATTTTTCAGTAAATTCATTATAAATGAAAGTTCTTATTACCAATCCCCAAACTAAATATAAAGTTGAAATTGTTAATGAAGTTGCTATGATTTTTTTTCGAAATGAATTGTCTTTCTTCAGAATTAATAAGACAATACAAGCTATTAATAACCAAATTGTATATAATGGGTCAACAACAAAAACATTATTTAAGGAATAGAACTCCTTAGAAAATGGATATAGTATTCTTGTGCCGTAAGTAGTACAAATATCTAATAATGGGTGTGTAAATAATGCTAAAAAAGACGCCCAAAACCAACCGAAGTAAGGTGTTTTATATTTTTTATGAAACCAAATGCCAAAAATAAGGCTTAATGGAAACAAAAAGAAAATAGAATGTGAAAATGCTCTATGAATAGCATATTGTTGAATATCTGTAAAAAAAGGATTTAATAAAACATCTAAATCTGGAATTGTACCAAGTATAGCACCATAAAGCATTGCTTTTTTTCCTATTTCCTTGTCTTTCACAAGAGCAAAAGTTGCGGCGCCAAGAACAATTTGAGATAATGAATCCATTGTTAGTTTAAAGGTTCTGCGTACAAATCAAATTCTGTAGCATCAGTAATTTTTAAATCAACAAAATCTCCAGTTTTTAAATAGAATTTCGATGCTTCAACTAATACTTCATTGTCAACATCTGGACTATCAAATTCCGTTCTTCCAATGAAATATTCGCCTTCTTTTCTATCAATAACACAACGGAAAGTTTGTCCAATTTTCTCTTGGTTTAACTCCCAAGAAATTTGAGCTTGAATATCCATAATTTCCATGGCACGTTGTTGTTTAACTTCATCTGGAACATCATCAACTAATGAATAAGCATGGGTGTTTTCTTCATGAGAATAAGCAAAGCATCCTAAACGTTCGAAACGCATTTCTTCAACCCAATTTTTTAATATTTGGAAATCTTCCTCCGTTTCACCTGGATAACCAACAATTAGAGTAGTACGAATTGCCATTTCTGGAACAGCTTTACGAAACTCCTTCAACAAGTTTGTTGTTTTTTCGTAAGTCGTTCCACGGCGCATCGATTTCAAAATATTATCAGAAATATGTTGTAAAGGAATATCTAAGTAATTACAAATCTTAGGTTCACGTTTCATTAATTCTAATACATCCATAGGGAAGCCAGTCGGGAATGCGTAATGTAAGCGTATCCATTCAATTCCTTCAACTTTAACCAATGCTTCTAAAAGTTCAGCTAAGTTTCTTTTTTTGTATAAATCTAAACCGTAATACGTTAAATCTTGAGCAATTAGAATTAATTCTTTAACGCCATTTTTTGCAAGTTTTTCAGCTTCAATTACTAATTTTTCGATTGGAGTTGAAACGTGTTTTCCTCTCATTAATGGAATCGCGCAAAAACTACACGGTCTGTCGCAACCTTCTGAAATTTTTAAATACGCATAGTTTTTAGGAGTTGTTGTTAAACGTTCGCCTATTAATTCGTGCTTATAATCAGCGCCCAAAGCTTTTAGTAATAAAGGTAATTCTGTTGTGCCAAAAAACTGATCAATATTTGGAATCTCTTTTTCTAAATCCGGCCTGTAACGTTCAGATAAACAACCAGTTACAAATACCTTATCAACCAAACCTCGTTCTTTTTTATCAGCATACTCTAAAATAGTATTAACCGATTCTTCCTTAGCATTGTCAATAAACCCACAAGTGTTGATTACAATAATATTGCCTTCGTCTTTAGTAGCTTCATGAGTTACTTCCTTTCCATTTGCTTTTAATTGTCCCATTAAAACTTCACTATCGTAAACATTTTTTGAACAACCTAAGGTAACAACATTGATTTTATTTTTCTTTAACGATTTGGTTCTCATGTGTTTAAAAATTTGGATTGCAAAATTACATTAAAAAAATGAAAGCATATCTATAAACTTTAAAAAAGAAACCCGATAGAACTTCTATCGGGTCATTGTTTTATCTTAAAGCTAAAATTAAAAATTAACAGAATATGTTAATGTTACATTATTTTGAATGGCTCTAATTCTTGAAGTATCATTCATACCTGAAGAAATTAAATATTGTTTATAATTTCTATGTGCATAAGAATAAGCTAAGTCTAATCTGTTTTTTCCAAAGTTATATCCTAATCCACCAGAATAACCTGTTAAATCTCCCATAGGGTAATCAACTGTGTACGGACTTTCTTCAAAACGATATCCACCTCTAAAACTCCACTGTTTGTATTTGAACTCTCCACCTAGGCGAATTTCTAATGCATCAGTTAGGGAATTTCCAATTCCTGTATTCAAATCTTGGTAAACAGAAACGTTTTTTGGTCGGAATTGAATTTCACTAAAGTCTTTTCTAGAAACATCTAAACTAATTAAACCTCTATTTCCAAAAATGTATGCAGCACTACCTGTTAAAGCACTTGGAGTTTGAAGTTTGTATGTAGGAAATACAAAAATTGGCCCTTGATAATATCTATTTTCATCACCAGATGGGACATTTACATTACCAAAAGTATATAAATCTTGAATTAATTCATCTGTAAGTCTATACCAAGTTGGTGATTCATATGCAATACCAACTCTGAAAGATTCGGTTACTTTTGCAATTGCACCAATATTAAATGAAAAACCAGAACCATAGGTAGATAATTGATTATCAAAAAGTATCTCTCTTACTGTAGGTTGCGATGATGCATTTTCAGGATTTTCATTATACTCGTATAAACTCGTTGTTCTAACATAGTCTGTAAAATGCGCATTTAAATTTAATCCAAGAAAAATTTTATCTTTATAAGATGTAGCAAAATTACCTGTGATTTTACCATTATAACCTGTTGTAGTTATCAGGTTTTCTTGGTAATAATTTCCTCCACCAGGAACATTTGAAATAAATAAACCTGGATTATTGGTATCAGGATTAATGATGTACGTTTCGTATCCCATATCATATTGATAATCATTGAAATCAGTATTCGCAATAAAATTTGCTTGGTCTACAAAATATTGTGAAATTGAATTGTTCGGATTTGTTCCTGCAATAAAGATTTCGTTATCAAAATCATGAGTATTTTCATAATTTAATCCAATTGAGAATTTTTTCCAGTCACTACTTCCACCTTTGTCTTCAAATATAAAAACGGCTCCTAATTGATTTAAATCTAATGTACTATAGCATTCATCCGTTTTTGTCCCAAAATAATTACTATTATTTTTAGTACTAAAACTTGAACCAGAAATACTTGCATAATTGTTTGTAAACAAAACGCTTCCCGCAGGATTTACATTAAGAGCAGATAAATCTCCTCCTAAGGCACCAAAAGCACCACTCATTGCTCTAAATCTAGCCGTTCCGGTTAGATCTTGAATGGCATATCGTAATCCATCTTCTTGTCTTATTTCTTGGGCGTTAGATATAAAAAATCCTAAGCCTAATAGTGTAATTAATGTTTTTTTCATAGCAAAATTATATTAACGTCCACGTCCACCAGAGCTTCTTCCACCTCCGCTAAAGCCTCCACTTCTTCCACCTCCAAAACTTCCTCCAGAACTTCTTGGTGAAGAAAAACCACTGTTTGAACTAGGTCTAGGTGAAGAATAGTTAGATCTTGGTCTAGGAGTTGAAGTATTATTGCTTCTTGGTGTTGTTGTATTGTTTGATCTTGGTGTAGAATAGTTATTAGATCTAGGTCTAGGAGAAGAACTATTCACATTTCTAGGATTAGAGTTATTGTTTATACTTCTTGGATTGCTTGAAGTACTTCTAGGTCGGTTTAAGTTGACATTATTTCTTGTAGAATTCCTATTTGTAGTACCATAATATGGTCTTCCTCCTCTAGGTCCTGAGCTATAAACGACATTTCTTCCATAATTTCCATAATAACCATTATACCAGCCGCCGTAATATGGATTGTACCAAGAATTCCATCCCCAACCCCAATTTGGACCATACCAAGAATTCCATCCCCAGCCCCAGTTGGCACCGTACCAAGAATTCCATCCCCAGCCCCAATTAGCACCATACCAAGAATTCCATCCCCAGTAAGGTCTATTCCAAGAGTTCCACCCCCAATAAGGGTCATACCAAGAGTTCCATCCATACCAACCATTGTTGTAGTAATTAATGGTTACATCATGATTATTATTACCCCAACTAGCATATCTGTTTGAGCTATCATATTGAGAATTATAAACAGTTACAACTGTATCATTTGCTGTTTCTGAAGAATAATTATCAACATCAGTAAAATACTCATATTGATCTTGATATTCTCCTTGCATTGATTTGAATTGTTCTGCATAAACTTGCCCATTTTGCAGATTTTCTTCTGTGTACTGATTGATTACTTCATTATCGTTTCTATCGTAATTTCCATAAACGCCATCATTATCATAATAAGAAGAATTTTGATACGAGCCACATGAAATTACAAAAACAGCTAAACTTCCAAATGCAAAAAGCATAGGAAATTTACTTAAAAAAGGTAGTTTAGTCTTCATAACGCATTTTTTTTATTGTCGGACAATACAAATTTAACTAGTTTTGTCGAATATTTTACTTAAGATAAAGTTAAACAAATTTTATGCCAAAACATTAATAATGAGCAAGAACTTAACAACTAGAGCAGAAGATTACTCAAAATGGTATAACGAATTGGTAGTTAAAGCTGATTTAGCCGAAAATTCAGGAGTAAGGGGATGTATGGTAATTAAACCATATGGTTATGCAATTTGGGAAAAAATGCAAGCCGAATTAGATAGAATGTTTAAAGAAACAGGGCATGAAAATGCTTATTTTCCACTATTTATACCCAAATCATACTTTAGTAAAGAAGCTAGCCATGTTGATGGATTTGCAAAAGAATGTGCTGTTGTAACGCACTATCGTTTAAAAACTGGTGAAGATGGAAAATCTATAGAAGTTGATCCTGATGCAAAATTAGAAGAGGAATTAATTGTTCGACCTACTTCTGAAACAATTATTTGGGATACTTATAGAAAATGGATCGAATCGTATAGAGATTTACCAATATTAGTGAACCAATGGGCGAATGTAGTTCGTTGGGAAATGCGCACGCGTTTGTTTTTGCGTACCGCTGAGTTTTTATGGCAAGAAGGACATACAGCACATGCTACAAAAGATGAAGCAATTGCAGAAGCGGAACAAATGATGAATGTGTATGCTGATTTTGCTGAAAAATTTATGGCGATTCCTGTTGTTAAAGGTTATAAAACTGCAAACGAACGTTTTGCTGGTGCGGAGGAAACCTATTGTATTGAAGCTTTAATGCAAGATGGAAAAGCCTTACAAGCAGGAACATCTCACTTTTTAGGACAAAATTTTGCCAAAGCTTTTGATGTGAAATTTGCTACAAAAGAAGGGAAGCAAGAATATGTATGGGCTACTTCTTGGGGGGTTTCTACACGATTAATGGGAGCTTTGGTCATGACTCACTCTGATGATAATGGATTAGTGTTGCCTCCAAATTTAGCACCAATTCAAGTAGTCATTGTTCCAATTCATAGAACAGATGAGCAATTAGAACAAATTTCTGCACAAGTGAATGATTTGGTTAAAGAATTAAAAAATTTAGGTGTTTCAGTTAAATACGATAGTAGAGAATCTCAACGCCCAGGATTTAAGTTTGCTGAATATGAATTGAAAGGTGTTCCAGTACGTTTAGCAATTGGTCCTAAAGACTTTGAAAATGGAACGTATGAAGTAGCTCGTAGAGATTTATTATCAAAAGAAGTTATTTCAAAAGATAGAATTGTTGACTATATAATGAATTTATTAGATGAAATTCAAACGAATTTATATGCTAAAGCGTTGGATTATAGAAATTCGCATATTACAGAAGTAAATTCATTTGATGAGTTTAAGGATTTATTAGAAACAAAAGGTGGGTTTTTATCAGCACATTGGGACGGAACTCCTGAAACAGAAGAAAAAATAAAAGAATTGACAAAAGCAACCATTCGTTGTATTCCTTTAGATCAAAAAGAAGAGGAAGGAAAATGTATTTTAACAGGTGCTCCATCTAATGGAAGAGTACTGTTTGCTAAGGCTTATTAATTTTTTTTTAAAATTTTTCATTTGACTATTGCAGGAATAAAAATTAGGTGTATCTTTGCAACCGCAAATGAGAATAATGGTCCGTTCGTCTAGGGGTTAGGACGCCAGGTTTTCATCCTGGTAACACGGGTTCGATTCCCGTACGGACTACAAAATATCTCAAGGCCCGTTCGTCTATCGGTTAGGACGCCAGGTTTTCATCCTGGTAAGAGGGGTTCGATTCCCCTACGGGCTACTAATTAGTTGTGATTAAGTTTTGTAAAATATAAGTCAAGTGTCTCTGATTTTTATTTTATTAGTTAAAACCAAAGTGATTGTAATGCAATTGTGGGAGGTTTTTCTTTTTTAACTAATAGTTTATAAATTATTATTACAATTAAAAAGAAGTAAAATGGCAAATCATAAGTCAGCTTTAAAAAGAATTAGAAGCAACGAAAAGAAAAGAGTTTTAAACAGATATCAGCACAAGACTACACGTAATGCTATTAAATCAATACGTATGGCTACTGATAAAGCTGAAGCTATTGCAAAATTACCAAGCGTAATTTCAATGATTGATAAATTAGCTAAGAAAAACATCATTCATTCTAACAAAGCTTCAAACTTAAAGTCTAAGTTAACGAAACATGTTGCAAGTTTATAATTAACTGCTTCAGTGTAGATAAAACATAAAGCTCTCCTTGTGAGAGCTTTTTTTGTATATTAAATTTACTTTATCTTTTTAATTAGTAGTGATTTATAAAATATTTACACTAATTTTGCACCTTCAAAAAATCATCGAATGAATTCTATTAGAAACATCGCTATTATTGCACACGTTGACCACGGTAAAACTACTTTGGTTGATAAAATTATGTACCATTGTCAATTATTTCGTGAAAACGAGAACACAGGAGATTTAATCCTAGACAATAATGACTTGGAGCGTGAAAGAGGGATTACAATTACTTCTAAAAACGTATCGGTTATATACAAAGGAACTAAGATTAACATTATCGATACTCCAGGTCACGCCGATTTTGGTGGAGAAGTAGAGCGTGTATTAAACATGGCTGATGGTGTGTGTTTATTAGTAGATGCATTCGAAGGACCAATGCCTCAAACTCGTTTTGTTTTACAAAAAGCAATTAGTTTAGGCTTAAAACCTTGTGTTGTTATTAATAAAGTTGATAAAGAAAACTGTACACCAGAAGAAGTTCATGAAAAGGTTTTCGACTTAATGTTTGAATTAGGGGCTACAGAAGAACAATTAGATTTTCCAACAGTTTATGGTTCGGCTAAAAATAACTGGATGAGCGATGATTGGAAAAATCAAACTGAAAACATTGAACCTTTATTAGATATGGTTTTAGAAAATGTTCCAGCTCCAAAAGTTTCTGAAGGAACTCCTCAAATGTTAATTACTTCATTAGATTTCTCAAGTTTTACAGGTCGTATTGCTATTGGTCGTTTACAAAGAGGAGTATTAAAAGAAGGAATGAATGTTTCTTTGGTAAAAAGAGACGGAAAGATTATTAAAACTAAAATAAAAGAACTACATACTTTTGAAGGTTTAGGACGTAAGAAAGTTACAGAAGTCGTTGCTGGAGATATTTGTGCTTTAGTAGGTTTAGAAGGATTTGAAATTGGTGATACTGTTGCAGATTTCGAAAACCCAGAAGCATTACAAACTATTGCAATTGATGAGCCTACAATGAGTATGTTGTTTACTATTAACGATTCACCTTTCTTTGGTAAAGAAGGTAAATTTGTAACATCTCGTCATATTAAAGATCGTTTAACTAAAGAATTAGAGAAAAACTTAGCATTACGTGTTAACGAAACAGATTCTGCTGATAAATTCTTAGTTTTTGGTCGTGGTGTTCTTCACTTATCAGTTTTAATTGAAACAATGAGAAGAGAAGGGTATGAGTTACAAATTGGTCAACCACAAGTTATCATTAAAGAAATTGATGGTGTAAAATGTGAGCCAGTTGAAGAATTAACAATTGATTTACCTGAAAATTTATCAGGAAGAGCAGTTGAGTTTGTTACAGTTCGTAAAGGTGAAATGTTAAGCATGGAGCCAAAAGGTGAACGTATGATTATTAAATTCAACATTCCATCTCGTGGAATTATTGGATTACGTAATCAATTACTTACGGCTACTGCTGGAGAAGCTATTATGTCTCACCGTTTTATTGAGTACCAACCATTCAAAGGAGAGATTCCTGGACGTTTAAGTGGTTCTTTAATTTCTATGGAAAACGGTAAAGCAATTCCTTATTCTATTGATAAATTACAAGAGCGTGGTAAATTCTTTGTTGATCCTAATGAAGATATTTACGAAGGACAAGTAATTGGTGAAAATTCACGTGGTGACGATATGGTTGTGAACGTAACTAAAACTAAAAAATTAACAAACGTTCGTTCTTCTGGAGCAGATGATAAAGCAAGAATTATTCCTGCAATTAAATTCTCATTAGAAGAAGCATTAGAATATATTCAAAAAGATGAATATGTAGAAGTAACACCAAAATCGTTACGTTTACGTAAAATTTATTTGAATGAAAACGATAGAAAACGTTTTAAAATAGCATAATTTTAAATCCCGACTTGTTCGGGATTTTTTTATTTCAGATATATTATGGAAGCAAAATTAAAATTTGGATTAGATCAATTGCTATACGGAATGAAACAAAATAACGTAGAGCAAATTTATGGAAAAGCAGATTTCCAATTTTTTGATGAAGATGAAAATGTAGTTTTAGTTTATAATAAATTGAAAGCTAAGCTTACTTTTTATGCAGATGAAGATTTTAAATTAGGTTATATTACAACTTCAAATACAGAACTTACATTTTTTGGGACTACTGTTCTAGGGAAATCTAAAAATGAAGTTTTAGAGCTTTTTAAAGCTAATAAAATTGAAAAATGGGAAATTGAAATTGTTGAAGGCGAAGAGATGTTGTTTAATGAAGACAATTGGGTTTTCTTATATTTTGATTATAACCAATTAATTAAAATTGAAATTGGTGCAGTTTTCAATAATCAAGATGAATTTGATTGGAAGTTTTAAGCATAAAAAAAGCCCTGAAAAATTCAGGGCTTTTTTATTTTTATTTTGGCATTGTTTCTAACATTTCAATTTCAAAAATAATATTAGAATTCGGTGGAATTACATTTCCTGCACCTTGTTTTCCATAACCTAAAGCAGAAGGAATATATACTAAAATTCTATCGCCATAATTCATTTGCTCTAAACCTTCAATAAAACCAGGAATTAAACCTTGTTTGTTTCCATATTTAAAAGGGAATGGTTTGTATGCATTAGCTGCTGCTCTATTTGGATCCAACTTACCATTTGCATCAGCCACATCTTGAAAACTAGTATCAAATAATTCGCCAGTAGATTCTAAGAAACCAGCGTAGTTGATATAAACTTCTGTACCGCTAGCAGGTTTTTGACCCTCTCCTTTATTTATAAATTTATAAATTACACCAGATGGTAATTTTGTACCATCTAATTTTAATTGTTCAATTCTTGCTAATGATTCGATTTTAGCTTTTTTAATCTTTTCAGCTATTTTTTTTGTCTCTTCTGCTTCTTTTTCGTGATATTCTTTGAAAACTTTAACGGCATCAAATCTTTTTGCTGCTTTCCCTTTTCTAACAATTGAAATTTTTTCAATTAAATCACCTTGAACAATTGCATTTACAACATCTTGTCCTTCTACAACATGTCCGAAAACACTGTGTTTTCCATCTAACCAAGGAGTTTCTTTATGTGTAATAAAAAACTGAGAACCATTAGTAGCTGGTCCGGCATTTGCCATTGATAAAATTCCTGCTCTATTGTGTTTTAAATCAGGATGAAATTCATCTTTAAATTGGTAACCTGGTCCACCAGAACCATTACCATCAGGATCACCACCTTGAATCATAAAGTCAGAAAGTACTCGGTGAAAAGTGAGTCCGTCATAATAAGGTTTTCCTTTTAGTTTCTCAGCAACAAAAGGGTTTTTCCCTTCTGCTAAACTTACAAAATTAGCAACTGTTATAGGTGTTTTTTCATACTCTAATTGTAAAACAATATTTCCTTTTGATGTTTTGATATCTGCATATAATCCGTCAGGAAGTTTGTCACCTGGATTATTACAAGAAGTAAATAAAGCAATTAAGCTCAGAAATAGACTTGTCATTTTTTTCATTTTTTAGTTTTCAGTATTTAAAGAATCAACTTTTATTTCGTTTAAAGTTACGGTACAAATTATTGGTTGATTAGAATCGATTTTGTCGGTATCTCCTCTATAACCATATGCCATATGTGATGGAAACAAAAATGTAACGGTTTCACCTTGTTTCATTAGTTTAATACCATCTCTTAATCCCATTAGAATATTTTCTTTATCAACGTAATACTCTTGAGGTTTTAATTCAGCTTTTGTATATATAATTTGATTCATTAAATTTTTAATTTCATAATCAAAGTATGCAATATCACCTCTTTTAGGATTAGGGAGAACATCTTCAATTTTAGTTTCGTATTTGTACCAATACCCTTTTGAAGAAGCTATGTATTCTTTAAGTGTATCTTTTTTGATAATATCATCAATTAACTTCTCTTCATTCGCAATTAACTTTTTATTTCGTTCAATAGATTCTTTAATAAAAGAATTTTCTGTATATGAAACAGGCTTGCGAGCTTGTTGATTTGAGCAACTCGTTAAAAGGAAAAATAACGATAATATGTATAAAAAGTATCTCATTATTGATGATTTAGGTTTGCTAAGTTAGCAATAAATTGGTTTACAGTTTCTTCTAATGAAGAAAAAGATTTACCTCCAGCTGCATTTATATGTCCGCCACCATTAAAATACATTCGGGCAAATTTATTAACATCATAATTCCCTTGCGATCTAAAAGAAATTTTAATGATACCTTCTTCCTTGTTTTCAATGAATATTGCGGTTATAAAGACATCTTTTATTGTAAGGCCATAATTTACAATACCTTCAGTATCACCTTTTTGATAGTGAAACATATCTAATTCTTCTTGTGATAATGTTATATAAGAAGCATGTAAATCTGGTAAAATTCTTAAATTCTGTAATGCTTTTCCTAGAAGTTGTAAACGATTATATGTTGAATTATCATAAAGTAAGTTATACACTTCACTATTGTTAACGCCTTTCTCAATTAAATCGGCTACACAATGATGTGTGGCAGGCGTAGTTTTTGGAAAGCGGAAACCTCCTGAATCAGTTAAAATTCCAGTATAAATACAAGTTGCTACATCTTTATTTATGAGTGGGTTAAAATCTAGTGCGTTAATAAAATCATATATCATTTGACATGTAGATCCATAACTTGTATCCGAAAATAGATATTTTGCATAATTATCAGGAAGTTCATGATGGTCAATTAACACCATTGGAATAGAAAGTGTTTCAAGGTAGCTTCCCATAAAATCTCCTGTTCTATGAAGTGCATTAAAATCAAGTGTAAAAATTAAATCTGAATTAGATAAAATCGCTTTTGCTTTTTCCGTTTCTCTTTCAAAAACAACTACATCTTTTGAATTTGGTAACCATGCTAAAAAATCAGGAAATTCATTTGGAGAAACATAAAAAACTTCATGATTAAGCTGTTTTAATGTATTTAATAATCCTAATGAAGAACCCATAGCATCTCCATCAGGATTTCTATGAGAAACAATAGTAATTTTTTTTGGAGTTGATAGTATGTGTTTAATTTCTGATAATTCTGATTGTGAAAACATAAATTATTTTGCTAAATAAATTCCTAAACCAACAAAAAGTATTCCAATAATTATACTAATTGCCATGTATAGTAAAGATGTTATTAAATTTCCCGATTGAATTAAAGAATAGTTCTCTAAACCGAAAGTAGAAAAAGTTGTAAATCCTCCACAAAAACCCGTAACAAGTAAAAATTTTAGATTTTCAGACTCTGATTGTTTGTTGAGATAACCTATTAAAAAACCTATTAAAAGACAGCCAATTATATTTACGGTCAAAGTGGCATAATGAAGTTTGCCAGGAAGATTTTTAGCAATTAAAAGGTTTGTTACAAACCTTAGAACACTTCCAATTCCTCCACCTATTGCAACTAAAAGTATACTTTTTATCATTTTATCTTTTTAAGGCGAAATGACCTTTAATGGTTTTTCCGTTTGTAAGTTCTAAAACAAACCAATAATCTTCTGAAGGAACTTGATGACCATTTATTGTTCCATTCCACCCTTGCCCTTCTGGACTGATCTGTTTTAATAGTTTTCCGTACCTATCAAAGATAAAAATTTTACTTTCTTGTAATCCTCTTTTTTCTAAATTTTTAATATTCCATGTATCGTTAAATCCATCTCCATTTGGAGTAAAGAAATTTGGGTAATCTAAAATTGAAAAGTTAGCACTTGCAATTCCACAACCATTTTTGTCATTCACAAATACTGTATATTCACCTGTTTCTAAGTTATAGAAAATCGGATTATCTTGATAATTTATTCCATCTAAAGAATATTCATAATCTCCATTACCAGATACGATTATTTCTGCCGTATTATTTGAACTAAAATCGTTTACAATTATATCAACTATAGTTGCAATTTCTGAGGTTAAAACTGTGAAATTTTTGATAGTAGAACATTCATTAGTATTAATAATTTCTACTGAATAAGTTCCTGCATTAGATACTTCTATAGAAGATGTTGTCTCCCCAGAGCTCCATATATAATTATATCCCGTTTCGGCTTGAAGAATAACAGAACTTCCGCTGCAAATACTTAAAGTTTCATCAGGAATTTCATCTTCAAAAATATTTACAATTAATGTAATAGGTATTGGAGCATAACAATTAACATTTGTTATTTTTCCATATATTGTATGTGTATATGGTGTGTTATTATAATAAGGAATTGTTATTGGAGTAGTGTCGTTAATATTATCAAAAAGTTGAAGAGTATAATTGCTAGGGAGTGAATTAAATAATTGATTTTTAATAGCTAATAAATCTCCATTTGTAAAATAAGAAATTCCATTTTGAGCATTATCATCGTCACATTTAGTATATGTACTTTCATTTACAATTAATTCTTCAGTAAAATCTAAATTAATTTTCATAGATTCAGTACAAGTTGAACCAAAACCAAGTAAAACACTATAGTTTCCATTCATTAGTTGGTTGTATGGAGGAGAGAAATTTAGAATAGGACTATTTTCTCCATTTAAAATAGAACCATTAAAATACCATTGATATGTAGTAACACCAGCTGTAGTTGCATCTAAACTAAAGGTTTCGTCATAACAAACAGGATTGTTCAGAGCAAGTGTTCTATCATTTCCTAAGGTACCCACTGATGAAAAACTTCCTCCTTTTAAAAATATTGCTGAATCATATCTATAATTTCCTTCGTCAGCAATTACAAGTTTTATATGATAAGTTGTTCCAGGAGTTACGTCAGCTTCAGCTTTTAAAGTTACTGTTTGTCCATTGTAATTAGTAGGATGATTAAAGGTGTTATATGAACCAAAATATTGTTCGTTTTCACCATCACAACCATTAAATATTTCAGGATGAACCGTTGTAACTTTAACTGGAATATTTGTACCAGGAATAAGTGCTAAATTTTCATACGGAGTCGTTCCAACTTCTCTAAGCAAAAATGCAAATCCATCCGAATATTGACAAGGTGCAGTATCATGATATTCTTCAGATGAAAAAATGTACTCAAAGCTGATTTTATCTCCAAGTGGTACAAAATCAAATTCTAAAATTGTAGCATTTATTGAGTTGCTGATACTTAACGCCTGATTTAAGTCACTGTCTCCATTCCAATTTGGAGCATCATCGTCAGATAAACTACTATTTGGACCAACAGCATTATTTATTTTACCTGTACTTAATATAATACCTTCTTCAAGTTCAAAGGCTGAGCCATTTCTATTAAAATAACCCCAGCTTTTCTCACCAGTTCCAAAATTACCGCCAGAAACAGTTACATTTGAAACTGAAGCACAAGAGTTTGAAAAAAGAACATCTTCAACCAATTGCTGTGCTGTATAATTTTGATCAACTGAAATATATTGCGAAACAGCAGGTGTACTCAGTAATAATAAAGTAAATAATAAATATAAATTCTTCATAGCATCTGCAAAGATACTACAAATCTCTTTTTTCTAGCAATTTATACGAAAGCCAAATAAATGTTAAAGTCCAAACTAATGCAATTAAGATGCTTGAAAAGTGTACATCGTAGTCTTTTATATTCTCAATTCCTACTTGATTACCAATAGTTTTTACAAAACTTAATCTAGAATAGGGCTCAACTACAATATTAGACATCGATTCTAATGGAAAGAAATCATATATCTTATCAATTAAAGTTTCGCTTCTATCTTTTTCTTTTAAAATTACATATTTTAAAATTCCGTGACTGAAGAATTCAAACATTGTCCAAAAAATTAAGAAGCCTAAAGCAAAGGCTGAACGTTTTATCAATACACTTAAAAACAAACAGAAAGAAAAGAAGGCTACAAGTTTTACAAAATAACCTAAAACATATTCTAATTGAGAAAATATAATTGAAACTTCATTGTATGACGAAAAGCGAAGACCTAAAATCAGGGTGATTAAGAATACGAACAACGTTGAAACAAATGAAAAGGTAACTACCGTTAAAAATTTACTTAAGATAACTTCTTTTTTACTAAATCCGTCTATTAAGTTTTGTTTTAACGTACCGTAAGTATATTCGTTAGCCATCATTGAAACAATTACAACAGCTAAAAATATTTTAAAATAATCGGCTACATACGTATTGAAATGCCAAATAAAAGGAAAATTAAAAATACCTTGATCGGCGATATTTACATGAATTGGACCTAAATCAAACTCAATATTACTGATTAAAAACAACAGGAAAAGCAATGAAAAATAAAGGATTACTAATATTTTACTGGCTCTGTTTTTAAATATTTTTTGAAATTCGATAGAAAGTAATCGGAACATAATTAGTTTGTTTGATGATTGGTAAGTTGTAAAAATTGCTCTTCTAAACTGTGTTTTCTTTTTACAAGATGACTTAAAACGATGCCTTTGTTTGCCAAATACGAATTTAATTCAGCTGAATCAAGGTTTTCATGTAAATAAACATAAAGTTTACCATCTTCTATTTCTGTTTTTTCTACAGCTTTATGTTGGTTTATTTCCGTTTGAAGCCTTGTCATGTCATTTGCTTCGAGTTCGAAAAAGCCTTCATTAGCAACCATTCCGTGAACTGTTCCTTGATACAACATTACACCTTTTTGTAAAACTACAACATGACTACACACTTTTTCAACTTCGTCTAAAAGGTGAGAAGCTAATAATATTGTTGTTCCTTGAGCGGCAATTATTTTGATTAAATCTCTAATTTGGCGAATTCCTTGTGGGTCTAAACCATTCGTAGGTTCATCTAAGATTAAAATTTCAGGATCATTAAGTAGGGCAGAAGCAATAGCCAAACGCTGTTTCATTCCTAAAGAAAAGGTTTTGAATTTACTATCTTTTCGTTCTATTAATCCAACTAAAGTTAGTTTTTCTTCAACTTTTGAATAGGGAATACCTTTGATTTTACAAACCAATCGTAAATTTTCTTCGGCAGTCATGTACGGATAAAAATTTGGACGTTCAATAATAGCTCCAACTTTTTTTAGTGCATCATGAGTATCTAATTGACCGCCAAACCAAGCAAAATTTCCTGAAGTTTTGTTTACAACATTTAAGACAATTCCTAATGTTGTAGATTTTCCAGAACCATTGGGACCAAGAATTCCGTAAACATTGCCTTTATGAATTTCAAATGATAGATTATTTACAGCGTGAACTTTTTTGCCATAAATTTTATTGAGATTTTCAATGGTTAGTATAGTTTCCAAAATAGATGTTTTAAAAGTAAGACGAGGTTTACTAAAAAATGTTACATAAAAAAAACACAAGCCAAGCGACTTGTGTTTTTAACCAACCCAAACTAAACTAACATGAATTTATTTAAACTTTTTTTCCTCTGATTAATGATAATATAAATAATACTATAAAAATGAAGAATAAAACTTTTGCAATTCCTGCGGCTCCAGCAGCAATTCCACCGAAACCTAAAACACCTGCAACTAAAGCAAGAATGATAAATATAATTGTCCAACGTAACATAATAATTAGTTTTATAGTTAATACTTGTTTTTCTAATTTGATATTACAAAGTTATGATACAACACAAGGTGATGTGTTATAGGATTACGAGGGAATGTTATAGAATATTAAGGTTAGGTTTTAAAAACCTTCGAAAACGCCCAAACCAAATAATGCAAAATCGTATTTGGTAGGATCATTTGCATCTAGTTTTCTTAAGTTGAAATCTAGCTCAGCTAGGGCTTTTGCATCATTTTGTTTACGCGTAAGTAAACCTAATTTACGAGCAACATTTCCAGAGTGAACATCTAATGGACAAGATAAGTATGCTGGATTGATAGTTTTCCAAATACCTATATCGACGCCTTTATTGTCTTGGCGACATAGCCAACGCAACATCATATTCAACCTTTTAGCAGCAGAATTATTTAAAGGATCGGAGATATGTTTGGTAGTTCTTGGTAAATGCACAACTTCAAAAAATACTTTTTTAAAGTTGGAAATACTTTCGGTTTGGTCTTTTTGATTTTGATATTTTGAAAAAACACTTTCTAAGCCATTATGGTTTTGATAAATGTTTTGTAATGCTTTTATAAACGTAACAGCATCTTGTCCGTTAAACGTTCTATGGACAAATGAGTGTAAGTTTTCTAGATTTTCTTCCGAATGATTCATGACGAAGTCATAAGGTGAATTTCCTAAAATATTCATCAACTTTTTAGCATTATTGATAATCATTTTGCGATTGCCCCAAGCTATAGTTGCCGCTAAAAATGCTGAAATTTCAATATCTTCTTTAACGGAAAACGAATGCGGAATTTGAATAGGGTCGGATTCTATAAAATCAGGACGATTGTATAATTCGACTTTCTCGTCTAAAAATTCTTTTAGTTCGTTAAACTTCATTTAAACTATATTTCCATCAACCATGGTTAACTTTCTATCGGCCATTTCTGCTAATTCTTCATTGTGTGTAACAATGACAAAAGTCTGACCGAATTCGTCTCGAAGTTTAAAAAACAATTGGTGTAAATTTTCAGCAGTATGTGTATCTAAATTCCCAGAAGGTTCATCGGCAAAAATAACAGCAGGTTTATTAATTAACGCACGTGCAACCGCTACACGTTGTTGTTCACCGCCAGAAAGTTCGTTGGGTTTATGATTAATTCTGTGCGATAAACCTAAATAATCTAAAAGCTTTTTAGCTTCTTCTTCCACTTCTTTTTTATCACGATTGGCAATAAAAGCAGGAATACAAACATTCTCTAAAGCCGAAAATTCTGGTAATAATTGATGAAACTGAAAGATAAACCCCAAATGCTGATTTCTAAATTTAGACAAATTTTTATCAGACAAAGACAAGATATTTTCGCCGTTAATTTCCAATTGCGAATCAGATTTTTTTGAAATTTTATCCAGTGTTCCTAAAATTTGAAGTAAAGTAGTTTTTCCAGCACCAGAAGCACCAACAATAGAAACAATTTCACCTTTTTTAATGTGAAGATTTACGCCTTTTAAAACATGTAAATCGTCATAATATTTATGAATGTTATACGCTTTTATCATGTTTACAAAGAAACAAAGTTTTTTGTTATATTTATGCTAAATGTTAAGTAAATAACATCCAAAACGTCTTATAAAACGTAAATTTGAATAAATTTAAAAGCTATGGAAAAGTTATTATTATCAATAATATTGTTGACAAGCTGTCAAGCCAAAGAGAAAAAATATACTGTTCAAGAATATAAAGAACCTATTAAAATGAATATACAAGAAGGAAAAGAAGTAGCCACTTTTGCTGGTGGGTGTTTTTGGTGTACTGAAGCCATTTTTCAAGAAGTAAAAGGTGTTGAAAAGGTAGTTTCTGGATATACTGGCGGATTTATTAAAAATCCTGCCTATCGAGAAGTTTGTAACGGAACAACTGGTCATGCCGAAGCGATTCAAATTACGTTTAATCCTGAGTTGGTTTCTTACGAAGATTTACTAGAAATTTTCTTTGGCACACATGATCCAACAACTTTAAATAGACAAGGAGCTGATGTGGGAACGCAATATCGTAGCGAAGTTTTTTACCACAGTGAAGCGCAAAAAGAAAAAGCAGAACAATACATTCAATGGATTGAAAAAGAGCAATTGTATAGCAATCCTATAGTAACTAAAGTTTCGCCAGCGAGTGAATTTTATGCGGCGGAAGAGTACCATCAAGATTATTACAGTCAAAATTCGCAACAAGGCTATTGCCAAATGGTAATCGCACCAAAGCTAGAAAAGCTACGTAAATATTACCAATCGAAGTTAAAATAACTTTGGCATTGATTTTGCGCTAAATGAAGTACTTAACTTTAAATTTTAAAAGATAAATGACAAACGAAGTACAAGTAGAAAGTGTTGCTAAGCCTACGAACAAAAAAGCGAAATTAGTTTTGAGTCTTATTTTTGATGCTATAGGAATGCTCTCTTATTTTTTACCAGGTTTAGGAGAAACTACCGATTTAATTTGGGCACCTATATCTGGTTTGTTGTTGGCCTCTATGTATAAAGGAACTGCGGGTAAAGTAGCTGCTGTTTTTGGAACGGTAGAGGAGTTAATACCTTTTGTAGATATTATACCTACATTTACGCTAACGTGGATTTACACTTACATCATTAAGAAAGAATCATAATAAAAAAAGCGACTCGATGAGTCGCTTTTTTATTTAATATTTTTAATAATTAAATTTTCATTATTTAGATTTCTAAAATAAAGATTAAATAAGGATGTGAATTTTATGATAAATCTATTAATTATATTCATATTCATAATAATTATAGTATATAATATTGCCATTTTCTGGATGAATTAATTTAGAGGTTTTTTCTAATCCATTTTCGTAATAAGTATTTAATCTTTCGCTTATACCTTCTTGACTAATAAATAGTTCTTTTATTTTTGAAGAATCCAAATATATAAATATTTCAAATTCTTTCTCTTTACTTTTTGTATTTGACCATTCCTGTATAATAAGATTATTCATAATATCATATGTATAATTGCAAACAATAATATTATTAATATTTAAATGTTTTCTGATTTCTTTACATACTTTGTTATTCAGATATTTATATTTTATTATATGATCAGCTTTATTCTTGTTATTATATCGAGTTTCTTTTATTAAATTTCCTTTTTTATCATAGTTGTATTTATATTTGGATAATTGTTTATTGTGAGAGTCTATAATTAATAATTCGTCTAAGTAATTGTTTTCGTTGTAATTATAAAAATATTTTTTTAGTATTTTTTTGTTTTTATCATAGATTATCACATTAATTGGGTTGCAATTATTTCCATAATTATATTCACGATACCCTCTATCTTTAATTGACAAACTTTTCGATTTTTGTGATTCAAATGATAAATAGTCAATGTAATCAAAGTCACAATGGCTTGTTTCATTTCCACAAATATCTTTTGTATATATATGAGTAAGTATTTTTTGAGTCGTGTCTTCAGGGTTTAGAATATAAACATACTGCTTTGAATAGGACTTTAATTTACTAGTTTGTCCTGATAATATAATCGTAAATAAAAAGGTTATAAAATAAAATAATTTACTCATTCAATTTTTTTAATAAATGTATTGACTAACATTTTTAGTAATTTACTTTTTTTCAAGGAAATTTTTTACTTCTGAAAAATAATCTGAACCATAATATTTCAAAAATTCGCCATCAGATTTTAAGATAAAAAATGCTCTACAATTTTCCTTAAGTGTAAATATGTTTTTGTCAAAAAATCCTGAATCTAAAATGAAATTATTAAAGGTTTCAATCCTTTCTTTTTTTAATGCTTCAGAAGAATAAACAAAAAAATCGCTAGTATTATTCTCTTTTGAAAGCCTTGATGAAATCCTAAAACAATTTTGTATAACTGTTAAAGCATCTTTTTCATCTAGCTTATATTCATAACAGTTATTCCCATATTGATAATAATTAATGAGAATAGCATTTTTTTCTGGTATTTCAACTTTTAATTCTTTTAATATTAGATTTCTGATTTCTTTGTATTCTTCAGAATTTAATTTTCCTTTGAAAGCCTTTCTACTGGAATTATAATCTTTGTTAATTTTAGTATTAATTTTAGATTTTTCTTTATTTTGCGCAAAGCTAGATGAGAATGTTATTGTAAAGATAATTAAAAGTATTCTTCTGTATGATAATTTAATATAGCTTTTTTTGCATATGCCAACAACAAAACTATTTATTGTTAATTTAAACATAATGATGAGTTTTTTTTAAAATTAAATAAAATTAAAATACGCTTTTATATTTAGGAAGACTTTAATTTGCAAAGGATTTACTTATAAATTTCATTTAAAATCCAATCGCCATCGGGTTCTTTCGTTAAATACACAACTACATCAATATCTTTTTCATTTCCTAAGACCGATATTTCCATTTGTGCTTCACCATATCCGTTTGAGATGTTTACATTTCCTGTTGGCATCATTCCATAACCTTTAATTCCACCAGTTTCTGTAATAATATCTTCGTTTTTTTCAATTTCAGAAATTGCTACTTTATAGGCGTTAGAATTTTTCATAGCGGTACCTGTAAATAAAATTGTAAAACTCATAAATACAATACCAATGCCTACTAATGCTATTATTCTCGGTAATTTAGAAGGTTTGTTCGGGTTCTTAACAACAATAGCGTTTGCTGATTTGTCTCCAAGTCTTTTTTTATCTTGACTTGCAGCTAGAATAATAAATTCTATTGGCCAAATTAATAAAAACAAATTTCGTAAAAGTAGCCTGCCAAAAGAAGGAATTTCTTCAGGGTGATTTTCATCTCTAACCATAATCCCCATTATCCATTTTCCCGGGCTAATTCCTTTAATAGAATCTTTAGCAAAGTATATTATAAAACCAACAAACATTGATGGTAACATTACGCTTGTTATTTTTTCAAAATTGTTTTCATCGATAAAATTTGTACCAAGGAATAAGAAAATAATTCCTACTAATAAAAATGAAAATACAAAATGGTCAATTATAAATGCTGCAATTCTTCTTTTTCGACTAGATAATGTGTATTCGTTTTTTAAGTTTTCGTTCATGAGTTTTTTTTAGTTGGTTAAAGTGCTATTTTATACTTTTAATATGGTTTAAATTATGTACAACGGTTTGTTTATAGATTCGTTGCGAGAAAATCCGTGAGGATTTTCGTAAGTAGGCTAGAACTAGCCATTAATTATACACGGTGTTGTGCGTTCGTTTTTATTTCGATTTATACATATTTTTATAATGTTCAACGTGATGAGGAAATTCCTCTTCATAAAATGGGTAACTAATTCCCAAAATTGAGATTTCATATCCTTCATCTTTCATTCCAGTAATCGCATTTCCGGCTACTCCTTTTATTTCAAGTCCATCCTGTCTGAATACTTTTAATTCTGATATTACTTGAGTATCAATAAATTCAAATTCTGGGTCGTCAGTATTTATTACAATATTATTTTTCAAGCAGTATTCTTTCAAGAATTCGTATGGCGTTTCTATTCCATTGAATTCAATTAGTCCAAATGCAACTCCCATTGGTGCATCTGCTTTTTCTAGCTTAGAAGTTCCAATTTCTTTGCCTTCTAAAACCACATTATAGTTTGTTTTACATTTGTTTAGTACTTTTTCATTGTAAAAATCTAAATAATAATCAGAAGCTAGACATTCAAATGTATCGTCTTTAAAAAAGAAAATAAAATGTTTTCTGTCAGAATTGTTAGTTTGAATTTTCTCAATTGGATTTGGCAACTCTTTATCTAATCCGCTTTTAATTTCATAGAATTCTCCCCAAGGTAATTCGTTATGATTTGTTCTATATTGTCCGTAAAAATATCCTTCGTCATTGCAAGTATTCAGAGAATATTCCGCACAGTTTTTAAATCGGATTTTAACTTTGTCTCCTTCCTGATATTTGTTGAATTGAAAATGATTGAGATAAATATCCATTATTAAGTCAATTCCGTCTACTTTTAGTTCAATTTCTGGTGAAACTGGGTCAGCGTTCCAATCCTTAGTTATTTGGATATAGTCAATTTTTCGAGTTGGAATTTCCTCTACCTTGTTTGTTCCAAATATTTTATTTATCCAACTCAATTTCTTTCGTTTTCTGTTTTTCTTTAATGACGCACAACGTTTTTGGCTATGGTTTCGTTGCGTGAAAGTCCGCTAGGATTTTCCGCCGTAAACCGAAGATAGCAAATTTGCTTCTGACTTTCCGAGAGGAAAGTCAGAAGCAATGATATAGCTGGTGTTAGCCTACGTTATTTTATTAGTCCGACGTTTTTCATTATTCCGAGTGCTTTTTCCGTTTCATTTGTTCCGTCATTAAGTGAACCTGGAAGCATAATCATTCGACTTTTTGTTTTTCCATCATTTTGCTCGAAATCCACTTTAAAATAACTTCTTGTTAGAAACTTTCTAGCGGGCTTAAATTCCACGTTTTTTATTTTATTCCTCTCAATAACTGGTGTGGCAGAATAATTTGAACTTTTTATTATATTATAAATTAGATAAATTCCAATACCGCCAAACATTATAGTTCCGAACCATTCTTGATTTTCAAATCTTTGATATGCATAATAAAGTAGAAATATTGCTAAAACTCCATAAATGGTCAAAATCCGATAAATATTTTTTCCAGTTGTCAATTCCTCAACATTTCCGATTACTCCGTCTCGAGTCAAAACAATTTTGTCAGTCAGAATGTGACAAAATCCAGTTTTAGTTTTAAATTTTTGTTCGGTTTTCATAATGTGTTCTAACGGTTAGGCTATGGGTAGTTGCTTAAAGTGCCGAAGATAGCAAAAAGTTACATAGTGAGGAATATTCGGAGAATATTCCTATTGGCACTTACCAACCTCAAGCAATTACTTATAGGCATTGTTGGCATTAGTTTTCTTTTATTTCGTTCTTAATTGTTTCTAACAGAAATTCCGTTTCATTAACTCGAATACCTCCAAGAAGATAATTATATTCATTTAATTGATCAATCAAGATGTTTGTTAGTTTTTGACTTTTCAGTTTATCGAATACTAATTTTGATTGTAGAAGATTTGTTGTGTCTCTTGGAAATTCATCTTTAAAATATGTGTTTATTTTTTCTTCTGTAAATTTTCTATGCAATTTAGAAGTCTCTTGATAAAATGTATACCCTGCTTCATAATATCTTACAAGAAGAAATCTTAATCTCTCGTTAGTTATTAAATTTAACTTTCCGCTATATTTAAGATTTATATACTCGGAATTAAACTTGTAATGAAAGAAGGTCTGTGATGCGTGAATATATAGAGAATCGAGATTATCTCTTTTATTTTCAAATACAACTTCTTTTAAAAAACTACTACTCTTTTTTATTTCATTGACAGATGCTTGTAAAAGTTTTTTTTCCGTTTCTAAATCGCTATAAATTCTTTTCAAGGATTTTTGTTCTTCTTTTTTACTTTTTCTGTTTTCATTCAGGTTATTTAATTGAATGGCTATAAAAATACCAATCACAACTACAATGATTTCAGCAAAGTAATATCTAAAATTTTTTGTTACTTCTTTCTTGTTAAATAATCCCATATATTATTAATGAAATTTACAATTTAGATTAGTTTGTTTTAATTAATGCCAACGACCTGCTAAACGCAGTTCTATGATTTTTGCGTAAATATAAGAAATTTGCTAAGCAATTATCCGATTAAAGATCTTCCGCTTACCAATCGGATAATTGATTGTCCAATAGTAAACGCAGTTTACGTTATTGGTTCAAATTTCGGTTATTGGGAGCAAAAATTATAGGACCAAATTGCTTATAGCTTATGTTAGTACACGTTTTCCCTCGATGGGCAGTTAAAGCTGTATTATAGCAAATATTCCTGGCAATTTGGTTTAGCAGGTCGTTAGAACACATTTCTTTTGGGGTGGGATTTAGCGCAGCAAAATATAGCAACAAAAGTCAGCTTTAGCTGAATGTGTTCTAACGTTTTGCAGATTGGCGATGGGCGGGCTTTTTAGCACAAAAGTTAGTTCGGAGACCAGAACTTTCTACTACCACAAAACTGTCAAGCGGAGACGAAACCCCGCCTATTGCCAATGTGCTGTTAGCAGTAGTTTTTCTATTCGTTAGCATTTGTCTGTCCGTTGTCCGTTGTATCTGTATTTCTTGTCAAGCTGATAATAACTAAAATCACCAAGGGGAAAATTGTATAGACTAAAAATTCTGTAATGTCATAGCGTCTTGCAAAGCGACTACCTGAATAGTCATCAAATGGCCAAAAGTCGCTTAGTCCACCATTAGAATTGTCACTTTCAAATGCACCTCCAGAAAAGACAAGCAACAGCATTAAATGAAATAAAATCCAGGCTAAATACCAACCCATAGTTTTCTTTAGAAACAGATAATCAATAGATGATTTGTGTGCTTCAATAACTTGTCGTGTAATTTCTTTTTCGATAATTACTTCGGCAATCTTTTCTTTAAGTGATGGTTCGGCTTCTGTTTGCTTTTTACCACAATGAGAACAAAACTTTGAGTTGTCTGGAATTTGTGCTCCACATTCTATACAATACATATTTGATAATTTAAATAAAGTTCAAAATCATTTTTATTATGGAATTTACGTTGTCCCGAAGATAAACTGCAACCCATTTTTCGGCTCTGTTTCCACTGTGGGAGTCGCTAAAATTATTCCTTGCATTGCATACAGCATTTGTCACCGTTGAGATTAGCGTTAATACTTGGTCAGGGTACTCAATTCCATTAGCATCAAGTTGCGTTTTGATGAAATTCCTAATTTGAACTGCCATTGGCGTCAGTTCTGTTAATGCTGCTTGTGCTGGAATTCTTTCACGAATAAAAGATTTGTAAAATCCTTCTAAGCAAGTATATGAAAGTGTCAGTGTGTGACCATAGTTCCCTTCGTTAATGGAAGTATCCATTCTTTCTAAGTATTCGATTAATCTGTCAGAGTTCCATATGTCTTCCGGAATTTGAGCTTGAGGTCCTTGAACTTGTGCTGCTTGTCCTAAAAGTTGCCTAATCGCTTCGTTTTTTTCAGGTTCTAAATGTCCAACAGTGTCGAGAATGGAAGTAACAATTTGTCTTCGGTCATTTTCTGGCTGTTCCATAAAAAGGTCGAAATAATAATCTCTCCTGCTTGTGCTTTTGTTTTGTTGCCTTCTTTCGTCTATAAATGTCTGATATGCAGGAACACCATAATTTACTTCACGTACAGTATTAAGAAACCTTGTCCCACCGTAATACGTGTCTCCCTGTGTGTTTATTATTTCAAAAAGTCTATTGAAAATTGCAACCCAATTCATTGTCGTTTATTGTTTATGTATGTCGTTTAAAATTACTGCTAACTTGTTTATAAGCGAAACTTATAACGTATAGTATTCTGTTTTGGACGGATATACGAAATAAACTTTCTATTTTTCAAATATAAAAATAAATTAAAAGTGTTAAACTTATTTTTAATCTTTATTTTCAAACTTCTTTTCAAAAAAATCAGCTATAAAACCTAATTTCATACTACGAAGCATCTTTTTTTCGAACCACCAAAAGAACTGAAATTGCCCAAACAGTGTTCCTATTACTACTAATAAAACTTGATATAATGGAAAAATTAACAGAAGCCGAATGGGGAGATACAAAAAATAAGGAAGATTATCTTTATGAATTCCTATTGCTTCTGTAACTGGTCTTGATAGATAAGCAGCCGTAGAACCTGTTATAGCAAAAACAATAAAAATAATCACAAGCTGAAAATTACTTTTAATATTCCAGCGTTCTTTAAGTTTTTTCATTTATCTTCTTGGGGTGTATCCACCTAATCTTTGGTTGTAATGGAGTTGAAAAAAAGTTAAATAATTATAAATCATATAATTTACTTCAAAGCCATAATTGGTAGAAGCATTATAATTGATTTGCATTTCATAAAGATTGGGATTGTATTGCGAAGGCATAATAACTCTTCTGTTCCATTCGGTTACCCAAACAATATTTCGTGCTTCTAAAAAACTTTGCGAATAGAAACTTCTTGGTCGCGCATTAGAATTGAACCAATTTGTAAAAGCGGGATCAATAATGATGACTTCATATTCAATTTCATCGTTTGCAATTCTAACAGTATCACTTTCCAGTTTAGGTTGTTCATCCTTTGCACTAATGTTCTTATTGGAATTGCATGAAAAAAGCAATCCAAAAACAAGTGATACTATAAACAAATACTGTTTCAAAAGAAAGTTATTTAGAATGGTTAAATATAAAAAAAAGCTCCGAGAATTTCGGAGCTTTTAACATTTTTATATCAATTGAAATTATTTTTTACCAAATAATCCGCCTAGTAAACCACCTAGACCGCCTTTTTTCTTAGTAACAGCAGCAATAGCATCGCTAGCATCTAATTTACCATCACCGTTTTGGTCAAGAACAGAAGTTAATACACTTCCACCTAACGAGCTATTATTTCCGCTAGTGGCACCTGTTAAAAGGCCACCTAATAAACCACCTAAATCGGTAGTGCTAGAAACATTTTTATTTTTAGCTTGTTTGCCAAGATATCCCATGATGATAGGAGCGAGCATAGGTAAAATTTTAGCAATTATACTGCTATCTACACCAGTTTTTTTACTAATTCCTGTTTCAACAGCGCCTAATTTGTCACCCATTAAATGGCCTAAAATTTTATTTCCATCAGTAAAATCACCACCTCCTAGAAATCCACCAAGATTATCTAAAATACTTCCATCGTGCTTACCACTAGTTAAAGCGCCTAATAATCCAGAAGCGCCATCACCTGAAAGCATATTTCCTTGCATAGCACCAAGAAGTTCTGGTAAACTTGAAGAAACTACATCTTTTGCTTGGTTTTGGTCAATTCCTGTTTGTTGCGAAATATTACCAATAATTTGTTTGCCTAAATCGCTGTTTATAATATCTAAAAGTCCTGACATTTTTATTATGTTTTAAAAATTGGAAGTTAAAGTTACAAAAAATTAGTTGTTTTTTAACAAACTAATGATTTGTTCTGCTAATTCTGTACCAATTCTATCCTGTGCTTCAACAGTAGCTGCTCCAATGTGAGGCGTTAAAGAGATTTTTGGATTCATTAATAAATGCATTTCAGGTGAAGGTTCGTTTTCAAAAACATCTAAACCAGCAAATAATACTCTGTCTTCATCAAGCGCTTCAACTAATGCTACTTCGTCAATTACACCTCCACGAGCTGCATTAATAATACCAACATTATCTTTCATCATTTTTAACTCGTCACGACCAATAATGTAACCATTTTGAGAAGGCACGTGAAGCGTAACAAAATCAGACTCTTTTAATAAGTCTTCAATTGGTTCTGTTTTAATATCAACATTAATAAATTGTCCGTTATAGAAATCTACTCGAATTACCGCTTCCCCAATATACTTGTCGGAAGCAATTACACGCATTCCTAATCCAAGAGCCATTTTTGCTACGGCTTGACCAATTCTACCAAAACCAATAATTCCTAAAGTTTTTCCACGTAATTCAATTCCATTTGCATAGGCTTTTTTCAATTCGTTAAAGCGAGTATCACCTTCTAATGGCATATTTCTGTTTGAGTCATGAAGAAAACGAACACCAGAGAATAAATGAGCAAAAACTAATTCGGCTACACTTTCTGATGATGCAGCAGGTGTATTTATTACGTGAATTCCTTGTTGACGAGCAAAATCAACATCAATATTATCCATTCCAACACCACCACGTCCAATAATTTTTAAACCAGGACATGCTTCAATAACATCTTTTTTTACTTTAGTAGCACTTCTTACTAAGAGTACTTTTACGTCGTGCGTATTTATAAAACTAGCAACTTGTTCTTGAGCTACTTTTGTTGTAATTACTTCAAAACCTGCTTTTTCTAATGCTTTTACTCCGCTTTTTGAGATTCCGTCGTTTGCTAATATTTTCATTTTTATTTTTTTAACTAAAAGTTTTCAGCGATTTGCCTTCACCTTTTATTTTATTAATTCATAATTGATAATCCGTAATTGAATTATATTTTATTTTCTAAATCTTTCATTACATTTATTAAAACTTCTACACTTTCAATTGGCATAGCATTGTAGATAGATGCTCTATAACCTCCTACAGAACGGTGTCCGTTTATTCCAGAAATGTTTGCTTCTTTCCACATTTTATCAAAAATTTCTTGATATTCTGGATTGTTGAGTGTAAAAGTGACATTCATTAATGAACGATCTTCTGTTTTAGCAACACCTTTGAATAAAGGATTTCTATCTATTTCTTTATAAAGTAGATTTGCTTTGGTTTCATTTATCTTTTCTATAGCATCAACTCCACCTAAATTTTTTAACCACTGCATGGTTAATAGTGAAGTATAAACAGCAAATACGGGTGGCGTATTAAGCATACTTTCTTTAGAAATATGTTGCGAATAATCTAATATAGAAGGAATACTTCTACCTGTTTTATTTAAAATACCATCTTTAATTATAACTAAAGTTGTTCCAGCAGGCCCCATGTTTTTTTGAGCTCCTGCATAAATTAAAGAAAATTGAGAGTAATCTATTTTTCTTGAAAAAATATCTGAACTCATATCACAAACTAACGGAATGTCTGTTTTTGGAAATTCTTTCATTTGTGTGCCAAAAATAGTATTGTTTGAAGTGCAATGGAAATAACTAACATCGCTAGGAATTTCATATTTTTTAGGTACATAGCTGAAATTTTCTTCTTTAGAAGTTGCTACAACAATTGTTTCTCCAAATTGTTTAGCTTGTTTAATTGCACCCGTTGCCCAAGTTCCGGTTTCTAGATATGCTGCTTTACCACCTTCTTTCATAAGGTTGTAAGGAACTCTTAAAAATTCTAAACTAGCACCTCCTTGCAAAAATAAAGCTTGGTAACCTTTACCTTCTAAACCTAAAAGTTCCAAAGCCAACGCTCTTGCTTCATCCATTACCGCTACAAAGTCTTTACTTCTGTGAGAAATTTCTAAAATTGATAATCCTGAGTTGTTAAAATCTAGTACAGCTTGTGAAGCTTTTTTGAAAACTTCTTGAGGAAGTATGCTAGGTCCTGCACTAAAATTGTGTTTTTTCATTAGTTGTGTTGTTAAATTAAGCAACAAATTTCGTAAATGTTGACTTATTTATCACAAATAATTCGATAATTATTATACAGAATTATTAACTAAAACGATAGAGGGAGAAAAAAAAGGATGTGTTTTTTACAGATTTATCAAAAAAGTTAAAGTATCAACATTATCAGCATAATCCCAAAGCTCTGGTTTTTGCGTTTTTCCGAATGGGATATGATGTTTTTCTAAATTTTTAGAAACAATACACTGAATTTTATCTTCGTCTTTATTTAAGCGATTATTTATTACTTCTAGTGAATCGTAATATTCATAAAAAACTGTTCCAATTGGAGATGCGTAACCTTCATCTTCTTTCAATAATAAAAACTCATTGTCTAAAAGTTTAAAATTACTCATTAAGAAGACAGCTTTATTGTAATCGTAATTATTAGCATATTTTTCATAGTGAATAACATCGCCTTGTGTGAACATTGCTTCAAAAAACAATTTAAAATCGTAATCTTCAGGAATGAATAATTTTGAAACATTTCTGCAACCTAATCCGAAATATCTAAAAATATCTTCACCTAGATTTATTAATTCTTCTTTGGTTTCCTTTCCAGTTAAAATGGCAACAGAATTTCTGTTTTTACGAATAATATTAGGTTTCGAACTAAAGTAATATTCAAAATAACGAGCTGTATTGTTACTTCCTGTTGCAATAACTGCGTCAAAGTTTTCCAGTTTTCCATCAATAAAGTCAACTTTAGATTTGAAGCGGTCATCTAATGCTACTAAATAATCAACCATGAATTTTATGAGCTGTTGATCGTTAGAAGATAATTTTACAATTGCATTATGACCTGATATTAAAACCGAAATTAAATCATGAAATCCAACCAGTGGTATGTTTCCAGCTAATATTAATCCAACTTTCTTTGGTTTAACATTAGAGAAGTTATAATTGCTCAACCATTTAGATAAATTCTCATTAGTTAAAGCATTTGTCCAGGATTCTAATGAAAAAAATATATTTTCAGGAGTAAACCAACCATTGTATGACTGAGATTGACTTATAAGACCGGTCATTCTTTCAAAAAACAAATCGTTATTTTTTACGCTTTCATTTGGTTCTATTGAATCTTTTTTAAATTGGCTTAAGAATTGGCCTAATTCAATAAAACTTTCTTTAATTTCATTTTGTAACATTGGTAACTTGTTTTTAAAAGGTTTAGGTCGTATTTTTGTACAAAATTATAAAATACTAATTTTATAATCGTGAATTCTAATTCTAAATTAAGAAATGGCAATTAAAATAACTGACGAATGTATTAATTGTGGCGCTTGCGAACCTGAGTGTCCTAATACTGCAATATATGAAGGCGCTGATGATTGGCGTTGGAAAGATGGAACAAAATTAAGTGGTAAAGTAATTCTTCCTGATGGAACTGAAGTCGATGCTGAAGATGCACAAACACCTTTTTCAGATGATGTATATTACATTGTACCTGGAAAATGCACTGAATGTAAAGGTTTTCATGAAGAACCACAATGTGCTGCAGTTTGTCCTGTAGATTGTTGTATTCCCGATGATGAACATGTTGAAAGTGAAGAAACACTTCTAAACCGACAATCATTCTTGCATAATGAATAATTTGTAAGTAAAAAAGTATAAAAAAAAAGAACTGTTATTTAACAGTTCTTTTTTTTATTTATTAAATTTACATCAGATAACGAAGAAGTTACGTTATGAAAAGAAAAATACTCTTCTTTCTTCTGTTTGTATTTTCAATGAGTTTTGCTCAAAATATATCAATTAAAATTGTTGTAAAAGATTTTGAGACAGATACACCAATTGATGAGGTAACGATTACTGCTTTAAAAACAAATCAGGGGTTTTTAACAAATTCAGACGGAGCAGTTCAAATCAATCTCACAAAACATTCCATCATAGAGTTTACACATTCTACTTATAATAGTTTTAGTGTTAAATCAGAAAGCCTCACCAAAAAGATAAATATTATTTATTTAGATAGTAAAACTCAACTACTAGAAGAGGTTGTACTTACAAAAGATCATCCGCAAGATATTTTAAAATCATTGGTCGAAACATCTAAAGATAAAATAACGATTCCAGCGAATTTAAAAGTCTATTTAAGAGAGTTTTACAAACGAAATGATAAGTTTGTGTTTTTCAATGATGGATTGGTGAATTTTCAAATTTTTGGCAATTCTAGAAAAATTGAAACGGACATTTTAGTGGAACAAAATAGAGCCATCGGACTTTTAGATGGAGATATTGATGATGGCGTTCTAGGATATAATCTTAACAACATTATTGAAAATTATTATCAGTTCGCTTATGTTGATGAAATCTTATCAAAAAGAGCAAGAAAAGATTATGATTTTCAAGTAAAAACATATCCTCTAAATGAAGATTATCTCGTAATTAGAGCCTTGCCATACGATAGTGCTAATGGAGTTTTATCTGACTTTTATGTTGTTTACGATATAAAAAAAAGGATTATTATGGAGGTTAGTGCGATGATTACCAACAAAAGACTAAAATTATTAGAGGAAGAAGAAAATTCGAAAATTCATAAATTGGAATTTAAAAATGTATTTAAATTCGAAGATGGTTTTTATCACTTAGCAAATTCAAAAGAGGTGATTGGTTTTTATAAAAAATATAAAGGCGAGAAAAGAAAAATTGAGGTTAAAAATAATATGGTCGTAACAAATTTTGACAAAAAAATGTTTGAATACGATAAGAAAAATATTTTTACAGATAAATCTTTAATTAATAGAAAAACTACTGTTTTTACTGAATATTGGGAATTCGATTCAGGATTGATTCCAACAGTAAAAGAAAAAGAAATTATTCAAAGTTTAGTTGCGCTAAAAGACTCCATAGAATAATTCGAATTTAAGCGTTATATTTGCACTCCTTTTAAAATTATTACTGAGATGAAAGCAGGTATTGTAGGCTTACCAAATGTTGGAAAATCAACACTTTTTAATTGTTTATCAAATGCAAAAGCGCAAAGCGCAAACTTTCCGTTTTGTACAATTGAGCCAAATATTGGTGTTGTAAACGTTCCAGATCCTCGTATCGTTAGATTAGAAGAATTAGTGAAGCCAGAAAGAGTTCAAATGGCTACAGTTGATATTGTAGATATTGCGGGTTTAGTAAAAGGAGCGAGTAAAGGTGAAGGTTTAGGTAATCAATTCTTAGGAAATATTCGCGAATGTAATGCAATTATTCACGTTTTACGTTGCTTTGATAACGATAATATTGTGCATGTTGATGGTAATGTAAATCCTATTCGCGATAAAGAAACTATTGATATCGAATTACAACTAAAAGACTTAGAAACAGTTGAAAAACGCTTAGAAAAAGCAAATAAAGCGGCTAAAGTTGGAAATAAAGAAGCTTTAGTTGAACAAGCGTTATTAAATAAAATTAAAGAAGCCTTATTACAATCTAAATCGGCTAGAACAGTTGTTCCGAATGGAAATGATGAAGAAGAATTATTTGAAAGTTTTCAATTAATTACTGCAAAACCAGTTTTATATGTTTGTAACGTTGATGAAGCATCAGCTGTTAACGGTAATAAATATGTAGACCAAGTTCGTGAATTAGTAAAAGATGAAAATGCAGAAGTAATTATACTTTCTGTTGGTGCTGAAGCTGATATCAATGAATTAGAAAGCTATGAAGAGCGCCAAATGTTTTTACAAGATTTAGGTTTATCAGAGCCAGGTTCTGCGGTTTTAATTCGTGCCGCTTATAAATTATTAAACTTACAAACGTATTTTACGGCAGGAGTTAAAGAAGTTCGTGCTTGGACAATTAAAATTGGTGATACTGCACCAAAAGCAGCTGGAGTAATTCATACCGATTTTGAAAAAGGATTTATCCGTGCTGAGGTAATTGCTTATGAAGATTACTCAAATTATGGTTCAGAAGCTAAGGTAAAAGAAGCCGGAAAACTTCGTGTTGAAGGAAAAGAATATATCGTTAAAGATGGTGATGTAATGCACTTCCGATTTAATGTATAATTAAGAATAAAGAGTAAAGAAAATAAACCGTCTTGTTATATAATAAGACGGTTTTTTGCTATTTACTTATCACTATTTACTCTTCCCTAAACTCCAAAATATCTCCAGGTTGGCAATCTAAAACTTCACAAATCGCTTCTAATGTACTAAATCGAATAGCTTTTGCTTTTCCAGTTTTTAAAATCGATAAATTAGCCAATGTTAACCCAACTTTTTCCGAGAGTTCATTCAACGACATTTTTCGTTTTGCCATCATTACATCTAAGTTTACAATAATTGCCATAATCTAAACGGTTAAATCATTTTCATCTTGAATTTCGGTTCCTCTTTGCATAATTACTGCAATTATATAGATTAAACCAGCAAAAAATAGAATTTCACTAACGTTCCATTCAATATTAATTTCTTGAATAGTTTTACTTACCCAACGAACATTTGAATTTATTATGGCTCCAAAAATTCCAGTAACAAAAACCCAAGAGCTTATATCAAATACAAATTTTGTGGTTTCTTGTGTAAATGGTTTTTCAAGTTTTAGTATACCAAATAACTTCACAACTTTATATGCTATAAAAGCTTTTAAACCACTCATTATAATGTAGGAAATCATAATTATATGGTATTGAATAACATCCTTGTTTTGTAATTCACTCAAATCAATTGCTTTATACAATTTGAATGTTGCGGTTTCAGAAATAAATAAACTTGCTACATAACTAAACAGTAGAGTACCTGTTTCAACTAGTAAGCCTATAAATACTATCCAGAAAAGTACATTCATGATAGTTAAAATAGTTTTTGAAGATTTTAGATTCATATTGAATAAGTTTTAAAATTTATTCAAAAATATAAAATATTTATTGATAAACAATAAAATGTAAAAATATTTTTTATATAATAATTCTCTTTTAGTATATTTAGAAAAAAAAGAAAAATGAAGATAGTAGGTTTTGCAGGCAGTAATAGTTCAACTTCAATTAATAAAAAATTAGTGACTTATGTTACAAGTTTATTTGCAAATGTTGAGGTTGAAATTTTAGATTTAAATGATTATGAATTGCCACTTTTTGGTGTCGATCTTGAAAAAGAAATAGGCCAGCCCGAATTAGCAGCTCAATTTCTTCAAAAAATGAATTCTGCCGATTTATTAGTAGTTTCATTAGCGGAAAATAATGGAAATTATTCGGTTGCTTTTAAGAATATTTTTGATTGGGCGTCCCGACAAGAAAAAAATGTTTTCCAAGGGAAAGACATGTTACTAATGTCAACTTCGCCAGGAGGTCGAGGTGGTGCAACAGTATTAGAAATTGCTAAAAATAGTTTTCCTAGATATGGCGCAAATATTTTAGCAACATTTTCTTTACCAAAGTTTTATGAAAATTTTAATGTAGATGAAAATCTTATTTCAAATCCAGAATTGCAAAAAGAAATTCAACAAATCGTAACGAAAATTTCAAAATAGACTATTCGTTTTTCAACCAAAATATCTTAATAACTTTCTCTCGTTACCATTTTATTTTTAGCTCATTTCCTTTATATTAGCAGAAAATCCAAAATCTGCATATGCTAGAGCAAAATCAATATACCGAAGACAATATACGTTCACTCGAGTGGCAAGAACATATCCGTATTCGTCCGGGTATGTATATTGGTAAATTAGGAGACGGTTCTACTCCCGATGACGGTATCTATATCCTTTTAAAAGAGGTGTTGGATAACTGTATCGATGAATTTGCAATGGGAGCTGGAAAAACTATAGAAGTAACCATAAAAGACAGATTAGTAACTGTTAGAGACTACGGACGAGGAATTCCGCTTGGAAAAGTAGTAGATGTTGTTTCTAAAATGAATACGGGTGGTAAATACGATTCTAAAGCCTTTAAAAAATCAATTGGTTTAAATGGTGTAGGTACAAAAGCTGTTAATGCTTTGTCAAGCTTTTTTAGAGTAGAATCGGTTCGTGATAACCAACAAAAAGCTGCCGAATTTTCAGCAGGTATTTTGTCTCAAGAAGAAGAAATAACAGAATCTACAAAGCGTCGCGGTACAAAGGTTTCCTTTATAGCGGATGATACCATTTTTAAAAATTATAAATTCCGAAATGAATATGTAGAAAAAATGTTGAAAAACTACACGTATTTGAATCGTGGGTTAACATTATACTACAATGGCGAAAAGTTCTATTCTGAAAACGGACTTAAAGATTTATTAGACGAAAACATCCTTGAAGAAGAAAGAGTATATCCAATTATTCATCTAGAAGGTGAAGATATAGAAATTGCTCTTACGCACAGTCGCACGCAATATTCTGAAGAATATTATTCTTTTGTAAACGGACAGAATACAACGCAAGGCGGAACGCATTTAGGAGCATTTCGTGAAGGTGTTGTGCGTACGTTGAAAGAATTTTACAATAAAAACTTTGAAGCTTCTGATATTCGTAAATCAATTGTTGCTGCAATTGCTGTAAAAGTGGAAGAACCTGTTTTCGAATCGCAAACGAAAACGAAATTAGGTTCGACTGATATGGGGCCAAAAGGACCAACAGTTCGTACATTTATCAATGATTTTATTAAAACCAAACTTGATAATTTCTTACATAAAAATCCAGAAGTTGCCGATGCTTTACTTCGAAAAATTTTGCAAGCAGAACGTGAGCGTAAAGAACTTTCTGGAATTCGAAAATTAGCGAAAGAGCGTGCTAAAAAAGCAAGTTTACACAATAAGAAATTACGAGATTGTCGAGTACATTTACCAGATACTAAAAACCCAAGATACTTAGAAAGTACACTTTTTATTACTGAGGGAGATTCAGCATCGGGTTCGATTACAAAATCTCGTGATGTTAATACACAAGCGGTTTTTTCACTTCGTGGAAAGCCTCTGAATTCTTACGGAATGAGTAAGAAGATTGTGTATGAAAACGAAGAATTTAATTTATTGCAAGCAGCTTTAGATATTGAAGAAGATTACGAAAATTTACGTTATAACAACATCGTAATTGCTACCGATGCCGATGTCGATGGGATGCACATTCGCTTGTTATTAATTACGTTTTTCTTGCAGTTTTTCCCAGAATTAATCAAAGAAGGACATTTGTATATCTTACAAACGCCATTATTCCGTGTGCGTAACAAGAAAGAAACGATTTATTGCTACAGCGATGAAGAAAGAATAAATGCCATCGAAAAATTAAAACCAAAACCAGAAATAACGCGATTTAAAGGATTAGGAGAGATTTCACCCGATGAGTTTAAACATTTTATTGGTGCCGATATACGTCTCGATCCGGTTATGTTAGATAAAGCCATGTCGATTGAAAAGTTATTAGAATTCTATATGGGTAAAAATACACCAGATAGACAAGAATTTATCATCAATAACTTGAAAGTGGAGTTAGATACGGAAGAAGAATTAATGAAGAGTAGTTAAATTTTGTTTCAAGTTTCAGGTTTAACAAAAATAACTTGAAACTAAAAAAACATGAAACGAGCGAAGCGACTGAACGAAGTTAAACTAAAAAATGGAAGAAAATCAAAATATAAATCCAGAAGAAAACCCAGAATTTGTTCCTGAAAATCAAGAGCAATTAGATCATTCCGATTCTATTGTTAAGGTTAACGGAATGTATAAAGACTGGTTTTTAGATTATGCATCTTACGTAATTCTAGAACGTGCAGTTCCGGCAATTGAAGATGGTTTTAAACCTGTTCAACGTCGTATTATGCACTCGATGAAAGAGTTAGATGATGGTCGTTACAACAAAGTTGCTAATATTATTGGACACACCATGCAGTATCACCCACACGGAGATGCGAGTATTGGTGATGCTATGGTAAATATCGGTCAGAAAGATTTATTAATCGATTGTCAAGGAAACTGGGGAAATATTTTAACTGGTGATGGTGCTGCAGCGCCGCGTTATATTGAAGCGCGTTTAAGTAAGTTTGCTGGCGATGTTGTATTCTCACCAAAAGTAACCAATTGGCAATTAAGTTATGACGGACGTAAAAACGAACCGATTCATCTTCCAGTTAAGTTTCCATTGTTGTTAGCACAAGGTGGAGAAGGAATTGCTGTTGGTTTGTCCACAAAAGTATTACCGCATAACTTCAATGAATTAATAGACGCTTCAATTAAAATTTTAAAAGGAAAACCTTTTACATTATATCCAGATTTTCCAACTGCTGGTATTGCTGATGTTTCCAATTATAATGACGGAATGCGTGGCGGACGTGTTCGTGTTCGTGCTAAAATATCACAGTTAGATAAATCGACTTTAGTTATCACACAAATTCCTTTTGCGACAGATACATCAAAATTGATTGATAGTATTTTGAAAGCTAACGAAAAAGGGAAAATTAAAATCAAGAAAATTGAAGATAACACGGCTGCTGAGGTTGAAATCTTAGTGCATTTGCCAAGTGGTGTTTCTCCAGATAAAATGATAGATGCTTTATATGCATTTACCGATTGTGAATCGTCGTTGGCACCTTTAGGTTGTGTTATTGAAAATTGTAACAAACCATTATTTATTGGCGTTTCAGATATGTTGAAAATTTCAACAAATCGCACCGTAAATATTTTAAAGCGCGAACTGGAAATTCAATTAGACGAATTAGAAACGAAATGGCATTTTGCGAATTTGGAAAAAATCTTCATTCGCGAAGAAATGTATATCGACTTCAAATTGTATAGTGATAGAGAATCATTATACGAATATTTATACAAGCGTTTTGAGCCGTTTAAAAAGATACTAATTCGTAACATCGAAGATGAAGATTTGCAAAAACTAACGCAAATTCCAATGATTCGTATTACGCGTTTCGATTCAGATAAAGCAGATGATGCAATTGCAAAATTAGAAGCCGATATCGAACAAGTAAAACATCATTTAGCAAACCTTATTGATTTTGCAATTGATTATTTTACGACTCTAAAAGAGAAATACGGAAAAGGTCGCGAGCGTCAAACCGAATTAAGAAGTTTTGATACAATTGAAGCTACTAAAGTAGTTTTAAGAAATACGAAATTATACGTCAATCGTGAAGAAGGTTTCATCGGTACAAGTTTAAAGAAAGACGAATACGTTGCTGATTGTTCAGATATTGATGATGTTATTGTTTTCTTACGCGACGGTAAGATGATAATCACAAAAGTAGACGATAAAAAGTTTGTTGGTAAAGACATTATTCACATTGCTGTATTTGACAAAAATGATAAACGTACCATTTACAACATGATTTATCGCGATGGAAAATCGGGAGCTTCATTTGTAAAACGTTTCAATGTTTCTGGAGTAACGCGTGATAAAGAATACGATTTAACACAAGAAAAACCAGGAAGCCAAGTTTTATATTTCTCTGCAAATCCAAATGGCGAAGCAGAAGTTGTAACGATTTTACTACGACAAGTAGGAAGTGTGAAAAAACTGAAATGGGATGTCGATTTTGCTGAAATCTTAATTAAAGGTCGTGGTTCAAAAGGAAATACGGTTTCAAAATATCCAATCAAGCGTATTGAATTAAAAGAAAAAGGAATTTCAACGCTTCGTCCAAGAAAAATTTGGTTTGATGATACCGTTCAACGTTTAAATGTTGATGGTAGAGGAGAATTGTTAGGCGAGTTTAAACCGAATGATAGATTATTAATCATCAATCAATCGGGTAAGGTGAAGACCATTATTCCTGAACTAACAACGCATTTCGATGATGATATGATAGTTCTAGAAAAATGGAAACCTTCAAAACCCATTTCGGCAATTTATTATGATGGGGAAAAAGACCGTTATTATGTAAAACGCTTTGTGATTGAAAATGAAAATAAGGAAGAAATATTTATTTCAGAACATGAAAAATCGCAATTAGAAATTGTTTCAACTGACTGGAAACCAATGGCGGAGATTATCTTCTCTAAAGTAAAAGGTGTGCAAAAGGATAACTTATTAGTTAATTTAGAAGAATTTATTGCGGTTAAAGGTATTAAAGCTTTGGGTAACCAATTAACGACAGATAAAATACGCCAAATTAATCTGTTAGAGCCAGAACCAGAGAAAATGGAAGTAAAAAATGAAGAAAATATTTCAGAAGATATAAAAACTGACTTAGAAGACGATGGACAAATAACTTTAAGTTTAGATTAACAATCAAAATCCCGCTAACAGCGGGATTTTTTGTAACTTGAAAATAAAAAAATGAAACACACATATTCAGTTACTGGAATGACTTGTTCCAGTTGCGAAGAAAAAGTCAAGAATGCTTTGTTATCACTACCAGAAATAACAAATGCTAATGTCAATAAAGATAAAGGAACTGCTGAAGTTGAAATGTCTAATCATATTGCAACTAGTGCAATGCAACAAGTTTTAGGTGAAAAATATTCTATTTCAATGCAGCATGAAACTTCAAATGTTTTTAATCAAGAAAAAGAGAAGAGTTGGTTTCAAACGTATAAACCTATTTTATTAGTTTTTGCTTATTTGTTTGTTACAACATTGTTGATACATTTTTTTAGTGAAAATGATTTCAATTTTAAAACTTGGATGCGACATTTCATGGCAGGCTTTTTCCTTGTTTTTTCATTCTTTAAAATGCTCGATTTAGAGGGTTTTAAAAATAGTTATTTGAGTTATGATATTATTGCAAAAGTTTTTCCAAGTTGGGGGTATATTTATGCTTTTATAGAACTGACTCTTGGTTTAGGGTTTTTAATTGGAGAAAATCTATTGGTTCTAAATATAATCGCTTTTGTAGTGATGACGATTAGTATTATTGGCGTGTTACAATCGGTTTTAAATAAACGAAAAATACAATGTGCATGCTTAGGAGCTGTTTTCGATTTGCCAATGAGTACAGTTACAATTATTGAAGATGCTTTAATGATTGTAATGAGTGGATATATGATTTACAGTTTAATTTAACTTCAATTAAACATTTTATAACATCCTAACAATTCATTAATATAGAGATAAATCTAAAGTAAGATTTTGTTTAAAATAAGGTTACAAACCTAGTTTAGTTTTGCGATAGAAAAATTAAACAACCAATTTTAAACAATGAAAAATTTTAAAACTTATTTAGCTGCTTTGTCAATTTCCTTAGTAGCTTGTAATCAAGATGACTCAAATAGTAGTTCTAATGATCAGGGTGTAAAATTACAAAGCCATTCAGAAACTCCTGTTTTTTTAACTAAGAAATCGGGTTTTGAAAATCTTGATATTTATGCGCTTTTAAGTTCAGAAGATCAATTAGTTGATTCTCCCAACTTCGTTTATGGTTCGATGGCGGATGGTGCTGGACTATTGAAAAATTCTGATGGAACATTTACTTTAATAAATAATATTGAAGCTGATTATTCTATTGCTAGAATTACCTTAGACAAAACTTTTAAACCAGTAAAAGGTGAATATATTTTAAATGCTGCTGCAACGGCTAATACAGCAATGTGTTCGGGTTCATTAATTACACCTGAAGAGCATGGTTTTGGTCCATTATATTTTTCAGGTGGAGAATGGGGTGGTTCTTCAAAAGGAGTTTTTGCTGTTGACCCATTTAAAAATGCAGATGATGCAGAATTAGCAACAATGTTACCAGCTTTGGGACAATGGGATACTGAAAATGCAGTACCTCTGGGAAAAGATGCTTATTCAGATAAAACTGTTGTTATTATTGGGGACGATAAATCTGATAATACTACGCCAAAAGGTCAATTAGCAATGTATGTGGGTAATAGAGGTGATTTAGCTGGTGGAAATTTATACGGATTAAAAGTAACTTCGGCTGGAATTAATTTTGAAATGGATATGGCAGAAGGAACTTCTTACAATGTAGAATTTGTTGAATATACTGAAAGAACATATAATGAATTAGAAACAGAATCAGCTGCTTTAGGAATTATGGGATTCTCAAGAGTTGAAGATATTGATTATAGAAAAGGTTCTGCTTCTAATAACAGAGAGTTCTATTTTGCAGTTACAGGTCGTAAAAGCTCAGGATTAGTTGGAAAAGGTTCAACTTATGGAAGAATTTATAAAGTCGTTTTAAATGCTAACAATCCCTTATTAGGAACTATTACTTGTGTTTTAGATGGCGATAACTTAACAGGAATTGCAAAACAATTCCATAGTCCTGATAACGTATGTGTTACTGAAAACTATGTATACATTCAAGAAGATCCAAATGGTTATCCTGACACAGCAGACAAAATGCATAATGCGCAATTGTATCAATACAATATTCAAACTGGAGCTTTAAAAGTAGTTTTAGAATGTGATCAAACTTCTGCTCAAGCTGCAGGATACGGAACTACATCTAGTACTTGGGAATTAACAGGGATGATTGATATTTCAGATAGAGTTGGAGTTGATGGAACATTCTTATTAATTACACAAAATCACGGTTGGGAAAATGCAAACTTTACTGATGTTAATGCTAACCCTAACTCGTCTTCAAATGAAGGAAGTGTAATATATATTGTTAGAGGTTTAGAAAGATAAGACTTTAATTGTCAAATGAATATATTATTTTTAAAGAAAGTAAAAAAGGCTATATTTTTATATAGCCTTTTCGCAATTTTATTCAGTTGTACTGATAAAGAAGCATATCAAGAAATTACAGAAAATGAAAAACTTGAAGTTTTTTATAAGAAGGAATTAAATAAAACTATCAATTTTTTATCAGAGTCATTAGATAATAATGATTTAGAAAGCAAAAAAGAGCGCTATTGGAATGCAAGAGAATCATTTAAGACAATTGAACCTATTCTAGCTTTTTTAGACTATGATAACTATAATTACTTAAATCAAGCCAACTTACTTAAAGTTGATGAAGAAGACGCAACTGCAATCAAAATTAAAAAACCAGTAGGTTATCAGGTTTTAGAGGAAATTTTATACGATGATCAATTTGATGATAAGGAATATCAAAAAGTTGCCAAACAAACCATACAAAGATTAAAATTTGTAGAGAAAAATCATACACTCGACTTTGTAAAGCCACATCATATTTTATGGATGTTACGAGACGGCTTTTTAAGAACAAGTTTAGTTGGAATAACTTCATTTGATGTTCCACAAGATTCTCAAACAATAAATGAAACAATTTGGGTTTACAATGGAATTAAAGAGATTATAGCTATTTATAAGTCTTTTTTTAATGATGAAAAAGTCTTTAGTAATTGGAATTCTAATATAGTTTTGATACAAGAAAAACTTAGTAAAGTTCAGTTCGACACGTTTAATTATTATAAATACTATAAAGAGGACGTTTTCCCATTAATGAGAATTTGGAAGCATACTGTTAAAGATTGGGAAGTTGTTTTTCCTTTTTCACAGGCAATAGATTACGATTCAGAAAATTTATTTTCTGATTCAACTTTCACAACAGCTTATTTTTTAGATCGTTTAGATTATGAAAAATTAGAAGAGGAAATTCTTTTGGGAAAAATGTTATTTGAAGATAAATCCTTATCAAAAGGCAATGCAATGAGTTGCGCCAGTTGTCATCAAAAAGACTTGTATTTTACCGATGGTTTTGCAAAGTCTCCAAAAACAAATAGAAATTCACCAACACTTTTATACGCATCTTTGCAAAAAGGCTTTTTTCATGATAAGCGAACAGGTAGTTTAGAAGGACAAATTATTGATGTAGTTGAAAACCCTAATGAATTTCATAGTTCATTAAATCATTTAGAAGAGAAAGTAAAGCAAAATCAAAACTATATTATAGATTTTAAAGAAGTTTACAATCAAGAAATTTCAAATGAAAACATTCGAAAAGCTATTTCAGCTTATATAGCTTCGTTAAATAAATTTAATTCTAAGTTTGATAAAAGTATGAAATCCAATGAAGTTTTGTTAACAGAAGATGAACAAAACGGATTTAATATTTTTATGGGAAAAGGGAAATGTGCAACATGTCATTTTGCACCTATTTTTAATGGAACAGTTCCTGTTGCCTATAAAGAAAGTGAAATTGAGCTAATAGGAGTTCCAGCAACTAATGATACAATTAATGCTAAAATTGATTCAGATTTAGGTAGGTATAACCTATTTAAAACGGAACAGAGAAAATTTTTCTTTAAAACGCCAACAGTTAGAAATGTTGAAAAAACTGGTCCGTATATGCATAACGGTGTTTTTTCTACATTAGAAGAAGTGGTTGATTTTTATGATAATGGAGGAGGTTTTGGATTGGGAATTGATTTAGAATATCAAACCTTACCGACAGACAAATTAAACCTTACAAAAAAAGAAAAAGAACAATTGGTTTTATTTCTAAAAACCCTTACTGATGAACTATAAAAAAAGCCGAGGTTTACTCGGCTTTTTTTATTTGTTTTTTCTCATTTTCATATTTAAAAACTCAACTGCTAGAGAAAAGGCAATAGCAAAATATAAATATCCTTTTGGAACAGCGCCTACTTCATTTCCAGCTAATAATGCATGAGATAAATGCATACTTTCGGTCATTAACATAAAGCCTATAAGAATTAAAAAAGCTAAACCTAAAATTTGTATAGATGGATTCCGATTAACAAAGTTTCCAACAGGTACAGCAAACAACATCATTATTCCTACTGATATAACTACAGCTGTAATCATAATATATAACGCACCTTCAATACCGTTAGTCATACCAACAGCAGTTAAAATACTATCAACTGAAAAGATTAAATCGATTAATAAGATTTGGAATATTACACTTGCAAAACTAGATCTGGCTTGTGTTTTTAAATCTTTTTCTTCTTCACCTTTATGATCTACTTTTTCATGAATTTCTTTAGTACTCTTATAAATTAAGAATATACCACCAGCGAGAAGAATTAAAGCTTGCCCAGTAAAACTTGCAGAAAACCAACCCCAATCTACACTGAATAAAGGTTCTTTCATTGCAATGAGTAACGTAATACCAAATAACAAAGCAATACGCAAGAACATTGCTAGGAATAATCCTATTTGAGTCGCTTTTTTTCTATTTTCTTCAGGTAGTTTTCCTGTAACAATAGAAATAAAAATAATATTATCTATTCCTAATACTATTTCTAAAAAAGTTAATGTTAAAAGTGCAATCCAAGAATTCGGATTCCCAATTAATTCCATCATAACCTGAGTTTTTAATTCAATTTTGTGGCTTTACCTTTGTTTTTCTGAGAATTTCCTACATAAGAATATTCAAAAACATAACCTTCATTAGTTGTAGATAATATCTTTATATGAATACCTTTTTTTTCTTCTCTATTTTTTGGATGTAAATTGTTTAAAATAAATTCACAATCATTAATCCATCTAACAGAAGAAGTGTCAGTTTCATTTCTAAAGGTTTCAATTTGTAAAGAATCTGTTCTTTCAAAAATTGAAGTTTCATTTATACCATCAATTTCTTGTGTAAATTCGAATTTTCCAGTTTTATAATCAGAGCAGTTTCGTTCTTGTTGGTAACAAGAGGCAAGATTTATACTTAGAAAAAGAATCAAGACAAATTTATTCATTTTGATGTGGATTGTATTTTTTTAATTCGTCATCGGTAAAATGCTGAATACTTTTTTCTTTTGAAAATTTTTCGGCATTGTAATCATTCGATTTGTTTTTTGGAATAGATAAACTTTCCCATGAAGATTTTTTAAGCATTTTAGCATAAAATACTATCTGACCAATGTGATATGGATAATGTGCTAATTGTCTGTTTATGGCATCTACAACTGTTTGACCTTGATTTCGAATGTAAATTATTTTAATCAAATCTTCAGATTGTAAACTGTTTATCGTTGTAAAAAAGCAATCCCAGCCTTTGTTCCAAAAGCTTAAAAGTTCTTCTTTTGTAGTAAAGTCATTTTCAAACTCACCATCTCTATTTCGCCATTCTTTCTCTCCATCAGAAGTAAGAAAATCTGTCCAACGTGATAACATATTTCCAGCCATATGCTTCATAATAACGGCAATGGAATTAGTGTCTTCGTTTACAGAAGCAAATAATTGTTTGGTTTCAATTTGATCAATGGCTTTTTCTGCAACTGTTTTATAATACAACATTTGCTTTTTAATACTTACCAAATAAATATCATTTATTTCCATCGAAAAAACCTTTTACAACAGTATTAATTCCTTTAAAGATTAAATAAATGGCAGTAAACATTGCTATTACTCCTAAACCTGTTAAAGTGTATATTTTGTTTATAAATGAAAAACTAATTAGATAAATAGCTATTACTATTACAATGAGTGACATTGCTAAGTATTGTATTCCTTTAAATATTTTTTGTCTGTCTGTTGCCATTAAAACTTAACAGTTAAACCAATTCCATTAGAAGAGGCTAAGATATTTACATCGAAATTATATCCTAATGTTTTTTCTTTAGTCAAACTGTCGTTATAAGTATCAATACTTTTTTGAAGCATTTTTTTTCTACCCGTTAAAACTGGTATTGAAACTGCAGCTAAACCAGCACCAACATAAGTAAAACTTCCTGGATAATCTTCGTCTGAAACCATAGCTTTTACTGCATCACCTACGATTAATGCACCTCCTAGTCCTAATAACAAACCACCAACAGAAGATTTTGTTTTAGCTTTTTTATAAAAATTATAAGCTTCAGGATTATTATTCATAAGGTGATATTTAATATCATAATTTGAATATTGTTCACCATTTACAAGATATTGACCGTTTACAATTTCGATAGGTTGATTAGCAGGTAATTCTTTAGGTCCCATGTCACGTTGTGCAGATGATAAAAATCCACATAAAACAGTTAATAATAAAAATAGCTTCTTCATAGTATAGGTTATTTAGTTTTATAGTTATTTATAGCGTTTCTTACGTTTCCAAATTTAATTAATAATTCTTTAGCGTCCTCATAATTTACCGAAAGTTCTTCCATAATCATTCGTGTACCTCGATCGACCAATTTATTATTACTTAGTTGCATGTCGACCATTTTGTTTCCTTTCACACGTCCAAGCTGAATCATAGTTGTAGTTGAAATCATATTTAATACCAATTTTTGAGCAGTTCCTGCTTTCATACGGCTACTTCCTGTAACAAATTCGGGTCCAACAACGACTTCAATGGGAAATAGAGCAGTTTTTGATAATGGACTTCCCTCATTACAAGTTATACACCCTGTTATAATGTTATTTTGATTGCATTTTTCTAATCCGCCTATTACATATGGTGTTGTTCCTGAAGCCGCAATTCCAATTACGACATCATTTTCAGATATGTTCCATTCTTGTAAATCTTTCCAAGCTTGATTTGTATCATCTTCAGCAAATTCTACCGCTTTACGAATAGCGTCATCGCCACCTGCAATTAAACCGATAACTAAATCAAATGGAACCCCAAAAGTTGGAGGGCATTCCGAAGCATCTACAATTCCTAAACGTCCAGATGTTCCTGCACCGATGTAGAATAATCTTCCTCCAATTTTCATTTTAGCAACAACTTGTTCCACTAAGGCTTCAATTTGTGGTAAAGCTCTTTCAACTGCTAATGGAACCGTTTTGTCTTCGTTATTAATGTTTTGTAACAATTCAGCAACCGACATTTTTTCTAAATGTTCGTATTTTGAAGATTGTTCAGTAGTTTTAGTGAAGTTCATTTAATTCTTTTTTCGAGTAGCTAATTTACATAAAATAAGCCAAAACTACACCGAGAACTATAACCAACAATTTAGCTAAATTAAATTTATGGCCTTCGCTACTTTCAAAAATAATGGTAGACGAAATATGGAATAAAATACCAATTACAATTCCTGAAATCTGGGTATAGTAATGTGTTAGAAAATGTAAATTTTCAGATAAGAATGTTCCTAGCGGCGTCATCATTGCAAAACCTATCATAAACATAAAAATAGCTTTACTATTTAGTTTTGCATTTTGTAAAAAAGTCGTTAAAATAATAGCAATAGGGAAGTGGTGAATGGCAATTCCGTAGGCTAAATGATTATTTTGATTGATAGGCATTCCCTCTAATAAAGCATGCAAACACAAACTAAAAAACAATAACCAAGGCATATTGTGATGATGGTCATGCGAATGAACATGTCCGTGCTCGGCACCTTTTGAAAAATATTCTAATATAATTTGGAAAATTATTCCAATCATTATAAAAATTCCAATCGGACTGCTATGATGATGGTGGTGACCTTCTACATGGTGTAAATCACTTTCGTAAACTTCAGGCAATAAATGCATAACCGTTAAAGCCAAAAGGAAAGAACCACTAAAAGCTAATAATAATTTTAAGTTTTTCTTGCTTTTTGGTTTTAAAAATAAAGCAATAAAGTAACCTATTACAACCGATAAAAAAGGAAATATATAAATTTGTAAATTCATTATTTAAATATCATAATTAAACGTTCCGATTGACTTTTGAAAAACTTTTGTAGTTTATAGTTTCCAAAAACATCTAATAAATAAATGCCAGCATCTTCCATCATTTTTTCAAAATCCTCTAAACGTAATGCTTGAACTTTTTCTGTGTAATGATGTTTTTCGCCATCAGCTTCAAAATCAATTTCTTTAAAAATATGGTTGTCTTTTACATAACGTTTAATATGAAAATCAATTCCATCTACGGTTTTAATTTCTTCTGGAACCAAATTTTCAATCACATAATCAACATTCATAAAGTCGATGCAAGCAAATCCTGTTTCATTTAAACTATTATGAATAGCTTTTAACGTAGTTAAATTATCATCATCACTTTCAAAATAGCCAAAACTTGTAAATAAGTTGAAAATGGCATCGTATTTTTCTTCACAAGTTTCACGCATATCGTGAACTTTGAAGTGTAATTTTTCATTAGCAAATTTTGATGCTATTGCAATGCTGTTTTCAGATAAATCGGCACCTGTAACATTATAGCCTAACGAATTTAAATAAATAGAATGACGGCCTTTACCACATGCTAAATCCAAAATTTTAGCATCATCGGGTAAGTTTAAATATTGCGTTAGATTATCCATAAAGTGTTGAGCTTCTGTATAATCTCGATCTTTATATAAGATGTGATAATATGGTGTATCGAACCAAGAGGCGTACCATTTCTCTTTTTGATTTTCGTTTGCAGGCATTTATTCTGTTACAAAAGGTTTAAACACGCAAATTTAATGTATTTTTGCATAACAATTGCATTGAATTTACCGAATGGAAAACTTTAAAATGGTTGCCAAAACATTTTTTGGCTTCGAAGAAATATTAGCCAAAGAATTACAACAATTAGGTGCTCAAAAAGTAGAACAAGGAACTCGTGTTGTGAGTTTTGTTGGTGATAAAGGTTTTATGTATAAAGCGAATTTAGCCTTGCGTACAGCTATTAAAATCTTAAAACCTATAAAAACTTTTAAAGCGTTTAATGAAAAAGGATTATATACTGGAATTCAAGGAATTGATTGGAGCGAGTACTTAAACGAACACCAAACTTTTGTGGTAGAAACTACATTACATTCTGATCAATTTACACACAGTCAGTTTGTGGCATTAAAAACGAAAGATGCAATTGTAGACCAATTTCGTGAGAAAACGGGTAACCGACCAAATATTGACAAAGATTTTCCAGATTTACGTATTCATATCCACATTGATAGGGATTTAGTAACGGTTTCTCTCGATACTTCTGGTGCTTCTTTGCATCACCGTGGGTATCGTTCGGCAACGAATATTGCGCCTATTAACGAAGTTTTAGCTGCAGGAATGTTGTTGTTATCCGGTTGGGATGGAAATTCACACTTTTTAGATCCAATGTGTGGAAGTGGGACTATTTTGGCTGAAGCAGCCATGATTGCATGTAATATTCCAGCTAATATTAATCGTAAAGAATTTGCATTCGAAAGATGGAAAGATTGGGATAGTGAATTGTTTGATATGATTTTAGAATCGTTATTAAAGAAAACTAGAGAATTTCATTATACGATTACAGGTTACGATAAAGCGCCAAGTGCTGTAAGTAAAGCAAAAGATAACATACGAAATGCCAACTTAGACGATTATGTTTCTATTCGTCATGATGATTTTTTCAAAACTGAAAAAATGTGTGAAGGTCCGTTACATATTGTATTCAATCCGCCCTATGGTGAACGTTTAAATATTGAAATGGAACGTTTTTACAGAGAAATTGGCGATACTTTAAAACAAAAATATCCAAACACAAACGCTTGGTTTATTACTGCAAATTTAGAAGCGCTAAAATATGTTGGATTACGACCAAGTAGAAAAATAAAACTTTTCAATGGTAAATTAGAAGCACGTTTGGTGAAATACGAAATGTACGAAGGAAGTAAAAAAGCGAAGTTCAATTAGTAAATTAATTAATTTGAAGATTTGAAGATGTTTTTTAAATGCTTATTTAAATTTTCAAATCAACGAATTTTCAAATTTTCAAATAAAAATATCATGAGTAAAAAAACAAAAGCATTCTTATATAATTTGGCTGGTTTTATATTGTTTTTTGTCCCTACATGGGCAATTTGTACAAATGTTTTAGGAATGGACGGTTTTTTACCTAAGTTAATTGCACTTGTAGTTTCTATATTTTTATCGCCTAAATTTCAGTTTATGAAAACAGCTGAAGGTGAAAAAATTTTCATGAAATGGTTGTTTCTAAAAGGAATTAGAGAAGTTAAGTAAGTTATTTGTTTTTTTCTTTTTCAATCTTTTTAAAATAACCTCTAAAAAAGATATTATGTTTTAATGCTTCTAAATTTTCATTTATTTTATAACTAGCATCTTGAAGATTTGTCATTGTTGAATCTATTTTTTTTACTAATGTTGCATCATTTGATAAATAGTTTAATGCTCCTTTACCGTCTTTAGCATTGCCAATAGTTTGATTTAAATTTGAAACTACATTGTCAATTTTTAGACTGGTTTCTTCTAATTGAGAAACCATTATTTTAATTTTTTTAGCTACAACTGTATCATTTAGTACACCAATAACATTATCTTGTTGGTTGAGATTTGACATTATTTGATTTAAATTGGATGCCGATTGTGATGTTTCTTTAGCAGTAATTTTTAAATAATACATAGTTTCTTTTAATTCACTTGCTAATAAAGTGTCTTTTATTAACAAGCCTACTGTTCCTTTACCTTGAATAATTTCATTGGTTATTTTTAATAAGTCGGCAGTTAGCAGTGCAGCATTTTCATTAGTGACATTTAAAGTTTCAAGTATTGCTTCTGTATTAATTCGGCTATAGGATTGAATTACATCTCCTTCAGTTATTTCTAAAGCATTACCTTTTCCTGGAATGATGTTAACTATCATATTGCCAACTAAACCATCTGAATTGATTGTTGCTATTGCATTTTTTTTAATATGGTGGGTCATCTTTTTTTTAATAACCATGTTTACAACAATTGAAGAGTCATTAATCATTTCAATTTCATTAACTGTCCCAATATCTATCCCAGCAAACCTTACATTATTACCTTTTTGTAAGCCGTTTACATTTCCAAAAATTGCTTTTATAGTTATAGTGTTGCCAAAAAGATTCTGTTTATTGCCCATAAAATAGATAACTGAAACAAATAAAATAGTTCCAATTAATACAAATAGTCCAAGTTTTATTTTTTGATTGGCTGTTTTTTCCATGATGTTTTATTTAAAAAAAGCTTTGATTTTGACGTCATTTGAAGACTGTAATTCTTCAAAAGTCCCTTCGGCATAATTCTTACCATCAATTAATAAAATAATTCTATTTGCAATAGCTTTAGCGCAATCAAGATCATGAGTAATGATAATTGAAGAAGTATTGTATTTTTTTTGGATTGATTTCATTAATTGAATGATTTCTTTTGATGTTATAGGGTCTAAACCTGATGTAGGCTCATCGTATAAAATAATACTAGGTTTTAAAATTAATGTTCGAGCAAGTGCGATTCTTCTTTTCATGCCGCCGGATAATTCACTCGGCATTAAATCAATGGCATTTACTAATCCAACATTTTCTAAAGCCTCAATAACCAATGCTTCTAAGTTTACATGTTGATCTCTTTTTTTTTGATGTCTTCGTAACGGAAATTCTAGATTTTCTCTTACCGACATTGAATCGTATAAAGCACTACCTTGAAATAAAAAGCCAATCTCGGTTCGAAGAGCATCTAGATCTTTTCGATTTAATGATTTTATTTCATAATTGTTAACTTTTATGGAACCTTTATCATAATTTTCTAAGCCTACTATACATTTTATCATTACTGATTTTCCAGAACCAGATTTTCCCATAACAACAAGGTTTTCACCTTTGTGAAGGTCTAAATTAAAGTCGTTAAGAACTACATTATTTCCAAACTGTTTTAATAGGTTTTCAATTTTAATTATACTTTCACTTTGTATCATAATTAAACATCATAAAAAAGATTAGTAATTAAAACAACAATAAAATCTATTATAAATAAAGTTAGTGAGGTGTATACTACTGCTATATTTGCGGCTTTACCTACACCAATTGTACCTTTTTTGCAATAGAATCCATTATAACAACCAATTAGGCCAATAGCAAAACCAAAAAAAAATGTTTTAATAGTGGCAGGAAATACATCACTAAATTTTAAAATTGAGAAAACCTGATTAAAATACAATTGAAAAGATACGTTGTCTTTAATATTTTCAACAAGAAAAGAACCATATATTGCTAAAAAATCGCCTACTATAACCAATAAAGGAAACATTAATGTTGTTGCTAAAATCCTAGTTATTACTAAATATTTATAAGGATTTGTACCTGAAACTTCCATAGCATCAATTTGTTCAGTTACACGCATTGAACCAATTTCTGCTCCAATTCCAGAACCAATTTTCCCAGCACAAATTAATGCAATTATTATTGGTCCTATTTCTCTTACTATGGATACACTTACCATCGAAGGCATCCAAGATGCTGCACCAAATTCTTCGAGTGTAGGTCTAGATTGAAGTGTGAAAACTAATCCGATTATAAATCCTGTAATACTGACTAAAAAAAGTGATCGGTAACCAATTGAATAGCATTGTTTTAAAAGTTCTTTAAATTCATAAGGAGGTATCAGTACCTCTTTAAAAAAACGACCAGTAAAATAAGAAATTTCACCTATTTCGAGTAAAAACTTTTTACTTACTTCCAATATGTAATGGAAGAATTTTTTCATACTATTTTTATAAAAGCCTGAGCTATACTTCAAATATAATGTTTTTTTAAGTGCCTTTTTTAACAATACTTATTTAATTAAGAAATAAATTGTTTAATTTAAGTAAAAAATAAAATTATGTTTACAATTGCTCAAATACACGAAGCTCATGATAAAGTGAAATCAGGAGCAGATTTTCCGAAGTACATTCAGGAAATTAAAGCATTAGGTGTTATAGGTTTTGAAACTTTTGTTGAAGATAGTCGTACTCAATATTTCGGATTAGAAAATTTCAAAACAGAGTCGGAACCAATGTATGCTAATTTAGAAATTAATGCTAATTCTAATAAAGCAGAATTTATTGAAAGACTCAAAAAACATCAACGAGGAGAAACCGATTATTTTAAGTTTTGTAAAGACTGTGCCGAAACAGGAATTGAAAAATGGATAGTTTCTTTAACGGAAATGACTTGTATCTATTACGATAAAAATGGAAATGAAATTTTAGTGGAGCAGATTCCATCTTAATTGCATAATAAAAAAAACCGTTACAATTTGTAACGGTTTTTTTGTCTATAATCTATTTTCTTTCTTCTTTTCTCTGAAAATTACAAGTGAATTACCTCACCATAAGCATCAGCAACCGCTTCCATAACCGCTTCACTCATTGTTGGGTGTGGATGAACTGCTTTTAAGATTTCGTGACCTGTAGTTTCTAATTTACGTGCTACAACTGCTTCCGCAATCATATCGGTAACACCAGCTCCAATCATGTGACAACCTAACCATTCACCATATTTAGCATCAAAAATTACTTTTACAAAACCATCAGGCGTACCAGCTGCTTTTGCTTTACCTGAAGCCGAGAATGGGAATTTACCAACTTTAATTTCGTATCCTTTTTCTTTAGCTGCTTTTTCAGTTAAACCAACAGAAGCAATTTCTGGAGTGGCATAAGTACAACCCGGAATGTTTCCGTAATCTAACGCTTCAACATGCATGCCTGCAATTTTTTCCACACATAAAATTCCTTCAGCAGAAGCTACGTGAGCTAAAGCTTGACCAGGAGTAACATCTCCAATAGCGTAATAACCAGGAACATTAGTTTGGTAATAATCGTTTACTAAGATTTTATCTCTGTCAGTAGCAATACCAACTTCTTCTAAGCCAATTCCTTCAATGTTTGTTTTAATTCCAACAGCTGATAATAAAATATCTGCTTCTAAAACCTCTTCACCTTTTGACGTTTTTACAAAAGCTTTTACTCCGTTTCCAGAAGTATCAATTCTTTCAACAGAAGAATTTGTCATTACATTAATTCCAGCTTTCTTTAACGAACGCTCAAATTGTTTTGAAATATCTTCGTCTTCAACAGGAACAACATTCGGCATGAATTCAACAATAGTAACTTCAGTTCCCATTGAGTTATAGAAATGTGCAAACTCAACACCAATAGCTCCAGAACCAACAACAATCATTGATTTTGGTTGCTCTGGTAAAGTCATGGCTTGGCGGTAACCAATTACTTTTTTACCATCTTGTGGTAAGTTAGGTAATTCTCTTGAGCGAGCACCGGTTGCCACAATAATATGATCTGCACTATATTCTGTTACTTTACCATCGGCTGCAGTAACGTCAACTTTTTTACCAGGTTTTAATTTACCAAAACCTTCGATAACGTCAATTTTATTTTTCTTCATTAAGAACTGAACACCTTTACTCATTCCATCAGCAACAGAACGAGAACGTGCAATTACAGCGCCGAAATCTTTCTCAACATTGTCAACTTTTAAACCATAATCAGAAGCGTGCTTTAAGTAATCGAAAACTTGAGCCGATTTTAATAATGCTTTCGTAGGAATACATCCCCAGTTTAAGCAAATTCCGCCTAAGTTTTCTTTTTCAACTACAGCAACTTTAAATCCTAATTGCGATGCTCTAATAGCGGTAACATAACCACCAGGACCACTTCCTAAAACTATGATATCGTATTTCATTTTAAATAAATTATTCAGTTTGTTTATTTGTGTTTGCGAATTTAAGAATTAATTTTTTAAAAGTGATTAGTAAATAGTCAATAGTGAGAATTTAAATTTTTAAAGATTTAAATTATGGAATTACTTTACCTTTTAATTCATCAGGTACTTCATTAAATGGAGTTTTATACATCATATTATTATACAAGCTTAATTCTCTCCAGTCTTCTAGTTTGTAATAATTTTTAATATTTTTACCAGAACGTTGAATAATTTCCATAGACAATCTCATTTCAACAGCTTCATAATCTAAGGCAACATTCCCTTCTAAATGTTTTACTTTATCATAAGTTGTCGCAATTCTTTTAAATGGTGTACCTCTTTCAAAATAATTCCAATGAGTTGCTTCATCTTCATAATAATGGACTTTAAAGACCGTAGCACTAAATCCTCTAAAAGCAGGAATTCTTTTTTCATAATCTTTTAAAGGTATTTCATCTTTGATTTTATAAAAACCTTTTCGTATAGCCCATATAATGTCATCAACAAAAAGAGGGCCTGTAAAAGGCTCTGACTTTATAAAATTCTCTTCTGAGTAATTTTCTTCATTCTCAACTACATAATTATAAGGATATATAATTAAATGAAAAGTATTTGATAAATCATCTTCTGAAAAATCACACATATTAACGACTTTCGCATATATATATCCTAGGTTATGATTTAGTTTTATTTGAATTATATTTCCACTTTTTAATACTATTCTTTTCATTTTGAATTATGAATAAAATTAATTATCAACATTAATACTAAACTGTGAATCGTATAATTTTCTATAATAACCATTTTCATTTTGAAGCAATTCAGTATGCGAGCCTTTTTCAACAATTTGGCCTTTATCCATTACAATGATTATGTCTGCATTGATGATGGTTGCCAATCGATGGGCGATAACAATTGAAGTTCTATCTTTTGTAATCGTTTCCGTTGCTTTTTGAATCATTTCTTCCGAATGTGTATCAATAGAAGAAGTGGCTTCATCTAAAATTAAAATACTCGGATTGCTAACATACGCTCTCAAAAATGCTATTAATTGGCGTTGGCCCGATGAAAGCATAACACCGCGTTCTTTCACATTGTATTGGTAGCCATTTGGTAAACTCATAATGAAGTTATGAATACCAATTTTCTTGGCAGCGCTTTCAACTTGTTCTTGAGTAATTTCAGGATTGTAAAGTGTAATGTTGTTATAAATGGTATCGGCAAACAAGAAAACATCTTGCAAAACAACAGCAATTTGTTTACGTAAACTAGATAATTTATAATTTTGAATAGCTTCTCCTTCAATAGTAATTTTTCCTGAATCAATTTCATAAAAACGATTCAATAAATTAATAATAGTCGATTTTCCGGCACCAGTGCTTCCAACAATTGCAATAGTTTGTCCCGCTTTTACTTCAAGGTTAATTCCTTTTAAAACTTCTTCTCCTTGAATGTAACTAAAGCGAACATTTTCCAACTTAATATTTCCGTTGAAATTATTCGCTTCGAGAGTTCCTTTATCTTGAATTTGGCTATCTGTTTCTATAATTTCAAAAACACGTTCGGCTGCGACAATTCCCATTTGCATTACGTTAAATTTATCCGCAATTTGGCGTAAAGGATTGTATAACATTGGTATATACATGTTGAAGGAAATTAAATCTCCAATAGTAGTTGAAAAATCTCCATTAATTATGAATAATGCACCAAAATAAACGACTAGACCTAAAGTAATATTCGAGATTATATCGGCAATAGGGAAGAAGATGGAGTTATAAAGTATGTTTTTTAACCAAGCTTTATTGTGACGTTTATTAATTTCTTCAAACTTTTCCGCTTCAATTTTTTCACGATTGAATAATTGAACAATTTTCATTCCTGTTAATCGCTCTTGAACAAATGTATTTAGATTTGCCACCTCATTTCGAACTTCGTTAAAGGCTACTTTCATTTTCTTTTGGAAAATATTTGTAGCATATAAAATGATTGGCATAATAGCAACAACAATAAATGAAATTTTCCAATTTATATAGAACATAAAGACTAAAGTGATAAGCATTTTTAATACATCACTAACAATCATGAACAATCCTTGACTAAAAATACTTGCTATCGATTCGATATCGGAAACTGTTCTGGTAACTAATTTACCAACAGGTTCGTTATCGAAATATTTCATCTTAAAGCTTGCAATATGATGAAAAAGTTTATCACGAATGTCTTTAATGATATCTTGACCTAACCAGTTTGCCCAATACGTAAAGAAGAATTGCATAACAACTTCGGCAACTAAAATTACAGCCATCAAGCCGACAAAAAAAATAAAATCTGACTTATCTTGAGCGTTGTTTAAATACTTATCCACAATTTCTTTGAATATATAGGGACGAGTAGCAGCAAAAATGGACAACAATACAGCCCAAATAATAACCCAATTAAACCTTGATTGATAAGGTTTTGTGTATTGCATTACTTTTCTTAAAGGTTTTGAGCGAATGATGTTCATTTATTCAATTATGAGTTTTTTAATTAATTATTCATTGTCAATTATTAATTGATATAAGGATATTCCACTTTTACTAAATATAAACCATGAGCAGGAACTGAAAACCCTGCTTTACTTCGGTCTTTACTTTCAATTATATTTTTGAAATCTTCTAAAGATATTTTTCCAATGCCAATATTTATCATTGTTCCTACAATGGCGCGAACCATGTTTCGTAAAAACCTATCTGCTGAAACGGTAAATTTCAATTGGTTCTCGTTTTGTTCCCACTTAGCTTCATAAATTTTACAATTGAAAGTGTGAACATCTGTATGAACTTTTGAAAAACACTCAAAATCGATATAGTCAAAAAGAATTTTACACGCTTCGTTCATTTTGTTAACATCTAATTTTTGATGTTGGTACCAACTACCTTCATTTATAAAAGCATCTTTAAAAGTGTGAATATCATATTCATACGTTCGTTTTGTAGCGTCAAATCTAGCATGAGCTTCATCATCTACTTTTATAAAGTCAAAAACTACAATGTCTTTTGGTAAAAAAGAGTTTATTTTTTTGACTAAAATTGGAGAATCAATTGCTTGCACAATATCAAAATGCGCATACATTTCTTTAGCATGAACACCGCTATCAGTTCTTCCTGCCCCAACAATTGAAATTTGCTCTCTTAATAAAAGCGATAATGCTTTTTCTAAAGTTTCTTGTACCGAAACAGCATTGGGTTGTATTTGATACCCAAAATAATTTTTTCCGTTGTAAGCAAACTTTATAAAATACCTCAAAATGTGAATTCAAAAAAATATAAGTGGCAAATTTACAAAGAAAATAACTACTTAGTTTTAAAGTTTTATTAAATATGATTTTGAATGTTTACTTTTGAATAGAATATAGATTTATGAAAAAAATCCTTCTACTTTCAGATACACATAGCCATATTGATGACCAAATTTTAAAATATGTTCATCAAGCTGATGAGGTTTGGCATGCGGGAGATATTGGAGATTTGATTGTTACTGATACTTTAAAAAAGCAGAAGCCTTTAAGAGCTGTTTTTGGAAATATCGATAATCATGAAGCACGATTAGAATTTCCATTACACAATCGTTTTGTGTGTGAAGGAGTAGATGTTTGGATAACGCATATTGGCGGCTATCCTGGAAAGTATAGTTCAGCGATTCGAGAAGAAATTTTTAAAAATCCGCCAAAGCTATTTATTTGTGGACATTCACATATTTTAAAAGTTCAATTTGATAAAAATTTGAATTTACTACATATGAATCCTGGAGCAGCTGGAAAACACGGATTTCATCAAGTGCGAACAATGCTTCGTTTTGAAATTGTTGGTGAAAAAATACAAAATTTAGAAGTTATCGAGTTGGGGAGAAAATAAAAAAATCCGAAACCAATAGTTTCGGATTTTAACGCACTAATAAACTAAGATGTTAGGTTTATCGCAATCGATCCACAGATTTTACAAGATCTTCGTCCTTTTTTATGGCCTTGTTAGCTAAAACAAGCATCACGATAGAAATGGCTGGAAGATAGACCCCAATTCCGTTCTCAGAGACTTCTGTCTCTCCGGGAAAGCTTAGTGTTCGATACACAAAAAATCCTAGTAAAATAAAGTTCAATATTATATTCAATCTGTTTAAAACAAATTGGTTTTGTCTATTCTTAAAACTAAAAATGCTTATTAAACCTAACAAAGCAATTAATCCAAATAAAATTAAGCTTATTGTTGAGTCTGTAAAAAAAACTGCTTTTGCATTTTCATCTGTCCACAATGGAAAAACAAACGGTAATACTGCCGAAGCAATAACACATATTAAGATGTATATAGTTTGTATTCTTTGAAGCATTTTTAGATAAATGAGGAGCAAAAATATAGTTTCTTTTTTTAAAAAACTATTGTTTTATACATTTTTATTTGTATTATTGCAGTACAAAATCGTAAGTACTTCATTCTACGATTTCTAAGGCGTCAAAAAATCTCGATCATTTTTTTAGCACAACTAGCATTCAATTAAAACATATTAATTTATTATATTACCTACTATACATGTTTGATATAGAAGTATTAAAGGAGATGAAACTCCCAGACTTGCAAGAAATTGCAAAAGCAGCACAAGTAAAAAAATATCGTTCTTTAAAGAAAGACGAATTAATTTACCAAATTTTAGATATGCAAGCTGCAAATCCAGAAAAAGTTAAAAGTGATGAATCTTTACAGACTGACTCTTCAGCTCAAGATTTAAAACCAAAAAGAGCAAGAATTAAAGTTAGCAAAGAAGATTCAGAGCAGCCTAAAAAAGTAGCTCCTAAAAAACAACATACTGAAAAACCTAAAGTTTCAGAAATAAAGGAAAAAGCGCCTGAAGTTAAGGAATTAGAGATTAAAGATTTAGAAGTTAAAAAAACTGAATCTCCAGCTAAAGAGCCTCAAGAAGAAAGAAAAGCCGAATTTCGTCAACAGCAAATTCAGAAGGCAAATCAAAACAATCCAAATCATCCTAGTTACAAAAAGAATAATCAAACGAATGCTTCAAATGGTAATTCAAAATCGAATTATCGAGAACCAGATTATGAATTTGATGGAATTATCGAAAGTGAAGGTGTTTTAGAAATGATGCCAGATGGTTATGGTTTTCTTCGTTCTTCAGATTATAACTATTTAGCATCTCCGGATGATATTTATTTGTCACAATCTCAAATTCGTTTGTTTGGGTTAAAGACAGGAGATACTGTTAAAGGTGTAGTTCGTCCACCAAAAGAAGGTGAAAAATATTTTCCATTAGTTAAAGTTTTAAAAATTAATGGTCATGATCCACAAGTAGTTCGCGATAGAATCTCATTTGAACATTTAACACCAATCTTTCCGAAAGAAAAATTCAATTTAGCTGAAAGAGGTAGTACTATTTCAACAAGAATTATTGATTTGTTCTCACCTATTGGTAAAGGACAACGTGGTATGATTGTAGCACAACCTAAAACTGGTAAAACTATGTTACTTAAGGATGTAGCGAATGCAATTGCTGCAAATCACCCTGAAGTTTACATGATTGTATTACTTATTGATGAGCGTCCAGAAGAGGTTACCGATATGCAACGTAGTGTAAAAGCTGAAGTTGTAGCATCTACTTTCGATAGAGAACCACAAGAACATGTTAAAATTGCAAATATCGTTTTAGAAAAAGCAAAACGTTTAACAGAATGTGGGCACGATGTGGTTATTTTATTAGATTCAATTACACGTTTGGCACGTGCTTATAATACAGTTCAACCAGCATCAGGTAAAGTATTGAGTGGTGGTGTTGATGCAAATGCATTACAGAAACCAAAACGTTTCTTTGGTGCAGCACGTAACGTTGAAAATGGAGGTTCATTGAGTATTATTGCAACTGCTTTAACTGAAACGGGTTCTAAAATGGACGAAGTTATCTTTGAGGAATTTAAAGGAACGGGTAACATGGAACTTCAGTTAGACAGAAGAATTGCAAACAAACGTATTTTCCCTGCAATTGATTTAGTTTCATCGAGTACTCGTCGTGACGATTTACTTTTAGATGAGAACACTATTCAAAGAATGTGGATTATGCGTAAATATTTAGCAGATATGAATCCTGTTGAAGCTATGGATTTTATTCACGATCGATTTAAAAAGACTAGAAATAACGAAGAATTCTTAATTTCTATGAATGAATAACAAAAAAAATCCGGTTCAATTGAATCGGATTTTTTTTTGTTTGTTTTATAATTAAATTTTAATTCCTGGAGGTAACATTTCTTTGTATCTTCTATTTTTTCTGAAGAATGATATGATTTTTGCATGCGTAGGGACTACTTTAAGTTTACGTTCTTCAGCAATTTCTAAAACATTTCTTAGAAAATCAGATTGCAATTCTTCATCTTCATTACCATTACAACAAAACTTAGTTAAAAATATTTTTCTTTCTTGAAGAGAATATTCAATAGTAACAAGCCCTGTTTCGGTGTTAATTTCAAATTGACGTAATAGTTCGTTATCTTTTATTTCCATAAGTAGGTTAAAATAAATGATTATTAAAAAAAGAATCCCAAATTCTTATGTATAAAGGAAGAATTTCTAAAAATCTCTGCAAAGTTACTAATTTTAGCTTCAATATCAAAGTGTTATACTGTTTTGTTGATTTTTAAAGCAAAATTTTAATAAAAAAATAGCATTTCATTTTCGGTAAAATAAACTAAAAACTGCTATTTTTATGAAAATTTGAATGGTTTTGAAAATTCCTGTTTATTTTATGCCTGGTATGGCTGCCAGTTCTACAATTTTTGAGAACATAAATTTACCAGAAGATCAATTTGAAGTTTTTTTATTAGAATGGTTTGTTCCAAATGACAAAGAAACGCTTAGTGAATATGCAAAGCGAATGACACAGAAAATAAAACATGAAAATCCGGTGTTAATAGGTGTTTCCTTTGGTGGTATTTTAGTTCAAGAAATGAGTAATCATATTCAAGTTAGGAAGCTGATTATAATTTCTAGTGTAAAGAGTAATAAAGAGCTGCCAAGGAGAATGAAAGTTGCCAAACAAACAATGGCATATAAATTGATTCCAACACGATTGTTGTCTAATGTTGAGGTGTTAGCAAAATATGCTTTTGGTGATAGTGTTTCAAAACGAATACAATTGTATGAGAAGTATTTGAAAATGCGAGATAAGAAATATTTGGATTGGGCAATAGAAAATGTTATTTTGTGGAAACAAACCGAGCCAAAGATCGGAATTGTTCATATTCACGGCGACAAAGACGAAGTTTTCCCTGTAAAACACATAAAAGATTATATTCCAGTTAAGAATGGAACACATATAATGATTATTAATAAATACAAATGGCTAAACGAGAATTTGCCAAAAATAATTCTTGAAAATTAAACCTTAAACAATGAGAAAGATTGTAATGATTGTTGGAGTTTTAGTTGTTAGTGGAATTTTCATTTTTGCTACTACAACTCAAAAAAAAGAAACAGTTCATGTTGATTATCCTAAACAAATGGATTTTGCAGGTGAAGTTGTTCCATATCAAATTGTGGATGTGCAAGAGCGCTTAGATAGAGAAATGGTTACTAATATGAATTACCATACTAATACTACGTTAGTTTTAAAACGTGCTAATAAAGTATTTCCAATAATCGAACCTATTTTAAAGAAAAACGGAATTCCCGATGATTTTAAATATTTAGCGGTAATCGAAAGTAGCTTGGTAAATGCTGTTTCTCCAGCCGGAGCACGTGGCGTTTGGCAATTTATGCCTGCAACTGCAAAAGAAAAAGGTTTAGAGGTTAATGATTATGTTGATGAGCGTTATGATTTAGAAAAATCGACACAAGCTGCTTGTGAATATTTATTAGAAGCAAAAGCAAAATTTGGAAATTGGACTTCTGCTGCGGCATCTTATAATGGCGGAATGGGCGGCGTTAGTAGAAGATTAGAAGAACAACAAGTTGAAAGTTTTTACGATTTATTATTGCCAGAAGAAACATCACGTTACGTTTTTAGAATTTTAGCATTAAAGGAAATTATGAAAAATCCTTCTAAATACGGATTTGATATCCCACAAGAAATGTTGTATAAAGATTTCCCAACGAAAACAATCGAAATCGATTCAACGATAAATGATTTACCAAGTTTTGCAAAAACACAAGGGATAAATTACAAACTTTTAAAATATTATAATCCGTGGTTGCGCGATAATAAATTGATTAATAAATCGCGAAAAGTATATCAAATCGAAATTCCAACAAGCGGATATTAATAGATGAATACAAATAAAATGACATTACAAACAATACTATTGTTAATTTGCATTGGTTTAGCTGCTGGAATTTTAAGTGGATTGGTTGGAGTAGGCGGCGGAATAATTATGGTTCCTTTGTTAATTTACTTTTTTAGGTTTAACCAACACGAAGCGCAAGGAACAAGTTTAGCGGTTTTGGCAATTCCAGTTACAGCAATTGCAGCTTTTAATTATTATAAAGAAGGATATCTCGATTGGCGCTATGCCGGAATAATTGCTTTGTGTTTTATTGTTGGTGGTTATTTGGGAAGTAAATTTGCAGTAACAATCGATCAAAAAGTTCTGAAGAAGATATTTGCAGTAATTCTGCTTTTAGTTGCAGGAAAAATGTTGTTTACAAAATAAAAAAGCACCTTTTAAAGGTGCTTTTTTATAATTATATTTTTTTCATTTGTTGTTGCATCATTTTAATTTGATCTTTCAACATATTGTGTTTGTCTAATTTTTTAGCTTCATTCAATAAATTAGTAGCTTCAATCTTTCTTCTTTTTGTCATTGCAATTCCTGCTAATTGAAGTTTTGCTAATGCTAAATCTTGATCCATAGATAAACCCAATTCAATTGCTTTTTTAAAGAATTTTTCAGCTTGCGTTAAATTTGTTTGCGAAACCATAATTCCATTCAAGTAATTGTAATAACCTTGTTGTTTTTGAACTAAAGCGCCTTCAGGGTTTTTAATTTTGTCTAACCATTTTTTTGCACCGTCCATATCTTGCTTTCTCAACTTGAGAAAAGCCATTAAAATTAATTCGTTTTTAAAATATAAAAAGATTGGAAGCGTAGCTAACAAGATTAAGAATATTCCATTTCCAATGTTGTTTTCTGTAAATTGATATATTGCAAATGCAACGATTAAAGCGGCTAATACTAATTTAATATTTTTGTTAAACATATTCTATAATTTTAATGAGTTGCAAAGGTAACAAAATCAATTAAAAATATTTTTAAAAAAGTACTTGCTAATGAAAAAAGTCTTTGTATATTTGCACTCGGTTTTCGAAGAACGGTAACCATAGAGTTTTTAAAGAGATTTTTATTTATAGTTTTAAAAAATACAAGCAATGAGTAAGAGAACATTTCAACCATCAAAAAGAAAAAGAAGAAACAAGCACGGTTTCATGGATAGAATGGCTTCTGCTAACGGAAGAAAAGTGCTTGCTCGTAGAAGAGCTAAAGGAAGACACAAATTAACTGTTTCTTGTGAACCAAGACACAAAAAATAATGTTCTTTTGCCTAGCATAAAATAGAGGTGTTACTTTTTATTAGTAGCACCTTTTTTTTATATTTGAATTTTGACACTAAACACAACAACTTAAATAACAACACACTACAATGCCAAAAGACAATTCTATTAAATCGGTTTTAATAATTGGGTCAGGTCCTATTGTTATTGGACAAGCCTGTGAATTTGATTATTCTGGATCACAATCTCTTCGTTCACTGCGTGAAGATGGAATTGAAACTATATTAATTAACTCCAATCCTGCGACAATCATGACAGATCCTTCAATGGCTGATCATGTTTATTTAAAACCGCTTACAACAAAATCAATTATCGAAATTTTAAAAGCGCATCCGCAAATTGATGCTGTTTTACCAACAATGGGTGGGCAAACAGCGTTAAATCTTGCTATTGAAGCTGATGAAAAAGGAATTTGGAAAGATTTTGGAGTAAAGTTAATAGGTGTAGATATTGATGCTATTAACATTACCGAAGATAGAGAACAGTTTAGAAACTTAATGGAAAAAATTGGTGTTCCTATGGCACCACAAGCTACTGCAAATTCATTCTTAAAAGGAAAGGAAATTGCTCAAAAATTTGGTTTTCCGTTATGTATTCGTTCTTCTTTTACTTTGGGTGGAGCAGGAGCAGCAATTGTTTATGATGAAAAAGACTACGATAAATTATTAACTCACGGATTAGAGGTTTCTCCAATTCATGAGGTTATGATTGACAAGGCATTATTAGGTTGGAAAGAATATGAATTAGAGTTATTACGTGATTCTAATGATAATGTAGTGATTATCTGTACTATCGAAAATATGGACCCAATGGGAATTCATACAGGAGATAGTATCACGGTGGCACCTGCAATGACACTTTCAGATACTACGTTCCAGAAAATGCGTGATATGGCGATTCATATGATGCGTAGCATTGGAGATTTTGCGGGTGGATGTAATGTACAGTTTGCGGTAAGTCCAGATGAAAAAGAAGATATTATTGCGATTGAGATTAACCCACGTGTATCGCGTTCATCGGCATTAGCAAGTAAAGCAACAGGTTACCCAATTGCAAAAATTGCAACGAAACTGGCTTTAGGCTATACCTTAGATGAATTAAACAATCAAATTACAAAATCGACTTCGGCTTTATTCGAGCCAACATTAGATTATGTAATTGTAAAAATACCGCGTTGGAACTTCGATAAATTTGAAGGAGCTGATAGAACATTAGGACTTCAAATGAAATCAGTAGGGGAAGTAATGGGAATTGGACGTTCGTTCCAAGAAGCCTTACACAAAGCAACGCAGTCTTTAGAAATTAAACGTAATGGTTTAGGTGCCGACGGTAAAGGTTACAAAAATTACGAACAAATTATTGAGAAGTTAACGTATGCGAGTTGGGATAGAGTTTTCGTAATTTATGATGCTATTGCGATGGGAATTCCATTGAGTAGAATCCATGAAATCACGAAGATTGATATGTGGTTCTTAAAACAATACGAAGAATTATTTCACTTAGAAAAAGAAATTTCAAATTATAAAGTAGATACGTTACCAAAAGAATTATTACTTGAAGCGAAGCAAAAAGGATATGGTGATCGTCAAATTGCGCACATGGTAGGATGCTTGGAAAGTCAAGTGTACAAATTGCGTGAAGAAATGGGCGTAAAACGTGTGTACAAATTAGTAGATACGTGTGCGGCTGAGTTTAAAGCACAAACACCTTATTATTATTCGACTTTTGAAGCAGAAATTGAAAAAGCAGATGGAACTCGTTATGTAGCGAATGAAAGTATCGTAACAGATAAGAAAAAAGTGGTTGTTTTAGGTTCTGGACCAAACCGAATTGGGCAAGGAATCGAGTTTGATTATTCATGTGTTCACGGCGTTTTAGCAGCTAAAGAAGTGGGATATGAAACCATTATGATTAACTGTAATCCAGAAACGGTTTCAACAGATTTTGATACGGCTGATAAATTATATTTCGAACCTGTATTTTGGGAACACATTTACGACATTATTCAACATGAGAAACCAGAAGGTGTAATTGTTCAGTTAGGTGGTCAAACGGCTTTAAAACTAGCTGAAAAATTAGACAAGTATGGTATTAAGATTATAGGAACTTCTTTCGAAGCGTTAGATTTAGCGGAAGATAGAGGAAGATTTTCTGAATTATTAACGGAATTAAAGATTCCATTCCCTAAGTTTGGTGTAGCTGAAAATGCTGAAGAAGCTTCAAAACTTGCCGACACATTAGATTTTCCATTGTTAGTGCGTCCTTCGTATGTATTAGGCGGACAAGGCATGAAAATTGTCATCAACAAACAAGAACTAGAAGAGCACGTAATAGAGATTTTAAAACATATTCCGAATAACAAATTATTGTTAGATCATTATTTAGATGGAGCAATAGAGGCGGAAGCAGATGCGATTTGTGATGCAGATGGAAATGTATACATCATCGGAATTATGGAGCATATCGAACCTTGTGGAGTGCACTCGGGCGATAGTAACGCAACTTTACCGCCATTTAACTTAGGTGAGTTTGTGATGCAACAAATCAAAGATCATACGCATAAAATTGCAAAAGCTTTAAAGACTGTTGGTTTAATCAACATTCAGTTTGCCGTAAAAGACGATACAGTATACATTATTGAAGCGAATCCAAGAGCTTCTCGTACGGTTCCGTTTATTGCAAAAGCATATGGCGAACCTTATGTAAACTATGCAACGAAAGTAATGTTAGGCGAGAAAAAAGTAACAGATTTTACGTTTAACCCGCAGTTAAAAGGCTATGCAATTAAGCAACCAGTTTTCTCTTTCAATAAATTTGCAAACGTAAACAAAGCTTTAGGACCAGAAATGAAATCGACAGGTGAAAGCATTTTGTTTATCGACGATTTAAAAGACGACCAATTCTACGAATTGTACTCAAGAAGAAAAATGTACTTAACAAGATAAAAACAAAAACCTCCGCATTTGCGGAGGTTTTTATTTTAGTTTGCACGGATTTTAAATCCGCGCTATCGAGGTTATACATTGTTGAAAACAGTTTTTATTCAGTTTTTCTCATTTCCATTTTGATTCCACTTTCATCTAAATAAAATATTATTTTACCATTAATTTCCTTAATTAATATTCCCATAATAGAGAACCTGTCTTTTTCATTTCCGATTTTCACGTATTGACTTTTTTGTTCAAGTTTCCATTTAGTTCCGTTAGTCATTTCGGTTATCATTCCGAACAATTCAGATTTAGAAGTTGTGGTAAGTTCAAAATTTCCGTTTTGATTGAAGACAAAAGTCGCGTTTTCAAATCCGTTTATCATAGGAACGAATTCTTGGTTTGTCGGTTTTTCAATCAATCTTACTACTTTCCATTTTCCGCATAGATCTTTTTCAGTCAGAGTTTGTCCGAATACGAATGAACTTAAAGAAATTAAAAAAACGAAGGTTAAAAATTTTCTCATAGGTGTTTTTAAATTGTTTAGAACGACCTGCTAAACGCAGTTCTATGATTTTTGCGTAAATATAAGAAATTTGTTGAGCAATTATCCGATTATAGATCTTCCGCTTAACAATCGGATAATTGATTGTCCAATAGTAAACGTAGTTTACGTAATTGGTTCAAATTTCGGTTATTGGGAGCAAAAATTATAGGACCAAATTGCTTATAGCTTATGTTAGTACACGTTTTCCCTCGATGGGCAGTTAAAGCTGTATTATAGCAAATATTCCTGGCAATTTGGTTTAGCAGGTCGTTAGAACACATTTCTTTTGGGGTGGGATTTAGCGCAGCAAAATATAGCAACAAAAGTCAGCTTTAGCTGAATGTGTTCTAACGGTCTTGTATATGAAAAGTAGCGGGTTTTATGCACTAACTTTTCGGATTATAACTGACCTCTAATTTATTTATTTTGTTTCGGTTAAGCGATTAAACCGCTATTTTTTATATACGTTGTTAGCACAAGTATATTGATTTCGTTCATAATGTTATATCTTTTTATTAATTAGGCTAAAAACAATCTTTAGCTACGCTTTAGTGCTATTATTTATATTTCTAACGATTATTATATTTAGGTACAGTTCCATATTTTTTTATAAAATAGCTCATTGCATCATAAAATTCATCTCTTCTTTTCTCAGTAAAGAATACAATGTCCCAAGTCTTTACTTTGCTATTCTCAAGAAATAAATATTTAGTTTCACTAGGTAGCTTTCGATAAATTCTGACAAGAACCCCTTTTGAAGCATTACCTCCTTCTATCATCGATATACTTGACTGTTCAATGCTTATTTTGTATTTATTGTCATCAAATGTTTTATAATAATTTCCCACACAAGACCAACCAATATGATAAATATATTTATTACCACTAGTTTTGCTTGTCATATAAATCTTTAAAGCGTAAATCTCTTTATCACTTTCTGTAAATATAAATTCTGTAGTAGTTACTTTTTTTGCAAAACTTGAATATCTATCATCCTCTTTACCATAATTATTAATGATATTATGCATTTTATTTTCATACTCTTTTTCTTTTCTCTTTTTTTCTTCTTTCTCGTCCTTAATTCTTTTCAGTCTATCTATTTCATTCTGTTTTTCTTCAACAGCTTTTTCAATTCTAACAAAGTAACTTAACGTTTCACTTTTTATTTCCTCTGAAGCATTATTTTGATGCTCATTTATAAATAAATTTAAGGATGATTCAGCTTTTTTGAATTCTCCATTATTATAATACGCTTTAACTTTCAAATTAAGAGTTCGAGCATTTGAACTTCCTAATACTTGTTCTGTTTTTTCGACATATTCTATAGCTTGTTTGAAATCATTTTGATTAAACAATCTTTCAGCCTCTGTAAAGTAGAGAAGTGCTTTTTTGTTATCATCTAATTGAGAAAAAGCGTTAATGTTAACTAATAAAAAGATTAATGAAAACAGTGATTTCATTTTTTAATATTTAGTGATTAATAATGTTCCTGTAAACCCAGTAAGTAAATTCCATTCTTTAGACGATATTAATTTACCTGTATCGTCATAAACATCAAATTTTGCTGTATTTGGACCAGCAGTTCCTTGGTTTAATGCTTTAAAGTCTATACGATTCATACCCCATTTTAATTGGATTTTAAATGTTTTTGGGGAATTTGTTAAATATATATTTGATTCAACAATTGATTTATTGTTAAATAAAGCAACTCTATCTCCATCTTCACTTCCGTGGTCTTTACATACAATTCTTATGTATTGGGTACTACTATTTATTTCGCCGATAAATTGGTTACTTTCTTTAGGTTTTGTGTTATGTTTAAAATATTCTTCTTCTTTTTGATTTCCTTTACCAGACCAAAAGTTTTCGTCATTATTTTGTTTAGCTTTCTTTTTCGATTCTCCACCACTCCAGAAATCATCATCTTTCTTAGAGTTTGATGATGTATTTTTAGATTCTTTTTTTCCAGACCAAAAATCATCATCATTATTTTTTTGTTTTGATTTTTGAACTTGATTTTTAATTGATAATCTATTTGCAACACTTTCTGCTGTTTCAAGACATTTTAAATATTGCGTTTCTGATTTTCCGTATTTTTTTCTTTCGTTTTCATTGAACCTAAAAGTTACCTTACTTATCTCTGCTGTTGCATATGGTTTATCGAAAATATTACTCTCAAAAGTATAACTACCTCCGGGTTTAATATATGCTCTACCACCTAAAGGTTCATTTTCCCATTTTAAATTTAAACCTACTTCAAATTTAGATTTATTTGTTATTACGATTTTATTCCACCTGTCTCTTTTGTTGTCACTTAATGTATTGGCATCTTTTAAAAAAGCTTCATATTTGAGAAAGAAAAAATTTGTACCGCCTTTTACACCGCCAAGTGATTTCCACTGTTTTGGTAAATCGTATTCACTTTTTCCATTTACCAATTTTCGACCAGGTTCATACATTATTTCAATTGTATAACTACAACTTTGTGAATACGTCAACTGATAAAAGTTAATAACTATAATTAATATTAATAAACTGCGTTTCATCATATTTGTGCTAACGACCTGCTAAACGCAGTTCTATGATTTTAGCGTAAATATAAGAAATTTGCTGAGCAATTATCCGATTAAAGGACTTACGCTTAACAATCGGATAATTGATTGTCCAATAGTAAACGCAGTTTACGTTATTGGTTCAAATTTCGGTTATTGGGAGCAAAAATTATAGGACCAAATTGCTTTTAGCTTATGTTAGTACACGTTTTCCCTCGATGGGCAGCTAAAGCTGTATTATAGCAAATATTCCAAGCAATTTGGTTTAGCAGGTCGTTAGAACACATTTCTTTTGGGGTGGGATTTAGCGCAGCAAAATATAGCAACAAAAGTCAGCTTTAGCTGAATGTGTTCTAACTTATTTATATCCTTACCTTTATTCCGCATAGCCAACTATTTTGGAAGGATAAGCGTATAAAAGGATTCTTATATCAAACCTAATAAATATTTACAACATATCAAATAAGAAGTTGTTGACATATACAAAAAAATCCTTCTTTAAAAAGAAGGATTTTAATATTTAAGTTTATAATAAACTATATTTTTTTTGCTTTACTTTTTTTAAACCTTGAGTTTTTCCAAACATTCATCATCACTTCTTTATCTTCTTCATTATTGTAGTTTATATTTACACTAAAATCATAACCTTCAATAAATCTACTATACATAATTTGCTCCAAAATAACTTCATCATTTGGGCTGTAAATTGTAAAGCTAAATTTTTTAAAATCTAAGCCATTAATTTTTTCAATTGTAGTAGCAGAAGAATCCGTTTTAATGCCATTATTTACATAAGTCATATAAATAATTTGCTTTAAAGCTTCATTGTTTTCTTCCCATTCACCATCGTATTCTTCTACATAAGGTTCTGAAGTAGATTGAAAAAGATTAAATTGATTTTTTTGAAAGCCTATAAGGTTTCTTAGTTCACTATAATCAATTTTTCCATCAATAGTTTCTTCAATAGCTTTCAAGCCTCTCTCATTACTAGCTTTTGTTTGTTCTTTGTCTATTACTGTCCAATCTTCAGGAATTTCTATAGACCATCCAATTTCTTCACTAGTATAGATGTTGTTTTTAACATTTCCTTCATCAACTTGTTGGTTTGGATCTGCCTTTCCACAAGAAATCAAAGTTGTTATTACAAAAGTAACTGCAATAATTATTTTCTTCATTTATTAACTCTTTTGTTCTTTGTTGAAATATACTAAGTAATAATACATTTGTTTTTCTTCGTCCCAACCTTTTTCTACAAATTTCTCAGCGCTTTCTGGGTTAATAAAGTCAAGTTTAATTTGTATGTTGGTATCCAGTTGAATCGTGTTTTTAATTTTCTTACGCGCATCAGTCACCGCTGGGTTCGAAATAGGGAAGTTGGAAACATCTTCAATGCTGTATTTCGCACCTTTATCTACTTTATAGTTTTTAAATTCTGGGATAAACTCAGGGTTTTCCATTACTTCGTTTAAGAAAGCCGTTTCTTCAAACTCATCGTTTTTCGCAAAGTGATTAATCGCTCGGTTCATAAACAAAACTTCTTGTTGTTTGTCTTCGGCAGGTAACACCACATCTTTAGCGAAATCTTTACAAAATTGTAAGTATTTTTTCGTCATGAAGTTTTCGTCTTCAAAAACATCAACCGATAAGAAATGCTCTAACCAATAACGTGCATCGTAACGATTGCTATCTACGGTTAAAATCTTGTAACCTTCTTCTTTTTTATAATTGAAAATGATACAACCTTTGTCTAACTTGTTTAAGTTAATTCCTTGTTGTAACACCATTTCTAAACTGCTGTTGTTTTCTTCAAATTGTAAGAAATCGGTTTTAATTTCACTTTTGAAAACGCCAATTGCATCAACATTTTGATTGTCGATTCCCACATGCGTCATATACGTAACATACACTTCACCACTTTTAATGTGTGGATGGTTCGATTGTTCAAATAGATGTTGGTTTATCTTTTTAGAAACCTCGTGTACTTGCGACGGATTGTTGAAAATTTCTGTAACTAAATTGTACATTTCGTTGTATTCTAAATCGACATCATGAGCAAACTGATAATAGTTTTCTTCCTTATCGCGAAAGGGTTTAAAGAAAAACTCTTTTAACAATGGCGTAATTTCATCGTTTAATGCATACGGCGCTTCCGATAAAAAGATACCTTCGTTTTTGCTTTTATTTCCTACTCGGTGAATCGATAGGTTTTCAATATGTGTACTGTATAGGTTGATCATGTTTATTTAATATTTTTTATAGTTTAAAGTTGTTTGAAGTTGTTTAAATAGTTTAAAGTTGTTTAAGGTTGTTTAAAAATTGTTTAAGGTTGTTTAAACATTTAAAATGGTTTGATTTTACTTATTTGTCCATAAACTTTGTTCCTCTAAACTCATTTTTATTAAGATAGTTAATGAAGTTATGAATTTTGATGCTGAGCTTTTCATATTCAGTAACTAGCTCTTGCATTTTATCTTCTTCAATATAATTGTTGTCGTAAATTCTATAGATTTGAGAACGTGTTTCTCCTGCTGATGCTTTTGCAATAGAAAGAAATTGAATGAATTCTCGGTTTCCATTTCGTTCAAACCCTTCGGCAATATTATCCATAACTGAACCAGCTGAGCTTTTAACTTGATCTCGTAATCTGAAGTCAGTTTTTAACTCCGAATTTTTACTAATGGTTATTATTTCTAACGAAAGTCTTCTGGCTTCAATCCAAATTTCTAAATCTTCAAATCGCTTTACTGTAGCCATAAAACTTTTAAACCTTTAAACCAAAGAACAATTTTAAACTAATACTATTTTAATTCCAATTCTCATCAAATCCGAAGTCTTCGAAGCTGTCGTCTCCGTCGAACATATCGAAATCTTCTTCGTCATAATCGTCTTTAAACTCAGAACCGAAATCGTCACCTTCAAAGTTCATATCTGGTGCTTGATTAGGCAATTGTCCGTGAGAGAACAAAAGAGCTGGATAACTTTCGCCTTCTTCTTTTTCTTCGATGGCTCCAAGTTCAATTAAGAATGTCCACATATTGAAGAAATCGTACACATAAATGATTTTCGTTTGGTCTTGGTGTAAAATGTCTTCCAAAGTAAAATCGTTCATAATACGCATTTCACCAGGAACATCACCAGTATCAAACAACGGAATTTCTTCGTCTTGTGTCCAATCTTCATCACACGTATAAAAAGCTGCCATTTCGCTTCCGTCGAACCCAAAAGCATTTACAACGGCATTGTGTAAATCTTCTAAAGTAGCTTCTTTTTCAATGGCAATATCTCTAAAAATATCTTCTTCGGCATCGAGTATAACTCGGAATTTGTAAATCATGTTCATTAAATTTTAGGAAAGCAAAATTAAGTATTATTTGTGAGTTTAAAGTACAATTTTAGATTTAAAAAATAGAAGTTCCGGTTTCGGTTGTCAATCGTTCTAATACTTCTAATCCGTAAAATGAATTTCCTTTTTTGTTGAGTTTTGGACTCCAAACGGTTACGGTATATTGGTTAGGAAGTAAAGCCACAACGCCACCGCCAACACCACTTTTTCCCGGTAAGCCTACTTTGAAAGTAAATTCGCCCGCTTGATCGTAAAAGCCACACATTTGCATTAAGGCGTTCATTCGTTTGCACTGACTTTTGGTTAGAAATAAATCATCAGTATTCGGAATTAAGCCTTGGTTAGCAAATACTCTGAAACATTTTGCTAAATCGGTTGTGGTCATTTCAATCGCGCATTGGAAGTAATAGAAATCGAGCACATCTTCTGGTGCATTTTTAATGTTTTTAAACGATTTTATAAAGTTTACCAAAGCAGCATTGCGAAATCCGCTTTCCATTTCAGATTGCGCCACACTTTCGTTCGATTGAATGGTTGGATTTTCAGCTAACGTACGCACAAAGTTTAAAAAATATTTTTTTGGATCGTCGAAATGATCGAGCATTAAATCGGCAATAACTAATGAACCTGCATTTAAAAAAGGATTTCTAGGAATTCCTTTTTCGTATTCTAGCTGAATTAATGAATTAAAAGCATTTCCAGAAGGTTCAAAACCTACACGTTTCCACAATTCGTTACCTTCTTTGGCAAAAATGATTGCTGTAGTTAAAACTTTAGAAATACTTTGAATGGAAAAAGTTTCTTTAGTATCGCCAACTTCAAAGATGTTTCCAGTAGAATCGACTAAAGAAATTCCAAATTTTTCAGGATTGACCTTAGCTAATTCGGGAATATAATCAGCAACTTTTCCTGTGTTTTCAATCGATTGTACTTCGTTATATATATTTTCTAGTAATAACTGGTAATTCATTTACTTAAATTTAGATTTCAAATGTAGTAAATTGGACGAATTAAAGTGTAATTTACAATTCATCCGTCAAAATCTACAATTCGGTAAGTTCTTTTTTTATTGAGAGTAATTCTATTGCAACTTTGTCATGTAAATCAATAAAAACAAACAAGAATGAAATCAAAGATTCACGTAAACCAATTAAACCAATAAATATTATGAGTACACGAATTATCACTTTAATTGCGCTTATGATTGTGGGAGTACTTTCTGCGCAAAGTAAAGAATCTGCAAATTTAATAGAAGCAGTTTCTTATTTTAACAATGACCAACATAAAGATGCAAAGTCTTTATTTGAAAAAGAAGTAGAAGCTAATCCTGAAAATTGGTTGCCAAATTATTATTTAGCTTTAATTTATGGAGTTGAAGCTCTTGAAAGTAGAAATGCTCAAGATAAAATGAAATCCTTATTAGAAACGGCTCAAGTTTATCAAGATAAGGCAAACAATCTTCAACCTGAGAATGCTGAAGTGATGATAGTGCAAGCGATGATTCATACAGGATGGATAATTTATAATCCAATGGTATATGGAAGAGATTTGTCTACGGTTGTTGATCACCTATATAACAAGGCGTTAACGATTGCTCCAAATAACCCAAGAGTTGTTTTTCAAAAAGCTTCATATGATATTGGAAAGGCAAGTTATTTTGGTCAAGATACTAAGCAGTATTGCGCTGAAGTAGGAAAAGCCATAGAACTTTTTAGTACCTTTAAGCCTGAAAGTAGTTTAGATCCTAGTTGGGGATTAATTTTAGCAGAAAAAACATATTCTAATTGTAATCAATAATGAATATTCAAAAAGAACTTATCAAAGCGTTAGGAATAGGAGTTGTAATTTTTATTGTAATTCAAACCATTAATTATATTTATAACTTACAACTTCCAGATTTTAATTCCTTAAAATTCAATTTCTTATTCACCATATTGTATAGTGTTGTATTATATTTTGCCAATGCCTTGGTTTTTATACAACTCGATAAGTACTTTGAAAAAAACAGATTTCATTTAAAGCGATTGGTAATTGGTTTTCTAGCTTCTTTTTTAATTTCTGGAATAGCTATTTTCTTTTTGAGAATTGTTGAAGAAGTATTGGTAGAAAAATTAAGTTTGAGAGATTTTTTTAATCAAGAAACTGTTTCAAATTATGTAGTAGCCATGATTATAACTTTAGTGGTTACACTATTTGTTCACTTAATTTATTTCTACAAAAATTACCAAGAAAACCGAGTTAAACAAGAAAAGATTATTGCTGGAACAGCTTCGGCACAGTTTGAAAGTTTAAAAAATCAGCTCGATCCGCATTTCTTATTTAATAGCTTAAATGTATTAAGTTCTTTAATTGAAGAAAATCCAGATAATGCGCAGAAGTTCACAACATCGTTATCAAAAGTATATCGTTATGTATTGGAACAACGCGATAAAGAATTGGTTACTGTTCAAGAAGAGTTAGCGTTTGCTAAAACGTATATGAATCTCTTAAAAATGAGATTCGAAAACAGTATTTCTTTTGAGTTACCAACTGATTTTGAAAACCAAGAAGCTAGGGTAGTTCCGCTTTCATTACAGTTATTGTTAGAAAACTGTATCAAACACAACATTGTGAGCGAACAAAAACCGCTACATATTAAAATTTATATTGAAAATAACGAATTAATAATTGAAAATAACAAACAAAAGAAAGAAGTTTTACAAGATAGAAAAGGCGTAGGTTTACAAAACATTGTGAATAGATACGCTATCCTAACGAATAGAAATGTAGCTGTTTTAGATTCTGAATCTGTTTTTAAAGTAAAACTTCCAATTTTGACTAAACAAGTAAACATCATGGAAACAACAATAAACAATTTCAATGAAGATATGGCTTATGCAAGAGCCGTAGATAGAGTAAAAAAGATTAAAGAATTTTATAGTAGTTTAATTTCCTACTGTTTGGTAATTCCTTTTTTAGTATTTATTAATTACAAAACTTCCGATTTTCAGTGGTTTTGGTTTCCAGCTTTAGGTTGGGGAATGGGATTAATTTTTCAAGGATTTCAAGTTTTTGGCTTTGCAAAAGATTGGGAAGAAAGAAAAATTCAAGAGATTATGGACAGAGATAAGAATTCAAAAAATTATCAATAATTTAAGTTAAAAGTCAAAATTAGAAAAATGGAAAAATATAAATCAGATTACGAGCGATACGAAGAGGCAAAAAAACAAGTAAAAGAAATTAAAGGATTTTATGTACACTCATTTATTTTTACAGTTGTACTTATTTTTTTAATTTTTATAAATCTAAAATATACACCAGAATATTTATGGTTTATTTGGACACTAGGAGGATGGGGTATAGGTCTACTTTTTCACGGATTGGGAGTTTTTAAAGTAATGCCTTTTTTTGGAAAAAATTGGGAAGAAGATAAAATTAAAGAGTTAATGGAGAAAGAAAAAAAAAATGGGAGTAGCTTTTAAGTTAAAAGTTAAAAGTTTTTTAAACTCATAATTTATCTCATAATTAAAAAACATCATGAATACAGAAGAAATAAGATATAGAGAAGCGCAAAAAAGAGTAAAGAAAATAAAAGGTTTTTATACACATAGTATGGTTTATTTGGTAATTAATATTATGATTGTGATTATCAATATTCAAAACTTGAAAGATGGAGAAAGTTATTTTCAAGTACAAAATTTTTTCACAGCTTTCTTTTGGGGAATCGGTTTATTAGCCCACGGACTTTCCGTTTTTTTACCCGATTGGATTTTAGGGCAAAATTGGGAAGAGCGTAAGATTAATGAATTGATGGAAAAAGAAAAAGCAAATAAGTGGGAATAATTAGTCACAGTTTTCAGTAGCAGTTGACAGCCAACACAAAAACTTGAAACCTTAAATCTAAAACCTGAAACAAAAAACAATGAACATATTAATTATAGAAGACGAAAAACCAGCAGCAAGATTATTACAACGAAAAGTTGAAAAACTTGGATTTGTGGTGAACCAAATGTTGCATTCTGTTGAAGAAGCGATACATTGGTTTACCAATAATAAGCATCCCGATTTGATTTTTTTAGACATTCAATTATCGGATGGTTTGTCTTTTGAAATTTTTGAGCAAATTGATATTAAAAGTGCCATTATTTTTACAACTGCCTACGACGAATATGCTTTGCGTGCGTTTAAATTAAATAGTATCGATTATTTGTTAAAGCCAATTGATGAAGACGAATTAGAAGTGGCAATTTCAAAATTTAAAAATCAGTTTCAAAAGAATACCATTTCAACATTAGATTTTGAAGCGATCAAAAGAATGTTGGTTAATCCGGTTCAAAAAGAATATAAAGAACGTTTTACGGTAAAAGTGGGTAACCAAATTAAAGTCATTTCTATCGATGAGGTCGAATGTTTTTACAGTGAAAATAAAGGAACCTATTTACATACTTTAGAAAATCGGGATTACTTAGTCGATAGTTCATTAGAAGTAGTTGAAAGCGAGCTAAATCCAAAAGATTTCTTTCGTATTAATCGAAAGTTTATTGTTCCACTTAAAGCGATTAAAGAAATTCAAATGCATACCAATTCACGTTTAAAACTCATTCTTCCCACATACAAAGGAGATGAAGTAATTGTAGCTCGTGAACGTGTGAATGAATTTAAAGATTGGATTGGGTAACTAGAAAAACATTTGCCAATACATAAAAAATCCAATTAAAACTAAGTACAAAGCATTGTTTATGCTGAATGTAAACAATGAAAATGTTTTCCAAGATTTTTCTTTAATTATTTTATAATTAAACAACAGTAACGGAATAATCGTAATTACCAATACATGTGGTAAATACGAAGCTAAAGTAATAGCTAGACTATGTGAATCGTAATAAGGTGCTGGAAAATAAAAAATACTGGTATTAGTATTCAATATAAAGATGTAATAAAACAATAAAGGACCCATTGCAATTAAAAATAATTTAACCCAATTGTATTTTTGTTGTTTTCTAGTTCTAATATAATTAATGAAGAAATAAAAAGAATTTGCCAGAAAAAACAATCCACATAATAAAAGAAACATTCGGATTGTATTTGAGTTTTTGGGTGTTTTAAATTGTACAAGTTGTTCAAATTCTTTATTCTTTGGAAATAAGTAATCGACTTTTAATATATGATTCCCTTTTGCTAATTCTTCTTTTAAATTATATTGAACAGTATGGTTATAATCGTGATAAAAATAAATGTTTACAGTGCCATTAGTTGAATCAAAAATGGATGTTATTAAAGTTCCATCACCAATTTTATCACGACAAACACTCATTGTATCTGAAACACTTCTGCAAAACTCTAAATCTGCTTCGTAATTGTCTTTTAAAAAATCAACACCTTTTTTATAACGAACTAATTTTCGTGCATCGTCTTCAGATGTAATAGATGGACAAAAATTAGATAAAACATAAGTTGGATCATTTCCTTCAATAATTTTGTAAGGTTCCACCACAATATAATCGCCCGTCTTGTCGATGTAAATAAAGACATCTTCTATAAAAAAGCTTTGGTCATATTTTTCAATATAAGCTTTTACTTCAGCTATTGTTTTACAATTGTGGAGAATATCTTTGAGGTAAAAGGTTGGATTAGTAATTTTTGTTCTCGCATCCATTATTGAATTTTCAATTTTAGGATGAAAAGAAGATAAACGTGAAAAAACTAATCCGTGTTCATTCATTCCTGATTGTGGTGCATAACCATTTTTGCCATCAAATCTAGAACCTGTAAAAACCGTACCATAAGGAGCATTTTTTGTTCCAATTTCAAACCAAATTTGCGGGGTTGTCAGCCAAGCATCATGATTACAGCCTACAAATGTTATTCCATTTTTAGTTATTTTGTACATGCTACAAGCATTACTAAAACTAATTGAAAAGACAAAAAATAAGCTAAATAAAATTTTAAAACACTTCATCGTACTAGTTTTATAAAACTAAAACGACTGAAGTGATTAATTGTTACACGATTGAATTTTAGTTTTTTATTTTAAATTCAAACGATCTATTTTATTCCCAATGCTAAAGTTCTTCATTTCGGATTCAAATGAAGTAAAATTTTCTTTTAAAATTTGTTTGGAAAATTTTCCATTTTCTAAAACTAAAATTTCGTCACAAGTATCGCTCAGTGTAGAAAAAATATGAGAAGAAATAAGTATAGTTTTTTGTAAGCTTTTTAGTTTATGAATTATTTCTGTAATAATAAGATTGCTATGAATATCGACACCATTAAAAGGTTCGTCTAAAATAAAACAATTATTTTCTTGAAGTAAAACAGCGGTTAATGCCAATTTTTTCTTCATTCCAGTTGAATATGTTGAAGCGTATTGATGTAAAGGTAAATCAAAAATATTTTTTTCTTCAAAATCTTCAATCTCAATTTCTCTTGCATTACAAAGTAATTGCAAATATTCTTTTCCTGTCATTTTTGAAAAGAAAAAAGGTTCGGTTGTTAGTAAACCTAATTCATTTTTTAAAACTTTTAATTCTGAATGTATTTCGCCTTCAAATTTTTCTAAACCAGCAATACAATTGAAAAGAGTAGTTTTTCCAGCGCCATTTTCGCCCATAATTCCATAAACCTTACCTTTTTCAAAAAGTATTGAAATGTCTTTTAAGATTTCTTTGGAACCAAATTTTTTTGACACGTTTTTTAGTTCAATCATTACAAAATTATTTTGAGGTTTTTGATTGCTTGAAAGTAAAATATTGGAATTACAACAACTAATAATGGAGGGAAATATAGGCTAAAAGCTAAAAATACACCTTGAACTACATTCATTTTTTCAGGATATGCCGAATATTTTGCTAAAACTCCTGCGATTGTAAATAAGTAGCCAAGAAATGTGAAAATTAAAATAGATTCAAATTCTTTAAAAAAGAAAAAGCATAGAATTGAAACAAAGGGCACTACTAGATATGAAGAATATTGTAATGAAACTCTAATCTTATTCCATAAAAATTCTTTAGGAGTTAAGCTGAAGTTCCACACATAATATGAATTTTCAGGAAAACTATAATAGCTAAATATTATCGCAAAGCAAGCTACGATAGAAAATATTCCCAGGTTTAAGTTTGAAACATCAATTGCCTTAATTAAAACAAAAAATACTATCGCAAAAACATAAAATGTTTTACGAAAGCCAATTGCAAATTCAAATGGTTTTTTTGAAAATGGAGTAGGTATCGTTTTTTGAAAAACAGCATCGAATTTGATAAAACTTAGTATAGCTGCCAAAACTAGTATAAATGATATTACTAAGTAGTTTTGTTTGTAAATTAAATAAAGAACAAATGGAAAGGCTAATGCATAATTTTCTATTAAACGTAATTTAAAATACTTTTCTTGACTGAAACATGATTGTAAAAACCGATTTCTATCAAAATTGCTCAATTGTAATGTAAATCCTGCATATAAAACAATGTAGATTAGATAAGCATAATCAACCTTTTGGAAAAGTTTTTCTGAACCTATAAAGAATCCGCCTAAAATTATAAGATAACCTATAATAACTGGTATGCCAAATTCTACAAAAGAACGATTTATAATTTTATATTGCAGATAGAAATAGTTTTTCATAACTATTTACTCAATCGATGCAACGTATAAACCATAGTGGTTAATAAACCAAATGCCACCAATTGATGCGCTAGCCCTAACCAAAGTGGGACATGAAATAACAAAGTCAAAACACCTAATGTAAATTGTAATAGAACTACAATCTGCAATAGTATAATTCCTTTTTGTTGATGAGAATTTAAAGTATATTTTTTGCTTTTGAAATACAATAAAAACATTAAGAAAACTACCACATAAGCAAATGTTCTGTGGAAAAATTGAACGCCACTTTTTCCTTCAACAATCGCTTTTAAAATGTTAGATTGTTCTAATAAAATACTTTCATGGAAAAACTGACCGTCACTCATTAAAGGCCAATGATTATGAATTAATCCCGCATTTAAACCTGCTACAAATCCACCCCAAATAATCTGAATGATAAGGACAATTAAAGCAATTTGAGCAATCTTTTTTAATTGCGGAAAAAGTGTTTCCGTTTTTTTAGGATATATTAAATCTAGCGCCACCCAAAGTGTATAAGCAAATGTGATGAAAGCAAATGTTAAATGCAAAGCTAATCTGAAATGACTTACGTCGGGATTATCTATTAGTCCGCTTTTCACCATAAACCATCCCAAAAATCCCTGAAAACCACCCATTACTAATAGAATCAAGCATTTTTTGATAGTTTCTTTATCTAATTTCTTTTTGGCTAAAAAGTAGATAAATGGGATGATGAATACTATTCCGATAATTCGACCAATAAAACGGTGAAACCATTCCCAAAAGTAAATAAACTTGTAATCTTCTAAATTGAAACCGCCCGTTTTGTATTGATTGATTTTTTGATATTCTGGAAAGGTTTTGTAAGCTTCAAAAGCTTCATTCCATTTTTCTTCCGATGTTGGAGGAAAAGTATCAGTTATCAAATGCCAATCGGTCATTGATAAACCAGAATTGGTTAAACGGGTAATGCCGCCAACCATTACCATTATAAAAAGTAATACACAACCTGAAAGTAGCCAAATTATAACTGATTTATTTGATTTCATTATTTATTATTAATTTTCAAATTGACATATTTTCAAATCAACGAATTGATTTCAATCCCATTTTTTCAGCTCTTGAAAGTACAAATTGATAAGCGGCTTCATATTCATTTGGAATTTCGCCTTCTAAAATAGCTTCTTTAACGGCTTCTTTTAAAACACCAATTTCTCTACCAGGCTTCAAATTAAACAACTGCATAATTTCTTCTCCATCAATTGGTGGTTGAAAATTACGAACTCTATCTTTTTCTTCAACTTCTACAATTTTCTCACGAACAATCTTGAAGTTGTTATGATATTTTTGAAACTTCTTCGGGTTTTTTGTGGTGATATCGGCTTCACAAAGTGTCATTAAATCTTCCACATCTTCGCCAGCATCAAATACTAGTCGTCTTACGGCTGAATCTGTTACTTCTTCTTGTGCTAAAACAATGGGACGCGAACTCATCATTACCATTTTTTGCACAAACTTCATTTTTTGGTTCAATGGCATGTGCAAACGAGTGAAAATTTTCTTAACCATTTTTCCGCCTAAAAATTCATGTCCGTGAAAAGTCCAACCCTGTTTTTTGTGAAATTTCTTAGTTGGTGCTTTACCAATATCGTGTAATAATGCCGACCAGCGTAACCATAAATCTTCCGTATTCGGACAAATATTATCGACCACTTCTAAGGTGTGGTAAAAATTGTTTTTATGTGTATGACCTTCAACTTCTTCTACATTATTTAAAGCGGTTAATTCAGGGAGAATAATGTCTAAAAGTCCAGTTTTATGCAATAATAAAAATCCGATTGAAGGTTTTGGCGTTGCCAAAATTTTATTCAATTCGTCTACAATTCGTTCTCCGGAAATGATTTTGATGCGTTCTGCATTTCGAGTAATCGCATCAAGTGAATCTTTTTCGATTTCAAATTGCAATTGTGTAGCAAAACGAATAGCACGCATCATTCGCAATGGATCGTCTGAATAGGTAATATCTGGATTTAAAGGTGTTTTGATGATTTTGTTTTCCAAATCTTGAACACCACCAAAAGGATCTACTAAATCACCAAAATTATTTTTGTTAAGTGAAAAAGCTAAAGCATTTATCGTAAAATCACGACGTTCTTGATCGTTTTTCAGTGTTCCGTTTTCTACAACTGGATTTCGGCTTTCAAAATTATAACTTTCTTTACGTGCCCCTACAAACTCAACATCCATATCTTTATAGCGTAACATGGCTGTTCCGTAATTTTTAAAGACTTGAACTTTTGGTGTATTGGGTAACAAAGAAGAAACCTTTAAAGCCAAATCGATACCGCTACCAACGGCAACAATATCAATATCTTTTTTATGGTCTCTTTGCAATAAAATATCACGAACAAATCCGCCAATTACATAAGATTCTAGTTGAAGCTCATGCGCGGCTTGTGTAATGATTTTAAAAATTTTATTATCGAGATGTTGTTTGTAATTCATGTTTTTTTATTCTTATTGTCACTTCGAGCGGAGTCGAGAAGTCTTATTAATCTTGAGATTCTTCACTTCGTTCAGAATGACAAACGAACTTTTATTTTCTAATAATCTTCACTTGACTATCAAGAGTTAATTTGATAATAGTGGAAGGTTTGTCACAAATTTTATCGTGATGCAAATTTACAACATAGTCAACACCTTTTATAATTTCAGGGGAAATTTCTTTGAAAGATTTTGGTGTAGGCTCACCAGAAATATTAGCAGAAGTTGAAACCAATGGTCGTTTCATTCGTTCCATTAATTTATTGCAAAATTCTTCAGTAACCATACGAACACCTAAAGTATTGTCTTCAGCGATAATATTTTTGGCAACATTTTTTGGTTTTTCTAATATAAGGGTTGTGGGCTTTTTAGTATTATCCCATATATCCCATGCCACTTGAGGTAATTCATTAAAAACTTGATACAACATACGTTCTCCATTAACCAATACAATCATGCTTTTACTTTCTTCTCGTTGTTTCAGAGCAAAAATTTTCTTTACAGCTTCTTCATTTGAAGCATCGCAACCAATTCCCCAAACAGTATCAGTTGGGTAAAGGATTATCCCGCCATTTTTAATTACTTCTAAAGCATTTTGGATTTCAGTATTCATGGTTTATTTTTTATAAAATCGACTATTTATTTCGAATGCATCTTTAAGTATGGTAACATCCAAATCTTCATCAGTTAAATTTAAATTCTTATCTAATGTTTGGTAAGAACCTGATTCGGAAATATTTGTAATCAATGAATTGCAAATTATGGAATATTTTTGGTTATAACCGCAAATGAACCAATCTCTTTTTTTCGTGTCAAATAAATTTTTCCCGATAGAATAATCCATTATTTCATTTTGTACATTCAGCATATCTTTACATAATGTTGGTGCCAAATCGTAATGAAATGTATTATGAGTATATGTTTTTTTTGTTTTTCCGTCGTAATAAATAAAAGGAACTTTAATTTGATAATCAGAAAAATTTCCACCGTGCAGCCAATGTCCTTTTTTATTATCATTGAACTCTTGGCCGTGATCACCTGTGATTATGATTGTAGTATTTTCAAGTAAATTTTTCTCTTTTAATTGATTAATTACTTGTCCAACTAATTCATCAACATAGTAAATTGAGTTTTTATACAGATTAATTAGTTTTTCAGGATTGTAATCTCCATTAATTGCTAAATAATCTGGCTCTTGTAGAGTTGGGTTAAATTTGGTTTTATAGTTTTTTGGAATACTAAAACCATGAGCAGAATCATAAAATAAAAAACCGAAGAAAGGTTTCGAATTATCTAAATTATCAATATCTGCAAGCCATTCCTTTGTAATTGACAAATCTCTTTCACTAGGAGAGTCACCTTTTGAGTCTGTTCTTAAATTATCGACACTTGAAAAAACATTTAAATTAAAAGGTGGGTTTTCTAATGTTGAACTGCTATAAATTTTAAGCTGGTAATTGTTTTTTTGAAGTTCATTAATAAAAACAGGGGATTTTCTTGCTGTTGTAAACGACATGAAATATGTAGCAGGTATTCCGTAAAACATTGAAAAGATACCTCCTGTTGTCATGTTAGAACCACTTCTGTGATTTTCAAAAACATTTGATTCTTTTGAGAAATTATAAATGTTTGGTGTGATTTCTGGTGAAATACAATCAAATCGCCATGTGTCGATAACTATAAATAGTATGTTTCTTTTATGATTTAATGGAGTGCTTTTAATCTTACTGAGCGGATAATTTACGATTCCAGAATTTTTATCAAATAATAAATTTTCTTTCTTTTTACTAGCTTCTTCATCAACCATGTCTAATTTAGCCAATAAAGTATCAGCAGTTAAAGGAAAGTAAACAGGTAGTGCTTGTTTATATTGCATTATGAAACTATTGTAATTCGCATCTCCCCAAGCATGAATAAAGTTACTTGTGATAGTTAAAAATAAAAAGCTAATTAATGTGGCTTTAAAATAAAAAGTTCTTTTAGATAAGTTATTTGCAATTTTTAAGAATAAAAATTGTGCTAAAATTATTATAAGGACTATTGAACCAAAAGTAATTTTATTTTGCAATGAAAATTGAAATATATCACCAGATTTTTTACCAAAAACCAAATTAAAAACAACTGGTGAAAGATGGTATTTAAATTGACTAAATATTAAAGCATCAACTTTAATATAGATCAATAAAGCGATGTTTAAAATAACAAAAATGTATTTAACCCAATTTTTCTTTATCAGGTATAATGCAATTATGCTAATAATAAGGGGTATTAAAGCAATAAAGAAAAAATGAGTTAGAAATGTAATCAAAAAGAAGAACCTTAAAAAAAAGGTTTCTCCAACTTCTAAATAGGCGATATAGGGTATCGCTAAATATAAAACAACTAAAAAATTAAAAAGAAAAGCAATGTATAATTGTTTCCTTAAATTAGAAGTTAAGCTATTCATAAATAATCATTAATAATTGCAAAAGTAAATATTAATTGTTTTAGAAAATAAAATGTCTTTATTTTACTTCTTATATTTGCATAAAATAGTTAACAATGTTAAATAATAAATCAATTCTTATTACAGGTGGAACTGGTTCCCTTGGAAAAGAACTCACCAAAACAATATTAAATAAATGGCCAAATGTTAAAAGATTGGTTATTTACTCTAGAGACGAACAAAAACAATTTCAAATGGCTCAGGAGTTTCCTGAGTCCGAATATCCAGCGATTAGATATTTTATTGGCGATGTAAGAGATTTAGAGCGATTGAAAAGAGCTTTTAACGGAGTTGATTATGTAATTCATGCGGCGGCTATGAAGCATGTTCACATTGCTGAATATAATCCTGATGAATGTGTAAAAACAAATATTGGTGGAGCTGAAAATGTTATTAAAGCTGCACTTTCTTCAAACGTTACTAAAGTAGTTGCTCTTTCAACAGATAAAGCATGTGCGCCAATTAATTTATATGGAGCTACTAAGCTTACATCCGATAAATTATTTATTGCGGCAAATAATATTAGAGGTAAACAAGATATTAAGTTTTCTGTAGTTCGTTATGGAAATGTTATGGGTTCAAATGGATCGGTAATTCCTTTCTTTATGAACAAAAGAGACGAAGGTGTTTTACCTATTACTGATGTGAATATGACTCGTTTTAATATTTCTCTTCAAGGTGGTGTAGATATGGTTTTACATGCATTAGATAAAGCATGGGGTGGAGAATTATTTGTTCCCAAAATTCCATCTTACAAAATTCTAGATGTTGCAAAAGCAATTGCACCAAGTTGTGAACATAGAGTAGTAGGAATTAGACCAGGAGAGAAAGTACATGAAGAAATGATTACTGCTTCTGATTCTTTTACAACTTATGACTTGGGTAAATATTATGTTATTTTACCACAAGTAACCAATTGGGATTTGAATGAATACAAGAAAGAATTCAATGCAGAATTAGTTCCACAAGGTTTTAGTTATACTTCAGGAGAAAATACTGATTGGGAAACCGTTGAAAGTATGAGGGACCAAATAAAAATACATTTATATCCAGATTTTCAACCTAAATAATTATGATACCTTACGGACGTCAAAATATAACTGAGGACGATATAGAAGCAGTAATTTCAGCTCTTAAAGGTGATTATTTAACACAAGGACCTACAATTTTAGAGTTTGAAAAGGCATTTGCTGAATATATCGGATGTAAATATGCTGTAGCAGTAGCAAATGGAACAGCAGCATTACATTTATCTGTTTTAGCTCTAGGAATTGAAAATGGAGATAAAGTTATTACAACTCCTATAACCTTTGCAGCATCGGCTAATTGTGTTAAATATTGTGGAGGAGATGTTGTTTTTTCAGATATTAATGCAGAAACGTATTTATTAGATGTAAACGCTGTTGAAAAGGTATTGGAATCTTCTCCGAAAGGAACTTACAAAGGAATTATTCCAGTTGATTTTGCAGGTAGAGCAGTTGACTTAGAAGCCTTTAAAAAATTAGCAGACAAACATAATTTATGGTTAATTGAAGATGCATGTCATGCTCCTGGTGGATATTTTATTGATAGTAAAGGAGTTCAACAAAATTGTGGAAATGGAAATTATGCTGATTTAGCAATTTTTTCATTTCATCCTGTAAAACATATAGCAACTGGAGAAGGAGGGATGATAACAACTAATGATAAAGAGTTGTATGAGAAGTTATTACAACTTCGTACCCACGGAATAACAAGAAATGTTGAAGAGTTTTCAAATTCATTAGAGTTTGCTAACGGTACAACTAACCATAATGAAACATATCCCGGTTGGTATATGGAAATGCAAACTCTTGGTTACAATTATAGGTTTACCGATTTTCAATCTGCATTAGGACTAAGTCAGTTAAAAAAAGCAAACGCAGGTATTGATAGAAGAAGAGAAATTGCCAGTATTTATAATGATGCTTTTACTAATGAATCTTTCATTAAAGGGCAATCAGGAGTAATAGAAGGACATGCTTATCATTTGTATGTAATTGAAGTTGAAAACCGTTTGGATTTATATAATCATTTAAGAGAAAATAAAATTTTTGCACAAATTCATTACATACCTTGTCATTTGATGCCTTATTACAAACAATTTGGTTGGAAAGAAGGAGATTTGTTGAATGCTGAAGAATATTACAAGACTTGTATTAGCTTGCCAATGTATCCTACTTTAAAAGGAAGCGAACAAGAATTTGTTATAAATACAATTAAAGAATTTTATAAAAAGTAAAATATTGGAAAATACTCATAAGCATTCTTTTTTAACGTATGAAGCTGATAATTGGTTTGAGAGAAATAAAGTTATTGTAGATAATTATACTCCTGAAAATGATAAAGTAATTGATTTACTGAAGAAGTATAATGTTAATTGCAATAAAGTCTTAGAAATTGGTTGTTCTGCAGGTTATCGATTAAATGCAATTAATGAGATTTTTCCCAAAGCTACTGTTTTTGGAGTTGAGCCGTCTTTAAAGGCAATTGAATTCGGTAAGGCAAATTATAGGAATGTAAATTTTTCGCACGGAACAGCCGATGATTTGAGTGATTTTAAAAATGATACATTTGATGTAGTTATTGTTGGTTTTGTTTTCTACGTTATTGATAGAAACATTTTACTAAAAGTAATTTCGGAAATAGACAGGGTTTTAAAAGATGGTGGTATTTTAATTATTATTGATTTTTTTTCGGAAACATCTTTAAAAAATATCTACGCGCACATAGATGAATTTGAAGCTTATAGCTATAAACAGAATTATTACGAAATATTCACAAATTCTAAGCTATATCATTTATTGGATAAATCTACATTTAGCCACTCTACTAAAGAAATGGATTCATCGGATAATTATCATGATAAATATAGTATATCATTACTAAAAAAGGATATTAACTCAAGTTATAAATAATACATTGAAGCTTGCATTAGGAACCGTTCAATTTGGCTTATCTTATGGAGTATCAAATACACAAGGTATTCCATCAGATAATCAATTAGCCGAAATATTTTCAATGGCTACAAAGTATCAATTAAATACATTTGATACAGCAATTGCGTATGGAAATGCAGAAGAAAGAATTGCACCTTTTTTGAATCAGGATTCTAAAGTAATTTCTAAGTTCCCAAAGCCCAGTTCAAAAGGTGAATTGGAAAATGCAATTGTTCAATCTTTGCAAACACTTCGTTTAGAATCATTATACGGATTCATGTCTCATAATGGTGATTTTTTAATTGAAAACCCAAAACTTTGGGATGTTTTATTGAAATTTAAATCAGACAGGAAGATTAACAAAATTGGATATTCATTATACCATCCAGAACAATTAGAAAAACTACTAAAATTAGGATTACAACCAGATATTATACAAGTTCCTTTTAGTCTTTTAGATAGAAAATTCGAACCTTACTTTAAAGAATTGAAAAGTAATAATGTAGAAATTCATTGTCGATCGGTATTTCTTCAGGGTTTATATTTTTTAGATTTAAATAAGATACCAACTAAATTAGAAGTTTTAAAACCAAGTTTATTAACTTTACATCAAGTTGCTAAAGATGCGAAAAATGAAATGGTAGATTTAGCATTAAATTATGTATTAGAAAATAAATTTGTAGACAAAGTTGTTATTGGTGTTGAAAACGCAAAACAGTTAGAGCAAAGTATTTCATCTTCATTACGTTGGAAAGAAGATAAAGAAATATTTGAAGCAATTAATAACATTAAAGTAGTAAATAAAGAATTATTAAATCCGGCTAATTGGTGAAAATAATTGGTGTAACACAAGCAAGAATTGGCTCTTCTAGATTGCCAAAAAAAGTTTTATTAGAAATTAAAAATAAAACACTTTTAGCATATCATCTCGAAAGAATTGTTCAATCGAAAAGTGTTGATAGGTGGATTGTTGCTACTACTAATGAATCTGAATCCGATGCTATTTGTAAAATTGCAAACGAGTTCAAAATAAATTCATTCAAAGGAAGTTTAGATGATGTTTTGGATAGGTTTTATCAAGCAGTAAAAAATGAAAATGCTGATTATATTGTAAGGGTAACTTCAGATTGTCCATTAATTGATAATCAACTTATAGATGAGACGGTTCGGTTTTGTATTGATGAAAAGCTAGAGTATTACTCTAATGTTTTTGAAGATAGTTATCCAGACGGTTTAGATGTTGAGGTATTTTCTTTTAAAATGTTAGAAGAAGCTTGGCAAAATGCAAATTTGAAAGCCGATAGAGAACACGTAACGCCTTATATCAGAAGAAAAGTTGATTTGTCCTATTATTCAATAAATATTGAACCTAAGTATTCTAAACTTCGTATTACAGTTGATGAAGAGAAAGATTTTAAACTGGTTCAATTTTTAATAGAACAATTAGGCGATAATAAAGGTTGGAAAGAATATGCAGATTTTATCTTGCAAAATCCTGATGTTAAAAATATTAATGATTCTATAATTAGAAATCAAGGTTATATGAAAAGTAAGTTTGAAGAAATTAAATTAAGAGAAGTTACAAATTTTACAATTTCTAATAAATATAGAAATGAAATTCATCAATTAATTCCTGGTGGATGTCATACGTATTCAAAAGGTGATGATCAATTCCCACAACTTTCTCCAGCGGCAATTGCTAAAGGAAAAGGTTCGCATGTTTGGGATGTTGATGGTAATGAATATTTAGACTGTTCAATGGGACTTACAAGTGTAAGTTTAGGACACGCTTATGATGAAGTTGTAAACGCAGTTAAAGAAGAATTAGAAAACGGAGTTAACTTTCAAAGACCTGCTTCAATAGAAAAAGAAATGGCCGAAGCATTTTTAGCTTTAGTTCCTGGTCATGATATGATTAAGTTTTCAAAAAACGGTTCAGTAGTAACAACAGCTGCAGTTAAATTAGCGAGAGCAAAAACGGGTAGAGATTTTGTTGTCTTTCCTGGCGATCATCCATTTTATAGTTACGACGATTGGTTTATTGGTAAAACGGCATGTAATAAAGGGGTTCCTGAAGCTACAACTAATTTATCACTAACGTTTCAGTCGTATAATATTGATTCATTAAAAGAGCTTTTTGAAAAATATCCTAATCAAATAGCTTGTGTAATTACAGAACCTGAAAAACCAAATTATCCTCATTTGCCTGCAAATTTCAAAGTAAAAGAGTTTTTAGAGCAAGCGATACAATTGTGTCATGAAAACGGAGCCTTATTTATTGCTGATGAAATGGTAACAGGTTTCAAAACTGAGTTTCCAGGTTCAATTACTAAATATGGAATTCAACCCGACATGGCTACTTGGGGAAAAGGAATTGCTAACGGATTTTCTTTTTGCGCCTTAACAGGTAAAAAAGGAGTAATGGAGTTAGGCGGAATTTTAAATGAAGGTGAAGAGAAAGTATTTTTAATTTCGACAACTCATGGAGGAGAAACTCATGGAATGTCCGCTGCAATTGCAACTATTGATATATTCAAAAATCAAAATGTTATTCAGCATAATCATGCTATTGGTAAGAAATTATCACAATTGTGTAAAGAGTTAGTTCAAGAAGCAAACATTTCAGACTATATAGATGTTGTAGTTTCAGAATGGATGCCTTTCTTCATTTTTAAAAACAATAAAAAAGAAGTATGTCAAGGTTACAGAACTTTATTTTTACAAGAAATGATTAAACGAGGTGTTCTTTTTCAAGGAGCTTTTGTACCTTGTTTTTCACACACAGAAGAAGATGTTTATTATTTTGCTAAAGCTTTTAAAGAATCTATTGAGGTTTATAAAAAAGCTTTAGAAGAAGGATATGAGAATTACTTAGTTGGAAAACCTGCTAAAGCAGTATTTAGAAAATTCCTTTAATTTTTTGTGAGAGTTTATAAGTGTTTACATACTAATCGATTTCAATTTGGTGATTTTTACATCGAACCTATTCGTCATGAAGATCGATTAGAAATTATGACAATAAGAAACGAACAGCTTTATCATCTAAGACAAGCTAAACCATTAACAATTGAAGATCAAGATAATTATTTTAATACAGTTGTAGATGCTCTTTTTAATCAGGAAAAGCCTAGTCAATTATTATTTTCTTTTTTCGAAAAGGATGAGTTTATTGGTTATGGTGGATTAGTACATATTAATTGGATTGATAAAAATGCTGAAATCTCTTTTGTTATGAAAACAGCTCTTGAAAAAAAGAACTTTTCAAAGTATTGGTCAAATTATCTAAAATTGATTGAACAATTGGCATTTAATGACTTAAATTTTCATAAAATCTTTACTTATGCTTTCGATTTAAGACCGCATTTGTATGAGGTTTTAGAATCTTGCCAATTTAATGAAGAAGCTAGGTTGAAAGAGCATTGTTTTTTTGAAGGTAGTTTTTTGGACGTTGTTTATCATTCTAAAATAAACACAAATATAAGTTTCAGAAAACCAACAGCTAATGATTTAAAATTGTATTTCGATTGGGCAAATGATAAAAATGTACGTATGAATTCGTATCAATCAAATGAAATTTCATTAGAACAACATTCGCAATGGTTTTTAAATAAATTAAACGACGATTCTTGTTTTATGTATTTGTTTGAAAATCATATTGGAAATCCAATCGGACAAGTTCGTATTCAAAAGCAAAACGAACAGGAAGCAATTATTGGAATTTCTAATGATGAAAAACATAGAGGTAAAGGTTATGCAACAAAAATGTTAATTGCAGCAACCGAAAATTTCTTAAATGAAAATTCAAGTTGTTTAGTTAATGCATTTATTAAAGTAGAAAATACTGCTTCAGAAAAAGCATTTCAAAAAGCAGGATTTAAACTAACAGAAATAGTTAATTATGAAGGCTTTTCTAGCTTTCACTATATAATTTCAAAATGAAAATAGCTCATTTTAATATCGATAAAAACTCACCAGTATTTATAATTGCAGAACTCTCTGCAAACCATAATGGTAGTTTAGAAACGGCTTTAGAAACTGTTAGAGCAGCTAAAAGAGCAGGAGCAGATTGTATTAAATTGCAAACGTATACTGCAGATACAATTACACTAGATAGTAATAAAGAGGACTTTGTTATAAAAGGAACTATTTGGGACGGTAGAAAACTTCATGATTTATATAAAGAAGCGTATACGCCTTGGGAATGGCATGAAGAAATCTTTAAAGTAGCCAAAGAAGAAGGTTTAGTTTGTTTCTCATCTCCTTTTGATTTTACTGCAGTAGATTTTTTAGAAGAGTTGGATAGTCCAGCGTATAAAATTGCCTCTTTTGAAATAACAGATATTCCACTTATAGAATATGTGGCATCAAAGGGTAAGCCTGTAATTATGTCAACAGGTATTGCCACCTTAGAAGATATTGAATTGGCAATTGATGCTTGTCATAGAATGGGTAATCATGATATTGCAATATTAAAATGTACATCAAGTTATCCTGCACCAATAGAAGAAGCTAATATGTTAATGGTTAAGGATTTTGCAGAGAGATTTAATATTTTAAGTGGTTTGTCAGATCATACAATGGGAGCAACGGTTCCAATTGTTGCAACTACATTTGGCGCTAAAATTATTGAAAAGCATTTTATTTTAGATAGAAGTATAGGCGGACCAGATGCTTCTTTTTCAATGAATGAAAAAGAGTTTAGAGATATGGTTGTTGCTGTTCGAGAAGCTGAGAAAGCAATTGGAGTAGTTGATTATACTTTAACTGAAAAACAAGCGAAAGGGAAAGATTTCAGTAGATCTTTATATATAGCAGAAGACATAAAAAGTGGCGAAACTTTTACCCATAAAAATTTACGCTCTGTTAGACCAGGTTTTGGCTTACATCCTAAATATTTAAACGAATTATTAGGAAAAAAAGCTAAACTAAACCTTGAAAAGGGAACACCAATGAAGTTAGAATATGCAGAATAGAATTATGAAAGATTTAGAAACAATACATAATCAAACTATACTTATTCAGTCTACAAATCAAACAGCACCGCATTTAGAGACTGAATTAGAAATTATTGAGATTTTATTAAATCAAGGCAATCAAGTATACTGGTTACAATGTAAAACAGAATTAAAGAATTGTTTTTATAACCCTAAAAATGATAGTTTTAGGTGTAATACTTGTTATTCAAAAGTTTCAAACGGATTAAAAATCATAAGAGAGAACAATACATTCAGTAATAATTTACATGTTTTAAACTATAGTGATTTTAAGGATATAAAAGACTATAAATCAATTTTTAAAGAATCATTTGATTCCTTAGAAGAGCTAAAGTCTTTTACTTATAAATCATATGATGTTGGATTAGCTGCTGTTTCTTCTTTAGTTTCCTTTACACGAGATCACCAACCCAATTTAGTAGTTTACAAAGATTTTATAAATAGAGGTTTAATAACAGGAACTTTTATGTATGATGTTGCTCATGAAATTATGAGTAAAATCAAGCCAACCTTTGTAATTTTATTTAATGGAAGATTTATTGAAAACCGACCATTATTAAGAGTTTGTCAGCATCTTAAAATAGATTATGCGACTCACGAAAAAGGAGGAAGACTTCAAACATTTTTGTTTAGGAAAAATTCAATTCCACATTCAATTGATGCTATAAATGAAGAAATGGATTGGCTATGGAAAAATGCAGGTGAAGACAAACATGAAATTGGCGAAGGTTTTTTTACTAAAAAAATTAAGGGCATTGAAGATGCTTGGTTTTCTTTTACAAAGGAGCAAGAACAAGGAATGTTGCCTCAAAGTTTAGAAGAAAATAAAAACAAACGAATTATCACAATTTTCAATTCTTCCTTAGATGAGTATGAAGGTTTAGAAGGGTTTGGTCCTTATTTTTATAAAGATGATAATGTTGGGATTGAGAAAATATGTAATGATCTTTTAGATGTTGAAGGCATTAAATTATACTTAAGAATTCATCCTAATTTAAGAGGTTTACAAAACAGCCAAGCTGAATTTATAAATAAAAGAATTAGACCGCTAGATTCAGTTGAAATTATTGATGCTGAAGATACAGTGGATAGTTATGCACTAATTAGAGCTAGTGACATAATTATTGTTTTTGGTTCTACTGTTGGTATTGAAGCAGCTTTTATGGGTAAAAAAGTGATTTTATTAGGAAGAGCAGCTTATGAAAAACTAAGTTGTTGTTATATTCCAAAAAACCATGAAGAAGTTATTGAAATGTTGAGAGACGAAAATTATCCATTTTCTGAAATCAACACAAAAGAAGCTATTAAATATGGTTATTGGAACGAAACATTTGGTTTGCCGCATATAAATTACGAACCAATAGGTTTTAATAAAGGGAAATACAGAGGAAAATTTTTAAAAGCCAATTTTATTACAAGAAAGTTGAAGCAAATATTTGAGAAGAAATGAAAAAAATACATGTAGGTTTTTTATTGTCATACGATTACGAGTTGTTAAAACATGCAATTCCACCTGTTTATGAAGCTTCAGATAGAATCTTTATTGCTATTGATGAAAATTTAATAACTTGGTCGGGAAATAAATTTGAGGTTTCACCTTCTTTTTTCGAATGGCTTAAAGAGTTTGATAAGGATAATAAAATAGAATTGTATTATGATAATTTCTATGTACCTTCTTTAACGACAACCCAAATGGATACTCGTGAACGCAAAATGCTTTCAGATAAAATGGGTATCGGGAATTGGTTAATTCAGGTCGATAGTGACGAGTATTTTATAGACTTTGAAGGATTTGTTAAACAGTTAAGAAAATACGATCATTATCTCGATAATCCTGAAAAAAACAAAATTCAAATCGCAGCTTTTTGGATTATTATTTATAAATACACTGACAAGGGTATTTTATATGTAGATAAACCAATGAAGTCAATTTTTGCTACCAATTACCCTAATTACAAAGCGTTTAGAAGAACTAATGAAAGAGTTATTTACTTAGATAGTTTGGTTTTACATGAATCTGTAGCGCGTTCGGAAGAACAATTAAGATATAAGCTTAAGAATTGGAGCCATAACACGCATGTTAACGATTCGTTTTTAGACAAATGGTTAAAAGTGGATGAAAATAATTACAAAGAATTTCAAGACTTTTACTATATAGAACCAGATAGATGGAAAACACTAGATTATTTTCCTACAAAAGATATTCAAGAAATTAATGAATTGTCAAAAAAATCAAAAAAATTAAAACTAACGAAGACGTTTTTGTTTTTTAAGAATTTCGGACAATGGTTTAAATTTTTATTTAAGTAATTTATTTTTTGTAAACACCAAGCATTTTTTTGACTTGTTTACTTAATAATACACGCTTAACATATAAAAAATTACGAAGACTTAAAAACCACCATTTTGAGAACGGCAATTGGTCGTTCTCAATTTTTTTTGATACTTTATCCGAAACTATAAAATCATTTTTAAGCGTATTCCATTTTATGTTTCCGTAACCGTCAAATTCATTCACTTTGTTTTTTCCGTGAATTACAGATAACCAAAGTCTTTTTTCGGTTACATGAATTAATCGAGGTTCTTTTTTCCACATATTATGAACATAATGCCAAACCGTTTTTGGATGCTCATTTTTCTCAATTAGACTTATAAACGGATTAAAAATGTGTTCTTTTTTGCCTAAAATAAAGTTAGGTTCAATTTGTAAAGTATATCCTTCAATATTATCAATAGCTAAGAAATCTTGTTTGTCGAAATGTTTCTGAATTTCATTTATAAAATCTTTATGAATACAATCATCATTGTCAATTCTTGAGGTAATTAAGTATTCTGCAGAAATGTTTTCCTCAACATATTTAATAATACTTTCATTAAAAACAGGCATTCCATCGATAAAGAAAGTTTTAACATTGTTTTTATTGCCTATGATTTCTGCAATCTTACTTTTGTGAATTTCACTTGTTGTACTATCAAAATACAATAACCATTCAAAGTTTTGATTGGTTTGGTTACTTATTGATGGAAAACAATAATTAGCAAATAATTCTAGTCGTTCATTCATCCAACTATTGTCTAAAAGCGATTCGTTGTTTTTAGTTAATTGCTTCCATTCTGGATTTTTAAGATTGAATCTAGTAATTAAAAGATGTTTGAACATGTTCTATTTTTTTGTAAAAATAAGCCAAATAAATAAAAAAACTTACTTTTGTTAATTATTAGAAGTAAACGTAATGAAGAAAGTTTTTCGCCCAAATTTTAACTATTTAGAAAATCAGTTTGATAGCATTTTAAATAAATTTAAAAAAGAAGGCGAATTAATTGGTTCCGAAAAACGAAATGTAATAAAGTTTTTTGATTTAGAAGATGGAACTAAAGTAAACGTAAAGTCTTTTAAAAAGCCTAATACATTAAACGCAATTATTTATGGCTACATAAGAAAATCAAAAGCCCAACGCTCTTTTGAATATGCAACATTACTTCTAGAGAAAGGAATAGGAACACCTCAACCTTTTGCATATTATGAGAATAAATCCATTTTAGGTTTAGAACATAGTTATTATTTCAGTAACCAACAAGATATTGATTTGATGTTCAGGAATTTAGTATTTGATCCAAGCTATCCTAATCGTAAAGAAATAATTAAACAAACTGCGCAATTCTTTTTTAAAGTTCACAATGAAGGCATTGAATTTATTGATAATACTGCGGGAAATACTTTAATTAAAAAAGTTGACGAGAATGAATATCAATTTTATTTGGTAGATTTGAATAGAATGAGTTTTCATGCTAATTTGAGTATGGAACAACGTGCACGAAATATTGCTAAACTTACTATTGAGGAAGACATTAATTCAATTTTAGCAAAAGAGTACGCTAAGTTATATCAAGTAGATGAAAATGAGTTCTTTCAATTGTTAATGAAAGAAGCTAATGGTTTTCTAGAACGATTTAATAGAAGAAAGAAAATAAAAAAGAAGATTAAATTCTGGAAAAAGTAGTACATTAGTTTTTTATCTATTAATGAAATTATCTGTAATAATTACAACATACAATTCTGAAGAATGGCTTGAAAAAGTTTTGATAGGGTATTTAAAACAATCCATCAATGATTTTCAAATTGTAATTGCAGATGATGGTTCAACCGAAAAAACAAAAAATCTAATAGCTTCATTTCAATCAAAATTTAAATTCCCGATTGTTCATGTATGGCAACCCGATGAGGGTTTTCAAAAGTGTAAAATATTAAATAAAGCAATTCTTGAAGCAAAATCAGATTATTTATTATTTACTGATGGAGATTGTATTCCTAGAGAAGATTTCATCGCAAAACATTTAAAACACAAGGAAAAAGGCTACTTTCTAAGTGGGGGTTATTTTAAATTACCATTAAAAACGTCTAAGATGATTAATGATAATGATATTTTAAATGAAAACTGTTTTTCTATTAATTGGTTAGTAAAAAATGGAGTTAAGAAATCATTTAAATTATCTAAGCTAACCAAAAATGGAATTTTTGCGGCATTTATGAATTGGGTTACAACTACAAAAAAAACATTTAACGGTCATAATACTTCATGTTTTAAAGAAGATTTATTAGCAATAAATGGTTTTAATGAAGAAATGGATTATGGTGGTTTAGATAGAGAAGTAGGGGAACGATTATTCAATCATGGGGTTCTAGCAAAGCAAATTAGGTATTCAGCAATTTGCCTTCATTTAGATCATGAACGAAAATATGCGGATAAGTCTAAAATTTTGAATAATTTAGCAATTCGAAAATTCAATAAGAAAAATAACATTACTTGGATTAAAAACGGAATAAAAAAAGATTAAATTGAATAATAATTTAAAAATATCAGTTGTTGTAAGTACATATAATGCAGAGGAATGGCTGGAAAAAGTTTTGATTGGTTATAGTGTTCAAACGTATAAAGATTTTGAACTAATTATTGCAGATGACGGTTCTCGTGCAACAACAAAAGAATTGATTGATAGATATGCCGCAAATTATCCAGTGCCTGTAAGACATTTATGGCATGAAGATGAAGGCTATAGACGCCAAGAAATTTTAAATGTGGCTATTGTTGAAGCAGCACATGAATATATTTTAATGACTGATGGGGATTGTATTCCTAGAGCCGATTTTGTTGAAATTCATGCGCAGCAAGCAGAAAAAGGAAGGTTTTTATCGGGAGGTTATTGCAAGCTTTCAATGAAAACGAGTAAAGCAATTACAAAAGAAGATATTTTAAACCAAAATTGTTTCAATGTAAAATGGCTAAATGCTATCGATAAATTAGATTTTTCAAATACATTAAAATTAGGATCAAGTCCATTTTTAGGAAAGATTTTAGATTTGATTTCACCAACAACACCTTCATTTAATAATTGTAATTCTTCTGGTTTTAAAGAAGATATGATTGCTATTAATGGTTATGATGAGCGTATGAAATATGGTGGTCCAGATAGAGAGTTTGGAGAGCGTTTAGAAAATTATGGTGTAAAAGGAAAACAAATACGACACAAAGCAATCGTAGTCCACTTAGATCACCCAAGAGGATATAAAACTCCTGAATCTCTAGCAGCTAATTTAGCGATTAGAAAAGAGGTAAAAGAGAAAAAGATTAAATGGACTCCATTTGGAATTAAAAAATAAAATTAAATGAATATTTTAGTAACAGGCGCTGCAGGTTTTATAGCTTCTCATTTATGTGAAGACTTAGCAAGTAAAGGCTTTAATGTTTATGGCATCGATAATTTTAATGATTATTATGATGTGAAGCTAAAGCGTTTAAATGCTGCAGATTTGCTTACTAAAGGCGTTAAAATATTTGAAGTTGATCTTAACAGTGATTTAGCGGAAGTTTTTAAAGTTAAATACGATTATATTTATCATTTAGCTGCTCAACCCGGAATTTCTACAACAACTTCTTTAGAGGAATATGTTACCAATAATATCTATGCTACGCAAAATTTATTGGATTTTGTTTTAAAGTATAATGCAGATTTAAAGATGTTTGTAAATATTGCGACCTCTTCTGTTTATGGTTTAGAAGCAACGGTAGATGAAACGGTTCCGCCTCAACCGGTATCTTTTTATGGAGCTACTAAATTAGCCGCAGAACAGTTAGCTTTAGCTTTACAGAGAACAAACAAATTAAAAGTTTGTTCAATACGCTTATATTCTGTTTATGGGCCAAGAGAACGTCCTGAAAAATTATACACATTATTAGTTGAAAATTTATTCAACAACAAACCTTTCCCTTTGTTTGAAGGAAGTGATAAACACGAAAGAAGTTTTACATATGTAGGAGACATTGTTGAGGGTCTATCATCAATTATTGGGAAAGAGGAATTAATCAATGGCGAAATTATTAACCTTGGAACTGATGAGGTTAATACAACAGGTCAAGGAATAGAATTGGTTCAAAAGATTATGAATAAGCAATTATTGATAGACCATAAACCACCAAGAAAAGGAGACCAACAACGTACTGCTGCAGTTATAGATAAAGCACGTAAATTATTAGACTACAGTCCGAAAACAAGTTTTGAAGAAGGTTTAAAAGAACAAGTAAAATGGTTTAAAGAAAAGTTTATTGACTAATTCTTTTTACAAATTGTTCTAATTTTTCTTTGAATAAATCCGGATTCAATTTTTCATACCACTCTAAAGACTTTTCCTTAAAGTTTTTAGGGTGTTTGTTTTTATAGAGATCCGAATAATAATCGCGTAAGTGTACTATATCATGTAAACCACTTGTTTCCATTATATTCCATGAATTTCTATTTATCCAAGGGGCATAAATTGTAAATGTGGGTATGTTAAGAGCTTTTGCCATATTAGTTGCACCACCTTCATTTCCTATTAATGCATCGCATTGCGATAATACACTAATAAATGTTCGCAACCCTTTACAATAAAAATCAAAAACTATTTGCTTTTGTGTTTCTAAATTACAACTATCAAAAATTGCTTTAGCTTCATCTTTTTGATTTGGCATGTAATTAAATACAAGCTGTGCATTCTTATTACTGATAGTAATGGTGTCTAAAACTTTTGCCATATAATCTTTTGGTAAGCTTTTGTTAGGAGCACTTCCTACAATACTTATCATAAAAATTGGCTTACTAATGTTGAGTTGACTTTCAATAATAGATTTTGCATTTGTAGTTTCTTCAGAAGTTAAGTGAATTTTTGGATAAATTAATTCAACTTCTTTTTTAAGGAAAGTTTTAGCTAATAAAAGTCGGAAAGCATTTGCAGTTCCTTCACATTCTGTATCAGGTGTTACAGTTTTAGTAAATAGTAAATCAGTATACCATTTTTTTGTTGCAATTCTTGTTTTTACCTTACTTAAATAACTTGGAATTATACTTTGAAGTTTTCCGTAGGCATCTATAATTGCAGTATAATTCTCTTGCTTGATTTCTTTCCCTAGCTTTACAAAACCTTTAAAGCCTTTATATTTTTCTTCTTCAAAAAATATAACTTTATCAATGAAAGGATTGTTTTCTACAACTGCAAAACTATTTTTTTGAATTAAATAATGAATTTCGCAATTGGGATTATTTTTTTTTATAGTTTCACAAATGACAGTACTTGCCAGTACGTCACCTATCATTTTGATTTGTATGACAAGTACTTTCATTGTTAAACCGCTACATTATACTCTCTTAACGCATCGTTAAGTGATGTTTTTAAATCAGTAGAAGGTTTTCTTTGTCCTATAATTAAAGCACATGGAACTTGAAATTCTCCTGCAGCAAATTTCTTAGTATAACTCCCTGGAATCACAACCGAACGAGCAGGTACAAACCCTTTATATTCTTTTGGTTTATCTCCCGTAACATCAATAATTTTTGTTGAACCCGTTAAAACAACATTTGCACCTAAAACGGCTTCTTTTTCAACGCGAACGCCTTCAACAACAATACAACGCGAACCAATAAACGTACCATCTTCAATAATTACAGGAGCCGCTTGTAAAGGTTCTAAAACACCTCCAATTCCAACACCTCCACTTAAGTGAACATCTTTTCCTATTTGTGCACAACTTCCTACAGTAGCCCATGTGTCAACCATAGTGCCTTCATCTACGTAAGCACCTATGTTTACATAACTTGGCATCATAATTACACCTTTAGAAACATAAGAACCATATCGAGCTGTTGCAGGCGGAACTACACGAACACCTTTTTCAGCATAATTACGTTTTAGTTCCATTTTATCATGATACTCAAAAATTCCAGCTTCCCAAGTTTCCATTTTTTGAATAGGAAAATACATCACTACTGCTTTCTTGACCCATTCATTTACTTGCCAACCATTAATTGTTGGTTCTGCAACACGTAAAGTTCCGTTATCTAATAATTCAATAACTTCTCGAATAACTTTTTGAGTTGTTTCCTCTTGTAATAAAGCTCTGTTTTCCCAAGCTTGTTCTATTGTAGATTGTAAGTTTTCCATGCTAAAAAATTGTTATGCAAATATACGCTTTTCAATTATATTGGTATGTAATTTGCAAGAAACAACTTATGATTTTGTAAATTTGTAAAAAGTATTGCTATGAAGTATTTTAAATTTCTTTTTGTTGTGATTTTTTTCACAATAATGGGTTGTAAAGGAGGCAAGGAAACTAATTCTAATAAAATTACCAGCGAAGTTTTTACTGACTCTGTGATTTCTTCTATTGAATCGTATGATAATGAAATAAAGTTAGAAGGAACAAAATGGAAGTTAATACAATTAAGAGGAAAACAAGTTCAAAATACTTCCGAAAAAGAAATGATTATTGAGTTTCATTCAGATGGTCGTTTTTCGGCAAATATGGGATGTAATGGAATTGGCGGAAATTATCATATTAAAGAAGGAAATAGAATTTCTTTCTCTCAAGTCATTTCAACCATGATGGCTTGTCCAAATATGGAAAATGAAGAGGTTTTTAAAGCAATTATTGAAACAATTGATAATTATGCAATTTCAAATAATAAATTATCTTTAAACAAAGCAAGAATGGCTCCTTTGGCTGTTTTTATAAAAAAATAATATGCCACAACTTTTAGCCATAGATTACGGAAAAAAAAGAACAGGGATTGCGGTTACAGACGATATGCAAATAATTGCATCTGGACTTACAACTGTAGAAACAGAAAAATTAATTTCTTTCTTAAGAGATTATTTTTCAAAAAATAAAGTTGAAAAAGTAATTATTGGTGAACCCAAACAAATGGATGGCTCAGCTTCAGAAAGTGCTATTTTAATAGACAGTTTTATTACAAAGTTTAAAGAGGTTTTCCCCAATATGATTATTGAAAGAATAGACGAACGTTTTACTTCTAAAATGGCTTTTCAAACTATGATTGATAGTGGAATGAAGAAAAAACAACGCCAAAATAAAGGTTTGATAGATGAAATAGCCGCAACTATTCTTCTTCAAGATTATTTAAATTATAAAAAGTAGTATTTTTGCCATTCAGAATTTAGAAAATTACAAAACATGATTTTACCAATATACGGATATGGAGAAGCAGTTTTACGCAAAATGTGTGAAGAAATTTCTAAAGATTATCCAAACTTAAAAGAAACTATTGCTAACATGTACGAAACTATGTACAATGCTCATGGAGTAGGATTAGCAGCGCCTCAAGTTGGTTTACCTATTCGCATTTTTATTGTTGATACAGAACCTTTTGCGGATAGTGATGATGTTTCTAAAGAAGAAGCAGCTGAATTAGAAGGTTTTAAAAAGACCTTTATTAATGCAAAAATTATAAAAGAAGAAGGTGATATTTGGGGATTTAACGAAGGTTGTTTGAGTATTCCAGATGTTCGTGAAGATGTTTTTCGTCATGAAAAAATTACAATTGAATATTTCGACGAAGATTTCAATAAGAAGACAGAAGTTTATGATGGTTTAATTGCAAGAGTTATCCAACATGAATACGATCATATCGAGGGTATTTTATTTACCGATCATCTTTCTACTTTAAAGAAAAAATTAATTGGTAAAAAACTAATGAATATTATGGAAGGAAAAGCAAGACCCGACTATAAAATGAAGTTAGCTAACAAAAAAGTAAAATAAAAACAGTAAATAGTCGTTAAAAATTAGTTTTTAAAACTTTAAAATACTAATCACTAATCACTAAAAAAACATATATTTGCCAACCTAAAAAAATTGATTTAAAATGAGCATTCAAAAAATATTAGCTATTTCTGGGAAACCAGGTTTATTTGAATTAAAATTACAAACAAGAACAGGATTTGTTGCTGAATCTTTATTAGACGGAAAAAAAATAACTGTTGGAATGCGTAGTAACGTAAGTTTACTTTCTGAAATTGCAGTTTATACGTATTCTGAAGAAGTTCGTTTAAGCGAAGTATTCAAAGCAATTGCTACTAAAGAAAAAGACGGTCAAGCATTATCACATAAAGAAGACGATGCTAAAATAAGAGATTATTTCCGTGAAGTATTACCTGAATTTGATGAAGATAGAGTATATACTTCAGATATCAAGAAAGTACTAAATTGGTACAATTTACTTCAGCCAAAAGGGTTTGTTTCTGTTGAAGCTTTATCACAAGAATCAAAAGAAGAAACTGCTGAATAAGTTGTTAATAAGATACAATTGAAATCCTACCTGAAAAGCGTAGGATTTTTTATTTTTACTAAAAGCAAAAAACATGAACTCTCGCCAACAACATCTCGACGCATTTAACCGATTGCTAGACATTATGGACGATTTACGTGAAAAATGTCCGTGGGATAAAAAGCAAACTTTAGAAAGCCTTCGCCATTTAACCATTGAAGAAACGTATGAATTGGGCGATGCAATTCTAGATAATGATTTACAAGAAATCAAAAAAGAGTTGGGTGATTTGTTGTTGCATATTGTTTTCTATGCAAAAATTGGCAGTGAAACCAATGATTTTGACATTGCTGATGTAGCCAATTCTATTTGTGATAAGTTAATCGATAGACATCCGCATATTTATGGTGATGTTGTAGTAGCTGATGAGGAAGAAGTAAAGCAAAATTGGGAAAAGTTAAAACTGAAAGAAGGCAAAAAATCAGTTTTAGAAGGCGTACCAAAGAGTTTGCCCGCATTAGTAAAAGCAAGTCGAATTCAAGACAAAGTAAAAGGAGTGGGATTCGATTGGGAAGAGCCACACCAGGTTTGGGATAAAGTTCAAGAAGAGCTACAAGAATTACAAGAAGAAGTACAATCTGCTAATCAAGATAAAATAGAAGCCGAATTTGGTGATGTTTTGTTTTCAATGATAAATTATGCCCGATTTTTAAAAGTTAATCCAGAAGACGCTTTAGAACGTACCAACAAGAAATTCATGAAGCGCTTTATGTATTTAGAAAGTAAAGCAGCTGAATTAGGTAAACCTTTAGCCGATATGACTTTGGCTGAAATGGATGTATTTTGGGAAGAAGCGAAGCGATTACCAAAATAAGGAATTGGAAAATCTTTGATTTTCAAATTAAAAAAGGGAAGAAGCGAAGCGACTTTAGTTTTCAGTCGCAGTCTCAGTCGTCAGTTCGAGTGTTCCGATGAAATCGGAATGTATCGAGAACTATAATTCATAACTCATAATTAAAAATGTATTACGCAGTAATTTTCACATCAACACGCACCGAAGTAGAAGAAGGCTATGCCGAAATGGCTATGCGTATGGTTGAATTAGCAAAACAACAAGCTGGTTTTATAGGTTTAGAAAGCGCTCGAAGTGAAATTGGAATAACTGTTTCGTATTGGGAGAGTTTAGAAGCCATAAAAGCTTGGAAAGATAACACCGAACATCTTTTGGCACAAGAAAAAGGAAAAACGACTTGGTATAAAAACTATAAAGTTAGAATTGCTAAAGTGGAACGGGAATATGAGTTTTAGAATAATAATTATTTGATAAATTTCTCTATTTCTGATGTAGAAATTATTATTAAGGAACCGCCAACATTCAAGCAAGATGAAGGAATGCCAAATTCAACATGAAAAGCCATATTATTAAATTCGTCAAAACTAATACCCATTTCATTAATTTTATAATATCTAAAATTAATGTATTTCATACAATCACTAATTTCAGAAATTTTCATATTAGACTCGTATTCTATTTTTAGTTTTTCATTAATAATTTTCTCAATTTTACTCGAATTGTTGAATAATTCTGAATTCTGAATTTTTATGTAATTTCCGTTTGATAATTTAAATAATTCATATTCATAAAAATAACGTCCTTTAAAATCAGGAGTTCCTACAGAAATAGTTTTGTATTTTTTAAAAATACAAGTTTTTGTAATAATTGAGTCTGTATTTTTTTCTTTTTCAGTTAATTGGATATTACAAATAATTTCAAGTTTTGAAGACTTTTTTTGACCAATTACATTATAAGAAATTAATATGATTGGGATTAAAATTAAATATTTTTTCATAAAAATGATTTAAAAACCCCAAGCTTTCACTCGGGGTTGGGTATTAAATTTCTCTTAATTTGCTTAGTTTTTCTTTCCACAATTTCAGTTCGTCTTTGTGGCGTTCAATATTCTTTTGAACTTCTTTCAAGAAAGGATTGTCTTTCTTCGCACTCGTAATAAACTGAATGTTATTTTCTAATTGGAAAATCTCATTTTGGACTTCATCAATTTTCTTGCGAATGAAGTATTGTTCTTTTTCTAGTGCTCTTCCATCTTCGTTTTCAACCATTTGCTCTAATTTGGCATCAAACTTCATTAATTCTGTATCTTTTTTAGATAAGCTTAGTTTTTCAAACAATGCATCTAATATCTTATTGAATTTTCCTTCAATATGACGACGATTAAAAGGAACTCTACCAATAGCTTTCCATGCTTCTATATGAGCTTTTATGGCATCTAAATCGGTTTTGTGATCGCCTGTTAATTCAAAAGATTTTAAATTTTCTAAATAGTCTTTCTTTTTATCAAAAGCTTCGATTTCAACTTTGTTTTCTTGATTTCTTACTTTATGTAAACGATCAAAATAATGGTTACAAGCATTTTTAAAATCAGCCCATATTTTATCTGAATATTTTCTTGGAACATGTCCAATTTTTTTCCATTCATCTTGAATTTGCTTCATTACTGGAGTAACTGCATTGAAATCTTCGCTATCTTTTAACGATTCGGCTTTTTCAACTAAAGCTAACTTTTTGTTTAAGTTTTCTTGTTGCTCGTGTTTGATGTCTTTATAAAACGAATTTTTATTAGCATTAAAGGCACGAACAGCTGATTTAAAAGCATCCCAAGTAGCTTCGTTTACTTCAGCAGGAACACGACCTGCTTTGAAGAATTGCTGACGTAATTCTTCCATTTTTTTAATTTGAGCTTGCCAACCATTATGCGAACTAATACTTTCGTTTCCTAAAGCTTCAATAGCTCTAATAATGGTGTTTTTGTTAGCTAAATTATCGTGCTCGCGTTCTTTTGCCTTTGAAAAGAAAGCTTCACGTTTATCGTGCATTTGTTTGGTTAAGTCGCTAAACTCGTTCCAAATAGCTTCTCTTTCTTCTCTAGCAACTGGACCAATTTCTTCTTTCCAAACACGGTGTAACAATTGCAATTCGCGGAATGCTTTCATTACATCTTCTTCGTTCACTAATTCTTTAGCGCGCTCAATAATAGCTTGTTTTTGCTCTAAATTGTTTTTAAAGTCAGAATCTCTTGCTTCTTTATCAAGATGAATTAAATCGTAAAAACGTTCGATGTGGAAATGGTAATTGTTCCAAACGATATTGTATTTGTCTCTTGGAATTGCACCCGCCGATTTCCATTGCTCACGAATATCGTTTAACTTCTTAAACATATCAGCAATTGAATCAGATTCATCTGGATGATCAACTAAAGTTCTTAGTTCTTCAATTAAATCATTTCGCTTTTGAAAATTGCTTTTTAGATTTTTTTGAAGTTGATTATAGTGTTCGTTACGTTTATGTTTGTATTCTTCATAAACCGAATCGAATTTATTTTTTAGAGGGAAATGATATTCGAATTCTGCGTTTTCATCCGTATTTTCAGCATTAAATTCATCTCTTTTTTCATCAATTAAATGATGATAATGATTCATAAATGCTTTACGGATTTCTTCTGCATGATCTTTAATAGCCATAACTTTATGGTTATTAACTAGCTTCTCTAATTCAGAAACTAAGTCTTCCATAGTCATTGACTCATAATCCAATAGCGGAATATCGTGTTTGTCTTTTACCGTATCGTCTTCGCTTTCTTCTGCATTAGAATTGTCAATCTCATCTTGAGCGTTTTTAGGTTGTGTTTCCACAAAGTTTTCTGACGTTTGGTTTTCTTGTCCATCTGCTTCATGCAGGTTATCATTCTTTTCTTCTAACATTTTTTAAATGCTTAAGGTTACTAATTGAGCCCGAAGATAATAAAGCAAGTGCAGAAATTCAAAGGAAATTCGTTAAATGTATGTTTTTTTACGTGTAACGAATGTTTTTTAAAATGCTATATTTCTATTTATTCCAAATTTTCCAAGCTTTTTCTGCCTGAAACACTAGCATCTCATATCCGTTTTGAACTTTTGCCCCTCTTTCTTTAGCTTTTTTCATGAATGTAGTTTCTTCAGGATTATACACTAAATCAAAAGCAATATGTTTGTCTGTAAACAATTCGTAAGGTAGTGGTGGACAATCTTCAACTTTAGGATGCGTACCTAATGGAGTTGTATTTATTATGATTTGATAATCATCAAAAACTTCGTCATTCAATTCTTCATAGGAAAGTTCATATTCAGAAGGAGTTCTAGAAACAAAATCGAACTCTATTTGAAGTCTTCTTAATGCATAAGCAATCGCTTTGCTCGCACCACCTGTTCCTAATATTAAGGCTTTTTTATGATGTTTTTCAAGTAGCGGTGAAAGTGCTTTTCTAAATCCGTAATGATCTGTATTGTGACCTTTTAATTTTTTGTTTTTTCCAATAGAAATAGTATTTACAGCACCAATTTTTTTAGCTGTTTTTGAAAGTCCATCTAAATAAGGAATAATTTCTTGTTTGTAAGGTATAGTGACATTTAAACCTTTTAAGCCTTTAGTTTCGCCAATAACTTTAGGAAAACCTTTAATAGATTCTAGATCAAAATTTAAATATTCACAATTGTCAAAGTGAAGAATAGCAAATTTTTCAGTAAAATATTTTTTTGAAAAAGAATAACTGATGTTTTTGCCAATTAAGCCATATTTCAATTGTTTTTTTTGCTTTTTCTTCTTTGCCATTGCTCTATTTTTTACCTAATTTATATGCAATTTTTTCCAAACCAAAAATTAATAAAAATCCGATTATGACCATAATAATTGCTAAAATAATTTTTGGTTCGCCATCGAAGTTTTGGGGTAAAATGCTTCGTTCGATAAATGGAACTGTTTCACCATGACTATTTAAACGAGTTTCTAAAACTTCTTTCCAAGGCCAAATTTTATTTAATGATCCAATCATAAAGCCTATTAGCAAAGCTAAAGTTGTGTTTTTATGATGTGCAAACATCCAAGTTAAGACTTTTGAAAATAATTTTAAGCCTAATAATGCACCAAGTGCAACGGTACCAAGTTTTAAAATAGCGGTTGATATAACATCAAAATTACCAGAAATTAATCCATTTTTAATATCGTTAAATGATCCGAAAATAGTTGCGTACGAACCTATTAATAGTAAAATAAAAGCGCCAGAAATTCCAGGTAAAATCATAGCAATTATAGCTATGAATCCGGATAAAAACAAAAAAATATAGCTATCTGGAGAATGAGTTGGCTCAGCTATTGTAATATAAAATGAAAGTATTGTCCCAATTAATAATGAAATGATACTTTTTGGGGACCAATGCGTGATTTCTTTCCAAATAAATAAAATACTGGCTAAAACTAATCCGAAGAAAAACGACCAAACTAAAATAGGCTGAATTTTCAATAAATTAGTAATTATAATTGAAAACGTAAAAAGACTTGTCGCAATTCCAATGCCAAGTGCCAATAGGAAATTTCCATTAATAGCACCCCAAGTGGCTTTTAAGCCATTTTGTCTTAAATGTTTGATAACATCTAAATTGATTCTGTTAATGCTATTAATTAATTCTTGGTAAATACCTGAAATAAAAGCTATTGTACCACCAGAAACACCAGGAACAACATCAGCTGCACCCATAGCCAATCCTTTCAAAAAAATTAAAATATAATCGGGAAATAGTTTTCTCATTTTTACATAAAAAAAGTCACTCTTAAACAAAAGTAGTTAAAGAATGACTTTCAATTGGTTTTTGTAGGTTATTTTAATTTAAAATTTTCAATTTGTTGTTGCACTTCTTCCATTTCCCAAGTTACAGGAAAAAACTCATCTAATATTGTATGATTATTAAAGTTTAGATGAAGTGCATTTGTAAGGTGAAATTTGCCTTTATCTTTTTCGTCTAACATATAATATAAACCTGCTAAGCGGTATTCAATTTCATATTCATCAGGAAATACTTCTGAAGCTTGTAAAAGAATATCAATTGCAGTTTCAAATTCGCCTAAATAGTGTAACATATTTACCCATAGGATGAAAGTGTCTAAATTTATATCGCCACTTTCAAAGGCTCTACGGTAACCAACTTCAGCTTCTTCATAAAAATGTAGCGCTTGGTTTATTGCAGCATATCTCTTCCAATAGAAACTATTTTCACCATCTATTCCAATTGCTTTATTAACATAGTAAAGTGCTTTTTGGAAGTCTTTTTGACGAATGTAAAAATCTGTTATAGCAATCCAACCTTTATCTAATAAAGGATCTTCATGAACTGTTTTGTGATAATATTTTAAAGCTTTTTCTTTGTTATCTAATTTTTCAAAACATTTACCAATTCTCAAATAAGCAAAAGATGTTGGATCATCTAATTCAAGAGTCGTTTTATAACAATCTATTGCTTCTTGGTACTTTTTAAGCTTTTCAAGTGATTTTGCTTTTTCCATATAAGCACCTAAAAATACATCATCAATGATTGTTGCATAGTCGAAAGCCCAAACGGCTTTTTCGTAATTTTTTAAGGCATAATATTGGCGACCTAATTGATGCCAAGCAACTTCACTATAAGGATTTTTATCAATATACTTTTCTAGGTATTCTATTGCCTTTTCATTTTGATCGAGAAAATCATAACAATAAACTACATTGTATAATGCAGAATAATCCAACTCATCTTCATCAAGACATAAAATAAAGTAATCTTTGGCTTTTTCTAAATCATCCATGAATAGATATTCCATGCCAATCATAGAGTAAACATCAGCTAAATCATCTGTATATTTTAGAGCGATTTTAAGCGTTTCAATTGCTTTTTCGTGGTTGTCTCGCTTTGAATGGATTTGTGCCTGTTGTATAAAAATTTCTTCGTTTGTAGGTTCTAAGGCATATAATTCTATCAAAAGTCTTTCGGCAAGGTCTAATTTGTCTTCATACACTAACATTTCAACTTGAACTAGCTTTAATCCAGTAGATTTTGGATGTTGGTCTAGACCTAATTTTAGTGCTCGTTTAGCCAAATTAATTCTGCCCGTATCCATGTAATGCAGGATAATATCCTCGAATTCTTCCGAATCAAAAAAGAAAACTTTATTGGTTTTCAACATCGATTCGAACTTGGATAACGAAAGGTTGTTTTCTTCTTCATCGTGACTCAATCTCATATCTTTCTCAGTTTATGGTTTTGTCCTTAACTAAATTAAGGATTAAAACAGGGCATTTGGTTTTAAAAACAAATTGTTTTAAACAATTTAATTAACAATTTGCTATTTCGTTTAATACTTCAATAATAATGCCACAACCTTTGCGTATTTCTTCTTTTGATAGTGTTAGTGGAGGAGTTATACGAATTGCCTTACCTTCGAATAGTAACCAAAATAAGATTACACCTCGTTTATGACATTCAAGGATAACTTGGTTTGTGATTTCCGGACTTTCTGTCATAGCAGCAAGCATTAACCCTTTTCCTCTAACTTCTTTTATAAGGGGATGAACTAAAAGTTCTCTAAATAATTGTTCTTTTTCTAATGCTTCTTGCATCAAATTAGACTCTGTAACTTCTTGTAGTGTTGCTAATGAAGCAGCAGCTATAACTGGATGTCCGCCAAAAGTAGTAATATGCCCTAATTTTGGATCATGACTTAATAAATCCATCATTTCTGCTGAAGCCGTAAATGCGCCAACAGGCATTCCACTTGCCATTCCTTTTCCCATAACTATAACATCGGGAACAACATCATAATTTTGAAAGCCGAATAATTTACCTGTACGACCAAAACCAGGTTGGATTTCATCTAAAATCATTACAGCACCAACTTCAGTACAACGTTGACGTACTTTCTTTAGAAAATCATTTTCCGGTTGGATAAATCCAGCACCACCTTGAATGGTTTCTAAAATAATTCCTGCAGTTTTCGTTGTAATTTTTTCTAAATCATCTTCGTTATTAAAAGTAATAAAATCAACATCTGGAATTAATGGACGAAATATTTGTTTGCGCTCTTCAAACCCCATAACGCTCATGCTGCCCATCGTATTACCATGATAAGCATTAAAACAAGAAATTAACTGACTTCTTCCAGTTACTCTTCGCGCTAATTTTAGAGCACCTTCGATAGCTTCCGTTCCTGAATTTACTAAATAGGTTTTATTTAAAGGTTCAGGTAGGTGAGAAGCTAATAATTTACAAAATTCAGTTGCGGGATGCTGTGCATATTCGCCATAGACCATCACATGAGAATATTTATCGAGTTGTGCTTTTATGGCATCGTTTACACGCTTTGGTTGGTGACCTAAAGTATTGGCTGAAACTCCTGCAACAAAATCTAAATAAGCATTTCCTTCAGCATCGTAAATATAGCTTCCTTCCGCTCTAGAAATTTCCATTGCTAATGGATGTGGAGAAGTTTGCGCTTGGTATTTAAAAAAATCGTTCAGCATTAATCAAAAATTATTCAGCTTTAAGTGTAGGTTTTGGTTTTGGATTGTTCTTATCGTAATCTAATGTTTCAGGTAAAATTTCCATTGGAACATCTTCAATTTTTGCTTTCTTTTTACTTTCGATTATAATTTTTTCATGTAGAACGTTTTCTTCATCAGGAAAAATATCATCTTTCGATTTTATACGTTCGTCGCCTCTCCAAATAAAACCTCTTAATTTTCGAGCATTTTCTGGAAATTCATCTTCGGGATATAAATTACTTTCAACATTATTAAAAGCTGTAACGGTATTTATTTTATTATCAATAATTCCTAAATTGATTTTACTACAAACTTTTTTATCGATTCCAATGAGTTCATTATTTTCGCTTCGCATATAGTAAATAACTTCAGTGTTTTTAACTATATCAACTTCACTTAAAGCATTATCCTTAAACTTTCCATATAAATTTTGACCCTTAATTTGATTATATCCATTTTTACTAATGGTATCTTTTTGAACTAAAAAAGCATTATTTAATACCTTTAACGAGTCTAATTGTTCGTTAGTATTGTTTCCAATTAAATGCATAACATCACCAGTCATTTGGTTTTCTTCATTCCAAATAACTGGCTTCCCGATTAATTGAGTTAAGGCATTTTTGTTGTTTGAATGAATTGAATCGCATTTTCCGCTCATGTCTGTTTTATAAAAACGTACATTGTTGAAAGCACGAATCGTTCTGTCCTCTGGCGGACCAGTAACTAAGATTTTCTTACCATGCATGTAAAGCGAATCGTTTTCAACTTTTGTAATAACAACTGCTCTTTTAGTAAGAATGATTGAGTCTTTTCTGGTTTGGCCATCACGCCACATTTCTGCATAATGTCCTTTAGCAACCATATTATTTATGGTGTCTGTAATTTTTACATTATTAATTGCACGCGAAAAATTTCTGGATTGGTCGTAATACAAATCGTCACCTTCAATAATTTTATTATCGTAAGTAATTTTTGAATTTTTAAGAAGTTGTCCCGTATTGTTTTTAGTATCGTAAAATCCGTTTTCTGTATATATTACATTTCCTTGATTGGTTATGGTTGAAGGTCCGAAAACATAAGCATGTCCAGAATTTTCATAATAGTCAAGATGATTTGTTTCAATTTTAGCTTTCGGATTAGTTACAACAACCTTCGTATTAAATTGATATTTTTTTGATTGCACAAAATAACGACCAGATTTACTTTTCAAAGTATTTTCTTTATTTACGATTGTGCCGTAGCTGTTGTAAAAAGCCATCTGGTTCTTTTTGTCAAAATATATAGTGTCTGTAGTTAGAGTTGATTCTGGTGAACGTAAAAAAACATCACCAGTAGCGAAAGCTAATTCTTTAGTTCCGTCATATTCGGCATATCTACTGTTAAGTGCAACCGAATCGCCTTGATTAATTCGAACGTTACCAAAAGCTTTTACATAATTTTCTTTATCAAAATAATACGCTTTATTACATTTTATATTAACGCCCTTGTGAACAACATTAACATTACCTGTAAATACTGTTGCCCCTGGAATTTCATCTTGATTTCGATCAACAAAATCTGAATTCTCAATTTTTATTTTATCATTTTCTTGTTCGTTTTGTGCAATAGCACTAATAAAAACAAAGAAAACTATAAATATGAATATTATATGTTTTTTCAATCTAATATATTTTGGTTCAAAAATAAGTAAAAACTAGAGATAGCGTTTCTTATTAAGAATATTTTATAAAAAAAACGCTTTCATTCGAAAGCGTTTTTAGTTTTATTTTACAATAGTTTGTTTTCTATCAGGTCCAACAGATATTACTTTGATTGGGACTTCAAGTTCTTTTTCAATAAAAGAAATATATTCTTTTAATTCTTCTGGTAACTCTTCATACGATGACATTCCAGTTAAATCAGCTTTCCAACCTTTCATTTCTGTATAAATAGGTTGAACATTTTCAGGTTCAATGTTGTAAGGTAAATGATTTATAGTTTCTCCCTTATATTGGTAACCTGTACATACTTTTAATGTGTCAAATCCAGAAAGAACATCTCCTTTCATCATATATAATTGTGTAACACCATTTACTTGAACAGCATATTTTAGTGCTACTAAATCTAACCAACCACAACGACGAGCGCGACCAGTAACCGAACCAAACTCGTTACCAACCTTTGCCATTGTTTGTCCAACTTCATCGAAAAGTTCTGTTGGAAAAGGTCCAGAACCAACACGAGTAGTATAAGCTTTAAAAATACCAAACACGTCTTTCACTCTATTTGGAGCAATTCCTAAACCTGTACATGCACCTGCTGCAGTTGTATTTGAAGAGGTTACAAAAGGATAAGTTCCAAAATCTACGTCTAAAAGTGAACCTTGAGCTCCTTCTGCAAGAATAGATTTTCCTTCTTTTAACGCTTTGTTTAAATATTCTTCACTATCAATAAAGGTAAGTTTCTTTAAAGCATCAATAGCTTTGAAAAACTCAGCTTCCATTTCTTTTAAATCATATTCTAATTCAACGTTGTAAAAAGCAATCATAGCTTCATGTTTATCAGCTAAAGCTCTATAACGTTCTTTGAAGTCGCTTAATTCGGTATCACCAACACGTAAACCATTTCTTCCAGTTTTATCCATGTAAGTTGGTCCAATTCCTTTAAGCGTTGAGCCAATTTTTGCTTTTCCTTTAGAAGCTTCAGAAGCAGCATCTAATAATCTATGGGTAGGTAATATTAAATGAGCTTTTCTAGAAATGAATAATTTAGAAGTAATATCCATGTCAAATTTAGCTAAACCTTCAATTTCTGATTGGAAAACTACTGGATCGATTACAACTCCATTTCCAATTATGTTTACAGCATTTTTGTGAAAAATTCCCGAAGGGATAGTTCTTAAAACATGCTTTATTCCGTCAAATTCTAAAGTGTGTCCAGCATTTGGTCCTCCTTGAAAGCGAGCAATAATATCGTATTTTGAAGTTAATACGTCTACAATTTTTCCTTTCCCTTCATCTCCCCATTGAAGACCTAAAAGTAAATCTACTGTCATTGTGTTGTGAGTTGTTTATTGTTTAGTGTTAGTTTATTTTTCTTTTTTAGTTCCGTAAAAGTAAAGAGAATGAGAGTGAATTTCTATCCCAAACATTTCTTCCATTGTTTGTTTTATTTGCTGAATTCTTGGATCACAAAATTCAATTACTTCACCATCTGTTAAAATAATATGATCGTGTTGTTTGTCGAAATATGATTTTTCGTAATGTGCTTGATTTTGTCCGAATTGATGACGACGAACTAAACCACAGTCTAATAATAATTCTATTGTATTGTAAAGTGTAGCACGGCTAACGCGGTAATTTTTGTTTTTCATTTTAATATAGAGTGATTCTATATCAAAATGCTCGTTAGATTCATAAATTTCTTGGAGAATAGCGTAGCGCTCAGGAGTTTTTCGGTGCGCTTTGTCTTCTAAATATTTTGTAAAAACATCTTTTACAATTTCTTGATTGTTATTTTCCATAGAATTTATACATAATTCGTTGCAAAGATAAAAAAGTTAAAGTTAAGGGATACATGTTTCAACTAATTTATCAAGAAGTTATTCACTATTACTTTGAAAAACTTGATCCCATATTTCTGGGTTTAAATGTTCTGCCATACTATCAGCTCTATATTCTCCATTTCTAACTAAAGTCTCACCATTTGGTTTTATTAAGCAAAACGACCCGCAAACTGTTGGGTAAAGAAATAAATTGTTTCTAAAAAAGTTATTTACATCACTAAAAAAATATTCTTTTTTAGATTTTTTATTGTTTTTAAGTTCGATTTTCTTTTCAAAAAAATTTAAGAAAATAGTATTATTATATTTCTTTTCAATATCTCTTTTTATTTGATTCAAAAAAGCTTTTCTACCAAAAATTAATGATTTTGACATAAAGTTACTATGGTTTACTGAACAAGGGTCATCTAAAAATCGATATTCTATTACATAAATTGTTGAATCATTGTATTTTTTGTCAGTTATATTTTCAATTTCAGCTTTAATAAATTCATAATTAACTTTAAAAGTTGAATATTTTGGAACATTTAATTGATAAACATAACCACTATCTTTTGTTTTTCTAAAAGACAATGAATTATCAGGATATTTATCTTTTAGATAAATTTTTTCTTCTTTAGGTATTTCCTTTCCTTCTGGATCTAAATAATAGTTTGTTTTACTATTTTGAGCAGAAATATTAAAAGTAAAAAGAATGAAGAGTAATAAAAGTTTATTCATATTTAATTTTGGTAAATGCGAGTTACTTTATCAACACCATCTACTTTTTTAATATTATCGATTAATTTTTTTAGAACGCTGTTGTTTTGTACAATTACAGTAATTCGACCTTTGAATATACCAGCATCACCACTTAACGATAAACTTTGAATGTTTACGTGCATTTGATTAGATATTACTTTAGTCATTTCATTGGCTAATCCCATTGTATCAAATCCAGTAATTTCTAAAATAGCTATGAACTCTTCTTGACTAGAATCTATCCATTTTGCTTGAATTATTCTATAAGCGTAGTTTGATTGCATACTAATAGCATTCGGACAATCTTTGCGATGGATTTTTATGCCTTCATTGATGGTTATAAAACCAAAAACGTCATCTCCAGGAATTGGATTACAACAACTAGCCAATTTATAGTCTAACTTTTCTTGCTCTTTTCCAAAAACTAATAAGTCGTACTTCTTACTAATTTCATTTTTAGAAATTTGTTCGTTTTGACCAGAAGGAGAACGCTTAATTGTTTTCTTGAAGAAATTTACTAGAGTATTACTTTTTTGTGCAGCAAAATCTTTAAGCTGTTGGTTTTCAATAGCTCCAATACCTATTCTATAAAATAAATCTAAACTTGTTTGTAATTTGAAATAGTTAACAAGCTCATTTACAACTGATTCGTTTAGAGTTATTTTTAAATGACGTAATTTACGAGTAAGTAGTTCCTTTCCATCTTCTGCAATTCGTCGTGCATTATCATTTAGAACATTTTTAATTTTAGTTCTTGCTCTCGAAGTAGTTACAAATTCAAGCCATTGCGAATTAGGCTTTTGGTTTTGAGAAGTTATAACATCAACTTGGTCACCACTGTTTAAAACATGATTTAAAGGAACTAATTTTCCATTTACTCTTGTTCCGCGCGTGTGTAAACCAATATCAGTATGAATACTAAAAGCAAAATCTAAAGCTGTTGCGCCTTTTGGTAATGATTTAATATCTCCTTTAGGTGTAAATACATATATTTCTTTGGCGTATAAATTCAGTTTAAAATCTTCAACAAAATCTACAGCACTGGAAGTTTGATTTTCTAAAGCTTCTTTTAATTGATTTAGCCAAATTTCTAATCCATGCTCTTCATCATCATCTGCATTTTTGTATTTGTAATGTGCAGCGTAGCCTTTTTCTGCAATTTCGTCCATGCGTTCGCTTCGAACTTGTATCTCTACCCATCTACCTTTAGGTCCCATAACAGTAATATGAAGGGCTTCATATCCAGTGGATTTAGGTGATGAAATCCAATCTCGTAATCTACTTGGACTTGGTCTATAATGATCCGTAACAACAGAATAAATCTTCCAGGCTAAGAATTTTTCATCGTGTGCATTAGATTTATATATGATTCTAAGGGCAAACTTGTCATAAACTTCTTCAAAACTTACATTTTGAGCGCGCATTTTACGACGAATGGAATAAATAGATTTAGGTCGACCTTTTATAATAAAATCAACGCCTTCTTCTTTTAAAGAAGCACTTAATATATCAGAAATATCTTTTATATAAGCGTCTTGTTCTTGTTTTGTTTCTTTAATTTTACTTACAATCTCATTATATACTTCTGGTTCAGTATATTTTAAACCTAAATCTTCTAATTGAGTTTTTATATTATATAATCCTAAACGGTGGGCGAGAGGTGCATAAATATAAAGAGTTTCCGAAGCAATTTTTGCTTGTTTGTAATCAGCCATACTTCCCATAGTTTGCATATTATGCAATCTATCGGCGATTTTGATTAAAATTACACGTACATCTTCGTGTAGTGTAAGTAACATTTTTCTAAAATTTTCTGCTTGAAGTGAAATATCTTGTTCGGTTTTAACCTTTGCAATTTTGGTTAAGCCTTCAACAATCTTTGCAATTTTTGGATTGAACATTTTTTCAATGTCCTCAACCGTAATTTCTGTATCCTCAACCACATCATGCATTAGTGCAGCAGCGATTGAAGTTGCTCCCAAACCGATTTCCGAAGCAACAATTTTAGCTACGGCAATAGGGTGAAAAATATATGCTTCTCCAGATTTTCTTCTTTGATCTTTATGCGCATCAACAGCTACATCAAAAGCTTTACGAATCAATTTTTTATCTTCATCGGAAAGTGTTTGATAGCTTATGCGTAGAAGTTCTTTATATTCTTGTGCAATTGCTTTATTTTCTGCTTCTAAATCTATTTCGGTCATAGCTTTGAGGATAACTTTTGAAAGTTAATACAAAGTTATGAAATGTGCAAGAAAATAAAGTAGTGTTTGATTTAAAACCCTCGTTGTCTTTTTGCTTCAAAAAGTAGGATTGCTGAAGCTACAGAAACATTCATAGAATCGATTTCACCTTGCATTGGGATTATTATATTTGAAGTACTATCTTCTCTCCATATTTCTGTCAAACCTGTTGCCTCGGTTCCCACAACAAGTGCCGTTGGTTTTGTGTAGTCTTGTGTATGATAAGATGTGCTATTTTGTAAAGTTGCCGAGTAGTAATTAATGTTGTTTTCTTTCAAAAATGCAATAATTTCCTCGGAACTTCCAACAGCAATTTGACGTGTAAATAAACATCCGACACTTGAACGAACAATATTCGGATTGTATAAGTCTGTTCTTGGATTTGCAATTATTACAGCATCAATATTTGCCGCATCAGCTGTTCGAAGAATGGCGCCAAGATTTCCTGGTTTTTCTAATCCTTCAGCAATTAAGATTAAAGGGTTTTTAGAAAGTTTTAAATCTTTTAAAGCTAATAATTTTGTTTTTGCAACAGCAATAATACCTTCAGTTGTATCTCTGTAGGCTAATTTTTGATAAACTTCTTTTGAAATTTCGATGGTATTTATTTGTCGATTGACTAGTTCCTTTAAGCTTTCAATTGAAATTATTTCAGGTAAAAATAAAATAGTTTCAATTTCGTATTCTCCTTTTAAGGCTAAATCAATTTCACGTTGACCTTCAATTAAAAATGTGCCATTTTGCTTTCTAACTTTTGATTTTTCCTGAAGTTGAACTAATGATTTAATAAATGGATTTTGAACCGATTCTATTTTTTTCATAACTAAAATAATTATACAAAAGTAAAAAGGCTTTCTTTAATGAAAGCCTTTTTAAATTATTTTCTTTGGTATTTTTCTTTATAACGTTCGTAAAGTTCTGTATGATGCGATTCTAAACTAATTTGACGCCCATCGATAAAGGCGTGCGTAATATTGTTAGTTTTCATATCTAATGCATCACCTTCAGAGATGAAAAGTGTAGCGCTTTTACCAGATTCTAAAGTTCCATAGTTTTCATCAATTCCTAGAATTTTTGCTGTATTTGAAGTGATTAATTGTAAAGCAGTTTCTCTATTTAATCCCCAAGCGGCACAAGTTCCAGCATAAAAAGGTAAGTTTCGGGTTTGCATACGTTCCATATCACCTGCATTTTCTAATCCGACTAAAATACCTTTATCGACAAGAGTTTTGGCATTTTTATATGGTAAATTAACATCTTCATCTTCTAAAAGTGGTAAATCATGTATTCTTCTTAAAAGGACAGAAATATTTTCTTTTTTTAATTCATCAGCAACCTTGTAAGCGTAAAAACCTCCAATAATAGTTACATTTTGTAAATTAAATTTTCTTTTAAACTGAATTGCATCTAAAATTTCTTTTTCTCCATCAGCATGAATATAAAGTGTTTTTTTGTGAGAATCTATACCTTTCATAGCTTCATATGGAATATCTTTCTTTTCACCTGAAGATTTTAAGTAAGCAAAAGCATTTGTGAAAAATTGTTCAATTTCTTCAATTTGTTTTCCATAATTTTTATTGGCTTCAATACCACCAGGTTCTGCCCACCATCCTTTTCTAACATAACTCTTGGGCCAATTTAAATGTATTCCTTCATCATTTTTCAATACTGCATCTTCCCAATTCCAAGCGTCTAGTTGTACTACAGATGATGTACCTGAAATTCTTCCACCACGCGGTGTAATTTGTGCTAATAAAACACCATTTGGTCTAGTAGTTTCAACAAGAACAGATTCAGTATTGTAAGCAATTAAACTTCGAATGTGAGGATTGAACTCACCAATTTCTGATTCGTCATCTGAAGCACGAACTGCATCTATTTCTACAAGTCCTAATGTTGAATTTGGAGCAATAAAGCCGGGATATATATGCTTGCCATTGGCTTCGATAATTAAATCATGCTTACTAGGTTTAATCACTTCGGCATTTCCGATTAAATTAATTTTTCCATCTACTAACGAAATAATGCTGTTTTGGATTATTTGCCCATTTCCAATGTGAGCAATACCACCAATAATTAATATTGATTTTGATTGTTTAGGTGCAGGAGTTTGTTGCGCAAACGAAAACAAACTTATGAATAGTATTATTATATATTTTTTCATTTTTTAGAAATGTTTGTAGTGAGAAATTTTACAAAACTCGCCGTGAGTATCACAATGATAATGTCCGACAGCTTTCTTTTTTGGAGCTTGTGTTTTCATACCTTTGTTTTTAGCTTCAAGCATTAAATTGATAAGATCTGCTCTTTCGTTCTTAATTTCTTCTTGAAGTTTTTCTTGTTTTTGCAAGTCATAGAAAATAGTACCTTCAATAACTGTTTTTTCAACTTTAGCATAAATTGAAAGTGGATTGTCTGACCATAAAACAACATCAGCATCTTTACCAACTTTGATACTTCCAATCTTATCATCTACTTGTAAAATCTTTGCAGGATTAAGGGTAACCATTTTCCAGGCTTCTTCTTCTGAAACACCACCATATTTTACCGCTTTAGCTGCTTCTTGATTTAAACGTCTTGACATTTCAGCATCATCAGAATTAATCGAAACTAAAACACCTTGCTCTTTCATAAGAGCTGCGTTATAAGGAATTGCATCATTTACTTCAAATTTATAAGCCCACCAATCGGCAAAAGTAGAACCTGCAACACCATGTTCAGCCATTTTATCGGCTAGTTTATATCCTTCTAAAATATGTGTAAAAGTTTGAACTTTAAATCCGTAGCGTTCAGCAACCTTCATTAACATATTAATTTCAGATTGAACATAAGAGTGGCATGTGATAAAACGTTTTTTATCTAAAATTTGTCCAAGAACTTCCATTTCAATATCAAAACGCGGCATTTTTTTATTTTTACTTTTACTGTTTTTATAGTTAACCCATTCTTTTTGATATTCCCTAGCTCTTGAGAAGTAATCTTCATAAACTTGTTCAACACCCATTCTCGATTGTGGGAATCTATTTCTTGAAAAATCTCCCCAATTAGATTGCTTAACATTTTCCCCTAAAGCAAACTTTATATATTTCGGAGCATCAGACACTAATAGCTCATCTGGAGTGTAACCCCATTTTAATTTAATGAATGCAGCACGACCTCCAATTGGATTAGCTGAACCATGTAATAAATTAGCTGCTGTAACACCTCCTGAAAGATTTCTGTAAATATTAACATCTTCAGAATTTACAACATCTTCAATAGTTACTTCTGCAGTACAGTTTTGACCACTTTCATTAACACCTCGAGATATTGCTATGTGAGAGTGCTCATCTATAATACCAGAAGTTAAGTGTTTTCCTGTTGCATCTACAATTGTTGCATTTGTTGAAGATAAATTTGATCCTATTTTAGAAATTTTACCATTAACAATTAAAACGTCAGTATTTTTTAAAACACCATCTTTTTCATTTGTCCAAACTGTAGCATTTTTAAATAGTAAAGTTTCTTGTTTAGGTTTTTCAGTTGAACCAAAACCTACATTAGGAAATGTAATCGGAAACATTTTTACTGCTTCATCTTTCTTTTCTTTAGAAGACTTTTCTTTATCTTCAAATTCTTTCGTTAATGTTGCTATCCATTTGCCTTCATTTCCATTTTCAAAAATAATTTTACCTTCAATAGTATTATTAATTTTTAATCCAGAAAGTCTATAAAATTTAGAAGATGTAGTGTCTTTGCTTTTGATTACTAAATTAATCCAAGGTTCAGAAAAGTCTAGTTTTGTTCCATATTCAACACTATCTTTTTCTATTTTAGCTTCTGGTTTTTCAATTTCACCAGATATTTTAAGTTTATAATTTTCATTATTGAAAGTTAAGGTGTAATCACCCCTAATATCAATACTATTCATTTTTTTTACTTCAAACTTTTGACCTTGAATCCAGTTTTCATGAATTACTGTTTTGTCGTCAAAAATATCTCCGGAAGTGATTAAAAAATTTGCTAATGAATTTACTTTTAGGGTTCCAATCTGGTCACTCATGTTAACCAATTTCGCAGGAATTTCAGTTAAGGAAGCTAAGGCTTTATCTTTAGGTAAACCACATTTTACTGCTTTACGCAAGTTTTTTAAAAAGTCACTTTTGTCTTTTAATTCATCCGTTGTAAGTGTAAAAGAAATATTATTATCGTTTAAGATTTTAAGGTTGTAAGGCGCTTGGTTCCAAAAACGCATATCACTTAAACTTACTTGTTGCGCTAAATAAGGATCAGAAACATCATAAGCATCAGGAAAGTTTATTGGAATGATTAGTGAAGAATTTGTTTTTTTAATTTCTTCAATACGTTCAAATTCGTTTCCACTTCCTTTAAAAATGTAATTTACTCCAAATTCTTTACCTATTTTATTAGCTCTTAATATGGAAAGTTTGTCACCAGCATCGAATATTTGAATTAAGTTTTTGTTAGCATTGAAGTTTTCTAATGAAAGGTCTTTTGATTTACTTAATCCTTGAGAATACCATTTTGCATCATGATATACTTGTCTTATTAATGCCATTGAACCCATCAAAGATGATGGGTAACTTTGTCTTGAAAATTTACTTTTTGAAAAAGAAAGATGTTGAGATACTTTTGTATTAAGTATTCTATAGGCATTAGATAAATTATCATTTAATGTCCAAAGTAATCCAGTTCCAGCAATGATTCCATCATTGTGATGACTTAAAACGGTTCCAAAACCAATACTTCTTAACTCTTTAGCGTCTTTTAAGCTGTATTCTAAGTTTTCAAAACTGTTGTATTCAGGCATCACATGATCGTTCCAGTAATATCCTTCTCTTTTAGAATCGTACTGAGGCGACATACTTCTGTCAGGTCTGTTTTGAGGTTTTTGAATTCCAAATTCTGTGAATAAATCAATAAAGGAAGGATAAATTGTTTTTCCTTTTAAATCGATTATTTCAGCATTTTTAGGAATTTCAATTGATTTTCCTAGGGCTACAATTTTACCTTCTTTAATGATTAAAGTAGCATTCTCGATTTTAGTTGACGAAGTTGTTTGAATGTCAACATTAGTAAAAGCAGTATAATTTTTAAAACTTTGTTTAACGCCATCATTTTTAGGAAAATAATCTTGTCCAAAAAGTAATGTACTAAAACACAAAAGAACAAAAAATGTAAGTTTTTGCATAATGGTTAAAATTTTTGCTTAAATATAAATATTAATTTTTTCAATAAAAGATTTCTAATAGCTTTTAACTTTTGTTACTATGAATTAGAAAATGTATTTTTAAAAAAAAATCGAATCATTACGAGGGTAATGAAAATTAAAAAACCTTAATTATAAAATACCGCGTGCTTTAATTTCTAAATATTTATTAATGGTATCAAGAGTTAGATTTTCTGGTTTTGTTAATACAGAATAGATACCGTATTTTTTTAATTCATTTACGATTAAACGTTTTTCAAACGCAAATTTTTCAGCAATAACTTTATCGTAAATTTCTTGAATATTAGTTGCTTTTGTATTAATTAAATCATCTAATTCGGTATTGTTGAAGAAAACTACAACCAATAAGTGGTTTTTTGCAATTCCTTTTAAATAGGGAAGTTGACGATGTAAGCCGTCTAAAGTTTCAAAATTTGTATACAATAAGATTAAACTTCGTTGATTAATATGTTTTTTCACATCGACATATAAACGACTAAAATCACTTTCAAAGAAATCGGTTTTAATATTATATAGGTTTTCCATGATTTGTTGCATTTGACTCAAACGCTTTTCGGCAACAATTCTATTTTCAACTTTTTTAGAAAATGCAAACATTCCTGCTTTATCACCTTTTTTTAAAATTACGTTTGACAGAACTAAAGTTGCATTTATGGCATAATCGAGTAAACTTAGACCATTAAAAGGCATTTTCATAACTCGACCTTTATCTATAACCATATAAACATTTTGTGATTTTTCATCTTGAAACTGATTGACCATCAGTTCGTTTCTTTTAGCAGTAGCTTTCCAGTTTATAGTACGAATATCATCACCTTGAACATATTCTTTAATTTGTTCGAATTCCATAGTATGACCAATTCGTCTAATTTTTTTCAATCCGTATTGATACAAATTATTCGAAAAAGCCATTAAATCATATTTGCGTAATTGTATAAAAGAAGGGTAAGTAGGAACCATTTTATTGTCTTCATACATAAAACGTCTACTGATTAGTCGAAGAGGAGAGGCTACATAAATGTTTAATTTTCCAAAAAAATACTCACCTCTTTCTGTTGGTCGAAGTATATATTTAAAAGAATCTTTAGTTTGAAGGTCAATTTTTCTTTTGATTTCAAAATTGCGTTTCTGAAATTGAAATGGAATTTCATCAATAACTTTTGCCCAAACAGGAAAAGTATACTTGTTATGTAAATAAACGATTATTTCGTTTTCATCTCCATTTGATAATTTTTCAGGAGTATTTCTACTTCCTGTGACTGTTTTTCCTGAAGCAAATAACAATAACACATCAATAATTGTAAAGGTTACCAAAATGTAGAACAAATACCAAGTAGCATTATAAAACATAGGAAAAAAGAACGCTAATAAGAAAAGCGCTATCATTCCCATAAGGCAATAAAAGAAAAAATTATTGAGATATAATTGTTTGTAAAACTTCAGCATTATTATCTAGGAATTTCAACCATATCTATGATTTGCTTAATAATTTCAGAACTTGTGAGTCCTTCCATTTCTCTTTCTGGAGTTACTACTACACGATGTTGTAAAACAGGAATTGCAGCTTCTTTTACATCTTCAGGAGTTACGAAGTCTCTACCTTTTAATGCAGCAAAACCTTTAGCGGCATTTAAAATAGCTATAGAAGCACGAGGTGAAGCACCTAAGTATAAGAATGCATTTTCTCGAGTGTTCATCACAATTTTAGCAATGTATTCCATTAAGTGTGGTTCAATTATAACTTGTCTTATTAAACCTTGGTGTTCTAAAATAGCACTCTTAGAAATAATAGTTGCAATATCTTCTAACTTATTTCTATTCTTTAATTCGTTTTCTTTATTAATAATCGCAACTTCTTCTTCTAAATTTGGATAATTAATATTGATTTTGAATAAAAATCGGTCTAACTGTGCTTCAGGTAAACGATATGTTCCTTCTTGTTCAATTGGATTTTGCGTAGCAATTACTAAAAAAGGATGGTCTAATAAATAAGTAGTACCATCTGCAGTAATTTGACGCTCTTCCATAACCTCAAATAAAGCAGCTTGTGTTTTAGCTGGAGCACGATTGATCTCATCAATTAAAACAAAGTTTGAAAATATTGGACCTTTTTTAAATTCAAATTTTGATTGTGATAAATCGAAAACAGATGTTCCGATGATGTCAGAAGGCATTAAATCTGGCGTAAATTGAATTCTACTAAAGTCTAAACTTAATGTTCTTGCTAATAACTTTGCCGAAATTGTTTTTGCCACACCTGGAACTCCTTCAAGTAAGACATGTCCGTTTGCTAAAATTGCAACTAAAAGCTGATCAATCATTTTGTTTTGACCAACAATTACTTTGCTTATTTCGCCTTTAACTTGAGAAATACTTTCTTGAAGTGGTTGTAAATTTATACGTGATTGAAAATTTACATTTTCATTTTGTTCGTTTTGTTCAAATGTATTTTCCATTATGAATAAAATTTTTCTATTTTATTATTAAGTTCTACAACTTCATTTTCAGTTGCAGTAAATTGATTTCTTAGTTTTTTTATTAAGTGAATTAATTCACTAATTTCTTCTTTAGATTTTCCGCTTTTTTGATGTAATCTATTAATAAAAGTTTCATCTAAATTGAAAGTATCTAAATAATAATCGTTTCTAATTTTTTCAAGGAAAAAGATAATCTTTTTATCAATGATATTCATATAATCTTTTTCTTGATAATATAAATTTCCAATTGTTTTGGTAAAATCTACTGTTGTATTGCGTAATGGCGTTATGATTGGAATAACTCTTTGACGTCTTTTAGCATTAAAAAACATAAATATAACCATTCCGAAAATAGCAAATAACCAAGCCCATTTGAGTGCGGGTTGACTGAAGATAAAACGTAAGGGCGAATCTATCATGTTTTCATTTTGATAGCGTCGAATTTTCCAAAAAACATCTTTCTCTTTCGGAAAATAACTAAGTACATCTTCGGTGTATTTGTAATTATCTTTTAATAAATAATAATTTGTGAATGCTATAGGTTGGCTATGTAAATAGAAATTTCCGTTACCAAAAGGCACTTTTATGAAATTAGCTTGAATTTCTCCTGATTCAGATTTTTGCGTCCCTATGATTGTAGTCAAAGTTGAATCAATTTCGGAAAAAAACATGGCATTTATGCCTTTGTGAAAAGGTTCATATTTTGCATCATTACCAGAGATAGAGAACGAAACAGTATCTTGAAATTCGTAATCGTATTGCATTTTAAAGGCTAACGAATCTTCAAATTGACGTGGGAAATCATTACAACTTATAAAAACATCGTTTCCATGACTAGCGAAATAGAAAATTTCATCTATTGATTCTTCGTCAATCTCAAAATTATTACTTACATAAAAAAATGTACCGTCTATGTCATATTGATAGTCTACAAAATCGTAATGTTTATCAAAAAATTCATAAGGAGATTCGCCAAATTGAGTAACCTTTTGTGGATTAAATATCTTTTCATATTCTTCATTAAAAATATATAATCCAAATGGGATTTTATCATTTAAAGAAAAGGTTTGCCTCCAATTAATCGGTTTTGGTCGATTAGCATCAATAGCCATTATTCCTATTAAAATTAGGAGTAAAATACCGATATATATTTTTAAACTTTTTGGCATTGATTATAAAATGTTTTTTTGAAATGCTTTTTCAGCTTTTTTAAAATCATCTTCAGTTAAATCAAATTCTCCATACCAACTATATTCGTATATGTATGATAAAAACTGAAAATTCTTTTTAGTTTCTAAATTTGAAATTTCGTTGAGATAATCAGCATTTGTTTTTTCAATATCCCATTCAATTATATTTTTATCCGATAATGATTTTAAAAGCCATAAATAATAATAACGAACTGCAATTCGATAATTTTTATTTTGAACAGCATCCTTAACTATTTTATTGAAGTTTATTGTATGAATGTTTTCTTCAACATTTTCTAAAACATCTATTTTCTTTGCTGATTTACTAAAAACCCAACCACCTTCTTTATTAATTATGACTTTTACGATTAAGTAAACAACAAAAACAATTACAATAACAGCAATTACTTTAAAAAGGATTTGTAGTCCACTCATTGAATTTCCAACACCTCCAAAATCAAATAAATCAGCAAAAAATCTTCCTACTGCCTCCCAAAATTTCTCCCAAGCGGAAAGCTCTTTAACTTCAACTAGTGGTTCGTAATTGAATTCATCCCCTTTATAATTATCTTGAAAAGAAGACTCAAAATTACGTTGATTGTATTCAATAGAATCATTAACCGTTTCGTTAAAAGAAAAAGCTGAATTTAATAGTAATAGAAATAAACAGGTTAGTTTACTCTTCATTTTGACCGATTGTATCTATTTCTCTGTTAATGCTAATGTTTTCTTCCTTTTCAGCTGCACTGTAGTATATTATTCCTTGATTTATAAGAATAATATTTTGTAAAGTATAATTGAATAAAATTGAAACAATCATAACTATTGATAACATTAATGTTACAAGTGAAATAGCTTCTTCAGGGTCGTTTTGGACACCTTCTGGATTTACAAAAAAACTCCCCATAACAAAAATGTAAGGTATAAATGTTACAATACTTACCACAACTTGCACAATCATGTACATAACAAAAGTTGACCCAATTATTGGCCAAAAGTTATTACGTAACATATCATAACCTTTTCCTAATGCTTCTGTATAACCAGATTCAGTTGAAATATAATGATAATAACTTAATGAAATCCAACTACTAACAGCTGGTATTACAATAAGTAATAATGGAATTCCTATTATTATCATCATTAAAACAAACATTATTCCCATTATGATTAGCATTATTGGGAATAAAATGAAAATAGAAAACAAAAAGAATAATAAAGAACGACTAATTTTAGATTTTAATTTTTGAATTATTGATGAAGTGTTTATTTCTTTTTGTTCAGCCAATAAGCTTAAGTAACTAACCGGATAAGTGTAATTTATTAAACTCACAACAATTATTAAAACGGTTAGTAAAAGCCCAATAGTAATGAATATTCCTAGGTTTGAATATAATGATTCTGCAAGAAATTGATTATCTCCAACTCGTGCTGCTGAAATAGTTCCTTCAAAAAAGAATCTAATTAAAAAATAGATTGCAACAACAAGTACTAAAAGTAAACCACCATTAATAATGAAGTAGTTTTTATAATAGTTTTTTCCTTCAATCTTAAAGAATGAAAATGTATCACCAACTAATTGACTAAAATCTCTCTTTTTATATACTTGGAACATTTTGTTTTAATTTTTTATGAACTATAAATGGGTAAACTAAATAATAAAAACTTATGATTGATAAAGTTAATAAGATAATACCAACACTTAAGAAGTTGTGCATTACATTTGAATATCTAGTTATATAGCCTTCTAAGAAACCTGCAGCAAATGTAAAAGGCATTGTACTGATAAATATTTTAAAACTATTTTTAAATCCTATTTTGAAAGAATTCATTCTTGAAAAAGTTCTTGGGAATAAAATACTTGCTCCTAAAATAAATCCAGCGGCAGCTTCAATTACAATAGCGAAAATCTCCATTGAACCGTGAATCCAAATACCACGAACACTTTCCCAAAAAACACCTTCTTGGTAGAAAAAATATTGAAATGAGCCTAACATTATACAGTTATTCAATAAAATGTAGAATGTCCCTATTCCTAAAAATATTCCAAAGAAGTATGATAATGCGCCAACTCTAAGATTGTTAAGAGTTATGCCAATAAAGCTTCCCCAATTACTTCCGCTTTTATAAACCGCAACAGGATCTCCTTCTTTAATATTTTCTAATGTCATATTTACATAGCCATCACCTAGAATTAATCTAACAAAGCTTTCATCGTTGTGTGCAGAAACTGCCCCTATAAAAGTTAGTAATCCAAAAGCTATAAACGCATAAAGAACATATCTTCGGTAATCGTAAACCAACAAAGGAACCTCAGTTTTAAAAAAATGTTTAATTCTATTGGTCTCGGTTCTTTTTGTTTTGTAAATTTTTTGATAGGTTTGCGAAGCCAAATGATTTAAGTAAACCGTAGTTTTACTTTTTGGATAATACGTTTGAGCATACGAAAGGTCATTCATCAAATGAATGTACAAATTAGCTAGCTCGTCTGGATTTTTTTTGGTTTTTCCAAAAATGGCTTCTTCAAAGTTGAGCCATTTTTCTTTATTTTGTTTAATAAATGCGACCTCTCTCATGGAGTTGCTAAAATAGGAATTCAAATGCAATTAGCAATAAACACAACGCAAAATGTTGTAATAAATTTTTCAGCGGCATCTGTTGGAGATAGAATTTTAGCACAATTACTAGATGTTTTAGTTAAAGTAGCTTATATTTTCGTAATTATTTTACTTTTTGAAATTTTTGATTTAGATAGATTTTTAAATGGACTTGACGATTGGTCATTAATAGGTTTTTGGAGCGTAATTGCTTTACCTGTAATGTTTTATTCGCTTGTACAGGAGAGCCTTTTAGAAGGTCAAACTGTTGGAAAAAAATTAATAAAGATTAGAGTAATTAAACTAGATGGCTATCAAGCAAGTTTTGGAGATTATTTGATTCGTTGGTTGTTTAGAATTGTAGAAATTTCAATAGGAAATGGAATTATTGCCTTAATTGCAATCATTGCCAATAATAAAAATCAACGTTTAGGAGATATGGCAGCTGGAACTTCGGTAATTTCATTAAAAAATAAGGTAAATATTAATCATACAATTTTACAAGAAGTTAATAACGATTATGTGCCAACTTATCCATTAGTGATAAAACTTTCCGACAACGATGTTAGGATTATTAAAGAAACTTTTGAAGCAGCTATTGCAACCAGAGATTATGGAACTTTAATAAAGTTGAGAGATAAAGTAATACAAGTTACAGGCATTAAAAATATATCGGGTAATGATCAGGATTTTATAAAAACGTTACTCAAAGATTATAATTATTACACTCAAAACATGTAATTATCGTGTTATGTATAAATATCCAGTTAAAGCTTCTGGATAATCTGGGTCATTCAAATACAAAATATAGAAATAAGTTCCTTCAGGAGCTTCTTTATGTCCAATTCCTTCTTCGACATATCCTTTCCAAAATGGTTTAGAATTGTCGCCAACCCATAGTAGTTTACCCCAACGATTATAAACTTCTAGTTTAAAGTTTACAAAAATATCACGTAAACCATCAATGAAAAATTCATCGTTCATACCATCTTCATTGGCCGAGACAGCATTGTAGATTGTGGGCGGACAATTTTCGGTTAATAACTGAAATGAAGTAATTGAATAGCAACCAAAATCGTTTTCAATTCTAATGAAAATATCTTTAGGTGTAGTAGTTGCTAAATAATTGGAAGTATTAAATAATTCATTTGTGTTTAATTCGGCATTTTCAAAACTTTCAAAGAATGCTACATCTAAATCAGGATTATCGGTTACAAAGAACTCATAATTTGAAAAATCAAATAATCCACTAGTTAAGCCTAAATTACATGTAAGTAAATTGTCTAATGGATTAAAAGAGGGTGAAATTAATTGTGTTATCTCAACATCAAATGTATTATTAGTCTCAACTAATTCAGTTTCAAAATTTGTATGATCTACATAGGCTGTTATTGTAAATATATCATTGAGATTTGTTGGTAATGTTAAAGTAATTGTTCCCGATTCGCTTCCGCCAATTGGTATTTCATTGATAGTCATTGAGCTTCCAATCAAAACTCCGTCGATATAAAAACCAATTGGTGTATTGGCTAGCAAAACTTCAGTACTATTAACATTATAAATTGTATAATCTAAAGTAACCAGTCCAGAATCACAGCTCGTCGAGAAGTTATCGATAATAACAGTAGCGTCTGGTAATTGACTATTTAGTTTTGTAATTATTGCGTTAATCATAACATAATCTTGATTAGATGCAAGAGAAATTTGAGCTTCGCTATCACCAATATTTATGTTGTTTTGTATGTCATAAATATCTAAATCCATATTATAAAGCGTGGTAGATCCTGTAACGCTATTGGTACTATTAAAGGCATTGTTTGAAGGATTTAATGGTGGATTACTTAAAATTGACCCGTTAATTTGTAAAGTCTCTCCATTAGCAATTCCAACATCTCCTTCCCAAGCTATAAATCCTATTTTTGCACCTACATCGTCAATGACATTTAAGCTATCCAAAGTAATATCAATAGAATTTGGAACAGCTTGTAAACCATCATAAATGTTGAGTTGGTTTAGAGGTAAACTATTGTTTTCATAAACAACTAGGATTGCCCAACCAGCAAAGTTAGTTCTGTTTTGAAAATATTGATTGATAAAACTTGTTACATCTAAATCACTTAATGTATAAGTTCCATTTCCAGTTGCTTGTACTTGATTAGTAATATCTGCAAAGGCACTAAAATGTGGCCATCCACTACTTGTTTGAATTATAGAAAAAGTTCTTTCAGCTGTAATAGGTATTCCGTTTAAAACAACATCAAAATCTCCAGTTCCGCAACCAGCCCAATAAAGATATGCACGTTCTATTATATCATCTGAGGCTAAATTTAAATCTGCCGAAGAGCTTGTAAGTATTGTAGGAGTAGACATAAATGAATTTTCATTTGTGTTTAATGTATTTCCAACAAATGTAAAATCATATCTACCATTTATTTGTGTATAAAGTGAAATGTCTTGTCCTAAAGTCATTTGACCGAAACATGTAATAAAAATAATTAGACAGATTTTTTTTATCATTTAAACTTGAATAATTTTCTCGAATATACTAAATAAAATAATATTTTGAATAATTCGTTTTAGTAGTCAGTTAAAAATTAGTATTTTCACAAGCAAAATAGACTACTTGAAGAAGCATTCTGTAAGACTTTATAACAAAGAAGATTACCACAAATGGAACGAATTTGTTGCTAATGCAAAAAATGCAACATTTTTATTTCATCGTGAGTTTATGGAATATCATCAAGATAGATTTCAAGATTTTTCATTAGTTGTTTTGGATGAAAATGAAAAAATAAAAGCACTTTTGCCAGCAAATAGAGTAGAAGAATCTGTTTTTTCACATCAAGGCTTGACTTATGGAGGACTTGTGGTTAGTCAAAAAACGAAATTGCCTGATTTTATTTTACTTTTTCAAGAGGTTTTAAAGTTTTTAAATCAGAATCAAATACAGAATTTAGACATAAAGATTTTACCGTTAATTTATTCTAATTTTCTTTCCGATGAATTAGAATACTTGGCTTTCTTATGTAAAGCCGAATTAACAAGGAAAGATACATTGTCAGTTATCGATTTAACTGCGAATTTTAAATATTCACATGGAAGGAAGCAAGAAGTTTTAAAAGCTAAAGCTTTAGGTTTTGAGATTAAAGAAGTAAACAGCTTCGATGCTTTTTGGAATGAAATATTAATTCCGAATTTGAATGAAAAGCACCAAGCAAAACCCGTTCATTCTCTTACTGAAATTACTCTGTTGAAAGAAAAATTTCCAAAAAACATTCGTCAGTTTAATGTCTATTTAGAAAATAAAATTGTGGCTGGAACTACAATTTTTGAAACAGAAACAGTAGCTCATTCGCAATATATTTCGGGTAAAGCAAATGCTGAAACTAATTTAAGTCTAGATTTTTTACATCATTATTTGATTACAAACGTTTTTAAGGGTAAAAAATATTTCGACTTTGGAATTTCAAATGAGAATCAAGGTCAGAATATCAACAAAGGATTACTTTTTTGGAAAGAAAGCTTTGGTGCAAGAACACTTACGCAAAGCTTTTATCGATTTGATACTAAAAGTTATGAGAAATTAAATTCAGTATTATTATGATAAAATTTCTCGATTTACATAAATTAAACCAACCTTTTGAAGCTGAATTCAAAGAAAAGTTCCAATCTTTTTTAGATAATGGTTGGTACATCTTAGGAAACGAAGTAAACCAATTTGAAGAGAATTTTGCTAAGTATTGTAGTTCAAAACATTGCATTGGCGTTGGGAACGGTTTAGACGCTTTAGTCCTTATTTTTAAAGCCTATGTTGAATTAGGCCAACTTCAAAAAGGAGATGAGGTTATAGTTCCCGCAAATACATACATAGCTTCAATCTTAGCCGTTTTACAAGCCGATTTAGTTCCAGTTTTGGTCGAGCCAAGTTTGGAAACATACAACATCAATCCTGATTTAATTGAAGAGAAGATTTCTCCAAAAACCAAAGTCATTTTACCGGTTCATTTATATGGTCAATCGAGTGAAATGGATAAAATTTCAGAAATTGCTCAAAAGTATAATTTAATTGTTGTTGAAGATGCAGCGCAAGCACATGGAATAAAATTTACAGGAAATTATGTAAAAGCTTTCAGCTTTTATCCGGGAAAGAATTTAGGTTGTTTAGGCGATGGCGGAGCAGTAGTTACTGACGATGATAAATTAGCAGAAATTATCAGAATGCTTCGTAATTATGGCTCGAAAGTAAAATATGAAAATGATTTTATAGGAGTAAATTCAAGATTAGACGAAATTCAAGCAGCTTTTTTAAATATAAAATTACCGCATTTAGATGCTGAAAATGAAAAACGTAGCGCTATTGCAAATCGTTATTTGTCTGAAATAAAAAATGATAAAATTACTTTACCGAATTTGTCATTGCGAGGAACGAAGCAATCTCATAATCATGTATTTCATTTATTTGTTATTCGAACAGAAAAAAGAACTGATTTACAAAATTATTTAAAAGAAAATGGAATTGAAACCATGATTCATTATCCAATTCCACCTCATAAACAAAATGCATTGAGTTCTTGGAATGGCTTGTCATTTCCAATTACAGAGAAAATTCATAATGAAGTATTGAGTTTGCCTTTAAATGGAGTTTTAACTGATGATGAGGTTTCGAAAATTATTAAAGTTTTGAACGAATGGACATCATAATTAAATCTTTTAATCGTCCATATTACCTCGATAGATGTTTGTTTAGCATTCAAAAGCATTCTAAACATTCATATACAAGAATTGTTGTTTTAGATGATGGAACTCCAAAACAATATTTAGATAAGATTCAAGAAAAATACCCTCATGTTGAAATTACTACATCAGATTTATACGATGACAAAAGTTCCAATTTAACTGATAGTTATAACGGAAAAATTCCAATTGATTTTTGGGTTGAATCGGCTAAAAATTCAAGCGATTATTTTTTATTACTCGAAGATGATTTTTGGTTTACTAAAGATTTGAATTTTGAAGAATTAGAAAAAGAAATAATAAAAGATAATTTAGTTTTTTTAAAACTTTTTTGGTTGGGAAATCCAAAATTAACCAGTCAAAATATAATTGGGAATAGCACTTTTTACAATATAATAAAACCAAAATTATTTACTTGGAATACGTTTTGGTACAAAAAGATTTTTAAAACCTATGGTTTTCGATTTAATGATGTAATGAAGTTTTTAGGTTTTTATTCAACTAAAAGAAATTTAGCCTATTATCATATATATTCAGTAGCGGGTTCTATCTTTAAAAAGGAATATTTTGTTTCGCTTTGGAAAAATAACAATGGTAAAGTTGATGAAGGACTACAAATTCAAAATGCCTTAGAATATTTAAAGGCTAATTCGAATTATAAAATAGCGCATTCTACAAAAGAATATTTTCAAACCGGATTTTCAACTGCAGCAACTTTAACTCATAAAAAATATGAAGGAATAAATCTTGATATTTTTAAAGTAAATAATTATTTAAATGAAGCTTGGTTTAATAATCAATTTGATGTTTTTTCAAGTTTACCAAAAGATATTAATGAATTTGAGATTGAACAAATATTAAGCAATGCCGATGTAACTGGTAATCTATTTTCTGAATGGAAAAAATGGCATAATAATTTTAAAAATCAATACGAAAAATTAGGTTGTAAAACAGAATGAGTCAACAAAGTTTTCATAGAATCATATTTAAAAACACTGGGCTGTTTGGTATTTCCCAATTTGTAAAGATTGTGGTTAAGTTAATTTCTAATAAAGTAGCTGCCATCTTTTTAGGAACTGCTGGAATAGGAATGATTGGTTTGCTTGAAAATATTTTAGCGCTTATTCAAGGTTTTACAAGTTTAGGAATTGCTTCAAGTAGTGTTAGGGAAGTTGCTGTATTAGATGGTGATTCTAAAAAAGAAAAACGACTTTTAAAAGTTTTATACCATTGGGCAATAATTACTGGTTTTTTAGGATTTTTAGTAGCAATAATCTTTTCAAATTATATCAATAAGGAAGTTTTTGAGAACGAAAATCATTTGAATTGGGTTTTAGCATTGAGTGTGTATTTTATTTTTAGCGCTATAACATCAATTCGATTATCAGTTTTACAAGCTAAAAAACAAGTGTCTAAAATTGTTCAGTTTCATATTGTTTCAGCTGTAATCACTGCAATTTTAGCAATTACGCTTTACTATTTTTTTCAAGAAGAAGGAATAATTCCAGTATTTATATTTTCATCGTTTTTTCAGTTTTTATTTAGCTTTTATTTAACTAGAAATATTCAAATTTCTAAAGATAAAATAAAGTTTAAAGAAGTTGTAAATGAGGGAATGCCGATGATTAAATTAGGTATACTTTTATCAATAAGTGCTATTTTCGGACAAATATGTTTTTACATAATCCGATGGTTTTTAAAAGAAAAATATTCGTTTGATACTTTGGGAATTTATCAAGTAAGTAATACTTTATTAGTTGGATATTTAGGTTTAGTTTTTTCAGCTATGGCAAATGATTATTATCCTAGGTTATGTAATTATGAAAACGATACTAAGCGATTGAATGATTTAGTAAACGATCAAACTGAAATGGCTTTATTAGTAGTTGTACCTGCTATTTTAATGTTATACTTAATAGCACCATTTTTAATTGAGTTGCTCTATTCTAAAGACTTTTTAGATGTTCTGAAAGTCTTAAAATTTGGATTGTTTGCAATAGTTTTAAAGGCAATTGTGTGGCCAATTGGCTTCATTCCATTGATTAAAGGTAATAAATTACTTTATCTAAAACAAAACCTTTTAGGTGATGGAGTAAATGTAATTGCTTCAATTTTATTGTTTTATCAGTTTGGATTTTTAGGTCTAGGAATTGCAATGGTTACTATGTTTTTTATTTCAGGAATTTATAATTTTTACACTGCGAAATTGAATTATAATTTCCAATTTAGGAAGAACACTTTACAAGTATTATTTGTTTCGTGCTTAATAGGCTTATTAGCGGTTTTAACAATTTTATTTACTGAGTTTTCAAACTTTAATTATTACATCATTTTACTCTTTATAGTTTCTGTACTATATTCATTTTTTACGATGAAAAATAAGTTAACAGTTTAGCTTTTATTACATTTGTTTATCCGAAATAAAAAGACAATGAATATAGAACTTATCACTATTCCTAAAATTGAAGACCCAAGAGGTAATTTATCAGTTATTGAAAACGATATAGTTCCATTCGATATAAAACGTGTTTATTATTTGTACGATGTTCCAGCTGGTGCAGAGCGTGGTGGACATGCTCATAAAAAATTACAACAGTTTTTAGTGGCACTTTCAGGAAGCTTTGAAGTGGTTCTTAATGATGGAAATGATGAGCAAATTATTACGCTGAATAAACCTTTTGAAGGAATACTTATCAAAAGTGGAATATGGCGAGAGTTAAAAAACTTTTCTTCAGGTGCAGTTTGCTTGGTAGTTGCTTCTGAAGTTTTTGATGAAGAGGATTATATTCGTGATTTTAAAGATTTTGTCGAATTTAAATCGATTTAATGTAAGCTTTAATTATCAACTGAAATAAAGTAAAACTTAATTTCCATTCTCTAGCGGAAATAAACTTATGAAGCTCAAAGTACATCCTATTTATAACTAATCTGTTTTCTTTTTTTGAACTGTTTAGTTCTAAAATTTTATAAAAAATCTTTAAAGTAGATTGATGTAAAAATTTAGTTTGATTATTATTTTTTTTTAAAAATTGTGAGCTCAAAGAAGTTTGTATCTCTCTTTTTTCGGCTAAAACTTCATTTATGTACTCAAAATTATAATTTCTAGAAATTCTAACCCAAATATCTAAATCCTCATAGGCAAGAGATTCGTCATAACCACCAACTTTCTTTAAAACTTCAGTATTGTATATGGTTGCAATTGAACCTAACTTTACACTTCTACTAATTACCATTTCATAAACATTTCCACTTTGTGGAAATTCATTTTCTTGAAAGTAAACATTAGTGATTTTTCCTTCTTTATCAATCAAATTAAAGTTTGCGTAAACAACAGCTAAATCTTGAAATTGTGAATTTTCAAAAGCTTTGAGTTGGCTCGAAATACAATTGGGGAGTAAACGATCATCGGTAGCTAAATCTATAATGTAAGTTCCATTAGCTTTTTTTAGAGCATGATTAAAACTTTTTGTGTTACCTGAGTTAAAGCTATTTTTAATAAATAAAACTTCAGGATGATTGATCAACCATTTTTCTATTAAAACGACAGAATTATCACTACTAAAATCATCAACGATAATTAATTCAATATTTTTATAATCTTGGTTTATAACTGAATCTAAAGCTTCAATTACAAATTCCTCATGATTATAACATAAACATACAATGGTAACTAATGGTTGATGATGCATTTATTGCTACAAAGTTTTATATTTGTTACGAATGTAAATATATCCAAGTGAATTCGCAAAATAAACCACGTAAGATTGCCATTGTGGCTTACAATTTAGAACCTGGTGGTTTAGCAAATGTTATTCAAAATGTATTTAAGATTTTACAATCGGTTTCTTATTTTCAAGTTAAGTTAATATTGTTAGATGAACGGAAAGAAGTTCAAAACAAGAACATAGTAATTCTTTCTAATAATAAGTTTAAAAAGTATTTTCAATTATTCAATTTACTTAATAATCATAAATGGGATTATATTATTGATTTAAGGTATCGAATAAACCCATTAACAGAGGTTTTAATTACAAAGTTTATTTATCCCAAAATTAAAACAATTTATAATGTACATAGTTCTAGATTACAAACCTATTTACCTAAAAATGTAACTTTAGTCAATTGGCTATATGGTACAAGTTATAAAATTGTTTGTGGAGCTAAAGGAAATGAAGATTTAGTTGTTGAAAAATACAATCTTAAAAATACTTGTACATTATACAATCCTATCGATATTAATTTTATATCTGAAAAAGCTAATGAGCCAATAGAATTAGACTTTGAATATATTTTAGCGGTAGGAAGAGTAGAAGAAGTAAAGCAATTTGATTTGTTAATTGAAGCCTATTCAAATTCCATTTTAGTTGATAGAAATATAAAATTAGTTATTGTAGGCGATGGTTCTCAGCTTTCTAAATGTAAAGAAAAAGTAAAACAACTAAATCTAGAGGATAAAGTAATTTTTGAAGGCTTTTCAAAAAATCCTTACAAATACATGAAACAGGCTAAGTTTTTTGTTTTATCAAGTAAATACGAAGGTTTTGGCTTGGTTTTAGTAGAATCTTTAGCTTGTAGAACACCGGTAATAAGTTTCGATCTACAAACAGGGCCTAATGAAATTATTACGCATGAAGATAATGGTTTGTTAGTTAAAAATCAAGATTTTGATGAGTTAATTAAAGCAATGAATTGTTTTGAAAATGAAAAAGACTTATACAATCATTGCAAGGCCAATTCAGTTAAAAGCATTTCTAAGTTTGCCATGGAAAATATTAAAAATGATTGGTTAAATCTCTTGAAATAAATTAAAAAAGTAATCTTTTGTAAATTTTCACTAAATCTTTAAAATGTGATTCCATTGTTCTATCAGCTATAAATTTTTTGCCATTTTCAGCAAATTCATGTTTTAGGATATCCTCAATAAGTAATTTTTTTATTTGATTAGTTAACTCAGAAACATTTTCATGTGAAAATACTAATCCTGAATTGTATTTTAGAACTTCGTCTTTAACACCTACGAAATCAGAAATTATTACAGCTTTACCGTATGCATGTGCTTCTAAAACAACGTTTCCATAACCTTCTAAAATTTCACTTGGAAGTATAACAAATTTTGACTTTGAATAATAATACTCTAATTCACTTTTTAATTTCTTACCAACTAAAGAAATGTTATTTTCTAACGAATTCTTTTTAATGAAATCTTCTATGTTTTTTTGCATAGTTCCTTCACCAACAAGTACTAGTTTTTCATTTGGAAATTCATTTAAAACTTCAGCAAAAGATTCAACCAACGTTAAAACTCCTTTACCTTTTTCTATTCTCCCAACATAAAGTATAAATTCTTCATTATTTACAGATGTTTTATTTGTAACTAAAACGGGATTGTGTAGCGTTTCTCCTTTAAGTTTAAAGTTTTGTTTTACAGCTTCTGTTAGTTGATTTGATGGCGTTAAAAAATAACTTGTATGTTTATTAATTAATTCTTTATGGTATTTTCTTTTTGCAGAAATAAGAATATTATAAATAAAATTCTTTTTAGGATCTAGTTCGATAACATGAGTATTATTTTTGTTAAACTGATAATAATAATCTCGAAAAGAAAATAGAATTGGAATATTTTTATGTTTTGCATACTTCATAAAGTGTGGAGTAATTGGCGCGCCAATTCCAAAACAATGAATAAGATCAGGTTTGAAGGTGTCAATTATTCTCTTAATCTCAGAAGTAGTAGAGTAGTTGTAAAATTTCTGAATCCAGTTTGTTTTTTTTGATGCTCTCCCGTACCAATAAAATTCTATTTCTGAATAAATTGAGTGATTGTATTTTAAAAGTTCTACTAAATAATTTTCAACACCACCTACAAGTAGATTTTGGCTAAAATTATTGATGAGTAAAACTTTCATTCTATTTTATTTTGATGCCAATTTACAGAAATATCCTAATCGAAATACATTAAACCAAAACAATTTAGGATTGTTACCCGTTAAGTTTTTCTCAATAATAGGATTTAAAACGCTGTAGATTAATGAAATTGGTTTAACCAAATAATAAAGCTTTAATTTTTCAAACAAAGTTATCATTTTACTATGATTAGTATCAATTTTGTTCGTTGTGTATAAGAAAAACAGATTTTCTAAAGAGTGTTTGGTTTTATTGTAAAAAACAATATTACTATCAATATCGTCATGAATTACAGGATTTTCAATATGCTTTAATCTTGCATTTATCTTTTTTAATTCAAATGAAAATAAAGTATCATCATGCCCATATTTTTTAAATGAATTATCAAATTTAACTTGATTAAAAATTTCTTTACGAATAAGTGTATTATTGAATAGAAAACTTCGATATGGAGATTTATTACGTTGTTCAATACTTTGGTCTTCCATAAATTTTCCATATTTCCAACGCAAAGTTTGTTTTGGTGAAAATGGTTTTTCAGGATGAATTCTTCCGCCATAAACACCATCAAAATTTTCAAAACTATTTAAATAGTTTTTAATAAAATTTGGATTATCAATTTTGCAATCCCCATCTAAAATTAATAATAAATCGTACTTGGATTTTTGTACTAGAATATTCTTGTTTTCACGATAACCAACGTTTTCTTTTAAAACAAAAAAACTGCAATGAGGCAATGAATTTATCTTTTCATTTTCAATGTTAAGCGTTGAATTTGAGGCATCGTCTTGTGTTAAAATTTCAAAATCAATATTACAAGAAATACATTGACTATATAATTCTTCAACAAGAGGAAAAAGGTTGTAATTGTAAATTGTTATTAAAATAGAAAGCATTTACACTGTTCTTTGTACAACTTCAAACACTTTACCTTCATCAAATTTTAAAGTTTTTGAAGGGTATTTTAATAATAAAGCATAATCGTGTGTTGCCATTACAATTGTTTTTCCGTTAGCATTAATCTTGCGTAAAACTTCCATAACTTCAACACTTGTTTGTGGATCCAAGTTGCCTGTTGGTTCATCAGCTAAAATTAATTCTGGATCATTTAATAAAGCGCGTGCAATGGCAATTCGTTGTTGCTCTCCACCTGATAATTGATGTGGCATTTTAGTTTGGTAATTTATCATTCCAACTTTATCTAAAACTTCATCAATTTTCACATTCATTTCTTCTTTAGCGGTCCAGCCAGTAGCTTTTAAAACAAATAAAAGATTTTCCTTTACATTTCTATCAGGTAGTAGTTTAAAATCTTGAAAAACAACGCCTAATTTTCTTCTTAAATATGGGATATCTTTTTCTTTTAATTGTCGTAAATCATAATCTACAATGGTTCCATTGCCTTCCGTTAAAGGTAAATCAGCATACAATGTTTTAAGGAAACTACTTTTTCCAGCACCAGTTTTACCAATTAAATAAATGAACTCACCTCTGTTTACATCAATTGAAACGTTTGTTAACACAGGGTTTTTCTCTTGATAAATATTTGCTGATTGTAAAGATAAAATTGTAGACGACATATTTTATAAACAGATTTAAGTTGTAAAAGTAAGAACTTAATCATCGGTTACAAAATTTTGTTACAAGAAAACATTTTCGTTAATAAATCTGTTTAAAAAAAGCACAATAATCTGTTAATAGCTTTCGTTATTACCATAAGGAAATACTATCTTTGAAGTCAATAAATCAATATACAAAATGATAAAAGTATTTAGATTATCTCTTTTTTTACTTTCAGCAGTTCCTGCTGTATCTGTTGCTCAGCAATCGGCTATTTACACTCACGATTTAAAAGAATTTGAAAAAGCACAAGCCTTATACAAAGACAAACAATACCAATCGGCTCAAATTATTTTTGAAAAGGTAAAAACTTCGACAAATAATCAAGAAGTACAAGCAGATTGTGCATACTATATTGCTAATTGTGCGATTCGTTTAAATCAGTTTGGTGCAGATGCTATGATTGAGCGTTTTGTGGAAGATTATCCAACAAGTACAAAGCAAAATCAGGCGTATATTGAAGTAGCACATTACTATTTTGGAGAAGGAAATTACCCTAAAGCGATTGAATGGTTTGATAAAGCAGATACATCAAGTATGTCGAATGCTGAAATGGAGCGTTATAACTTTCAAAAAGGATATGCATACTTTACTATTAAAAACAATAAAGAGGCGCAAAAATATCTTAATAAAGTCGTTAATTCTCAAACGTACGGAAGTCAAGCAAAATATTATTTAGGCTACATTTCGTATGAATCTGACGATTACAATAGTGCAAATCAGTACTTCGAACAAGTAAACGATAAAGACAAGTACAAAGAAAAAATGGGCTATTTTCAAGCGGATATGAATTTTAAGCTTGGAAATTTTCAAAAAGCGATCGATTTAGGTTTAGAACAACTACCAAAGTCGAGTGCAGCTGAAAAAAGTGAATTGTCTAAAATTATTGGTGAAAGTTATTTCAATTTAAAACAATACGATAAAGCGCTTCCTTACCTTCAAGATTACAAAGGAAAAAAAGGAAAATGGAACAATACCGATTTTTACCAGTTAGGGTATACGTATTATAAAAATGGAGATTACGAAAATGCAATCAGTCAGTTTAATAAAATTATCAACGGACAAGATAGCGTGGCACAAAATGCCTATTATCATTTAGCAGAATGTTATTTAAAAACGGATCGTAAGCAAGAAGCTTTAAATGCATTCAAAACGGCTTCTGAAATGGAATTTGATTTGAAAATTCAAGAAGATGCGTTTTTAAATTATGCAAAATTGAGCTACGAGTTAGGAAATCCATACCAATCGGTTCCTGAAGTTCTAAATACGTATTTAGCAAAATATCCTAATACGCCTTACAAACAAGAAATCAATAATTTATTAATTAGTTCGTATATCACTTCCAAAAATTATACAGAAGCATTAGCATTATTAGAAAAGAATAAAACGGCCGAAAATCGTTTGGCATACCAAAAAGTAGCTTTCTATAGAGGTTTAGAATTGTATACAGATGGCGATTATCAAGGCGCTTTCGATTTGTTCAAGAAATCTATTTCCGAAAATAAAGACCAAAAATTCACAGCTCGTGCAACATTTTGGAAAGCAGAAACTGAATACAACCTTGACCAATACAATGAAGCAATGTTAAGCTTCAAACAATTCATGGGTTACAATGAAGCAGCTTCAACACCTGAATATGCAAATGTGAATTATAATCTTGCCTATTCCTACTTCAAATTAAAAGAGTATGACAATGCAATTACTCACTTTACTGATTATTTAAGCACGGTTAAAAATGATAATACACGTAAAACCGATGCTTATTTGCGTTTAGGTGATTGTAACTTTATTTCAGCTAAATATTGGCCAGCAATGGATGCTTACAATAAAGCTATTGAAATGAATGGAGTTCATAGTGATTATGCGGCATTTCAAAAAGGAATTAGCTACGGATTTGTTGGTAGAAATGAAAAGAAAATTGAAGATTTAGAAGCATTTGCTAAAAAATATCCAAATTCTCAATATGCAGATGATGCTTTGTATGAATTAGGAAACACTTACACAAATGAAAATAACGAACAAAAAGCAATTGGAACGTACGATAAGTTAATTGCGAACTATTCAAGTAGTTCATATAAATCGAAATCAATCTTAAAACAAGGTTTAATCTATTACAACAATAACAAAAGCGAACCTGCTTTAGTGAAATTCAAAAAAGTTGCTGCGGATTTCCCAAACTCTCCAGAAGCTTTACAAGCGGTTGCAACAGCGCGTTTAATTTATGTAGATAACGGTCGCATCGATGAATATACCGAATGGGTTAAAACATTGAGTTATGTTGAGGTTTCAAATGCCGATTTAGATAATACAACATACGAATCTGCTGAGAAACAGTATTTAATGAACAATACAAAACAAGCGATTGCTGGATTTAGTAGTTATGTGGCTAAATTTCCGAATGGTTTACATGCTTTAAAAGCGAATTTCTACTTGGCACAATTGTACTTTGCTGATGGATTAGAAAGTAATTCGGTTAAACATTATGAGTTTGTTATCAATCAAGCACGTAACGAATTTACAGAACAAGCATTAGCTCGTTTATGTCAAGTGCATTTAAAAGCGAAAGACTATCAAAATGCTATTCCGGTTTTAAAACGTTTAGAAACTGAAGCAGAGTTTCCTCAAAATGTAACGTATGCTCAATCAAACTTAATGAAAGCGTATTACGAAAAAGAAGATTATGCAAATGCGGTTGTTTATGCTGATAAAGTTTTAGCAAATGATAAGGTTGATGACAGAATTAAAAGTGATGCTCAAATTATCGTAGCGCGTTCGGCTATGAAAACGGATAACGAACCAAAAGCACGCCAAGCGTATGCCGATTTATTAAAAATCGCAAAAGGGGAATTAGCAGCTGAAGCATTGTTTTACGATGCTTATTTCAAAAATAAAGATGGAAAATTTGAAGATTCAAATAAAATAGTTCAAAAAATAGCCAAAGATTATTCGGGTTATAAATACTACGGAGCAAAAGGTTTAGTGGTTATGGCTAAAAACTTCTACGGATTAAAAGATAGTTTCCAAGCGACTTACATTTTAGAAAGTGTAATTAAAAACTTTACCGATTATCCTGATGTGGTGGAAGAAGCTAAAGCCGAATTAGAAAAAATCAAAGCTGAAGAAGCTAAGACTAATTCATCAATAACAAACTAATTTTTTTACTTCGAGCGGAGTCGAGAAGTAAGTAAAACAAATTCTAAAATTGAAAATTCGTAATTCAAAAATGAACATGAAGAATTTAAAAATATATTTCCCAATCGTTATCACAGCATTAGCTTCACAATTTTCATTCGGTCAAGAAGATGAAAACATTGGTTCTGAAGTTGTAAACGTTGTCAAGCCTTATACGCCAACAATTTCTGATGCTTTTAAAGTAAAGGAAACACCAGTTATTGACGATGAGGATAATACACAAAAAGAAGAAATTCAATACAATATTTTTTCATTTCCGGTAGCGTCAACCTTTACGCCTGCAAAAGGAAAAGCAGCTGGTGTAGATAAAGAGGAAAAAGAGCGCATTTTTAGTAATTATGCCACTTTAGGTGTTGGTAACTACGGAACAATTAATGGAGAATTATTTCTAACACACAATTTCGGTCGTGATAGTTATGTGGGCGGAATGATTCGTCATTTATCATCTCAAGGCGGAATTCAAGATGTAAAATTAGACGATAAATTTGCAACTACAGGTTTAGATGTAACTTATGGTTCGAGAAATCGTGATTTAAGTTGGAATGTTGATTTAGGAGTTAAAAACCAAGTGTATAATTGGTATGGATTGCCTTATGAAAACATCTTTTTTGACGATACTACGATTGAAAATATAGAGGAAAAGCAAGTCTATAATACAATCGCATTAGGCGGTAAAATGGCAATGGAAAAAAGCTTTTTTAGCGAAGCGTCTATGCAATTTAAGCGTTTTTCAGATGATTTTGGTTCGGGAGAAAATCGTTTTTGGGTAAAACCAAATTTCGATTTTGAAGTAATGGATTATAAAGTAAATGCCGATTTTATTATTGATTACGTTGGTGGTTCTTTCGATAGAATGTATGATGTAGATGCTGAATTAAAATACAGTAACATCATTTTTGGTACAAAACCTAATTTCTTGTACCAACAAGATGATTTATCGGTGCAAATTGGAGCAGGAGTTTTCTATACAACAGGAAAATTAAACGATGAGACCGATAGTAAAATTTTTGTGTATCCAAATATAAAAGCATCGTATAAAATAGTAGGCGACATTTTAATCGGTTATGCTGGAGCAGAAGGTGGTTTAAATCAAAACTCGTATGCCGATTTTGTAGACCAAAATCCGTTTGTGTCTCCAACTCTTTTCATCGCACCAACAGACAATAAATATGATGTTTATGTTGGTTTAAAAGGAAAATTAGCAAGTTCTGTAGCATTTAACATTCGTGGTTCTTACAATTATGACGAAGGTAAACCAATGTTTACAAGTAATTCTTTCGATTTATCAGGAGCAAATACCGAAGGTTATGCGAATGGAAATTCATTCAATGTGTCTTATGATAATGTAAAAACGTTGAGCATTTTTGGAGAAATTAAAGCTGATTTTTCAAAAAGTGTAAGCTTAGCTTTAAACGGACAATACAACAATTACAACACAGAATATGCTAAAGAAGCTTTTAACTTACCGCAATTAAAAATTGGAGCTAATTTAGATTTCGATATTACCGATAAATGGTATGCTGGAGCAAATATTTTCTTTGTTGGCGAACGTAAAGATATGATTACGGTTCAAGATGATTTAACAATCAACCCTGGAACTTTTACACAACAAGAAGTAACTTTAGATAGCTTCTTCGATTTAAATGCTCACATAGGTTACAATTACAATGATAGATTGACATTCTATTTAAAAGGAAACAACTTAGCGAACCAACAATACAATCGTTGGGCTAACTTCCCAGTACAAGGAGTACAAGGAATGTTTGGGGCAAATTATAAGTTTGATTTTTAATTTTTATTCTTAATGACTAAAAAAAATATTGGTAAAAGAATATTTGCAGGATTTATAGATTATTTAATAGTTTATTTGTTAATGTTTGCCTTTGCATATTCTTTTGGTGAACCAAATGAGGAAGGTGGTTTTTCAGTAACTGGAATATTAGCACTGATGCCTTTTGTTTTTTGGTTTGTTATTATAGTATTATTAGAATCTGTTTATGGAGCAACAATTGGTAATTCATTAGTAGGATTAAAACCACAATCATTAATTTCAAGGAATGGTGAAGTTTCTTTAGGTCAATCTTTTAAAAGACATCTTTTAGATCCGATTGATATGTTTCCTTTTGGTTTAATTGGAATTATTACAATAAAAAATAGTGATAAAAATCAACGATTAGGTGATTTATGGGCAAATACAATTGTAGTTGAAATAAAAAGTAAATGATTACCAAACCAAAAATCCATTCCCATTACATTCAATTGCTCGAAGAGAAAATCAAAAAGCTACGTTTTCAAATTAATGATTTAGCGGAAGATGCACAAAACGATGCGAAAGGTTCTGCAGGCGATAAGCACGAAACCGCTTTGTCGATGATGCATCTCGAGCAAGAAAAACTCAACCAAAAACTAAAAGAAAATTTAGAGCAATTAGCACTTTTAGAGTCCATCGATAGTTCCAAACAAAATACAATTGTCGCTTTAGGTAGTTTAATAATTACCGATAAGTTTACCTTTTATATTTCATCTGCTTTACCAAAAATAACAATCGATAATCAAGAAATTATCGCTTTATCATTACAATCACCACTTGGCTTAGCCATGAAAGGAAAAACCAAAAAAGATTCCTTTTCCTTTAACGGAATCCATTACACCATTCAAGAAATTTATTAGTTTTAAAAGTTGGTTCTGCTTGCAGAAATAACTATAAAAGTGAAAAACGCATTTCTTTTGTTACTTTTCTTTATGCGAGTAAAGAAAAGTTATGATTACAATCTCAAACTTTTCTACACTAAAAAACTGTAATTTAATTTCAATTTAAAATAAATTTTAAATATAAAGTTTAAAATTGTAATTAAAAATAAGTATATGGTTTAAAATTAATACTTAAAAGCGCAACTTTGCTTCATAATAAAAAGTAAAAAACATTCTGAATTCTAAATTCATAATTCTAAATTAAAAAATATGTGTGGAATTGTATGTGCCTTTGATGTAAAGCAAAAAACAGAAACTCTAAGACCTCAAGTATTAGAAATGTCGAAAAAAATCCGTCATCGCGGACCCGATTGGAGTGGTGTTTTTAGTAATGATAAAGCAATTATGGCGCATGAGCGCTTGGCAATTGTTGATCCAGCTTCTGGAAAACAACCTTTATTTACAAAAGATAAAAGTTTGGTTTTAGCAGCCAATGGCGAAATATACAACCACAGAGAATTACGCAAACAATTTGAAGGAAAATTCGAATTTCAAACAGAAAGTGATTGCGAAGTAATTTTAGCATTATATCAAGCAAAAGGAACAAGTTTTGTAGATGAATTAAATGGAATCTTCGGATTTGCGATTTACGATGTTGAAAAAGACGAATATTTCATCGCTCGCGACCACATGGGAATTATTCCATTGTATATTGGTTGGGATCAATTTGGAACGTTTTATGTAGCATCCGAATTAAAAGCATTAGAAGGCTATTGTACAAAAATTGAATTATTTCCACCAGGTCATTTCATGTCTAGTAAAGACGGCGAATTGGTAAAATGGTACAACCGCGAATGGACAGAGTTTGACGCTGTAAAAGAAAATGAAACAAGTATTCAAGAATTGAAAGAAGCACTTGAAGCAGCAGTTCATCGTCAATTAATGAGTGATGTTCCTTATGGTGTTTTACTTTCGGGAGGTTTAGACTCTTCTATCACTTCTGCAATTGCTAAAAAGTTTGCCAGTCGAAGAATTGAAAATGATGATAAATCAGAAGCTTGGTATCCTCAATTGCACTCTTTTGCCGTTGGTTTAGAAGGTTCTCCAGACTTGGCAGCTGCAAAAAAAGTAGCCGATCATATCGGGACTATTCATCACGAAATTAAATTTACGATTCAAGAAGGCTTAGATGCCATTCGCGATGTAATTTATAACATTGAAACATACGATGTAACAACTATTAGAGCTTCAACGCCTATGTATTTAATGGCTCGTGTTATAAAATCGATGGGAATTAAAATGGTACTTTCTGGTGAAGGCTCAGATGAATTGTTTGGAGGCTATTTATATTTCCATAAAGCACCAAATTCAAAAGAATTTCACGAAGAAACTGTTCGTAAGTTGAGCAAATTACATATGTACGATTGTTTACGTGCTAATAAAAGCCTAGCCGCTTGGGGAATTGAAGGACGTGTACCATTCTTAGATAAAGAATTTATGGATGTAGCTATGCGAATTAATCCACAAGATAAAATGATTAATGGTGAAAGAATGGAGAAATGGGTATTGCGTAAAGCTTTTGAAGAAATGTTACCAGAAAGCGTGGCTTGGCGTCAAAAAGAACAATTTAGTGATGGTGTAGGGTATAGTTGGATTGATACATTAAAAGAAATGGTTGCCAAAGAAGTCTCTGATGAGCAATTGGCGAATGCAAAATTTAGATTTCCAATTCAAACGCCAACTTCAAAAGAAGAGTATTATTACCGTTCTATATTTGCAGAACATTTTCCAAGCGATGCAGCGGCTTTAAGTGTACCACAAGAGGCAAGTGTGGCTTGTAGTACAAAAGTGGCACTGGAATGGGATGAGGCGTTTAAAAACTTAAATGATCCTTCAGGTAGAGCAGTAGCAAAAGTTCACGTAGAGGCTTATTAGATTTCTTATAATCGTGTTTTGATTGCAAAGCTTTGCTTTGCAATTCTTTTACGCAGAATAGTTTGGAAAAGCTATGAGATTCAGGACAAAGTCCGCAGAGTTTTCCAAACGGTTTTATCATAGATAAAAATTCCTCGTAAAAGAAGAAAATGTCTTTTCTTTTGGTTCGTTTTCTTTGGACAAGCAAAGAAAATGAATAAAACTTATTTCAAAAATCCGATATTGTATTATTAAATGTCTTTTTCAAATATGAAAAAGACATTTTTATATTGGATTTAAGCCACTTTTACAAAAATCCATTTTTGCAGTAGGTAAAAAAATGATAAAAATTCAATTTAAAGCTATTTTTAATCGATTTAAGACACTTTTTAGAAATTAACAAATGTTGATAACTTTAGATTATTTTGTGTCTAATTTTTAAACATTCTCTCTCTAATTAATTATATTTGTTTGTTAACAACAAGTTGATATTATAAGCATTTAAAATATGAGTGAAGAAGTAAAAAAGAATGGCTATTCAGCCGACAGTATTCAGGCGCTTGAAGGGATGGAGCACGTACGTATGCGTCCTTCCATGTATATTGGTGATACTGGAGTTAGAGGTTTACATCATTTAGTTTATGAAGTAGTAGATAACTCTATCGATGAGGCTTTAGCTGGACATTGTGATACGATTAAAGTTATAATTAATGAAGATAATTCCATTTCTGTTGAAGATAACGGGCGTGGTATTCCTGTAGATTTACATAAAAAAGAAGGTGTTTCTGCTCTTGAAGTTGTAATGACAAAAATTGGAGCTGGAGGTAAATTCGATAAAGATTCATATAAAGTTTCTGGAGGTTTACACGGTGTTGGTGTATCGTGTGTTAACGCACTTTCTGATCACTTAAAAGCTACTGTTCACCGTGATGGAAAAATTTGGGAACAAGAATACGAAAGAGGGAAATCTTTATATCCTGTTAAACAAGTTGGAACTACTGATAAAAGAGGAACGATTGTAACATTTAAACCAGATGGTTCAATCTTTACGCAAACCTTAGTATATTCTTACGATACTTTAGCAGCTCGTTTACGTGAATTATCATTCTTGAATAAAGGAATCACAATTACTTTAGTTGATAAAAGAGAGACAGATAAAGATGGAAATTTCTTAGGTGAAACGTTCCATTCTCAAGAAGGTTTAAAGGAATTTGTTAAGTTTTTAGATGGAAATCGTGTGCCTATTATTGGTCACGTTATTTCAATGGAAAACGAAAAAGGTGAGATTCCAGTTGAAGTTGCCTTGATTTATAACGATAGTTATTCTGAAAATATATTTTCTTACGTAAATAACATCAATACGCACGAAGGAGGAACGCATTTACAAGGTTTCCGTATGGGATTAACGCGTACGTTGAAAAAATATGCCGATGCTTCAGGTTTATTAGATAAATTAAAATTTGAAATTTCTGGAGATGATTTCCGTGAAGGTTTAACAGCTATTATTTCGGTAAAAGTTGCTGAACCTCAATTCGAAGGTCAAACCAAAACGAAATTAGGAAATAGAGAAGTAGTTTCTCCAGTTTCGCAAGCTGTTGCAGAAATGTTAGAGAATTATTTGGAAGAGAATCCAAATGATGCTAAAATAATTGTACAAAAAGTAATCTTGGCTGCTCAAGCACGTCATGCTGCGAAAAAAGCGCGTGAAATGGTGCAACGTAAAACCGTTATGGGTGGTGGTGGATTACCTGGAAAATTATCAGATTGTTCTGAGCAAGATCCAGCAAAATGTGAAATATTCCTTGTCGAGGGAGACTCGGCGGGTGGAACTGCAAAACAAGGACGTGATAGATTTTTCCAAGCTATTTTACCGTTACGTGGTAAGATTTTGAATGTGGAAAAAGCAATGCAACATAAAGTATTTGAAAACGAAGAGATTCGAAATATTTTTACTGCTTTAGGTGTTACTGTTGGAACTGAAGAAGATAGCAAAGCTTTAAATTTATCAAAATTACGTTATCATAAAGTAGTAATTATGTGTGATGCCGATGTTGATGGTTCTCACATTTCAACTTTAATTTTAACGTTCTTTTTCCGATATATGAAAGAACTTATTGAAGGAGGGCACGTTTACATTGCACAACCACCTCTATATCAAGTTAAGAAAGGTAATAAAAAAGCCTATGCTTGGAATGATGACCAACGTGATAGATTGTCAATGGAATATGGTGGAGGAGCAAACGTTCAACGCTATAAAGGTCTTGGAGAGATGAATGCAGAACAACTATGGGAAACTACATTGAATCCAGAATTTAGAACTTTACGTCAAGTTACTATTGAAAATTTAGGAGAAGCAGATAGAGTTTTCTCTATGTTAATGGGAGATGAGGTTCCGCCAAGACGTGAATTTATCGAGAAAAACGCAGCGTATGCTAAGATTGATGCGTAATATATAAAAGAAAAGGTGTCGATTATCGACACCTTTCTTTTTTTATATTATTTAAGTACTTTTTTAGAGTATTTTTTATAAAAAGCTCATTTTCATTTGGTAAATTTGCAAACATTAATTTAGAATTCAATAAACATTAATAATTAAAAAACTATAAACACAATGAAAGTAACTATTGTTGGTGCGGGTAATGTAGGTGCAACATGTGCTGATGTTATTTCGTACAGAGGAATTGCAAGCGAAGTAGTATTGATTGATATTAAAGAAGGTTTTGCTGAAGGTAAAGCTATGGATATCATGCAATGTGCAACTACTACTGGCTTTAATACAAAAGTTGTTGGAAGTACAAATGATTATACGAAAACAGCAGGAAGTGATGTAGTGGTAATTACATCTGGAATCCCAAGAAAGCCGGGTATGACTCGTGAAGAGTTAATTGGTATCAATGCTGGAATTGTAAAATCTGTTTCTGATAATGTATTAGCACATTCTCCAAATGCAATCATTGTAGTAGTTTCAAATCCAATGGATACGATGACTTATTTAGCGTTAAAAGCGACAGGATTGCCTAAAAATAGAGTAATCGGTATGGGTGGTGCTTTAGATAGTTCTCGTTTTAAATATTTCTTATCACAAGCTTTAGATAAACCATCAAATGATATTCAAGGTATGGTTATTGGAGGTCATGGAGATACAACAATGATTCCTTTAACAAGATTGGCTTCTTACAACGGTTCGCCAATTTCTAATTTCATGTCGCAAGAAGAAATGGATAAAGTAGCTGCTGATACTATGGTTGGTGGTGCAACGTTAACTAAATTGTTAGGAACATCAGCTTGGTATGCGCCAGGTGCATCTGTTGCGTATTTAGTTGATTCAATATTAAACGATCAAAAACGTATGATTCCTTGTTCGGTAATGTTGGAAGGAGAATATGGACAAAATGATATTTGTATAGGAGTACCTTGTATCATTGGTAAAAATGGCGTTGAAGAAATTGTTGATATTAAATTAAACGAAGCTGAAAAAGCTTTATTTGAGAAAAGTGCTGATGCTGTTCGTAATATGAACGAAGCACTTAGTTCAGTATTATAGTATATATTTTACATCAATTGAAACTGCCAAATTAATTTGGCAGTTTTTTTATGTTCAGATTTCAACAAAAAAACTACAAAAAAATCAATTTTATTGCTTAATAAAATTGGTTAATCCTATTGTAAATTATATATTTGTCCGTTTTTATAAAAATAACAGAATAATTAATATTTAAGTAGTAATGCAGAATAGAGGATTAATTAAGTTTTTCGCAATCATATTTGCTTTGGTATGTATTTACCAATTATCGTTTACTTTCGTTGCAAATAAAATTGAGAAGGATGCTAAGGCTTTTGCAAATGGTGACTTCAAAAAAGAAGTTTCGTATTTAGATTCAATTTCTAAAGAGAAGGTGTTTTTAGGTCAAACTTACGCAGACGTAAGAAACAATCAAATTAACAAAGGTCTTGACTTAGAAGGTGGTATTAATGTTATCCTTCAAATTTCAGTTAATGATATTTTAAAAGGTTTAGCAAATGGTTCGAAAAACCCAGCTTTTAACAAAGCTTTAGCTGATGCAAAACAAAATCAACAAGGAAATCAAGATTATATTGATGCTTTTTTCAAAGAAGCTAATGCTGCAAATGTGAAATTGGCAGATGCTGAAATCTTCGGAAATAGAACTTTAGATGATGTTATTAAATTTGACATGACTAATGCTCAAGTTGAACCAATTATCAAACAAAAAGTTCAAGAATCTGTAGAATCTGCTTTTAAAGTATTACGTGAGCGTATCGATAAATTTGGAGTTACACAGCCAAACATTCAATTATTAGGGAATTCTGGAAGAATTTTAGTAGAGTTACCAGGAGCTAAAGACGTTGATCGTATTAAGAAATTATTACAATCTACAGCTCAATTAGAATTTTGGGAAACATACAAAGGTGAAGAATTAGGTAGTTTCTTAGTTGCTGCTAATGAGCAATTAAAAAAGACAGAGGTTAAAGAAGAAACTGAAGTTGCAGAAGCAGCAACAGGGATTGACTCTTTATTAACAGATAAAACAGATTCTACTAAAGTTCAAGTTAACCCTTTATTTGATAAAATAGTAATGCCAGGACAACAAGGATCTCCTTACATTGCTTATTTTAATACAAAGGATACTGCAAAAGTAAATTCTTACTTAAATAGAAGTGATATACGCTCATTATTGCCTTCTGAATTAGCAAATGTTAAATTCGCTTGGGGAAAAATTAATGAAAAGTCACCAGAAATGGTTGAATTGTATGCACTTAAGGGTAATAGAGATAATGTTGCCCCATTAAGTGGTGGTGTGATTGTTGATGCTCGTGATACATTTGATCAACTAGGTAAGCCAGCTGTTTCAATGCAAATGAATGGAAACGGTGCAAAGAAATGGGAAGAAATTACAGGAGCTGTCTCTCAACAAGGAAATGCAATTGCAATTGTATTAGATAATATTGTATATTCTGCACCAGGTGTTAGTAGAGGTGCTATTTCTGGAGGACAATCTGAAATTTCAGGTAGTTTTACGGTTAATGAAACAAAAGATTTAGCAAACATTTTAAGAGCAGGTAAATTGCCAGCTTCTGCAGAGATTGTTCAGTCTGATGTTGTTGGACCATCTTTAGGACAAGAAGCTATTGATAATGGTTTAATTTCATTCATCATAGGTTTCTCATTGGTATTATTATGGATGGTAGTTTACTATGGTAAGGCAGGTTTCTATGCTAACTTAGCTTTATTGGTAAACATCTTATTTATATTTGGAATTTTAGCTTCATTTGGTGCTGTATTAACATTACCTGGTATTGCTGGTATCGTTTTAACAATAGGTATGGCGGTAGATGCTAACGTAATTATTTACGAGCGTGCTAAAGAAGAGTTAGATTCAGGGAAAACAGTTGAAGAGGCAGTTGGTTATGCATATACATGGAAAGGTGCCATGTCATCAATTGTTGATGCTAACGTTACTACATTAATTACTGCAATTATTTTATTTGTATTTGGAACAGGACCAATTAAAGGTTTTGCAACTACATTAATTATTGGTGTTGTAACTTCTGTATTTACTGCGGTGTTTATTACAAGATTAATGTTAGAATGGAGTTTAAGTAGAAATGAAAATATTTCTTTTTCAACGTCAATTACTAAAAACTGGTTTAAAAACTTAAATTTTGATTTCTTAGGAAAACGTAAAATTGCTTATGTAATTTCTGCAATCTTAATTGTATTAAGTATAGTTTCAATTGCAACTAAAGGATTAAATCAAGGAGTTGATTTCTTAGGAGGTAGAACTTACCAAGTACGTTTTGAAAAACCAGTAGTAGCTTCTGAAGTTTCTAAAGATTTATCAGCTGTGTTCGAAGGAGCAGGAGCTGAAGCTAAAACTTTTGGTAATGATAACCAGTTGAAAATTACTACGAAATATAAAGTTGACGAAGAGGGAGAAGGTATTGATAAAGAAGTAAATCAAAAATTATACGATGGATTAAAGAAATATTTACCATCAGATTTAACTTATGAGCAGTTTGTTACTTCTTACGAAGGAAAAGAGTTTGGTGTTATGCAAGCTTCTAAAGTTTCGGGTACAATTTCAAAAGATATTAAGACTAACTCTTTATGGGCAGTTTTAGGTTCTTTATTAGTTGTGTTTGTTTACTTAATGATTTCATTCCGTAAATGGCAATTTGGTTTAGGTGCTGTTGTAGCTGTAATGCACGATGTTATCATTGTTTTAGGAATTTTCTCATTCTTCTATACAATCTTACCATTTAATATGGAGATAGATCAAGCATTTATTGCAGCTATCTTAACGGTTATTGGTTATTCATTAAATGATACAGTAATTGTATTTGACCGTGTAAGAGAGTATTTAGATTATAATTCTTCATCTGATTTTAAAGGATTAGTAAATAAAGCATTGAACTCTACTTTAAGTAGAACAATTAATACATCTGCAACTACGTTAGTTGTATTAATTGCAATCTTCATCTTTGGTGGAGAAACTATTAGAGGGTTTGTGTTTGCAATCTTAGTAGGTATCTTAGTTGGTACATATTCATCATTATTCGTTGCAACTCCTGTAATGAATGATACTATGAGTGATAAAGAAGCTAAGAAAATGGCAGAATTCAAAAAAGAAGATTAATTTCGATTTTAATATTTTAAAAAGTCCTGATGAAGATCAGGACTTTTTTTATATCTTTTATTTTTAAAAACTTTTGACTATGCGTTTATTAATTTTTATGTTATTTCTAGTTTTCGTTTCATGTAATAAGAACGTGAAATCAAATGATTTTTTTAGAGATTTTGAAGACAATCGTTGGCCTTTTAATCAAGATGTTGAGTTCGATTTTACAATTGATCAAGGAGAAGAATTATGGTTGCATTTTGGCCATATTTATGATTACGATTACGATATGATTCCTATCGAAATGGAAATCACTAAAACGGAAGGAGATTTGAATAAAATGTTTGTTATTGAAAAATTAAAAGTCAAAAATGTTAATGGTGGTGATTCAGGTGAATGTCTAGGAGATATTTGCGATTATTATCAAAAGGTAAATCTTAAAGATTTAGAACCTGGAAAATATCATATAGTATTAAGAAATAAATCAGATTTACCGTATTTACCAAATGTTTTAGGAATTGGTTATCAAATCAGAAAACCAAATCAATAAAAAAAGCCGCTCAATTGAGCGGCTTTTTTTTATTCTACTTTTTTGGCTTTTACAATAAAGTAAATCCCAGCTATTATAAACGGTATACTTAACCATTGTCCTGTAGAGAAAACTCCAAGAGCATTTTCAAACCCTCCTTGACTTTCTTTTACATATTCTACAAAGAAACGAACGGTCCAAAGTAAGACTAGGAAAACACCAAATAAGTAACCTAATTTTTGACGTGTTTCTGTTTTCCAGTATAAATAAAATAAAATAGCAAACACAAAAACGTATCCAATTGCTTCATATAATTGTGCAGGATAACGATACGGAATTGAATTTAATATTTCAACAAATTGTGGATTGCTTTTAACAGCATTAAAAGCTTGATCTACATCAGGAATTTGAGTTAGTTTTGTTACTTCATAACTATTTAGAGTGTCTTCTCCACGAATGAATTTTGTAGCTAAAAAGCTTGATTCAGATGTGGGTTTTCCAATAATTTCAGAATTAAAAAAGTTTCCTAGACGTACAAATATAGCTCCAAGTGAAACAGGAATTACAATTCGGTCTAAAATCCATAAAATGGGCTTTTTAATAATATTTTTACTGTAATACCACATTACAAGAATTATAGATATTGCAGCTCCATGACTTGCTAATCCTGCAAAACCAGTAAATTTCCAACCTTCAGCGGTTTCTTTAATTGGAAGTAAAATTTCAAGAGGATGATCTTTAAAGTAATCCCAATCATAGAAAAATACATGACCTAAACGAGCTCCAATTAATGTCGCTAAAACAGTATATAAAAAAAGTTTGTCTAATTTTTCTAAAGATTCTTCTTCACGTTCATAAATAGCTTTCATAACGTACCAACCTAATCCAAAGGCTACTACAAACATTAAACTATAGAAACGAACATTAATAATTCCTAAATCTATTCCTTCAGAAGGATTCCAAATCATGGCTAAAAAACGCATATTAAATTGTTATTTAAGGCTAAAAATAAGTATAATAGTTGGGAAACTTGTTAAAAATAAGTAAACTTTTATTAGATTTTTAGGGAACAGGATCGTAACCGCTTCCTCCCCAAGGATGACAACTAAATATGCGCTTTATTGCAAGCCAACCGCCTTTAAAAACGCCGTGTTTTTTTAGGGCTTCAGCAGTATAATGTGAGCATGTAGGTGAGTAGCGACAAGTTGCCGGTGTGTAAGGTGAAATGGCTACTTGGTAAAATCGAACTAAGAAAATAAAAGGATAGGCTAATATTTTTGTTATCGTTTTCAAATTAATTTACTGTAAAAGAAGTGCCTTCTTTTCCATCTTTAAGTTGAATTCCTAAAGCTAAAAGTCTATCGCGAATTTCATCAGACAATGCCCAGTTTTTATTAGCCCTTGCTTCGTTTCGCATTTCGATTAACATGTTTACAACACCATCTAATTTATTGGTATTTGAACTTGAAGATTCAGAATCGAAATTCAAACCTAAAACATCTACTAAGAAATCTGAGAAAGTCGATTTTAATATTGCCAAATCATTTTCTGTAACGGTTTCTTTTCCTTCTTTAATTAGATTGATAAAACGAACACCTTCAAATAATTGTGCAATTAAAATAGGTGAATTAAAATCGTCATTCATGGCATCGTAACAAGATTGCTTCCATGAAGTTATATCTAAACTTGAATTTGCTGAAGCTGAAAGATTCGCAAGATTTTTATAAGCCTCACTCATTCGGTTAAAACCTTTTTCACTGGCAAGCATAGCTTCGTTAGAAATATCTAAAACACTTCTATAGTGAGCTTGTAAAAAACAAAAACGTACAATATTAGGATGGAATGGTTTTTCAAAGAAATCGTTGTTTCCGTTGACTAATTCCATTGGTAAAATATAATTACCAGTCGATTTACTCATGCGTAAACCATTCATAGTAAGCATATTCGTATGCATCCAATAACGAACAGGCGAATGTCCGTAACCAGCTTTTGCTTGAGCAACTTCACATTCATGATGCGGGAATTTTAAATCCATTCCACCACCGTGAATATCAAAAGTTTCACCTAAGTATTTTGTACTCATTGCAGTACACTCTAAATGCCAACCCGGAAAACCAGCGCCCCAAGGTGAATTCCAACGCATAATGTGTTGTGGCGATGCATTTTTCCAAAGTGCAAAATCTTGAGGATTCTTCTTTTCAGTTTGTCCGTCTAAATCTCGTGTATTGGCTAAAAGTTCTTCAATGTTGCGATTACTTAACTCTCCGTAATTTAAACCTTTTGCATTATAGGCTTGAACGTCAAAATAAACCGAACCATTACTTTCGTAAGCAAAACCCAATTCAATTAGCTTTTCAGTTAATTCAATTTGCTCTAAAATATGTCCGGTTGCTGTTGGTTCAATAGTAGGAGGAAGAAAATTAAAAGTATCTAAAACTTTATGGAAATCAACCGTATATTTTTGAACAATTTCCATTGGCTCTAGTTTTTCCAATTTCGATTGTTTTACAAAACGATCGTTTTCTACATTCCCATCATCTGTTAAATGTCCTGCATCCGTAATATTTCTTACATAACGAACATTGTAACCTAAATGTGATAAGTAGCGGTAAATTACATCAAAACTCATAAAAGTTCTAACATTTCCAAGGTGAACATTACTGTAAACTGTAGGTCCACAAACATACATTCCAATTCTTCCTTCATGAAGTGGCTTAAAATCTTGTTTGTCGCTCGTTAATGTATTGTAAACTTTAAGTTGTTGGTTTTGATATAATTTCATTTTGTTTTTTGAAGCTTTTCCTGCTTTCCGCTATATCTTTTTTGTCAGTTCGAGCGAAGTCGAGAACAAAAAAGGATGTCGCTTCAATCAGGGCTAATTTTCTTTAAGAATAATATTTTACTTTAACAATTAGATTTAAACTAAAATTGAGTTTCCAATTTTATATAATCTAAAAATTCTCTACGTACTTTTTCTTCTTTAAATTTTCCGCCAAATTCAGCAGTAACTGTACTACTTTCAATGTCTTTAATTCCTCTTGAATTAACACATAAATGTTTGGCATCCATAACACATGCTACATCTTCAGTACCTAAAACTTTTTGTAATTCTTGAACAATTTGTATTGTCAAACGTTCTTGTACTTGAGGTCTTTTAGCATAATAATCAACTATTCTATTCATTTTAGAAAGACCTACAACAGTACCATTTGAAATGTAAGCAACATGCGCACGACCAATAATGGGTAATAAATGGTGCTCACAAGTAGAATAAACAACAATGTTTTTTTCAACTAGCATTTCACCATATTTGTATTTGTTATCAAATGTAGATGAACCCGGTTTTTTATCAGGATGAAGCCCTCCAAAAATATCTTTAACAAACATTTTTGCAACACGATTAGGAGTTCCTTTTAAACTATCGTCAGTTAAATCTAAACCTAAAGTATTTAAAATATTTTCTACGTCTTTCTTTATAGACTCAATCTTTTCGTCATCAGTTAAATCAAAAGCATCTGAACGTAAAGGAGTTTCAGCACTAGTTGCGATATGATTATTACCTAATTCTTCGTGTAAATCCTCGTTATGACTCATAGTATAATTCTTGCAATTTTTGAAGATGCAAAGATAATTAATAAACTTTAAAAATGTGATGCCTTTGTAAAATAATAAAAATGTAATAAAATAACAGATATTGTTATAAATGTTAATTATTAAGAAAAGAGCCGTCTAATTTTATTTTATTGTTAAATTTGTTGATTATACTAAACCAAAACAAAAATAAATTAACAAAATGAAAAAGTATTTACTACTCTTATTACTAATGTCAACTCTTTTTGGTTTTTCTCAGGAAGAAAAGTCTTTATTAGACTTTATATCTCTTAATGAAAAACAATCCAAAAATGATTTACTAGTTGAGATGAAATGGGATTTTTCTGAATTTAATAAATCAAATGATCATTTTTTTATTGAAATTATTCCTATTCAAGATTGTTGGAATAGACTTGAAGCTGAAATGTTAAATGAAGGATTCGAAATTGTTATAGATAATAAAAATAAATTATTAGAAGATAATTTGATTATTAGTCACTTAAAATTAAAAGCAAAGTGTTTTAAATATAGAGTTGGTTCAAAAAAAACTCATGAAAAAAAATCTGATTGGTCATTTTATACTTTCGTAAACCTTTAACTATTGAGATGAAAAAAATTTTACTTACATTATTATTATTTAGCTCAGTGTTGTTGTTTTCACAATCTCCTACTTGTGAAAGTGCTTCGGCTATTTGTTCTGGGCAAGGTGGTCCTTATAATAATACTAACAATACCACGCCTGGTGGAAATTCATCAGGTTATGGAACGGTAAACTGCTTGTTTTCAACTCCTTATCCGGCATGGTTTTATATGCAAGTAGGAGTTTCTGGTTCTATGGATTTTACTTTAGTACAAACTGTATCATCAGGAAATCCAGATGTTGACTTTGCCTTATGGGGGCCATTTACTTCATTAAATAATTATTGTGACAATTTATATGGATATTCTGCAGGCTATACTGGTCCAAATAATGTAGTAGATTGTAGTTATTCTGGTTCTGCTACTGAGACAATAAATATTCCTGGTGCTACTGCAGGTCAGTATTATATATTACTGGTTACTAATTATGGTCAACAACCTGGTTCTTATACGATTAATCAAACAGGAGGTACAGGTTCATTGAGTTGTGAAATAGTTTGTGGTGTAGACTTAGGTCCAGATCAACAGTTTTGTAATTCAACCATTACGAGTTACACGATGACTGCTGAATTTAATCAAGCTCCTACAACTGTTGGTACACCTACTTATTCATGGTATTTAGGTGGGGTTTTACAAGGAACAACTACGACTAATCAATATACTGCTAACCAAGAAGGTACTTGGACAGTAGAAGTTATTCGTCCAGGTTGTTCAGATGTAGCCACAGATGACATTGAAATTTTATTCGATTCCGAGCCGATATTAAATTCACCACCTCCGATTTCTGGATGTGCTCCTTTTGATTTAACGTCAATTATACCGGGATTATTATCACCTGCAAATCCAGCGGATTATGTTGTTTATTTTTATGAGGATATAAATGATGCTTTTACAGGGAGTTCTAATTATATAGCAACACCTACGAGTTATACTCCAGGTTTTACAGATATTTTTATTCGTGTAGAGAATAATGGTAATCCTACATGTTATAATGTTGATGAGATTTTACAATTGATAATAGATTGCGCATCACCGTGTAGTTTAACACTAACTTCTGCTGTTTCTTCAGATGCTCAAACAATTTGTTTAACAGATGCACTTGATGATATTATCTTCACTGCAGGAGGAGATGCGACAGATGTTGTTGTTACAAGTGGTTCATTTCCAACAGGAGTGACTGGAGTTTATAATGCTGGGACTTATACTGTATCGGGTACACCTACTCAAACGGGTAGTTTTGCTGTAACCATTTCTACAGTTGGTTGTGCAACAAACATAACACACGATATTACTATTGTAGTAAATGAGCCTTCAGATGCAGGGTTAGATGGAAACACTACAGTATGTGATAATGACACTAATGTTATTGATTTGTATGCATTAATATCAGGAGAACAAACAGGTGGTGTTTGGACACAAACATCAGGTGTAGGAGGTACTTTTGATGCTACTGCTGGGACATATACACCGGCTTTAGGAGCAACGACTTCAACTTTTGAATATACGATTACTGGAGCTGCACCATGTCCAGATGATGTGAGTGTTGCAACAATAACAATAGTACCTCAAGCAAATGCTGGTACAGATGGCGCTACCACAACGTGTGAGAGTAGTTCAACAGCAATAGATTTATTTTCATTGCTTACAGGAGCACAAACAGGTGGAACTTGGACCCAAACTTCTGGAACAGGAGGTACATTTAATGCTGGGGCAGGAACGTATACACCAGCGTTAGGCGCCACGACTTCTACATTTGAGTATACTATTACAGGTACGCCACCGTGTGTGGATGATGTGAGTGTAGTTACAGTTACTATTACAGCAACACCAGATGCAGGTAATGATAATTCAATAACATTATGTAGCACTAGTTCTTCTGTAGATTTATTTACAGTATTATTAGGTTCACCAGATTTAGGCGGGACTTGGTCGCCAGCCTTAGCAAGTGGAACAGGAGTTTTTGATCCGGCAGTAGACACAGCAGGTGTTTATACATATACGATAGATATTCCAGGATGTACCATTGCATCAGCAGCTATAACTGTTACAATTAATGCGCAACCCGACGCGGGATTAGATGGGGCTACCACAGTTTGTGATAGTGATACAACAGCCATAGATTTGTTTGCTTTACTTACAGGAGCGCAAACAGGAGGAGTTTGGACACAGACTTCAGGAACAGGTGGAGTGTTTAATGCAGCAGCAGGAACTTATACACCAGCTTCAGGAGCAACTACATCTACTTTTGAATACACACTAACAGGTGTAGCACCATGTGTAGATGATATGAGTGTGGTTACCGTAAACATCAACGCACAACCTGATGCAGGGTTAGATGGCGGAGTTACCATATGTGATAACGATACGAATGTTATTGATTTATTCTCGTTAATCACAGGAGAACAAACAGGTGGCGTTTGGACACAAACTTCAGGTACTGGTGGGACGTTTGATGCAGCAGCAGGAACTTATACGCCAGCTTCAGGGGCAACGACATCAACATTTGAATATACACTAACAGGAGTAGCACCATGTATTGATGATGTAAGTGTAGCTACTATAACAATAAATGCACAACCCGATGCTGGATTAGACGGAAATACAACGATTTGTGATAACGATACAGCAGCAGTTGATTTATTTGCTTTACTTACAGGAGCGCAAACAGGTGGAGTTTGGACACAGACTTCAGGAACAGGTGGAGTGTTTAATGCAGCAGCAGGAACATATACACCAGCACCTGGAGCGACGACATCAACATTTGAATACACACTAACAGGTGTAGCACCATGTGTAGATGATATGAGTGTGGTTACCGTAAACATCAACGCACAACCTGATGCAGGGTTAGATGGCGGAGTTACCATATGTGATAACGATACGAATGTTATTGATTTATTCTCGTTAATCACAGGAGAACAATCAGGAGGAGTTTGGACACAGACCTCAGGAACTGGTGGAGTATTTAATGCAGTAGCAGGAACGTACACACCAGCACCAGGAGCAACAACATCTACATTTGAATATACACTAACAGGAGTAGCGCCTTGTGTTGATGATGTAAGTGTAGCTACTATAACAATAAATGCACAACCTGATGCGGGATTAGATGGTTCAACATCGGTTTGTGATAGTGATACAACAACAATAGATTTATTTGCTTTACTTACAGGAGCGCAAACAGGTGGCGTTTGGACACAGACATCAGGAACAGGAGGAGTATTTGATGCAGCAGCAGGAACTTATACACCAGCCTCAGGGGCAACGACATCAACATTTGAATATACACTAACAGGAGTAGCACCATGTGTTGATGATACAAGTATAGTAACAGTTACTATTACAGCACAACCCGACGCAGGATTAGACGGAAACACAACGGTTTGTGATAATGATACAACAACAGTTGATTTATTTACTTTACTTACAGGAGCGCAAACAGGAGGAGTTTGGACACAGACCTCAGGAACAGGTGGAGTATTTAATGCAGCAGCAGGAACTTATACTCCAGCTTCAGGAGCAACGACATCTACATTTGAGTATACTCTAACAGGTGTAGCACCGTGTATAGATGATACAAGCGTAGTGACGATAAATATCAACGCACAACCTGATGCAGGGTTAGATGGAGCAACAACAGTTTGTGATAACGATACGAATGTTATTGATTTATTCTCGTTAATCACAGGAGAACAATCAGGTGGCGTTTGGACACAAACATCAGGAACAGGCGGAGTATTTGATGCAGTAGCAGGAACGTACACACCAGCACCTGGAGCAACATCATCTACATTTGAATATACACTAACAGGAGTAGCGCCTTGTATTGACGATGTAAGTGTAGCTACTATAACAATAAATGCACAACCCGATGCTGGATTAGACGGAAACACAACAGTTTGTGATAACGATACAACAACAATTAATTTATTTGCTTTACTTACAGGAGCGCAAACAGGAGGAGTTTGGACACAGACCTCAGGAACAGGAGGAGTGTTCGATGCAGCAGCAGGAACTTATACGCCAGCTTCAGGGGCAACGACATCAACATTTGAATATACACTAACAGGTGTAGCGCCATGTATAGATGATACAAGCGTAGTTACGATAAACATTAACGCACAGCCCGATGCAGGATTAGATGGGGCTATCACAGTTTGTGAGAGTGATACAGCAGTGATTGATTTATATGCTTTAATATCAGGTGAGCAAGCAGGAGGTGTTTGGACACAAACTTCAGGAACAGGAGGAGTATTTGATGCAGTAGCAGGAACGTATACACCAGCACCTGGAGCAACGACTTCAACATTTGAGTATACACTAACAGGCGTAGCGCCATGTATAGATGATACGAGTGTGGTTACAATTACAGTCAATCCTGATGCTGAAATAACTTTAATGACTGATATTACAACAACAGATCAAGAGTTATGTCAAGGTACAGCTATCTCAACTATAGAGTATGAATTATCTAATGGAGCCACTGGAGTTATTGTTGCAGGTTTACCAGCAGGTATAACTTACACCATCAACGGTAATATAGTTACTATTTCAGGAACGCCTACAGATTTAGTTGGCGTATATAATTATTCAGTTACTACAACAGGAGGTTGTTCGAGTGATATGGAAAGCGGTAGTATTGAAATAACAAATGGAGTATTACCGACTTTTGATCCAATGCCAGATATTTGTGAAGGAAGTGGATATTCATTACCGACAACATCAACAAATGGTATTACAGGAAGTTGGTCTCCAGCTTTTGATAATACACAAACAATGATGTATACTTTCACTCCTGATGCTGGACAATGTGCAATACCAACAACAGCTACAGTAACTATTATTGAAAAACCTGTATTATCAATAAATAATCCATTGCCAATAACTTTATGTGATGGAGAGTTTTTACATGTAGACTGGACAAGTAATGTAGCGGGTACTACCTTAACGTATACGGCTTCTAGCAATAATGTTACTTATCCTAGTAATGGAGATCAAAGTACATTAGATCAAGTTTTATCATTAATAAATTCGGATCAGATAGGCGATATTACGATAACAATTACCCCTTTTGCTAATGGCTGTTCAGGAGATGCGATACAAGTACCAGTTCGAATCAATCCAAATCCGGTTATAAGTTCTGTTTCAGTAGATCAGAATACGATTTGTTCAGGCAATGAAGTTACTTTTACTGTAACGAGTAATTTAGGAGGAACGACTTACGATTGGTCGGTAATAAATAATACCGGAGTTACTGTTGTGGGAGGCGTTACAAGTGGAACGATAACTACAGGTACATTAATGTTAGTATTAGAGAACTCTACACCTGGATTATCAGGAACAATAGAAGTTGATTTTACACCTTATAGAGATGGATGTCCAGGAGCGACAGTAGTGAGTGAAGTAATTACTGTTAATCCTATTCCGGGAGTTCCAAACGGATTACCAGAATATTACATATGTGATGGAGAAGCTACGCCGATGAGTATCACTTCAGATCCATTTGTAGCGGGGACAGAATTGATATATGATGTTGTAGATTATTATAATGTAACGGGATATAGTTCAGGCGGACCATTACCGGAGCCATTATTAATAGAGGATGTTTTAACATTAACAGATTCCTATGTTCAAGGTTATGTGGTTTACCGCATTTGGGCTACATTAAATGGATGTGATGGAGAGTATAGAGACTTTACGGTTTATGTAAATCCTAATCCACAACCGGTTTTAACAGATGGTGCGATATGTGTTAATGATATAGGAACAGTTTTCCAAACGTATTGGTTAACAGTTGAAGGATTACCAGGGACAAATTATCAGTATACATGGTATGAGTCATCAGATCCAGTTAATCCTATTGCAATAACAGGAGTTCCAAGTTTAGAGGTAGCTGTAGCGGGTAGTTATTATGTAGTGGTAAGAGATTTAAGTTCAACGGACACTTCATGTGAGGGTACTTCAAACACAGTAAGTGTAATAGAGACCAATCCAGCGACAAGTTTTATCACAACGGTAACTGATGCATTTAGTGATAACGCAACAGTTGTTGTTACGGTAACAGGAGGAAATGGTATGTTATTGTATCAGATAGATGGTGGAGCATTCCAAGAATCGAATGTGTTTACAGGAGTAAGTGCAGGAGAACATGTTATTACGGTTATCGATTCACAAGGGTGTACTTATTTACAAGAGACAGTATTGGTGATAGATTATCCAAACTTCTTTACACCAAATGGAGATGGATATAATGATACATGGAATATAATAGGTTTAAACCAACCAGAGGCGAAGTTGTACATTTTTGATAGATACGGTAAGTTAATCAAGCAATTAAGTACAGTAGGACCGGGTTGGGATGGAACGTATAATGGTGAGCAATTACCATCGACAGATTACTGGTTTAGTTTAGAATATTTAGAAAACGGAGTAGCTAAAGAGTTTAAGGCACACTTCGCAATGAAAAGATAATAAACAGAATTTATCCAAAAAAAAATCCCCACTATTTAAGTGGGGATTTTTTTATTAATTTTAAAAATTATCCCTTGTAAACTGATAAAGCTTCTTTTAAAACCTGAACTGATTTTATTAAGTCTTCTTTCTTTAAAACATAAGCAATTCTAACTTCATCTAGACCAACACCAGGAGTCGAATAAAATCCAGCTGCTGGTGCAACCATTACAGTTTCGCCATTATAATTAAAATTTTCTAATAACCATTGTGCAAAATCATCTGCATTTTTTACGGGTAATTTAGCAATACAATAGAAGGCTCCTTTAGGTACTGCAACTTTAACACCTGGAATTTTATTTAGTTCGTTAACTAAAGTATCTCTACGGTCTTTATATTCAGTAATAACCTCATCAAAATACGATTGAGGAGTTTCTAAAGCAGCTTCACTGGCAATTTGAGCATAAGTTGGCGGACTTAAACGTGCTTGTGCAAACTTCATGGCTGTAGCCATAACTTCTTTATTTTTAGAAACAATACACCCAATTCTTGCACCACACATACTATATCTTTTCGAGACAGAATCAATCATAATTGCATTTTCTTCAATTCCCGGAACGTTCATTACTGAATAGTGTTTAAAACCATCATAAGTAAACTCACGATATACTTCATCAGCAATTAGAAATAAATCATGCTTTTTCACAATTTCAGCAAGCTTTAGAATCTCCTCTTGAGAATATAAATATCCTGTTGGGTTTCCGGGGTTACAAATTAAAATAGCTTTTGTTTTAGCAGTAATAAGCTTTTCAAATGCCTCGATTGGAGGTAAAGCAAAGCCATCTTCAATTGATGACATTACAGGAACAACTTTTACCCCAGAAGCAGTAGAAAATCCATTATAATTTGCATAAAAGGGTTCAGGAATAATAATTTCATCATCTGTATCCATTGTACTTCCCATAGCAAACAGTAATGCTTCTGAGCCTCCAGTTGTAATAATAATATCTTGATTGTCTATTGGTAAACCATGATTTTTATAATATTCTGAAAGCTTGTTTCTATAACTTTCAAATCCTGCGGAGTGTGAATACTCTAAAACCTCAATATTTGCATTTTTTACAGCACTAATTGCTGATTCAGGAGTTTTAATATCTGGTTGACCAATATTTAAATGATAAACTTTATGACCTTTCTTTTTTGCTCCTTCAGCAAACGGAACAAGTTTTCTAATTGGTGATTCGGGCATTGCTAACCCTTTTTTGGAAATTTTTGGCATAATCAAGTTTGTTTGAAAGTACAAAATTGCACTTTTTTAAATAAATGGAAAAAATAAATGTTTTAAAAATGTTAAATGAAATCAATAATTTGATAAAATTTCCTACATTTAAGTACAAACTTTTAAAATGATAACAATTTTACACATAAGAGTGTTGTTTTTTTTATTTTGGGTTACTTTATCCTTCTCTCAACTAAATTGGAATTCAAATAAAGATAAAATTGTAATACCTTTTGAATTAACCGATAATTTAATAATTGTTGATGTAGTTATAAATGAAGTTGATCTTAAAATGATTCTAGATACAGGTTCCGAAAGAAATTTATTATTTAGTTTTCCAGAAAATGATAGTATAGAGTTTTATAGTCCTAAGTTGATTAAGGTAAAGGGGCTGGGTTACGGAGAAAGTTTAGAAGCTGTAATATCTTCAGATAACAAGTTCACAATTAAAAATGAAAGCTTAGTAGACTCTAATTTTGAAATTTTATTGATTACTAATCAAAATATTGGACTAATAAATAAATTAGGAGTTCCAATTAATGGAATTATAGGCTCTTCTTTTTTTAAAGATTATCTTTTAGAGATAAAATATTCAAGTAAAAAAATTGTTATTTATAAAAAAAGAACTTCTAAAATAAATAAACGATATAAATCAAAAAAAATTGACTTGATTCAATATAAACCCTATATAAATTTAAAAATATCTAATAATAGTAAGGTAAGTGAGTTTAACCTTTTATTTGACACAGGACTAAGTGATGGGTTATGGCTATTTGAAAATGATACAATTGAATCTTCAAATAAATTTTTTAATGATGTATTAGGTAAAGGTTTAGGTGGAGATATTAATGGAAAAAAATCAAGAGTTGAAGAACTTTATATTGATACATTTAATTTAAAAGACGCATTAGTCTCTTACCCTGATAGTATATCTGTAAAAAGTTTGGAACTTTTTAAAAATAGAAATGGTTCTTTGGGAGGAGAAATAATAAAAAGGTTCGATTGGTTTTTGGATTATCAAAATTCATTATTTTTTTACAAAAAGAACTCAAATTTTAATGACCCGTTTAATTATAATATGTCAGGAATTGAAGTTCAACACGATGGTGTTGAATGGGTTAAAGAAGTTAAACGAACCAATGAAAGCTCTGTTTACAATAATGTTGATGCACTTGAATATGTATATAATAATTCAGATTTAAAAAATGCACATAGTTTTAAATTAAAAAATATATATAATATTTATTCTGTAAGAGAAAATTCTCCCGCTTATTTAGCTGGTGTTCGAGAAGGAGATAAAATTGTTTCTATAAATAACAAGAACGCATATTCGTTTACACTACAAAAGATAAATGATTTATTTCAATCTGAAGAAGGTAAAAAAATAAAATTAGAAGTGGAACGAGAAGGTGAAATTTTAGAGTTTGAATTTTATCTTGAAAAAATATTATAACAAAAAAAGCGCTCAAGTTGAGCGCTTTTTTTATTTATCTTTCTTTATCACCGTTCCTTTTATTCGTAATGGAATTACACCATTAGGTTTATTTGTTGCATTAGTTTCAACCGTTATTGTTTTACTAATCGGGCCAGGATTCATATTATATTTTACAATAATTTTATCACTTTTTCCAGGTAATATGGGTTCAGCAGGTTTTGTAGGAACTGTACAACCACAACTTGATTTTACATCTTTAATAATTAGAGGCGCATCACCAGTATTTGTAAAAACAAACTCGCGAACACCATCATCTTCTCCTTTAACAACTTCACCATAATTAATGGTTTCGGTTTTAAACTCAATTTTCGGGCCATCTTGAGCAAATGCAAAGAATCCAACTAAAAATATAAAAACACTAAGTAATTTTTTCATCATTTTTAAAATTAATAGGTTATCGTAAAAATATATACTTTAAATACGTTTAACAAGCAATTTAACTTTTTTTATTTTGGCATATATCGTTACTTTTGCATAAAATTTACAAAAAGTGTACCAAAATAGTTTTTCGCAGCGAGTCTGCAGTTTGTATTTGTAAACCTTATTCCCGCTATCACTTGCACACGGTGCTTGTTCTATCGGGGCTAAGCGGTAAACTATTTAACTTTTGTAAACAAATTAATAATATTTTAGAATTTAGAGTTTAAAACATCTAACATCTAATATCTAACATCTAACATAAAATGATTCCAGCTCAATTTGATGCCAAACAAGTAGAAAAGAAATGGTACGACTATTGGATGAAAAACAAGTATTTCCATTCAACGCCCGACCATAGAACACCATATACAATTGTAATTCCGCCACCAAACGTAACAGGAGTGTTACACATGGGACACATGTTAAACAATACTATTCAAGATGTATTAATTCGTCGTGCGCGTTTAAAAGGATTCAACGCTTGTTGGGTTCCGGGAACGGATCACGCTTCGATTGCAACTGAAGCAAAAGTTGTAGCTAAATTAAAATCGGAAGGAATAAATAAATCCGATTTATCTCGTGAAGAGTTTTTAAAACACGCTTTCGATTGGACTGAAAAATATGGTGGAACTATCTTAGAGCAATTAAAACAATTAGGTTGTTCTTGCGATTGGGACAGAACCAAGTTTACTATGGACGAAGACATGAGTGCTTCAGTAATCAAATCGTTTGTTGATTTATACAACAAAGGCATGATTTATCGCGGTTACCGTATGGTAAACTGGGATCCAGAAGCAAAAACAACGTTGTCTGATGAAGAAGTTATTTACGAAGAAAGACAAGGAAAATTATACCACTTAAAATACCAAATTGAAGGAAGTAATGAGTTTGTAACGATTGCTACCACTCGTCCTGAAACTATTTTAGGTGACACTGCAATTTGTATTCATCCTGAAGACGAACGTTATTTCCATTTAAAAGGTAAAAAAGCCATTGTTCCTATTTGTAACCGAGTAATTCCTATTATTTTCGATGAATATGTTGATATGGAATTTGGTACAGGATGTTTAAAAGTTACGCCTGCTCACGATGTGAATGATAAAACGTTAGGAGATAAACACGGTTTAGAAATCATCGATATTTTCAACGAAGACGCTACTTTAAATTCGTTTGGTTTACATTACGAAGGTAAAGACCGTTTTGATGTTCGTAAGGAAATCGAGAAAGAATTAGAAACTATTGACGCTTTAGCAAAAGTAGAAACGCACGTAAATAACGTTGGAACTTCTGAAAGAACAAAAGCGGTAATCGAACCAAGATTATCGGATCAATGGTTCTTGAAAATGGACGAGTTGGTAAAACCAGCTATCAAAGCGGTTTTAGAGTCGGATGACATTAAATTACATCCATCTCGTTTTAATAATACGTATGCGCATTGGTTAAACAATATCCGCGATTGGAATATTTCGCGTCAGTTATGGTGGGGACAACAAATTCCGGCTTATTATTATGGCGATGGAAAAGAAGATTTCGTAGTTGCTGAGAATATTGAAGATGCTTTAGCATTAGCAAAAGAAAAAACTGGAAACTCAGCACTGTCAGCTGAACACTTGCGTCAGGACCCTGATGCGCTTGATACATGGTTCTCCTCTTGGTTATGGCCAATATCGGTTTTTGGTGGAATGATGGATCCTGAAAATGAGGAATTCAAATATTACTATCCTACAAATGATTTAGTTACAGGACCAGATATTTTATTCTTCTGGGTGGCGCGTATGATTATTGCAGGTTATGAATACACAGGAGAAAAACCATTTTCAAATGTATACTTAACAGGTTTAGTGCGTGATAAACAAGGACGTAAAATGTCTAAATCGTTAGGAAATTCACCAGAACCACTTGGTTTAATTGAAAAATTTGGAGCTGATGGTGTTCGAGTAGGATTATTATTAAGTGCTTCTGCAGGAAACGATATCTTATTTGATGAAGAATTATGTAATCAAGGAAAAGGATTCTCTAATAAAATTTGGAATGCTTTCCGTTTGATTAAAGGTTGGGAAGTTGCTAACATTGCACAACCAGAATCTTCAAAAGTAGCAATCGAATGGTACGAAGCTAAGCTTCAAAAGACTTTAGCTGAAATTGAAGACAACTTCGAGAAATATAGAATTTCTGATGCGTTAATGGCCATTTATAAATTGGTTTGGGACGATTTCTGTTCGTGGTTCTTAGAAATGATTAAACCGGGTTACCAACAACCAATTGATAGAACAACTTTCGATAAAGCTATCGAAATGTTAGAAGCAAATTTGAAGTTGTTGCATCCGTTTATGCCATTCTTAACAGAGGAAATTTGGCAACATATTGCAGAAAGAACTCCGGAAGAAGCTTTAATTGTTGCTTCTTGGCCAGAAATGAAATCTTTTGATGAAAAATTAATTGCTGATTTCGATTTTGCTACCGAAGTTATTTCTGGAATTAGAACGATTCGAAAAGATAAAAACATTTCGTTCAAAGAAACTATTGAATTGAAAGTGGTGAACAATGAAAAAGCTTCAACGCATTTCGATTCAGTGATTATGAAATTAGGTAACGTAGTAGATTTAGTTTATGTTGATGAAAAAGTAAACGGCGCGTTATCGTATCGTGTAAAATCGAATGAATATTTTATTCCAGTAGGAGGAAATGTTGATTTAGATGCTGAAATCGCTAAATTAGAAGAAGAATTAAAATACACACAAGGATTCTTACGCTCAGTGCAAGGGAAACTTTCAAATGAAAAATTTGTTAGCGGAGCACCAGAGCAAGTAATTGCAAACGAACGCAAAAAAGAAGCCGATGCTTTAGCGAAAATTGCCACTTTAGAACAAAGTTTAGCAAGTTTAAAATAGTATTTTAATAAGTATTAAAAAAAATCCCGATTTTAATTCGGGATTTTTTGTTTTAATATTGTGAGTAGCCATTGTTAAAGGTAATTTCTATTTGATAATCAAATAATCAACAAGTAATAAAAATAAAATTGATCCTGAGATTATATAATGACTCAAACTGAGTTCATGATTTTTTCTAAGTTGAATAAATAGAAAAATCGAGAAAGTAATCGACGCTATTAATAATACTATAACTCCAAAGAGTAAGTAAAAATTGTCGATTTGATTTTTCGAAATTGTATTGAAGAGAACAATCGAAAGCGTCAAAGTATATATCAACCAAGAAATGATACCAAGCAACCAGCCATAAATATTTCGCTTCAATATTAGAACTGCAGCGGCGAATGCTAAGGATGAAACAACGAAACTGAAATGATAGTTTTTAACTAGTTTCCAGTAAGAGACATTATCACCTAACATTTTTTTTAGTTCAACTATATAATGGTATAGAGTAGTAGTTATTATGCAAAATACTGCCACTGAAAACAGAAGTTGAAAAATAGCTAGAATCTTTTCAGTTTTACTAATACTATTCATTTGAAGATGATGTTCATGAAAATTTCTTTAACGTTGTGTGACTAAAGAAAGTGACGTAAGCCACAACTAAGCCAAACCAAAAATAGACAAAATTTAGAAAATTAGTAGCCTCGAGCACAAACTGCGAACTGATGAAACAATTTTCGGAATATTCCTGATCTAGCCGTTACTTGTAATCGCTGTTGTAGGTTGTTTATTTTAATCCTTGTTGTGTCAATTTTCCTAAAATATAGGTCTCGCCAGAATCAAATCCACAGCCAATGTAAATTTCATTTGAAGACTTGATTATATTTTCTTTATAAGTTTCTATATTTTCTAAAATTATTAAGTTTAAAATACCATTGTATATTAAAACTTCTAATTCACCGTTTAGTTCAACATTTGAAGATTTTATTATTTCAAAATAACTTGGAATCATATACATTTTTGGGAGATAAATAGGTTCAACATTCCAATCTTCAGAATCTTCCATTGGTGATATTATTGAACCGCTTAAATAAATTGTAATGTATTCTTTGTTATTATCAATAGATGTAAAAATCCCAAAATAAAGACCTTTAATATCATTGGGTAAATAATTTTCTTTAAGAACTTTTTTGGTAAAACTATTAAATTCATTAATAAGTTTTTCAAGTTCAGATTCTGTTATCAGGTTTTTATTATCAAAATTTAAGAGTTTTTTTATTTCATTTATTCCATTCTGTATAGAAACTTTGTTTTTAATTTGTTTTTTTAACAAACTATCAACTAATTCCCATTCAATCTCTCTATTTTCTATTAGGATTTTTCTAGTTTGATTTTGGCTGTTGGAAATAAGTCCAAACAACGAACAGATAAGTATTAATATTTTTTTCACGATTTATTTTTAAATTACCTACAACCATTGTTGTAGTGCGTTATTTTTCTAAATTATTTACGATTTCAACAAATTCTTCATAGCTGTCCGCTGGTGGATTTTCATACTGAACATATCCAAGATTTGTGTCAAAATATTTTTTCATTTCAATCAGACATTGGTCTTCGTTTTCAGTATTCAAATTTCCACTCATTTCAGCATTTCTTGAAATTCCGAAAATCATTGTTCCATCTTCATTGTAAAAAATCATTCCGTGTTTATTCAAGTTTTTCTCGTCAGTATTTCTCCAATAAATTCTATTTGGGTAATTTTCATTTTTCTCAAGAAAAGACATTAACTCATCAGTATTTTCAAATTCGTGAGTCGGATTATCAGAGTATTCAGGAATCAAATATTCACTCGAACTTTCTTTTCTGTTTGGTAGAAAATGATTCAAAAAATCATCTGCTAATTTTTTCGACCGAGTCTTTTTAATCACGTATATGTCGGCTAAATATCCCATTTTGTTTTAATGCACTACAACCTGTTTATATGAGCTATAAACTAACGTTTTCAAATATATTAAAAAATTGTGTAAATTATAAAACACCACATTAGTTTCAATGAAATTTTATAAACAAAAAAATCCCAAGCTAATGCTCGGGATTTTTTTATTGAATTGGTATCATCATACTACCCGCTAATTCTTCCGCTCTCATTTCTATTTCTTTTTGGACTTCTTTTATTTGTCGTTCATATTCTTTCCTACAAGCTGAACCTGATTGGTGTGGCGGACATTTTTTGCGTTTTTCTCTGAGCATCGAAATTTCGTTTTGTTTGTCTTTCAACCAACTTACAATATTATCCACTCGGTTTTGACCACTTGGTAAATGGTAATCCATTTTAATGACTTTATAATCATTGGTGTTAATTCCCCATTTGTCAATAGTTTGTAAATCAATTAATTTTAAAACATTGTTATCGATTTCGGTTACGGCTAAAAATTGTTGTTTTTTCTCTAACACATTTTTAAAGATTCCAACACCAAATCCCATAATAGGAACTGCAGTAGGAATTTGTGCTTCTTGCTTGGCAAACCAAAAGGTAATGGTTTTTTCTACGCCTTTTTCGTTAATAAATTTACCCGTATACGGTTCTAAATTGTTATTGTTATACGTATAATTAGAATTTGCTTTGGTAGAATTTAAAACTTCTAAATTTTTCAAATGTGTTTCAGTAATTACTTCCGAAAAGTTCATTCCTGAAGGCGCTTCAATACATATTTTTCCTTGTTGTGAATTGGTTACATACACTAACCAATCGCCTTTTGCATTTCGAATTAAAAAATCAATTTTGTATTGCTGTAAATACGGATTATTTTTTAGAGGTAGAAACAAAGGATTATTCGTAATATCAACCCCATGAACATACATTGAGTTGTCATTACTATTCACTTTATATCGGAATGTTCCCGAATGTTCGCCTAATTTTGAGAATTGCTCAATTTCATAATTAAACTTAAAGATTCCGTTTACTTGTAAAGGATTCGCTTGAATACTTGGTTTTAAATCAATGTATTTCGAATCGTCAAAAGGAGTTCCTTGATCTAAAATGGGAATATCTTGCGGTTTTCCAGCAAAATGCCAAGAAACTTTCATTTCGTGTTGTAAATGAAGGGGCACATCATTATTTAAATTCACATCAAACGGATTAGGAATAACTCCTGTAACCATTCCTAATGCGGTTACAGAAGCCAATCCAATCGCTATTTTTACGCCTAGTTTCATGTGTTACTATTTTAAAGTTTGAAATTCTACGCGTCTATTTTGTGCTTTTCCTTCAGCAGAAGTATTATCGGCAACAGGTTCGTTTTCACCTCTTCCTTGATACATAAAACGCGATTTGTTTAAACCTTTACTATCAATAAAATAATTCATTACCGCTGCTGCTCTCGATTTTGAAAGCGTCATGTTTTTAACAGCATCGCCATCACTATCGGTATGTCCAATAATGTTTAATCGGATAGTGATGTCGTCTTGTAATACTTTAGCCATTTTATCTAAAAACGCATACGATTCTTTTTTTAGTTTATCTGAACCTGAATCGAATAGAATTTTAGTTGTTGAAAATCCACCTTTTAATAACATCGAACGAATGTCTTCTCCTTCTTCCGTAATTTTTACATTTGATATAGCCACAATGTGTTTTTCTTTTGGATCGGTTCCTTTTAAGTAAAATTGAATATAATTTCCAAAGTTGTTACTCAAAAACGAAGGTAAATCGATAGCTTTTTCGTTATCTATATAAACGCGTAATCTTGTTTTGTTTACCACAATTGTAAAATGCGTAGTTGTATTGAATTTTTCTTGCATTTTAAACGGAATGTTGTTGTCGATTTTTCCGTTTGTTTTACCCCAATTTTGAACATTTATTTGATTGCAAATGTTGGAGCCTTTCCACAATGAAAATCCAAATTTCCCACCATTTTTAGGTTTACTTAGCGTAGATTCATTAGAAAAGATCAATCCGAAATTGGAACCCGAAAGTCCTTTGTAGTCTAAGTTTTCAGTAACTAAATCAAATTCTAATGCATAATTTTCTGGTAATTTAGAAGTTTTAGCGATGTAAGTTCCACTTGGATTCAATTTGAAGGCTTTTTCGCCATTTACTTTTATGATTTCTCCACCCGAATTAGTATTCCAATTTACAGGAAAATCACCGTAAGCATCCTGTTTGAAATTATCAGAAAATAGCACTTGTCCATTAGGGAAAAAACTGCTTCCAGTTACAATTTCATTTCCAGAATTACTTGTTGAACCTTCTTCATTTGATTTCTTTTTTGAAGATTTTTTCTCTTTTTTAGTAGACTTTTCCTCAAAAACTTCGTCTAAAGCTTCATCTGTTTTCTTTTCGGTTTCTTTTTCTACACGTTTTTCAACGGTGCGTTCAGCTGCTCTTTCAGCTTTCTTTTTTAGTTTATCTAATAGTTGCGCTTGTGAAAAACTGAAACTTAATAAAGCGATGATGGTAAATAGATATTTTGTTTTCATGTTATCAGATTTTAATAATGAATTAGTTTAAAGTTGATTTCTTAATAAGAGATTTCTTGATAGGTTACATTTTTAATCATAGACGGATTAACGTCGGTATTATAGCGTATTTCACTAGTGATTAAATTATTATTAGCATCGTAGCTATTATTGTAATGATGCTCAATTATGTCGGATGAAATTAGATCTTCATAACGCGTCATGGTAATTGGTTTTTGACTCAGGAAAAATAAATCTTGATAGAAGTTTTCTGCAAAATATGAATCCATAATCGCTAAAACAGGTTGTGAATTCATAAAATAATTGAAAGCTTTTCCATCTTCATAAGTAACTTCAAAAGCAGTAGTACTAGAAAAATAATAATATTCTAAATTATTACCTGAATCAAACTTCCATGTGTAAGGGAAATTATATTTATAAGTATTGGTAACGCTATTATAATCGATGTTATACTCGGTATTTCCACTAGTTGAAACGGCAATTATTTTGGATAAAAATCCGTTGGTGTATTCTGCCTGATAATTGCGATCATCACCTGTAGAAGGTTCTTCAATTCTTAGATTTGTAAGTTGGTTTTGCGAATTATAATTACAGGTATAAATAATTTGCGAATTATTTGAAAATGTTCTTGTTACTGTTTCAATTAAAAGCTGATTGTTATAGGTAATGTCTAATGTTTGATAAGATGCCGTTGCGGTTGGAAATTCAATTTCAACTTGTGTTGGAAGTAGCATCGTTTTTTTGTCATCGTCTTTACTACAACTCATCATCAAAATACTTATAAATAAAAGGCTGGATTTTAGAATATAATTTTTCATGATTTTATAAATTTCTTGATTGATAGGTAATATCTATTTGGCTTCCGCCTCCAACAAAATTGTAGATAACAGAAGTTATATTTCCGTTGGTATCTCTATTGTTTACTACATCAAAATCTTGAACTCCAAAAGCAAAATGATTGATTTGTTTTTGACTGAAGAAATAAAACAAATGACCATTATTAAATAACGCTAAATCAAATTGTAAAGCAATTTGAGGAGAGACATGTTCAAAAATTCCCTTTTCAGTTCCATCAAGAGTTATAGTTAAATCAGAAGTATAAAAAGTACTAGAATAAACAGTGGCGTTATTTGTATTATCCAATTGAACAGAACTGGTGTCACCGCCATCTACAATACTGTAAGTATTTGTTGTTGCATTATAATTTATTGTAAAAGTTTCAGTTGAACCATCAGTTTCATCAGTAATTGATGTTAATATACCGCTAGAATTGTAGCTAAATGTTCGTACATCTGGTCCAGATAAAAAGCCTGAATTAGTAACACTTGTAATTCTACCATTTGTATATGAATATTCCTTTGTTTTAGTACCTTGATTGTCAACTAAAACGATTTGAGATATTAAATTGTCATTATTGTAGCTAAAAGTTATAGTTTTATCATTTACACTATTATTGTAATCTGTAAACTCAATGTTTGTTGGAAAATTACCTTTTTTATTATCATCATTGCTACATGAAAAAAGTAATGTAAGAATACACAATGTAAGAAGAGATTTGATTGTTTTCATAATTGTCATTTTTTAAATTTTGTTTTTTTAATGATTTTGTTTTTGTGAATAATGTTTAGTTCATAATCGCCTTTTTTAAGGTGATTAATGTTGAGTAAAATTTTTTGCGAAGGATGTTGCTCCAAATGTGTCTCATAATTAAATTTCTTTTTCGCAGGCATTTTATTTCATTTTGTTGAGACAAAGTTATTCGCGAACACAAGAAAGCAGTAGGAGAGATGTAACCATTATATGGAAATATGTAACATCAATAAAAAAGCCTCTAAAATAGAGGCTTTGAGAAGTTTTTTAAAAAGTAAAATGTTACTTTTTTTGATAATCGGAAGGCGATACATGATACATTTCTTTAAAACATTTAGAGAAATATCCCACATCATTAAACCCGACATTATACGCAATTTCCGACACGCTTAGTTTTTCATTTTTCAACAAATCAGCTGCCATTTTTAAACGCTCGTTTCTTATGAATTCTGTTGCAGAAACTCCAAATAGTGATTTTAATTTTCGATGCAATTGCATACGACTTATATGCATTTCTTCAGCAAAAGTTTCTGCATTAAATTCCGAATTAGGAATTGCCGTTTCTAAAACTGTTTCTAATTTGGTAATGAATTTTTCATCAACGGAATTAATAACAACTTCTGTTGGTTTTAAAATTAATTCCTGACTATAGCGCTCTTGTAGTTTTTTACGTTCTTGAATTTGTTGGGAAACCGTTGCTTTTAAAACCTCATGATTAAATGGTTTGGTTAAAAAGGCATCTGCTGTATTTTGTAAGGCTTTTAAATGCGCCTCTTCTGAAGTCTTAGCGGTTACTAATATCACAGGAATAAACGATGTTAATTCGTTAGACTTTATTTGCTTGGTAAACTCAAATCCATCCATTTCTGGCATCATTACATCCGAGATAATACAATCGGGAATTTCTTTTTGAGCTAATTTCAAGGCTTCTTTTCCGTTAGACGCTTCTAAAATTTGATAATTGGATGAAAAAATATCCTTTATTACTTCTCGAATTGAAGCATTATCATCGACTAAAAGTAAAATTGGTAATTCAGTATTTGAAGTAACTTCAATTGGAGTAGAAGTTTCAGAAATTACTTCAATATTTTCATTAATTACAATAGCATTTGTGATGTCTTTTTTCAAAGGTATTTCAACCGTAAAACTAATTTGTTGGTTGTTAAAATTGGTTTTAATAGTGCCATTATACAATTCAACTAAGTCTTTAACCAATGCTAAACCAATTCCAAAGCCAGAAATTGCATTATCTTTTTGGTAAAAACGCTCGAATAGTTTTTTGTAATCTGCTTCTTTTAATTGGTTATTGAAATTTCGAACTTGTATAATTAAATTTTGATTTTCTTTTTTGGTAACAAAGTCAATAGGTTTGCCTTCTTCATTGTATTTGAAAGCATTATCTAAAAGATTAGTTGTAATTTTTGTAATGATATCTTTGTCGAAATGAGATTCAAAATCTAAATTTTCAATTGTAGAAGTAAATTCTTGGTTTTCGTCTTTTGCTTTGAAAGAAAAAGGTTCAACTATCGAATGAAAGAAATGTTGAAGATTTCCTTTTTTTAAGATAATTTGAAGTTTTCCACTATCAATTTTAGATAATTCTAATAGTTGATCAACTAGTTCCAACATTCGATTCGCACTGTTGTCAATTAATTGAAGTTGTTTATTTTGTTCTTCGTTTGAAATATTGTTTTGTAATTGTTGAACTGGACTTTTAATTAACGTTAGAGGCGTTCTAAATTCGTGGGAAATATTAGCAAAAAAGCGCGATTTAAGTTCGTTTAATTCGTTTAGTTTTTGAGCGGTTTTTATTTTATTACGATAACCTAAAAATAAGAATAATCCGCTGACTAATAATAGAACAGCAATGGCGATGTAAATGTATTTTTGCTTTTCAGAAAGTTCGTTTTTCGTTTTTAAAAGTTCAATTTCTTGTTCTTTTTTTTCGGTTTGATATTTGATTTCTAAATCGCTAAAAAGTTGGTTGTTCGTTTTTTGTTCTAAACTATCTCTATAGGTAACATAATTTTCAAGTGCTTGATATGCTAAATCATTCTCATTTCTTGACTTGTAAATATCTGATAGATAGTAGTATGAATTTGAAATTATACTGTAATCAATGTTTTTTTCATTCTTTAAAATTTGAATTACTGCGTTATAATTTTTAATTGCTTCTTCATATTTTTTAATTTCATATAAAAAACTTGCGTAAGCCCAATAAGCTCTTATTAAAGCATTGTTATCATTAAATGTTTTACTTTTTTCAATAAATTCTTTGTAATATTTGGTAGCTAAATCATTTCGATTTATTTTTCGATATAAAGAAGCGTAAGCCCAATAAGTATCACTAAATTCTTTTACTATTTTATTTTCAAAGAAATATTTATTAGCATCGTCATAAAATTTTAAAGCGGTTTCTATTTCAGGATTTTCGCTTTCTACAAAAGTAGAACCATAGTAAAGTCCAGATACATGCATTTCAGTTAATGAGTTAGATGATTTTGCTAATTCATAAGCTTTTTTAAAGTAATCTTTAGCTTTACCATATTTTTTATTGTTGGCAGGATTATATCCTCTTAACATCATTAAGCCTATGTTTTGCATTGCTCTTATTTGTACATCATTTATAAATTTATTGGCTTCGCTAATTGAGTCAATATAAAAGTATTTTGCAATGGCCTTGTCGTCCTCGTATTTAGAATAATGAATGTTTGCTAAAATATTATTAGCTTCAAGAAAGTTTGTAATTTCTTCTTTTGTGGCGTAATTCTTTTTAATTATTTCTTCAATCAAAGAGATTGATTGGTCAAACATTTTTAGTTTGTAGTAAACTTTAGCTTTGTAAACTTTAGCTTTATCTTGAGCAGTGGATTCATTTTTCTGTTTGGCAAATGTAAAGAGTTTATCCGCTGAAATTAGCGCTAAATCATATTTCATTTCATTGAATGAAGACTCAAAATTTTGGCTATAAATATCAATTGAATCATTTTGAATTTGAGCAATTGAAAATGTACTGAAACAGAAAATTAAAAAGACTGCTAATCTCATAAAATTAAATTTATAACAATACTACAATTATTCTTTTATAATTTAACAAAACAATGTAACATTTTAGGGTTACAATATTTAAAAAAAAATCCCGAGTATATCTCGGGATTTTGAATTATTAATGTGCTTTTATTTTTTCCTTTTCGGTTGTAAGCTGTCTTTTCATTTTATGTAAGGCGTCATAAAATGCTTTTTCGGGAGTATCACCATTTGAAGTAACAGCAATTGGATTTTTTTTCTCAATTCGAGCTTCAATTACACATCTTTTATCATTTTTTCCACCTTTATCTCCATTTTCGTCTTCTAAATGGACTTCAATTCGTGTTACTAATTCATCGAAACGAGCTAAATCTTTTCTAATTTCTTCCTCAAAAAAATCATTCATTCTTTTGTGGCCTTCAATATTCTTGTCTGTATTAATTTGAACTAGCATAATTTTTTAGTTTTTTAATTATACTTAAAGTTACGAAATTTCTTTCAAATTTGTGTAATGAATAATACAAAGTATTGTTAAAAATTTTCTATATTTTTTCTTGTAGCGCCTGAATTTCGTCTCGCAATTTTGCAGCTTGCATAAAGTCTAAATCTTTTGCTGCTTTTTCCATGGCTTTACGTTTTTCGCGAATTTTCTTTTCTATTTCTGGTTTAGACAAATATTCACTTTCAGGTTCTGCCGCTTTTAAAACTTGGTTTTCATAATATTGTGTCGATACAGAATTACCTCTTAATGCATTTCCTAAACTTTTATTCAAAGCTTTCGGAACCAAATTATTTTCTTTATTATAATTAATTTGCTTCTCACGACGATAATTGGTTTCGTCAATCGTTCGTTGCATAGAATTGGTAATTTTATCAGCATACATAATGGCTTTTCCATTTACGTTTCGAGCCGCACGACCAACGGTTTGCGTTAACGAGCGTTGACTACGTAAAAAACCTTCTTTGTCGGCATCGATAATAGCTACTAATGAAACTTCGGGTAAATCTAAACCTTCACGTAATAAATTAACTCCGATTAAAACATCGAATAAACCTTTACGTAAATCTTGCATAATTTCAACGCGTTCCAAAGTGTCAATATCACTATGAACGTAGCGACAACGAATAGCAACTTTGGTTAAATATTTCGCTAATTCTTCCGCCATTCTTTTTGTTAAAGTAGTAACCAGCACACGTTCGTCAACTTCAACTCTTTGTTGAATTTCTTCAATTAAATCATCAATTTGGTTTAAACTAGGACGTACTTCTATAATTGGATCAAGTAAACCTGTTGGGCGAATTACTTGTTCTACATAAATACCTTCCGTTTTCTTTAATTCATAATCAGCAGGAGTTGCCGAAACATAAATTACCTGATTTTGTAAGCTTTCAAATTCTTCAAACTTCAATGGTCGGTTGTCCATAGCAGCTGGTAATCGGAAACCATATTCTACTAAGTTCTCTTTTCTACTTCTATCGCCTCCATACATCGCATGAACTTGGGAAATAGTAACGTGACTTTCATCCACAACCATTAAATAATCATCTGGAAAATAATCTAACAAACAGAAAGGTCGAGTTCCTGGCGCTCTTCCGTCTAAATAACGTGAATAGTTTTCAATTCCAGAACAGTAGCCTAATTCGCGAATCATTTCCAAATCGAAATTGGTTCGTTCCTCTAATCGTTTTGCTTCGAGATGTTTGCCGATTTCTTTGAAATAATCTACTTGTTTGACCATGTCTTGCTGTATTTCCCAAATTGCCTTTTGAAGAACATCTGGAGAAGTCACAAACATATTCGCTGGATAAATGTTTAGTTTCTCATAGCGTTCCAAAACCTGAGAAGTTTTGGCATCAAAAGCTTCAATTTCTTCAATTTCATCACCAAAAAAGTGAATTCGGAAAGGTTCATCAGCATAGCTTGGGAAAATTTCTACAGTATCTCCTTTAATTCTGAAAGTTCCCGGAGTGAATTCGGCTTCCGTTCGCGCATACAAACTCTGAACCAAACGATGTAATAATTTGGTACGCGAAATTTCCTGACCATTATCTAATGAAATGACATTTTTTTGAAACTCCACTGGATTTCCTATACCATACAAACACGAAACGGAAGCAACTACTAAAACATCTCTTCGACCCGAAAGTAGAGCAGAAGTAGTGCTCAACCTCATTTTTTCTAATTCATCATTAATTGATAAATCTTTTTCAATATAGGTTCCTGTAACAGGAATATACGCTTCGGGTTGGTAATAGTCGTAATAGGATACAAAATATTCAACCGCATTATTTGGAAAAAACTGTTTAAATTCTGAATACAATTGGGCTGCTAGTGTTTTGTTGTGTGCCAAAACTAGTGTAGGGCGTTGTACTTCTTGAATAACATTTGCAACAGTAAACGTTTTACCAGAACCCGTTACACCTAGAAGGGTTTGGTACTTTTCCTCATTTAAAATTCCTTCTGATAGTTTTTTAATAGCTTGAGGCTGATCTCCAGTTGGACTGTATTCGGATACGACTTGAAATTTCATTTAGAATTGTTGCAAATTTTAGAAGCAATAAAGTTACAAAGTTTATTACGAATTGTAATTAAATTTCCAATAGATTTGGCATTGTTATTGTTTGTCTGTTCAAAACTTTATGTCATGAAAACTTTTATTTTAAATTTATTTTTCTTTTTCTCAATTACTATTTACTCACAAGAGTTTGTTGGAGAGTACTCTTATAAAAGTGAACCAGTAAATGCCGGACCTATTATTTATAACTTAAAATTAAACGAAGATTTTAGATACGAAATCAACATTCATAGAAGAATTAACCGAGAATTAGGACCAGATGAATATTTTAAGGGAGTAGGAACTTGGAAACAAGTAAATAATAAAATTATTTTTTATCCTGAATTATGTGGTGAAAAGAATGAGATTGATATGACAAGTGTAACTGCTCGGTTTGATATTAAGAAAAAGGATGAATTGTTATTTTATTCAAAAAGAAAGATGAGTTGGGGATTAAATGTTGGTATGAAGAAAGGGTAAAAAGTTATATTTTTAGGGTATATCAAATAAAATTTTATATTTGTAACACCCACAATCTAAACTTAACCAAAATGAAGAAAATTACTCTTTTCGTATTATTTTTAAGTTGTAACTTATTTTCACAGAGTTTTATTCAATCGTATGCTGATGTTGCAAATCAAACTTCTCAAGCAAATATTACAGCGCATTTAACGGAATTTGAAAACCTTGGAGTAAAAAGGAGAGGTACTCAACCATTGGAAGATACATACAACTGGTTAAGAAATGAGTATTTAAGTTACGGATATGTAGCAGGTCAATTACAAGAAGATACTTATTTAAATGCTGGTTTTACATGTAAAAATTTAATTGTTACAAAAGTAGGTTCAGTTTATCCAAACTCTTATGTTATTATTTGTGGTCATTATGATACAATTGTTGGAACAGGAACTAACGACAACGGTAGTGGAACAGTTTCAATACTTGAAGTAGCACGATTATTACAAAATATTGATACAGAATATTCTATAAAATTCATTCACTTCAGTGGTGAAGAAGATGGCTTAGTTGGAAGTAATCATTATGTGAATAATGTTGTAAATGCTACAACTCCTAAAATGGATATAAAGCTAGTTTTTAATTTGGATGAAGTAGGAGGAATAGCTGGAGTTACCAACAATACTATTACTTGTGAGAGAGATACAGGTTCTCCAACTTCAAATAATGCAGCTTCAAATACGATTACTAATGAATTAATTACTTGTGTTGGTTTGTATTCGCCTTTGAATACAAGTTTATCATATGCGTATGCTTCTGATTACATGCCTTTTGAAGACAATAATGAAGTAATTACAGGATTTTATGAAACTAACGAATCTTCTCATCCGCACTCATCGACGGATTTATTAGTAAATATGGATCCAGTCTACAATTATAATGTAGCAAAAGCTGCCGTAGGAGCAATGTTACATTTTGCAATTGCAACTACAAGTTTATCTAATTCAAGTTTTGACAATGATTTTAATATTAGTTTTTTTCCTAATCCAACTCAAGATTATTTAAGTATTAATTTTGGGGAGTTTACTGGAAAAAACACTAAAGTTTCGATTTATGATATTAATGGTAAACAAGTTGAATTCAAACATTATTCGTCGCCTAAAATAATTGAAGTTTTAGATTTTTGCCAATTTGAAAAAGGTATTTATTTGGTTCAAATGGAATCTGATGGTAAAGAAATTTCAAGAAAAATTGTAAAAAATTAATCCCAACATTCCATTAAGAGTAAATCGCCTTCTTGATGTTTAATTACAACAATGCCATCTTCAGCAACATGATTGCTACTACTTGTTCGGTAACCTAAAGTTAAATTGTCATCTTGAAGTGGGTAAAATAAATTTTGTGAATGAACCCCAGATACATTCCCAATAGGAATAAGAGATATTTTAGTGTCTTTTGGATACCATTTTTCGAAACGATTGGGTAATAAAAATATTTTAGAATGATCGTCTAGAATTACAATTTTTAAATCATTTCGAAATCGTACAATGTTGGTAATATTTGTTATGGTGTGGTCGGCTCTTTTACCTGTTGCCCAAATAATATTTACGGCTTTATGGCCTCTTTCAATTAGAAAATCTAATGCTTTTTCTAAATCGGTTTTGTTTTGATCTGGAGTATAAACAATTTCAAGTGGAAATTGTTTTTCTAAATATACCTCAGGATTGAAATCTCTATCAAAATCACCTAAAATAACATCCACCTTAATATCCAATTCTAAAACCCGTTCAATTGCGGAATCTAAGACAACCACAAATGGAGACCATTCTAGTAATTGTCCCATTAATTCTTGGCTACATGATGCGCCGTTTGCTATGATTAAAGCTGGTTCTTGGTCGTCACGGACGATATGATGAGAAGACATTTTATGTTTAATAATTTAGAATTACGAATTTACTAATTATTATTCAACTGTATAAGTCATGGTATCTGTTTCTGATAACCTAAAAAAGCCTAGAGCGTAATTGTCAAAATTTGTTTGATTGATAATATTTCCTCTTACAGTTGCTGGAGGTGTTTGAAATGGACTTCCGCCATTTGTTGCAGCAACGCCAAGTAAAATATTCATGTAATTATAATACGTTTCAGAAATGCCATGTAATGTAAAAGTAACTTCATTTCCGGCTTCTAAATCTTCATTTGTATACAACCCAAACATTTGATTTCCTTGAAAGAACTCATCTGAAATAACATCATATTCTGGTAAAGCTGTAATTGAAGTATTGAATTGAATAAGATAAAAATTATTTTCAAAGGGAACATCGTCATAGAAAAACTTGACTTCAATTTCATCACCTGTAAAACCACCCTCGTTGTCTTGTTCTACAGAATCTATAGTTGGAGCTGCAAGTAAAGTTTCTGAAGCTGTGTACGTTTCACCATTTACAATTACAGTTAAAGTATAATTTTGATTAATTTCAGACACAAAATTTGGACAAAAATATTCTCCAGAATTAGGAATTTCCACAAAATTAAACACATCATTATTTCCATTAGTTATAAAAACGGTAGCTCCAGTTACAAAAGGAATTGTATTTTCATAAAAATCAGTCGTGGTTGTCAATTTTATAGTTTGTTCATTTCCTAATGTTCCTTTTTGCCATTTTAACGAGGCATCAATCACTAATTTTGGTTCAGCAGTTTCTAAATCAATATCTACAACATCTTCACAACTAATTAAACTTATAATTGCGAAGAAAAGAATTAAAAATGTAGTCGCTATTTTAATTATAACTTTTATCATGATTAAAATTTAAAATTATAAGTTACACTTGGAACAATCCCGAAAATTGAAAGTCGAACTGCTTCATTATTGCCAGAATCTTGGTTTTGTCTAAAGCTTATAGATGCTGCATTTCGTCTGTTATACAAATTATAAATTCCAAAAACCCATTCGCCATACCAACTGCGATTCTTATTTTTTTCTGGAATTAATGTTGCTGAAATGTCTAAACGATGATAAGTAGGCAATCTGTTTTCATTACGTAATCCATACGTAGGAACAGTTATGCCTTGGTATTGGTATTGTCCATTAGGATACGTAACAGGTTGTCCACTTTGAAGTGTAAAAATACTTCCAAAACTCCATTTTTCGTTGAGTTTGTACATTCCAGTTACAGAAAGGTTATGAAGTTTATCCCAACCTGTTTTGTACCAATTACCATTATTAATTCCTGTTTCGATTTCAGATCTTCCTTCCGTTTTTTGTTCAGAACGCGAAATAGTATAAGAAACCCAACCATTTAATTTTCCATTGTTTTTTCGGGCTAAAATTTCAAGTCCATAAGCTCGAGCTACGCCATTTAGCACAACTTGTTCAATATCGTCATTTGCAATTAAATCTGCACCATCTATATAATCTAGTCGGTTTTTAACTTTTTTATAAAAAGTCTCAACTTCTAGAGAATAATCTCCATTTTTAATATTTTGAAAATACCCTAAGGCAACTTGATCTAAAATTTGTGGTTTTAAATAATCATCACTTGGTGCCCAAACATCTAGTGGAGTAGGAGATTGTGTATTAGAAATTAGATGAAGGTATTGTGCCATTCTATTGTAACTTGCTTTTAATGAACTGTTTTCATTTAAAGTATAAGCAATTGAAAATCGTGGCTCTAAGTTTCCAAATTGTGAAATAATTTTATTTTTACCATATTGTTTTGTACCAATAGGAGTAGCTTTCTCATAGATTTGAAAGTCTTCATTAAAAACTACAGCTTTATTGTTTTCATACAGATTTATTTCTTCATTACCCAATCGGTAAAATTTGCTAAAACGAAAACCATAGTTTAAAGCGATTTTATTAGATAGCTTCTGTTCAATATCGATATATAAAGAAGGTTCGAAAGCGTATTTTTTAGCCAATTGATCTGGATTAATACCTGAAGAATCATCTGTTGGTTCTATTTTTCCAGGATTAAAGTCATAATATACTGCATTTGCTCCATAATATAGTTTTGTTTTATCATTCAAATAGTGCTTAAAATCGTACTTAATGTTGTAATTTTTAATGCCACTATTCCAATCAAATCCCACAAAATCTAAAGTCAATCCATAATAATAATCGCTGTAAATTAAGGATAGGTTAGAGAATAATTTATCAGTAAATAAATGATTCCATCGTAAGTTAAATACTGAATTACCATAAGTATTTACAAAACTTTCGTTCAAACTAAAAACATCTCTACCGAAATAACCCGATAAATATAAACTGTTATTTTCATTGAAATTGTAGCTTAGTTTAGTATTTAAATCGTAGAAGTAAGCAGAGTTTTTATTATCAGTTAATTTTAAGAATAAATGAGCATATGAACTTCTTCCGGCAAAAAGAAACGAACCTTTATCTTTTTTGATTGGCCCTTCGGCTAAAAGTCTACTTGAAATTAATCCTATTCCTCCATTCATGTGAAATTTCGAATTATTTCCGTCTTTTTGATAAATCTCTAATACTGAAGCAACTCTACCACCAAATCTTGCCGGAATTCCACCTTTATATAATTTGATATCTTTTATAGCATCGGTATTGAATACTGAAAAGAATCCAAATAAATGTGAAGTATTGAAAAGTGTGGCTTCATCTAAAAGTACCAAATTTTGATCAGCCGCACCACCACGTACGTTAAATCCCGACTGACCTTCACCCGCATTTGTAACTCCCGGAAGCGTTAAAATAGATTTTATTACATCGGTTTCTCCTAATACAACTGGCATTTGTTTTATGGATGCAGTTGTAATTTTATTTACACTCATTTCTGGCGTAGAAACTTTCACTTTGTAAGGGTTATCTGTTAGTATAACTTCTTCAAGTTCTTCAAGGTTTTCTTTTAGGACAAAATTTAACTTAATGTTTTCATTTAAATTGATTTCTGAACGAATATCAGAAAACCCTATATAGCTAACTAATAAATTGTAATTTCCTTTAGGAAGTGTTAAAGAATAAAAGCCATATTCATTTGTAGTTGTTCCAGTTTGTAATTCTGGAATTATTATGTTTACACCTATTAATGTCTCGCCAGATAAACTGTCTTTCACAACACCACTAAGAGTAAATTTATCTTGGGAAAATGAAGAATTTATGATAAAAAGTAGAATGAAAATATAAAAATGTTTTCTTTTTCTAAACATGGTATATTATTTGATATACAAAGTTGACGATTAATCTTGAATTTTGTTTCATTACATTTGTTAATCATTGGTTAATTTATAGATACTTTTGTAGTATTTATATAGATTTGTTAAAATTTGAGATGAAGATATTTACAAACATATTTTTTCTTTTTTTCATTGTTTCTTCAATCGCACAGATTGACAAGAAAAATGTTCCTCTTAAATTAAAGTTGGACAATCCATTTAAAGAAACGCCTGCTGATCAATCTAATTTACCCTCATTAGAGTTTAAAAGTATTTTTGATACCGAAAACAAACCTAATCGCTATTCAATTTTGCCAAAAACTGAAGAGAAAACTAAAAGTATATTAGATACCTCTACTGATTTTAAAAATCCAGGAGACGAAATAAAAAATAAATTAAATAATGAAATAGAAAAAGAAGGAAATTGGAATGACGTATTCTTTGGAAAATTCATTGTTAAGACTTCCTCAATAAAAATTAAGACAAGAGATTTTGCAGATCCGGATGGTGATAGAATTAGGTTCTTCTTAAATAAAGATGTTATGTATTTGAATGAATTACTTGAAGCAAATTTTAAAACCTATGTTTTGAATTTGAAAGAAGGAGATAATGCAATTGATATTATGGCACTTAATCAAGGTTTAGCAGGACCAAATACAGCGTTTTTTGCTATTTATGATGAAAATGATAATCTAATTACTTCAAATGAGTGGAATTTAAAAACAGGTGTTTCTGCAAAATTCCTCATTGAATATCGTAAACCTATGAGATAAATAAAAAAGGCTTTCAAAATGAAAGCCTTTTTTATTGTTAAACTAAGTTACTCTTAGTTTAATTTTGCTAAGATTGTATTAAAAGTTTCGCTTGGACGCATTGCTTTGTCAGTTAACTCAAAGTTAGGGTGATAGTAACCACCAATAGCTTGAGGTTTACCTTGAGCAGCAATTAACTCTTCATTGATTTTTGCTTCATTCGCATTTAAAGCTTCAGCAATAGGAGTAAAGGTAGCTTTTAATTCAGCATCTTTATCTTGATTTGCTAATGCATTTGCCCAATATAACGCTAAATAGAAATGCGAACCTCTATTGTCTATACTTCCAATTTTACGAGCAGGCGATTTATCGTTTTCTAAGAATTTTTCAGTCGCTTGATCTAATGTTTCTGATAAAATTAAAGCTTTTTGATTACCAAAAGTTTCACCTAAATGTTCGAAGGAAACACCTAATGCTAAAAACTCTCCTAATGAATCCCAACGTAGATAGCCTTCTTCAATAAATTGTTCAATGTGTTTTGGAGCTGATCCACCTGCGCCAGTTTCAAATAATCCACCGCCATTCATTAATGGAACGATTGATAACATTTTAGCTGATGTTCCCACTTCTAAAATTGGGAATAAATCGGTTAAGTAATCACGTAAAACGTTACCAGTAACTGAAATTGTATCTTGACCTTTAACGATTCTTTCTAATGAGAATTTAGTAGCATCAACAGGATTCATAATACGAATATCTAATCCAGTTGTATCGTAATTTTTAAGATACAGATTTACTTTTTCGATGATTTGTCTATCATGAGCTCTGTTTTCATCTAACCAAAAAATTGTAGGAACTCCAGTAGCTTTGGCTCTGTTTACTGCTAATTTTACCCAATCTTGAATTGGTGCATCTTTCGTTTGACACATTCTGAAAATATCTCCAGCTTCAACCGTTTGACTCATTAAGATATTTCCGTTTGCATCTTTCACATTAACTGTTCCATTTGCTGACATTTGGAAAGTTTTGTCATGCGAACCATATTCTTCAGCTTTTTGAGCCATTAAACCTACGTTAGGAACACTTCCCATTGTTTTTGGATCTAAAGCTCCGTTAGCTTTACAGAAATTTATTGTTGCATCATAAACACCAGCATAACATCTGTCTGGAATAATTGCTTTTGTATCTTGAGATTTACCTGCTGCGTTCCACATTTGTCCAGAATTACGAATCATTGCTGGCATTGAGGCATCAATGATTACATCTGAAGGCACGTGTAAGTTTGTAATTCCTTTATCAGAATTTACCATCGCTAAAGCTGGTCCGTTTTCAATTGCAGCATTTAAAGCTGCTTCAACTTCAGCTTGTTTAGGGTGTCCTGCAATCTTTGCATAAACATCACCTAAACCATTTTTAGTATCTACGCCAAGTTCAGCAAATAAATCTGCATATTTAGCAAATACATCTTTAAAATACACTTCAACGAAAGCACCAAATAATAATGGATCAGAAACTTTCATCATAGTTGCTTTTAAGTGTACAGAAAATAATACACTTTTTGCTTTAGCATCAGCAACTTGTTCAGCAATGAAAGATTTTAATTTGTTCATATTCATTACCGACGAATCGATAACTTCTCCTGCTTTTAATGCAGAACTGTCTTTTAAAATTATTGTATTTCCGTTGGCATCTGTAAATTCAATTGAAAAACTCCCAGCATCTGCCACAGTAACCGATTTCTCAGTTCCATAGAAATCTCCATCATTCATACTTGCAACATGAGATTTAGAATCACTTGTCCATGCTCCCATTGAATGTGGATGAGCTTTTGCATAGTTTTTAACTGCTTTTGGAGCTCTTCTATCAGAGTTTCCTTCACGTAAAACGGGATTTACAGCTGAACCTAAAACTTTAGCATATTTTGTTTTAATAGCTTTTTCTTCATCTGTTTTTGGATCTTCCGGAAAATTTGGGATATTGTATCCTTGCGATTGTAATTCTGCAATAGCTTCTTTTAATTGAGGAACTGATGCAGAAATATTTGGCAACTTAATAATATTAGCTTCAGGAGTTGTAGCTAGCTGGCCTAGTTCTGCTAAATGGTCACCGATTTTTTGACTGTCATTCAAAAACTCAGGAAAATTTGCTAATATTCTTCCCGCCAACGAAATATCACGAGTTTCTAGGGTAATATTAGCTGGTTTGGAAAAAGCTTTAACAATTGGCAAAAATGAATGTGTAGCCAACATTGGAGCTTCGTCTGTAATCGTATAAATAATTTTGGTTTGATTTGACATATAGTTTGTTTTTATTTAGACATAATAATTTACAAGCCACGCAAATATAAGAAAATAATGAGGATTTATTAATGACGCTTGTTGGCTATATGGTATTATTTAAGAATTGATAAAAAAAGGATTTCATTTTAAGAATTTAATAATTTTTGCTTAAAATTTTTATAAATAAAAAAAGGTTGAACTATATGTCCAACCTTTTTTATGAATTTTAAAGTGAAGATTAATATCTTCTTTCTTTAATTTTAGCTTTTTTACCAGTAAGTTCTCTGAAGTAGAAAATACGAGCTCTACGAACTTTACCTCTTTGGTTAACTTCAATTTTTTGTAATGCTGGCATGTTAACAGGGAAGATACGCTCTACACCTACAGAACCAGACATTTTACGAATTGTGAAAGTTTCAGTTGCACCAGAACCTCTTCTTTGGATTACAACACCTTTGAAGAACTGAGTTCTAGTTTTTTCACCCTCTTTAATTTCATAGTACACAGTGATTGTGTCTCCTGAGTTAAATTCAGGGAAATCTTTTTTTGCTACAAATTCGCTGTTTACGAAATCTACTAAATTAGCCATTTTTTCTAATTATAAATTGTTGAATCAGAGTAACATACACGTACTTCGCCAGAGGTTAGTCCAAATGTGGATGCAAAATTAATAAATATTTGTAAATAAGCAAGTTCTTCGTGCTATTTTTTACTCTTCAAGTAAATCAGGACGCCTTTCTTTGGTATGTTCATACGCTTTTTGTTCACGCCATTTTTCAATTTCTGGGAAATTTCCGCTTAATAAAATGTCTGGAACCTTTAATCCTTTATATTGAGCTGGTCTTGTGTAAATGGGATGTGATAATAAATTATCTTGAAAACTATCTGTCAATGCTGAAGTTTCATCGCTTAAAACACCTGGAATCAATCGTATTAACGCATCGCAAAAAACAATTGCACCAATTTCGCCACCACTAAGAACATAATCGCCAATAGAAATTTCTTTAGTAATGTGCATATCACGAACGCGTTGATCTACACCTTTGTAATGTCCGCAAAGAATAATAATATTCTTTAACATTGACATTGAGTTTGCCATTTTTTGGTGTAAAGTTTCGCCATCTGGCGTCATATAAATCACTTCGTCATAATTACGCTCTGATTTCAATTTAGAGATACACAAATCAATTGGTTCAACCATCATAACCATTCCAGCGCCACCACCAAATTGATAATCATCTACATTTTTATGCTTGTTTGTGGAATAGTCTCTTAGGTTGTGAAAGTGAACTTCTACTAATCCTTTTTGAATAGCACGTTTCATAATAGAACCTTCAAAAGGACTTCGCAATAAATCTGGTAAAACTGTTATAATGTCAATTCGCATTCCGATACTTTTTCGATTGCAAATTTATAACAATTGATTTTATAAACTTATACTCCAAATTGTTTTAGGTGATTATCGAGATAATTCCAAACAAATTTATCCCAATCTGTATAAGTCATTTTACCCCAAAAAGGATGATGCATCTTCATAATAGCATGTTTCCCTTGATTGCCTAAACGATTAATTTTTTGGATTAATTCTAGTTTAAGTTCAAAAATATTTAGTTCTTTAGGGTGTTTTCTGTAGTAATAATCGTGACTTTCTTGTGTTAAAGCATTTTTTATAAACTGATTTCTAAAGAGTTTACTTAATGTTTTTTTTAAACCGCTTACTTTAATGTCTTGTTTGCCAAAAGCTATATCTAATTCTATTAACATTTGACGATATAACATTTCGGCTGTTAAATTACCTTCTAAAGTTTTCGAATTTTCATCTAACAAGTCGATTCGTTCAATTAACTCACGAGTGTCATAAGAATTATAAATACTTTTCATAAGCCATTCATTATAGTTAAACATTCACAAAATCAAGTAAAATTAAATACAGAGAATTTCGATTCAAAATCGGGAGAGTGAAAATATTGAATTTGAGTGATTTAACGATAAAAAATCGATTAAAATCAAAAAAAGCAGATAATAGTAATAAATTAATTTATTTTTATAAATTACTGTAAAATAGTTACTTAACAATCGAATTGTTTTAGATGATGATTTAAATGCATATAGTGTAATTTGTCCCATTCTTCATAGGTCATTTTACCAAAAAATGGATGTATTTGATTTTTAATTGCAGTATGTCCCTCCAAAGCAAATCTTTTTACTTTTTCAATCAATTCTTTTTTTGAAGCTTCAAAATCATAACTTTCTTTTCTTATAAAGGCAGGAGCTGTAGGGCTATTTTTTTTAAATTCTGGACTATTTAAGATTTTAGATTTTAGCATTTTACCTAATAATCGCATTACAAAGTTTGCTTTTAATGGTAAAGTTCCAAACGCAACATCAATTGGAGCTATACAATGACTTAACATTTGATCTACAGTCATTTTTCCCCATTTAGCCTTAGATTCAATTGTAAGGTTATTTATTCTGTTTATAATTTCTTGATTATCTGCTGGGTTAAAAATTGATTTCATAATTTATTTTTTTGTTGCGATTAAGCTAAATAACATTGGAATTTTATTATCCATATGTTTGATCCTAAATTTCCCTTTTTCAAATTCTATCGTTTCGTTGAAGCAATTATAAGGTGAATAATCATATTCTTTAAAGTGTTGAATTTGGAGCCCTTGATTAATTAAACTTGAAAAAACTTCTGAGAGTGAATGATTCCAACCAATGTAATCTGTTTTTATATCAGCCTCTTTATTGGCATAAGTTCCAGTGTATTCTTCAATAATTGGTTTTTCATTATGATAATGATATTTTATTTCTTTAAAATCATCATCAAACATCCAAAGCACAGGATGAAATTCAATAAAAATTAATTTTCCACCAGTTTTTAAACTTTTTGAAATTACGTTAGCCCATTTATCTAAGTCGGGTAACCAACCAATTGTTCCGTAACTTGTGTAAACAATATCAAATTGTTCGTTTATGTGTTCTAAAGTATCGTAAACATTACAACAAATAAATTTAGTATCAAGGTTTAAAGCTGAATTTATCTTTTTGGCTTCATCTATTGCTTTATCCGATAAATCGATTCCTGTAACTTTTGCGCCCATTCGAGCCATAGAAATAGAATCTTGACCAAAATGACACTGCAAATGTAAAATTGATTTATTAGTTATATCTCCAAGTATTTCTTGGTCAACTTCGGGCAATGAATTTTTTCCTTTTAAAAATTCTTTTTGGTTATAAAAATCTGAAGCCAAATGAACCGGAACTTTATTGTTCCAAGTTTGTTTGTTGATTTCAAAGTAATCTTGATTTTTCATTTGAATATAAAATCGTAATTTTGCAATCAAATTTAATTATTAAAGCAATGCAAGACGGAATTTACGCAAAATTTAATACACCAAAAGGCAGTATTTTGGTAAAATTAACTCACGATAAAACACCTGGGACTGTTGGAAACTTTGTTGGTTTAGCAGAAGGTCAATTAGAAAACGATGCAAAACCAATGGGAAAACCATATTATGATGGTTTAAAATTCCATAGAGTTATTCCAGATTTTATGATTCAAGGAGGGTGCCCTCAAGGAACTGGAGTTGGTGGACCTGGATATCAGTTTGACGATGAGTTTCATCCAGAATTAAAGCACAATGGACCTGGAGTATTATCAATGGCTAATGCAGGACCAGGAACTAATGGTTCACAGTTCTTTATTACGCACGTTGAAACAAGTTGGTTAGATGGAAAACATACGGTTTTTGGACACGTTGTAGAAGGACAAGATGTTGTTGATGCCGTTGCACAAGGCGATACTATTGAATCTATTGAGATTGTTAGAGTTGGAGAGGAAGCTAAAAACTGGAATGCTATTGAAGCTTTCAGAAAATTTGAAGGTTCTCGTGAGCAACGTTTAGCTGATGAAAAAAGATTAGCCGAAGAAGCTTTAGAAAAATTAGCAGCTGGTTTTCAAAAAACTGAAAGTGGTTTGCGTTACCAAATTATACAAAAAGGTAGTGGTAAACAAGCTGAAAAAGGTAAAAAAGTATCAGTTCATTATCAAGGAGCATTAGATAACGGACAAGTTTTTGATTCTTCATACAAAAGAAAACAACCAATTGATTTCACCTTAGGTGTTGGTCAAGTAATTGAAGGTTGGGACGAAGGAATTTCTTTATTAAAAGTTGGTGATAAAGCTCGTTTTGTTATTCCTTCGTATTTAGGTTATGGAAGTAGAGGAGCTGGTGGCGTTATTCCTCCAAATGCAACATTAGTATTCGATGTAGAATTAATGGACGTGAAATAGTTTTTAAACTAACTCTATAAAATAAAATATATCCCAAAACTTAATGTTTTGGGATTTTTTTATGATAAAAAATTATATTTTTACACAAAACCAATCAAAAAATGAAAACAAAATTATTAAGTACCATAGCTATTGCAGCTTTGTTAGCGTCATGTTCTTCGAGTAAAAAAACAGTAGAAGCAACTGAAGCAAAACAAATTAAATTGACTCCAGAATTGGCTGAAGGAAAAACTTTATTTGAAAACAATTGTGGAAAATGCCATAAATTATTCAGTCCAGATGATTTTACGAAAGAAGAATGGGAGCCAATTGTGAGTCGTATGCAGAAGAAAGCAAAGATTACTGATGAACAAAGAGATTTAGTTTATAACTATTTAGTAATGAATAAATAATATTTTGGCTCGAATTTTGTCTTTAAAGTTTAAGTCAAATTTTTAATATGAAAAAAATCTTATCAATTTTACTTTTTCTGTATTCTATTTTCTCATTAGGACAAATCCAACATTGTGGTTATGATTTTACATCTTACATAGTTGTTGATGTTCATGAAAACGGAAAAACTGAAAATATTAAAGATTTAACAATTTCAATTGTTAATGAAAAGGGAGAAGATATTTTAAATGTTGGAAATGTTTATAGTTGGAATGGAGCGAATAAGCCTTTGGTATTTACCCAAAATTACCTAATTAATAAAGAAAACGAAAAAGAAAGATACTTTTTTCCGTATGCAAAAGATCAATATTTTTTATCTGTGAATAATACATTTCCAGCTGATAATTTCAGTGTTAAAATACAAGATAGTAAAGGCTTGTATAAGCCTCAAATAGTAGCGTTGCAGAGTTTTAACATGTATATTTTATGTTCTTCAGAAAACGAAAAGGCTAAGATGTTTGGTAGACGAACAAATAGTCCTGTTGAAGTTATTTTAGAAAAAAACTAATATTTAAAATTTGGATATTTAAAATAAAAGTATTTAAATTTGCAGAGTTAAAATAACAGAAAATATGTTTTTAAATCAATTACATCATCATCATCATTTTTTCCACGCTCAAGCGATGTAGTGATGTTATGTAATTAATCATATATAAAACTAGTAACCCGTTTGAGTACATCAAGCGGGTTTTTTATTTACTGATAGTTTTAAATCTCCTTGGTGTACTCATTTTAAAAATTAATTAAATTTAAAATGAACACGTTAAAAATTGCTATTCAAAAATCAGGTCGTTTACACGATGAAAGTATCCAAATTCTAAAAGATTGTGGTATTTCAGTTTATAATGGAAACGACCAGCTTAAAGTTACTGCTTCTAATTTTCCTTTAGAAGTGTATTATTTACGAAATTCAGATATTCCTCAATATTTAATAGATGGAGTTGTAGATGTAGCTATAGTTGGCGATAATTTGTTAGTTGAGAAAGGAGCTAATATTCAAGTAGCTGAAAAATTAGGTTTCTCTAAATGTAAGGTTTCGGTAGCAGTTCCTAAGAATTTCGAGTACAATTCCATCCAAGATTTAAACGGATTACGTGTGGCAACTTCGTATCCAAAAACTGTTGTTGACTATTTTACATCAAAAGGAATTACGGTAGATATTCACCAAATTTCAGGTTCAGTTGAAATTGCTCCAAATATTGGACTTTCCGATGTCATTGTGGATATCGTTTCTTCTGGAAGTACACTTTTTAAAAACGGATTAAAAGAAGTGGAAATCATTTTAAAAAGTGAAGCTGTATTAGCGGTTTCACCAAAAATTTCAGATGATTCAAAAATATTATTAGAAAAACTTCAATTTAGAATTCAATCCGTTTTGCGTTCAAGAAAATCAAAATACATTTTAATGAATGTTCCCAATGATAAAATTTCAGAAGTAAGTTCTATTCTACCTGTTTTAAAAAGTCCAACAATTATGCCTTTAGCAGAAGAAGGTTGGAGTAGTCTACATTCCGTAATTGATGAAGGGCAATTTTGGGAAGTTATCGACCAACTAAAACAAGCAGGTGCAGAAGGTATTTTAGTTTGTCCAATTGAAAAAATGGTATTATAATTTTAAAACTCACAACTATGCAAATCATATTTAACCCCAAAAAAGAATCTTGGTCAGAATTATTAAAAAGACCCACACAATCCTTTGAAGATATTGAAGAAACCGTAAAAGGAATTTTTAAAGAAATCCAACAAAAAGGAGATGTGGCTGTTCAAAAATATACGTCTTTATTTGATGGAACTTGTATTGAAAATATTTTAGTCTCTCAAGAAGAAATAAATGAAGCTATTTCTTTAGTTTCAAATGAATTAAAAGAAGCAATTGAAGTTGCAAAAAATAATATTTATAATTTTCACACAGCTCAAAAAACTGAAAAACTTGAAGTTATCACAACCAATGGAGTAAGTTGTTGGCAAGAAAAAAGACCCATTCAAAAAGTAGGCTTATATATTCCAGGCGGTTCAGCACCTTTATTTTCTACCGTATTAATGTTGGCTTTACCAGCTCAAATTGCTGGTTGTAAAGAAATTGTGCTATGTACACCACCAAATAAGGAAGGAAAAATAAATCCAGCCATTTTATACACAGCTCAATTATGTGGCGTGACAAAAATCTTTAAAGTTGGTGGTATTCAAGCTATCGGTGCTTTGACATTCGGAACTGAAACGATACCTAAAGTCTATAAAATTTTCGGACCTGGAAATCAATTTGTAACTGTGGCTAAGCAATATGCAACCCAATTTGGTGTAGGTATTGATATGCCAGCTGGTCCAAGTGAATTATTAGTATATGCAGATGAATCAGCAAATGCAGCTTTCGTTGCTTCTGATTTATTGAGTCAGGCAGAACACGGAAAGGATAGTCAAGTAATTCTAGTTACAACGTCAAAGGATATTCTTAAGAAAGTTGAAAATGAAATAACAAAGCAAATTGAAGAATTACCACGAAAAGAAATTGCTAAAGTTGCTATTGAAAATTCTAGGCTATTTTGCGTTACAAATGAAAAGGTAGCTTTAGAGTTAATAAATGAATATGCACCGGAACACTTTATTGTTTGTTCAAAAAATGAAGATTTCTTTGTTAGCGGAATAGAAAATGCGGGTTCTATATTTATTGGAAATAACACACCTGAAAGCGCGGGAGATTATGCTTCAGGAACCAATCATACCTTACCAACAAATGGTTATGCAAAAACATATAGTGGCGTAAATTTAGATAGTTTTATGAAGGCGATGACCTTCCAAAAGATTACTGAAGAAGGAATGCTAAATATTGGAAAAAGTATTGAAATCATGGCTGAATCAGAAGGATTACAAGCACACAAAAATGCAGTTTCACTACGTTTAAAAGAACTAATAAAATGAAAAGTTTTGATTTAAATAAATTGGTGCGTTCAAATGTGAAAACTGTAAAACCGTATTCTTCGGCAAGAGACGATTTTAAAGATTTTGAACAAGAAATGATCTTTTTGGATGCAAATGAAAATCCGTTTTCAAATGGAATGAATCGTTATCCCGATCCGCAACAAAAAGAATTAAAATACATACTTGCCGATAGAAATAATGTATCTAAAGATAATATCCTTATTGGAAATGGAAGTGATGAAGTTTTAGATTTACTTTTTAGAGCCTTTTGCGAACCTAATCGTGATAATATTATAACCTTACCCCCAACTTATGGTATGTATAGCGTTTTAGCGGGTATAAATGCAATTGAAAATAGAGAAGTTTTACTAACAAATGATTTTCAACCAAATGTAGATTCAATTATTCAAGCAATTGATGAAAATACAAAAATCATTTTTTTGTGTTCACCTAACAACCCAACAGGTAATTCGTTTTCAGATGAAGCAATCTTAAAAATCATGAATAATTTCAACGGATTAGTTGTTATTGATGAAGCTTATATCGATTTTTCAAAAGATGAAAGTTGGCTTAGTGTTTTAGCGGATTGTCCAAATCTTGTAATTACACAAACGCTTTCAAAAGCTTATGCAATGGCGGGTTTACGAATAGGTATTCTATATGCATCTACAGATATTATTTCAATTATAAATAAGATAAAACCGCCTTACAATATTAATATTCTCTCTCAAGAATCAGCATTAAAAAAGTTGGAACAAAGTACAATGCCTTTTCAAGTTAAAAAACTAATATCAGAGAGAAAAAAACTGAAAAAAGAACTTGAAAAAACCTCTTTTGTAGAGAAAGTTTTTCCTTCCGACGCCAATTTTATTTTAATAAAGGTTGATGATGCCAATTATCGTTACCAACAGTTTATTGATAACGGAATTGTAGTTAGAAATAGAACGAATCAGCCATTGTGTGAAAATTGTTTGCGAATTAGCATTGGTTTAAAAGAAGAAAATGAAAAATTAATCCAGGTTATTAAAAAAATAGATTATGCTAAAGAAAATATTGTTTATTGATAGAGACGGAACCATGATTAAAGAAGTGTCGGATTTTCAAATCGATGCTTTTGAAAAAATGTATTTCTATCCGAAATGTCTAACCTATTTGGGTAAAATAGCTAGAGAATTAGATTATGAATTGGTTTTAGTTACCAATCAAGATGGATTAGGGACTACAATTTTCCCGGAAGATACTTTTTGGCCGGTTCATAATTTCATCATTAAAACATTTGAAGGGGAAGGAGTTGTTTTTGCCAATCAATGTATCGATAAAAGTTTTCCTGAAGATAATGCACCTACACGCAAACCTAGAACAGGAATGTTAATAGAATATATAAATAATCCTGACTATGATTTGGAAAATTCTTTTGTGATAGGTGATCGAATCACTGATGTGGAATTGGCTAAGAATTTAGGTTGTAAAGCAATATTCATAAACGATGGAATTCAAGCAGGAACAAATGAAGTTGAAAATTCATTAGAAGAACTTCAAAAATCAATTGCTTTAGAAAATAATGATTGGGAAAAAATTTATGAATTTTTAAAACTACAAGATCGTTCGGCTTCTATAATTCGTAAAACAAATGAAACAGATATTGCCATTACCTTAAATCTAGACGGAACTGGAAAGAGTACTATTGATACAGGAATTGCCTTTTTCGATCATATGTTAGACCAAATAGCACGTCACGGACAAATGGATTTAGATATTAAAGTCAAAGGTGATTTAGAAGTTGATGAACACCATACCATTGAAGATACAGCTATTGCTTTAGGAGAAGTTTTTTCAAAAGCTTTAGGTACTAAATTAGGAATCGAACGCTACGGATTTTGTTTGCCTATGGACGATTGTTTAGCACAAGTAACCATCGATTTTGGAGGTAGAAATTGGTTGGTTTGGGATGCTGATTTCAAACGCGAAATGATTGGTCAAATGCCAACCGAAATGTTTTATCACTTTTTCAAATCTTTTACTGATGGTGCAAAAGCAAATCTCAATATAAAAGCTGAAGGTACAAACGAACACCATAAGATTGAAGCTATTTTTAAAGCCTTTGCTAAAGCAATTAAAGTGGCTGTAAAAAGAGATCCAGAAAAAATGATTTTACCTTCAACTAAAGGAATGTTATAATGAAAATAGCCATAATAGATTACGGAGCTGGAAATGTACAAAGTGTATTATTTGCTTTAAATAGATTAGGGTATGAAGGTGAAGTTACTTCAAATTGGGAAGTTATTTCAAATGCCGATAAAGTTATTTTTCCTGGCGTTGGCGAAGCTTCAAGTGCAATGAAAATGATTCTGAATTTAGGATTGGATAAGTTAATTCCAACGTTAAACCAACCTGTTTTAGGTATTTGTTTAGGTATGCAATTGCTATGTAATTACTCTGAAGAAGGAAATGCCAAAGGTTTAGGAATTTTTGATATTGATGTTGTAAAGTTCACAAGCGAAGTAAAAGTTCCGCAAATGGGCTGGAACACGATTAAAAATTTAAAATCAGATTTGTTTAAAGATATTAAAGAAGACGAATTTATGTATCTAGTTCATAGTTACTATGTTCCAAAATGTGAATATGCAATCGCTACAACTGAATACGGAATAGAATATACCACAGCAATACATAAAGACAATTTTTATGGCGTACAATTTCACCCAGAAAAAAGCGGAATTTATGGAGAGCAAATATTAAAAAACTTCTTAATTCTTAATTCTAAAATCTAAATTCAAAATGAGAATAATTCCAGCTATAGATATCATCGATGGAAAATGCGTAAGGCTATCGAAAGGTGATTACAATACAAAAAAAATATATAACGAAAACCCATTAGAAGTTGCCAAAGAATTTGAAGCATCAGGCATTCAGTACTTGCATTTAGTTGATTTAGATGGTGCAAAATCGAGTCAAATTGTGAACTACAAAGTTTTGGAACAAATAGCTTTAAAAACTTCATTAAAAATTGATTTTGGTGGAGGCATTAAAACCGATAATGATATTAAAATCGCTTTCGAAAGTGGTGCGAAACAAATTACCGGTGGAAGTATAGCTGTAAAAAATCCAGATGTTTTTAAAAAATGGATTTCTGAATATGGAGCTGATGCTATTATCCTTGGCGCTGATGCTGCTGATGAAAAAATAGCTATTTCAGGTTGGTTAGAAGAATCTACTGAAGAAGTTATTCCATTTATTCAAAAATACCAACAAGAAGGTATTGAATATGTTATTTGTACAGACATTTCTAAAGATGGCATGTTACAAGGTCCAAGTTTTGATTTATACAAAAAGATTTTAGATTCTGATTTGTCAAATCGAGCGGAGTCGAGATTAAAATTAATCGCTTCTGGAGGAATTTCCACTTTCGACGAACTACCAAAATTAGTAGAATTAGGTTGCGAGGGAACAATAATTGGAAAAGCAATTTACGAAAACAGAATCAGTTTAAAACAATTAGAAAATTACATTTTAAACAACTAAAAATGCTAACAAAAAGAATAATTTCATGTCTGGATATTAAAAACGGACGCACCGTAAAAGGTATTAATTTCTTAGAATTGCGCGATGCTGGCGATCCTGTAGAGTTGGCAAAAAAATACGCCGATACCATGGCGGATGAATTGGTATTCTTAGATATTTCAGCTACAGAAGAACGCAGAAAGACATTAGTCGATTTGGTAAGAAAAGTAGCCGAAACGATAAACATTCCCTTTACTGTTGGTGGTGGAATTTCTTCTGTGGAAGATGTAGATATATTGTTGAGAAATGGAGCCGATAAAGTTTCTATCAATTCTTCGGCAGTAAAAAGACCTCAATTAATAAATGAAATCGCAGCTAAATATGGAAGCCAGTGTACAGTTGTAGCTATAGATGCCAAAAAAATTAATGGCGAATGGATGGTACATTTAGTTGGTGGTAAAGTTCCAACTGAATTGAATTTATTCGATTGGGCTAAAGAAGTTGAAGAAAGAGGCGCAGGCGAAATTTTATTTACTTCTATGAATAACGATGGAACTAAAAATGGCTTTGCCAATGAAGCTTTGGCTAAACTTTCTGAAATTGTAAATATTCCAATCATAGCTTCTGGTGGTGCTGGAACTATGCAACATTTTGCCGATACTTTTATCGTAGGAAAAGCTGATGCTGCTTTAGCCGCAAGTGTTTTTCATTACCACGAAATTGATATTCCAGAATTGAAAGAATTTTTAAAACAACAAAATATTAACATTAGACTATAATTGTCCCCTTGAGGATTATTGCGAAAGCAATAGAGGGGTGTAAAAGAATATAATTATGATAAATTTCACAAAATATACAGACGGTTTAGTACCAACAATAATTCAAGATAATGAAACCAAAAACGTATTAATGTTGGGTTTTATGAACCAAGAAGCATTAGATAAAACAATAACCACAAAAAAAGTAACTTTCTTTAGTCGTACTAAAAATAGATTATGGACAAAAGGCGAGGAGAGTGGCAACTTTTTAAACTTAGTAAGTTATGCGATTGATTGTGATAACGATACGTTGTTGCTAAAAGTAAATCCTATGGGGCCAACATGTCACAAAGGTTCTGATACTTGTTGGAACGAACAAAACAATCAAGAGTATGGGTTTTTATCAAAATTAGAAAACACAATTACAGCGCGTAAAGAAAACGCTTCAGCTGAAAAGAGTTATGTAGCTTCTCTTTTTGAAAAAGGAATAAATAAAATCGCCCAAAAAGTTGGGGAAGAAGCCGTTGAGGTCGTTATTGAAGCAAAGGACAACAATGACGATTTATTCTTGAACGAAAGCGCCGATTTATTGTTTCACTATTTAATTTTATTGCAAGCAAAAGGTTTTCAGTTAAATGATGTAGTAGATGTATTGAAGGGAAGAGAGAAGTAATTTAAAACATAAAAAACCATTCACCTTCACAAATTAATCCGTACACTTGGGCTTCTTTATTCATGTCCCAATACAATTCAATTTGATTAAAACTCATACCCATTTCTAAATAAGAAATGTAAATGTTTAGTATTGTAAATAAGATTAAAACTAAAGTGATTAACCTGTAGGAATAAATTATAAATTTATTGTTATTTGAAATCTTTATAATTTTTAAAATTATTAATCTCAATCCAATTAAAATTATTGTCCAAAATAAAGTATTCAAAATTATTCCGGTTAAACTAAAATAATATTCTAAGGAACTTCCTAAAGATTCTTGTTTAAAGATGAAAGGATTTCCGTAATAATCAGGAAACATTTCGTTTGAACCTTTACAAGTATATTCAACACCAAAAAGTAAAGACAAACCAATTCCTAATCCAATAAAAATTAAGGTGAAATATTTAATAATGTTTTTAAAGTTCAAAATAAGTTTTGGTAATTACTTATGAATTTATTTTGCTATAGTTTTTTATTCTTTTCTATTTCAGTTAGATTTTGATCAATCATTTTCTTTTCAGCTAATCGCTCACCTTTCCAGAAAAACCTTTTTCCAATCTTTTTTAAATGTTTATGCCATTCAGAATGAGTTGTTAATTGACCTTTTCGTTTATTTCCCATTTGTTAAAAATATTAAACTTTCTTTTATGAATTATTTCAAAACTAATAAAGAAAGTAGCCTACAAAAGACAAAGTTTAGAAAATTAGAAAAAAAGTGTGAAATTTTGAATTGATGAAACAATTTTCAGAATATTCCTGAACTAACTCTTATTTGTAACCTTTGTTAGCATTAGTTTTTCTCTTTTAAAGAAACTAATTTTTGAAGTAATATGTCTAATCCATCATATTCAAATTTACAAAAAGTAAATTCTGTTTCTTTATCATTAATTTTTAAATAAATTTCAAAACCATGCTGTTCAGCGAGAATTGTTCCACATGGCCTTTTTTTGCTTTTTTTTCCATTAATTTCGAAATCTCTAACTAATTTAAGAATATTTTTGTTTGCGGTTTGAAATCCTTCAAATTTTCTTTTCGGATTTGATGATATATGACAAAAAATGAGTTTTTCTGCTTTTACATTAATTAATATTTTTCCAACATAATTTCCAAGACAACCTATTTGTTCACGATATTTAATTTCAATATGAATTGAATCATTTTCGTTTATATTAGAACTAATTATTTCTGAAAATATATCTTTTTCATCTATTTGCGATGAGCAAACATTTATAAAGCAGAATATTGCTATTATTATGAATAGATATTTTTTCATAGAATTAAACATAGCATTTTACAGCTAACCTTATTGGCAGCGATTAAAGACTTGCTATAACAAATATAAGTTATTTTGGTTGCCTGTGGCTTTCCGTAGGAAAATCTTATCTCGAGTCATTGAGGCTAACTGCTGTTAGTAGTTCGTACTTTTTTATTCAAATTTCTGGATGTAATTGTCCTTCCACATTCTCTTTGCAAAATTTAATATTTTTGGATGTGATTTCAAAAAATTATCATCAATTTTATATTCACCTCCAAATTTTGAATTACCAAAATCTATTAAGCTATTACCTCTAATTGTATGTTTATTTTCTCCTTCATACATAATGATTTTCATTTCTAAAGAACTTACATCAGAAACACATCCTTTTTGATACATTGACCAAATTTCCGTAATTCCGTTATTATTTAAATCAGTAAATAGATTTGTATTGTCTAAAAAGCCTATAATTAAATCAAAGTCACAATTTTTTTCAAAATCTTGAATTTTCCAATTTAATTCATACTTATTGCTAGTATTGTTCAACAAGAAGTTATATACATAAATACTCTTATCAAATTCATGCTCAATGAACTTAATTTTCTCACTTTGTGTTTCTTCGGTTTGGGTTAAAAGTACTATTTGATTACCTATCTCATCTTTTAGTTTAGTAGCTTTAATAAAATTGCCTTTAAAAGTTAATTCTTTGGGTAATTCATTTACAGAAATATTTTGTGTTGAAATTTTGTTTTCATATTTATCATTTTCAGATAATTTTGAATCATTATTATCAATTTTTTTTTGATTACAACTAATGAAAAATAATAATAATAAAATTGCTCTAATTTGCCTTAATTTCATGTTTCTGTTTAGTATGACTACTAACGACCTGCTAAACGCAGTTCTATGATTTTTGCGTAAATATAAGAAATTTGTTGAGCAATTATCCGATTAAAGGACTTCCGCTTACCAATCGGATAATTGATTGTCCAATAGTAAACGTAGTTTACGTAATTGGTTCAAATTTCGGTTATTGGGAGCAAAAATTATAGGACCAAATTGCATTTAGCTTATGTTAGTGTTATTTCATTATAGTACAACGTCATATTTTGCATTGTCATTATTCTTAAAAATGACCGTCTCAATTAGTCTTCCTAATTCTGCTGCTTTTTTGATGTCCGCATTTACATTCAATCTGAGCACAGGTGCAGGATTTTTTGATTCATATCGAGGTTGGTTGCCGTAATCTGTATCAGTTGTTTCAATTCCATTCTGATTTGCAAATTCTCTCAATGATTCTATATAGGGCAATTGCTCTAATATCATTGCTTCAAATTCAATTTGTAATTTATTTCCTTCTTTCATGAAATATATGCAGTCAATGCCGTTCGAGGTGATTCCAATAAAATCAAATTCTGTTTTACCTGTCTGTAATAAATTAAGTTGACCCTCTAATTCGTCAATCTTAATTTGCTTTGCAATTAAGATTGTATTATTCGAGTTATTATCATTGCTACTATTTGGGTTACTATCATTACGACTATTGCAACCAAATAATTCAAGAAAACCACTTATTATCCCCATAAATATTATATTTTAGTCATTTATTCGAGTAGTCTTTATTCCCACTAACGACCTGCTAAACGCAGTTCTATGATTTTTGAGTAAATATAAGAAATTTGTTGAGCAATTATCCGATTAAAGGACTTCCGCTTACCAATCGGATAATTGATTGTCCAATAGTAAACGTAGTTTACGTTATTGGTTCAAATTTCGGTTATTGGGAGCAAAAATTATAGGACCAAATTGCTTATAGCTTATGTTAGTACACGTTTTCCCTCGATGGGCAGTTAAAGCTGTATTATAGCAAATATTCCAAGCAATTTGGTTTAGCAGGTCGTTAGAACACATTTCTTTTGGGGTGGGATTTAGCGCAGCAAAATATAGCAACAAAAGTCAGCTTTAGCTGAATGTGTTCTAACGGTTTAGCTATGAGCAGTAGCATCCCGAAGGGCATTATTGCTTATAGGTTTTGTTGGCAATAGTTAATTCGTTTGATTTTTGAATTTCATCTGCATGTAAATTGAAGAAGACTTGGCATCAGTAAAATGAATGATTACGGTCGAATCATTTTTCCATGCTACATCTAATGGTCCCCAATTTTTTGAAAGTAAATCTATTGGATCGAATTCGAATAGTTTCTTAATCTGACCTTCATCTATATTTAAAAATTGAATACCGTTTGGTGTCCATCCTGCACCAAGATCAATCGCAAAATTGACAGTTGATGAAGCACTCAAATTGGTTGAGAAATTTTTCCCAAATAGTACTAATTCATTACCGTTTCTAGCGTCTATTGCAATAGGATGTCCTGCCTCTAACCAATTTTCCCAGACTACATATAGGTTTGTGGTTGGATCGAAATGTTCGAATGAATATCCATAAAACTGCTCATCTTCTATAGGTTTTCTTAGATTATGGAATTGACCATTATTTAATTTTAGATCTAATGATTGATTTGACAACTCGGATAATAGTTCTCTCTCTATACACTCACTTTTATTCAGTTGCTCGGTATGAGAGTCCAAACTCTTAAAATATTCGAACTCGGTTTTATATGATTCACTAAAGTAAAGATCATATCCTTGATGTTCATGTTTTTCAATCTCAGTATGGTTTGGGTATATTTTTTTTAAATCTAATCCTAGAAAATACAATTCGTTAGATTCATTTCTGATTACCAATGAATTATTGAATAACATAATTGAGTCAATGAAGATATCTTGAACATCTCTCTCGAGACTTTCATCATATGAAATTTCATATATTTCTTTTCTCCAAAGTTCTTTTTGACTTTCAATATCGATTGCTATTATTTCATTTAAAGAAGAAACATATTTGATTTTATCAACTATAACTGGTGAAACCGACTTTGGAGGAAGTCTTTTTTGATTAGAAACTAATGTTTCAGCACCTTCAACTTTTAATGGTTGTTTTTGTTTCGATTCAGAACAACCAAAGATGATGAGGCAGATAGGGATTAATTTTATACAATTCATATTTTGTTCATGTAATTATTGCCAACGACCTGCTAAACGCAGTTCTATGATTTTTGCGTAAATATAAGAAATTTGTTGAGCAATTATCCGATTAAAGGACTTCCGCTTACCAATCGGATAATTGATTGTCCAATAGTAAACGTAGTTTACGTAATTGGTTCAAATTTCGGTTATTGGGAGCAAAAATTATAGGACCAAATTGCTTATAGCTTATGTTAGTACACGTTTTCCCTCGATGGGCAGCTAAAGCTGTATTATAGCAAATATTCCTAGCAATTTGGTTTAGCAGGTCGTTAGAACACATTTCTTTTGGGGTGGGATTTTGCGCAGCAAAATATAGCAACAAAAGTCAGCTTTAGCTGAATGTGTTCTAACGTTTAGGTATAACCGTCAGTTACGGGTTAATATGCGCTTATTTTCGGTTTGGCACGGACTTTAGCAATTCCGAGTGGATTCGGACGTAGTCGAATCCGCCGTAATTGCGGTTATACATTGTTGTGTGTAGTTTTTTTTAATCGGTTAATTATTTTTCTCGCTCTACTTTCCACATTTTTCCATTCCCATAATTCAGGATTCCCAAATTCAGGATTTGTGCTTTCCCAGTTTTCAGCTCGTTTTTTTGAATTTACGGAAACTCTACATTCAATTCGGTTTTCTCCGTTTTGTAAGTCAAACTGAATAAAGATTATTGCCCAACCATCTATTCGATAGCGGAAAGTTTTTCCGTCACAATATTTAGGATTTAGCTTTATTTTCGACGTAAAGAACTTGCCTTTCGATTCAGGATTATAATTTCCAAATCCGAAATGCATTTTTCCATTCGCTATTCCATTGTCAAAATAGTCTTGGAATTCAGAGATATTGTTTATTCGAACTATTTCTTTTTCCATTTCAGAATATGATTCATAGAATTCATTTTTAGAGTCCGAAAGAATGAATTCAATCAGTTCAAAAAGTTGATTCTTATCTATGATTTCTGTTCTCTGCATTAGTTTTTCTCAAATTACACACAACGACCTGCTAAACGCAGTTCTATGATTTTTGAGTAAATATAAGAAATTTGTTGAGCAATTATCCGATTAAAGGACTTCCGCTTACCAATCGGATAATTGATTGTCCAATAGTAAACGTAGTTTACGTTATTGGTTCAAATTTCGGTTATTGGGAGCAAAAATTATAGAGCCAAATTGCTTTTAGCTTATGTTAGTACACGTTTTCCCTCGATGGGCAGTTAAAGCTGTATTATAGCAAATATTCCAAGCAATTTGGTTTAGCAGGTCGTTAGAACACATTTCTTTTGGGGTGGGATTTAGCGCAGCAAAATATAGCAACAAAAGTCAGCTTTAGCTGAATGTGTTCTAACGTGTTTGTGTATGATTAGTGGCGTGTTTAAGCACCTAATTTAGCAAATAAAACCGAATAGAAAATCCGCGAGTATTTTTGCAAGTAGGCGATAACCAGCCATTAATTATACACGTTGTTGCCCACAGTTATTTTTTACGAGTTCTATAATATAAATTCCAAGTTCCTGAATTTGATTCAACAATGTCTGGTAATCCATCATTATTTAAATCTCCTATTTCAATGTTATAAGTGTCATCTTTTAAGTCTTCTCGCAAACCAATTTCTATAAACGAGCCATCTTTCTGGCCTAAATAAATATAATTCCGTTCTTCTGAATTTCCCTCAACAATATCTAAATAGCCATCTTGATTTAAGTCTGCTACTTTTATTGATGAAGTCTGACGTTCTTCTTTGAAAACGAAAACTCGCTTATAAGTCAAATTTTTGTCGCCAAAATAAATGCTATTTTTTGAACCTAAATTTCCTGTTACAACATCTAAAAATCCATCTTTGTCAAAATCTCCAATATCAATAGAACGGGTTTCATCTTTTTCATTACCAAATTCTATTACTTTTAAAAAATTCTGTTTTCCGTCATTTAGATAAATTTTGTTTTTACTTTGTCTTTCTGCTGTAATTAAGTCTAAAAATCCGTCTTTGTTTATATCTACGATTCTTGTTTGAATTGTTTGGTCAGAATCAGATCCAAAAGTGATGATTTTTTCAAAATTTCCTTTTCCGTCATTAAGGCAAATTTCGTTTACGGCTTTTCTATTTGAAAGTATTAGGTCAAAATCTCCATCGTTGTCAATATCTGCTATTTCAAGATTTCTTGAAGGTGCTAAAGATCCAAAAGAAATTTCATTGTCAAAGCTGTCATTTGCAGAACCAAAATAAATTTTATTCGGAATATTGTCGTTGGCTACGGCTATGTCTACAAATCCATCATTATTGAAGTCAGCACTTTTTAAAGCATATGAAGCATCAAGGATTTTTCCGATGGGTTGCGCTGTTTTAAAACCTCCTTTGCCATCATTGTAATAAATATAATTCTGTTCTGCCCAATGTCTGCCATTTGCAACAAGCGCATCTAAATCTCCGTCGTTGTCAATATCGTATAAGGTTATAGAAGCTGTTCGGTTTGATTGTGTTCCAATTGAAAAAAATCCATCGGCATTAAAAAATGTCACTTCTTGAGAGAATCCATTAAATGAAATTGTCAATAAAGTAAGTAATAATATTAGCGTTCGAATCTTTTTCATAATTGTGGGCAACGACCTGCTAAACGCAGTTCTATGATTTTTGCGTAAATATAAGAAATTTGTTGAGCAATTATCCGATTAGATGACTTCCGCTTACCAATCGGATAATTGATTATCCAATAGTAAACGCAGTTTACGTTATTGGTTCAAATTTCGGTTATTGGGAGCAAAAATTATAGGTCCAAATTGCTTATAGCTTATGTTAGTACACGTTTTCCCTCGATGGGCAGTTAAAGCTGTATTATAGCAAATATTCCAAGCAATTTGGTTTAGCAGGTCGTTAGAACACATTTCTTTTGGGGTGGGATTTTGTGCAGCAAAATATAGCAACAAAAGTCAGCTTTAGCTGAATGTGTTCTAACGGTGGCGGTATGAAACGTTGCGCATTTTGGAACACAAACTTATCAGCCCGCTAAGCCGTTGATTAAATGTTATTTTGTTCAAATATAGCACTATCTGCGCAATGTTTTATGACCGCGTGTTATGGGCTGGTTATCTTAAACTTATCTTCATAAATCCGAATATACTCTTGGTCTATTTTTCCTCGATTATTTTTAGCCATTTCTTTTGCCCACTTATTAGCTTCATCTAATCCGTAGTCTGCAAATTCTTGCGCAATGTTATATTTTCCAATCTTTAGGTTAATTTCTTTTAAAATCCAAGCAAACTCAATCATATTTGAGATAAAGCAATTTTTTATCAAACGATAGTCTCTTTTTTTGAGGTCTTTAACTTTTATCTTATCAAATGGTTTTGGAAAATCCATAAACGAATTGTAAAACTTTGTTCCATGTTTCTCAAACGATTCCCAAATTTGATTTATCGATTCAATATTATCTGCTTCACTATCCCTAAAATTCCAGTGATAATCACCATCTCCTTTGGGTGATAGTCTTTTCCGAATCAAACATGATGCATATGTAATTTTGTTCACGTCAACATTATCTTGTGCTAAATCGGGAATAAAGTCAAAGTGAATTGCAGTCTCACAACATACTGACCCACCATACCATGCTCCTTGAAATCCAAAAACTTTTACAATGTGATTATCTTCTACTTTTCTAAAATGAAAGCCAGAACCTTTCCAGCCAAGTTCTCTAATCTTTGGAGCAAAATGTTTGGTAACAAGTTTTTTAAATCCAGCCGCATCCATAATTAACTCTCCATTGTTATGTGGTCAAGTTGTCCTTTACTATTTACCTTAACTACTAATAAGTACTGTGAAACTTCCTCGTCTGTAACAAAATCAAAAATTACATACTCGTCATTGTCTTCGGGGTAGAATCCAATCCGTTTAAGTTTGATTATTGATAGAAGTTGTTCCTCTCTCGATAATGATTTATCCGAATCTGAAAGAAGACTTTCAAGTTCATCATTGTCCAGCTCCTCTATATGAAAAGCCAGAAACTCCTTAACATCTTCACCCGATTTATAGTCGTTTTTAATGAAGTCATTTACTTTTAGTAAAATTCCATCCAAATCGTCCAAAATACTTTTTAGATAATCAAGATTTGATTCATTGATTTTAGTTTCCTGAAAGTTTATGTCTAACTGCACAGAATTTCCTTTAAAATCAATATCAACTTCATAATAATCAGTCAGGTTTTGTAAATCAATTTCGTTAAAGTATTTAAGTTTCATTTTTTTAATCCATTTAGTTTAATTATTTGCAGGATGTTTTCTTAACTTGCCCATAACGTTTCAGTATAACCGTCAGTTACGGGTTAAATATACCAAAAATTTCTGTTCGTCACTGACCTTAGCAATTTCGAGTGGATTCGGACGTAGTCGAATCCGCCGTAATTGCGGTTATACATTGTTGTATGCAGTTTTTATTCAATTCCTCCCATTTTGAATATCCGAATGTTTAATTCAAAATCAGATTTTAGTTTGTTCAATTCTGTTTTGTTCAATTCACAAATATTTTTTGAAAATAATTTTTCTGATTTCAATTCAGCTGCCTCTAAATAACCCAATGCGATTCTGCTTAATACGTCATTCATTTTATAAAAAGTATTGCCTCTGAAAGTCAAATCTATCCTAGGATATCGTAGTCTTATGTCTGAATCGAATTCAGTATTTGGCTTAAAATTCCGGTAAAACTCAAAAACATTTTGCTTTAGTTGTAATTGGCTTTTTTGCTCTTCATCAATTTCAATTCTAAAACTGTCTTCAACAAAAGATGTAAATCCACTTCCAGTACTTCTTACAAGTGGCATAAGTCCAATTTCAATTCCATTGATTTTTGAGTACGGGAAAATGTTGGAATAAATGCTCATACCATATTCCGATTTTTCAATTCCATTAAGAGCGTTTGGTGATTTTAATTGAACATTTGATTCCGAAATATAATCATTGATGTTGTTAATTAGTTCAAGTGGGATTCTCCAATTATTTTTTGGATTAGTAAGTAGTTCTCTCTCATTTTCGCAAGTCAATTTATACAGTTCGGATTGACTGTCAGCGTTTGATTTTGAATTATTACAATTTAAAATAATTCCTAATAGTATGATGTAAATAATTTTTTTCATCAAATTGCATACAACGTTATGAGGCTTGCTCTCAGTGGCGTTGAACCAACACCAAGCCATTACAAATATAACAAAACATTCCATTCAGCAGCGGATTTTCCGCAGGAAAATCCGGAAGTAGCCATTGAAGCAAACCGCTGTTAGCTACAGTTTTTATTCTGTCATTATATATCCAGCTCTTGTTTTCAATTTATTTGGTTTAAACATAAAAGATATACTATTTATGTTAACATCGGTCAATTCATTAAGAGTTTTATAGTCAGTAAAAATTTCACAAGCGACTGCTGTAAAATAAAATCTTTTATCTACGGGATTAAAAAACAATTGAATTCCTCCATCATAGGTGTTTTCTACTAATTCAACATTTGGAAACAATTCAGTCAGATAATTCAATTTCAAATTCAGTTTTTCTCCGCTAAATGCTAAATAAGTAACAGGTTTATCCGTTTCAGTATTCTCTAAATCAGGATTTATCGCAACGTAATTTAAATTCGTGTTTTTGGGAATTAAGAATTTCGAGCCTCGTTCATTTCTTTTGTATTTCTTGTTTTCAGAGCCTAAAAATTCCGAAATAGTTTTTGTCGATTTAGAATTACGATTAGATAAGAATTCAGTTATTAAAATTAACCATTCTTTTGACGTTGTATTATTTATGTTTTTAGTTTCAGTCACGGTTTTTCTCAAATTGTAGCTAACGACCTGCTAAACGCAGTTCTATGATTTTTGCGTAAATATAAGAAATTTGTTGAGCAATTATCCGATTAAAGGACTTCCGCTTACCAATCGGATAATTGATTGTCCAATAGTAAACGTAGTTTACGTTATTGGTTCAAATTTCGGTTATTGGGAGCAAAAATTATAGAGCCAAATTGCTTTTAGCTTATGTTAGTACACGTTTTCCCTCGATGGGCAGTTAAAGCTGTATTATAGCAAATATTCCAAGCAATTTGGTTTAGCAGGTCGTTAGAACACATTTCTTTTGGGGTGGGATTTAGCGCAGCAAAATATAGCAACAAAAGTCAGCTTTAGCTGAATGTGTTCTAACGTCCCGCCGGCTTTAAGAAGTGGCGGACTTTTTTTACTGATGTTTACAAATATACCGAAAAGTCTTAAAGAAAAAAGCTGAATGAAAAGAAGAAATATAAGCACCAAACCATTCCAAATAATCACCAAGCCCCGCCATTTCTTAAAACCGCTGTTAGCAGTTGTTTCTTTATTTAGTAATTATTGAGTAAATATGTCCATATAGATAAGTTGAATCTTTTTCCCTTTTAACCCAATTCATTTCAGAATACTTTTTAATCTTTTTGGGGTTAACTTTAGCAAATTCCATGATTCCAACAATTTTATCATTGATAAGATGTAGATACATTGGTTGACCTTTGCAGTACAAAAGCATTCTATCTTCAAAGGAAATTATTCCTTCTTTTGCGTCATCACCAAAAATTTCAACCATAATCTTAGATTCTTTTGAAAAGCTATATGGATTGATAATTTCTTTGTTGAAAAAGTTTAAAGAATGATCAATTTCAGAAAATTTTCCTATAGGTTTTCCATTGTATACAATTAGAGGATTTTTATTTACAAAACCTGATTCTATTTCTTTTTCTGTAAACTGGATCAACGTTGTTTTTCTTTGTCCCAATTTGTTTTTGAAACCAGTACATAATAAGATAATTGATAAAATTACGAATAGTTTTTTCATAACGTTTTTTTGAAATAACTGCTAACGGTTCTTGGCTAGCTGATGTTGTGGTGTTTTGTTACTAGCCAAACCAAATATACGAATACTTTCGGATTTTCGGAGAAAATTCGGAAGTAGGCGAGAAGCCACAATAACAGCTAACCAATGTTGTAGTACGTTTTTATTCATTTTTATCAAATCCAATAAGTATTTGACATAATTTATAAAACTCACTTTCATTTTCGGGACTCCATCTAATTACAGCATGATAGTTTCTTTCTGTACAATAATTTTTGTTAATTGAAATTGCTTCTAATAACCAATTTGAACCATCCAAGCCGCTTCTTTTAATTCTGGTTGGTAAAGTCCAAAAACATGTGTTTTTTATTTGATTTTCAAATTTATTCCATTCTTTTTCTGTTAGTTGTCTTTCATATTTAATGTTAATACTGTCATTTCCATCAAAATATTTATAATGTTTCTTAACAGTTAGTTTATAATCTCTAACATTCTGTTCAATTTTATAGACAAATGTTGAACCACTCATGATATCTTTATTTGAAAATCTGTATATATTTTTCTTTTCAAATCTAATATCATTTTCTTCTAAGTCAGATAAATATTTATCCCAGTATTTTTTATTTATTGAATTTATAGTATTTAAAATGCTATCATTTTTTCTGAGAATCTCATCATCTATTTTACAATTACAATTATTTTGACAACTGAAGTTTAGTAAAATTACTATAAAAAATATGTATATTCTGAAATTCATAAAATGTACTACAACGACCTGCTAAACGCAGTTCTATGATTTTTGCGTAAATATAAGAAATTTGCTGAGCAATTATCCGATTAGATGACTTCCGCTTACCAATCGGATAATTGATTATCCAATAGTAAACGCAGTTTACGTTATTGGTTCAAATTTCGGTTATTGGGAGCAAAAATTATAGGTCCAAATTGCTTATAGCTTATGTTAGTACACGTTTTCCCTCGATGGGCAGTTAAAGCTGTATTATAGCAAATATTCCAAGCAATTTGGTTTAGCAGGTCGTTAGAACACATTTCTTTTGGGGTGGGATTTTGTGCAGCAAAATATAGCAACAAAAGTCAGCTTTAGCTGAATGTGTTCTAACGTTTCGCGGCTACAAGTAGTGGCGTGAACCAGCACCAAGCCACAACAAATATATCTTAAATTTTGGAAAATCCGAAGGATTTTCCAAACACATACAAACCTAGCCATTACTTGTAACCGCTGTTGTACAACGTTGTTTTAAAATCCATATTTAGCTCTCACTAAACTATCTTTTTTTTCTGTTAATTCCAAGGGAGGCAGTCCAATGGAGATACGGTTGCTATCAACTTTTTTTAAGTCGTTAATCATATTGGCATATCCACCACCTTGAGCTCTATAAGTTCCGTAAATCTGTGGTTCCCCATTGTATAAATAATACTGATCTATAATTCTTCCAAGAGTTAAAGGAGATGCGGTTCCATTTTTTACAAATTCTTTAATTTTTGGCACAAAGTAATTTATTCTTATACTATCATCAGTATGTAGTAACATAAGTTCAACATCAACATGATTATCCATATTAGTTTGTCCTACAATTCTCTCCGTTGGATAACCAACTGTTTTAAATATTTCTATTAAACGCTTTTCATGAATTTTATCAATACTATCTTGTTTAGCAATATTTTCTTTGTAATTTTTATTTCGGTACATTTGGTCAGCTCTTTTCATTGAAATTAATTCATCTCTAAGTTTGAAATCAGCATTTGTTTCAAATTGATTTCTTAAAACATGGTACTCTTTAATTAGTTTCTGACCGTATTTTGATGTTAAAAATTCATTGAAATTTTCGTTACTTTCAAATCTATTTAACTTAACTCCGTTTAGAATTTGTTTTTTAGCATATTCATAGGTGATGTCAAATTTTTTTAAAATAGCAGCACTTTCTGTGAATTTTGAAATTTCGTTAAAAGTAAAAGTGTTTTTTGCTTCACACTTTTTAAAAGTAATTAAATATAGATCAAATGCTTTTTCATAGTTTCCAGTTTCATATTCCAAATCAGCTTTATACATAGTTTGGTAGTAGTCTTCAATATAATTACACTCAGTTATTTTAATTGTTTTACAACTAACAATAACTATTAAAATTAAAGCAGATATTCGATTCATTTTTACAATGTTGTACAACGACCTGCTAAACGCAGTTCTATGATTTTTGCGTAAATATAAGAAATTTGCTGAGCAATTATCCGATTAAAGATCTTCCGCTTACCAATCGGATAATTGATTGTCCAATAGTAAACGCAGTTTACGTTATTGGTTCAAATTTCGGTTATTGGGAGCAAAAATTATAGGACCAAATTGCTTATAGCTTATGTTAGTACACGTTTTCCCTCGATGGGCAGTTAAAGCTGTATTATAGCAAATATTCCTGGTAATTTGGTTTAGCAGGTCGTTAGAACACATTTCTTTTGGGGTGGGATTTAGCGCAGCAAAATATAGCAACAAAAGTCAGCTTTAGCTGAATGTGTTCTAACGGTCTCGTATAACCGTCAGTTACGGGTTTATATGCGTTAATTTTCGGTTTAGCACAGACTTTAGCAATTCCGAGTGGATTCGGACGTAGTCGAATCCGCCGTAATTGCGGTTATACATTGTTGTGCATAGTACTTTTAATGCTTTCAATTTCAGATTCAATTTTTTTGTGTTCAATAAATCCGTTTTGAGTAATTGTATTTTCAGTAATTTTTTTCCAAAATGATAAATTCAAATTCGATACAGTTCCGTAGTTTTTATAAGTTCCATTTTTTAATTCGTAATAATAAATGCTTTTAAATTGAGATTTTCCTTTATAAAAATCAGTTCTCTTTTTCTTACAAGTTAGAAAATGTAAAAACTCGTTAAATCCTTCGTTCAAATTATCAATATTTGGATAGAAATGTTTGTGAGCAACTCCAATTCCAACAGTCAACATTCCGCCTTCGTCAAGTTCAATCCATATTGGTGATTCTTCTTCGTTTTCCGAATTCAGAGTTAGATGAGTTCCGTTTTCAAATTCCGAAATCAAATTTGGGAAATGAGTTTTCAAAAGTTCTTTTATTCTGCTGAATGTCAATTCGTGTTTCGTCATTTTGGGTATTATGTACAACGTTCTGCGGCTTGCTCTCAGTGGCGTTGAACCAACACCAAGCCATTACAAATATAACAAAACATTCCATTCAGCAGCGGATTTTCCGTAGGAAAATCCGGAAGTAGCCATTGAAGCAAACCGCTGTTGTGCGAGGGTTTTTTTCGAAATTTCAATAGAACAGTAAACTTGATGAGTTTATTAAAAAAAACTATTTTCATATTTATGTATTCTCTAAAAACAACTATTTTGTATTAGTTTTATTTTCGCATATCGCGAATTAAATCTAAAATATTTTTTTGGGATTCAGGTTCCAAAAAATCTAATTTTTCTAATAGAAATCTTTTAAAAACTTCATTTTTTATTGACAGATGTTTTTCCTTATTTTTTGATATTTGAACTTCTATTTTCTTGAATATTTCTGGGTGATTTGCTTTTATAGATTTTTCAATTACTGAATAGAGTTCATCAAACTCTTTGATGTTAAGTTCATTTAAGTCATTCATGTAATTAATATTCAATTCTTCGCAACGTTTAGCATCATCAATAATTTTTTGTGTACTGTCTAATGTTGATTTTGAAAGATTATGAACCTTTTTTATTTCAGACATTCTATTTTCCATATCAGTTTCAATATTTTTTAACGCAACTTCTCTATTGTTTAAAGACAGGTTTATAGATTTTTTTTGTAATTCTACATATTTTTCTATTTCATCAATATTAAAAATTGAAAATATTTTTTCATATTTATTTAAAATTTCATTTTGTTTAGCAAATTGAGCTTTTTGTATTATAAACACTATTGCATAAACAATAGTAGATATTATAACAACAATATTTTGAGGGTTTATAAATTCTTTCATTTTTTATTTTCGTTTACTTCATATTATTCTCCGTCTGCTACTCAACTCTCGCACAACGACCTGCTAAACGCAGTTCTATGATTTTTGCGTAAATATAAGAAATTTGTTGAGCAATTATCCGATTAAAGGACTTCCGCTTACCAATCGGATAATTGATTGTCCAATAGTAAACGTAGTTTACGTTATTGGTTCAAATTTCGGTTATTGGGAGCAAAAATTATAGAGCCAAATTGCTTTTAGCTTATGTTAGTACACGTTTTCCTTCGATGGGCAGCTAAAGCTGTTTTTTACTGAAATTCCAAAGCAATTTGGTTTAGCAGGTCGTTAGAACACATTTCTTTTGGGGTGGGATTTTGCGCAGCAAAATATAGCAACAAAAGTCAGCTTTAGCTGAATGTGTTCTAACGTTTCGCAGCTATAAGAAGTTGGCGATTTCGGAAACGAAAACTGTCTGCCACCACTGAACTTGATACGAAGCACAAAGCTTCATTTAACCACTGAACCGCCAATTTCTTGTAGGTGCTGTTAGCGGTATGTGGCTTTTTTACTGTCATTCAAGTGTCGGGCTTTTTATTGTAAATGTTAATTCGTCAGGCACGCCAAGTTCGTGTCGCTTGTTTATAAATTCTTTCTCATTCTCGAAGGTATAAACTTTATAGCTGTCACGATTTTTTCTTTCGTAATTTCTAATGTCAACTATATGAAAGAAAGTAATTTTTCTATATGGTTTTAAACTGTCAGGAGGATTCCAACCATTGCTGATGTGATACCATTTTCCACTGTCTTGATAAATTCTATCATCCTTGCTTAAATATACAGTGTCAGCCAAGTTTTTTATTTCAAAGTCACCTTTTGAATTTTGGTCACGAAATAGTCGTTCGCTAACTTCTTCTTCTTTGTCGGGATGTTGCTTTGCAATTATAAAATTGTCATTATAGCCAACAGCAAAAACAGTCTGCTTAATAATTGGCGTCCCACCGTTTCCTTTATCGTCAAAACTTAAAAGTATATGTTGGTCAGTATTGTCTGCCCACCAATTAAGCCAAAAGTCTTTTGTCAACTTAGTGTATGAAGTCACTTCGTCACCCCAAAAGCAACCAGTCAGAAAAAGTGCAGAAAGTCCTATTAAAATTAATTTCTTCATTGTCGTGTGTGTAGTCTTGCCATTACCGCTAACTAGTTTATATCCTTACTTTTATTCCGCTTAGTGAGCCTTTTTAGACGGATATGCAGAATAATTGTGTTTTCAAATCTAATAAATATTTAAAACATATTGTAATGAAAACGATAATTTAATGGAATAAAAAAAGGCTTCCTAAAAAGGAAGCCTTAAATTTTGTGGGCAATAAGGGATTCGAACCCCTGACCCCCTCGGTGTAAACGAGGTGCTCTGAACCAACTGAGCTAATTGCCCCAATAAAATGCAATCTTGTTCTCAATTGCGAGTGCAAATATACACTGATTATTTGTATTTGCAAGTGTTTTTTTAAATAAAATTACCTTTTTTCTACTTTTTCTAAAATTACTTTATCAGTGTAGTTTATCATGGTAATTGTAATTTCTTCATTTTGAGTTGTTTTACCTTCTATAACGTAAAGTTTCCCTTTTTTAAATATTTCATTACTCTTTGAAAAATCTACATCGCCATACTTTAAGGAAGCTTTTACATCTTCTAAATTTACCCAATCTTGGTTTAGAGTAGTTTTGGCTTCTTCAGATATTTGAAGTGGTTTTTTTCGTAAATCTTGTAAAACTCTACAATTAGGTAAATAACAAAATTCTACTCCTTTAGATTCTGCTTTTGTGCCTAAAAACCAAATCACAAAAAATAATCCTAATAATAAACCAAATAAATAATAGGCTAGACGAAACTTAAATTTCATTTTAAAAACTTTTTGCAAATGTAAAACTTAATTTTTGCATTAGCGGTAGTAGCGATATCCTTTTTATGAAATAAAAAGATAAAGTGAATGACGCGACCACATTAAATGTGGTAATGCTCTAAAAAACAATTAAGTTTATGTCGCGATGTTCTAAGTTAAACCAATCGGCAATGGACTTATTAGTTAGCAAGCCATGATAAAAGTATATTCCGTTTTTAAGTCCGCGATTGCATCGAATGGCACTTTCTAATCCGCCATCATCGGCAATGTGTAATAAAAATGGTGTAATGATATTACTAATCGACATAGATGCGGTTTTAGAATATCGAGAAGGAATATTAGGTACGCAATAATGAATTACATTGTTTTTAATGAATGTAGGTTTGTCGTGTGTTGTAATTTCTGAAGTTTCAAAACATCCACCAGTATCTATACTAACATCTACAATTACAGCTCCTTTTTTCATGTGTTCTACCATGGTTTCAGTCACAACAACTGGTGTGCGATTTTTTCCACGCATAGCACCTATTGCTACATCGCATCGCATTAGTGATTTGAGTAGCATTTTTTCTTGTATGGTAGATGTAAAAATACGTTGGTTTAATAAATTTTGAAGTCGGCGTAAACGCGTAATTGAATTATCGAACACTTTTACGCTTGCACCAAGTCCAAGTGCTGTTCGTGCTGCATATTCGGCAACGGTTCCTGCGCCAAGAATAACCACTTCTGTAGGACGAACACCTGTAATGTTTCCGAATAATAAACCTTTACCAATGTTTTGGTTAATCATCATTTCGGCAGCAATGTGAATGGCAGCTGTTCCGGCGATTTCGGAAAGTGATTTTACAGCTGGATATGAACCGTCTTCGTCTTTTATGAATTCGAAAGCAAGTGCTGTAATTCGCTTTGTAGCTAAAGCTTGAAAATATTCTTTGCGTTGTGTTTTTAATTGAATAGCTGAAATAACAATCGTTTGAGGATTCATCATTTCAATTTCAGGTAAAGTTGGCGGTTCAACTTTTAAGATAATAGGACAACTAAAAACCTTTTTGGTGTCTTTTGTAATTTCGGCACCAGCATCGCTATATTCTTTATCGGAAAAACTTGCGCTTTCTCCCGCTCCAGATTCAATAAGCACGCGATGTCCATGAGAAGTTAATGAAGCAACAGCATCGGGCGTTAAACAAATACGACGTTCTTGATAAGCAGTCTCCTGTGGAACGCCAATGAATAATTCGCTTTTATGTCGAGCTACTTCTAATTTTTCTTCTTGTGGTAGCAGTTGTGCTTTTGAAAACGGACTATATATAGCCATAGGTTTTAGTTAAGTTGTGCCAATTTAGTCAAAATTTTTAATAGAAAAAAGAAAAAAGAGAAAAGAGAAAAGAATGTTTTAAATAATTTATTTTGAATCATTTAAAACATGTGTTTTAGCAACTTTATCTCCAAATCTTTGATTATTAGACTTATTTGATAGAATAATTAAAGAAATAATTCCTAAAACAAATATATCTATGACATCAAAAGCTCTTCTAATTAAAGATTGACTGAAACTGATCTTAGATTTGTCTTCTGAAATTACTTTTAGACCTATTATTTTTTTACCAATGGTTTTGCCAAATTTATATTCAGGAAAAACAAGTAAAAAAAACCAAAGAACAAGTAATAGAATAATTTCAATATTCTTAATTTGAAATTTAAAAACTCCAGAAAATAACAAATAGATAAATGACAAAATGAAAAAAGCAATAAAAAGTATAAAGTAGTCAACAATACAAGCTCCAATTCTTTTTCCTAAAATATTTTCATTCATAAATTATCAATTATTAATTGTTAATTCTCTTTTTCCGTCTTCTAAAACCTTAATTGAAATATTGGCATGGTCGATAGGAATTAGATTTGGCGTTTTTTCGGGCCATTCAATAAAACACCAATTACCAGAATAGAAATATTCGTCTACTCCCATATCGTAAGCTTCTTCCTCAGAATTTAATCGGTACAAATCGAAATGATAAAGGGTTTCACCTTTATCAGTTTGGTATTCGTTTACCAATGAAAATGTAGGACTACTCGAATTGTCAACAACACCTAATTCGTTTACTAATGCTTTAATGAGTGTGGTTTTTCCAGCACCCATTTCGGCATTAAATGTGATTACTTTTTTAAGTGAAGGTATATTTAAAATTTCTTTAGCAACTGAATCTATTTCGATTAAACTATAAATAAAAGTCATATACAACTGTTAACTGTTACTGTAAACTGAATACTATTTACTTTGGTTCTAATACTAAAAACGGAATAATCATTTCTTCAAGTGAAATTCCACCATGTTGGTACGTATTTCTATAATAACTTACATAGTGGTTGTAATTATTCACGTAGGCTAAAAATAAATCATTTTTAGCAAAAATAAACGAACTACTCATATTTATTGCAGGTAAACCTATTTTCTTAGGATCTTTTACAGCATAAACGTCTTTGTCTTCATACGTTAAACTCCTTCCAGTTTTATAACGAAGGTTTAACGATGTATTTCTATCTCCAATTACTTTCGAAGGATTTTTACAATTAATGGTTCCGTGGTCGGTTGTAATGATTAATCGAAATCCGTTTTGTTGCGCTTGTTGAATTAAATCTAATAACGGCGAATTTTTAAACCAACTTTGTGTTAACGAACGATATGCTTTATCATTGGATGCCAATTCTTTAACTACATCCATTTCGGTTTTAGCATGCGAAAGCATATCTACGAAATTGTAAACAACGGTTGTTAAGTCGTTATTTTTTAATGCTTTAAAGTTTTCAGCTAATTTTTTTCCGTCTTTAAAGTTGGTAATCTTATAATATTCTTGCTTAATGTTTAAACCTAAGCGTTTTAATTGTTCGGTTAAGAATTCGCCTTCATGCATATTTTTTCCGCCTTCATCAATATCATTTTTCCAATATTGCGGATATTTTTTTTCCATGTCAATTGGTAAAAGTCCAGAGAAAATGGCATTTCTAGCGTATTGTGTAGCCGTAGGAAGAATAGAGAAGAAGCTCACTTCTTTTTCTAATTTGTAATGATTGTTTACAATTCCTTCAAAAGCTTTCCATTGATCGTAACGTAAATTATCGATTACTACAAATAGAATAGGCTTGTCTTTTTTGCGAATTTCGGGTGCTACTAATTTTCCAAAAAGATTGTGCGATAGGATAGGAGCGTCGTCTTCATCTTGAATCCAATCTTCATAGTTTTTCTCAATAAACTTTCCAAACTGAACATTGGCTTCTGTTTTCTGGCTTTCTAATATTTCAATCATGCCTTGATCTTCAATATTTTCCAATTCCATTTCCCAATACACTAGTTTTTTATATAGCTCAACCCAATCTTCATAGGTATTAACCATAGCTAAATCCATGGCAATTTTTCGGAATTCTTTTTGGTAATCTAGGGTTGTTTTTTCGGAAACCAATCGTGAATGATCTAAGTTTTTCTTTAAGCTTAATAGAATTTGGTTTGGATTTACAGGTTTAATTAGGTAATCGGCTATTTTTGAACCAATAGCTTCTTCCATAATATATTCTTCTTCACTTTTTGTAATCATAATTACAGGAACTGAAGATTTCTTTTCTTTAATTTCTTGTAATGTTTCTAAACCACTTAAACCAGGCATATTTTCGTCTAAAAAGACAACATCATAATTGTTTTCTTCGAAAAGCTCAATAGCGTCTTGCCCGTTATTACAAGTGGTAACATCGTAGTTTTTCTTTTCTAAAAATAAAATGTGTGGTTTTAATAAATCAATTTCATCATCAACCCAAAGTATTTTTATGTTGCTCATATCTATGTAAAAGTATTTTATTCTTTAATTTTCGTAGGCTAAGTTAGTATTATTACAACGAGGAATGTATTAAAATTAGTATAAAATTTTACAGAATTATAATATTTTGAAATTGTGTAACTTTGTTGTTTAAAATTTCACTTGTGAGCAAGACCAATAAACTCAAAATATTTAATGATCCTATTTACGGATTTATTACTATACCGAATACTCTAATTTACGATTTAATTCAGCATCCATATTTTCAACGTTTACGAAGAATTTCTCAAATGGGAATGTCTTATCTAGTATATCCTGGAGCCCATCATACACGATTTCATCATGCTTTAGGATGTTTGCATATTATGCAAAAAGCAGTTCAAACGTTACGTTTTAAAGGTGTTGAGATATCAAATAATGAAGAAAACGCACTTTATATAGCTATTTTGTTGCATGATATTGGCCACGGACCATTTAGTCATGCAATGGAACATAGCATAGTAGAGGAAGTACACCATGAACAACTTTCTTTGTTGTTTATGGAACAATTGAATAAAGAATTTAACGGACAATTATCCTTAGCAATTCAAGTGTTTAAAGGTGAATATCACCGAAAATTCATGTTGCAACTGATTTCAAGTCAGTTAGATATGGATCGAATGGATTATTTAAAGCGTGATAGTTTTTACAGCGGCGTAGCAGAAGGAAATATCAATAGTGAACGATTGATTCAAATGATGAATGTTGATAATGATGTTTTAGTTATTGAAGAAAAAGGAATTTATTCGGTTGAAAAATTCTTAGTAGCGCGAAGATTAATGTATTGGCAAGCTTATCTACATAAAACTTCGGTTGTTGGAGAATTAATCCTAACAAAAATATTAAAAAGAGCAAAAGAATTGGTCCAAAACGGAATTCAATTAGAAGCTAGTAAACCATTATCTTACTTTTTAGAAAATAAAGTCACATTAGAAGATTTTAATGAAAATGTTTTACAGAAGTTTAGCTATTTAGATGATTATGATGTTTTAAGTGCAATTAAAGCATGGCAATTTCATGATGATTATGTTCTGTCTAATTTGTGCCGAATGATAATTAATCGTGATTTGTTGAAAATTAAAATGTTGGATGAAAAACCTAGTAAAGAATTGGTGAAGTCATACAAACAAAAATTCATCAACTTAACGAAATTATCAGAAAAAGAAGTTGCATATTTTGTTTTTAAAGGAAGTTTAAAAAATCAGGCTTACAATAAACAAAGCGAACCCATTCATATTTATAAAAAAGATAAATCAATTGAAGATGTTGTAGAGGCTTCTGACCAATTGCATCTCAAGGCTTTATCAAAACAAGTTACAAAATATTATATCTGTTTTCCAAAAGTAATTTTGGAGTCTTAACATTTTAATTTAATTTTATACTTTTGTGAAGTTAATTTTTAGCCAAATTTAGGTTAGAATTAAAACAATTTTTTTTAAATGAAATTTACAGCAGCTCAAATTGCAGGCATTTTAGAAGGTGAAGTTTTTGGTAATCCAGAAGCTGAGGTTTTTAAACTTGCTAAAATAGAAGAGGGAACAGATGGTTCTTTAACTTTTTTAGCAAACCCGAAATATGCTAACTACATATATACTACAAAAGCAACAATTACAATTGTTAATAATACATTTGAACCTGAACAAGAAGTTACTACAACTTTAATAAAAGTAGAAGATGCTTATAAATCATTTTCTAAACTTTTAGAATATTACAATCAGGTTAAACTAATGAAATCAGGAATTGAGCAACCATCAGTTATTTCTGAAGGTGTTCAATATGGAGAAGGTTTATATTTAGGAAGCTTTTGCTACATTGGGAAAAATGTATCTATAGGAAAAAATGTAAAAATTTATCCAAATAGCTTTGTAGGCGACAATGTAGTTATTGGTGATAATTGTGTTTTATTTGCTGGCGCTAGAGTATATTCTGAAACTGTAATAGGAAATAATTGTACCATTCATTCTGGAACAATTGTAGGTTCTGATGGATTCGGTTTTGCACCTCAAGAAGATGGTACATATACTAAAGTTCCACAAATTGGAAATGTAATTATCGAAGATAATGTAGAAATTGGAGCTTGTACAACAATAGATAGAGCAACTTTAGGGTCAACGGTAATTCGCAAAGGAGTTAAGCTAGATAACCAAATTCAAATCGCTCATAATGTAGAGATTGGAGAGAATACGGTTATTGCTTCGCAAACAGGAATTGCAGGTTCTACAAAAATTGGGAAGAATTGCATGATTGGTGGTCAGGTTGGTATAGTTGGACACATTACAATTGGAAACAATGTTAAGATTCAAGCACAATCAGGTATTGGTAAAAGTTTAAAAGATGGAGAAGTGGTTCAAGGGAGTCCTGCATTTAATTATGGGGACTTTGCAAAATCATTTGTTCATTTTAGAAATTTACCTAAAATTGTAAGTGAAATAGAAGAAATTAAAAAGAATATAAATTAATTATAAAATCATGGCTAAGCAAACTACTATTGCTAGTGAAATTTCGTTAACTGGTGTAGGATTACATACTGGACAAGAGGTTAAAATGACTTTTAAGCCGGCACCTGAAAATAATGGTTATACTTTTGTTAGAGTTGATTTAGAAGGAGAACCAATTATTGAAGCAGATGCTAATTATGTTATTAACACTGATAGAGGAACTAATTTAGAGAAAAACGGAGTTAAAATTCAAACTCCTGAACATGTTTTAGCAGCTCTTGTTGGTTCAGATGTAGATAATGTTATTATAGAATTAAATGCTTCTGAACTTCCAATAATGGATGGTTCTTCAAAGTATTTTGTTGAAGCTATTGAAAAAGTAGGTTTAGTAGAACAAAATGCTGAGCGCTTAGAATTTATAGTTAAAGATGTAATTTCTTATGTCGACGAAACTACAGGAAGTGAAATTACAGTTATTCCACACGATGAATATTGTGTAACAACAATGGTAGATTTTGGTACTAAAGTATTAGGAACTCAAAATGCTACTATGAAATGTATCAAAGAATTTAAATCAGAGATTTCGAATTCTAGAACGTTTAGTTTTTTACATGAATTAGAAGCTTTATTAAATCATGGTCTAATTAAAGGTGGTGATTTAAATAATGCCATTGTATATGTAGATAAAGAGATTTCTCCGGATACTATGGAAAAATTAAAAGCAGCATTTAACAAAGAAAAAATTTCAGTTAAGCCTAATGGTATTTTAGATAATTTAACGCTTCATCATCCTAATGAGGCCGCACGCCATAAATTGCTTGATGTTGTTGGAGATTTATCATTAATTGGAAGAAGAATTAAAGGGAAAGTTATTGCTAACAAGCCAGGACATTTTGTCAATACTCAGTTTGCTAAAAAGCTTTCTAAAATTATTAAAATTGAAGAAAAGAACAATATTCCAACATACGATTTAAATAAGGAGCCATTATTGGATATTCATGGAATAATGGGATTATTACCACACAGACCACCATTTTTATTAGTAGATAAAATTTTAGAAATGTCTGATAATCATGTGGTAGGATTAAAAAATGTTACTATGAATGAAGATTTCTTCGTAGGACATTTTCCCGGAGCACCTGTTATGCCAGGAGTTTTAATCGTTGAGGCTATGGCTCAAACAGGAGGGATTTTAATTTTAAGTTCTGTTCCTGATCCAGAAAATTACTTGACATATTTTATGAAAATAGATAATGTTAAGTTTAAGAATAAAGTACTTCCCGGTGATACATTAATCTTTAAATTAGAATTATTATCACCAATAAGAAGAGGAATTTGCCACATGCAAGCTTATGCATATGCTAATGGAAAGTTAGTTACTGAAGCTGAATTAATGGCTCAAATAGTGAAAGTAAAATAGTAATTAGTGAAAAGTAAAAAGTAATTAGTTTCTTTTAATTGATAATAATAATAAAAATGGAATAATTAGTATTTAGTATAAGTCAAACTTTTTTGAATCACTAAGTAAATGACTAATCACTAATCACTAATTACTAATAACTTAAAAATATGAATCAACCGTTAGCATATGTACATCCAGGAGCAAAAATTGCTCGTAATGTAGTTATTGATCCTTTTACAACGATTCACAACAATGTAGAAATAGGTGAAGGAACTTGGATAGGTTCAAACGTAACCATTATGGAAGGAGCAAGAATAGGTAAAAACTGTAATATTTTTCCTGGAGCTGTAATAGCTGCAGTCCCACAAGATTTAAAATTTGGTGGAGAAGATTCACTTGCAGTAATTGGTGATGGAACTACTATTCGTGAATGTGTTACTATTAATAGAGGAACAGTTGCATCAGGTCAAACCGTAATTGGTAAAAACTGTTTAATTATGGCAACTGCACATATTGCTCATGATTGTCATATTGGAGATAATGCTATTATTGTAAATGGTGTTGCTTTAGCAGGACATGTTGAGGTTGGAAATTTTGCAATTATTGGAGGTTTAGCAGCTGTACACCAATTTATTCATATTGGAGACCATGCTATGATATCTGGAGGTTCTTTAGTGCGTAAAGATGTGCCTCCGTTCACTAAAGCTGCAAAAGAGCCTTTGTCTTATGTTGGAATTAACTCTGTAGGATTAAGGCGTAGAGGTTTTTCAACTGAAAAAATTAGAGAAATTCAAGACATTTACAGAATTTTATATCAAAAAAATTATAATACTTCACAAGCTTTAAGTATCATCGAAGCTGAAATGGAGGCAACTCCAGAACGAGATGAGATTGTTCAATTCATCAAAGGTTCATCAAGAGGTATAATGAAAGGATACTCAGGAATATATTAATAATCAATATAACAATTAAAAAATGGCAAATACATCAGATATTAAGAACGGTCTTTGTATTAAATACAATCATGATATCTATAAAATTATTGAATTTTTACACGTAAAACCAGGAAAAGGACCTGCATTCGTTAGAACAAAACTTAAATCACTTACAAATGGTAAAGTTTTAGATAACACCTTTTCTGCGGGACATAAAATTGATGTAGTTCGTGTAGAAACGCATACTTTTCAATATTTATATGCAGAAGGTCAAGATTTTCACTTTATGAATACTGAAACTTTCGAACAAATCACATTAAATAGAGATGTATTAGATGCTCCAGATTTGTTGAAAGAAGGAGAAAATGTAATGGTTCAGATAAATACAGAAACTGATTTACCTTTATCTGTTGATATGGCCGCTTCAGTTATTTTAGAAGTTACATATACAGAACCTGGTGTGAAAGGAAATACAGCTACAAATGCTACAAAACCAGCAACTGTAGAAACTGGAGCAACAGTTAACGTGCCTTTATTTATTAATGAGGGTGATAAAATTAAAATTGATACTGCTACCGGTAAATACATGGAGCGTGTTTAATAAGTAAATAGTGAATAGTGATTAGTAATTGGTATCTTTTCCTAATCACTTTTTACTAATCACTAATTACTTTTACAATGAAGTTTTTTAAAGAACATACATTAAGTGAAATTGCATCTATAATAGATTGTAAGTTTTTAGGAGATGCAAATTTTCCAGTTCTGGGAATGAATGAAATTCATGTTGTAGAACCGGGCGATATCGTTTTTGTAGATCATCCTAAGTACTACGATAAAGCCCTTCAGTCTGCTGCTACAATTGTTATAATTAACAAAGAAGTAGATTGCCCTGAAGGAAAAGCTTTATTAATTTCAGATGATCCATTTAGGGATTTTAATAAGCTTACAAAACATTTTAAACCTTTTACGGCTTCAAATTCTTCAATATCTGCAACTGCAGTAATTGGTAAGTCTTCAATAATTCAACCAAATTGTTTTATCGGACATAATGTTACAATTGGAGAGAATTGTATTATTCATGCTAATGTTACCATTTATGATAATACGGTTATTGGTAATAATGTAGTTATCCAATCAGGAACAATTTTAGGTGCTGATGCTTTTTATTATAAGAAGCGTCCTGAGGGTTTTGATCAATTATTATCAGGGGGTAGAGTAATTATTGAAGACAATGTGGGTTTAGGAGCACTCTGTACAATTGATAAAGGTGTTACTGGAGATACAACTATAGGTGAAGGCACCAAAATTGATAACCAAGTGCATGTTGGTCACGATACTATTATCGGAAAAAAATGTTTAATTGCTGCTCAAACGGGTATTGCTGGTTGTGTTGTAATTGAAGATGAGGTTACACTTTGGGGACAAGTTGGTACAACTAGTGGTATTACAATTGGTGCAAAATCAGTTATTCTTGGACAAACGGGAGTTACAAAATCGGTAGAAGGAAATAAAACATATTTTGGAACGCCGATAGAGGAATCTCGTGAGAAGTTGAAACAACTGGCAAACATTAAAAAAATTCCAGATATAATTGAAAAATTAAAATCCTAATGAGTTTAGAAAGTATAGTTGAAAAACTTTATCTAGAGGATGGATTAAGAAATAGAGATTTTTTAAATTCGCTTTTAGATGAAGATTTTAAATTAGAATGGGACAGTTCGGTTGGTTCTAAAATTATGACTAAAGCAGAAATTTTAGAAATGGCAGATGAGCTTAAAGCTAATTATGAAGTTTCAAAAGTTTCTATTTTAGATGTTGTACATAATGATACTAAGTTGGTAGTTCATTATTTACATCATGTTTCGACTATAGAAAATCCAAAAGAGCTAATTACTATTGCAAAAGTAGTCGTTATTTGGGAGTTCCGAAACAATAAAATTTTAAACGGATATCAAATTAGCAAAGCTGGATAAAAAAGTAATAAATTCTTAACTTAATTTGTCGCAAAAAGATTATTTTTGCATCACTTGAAATAACACAATAGAAATTAAATAATAATAAAATGAGCGTTTTAGTTAATAAAAATTCAAAAATAATTGTTCAAGGATTTACTGGAAGTGAAGGAACTTTTCACGCTTCTCAAATGATTGAATACGGTTCAAATGTTGTAGGTGGAGTAACTCCAGGTAAAGGAGGCTCAATGCATTTAGATAGACCAGTTTTCAATACAGTACAAGAGGCAGTTGAAAAAGCTGGAGCAGATACTTCAATTATTTTTGTTCCGCCTGCATTTGCTGCAGATGCAATTATGGAAGCTGCAGAAGCTGGAATTAAAGTAATTATTTGTATTACTGAAGGAATTCCTGTAGCGGATATGATTAAAGCTTACGATTATATTAAAGGTAAAGATTGCCGTTTAGTTGGTCCTAACTGTCCTGGTGTAATTACTCCAGAAGAAGCTAAAGTTGGTATTATGCCAGGTTTTGTTTTCAAAAAAGGAAAAGTTGGTATTGTGTCTAAATCAGGTACTTTAACTTATGAGGCAGCTGATCAAGTAGTGCGTCAAGGTTTTGGTATTACAACTGCTATCGGAATTGGTGGTGACCCAATTATTGGAACTACAACTAAAGAAGCTGTTGAATTATTAATGAATGATCCAGAAACTGAGTGTATCATTATGATTGGTGAAATTGGTGGTCAATTAGAAGCTGATGCTGCTAAATGGATTAAAGCTGATGGTAATCGTAAACCAGTAGTAGGTTTCATCGCTGGTGAAACTGCTCCTAAAGGTCGTACAATGGGTCACGCTGGTGCAATTGTTGGTGGTGCTGATGATACAGCAGAAGCTAAAAAACGCATCATGAGAGAACACGGAATTCACGTAGTAGATTCACCTGCTGAAATTGGTAAAAAAGTAAAAGAAGTTATTGGTTAATTTTCTGATAACTATAAAATAAAAAGCCCTATTTGATAGGGCTTTTTTTATTTTAGTTTGGAAAGGGATTGCTCCATTTTTCATTAGTGTAAACATCACTTCCCGTTAGTGTATTTAAAAATGCTACAACTGCATTTACTTCGTTTAGTGTTAAATTTAATTGTTGTGGATTTCCACCTGGTGTTAATCTAGGGTCTAAGTTTGTATTTCCTGGGGCAACATTTATTGAATTGTAATGATTTACTGTAGCTTGTAATGTAGAAAGATTTCCAGTATGCATAAATGGACCATTTGAATTTCCTGTTGGTGAAATTAAATCTCTCAAACTAGGTGCTTTTGTATTGTTTACATCAATTGTTGTTGTAGAACCTATGACTCCAATAATTCCATTGTTTAGTGATAATGGGTCAATATCAAATTCTGGTGCTCTATGACAACCTGCACAACCTAATCCACCTCCAGTTCTCGAACCCGTTCCATCAAATTGTGGAGGAGCTAAAAATAATTGTTTTCCCTGATTTTCTTCTGCAGTAAAATTTGTAAAAGGAGCTCCATCATTAGGAGCTAAGATTCTTCCTGCATCGTATTTAGAATCAAATGACTGAATACTTCTAACAAATTGTGCTAAAGCAGTTTGAATTTTTACTTCAGTAATTTCATTAGTTCCATATGCATAATTAAATAATTCATTATAATAATCTATTGCACCTAATTTAGTAAGTAAATCTGTAAACGAAGGATCTCCATTTTCACCACTAAATCCCATTTCTCCATGATCTTTAATAGGCATTGTACTTTGTTCTTCAAGAGAGTTAGCTCTTTCATTCCAAAAATATTTTACTTCATCAGAAAACCTATTGTTGATTAGTCGCATGGAATGTCTTCCTGTAGTTCCATTAGCTCCAGAACTAGCTATTTCAGTATCACTAAATGCACTTTCTTGTTTATGACAAGTAGCGCAAGATGTAGTGTTGTTTGAAGATAAATTTGTATCATAAAATAAAACCCTACCAAGAGTTGCAATTTTGTCATTTATAGGATTATTAGTTCCGTTATCTTTGGTAATGTAATTAGGTACATTTTGATTAGCATAATTTAGAGGACTACTTAAATGTAAGTTATTACCAAATGTATTTTCGATTGCATAGTAATCATATGAACTACTAGTGTTGTCGTTACAAGATGTTAGCATAACAACAATCAATGATAAAATAAATATTCTCATAATAATTTGATTAGGTTATTCATATGACTTGTTATTTTTAAAAAGGTTTAATTTGTCTCTATTTTTTTAAGAAACTAAATTCTTATATTTGCTTAACAAAAAACAAACAAATTAAATAAATGAATTGCTATTTATATATTAGCATTGCATTTGACCAAAAAACAATAAATTTTTACAAATGAAATTATTAGAAGGAAAAGTTGCAATTATTACTGGAGCAAGTAGAGGTATTGGTAAAGGTATTGCTGAAATATTCGCAAAAAATGGAGCAAATGTTGCTTTTACATATAGTTCTTCTGCTTCATCAGCTGAAGAATTAGAAAAAGAGTTAACGGCTCTAGGTGTAAAAGCAAAAGGTTATAAATCAAACGCTGCTGATTTTAATGAAGCTGAAAAATTAGTAAACGATGTTTTGGCTGATTTCGGAACGGTAGATGTTTTAATAAATAATGCTGGAATTACTAAAGATAATTTGTTAATGAGAATGTCTGAAGAAGATTTTGATGCGGTTATTGATATCAATTTAAAATCGGTTTTCAATATGACTAAAGCGGTGCAAAGAACTATGTTAAAAAACAGAGCTGGTTCTATAATTAATATGAGTAGTGTTGTTGGTGTCAAAGGAAATGCTGGACAAGCAAATTATGCAGCATCTAAAGCTGGTATGATTGGTTTTACTAAATCAATTGCTTTAGAGTTAGGTTCTCGTAATATTCGTTGTAATGCTATTGCTCCAGGTTTCATCGAAACTGAAATGACAGCTAAATTAAATGAAGATGTGGTTAAAGGATGGAGAGAAGGTATTCCATTAAAAAGAGGAGGATCACCTGAAGATGTGGCAAATGTATGTGTGTTCTTAGCTTCAGATATGAGTGCTTATGTTACAGGACAAGTAATTAATGTTGACGGTGGAATGTTAACATAATATTGAGTTTTAAATGTCTACAACCACTTTACTTTTACTTTTTTTATCGGTTTTAGTTGCTGGTGGTTTAGCATACTTTCAATATATTTTTAGAGCCAAAAGTAGATTCAAATTGAATGTATTTTTGGCTTTTTTACGTTTTCTAGGCTTATTTGGAATTTTACTTTTGCTGATAAACCCAATAATTAAAAGTGTTTCTTATGAAATTAAGAAAACGAATTTACCAGTATTTATAGATAATTCAGAATCTATTAAAGACTTAAAAGCAAATAATCAAGTAGAAGAAGTACTTAAAGTAATTGAATCAGATAATGAACTAAAAAACAAATTTGATATTCAATATTTTTCTTTTGATAGTTCGGTTTCTAATTTGGATTCGCTAAATTTTACTGGCAAACAAACCCAAATTGATGCTATTGCTAGAGAAATAAAGCAATTATATCGAAATGAACATTTTCCGGTTTTACTTTTAACCGATGGGAATCAAACTATTGGGAATGATTATGTCTATAGTTTTTCTGAAAATTCAAAAGTATATCCCATTATTGTTGGCGATACTACAAAAATTTTAGATTGCAAAATCAATCAAATAAACGTTAATAAATATGCTTTTTTAAAGAATAAATTTCCTGTTGAAGTTTTTGTACAATATAACGATCAAAAATCACTTCCTGCAACAGTTTCAATAAATTTAAATGGAACTATAGTTGCCAAACAAAGTATTACGTTTACTAATGACAAAAAAGCTCAAAACTTAAATTTCTTATTGGATGCTGATAAAGTTGGACCTAAAAAATACACAGTTTCTATTTCAAGTTCTTTAGAAGAAAAGAACACTAAAAATAATGCAAAACCTTTTGTTGTTGAAGTTATCGATCAACGAACAGAAGTTGCTATTATTTCAGCAATTAGTCATCCAGATATTGGTGCTTTAAAAAGAAGTATTGAATCTAATTTACAACGAAAAGTAAGCGTTTTAAAGCCTTCTGATATAAAAAACCTAAACGATTTTAATGTTTTAGTTTTATATCAGCCTGATGCTTCTTTTAAATCAGTTTTTGAAGCTAATAAAAATAGTAAAAGAAATGCATTTATAATTACAGGTTTAGCTACAGATTTCACTTTTTTAAATCTCAACTCAAATGATTTTTCATTTAAAATGAATAATCAAAAAGAAGATTATTTAGCTGTTTTTAATTCAGGTTTTAATCTCTTTTCTTTAAATGATATTGGTTTTGAAGAATTTTCTCCTCTTGAAAGTAAATTTGGAACAATTAAAGCTAAAAATAACAACACAAGCTTATTAAATGCTAAGATTCGCAATACAGAAATTGGTCAGCCTTTTTTTGCTTTTTTAGAAGAAGGAAATGAAAGAAAAGCGTATTTATTTGGTGAAGGCATTTGGAAATGGCGAATGGATTATTATTTGGAACATAAAAACTTTACTGAGTTTGATGTTTTCATAGACAAAACAATTCAATATCTTAATTCAAATGCTTCTAAGCAATCATTAATTGTTAATACAGAAAATTTTTATAATTCAGGTGAGCCAATAACAATTACTGCTGAATATTTTAATAAAAATTATGAATTTGACAGAAATGCTAATCTTGAAATTAAACTAATAAATAAAGAGACTAATATTCAGAAAAATTACAATTTCATTTTAGCAGGAAATGAATATAAAGTAAGTTTGAATGGACTAGACGCTGGTAATTATTCATTTTCTGTTATTGAAAAGAATTCTAACACTACAAAAAGTGGAACCTTTGAGGTCTTAGCGTTTAATATCGAAAAACAATTTGTAAATCCAGATGTTGACAGATTACAACAATTGGCATCCTATACTAACGGAAAATTAGTTTTCCCAAATCAACTTTCAATATTTCTTGGAGATTTAAAACGAGATGAAAACTACAAACCTGTTGAAAAAGAAGTTGTAAAACAAGCGCCATTGATCGATTGGAAATGGTTATTAATTATAATTGTGTTAGTGTTTTCAATTGAGTGGTTTGTTAGAAAATACAACGGTTTAATATAGCTTAAGTTAATTTTAAGAATCAACTAAGTTGTTCTTAAGATTTTAAAAAAGAAGATTATAGATTTTTGTAAAATAAATCTATAATCATGAAGAAGAATTCTGGAAGATATTTATTAACTTTTAAGTTTATCATTGGTTTTTTAACAATTTCATTAGTAATAAGGTTTGCTTTTTTATTTTGGCAAATTTCAGATATAAAACTAACCTTATTAAGTTTTTTACGAATTATTGCAACAGGTTTCTTTTTTGATATTGGCGTATTGTCGTTTATCTTACTTTTTATTAATTTTTATACATTAATTCTTCCAAATAAATACGTTGGTTCTTATTTCGATAAATTAATAGTTTATACTGGCTTTTTCTTAATTACAACAGTTTTAGTATTTACTTTTTTTGCCGAGATAACTTTCTGGGAAGAATTTCATTGTAGGTTTAATTTTGTTGCGGTTGATTATTTGATTTATACTTATGAAGTTGTACAAAATATAAATGAATCTTATCCATTAATTATCTTAATTCCATCAATATTTTTTATTGTTTTTTTAATTTTTATATCTCTAAAAAGAACAAACACTTTTAAAGTAATATTTAATTCAAAAAGTTTACTATCTACTAAATTAATTTTCTTTTTTACAACTGTTTTTTTAGCATTATTTTATGGTCTATATATAAAAAACAACCAAGCTGAGTTATCATCAAATCGATATGAAAATGAAATTTCAAAAGCTGGGATTTATTCGTTTTTTTCAGAATTGAAGAATAATAAGCTTGATTTTAAAACATTCTATCAAAATATTGATGATAACAAAGCTTTTGCAATATTAAAGGATAAGTTGCAAAATGAAAATACAATTTTTATTCCTCAAGATTCTTTATCTATAAAACGTAACATAGTGGATACTTTAGAAGAAAGGAAGCCAAATGTAATTTTTATTTTGATGGAGAGTATGAGTGCTGATTTTATGAAAACATTTGGTAATCATAATGATATAACACCTTTTTTAGATAGTATTGCTAACAATAGTTTGTTTTTTGAAAATTTATATGCAACCGGAAATAGAACAGTAAGAGGAATGGAAGCCGTTACTTTGTCTATTTCTCCTACACCAGGTCAAAGTATTGTTAAGAGGCCAAATAATTCAAATTTATATACGATAGGTTCAGTTTTTAGAGAGAAAAATTATACATGTAATTTCTTTTACGGAGGTGATGGATATTTTGATAATATGAATTCTTTTTATGGCGGAAATGGATTTAATATTTTTGATAGAGGTAGAGGAAGTATTTTATCTGATGATATAAAAACAAAAAGAACTAATATTAATGATGAAGAAGTTACACATGAAAATGCTTGGGGAATTTGTGATGAAGATATTTATAACAAAATGATAATCGAAGCAGATAGATGTTATAAAAATAAAGAACGTTTTTTTAATTTTATCATGACAACATCTAATCATAGGCCTTATACATATCCTAGCGGGAAAATAGATATTCCTTCTGGAACTTCACGAAATGGTGCTGTAAAATACAGTGATTTTGCACTTTCTCAACTACTAGAAAAAGCAAAGAAAAAGCCTTGGTTTGAAAATACTGTTTTTGTTTTAATTGCAGATCATTGTGCTAGTAGTGCGGGGAAGGATGAAATTAATGTTAAAAATTACCATATTCCAGCTTTTATTTTTGGTGCCAATGTAAAATCAAAAAAAACACCTGTTTTATGTAGTCAAATAGATATTTTCCCAACATTATTTTCTCAATTAAATTGGAATTATGAATCAAATTTCTTCGGGCAAAATGTTTTAAATAAAGAATATGAACCAAGAGCTTTGATTGCTACTTATCTAAAATTAGGATTATTGAAAAAGAATAATTCATTATGTATACTTTCAAACAAGAAAGAATGTAACCAATATAAATGGGATAATAAAACAAATGAACTAGTAAAAGTAAATAGCAATTCTATACTTAATCAAGAAACTATTGCATGGTATCAAGTTGCCGACTATCTTTATAAGAATAATAAATTAAATTAATATTAGCTTAAGAATCAAATTTAGCATACTATTTGCTCTAATAAATTGTTTAATTTGTATAAAATAATTAGAATGAAAAAGTTTTTAATTTTAATAGTATTGTTTCTAAGTTCACTTGGATTTTCACAAGATTGGAAATATAATTTTGAGGATGCTAAGAAAATTGCTACAGAGGAAGGAAAGAATATAGTGATGATTTTTTCTGGATCTGATTGGTGTGCACCTTGTATGCGATTAGAAAAAAATATTTGGCAATCTGAAGAATTTAAAAATGAATCTGCAGAAAAGTGGGTTTTATTAAAACTAAATTTCCCTAGAAAAAAAGCAAACCAACTTTCCCAAGAACAAACAAATCACAATAGAGCTTTAGCAGAAAAATATAATAAAGAAGGTAGTTTTCCTTTAGTGATTATTATGCAATCGGATGGTAAAATTTTAGGAAAACTAGGTTTTAAAAATGTAGATCCTAAAGAGTATATTTCTTTAATGGAAGCTTTTGAAAAATAATATGAAAAATTACTTTTTGCTTTTATTATTACTTTCTACTTTTTCTTTTGGACAAATTGTTCATAAGAAAAAGGCTAGCTTGTTAGGAAGTCCTTTCGAGGTTACAGTAATAGCAAAAGATTCTGTAGAAGGTGAATCATTCTGTAATAAGGCAATAGAAGAAGTTAAACGTATAGAAAATTTAATTTCCGATTGGATTCCCGCAACTGAAATTTCAAATGTAAATAAGTATGCAGGAGTAAAACCTATTATAGTTAAAAAAGAAGTTTTTGATTTAGTAGAGCGTTCTCTCCAAATCTCAAGGTTAACAGACGGTGCTTTTGACATCAGTTACGCATCAATGGATAGAATTTGGAATTTTGATGGTTCAATGAAAAAAATGCCTACTCCTGAAGAAATTAAAGCTTCAGTTAGTAAGGTAGGCTATCAAAACGTAATTTTAGACAAAGAAAATTCAACCATTTTTTTAAAAAATAAAGGAATGAAACTTGGGCTAGGAGGAATAGGTCAAGGATATATTGCAGACAAGATTAAAGAGTTATTACAAAGCAAAGGGTGTGTTGGAGGAGTTATAAATGTTTCAGGAGACATAAATACATGGGGTTATCAATTAGATGGAACCCCTTGGACAGTTGCAATTGTTAATCCAATGAATAAATCAAAAGTTTTTGCAACTTTCCCTTTAATAGATAGTGCTGTAGAAACATCGGGTAGTTACGAGAAGTTTGTAGTTTTTAATGGAAAACGATATTCACATATTATCGATCCTAGAACAGGATATCCAGCTAGTGGTTTAGTTAGTGTTTCTGTGTTTGCAAAAAAAACTGAGTTGGCTGATGCTTTAGCAACTTCAATTTTTGTTATGGGAAAGGATGTAGGGTTAGATTTTATTAATCAGCTTCCTGGAATTGAATGTATTCTAGTAGATGATAAAGGTGAAGTTTTTACTTCAAAAAATATAGATATTAAGAAATACCAAAATTAGATGAAGAGTTTAGGAATAATAGTATTGTTACTATTTGCTTTGCAATCTTGTAACACTGTTAAAGAGTACGACAAGCAATATATTAATGATCCGGATATGAAGCTTTCTGCAAAACAAGTAGAAAGATTTGAAACAAATTTTCAAGTATATAGAGAAGCAGCTGCTGGTGCAAATGGTGGAAAAACTGGCGGTGGTTGCGGCTGTAATTAATTGATGACAAAATGAAATTTAAATTTTTTATACTTCTATTCTTTGTAGCTTTTTTTACTCAAGCTCAAGAATCCGATTCAACAGATGTTGCCTATAAAAAACGTGTATTGGAAAGTACCGAAATAGATTTTCTAGCCAGTTATTATAAACAAGATGGTATTCATTCTGCAGTTGCTGGAGGTAATGGAATGGAAGATCTAACAGACATAACACCTACAATTGTTGTTTCAGTTCCGCTTAATGAAGATGATGTATTAACGGCTGATGCTGGAATTTCAGCATACTCATCTGCTTCTTCTGGTAATATTAATCCGTTTGATAGTGCTACACCTAGTCCATGGCAGGCAAGTTCAGGAGCTTCAGCACAAGATGTTTTAACTACTTTAGTTGTAAATTATAGTCATAGTTCTGATGATAGAAATACAGTTTGGAATGCTCATCTTTCAGGTTCGGTTGAATATGATTATTCATCTATAGGTTTTGGAGGTGGATTAACTAAATTGTTTAATGATAAAAATACAGAAGTAAATATTTCAGCAAATGTTTATTTAGATACTTGGAGTCCAATTTATCCAAAGGAATTACAAGATTATGCCGATAATGGCTTAGGTGGAGGAATTTTTAATAATTTTTCAATTTCATCAACTTCATTAACACCTTATAATCCTTCAAGTTTTAAATTTCACGATCAAAAAAATAGAAATTCATATTCATTATCATTTAGTTTTAGTCAAGTATTAACTAAGAAAGTTCAATTTTCAATTTTTGCAGATGTTTTACAACAGCAAGGACTTTTATCTACACCTTATCAAAGAGTATATTTTGCAGATAAAAATGATTATTTTATAAATGAATTTCAACTCGCAGATGATATAGAACGCTTACCTGATAGTCGTTTTAAAATTCCTTTGGGAACAAGATGGAATTTTTATTTAAACGAACGATTTGCAATAAGAACTTATTTTAGATATTATTGGGACAATTGGGGAATAGATTCGCAAACCGCAAGTTTAGAAATACCAATTAAATTATCGACTAGGTTTACAGTTTATCCAATGTATCGCTATTATACACAAAATCAATCTAAGTATTTTGCGCCATTTGAAAAACATTTGTCAACAGAGGAATATTATACTTCAGATTATGATTTATCAACATTTAATGCTAATCAATATGGATTAGGTATAAATTATACTGACATCTTTATGGGAAGTAAAATTTGGAAATTTGGATTGAAAAATATCGATTTAAGATTTAATCATTATAGCAGAAGTGATGGTTTAAATGCTAATATAATATCCTTCGGAATTAAATTTGTACAGCAATAATGCGATTGTTAATTGTAGAAGATGAAATAGGAATTCAAAATTTTCTAAAACAAGGTTTAGAAGAAGAAGGCTTTATTGTAGATACAGCTTCAAACGGTATTGAAGGATTAGATAAGTTTTCAACTGGAAATTACGATTTACTATTGTTAGATTGGATGATGCCTCAATTAACTGGTTTAGAATTGTGTAAAAAAATAAGAGAAACCAATTCTCAAGTTCCTATAATTTTTTTAACGGCTAAAGACACGGTTCAAGAAACTATTGAAGGACTAAAATCAGGTGCAAATGATTATATAAAAAAACCTTTTAGTTTTGAAGAACTCTTAGAGCGTATTAAGATTCATTTTCGTAATGATTTAGAGGAGAAGGTTTTAAAGTTAGGAAATATAACTTTAAATAAAGACAAACATCAAGTTTTTACTAATGAAAAAGAAGTATCTTTAACACAACGCGAATTTGAATTATTAGAGTATCTCATCAAAAATAAAGGTAAAGTTTGTACTAGAACAAATATCATAGAAGATGTTTGGGATATTCACTTTGAATACGATACAGGTGTTATTGACGTTTTTATGAATGCTATTAGAAAGAAACTCAATTTATCCAAAGATGAAGAGTTAATAAAAACAATAAGAGGTGTAGGTTACATTGCAAATGATTAAATTTTTTCCTTTTTCTTTTAAAAATAGAATTGCTTTTAACTACATAGTAAGTGGTTCAATATTAATTGGATTGGTTTTTTTCTTTATATTTCAAATTGTTAAGTATAGTGTTAATCAGCATATAGATGAAGAAGTACATGAAGAATTATTTAAACATTTAAATGATGTAACATTAGACGCTAATGATACATATTTAATTCAAGTTGATCAATGGCGTGCACGCGAACATAATTCAATTACAGTAAATCCCGTATTTGTTCAGTTTTACGATAACAATAAATTAGAAATTGACAAATCTCCAAATTTAAAAGACGCTAATCTTCAATTATTAGACGATTCAAAAAATGATGAGTTTATTAATTCAACTTTGAATAAAATTCCCATTCGTCAAATCCAAACTCCAATTGTAAATAATAATTTAACCGTTGGTTATGTTGTTGTTGCGATGTCTTTAGAAGATTTAGAAATAGTCGCTATTTTAGAAAATATTCTTTTAATTTCTTTTCCTATAATTTTAGTTTTTCTATTCTTATTTGCCCGATTTTTTGCAGGGAAAAGTATTAAACCTGTTAGTACAATTATTGAAACTTCTAGTTTAATTACAAAAGATAATTTAAATACAAGAATCCCATTGCCTGTTAATAAAGATGAATTATATGTATTATCGCAAAATATAAATAATTTATTAGACCGAATTGAGAATGCAATTCAAAGAGAAAAGCAATTCACTTCAGATGCATCACATGAATTACGAACACCTCTAGCAGTTATTAAAGGAACTTTAGAAGTTTTGATTAGAAAACCAAGAACAACTGATGAATACAACGAAAAAATAAATTATTGTATCAAAGAAGTAGATCGTATTAATAACCTAGTGGATCAATTATTGCTATTAGCTAGGTTTGAAAACCAAAATCAAAACATCAAAAGTGAAGAAGTGTTTTTAGATGCATTATTACTAGATACAGTTTCAAGATTTTCAAATCAATTAAAAGAAAAAAATATAAGTATTAAAACTAGTCTAGAACAAGATTGTGTTATTTTGTCAGATAGTTATTTGATTTCTATAGTTTTCAATAATTTAATTTCTAATGCCATTAAATATTCTAGAAATGATGAAAAAATAGATTTGATTTTAAAATCACAGTTGAGCAATTATCAATTTATAGTTAAAGATAATGGTGTTGGTATTTCCAAAGATGATTTAAATAAAATTTTCGATTCTTTCTATCGATCAAATCCTTCAAACCATCCCGATATTAAAGGAACCGGAATTGGCCTTTCCATTGTAAAAAGATTATGTGATTTGTTAAAAATTGATATTTCAATTCAAAGTAATTTAGGAGTTGGAACAACTGTTAATTTGATTTTTAATAAAAGTAATCCTAAGTAAAAATTAAGATATTCTATATTTATTATCACTACATTTGTAATAGAGAATATATTAATGAAAAAAATAATTGCCATATTTTTAATAACCATATTTTTGTGTGCCAACACATCAATAGGGCAATTATTTAAAGTTCCTAATTTAATAGAACATTTTAAAGAACATCAAAATGAAATCGGTTCAAAGTCTATTTCTTTTGTAGCTTTTTTAAAGCTTCACTATTCTAAAACTTCCGAAAATAATCAGCAAGAGCATCAAGATTTACCATTCAAGACTCTTGATAATGTGGTAAGTGTTTTTACTTTTTGTTTTTCTCAGTTTCATCTTGAATTTACAAAGCCCTTAATAGAGAACAAAAAGAAATTTTTCTACAAAAATTCATTCAAATCTAAGTTAACTACTTCTATTTGGTTACCGCCTAAGTTAGTCTAACATTTATCCATTAAATAAAACGATTTATCGTTTCTTAATTGTATTTGTCAAATTTTGACAGATGCTGTTTTTAACTTTATTAATGAAAAGAAATGTTAGAAAAATTAATTGCTTTTAGTTTAAAGAATAAACTTATAATTCTACTTTTTACTTTTGCTGTTTTAGGTTACGGGGTATATTCAGTATTTCAAATATCGATTGGTGCTGTTCCCGATGTTACCAATAATCAAGTACAGGTAATTACCACTTCTCAAAATCTTTCTACAGAAGATATTGAACAATATATTACAGCGACAGTTGAACTTGAAATGGCTAATTTGCCTGGAGTAACAGAAATTCGTTCCATCTCAAAATTCGGTATTTCTGTCGTAACAGTTGTATTTGAAGAAGATATGGGAACGTATCTTCCAAGACAATTGATAGCAGAAAAAATAAAATCAGCTTCTGAAAAGATTCCAGATGGTTTTGGAGTTCCTGAAATGGGACCAATAACAACTGGGTTAGGAGAAATTTATCAATACACTTTAGAAGTAAAACCTGAATATGCCGATCTATATTCTATAACCGATTTAAGAACTATTCAAGATTGGAATGTAAAAAGAAACCTTTCTGGTATTAATGGAGTCGTTGAAATTAACACTTGGGGAGGTTATTTAAAACAGTATGAAGTAGCGGTAAATTCGGCAACTTTAAAAGCCATGAATATTTCTATTTCCGATTTATTTATTTCGCTAGAGAAAAATAATAGTATTGCGGGTGGAGGTTATATTGAAAAAGCAAACGAAAGTTATTTCATTCGTGGCGAAGGAAAAGTTTCTAATCTAGAAGACATCAATACTATTGTCGTTAAAACTACAAACGGAGTTCCAATTTATGTTAAAGATATTGCTGATGTAAAATTTGGTCACGCCAATCGTTTCGGAGCCATTACGGGTAATGGAGAAGGCGAGAAGGTAATGGGACAAATTATGATGCTTAAAAACGCAAATTCAAAGCAAGTATTAAGTAATGTAAAAGAACGTGTTGCCGAATTACAAAAAACATTACCACAAGGGGTTTATATTAATCCGTTTTTAGAAAGAGGAGAATTGGTAGGAAAAACCACTTTTACAGTAGCCGAAAATTTAATTTTAGGCTGTTTAATAGTAATTTTTGTAGTGGTTTTATTATTAGGAAATTGGCGTTCTGGTTTAGTGGTAGCTTCTGTAATACCTTTATGTTTATTATTTGCGATTTCATTTATGAATATTTTCGGAATAGATGCCAATCTAATGAGTTTAGGTGCTATTGATTTCGGAATCATTATTGACGGAGCAGTAATCATAGTTGAATTTATTGCGTTTCAAATCACGCAAAAATCAGCCTCATTAAATCAATTAGCTAAAGATGATAAACAAACTGAAATCGATAAAATAACTTATAGTAGTGCAGCTAAAATGATGAATTCTGCCATTTTCGGTCAGTTAATCATTTTAATTGTATTTATTCCTATTTTATCTTTATCGGGTGTTGAAGGAAAAATGTTCAAACCTATGGCAATGACGTTCAGTTTTGCTTTGTTAGGTGCCATGTTGTTCTGTTTGACCTATGTACCTGTGATTTCATCTTTATTCTTAAAACCTAAAGAGGAAAAAGAAAATTCAATATCAAATCGATTAATTAATAAGCTGAATTCTTGGTATTTACCTGTAATTCATTGGGCTTTGCAAAACACGAAAAAGGTTCTTATTAGTGCATTTAGTTTATTAATTGGAACAGTAATTTTATTTACAACCATGGGTGGTGAATTTATTCCAACATTAGACGAAGGTGATTTTGTTATCCAACCCGTTTTAAAAACCGGAACTTCATTAAGTAAAACTATTGAAACGACAACGTTAATAGAAAAGACGATTCTAGATAATTTCCCCGAAGTAGAACAAGTGGTGAGTAGAATTGGTGCCGCTGAAGTTCCAACCGATCCTATGAGCATGGAAGAAAGTGATGTTATAGTAAAATTGAAACCAAAAAGCGAATGGGTTTCTGCCGATTCTAAAGATGAATTAGCCGATAAGATTAAAGAAGCTATCGAAAAGAAAATTCCGAATATGGAAATCGAATTTACACAACCCATCGAAATGCGTTTTAATGAATTAATCTCAGGAACGCGTTCTGATATTGCGATTAAATTATTCGGTGAAGATTTGGATATTTTGGCTCAAAAAGCAATAGAAATTGAAAGTGCCATAAAAAATGTTGAAGGAGCTTCTGATATTATTGTTGAAAAAACGGAAGGGTTACCGCAAATGACAGTAAGCTTCAACAGAAGTAAAATTGCTCGTTATGGCTTAAATATTTCTGATTTAAATAGCTTTATTGCCTTGGGTTTTGCTGGACAATCAGCGGGACAGGTTTTTGAAGGTGAAAAACGTTTCGATTTAGTCGTTCGTTTAAATGAAAGCAAACGTTCTTCTATCGATGATTTACGAAATTTATTTGTTTCGTTACCTAATGGCGAACAAATTCCGTTGCACGAATTGGCAACCATTCAATACAGTAAAGGTCCAGCTAAAATTTCGCGTGACGATACAAAACGTAGAGTAGTAGTTGGAGTTAATGTTAGAAATCGAGATTTACAAAGTGTTGTAGATGATATTAAAGCAAACATTAAGGATAAAATCAATTTACCTTCGGGTTATTATATCGAATATGGCGGACAATTTAAAAACCTGGAAAGTGCTAAAGCACGTTTAATGATTGCAGTTCCTATAGCTTTAGTGTTGATTTTCATTTTATTGCATTTTGCATTTGGTTCTTTAAAAGAAGCTGCAATGGTGTATTCGGCTATTCCACTTTCAGCTGTCGGAGGCATTTTATTCTTATGGATTCGCGATTTACCATTTAGTATTTCAGCTGGAGTTGGGTTTATTGCTCTTTTTGGTATTGCAGTTTTAAACGGGATTGTTTTAATCGAACATTTTAAAGAATTAAAAGAACATCAAGGCGATATGACTTTAGATGAATTAATTATAAAAGGAACAACCGATAGATTGCGTCCTGTTTTATTAACGGCATCAGCTGCTGCATTAGGTTTCTTACCTATGGCAATTTCAGCTTCAGCTGGTGCAGAAGTACAACGACCGTTAGCAACTGTTGTAATTGGCGGATTAATTACAGCTACCTTATTAACGATGATTGTGTTACCAGTTTTATTCAAATTGTTAGATGAAAAAGAAACAAAGAATATTAAATTCCAAAAAATAAAATCATCGACTTTAATTTTAGTATTTGTATTTTTTGGAATCACAACTCAAAGCCAAGAAAAAAAGGATGAATTATCGAGTTTAATTCAATTAGCCAGTCAAAATAATAAACAAATTAAGGCTTTAGAACTAAAATTAGAAAAAGCTAAAGTAAACGCTACAACCGCTTTTAAATTGGATAAAACAACAGTATATTATAGTTACGATCAAAATAATTTGGCAGTTAATAATGAGCCTTTAAAAGTTTTTGGTGTCCAACAAAATTTTGATTTTCCTTCGCTTTATTTTGCTAAAAAGAAACTTATAAAATCAGATTATGAGGTTGAAAGTAAAGCGTTAGAAATAGAAAAGAGCAAACTAAATCGTAAGGTTTCTAAGAATTATTATGAGATAGTATATTGGCAAAATAGAGAGAAATTGTATCAGTATTTAGATAGTTTGTATCAAAGTTTTTCAAAAGCAAGCAATAGAAGATTTGAATTAGGTGAAACCAATTATTTAGAGAAAATTACGGCACAAGCAAAGTCACAAAAAATTGCTGCCGAATTACAAAAAATAGACAAAGAAAAAGCCGCTTCATACAATGCTTTACAGGCGTTATTGCAAACAGATTCATTAATTGTTATTAAAAATGATGATTTAAATTATAGTTCACTTGAAAAAGCAAATACTGATGTTTATAATTCTTATTATGAGAGTGTTGCAAGTAATTATGATGTCCAATTGAAGTTGCAAAAACAAGCTTGGTTTCCATCCATTTCAGCAGAATATTTTCAAGGCAAGAATACAGGATTGTCTAGTTCGCTTTACGGATTTCAAGTGGGTTTAAATATGCCATTATTCTTTTCTGGAAATGCTAAAAAAACAAAAATGTTGCAATTAGAAAAAGAAAGTTGGAACCAACAAAAAGAAGCTGAATTAACGAAAATAAATCAATTTGTAAATCAAAAAAACAATCAATTAGCAGGAATCAAAACTACAATTGATTATTATGAAACTTCGGGTAAAAAATTGTCCGATGAAATATTGAAAGTCGCCAATATGAGTTATAAACATGGCGAAATTGATTTCTTTCAATACATTCAAAGTTTAGAAAATGCATTGCAAATCAAGATTGATTATTTAGACGCTATTTTAGAATATAACATCATCATTTTAGATATAGAATTTATTAATTACCAATAGATTATGAACAAATTAGTATATACATTTTTAGTTTTAGTTGCATTTACTTCTTGCAAAGAAACAAATACGGAGGAAACTCAAACTGAAACCTCTAATATAGTTACACTTACAAAAGAACAATTTGAAACTTCAAAAATGGAAATCGGTTCGCCTAAAGAACAAGATTTTGATGATGTTTTAAAAGTTTCAGGAAAAATTGATGTTCCAGCAAAGGATAAAGCTAAAATTACTGCGGTTTTAGGTGGTTACATTAAGGCTTCTAATGTTATTATTGGTCAAAAAGTTTCAAAAGGTCAGGCTATTGCTGTTATTGAAAATACTGAATTTATTGATATTCAAAGAGATTACTTAGAAATTTCAGAACAATTAACCTATTTAAAATCGGAATATGTTCGTCAGAAAACGCTTTTTGATGAAAATATCACTTCGCAAAAAAATTACTTAAAAGCGGAAAGTGATTACCAACAAGCAGTTAGTAGCTATAATTCACTTCGTGAAAAATTACAATTGATTAATATTAACCCGAATGCAATTAGTCGTGCGAAATTGAGTTCACAAGTAACTATTTATTCACCTATAAATGGAGTAGTAGTAACTACAAATGCTAATATTGGTGCTTATATTGCTCCAGAAAATACTATTGTTGAAATCGTAAACGATGCTAATTTAATGTTGAGTTTATACGTATTTGAAAAAGACATTTTAAAACTTTCAGAAGGACAAGAAATTCAATTTACTATTGGTGAAAACACGGAAACTATTTATAAATCAAAAATAAAAACTATTGGTAAAGCAATTAATGAAACCGATCGTTCGATTCCAGTATTCGGAGATTTAGATACGGATTTAAAGAAAAAATTAGTGGTAGGAATGTTTACTGATGCTAAAATTTTAATAGGAACTAACAAAGCATTAGGTTTGCCAACAAAAACTTTTGCAGAAGAAGGAAATAAAAAATTCTTATTTTTAGTTACCAAAAAATCAGCAACAGGATATGAGTTTAAAAAAGTTGCTGTTAAAACTGGGATTGAAAATGAAGTATTTACTGAAGTTGTGACTAATTCATTAGTAAATGAAAATTCAGAAGTACTTATAGAAGGTGTTTTTCAAATTAATTAGATATTTAATTATTTCCACTTAATATTGCACCCAATACTTGGTTTTTGATCAGGATTTATTTTTCGATTGTAAACAACTGCGTCAATAGCATTACGTAAATCACTTCCACTTACAGGTATGGCATTTGCTGGACGCGAATCGTCTAATTGTCCGCGATAAACTAGGCGGTCTTGGCTATCAAATAAGAAGAAATCTGGAGTGCAAGCTGCATCATAAGCTTTGGCTACTTCTTGTGTTTCATCATATAAATACGGAAAGTCAATTTTTTGTTCCAATGCAAAATCAGCCATTTTATCAGGCGCATCTTGTGGATAATTTACAATATCATTACTAGAAATAGCAACAATTCCAATGCCTTGTACTCTATAATCGTTTGCTATCATAACAATTTCATCGATAACGTGTAATACAAAAGGACAATGATTACACATAAAAATGACTAGTGAACCTTTGTCACCTTTGATTTTTTCGAAAGTATATTTTTCATTAAAATTAGTAGCCGGTAAATTAAAATCAGGCGCTTTTGTTCCTAATGCAATCATGTTTGAGGGGGTTTGTGCCATTTTATATAAATTAAATTAAAATATCTCATTTGTTATACGTTAGTGTAATCAGAATGTTACAAAAGGTATAGAAAATTCTTATTTTTGATTTAAAAGATTATTATGCAAAAAGAAAATATAACCTGGGGAGATTTTGATAAAATAGATATGAGAGTTGGAACAATTATAAGTGTAAATGATTTTCCTGAAGCTAGAAATCCAGCGTATCAATTACAAATTGATTTTGGTAATGAATTAGGTGTTAAAAAATCTTCTGCTCAAATTACAAACCGTTACCAAAAAGAAGATTTAATTGGAAAACAAATTATCGCTGTGGTAAACTTTCCCAAAAAGCAAATTGCAAACTTTATGAGTGAATGTTTGGTTTTAGGAATAGTAGGAGAAGAAAATGACGTTGTTTTACTTTCTCCAAATTTTAAAGTTGAAAATGGTTTAAAAATGAAATAAAAAAGTCCAACAATTGTTGGACTTTAATTTTTTTGTAAAATTTCAATTAAATATCGTCGAAACTTATGTCTGTAAAACTTTCAGTTGAAGTTGTTTCTTCATTTGAATAGCTTTCTCTTTTGTAATCTTTTTGATGTCTTTCAGAAATGACCTCTTCACCTTTTTGAGATACAACAAAGTCAGTCATTTCATTTAAAATTTCTTGGAAAGCAGCAAAATCTTCTTTGTATAAATAAATTTTGTGTTTTTTAAAGTGGTAAGAACCATCTTCTTCAGTAAATTTTTTGCTTTCAGTAATTGTAATATAGTAATCGTCTGCTTTTGTAGATCTTACATCAAAGAAATATGTTCTTCTACCAGCTCTTAATACTTTAGAAAAGATTTCTTCTTTTTCTAACATGTCATTTTCTCTCATAATCCAATCTTTCAATTAGTGGTTTAGTGTTTCAAAAATCTAAAAAAAAAAATTATAAACCAATTTTTTACTCGATTTCTTTTTCAGAAAGTTGTTTAAGGTATAGTTCATTGTAATAGCCTTCAATCTCTACTAATTGATTATGAGTGCCTTGCTGAATTATTTTCCCATCATCAAGAATAATTATTTTATCAGCGTTTTTAACAGATGAAATTCTATGACTAACTATAATTGTCGTCTTATCTTTACAATACACTAATAAGTTACTCAAAATAGCTTCTTCAGTTTCTGTATCTACAGCACTTAAGCAATCATCAAGTAATAAAATAGGCGCTTCTTTAATTAAAGCTCTTGCTATTGAAACACGTTGTTTTTGTCCACCCGAAAGTGTAATTCCTCTTTCACCCAAAATAGTTTCGTAACCATTTTTAAATTCGATTATATTATGATGTACAAGCGCTTTCTTTGCAACATTTTCAATTTCTTCTTGAGTAGCTTCTTCTTTACCAAACTTAATATTGTTTTTAATTGAATCTGAGAATAAAAATGCATCTTGAGGTACAACACTTATTGCGTCGCGTAAATCATTTAAATTTACTTTTTTTGTGGAGATATTGTCAATAAGAACTTCTCCATTTGATGTATCATACAATCGACTGATTAATGCTAAAATTGATGATTTTCCTGAACCCGTTTTCCCTAGTATTCCAAGTGTTTCTCCTTTGTTAATTGAAAAGGAAATGTTTTTTAAAGCTTCAATATTTGTATCTTCATAAGTAAATGAAACATTATTAAATTCAATTTTACCTTTAATTTCAGAATGATTTGGATTCTCATTTTTAATCTCTGGTTGAACTTTTAAAAATTCATTTATTCTAGCTTGCGATGCTTCGGCTTCCTGTATTAACGATGAAACCCAACCTAAAGAGGCAACTGGCCAAGTAAGCATGTTAATGTACAACATGAATTGTGCTATTTTTCCTAAGTCATTAATCTCAGTACTCCCTTCCATGTACATTAAACCACCAAAATAAATAACTACTAGATTACTCAAACCAATTAATAAAATCATCAATGGGCCAAATAACGAATTTACTTTGGCTAGACTTAAAGCTTTTTCTTTACTATCAATAGTTAATTCTCCAAATTCATCAAGTTTTTGGGGTTCTATCGCATAAGCTTTGATAACTCTAATTCCTGAAAACATTTCTTGAGCAAATGAAGAAAGTGTAGATAAGTTCTTTTGGAATTCGCCACTTCTTTTGTGAATTTCACTGCTTATTTTAAAAATTCCATAAGAAAGGAGTGGAAGAGGCAAAAGTGAATAAAATGTAAGTTTAGGAGATATATTATACATGTAAATAATTACCGTAACAAATGTTATTATTGTATTAATGGAATACATTACTGCTGGTCCTACATACATTCTTACTTTACCTACATCTTCGCTTATTCGATTCATTAAATCGCCAGTGCGATTACGCTTATAAAAACTCTGAGATAGTATTTGATAATGTTTGTATACTTCATTTTTTAGGTCAAATTCAACATAACGTGACATTACGATTAAGGTTTGACGCATTAAAAAGGTAAAAAATCCAGCTACAATAGTTACAACAATAATCCAAATAAACTTCTTTAGGATTTCAGAAAATAACGAATTTGAGTTAGTTTGTGAATTTTCTAAAAATTTTTGAACTAATGCAATAGAATCACCAATGAATTCAGGTACAAATAATTTGATGATTTGTGCGATTATTGTGATTAAAATACCAAATAAAAATCGGTATTTATATTTAACGAAATATTTGTTTAAATACTGTAATTCTTTCATTTAGCTATTAAAAAAGCAATTTTTTAGTAAAAATATAAATTAAAAGTCTACAAATTTCAATTTTTGTTTTCTCTTAACAAAGTTAATTCTGTTATTAAATTCTTAAAAAACTCTTGTGATATTGAAAAAAAATAAAATATTACGTAATATTGCACTTTATTTTTGAATAATTTTCAACACACATATTAAAACATGACAGCAGATTTAATTAAAGCAAACGAACTTCAGAAAGTTGATCCAGTATTTGGTCAAGTTTCTTTTGATGGTCATGAGCAAGTTGTTTTTTGCCACGACAAAGATACTGGTTTAAAAGCAATAATTGGTATTCACAATACAGTTTTAGGTCCGGCACTTGGAGGAACTAGAATGTGGAAATATAGTAACGAATGGGAAGCATTAAACGATGTTTTACGTCTTTCAAGAGGTATGTCGTTTAAATCTTCAATATCAGGTTTAAATTTAGGTGGTGGTAAAGCTGTAATTATTGGTGATGCTAAAACTGAAAAAACACCTGAATTAATGCGTCGATTCGGACAATTCGTTGATTCATTATCTGGAAAATATATTACTGCAGAAGATGTAGGAATGGAAACAAAAGATATGGATACAGTAAGAGAGGTTACTAAATACGTTACTGGAATTTCTGAAGAAAAAGGTGGTTCTGGAAATCCTTCACCTATTACTGCTTACGGGGTTTTTATGGGATTAAAAGCTGCTGCAAAATATAAGTTTGGTACAGATAATTTAGAAGGAAAAAAAGTTTTAGTTCAAGGAATCGGTCACGTAGGTGAAGTTTTAGTACAACATTTATCTGAAAATGGAGCAATTGTTACCATTTCAGATATTAATGAAGATAGATTACACCAAGTTGGTTCTAAATATGGAGCAAAAATTTTCACAGGAAGTGATTTATATGCTGCAGATGTAGATATTTATGCTCCTTGTGCATTAGGCGCTACCATTAATGATGATACTATTGAAAAAATCCAAGCAAAAGTTATTGCTGGAGCAGCAAATAATCAATTAGCTAACGAAGTTAAGCATGGAAAAATTCTTAAGGAAAAAGGAATTTTATATGCACCGGATTTCTTAATAAATGCTGGAGGTGTTATCAATGTTTATTCTGAACTTGCTAACTTAACAAAGGCTCAAGTAATGGAAAAAACTGAAAACATTTATAATACATCATTAGAAATTTTTGATTTTGCTGATAAGAATAATGTTACAACTCATGCTGCTGCATTATCAATTGCTCAAAAGCGTATTGATGACAGAAAAAACGAGTTACAAAATAAATAATATTTAAATAATATTGTATTTTTGCAAAGCGAAAGAGTAATCTTTCGCTTTCTTAATTTTTAAAGTTCTTAAAGTAAAGTATGTTAAACAGAAGACATATTCGTATTAAAGTTATGCAAAGTATTTATGCTATGCATCAACACGAGTCAGATGACTTAGGAAAAGAAGAGAGATTCTTGTTTCAAAGTATCGAAAATATTCAAGACTTATATTTATTAATGCTTTCTGCATTAATAGAACTTCGTAACAAAGAAGAAGAATATTTAGAAGTGGCTTCTAAAAAACATTTGGCAACAAAAGAAGAACGAAATCCAAGTCGTAAATTTATTGATAACAAAGTTTTACAATTGCTTTCAAAATCAGAAGTTTTGGAAAATGCTATTGATGAGAATAAAATTTCAAATTGGAAACGTAATGACGATGTAATTTTATTTTTATTAGATGCAATTAAAGAAAGTGAAGTGTATCAAAAATACATGAGTAAACCTGAAGGGACATTTAATGATGATAAATATTTTGTAGTCGATTTGTTTTCTGAAGTTATTGCTCCTAATGAAAAATTATACGATTACTTAGAAGATTATAAATTAACTTGGCTAGACGATTTACCTTTAGTAAATACCTTTATTTTAAAGCAAATAAAAGGTTTTAAATCTGAAGACGATGTAATTAAGATAAGTGAATTGTATAAAGATGAAGACGATAAAGATTACGTTAAAAATTTATTTAGAAAGACGGTTTTAAACGAAATTGAATTATCTAAGGAGTACATTGATAAGACACCAAATTGGGATACTGATCGTATAGCCGAGCTTGATACTATTATTTTGAAAATGGCGATTTGTGAATTGTTGAAATTTCCATCAATTCCTGTTAAAGTTACAATTAATGAGTATTTAGAAATTGCAAAAGAATATTCAACTCCAAAAAGTAGTATTTTTATCAACGGTATTTTGGATAATTTGGTTAAAGATTTTGAAAAAGAAAATAGATTATCTAAAGCAGGTAGAGGATTATTATAAACTAAATTTTTTATAAATGAGAAAAGTTAATATACTAGCAGTTTCATTAGTTTTAGGATTAATGATTTCTTGTAAAGATTCTGAAAATAGTAAAATTACTGATGCAGATTTACAAGCATTAGAAGCTCAAAAAGCGTTAGCCGGAAAATTACCTAAAGTGGAATTAGATAAAGATGTTCATGATTTTGGACTAATAACTGATGGAGATGTTGTTGAAACTGAATTTATAGTTAAAAACACAGGTGAAGGCGATTTGATTATTGCAGATGCTAAAGGAAGTTGTGGTTGCACAGTTCCAGTTTGGCCTAAAGAGCCAATTACATCAGGACAATCGGCACCAATTAAAGTTTCATTTAATTCATCAGGAAAAGTAGGGCAACAAAGTAAAACAGTAACTTTAACGACAAATACAGAAGTAGGTCAAGAGACCTTTACAATTAAAGCAAATGTTCAACCAAAACCAGGTAAAGCTGTTTATCAAAAATAAATAATTATGAATCCAATGATGATTGGTCAATTGTTACTAATGGTAGCAATTTTCTATTTTTTATTAATACGTCCACAACAACAACGAGCTAAAAAAGAAAAAGCCTTTGAAGCTGCTTTAAAAGTTGGCGATAAAGTAGTAACAAAATCGGGTATTCACGGAAAAGTTGCAGAAATGGCCGAAACAACTGTAGTTATTGAAACTATGGCTGGAAAAATTAAAATGGAAAAATCAGCGATTTCTATGGAAATGAGCGCAAAACAAAACGAGAAAAAATAATAAAAAATCCCAAACACTGTTTGGGATTTTTTTATCGATATTTATCATTAATACCTTTACCTTCAGCAAGTAAAGGTTTTATTTTTTCTAAACGTGCAAGTTTTGTTTTTTCTTGCTTGGCTGTATCTATAAATTCTAAATATTCTCTTTGCTTATAAGGTGTAAGATTTTCAAACTTTTCTTTTAATTCTGAATTTTCATTTAAAAATCTTTCAAAAAACTCGGAAATAACAGTTTCTTTCTTTTCTTTTTTTAAGGCTAAGCCCTTTTCTTCAATAGCGATTGCTTCTTTAATATACGCTAAAATTGTTTTCTCATCAATTTTGTCTCTCGATTGAAAACGCATTTGTCGCAATGATTTTGTGTTTCCTTCATTGGCATTAATCAAAAGGTTCTTTTCGTCTTTGAGGAAAACTCCATTAAAAAACCAAATCCCGAAATACGATTTAAATCCACCTATTCCTACTACATTTTTACCATTGTAAGTATAAACTGGACCACCCCATTTTGTCATTTCAACCAAAGACGTTTTTTTTATTATTGAATGCAATAAATCTAATTCTTCACTCCATTGATTGGTTTTGTTCCAAGGATTTTTCTTTTTTTCTTCCATAAATAAGGCAATTGTCGTATTGTTTCCTAAGTCATTTAAAAATAGTTTTGAAAACAAATCAATAATAGTAAAAGTATGAAAAAAATAGTATTGTTTTTTGTAGTTATGGCAAACATTGGCTTTGCTCAAAAGAATTTTTCAAAACTAGAAAAAGAGTTTAAAGAAATAAAATTGCCTTATGAAACTACAAAAGATTATTATCCTAAAATTGGACATGATGAAGTTTATGATGTAGAAATTGATTTCAAGGCAGAAAATGGATTAGTTTCTGAAATTACTTCAAATTTCAAAGAAAACGGAATGTATTACAATAGTAATTCACGCTATTTTTCTGTTGGGAAGTTTAAATTTAACAATTTTACATTTATTATTTATTACATAGTAACCAAACACAATTCTGATGGTCACTTAGAGTCGTATTACAATATGGATATGTATGATGTTAATGGAACTTGGAAGAATAGTTTTGTAATTGGTGAAAATCGTTATAAATTGAACTATATGAAAGATCCTGTAACGGCTTATGAAGATATTTCACAAACAAATATTAAAATTGAAAAAGGAAATTTAGTAATTAATAAACTGATGATCCAAAATAATTACTTGAGAACCCCTGATGAAATGAAATTAACGAAATCGACAACTACAAATGAAATAGTTACAATTGATTCAAAAGGGAAAGTTGATATGGTTAGAAAATAAAAAAGGAAGCAATTTTGCTTCCTTTTTTATTTAAAATATTACCTTAAGTTTTAGTTCTTCTCCTTTTCTAATTACAGTTACTTCTCGTTCATCTCCAACTTTAAGTTTCGATAAACAATCCATATAGCTGTAAACTTCTTTTATTTTGCAATCGCCAATTTGCGTTAAAACATCACCAGAAAGTATTCCAGCTTTTGCAGCAGGTCGATCATCAGTAACGCCATCAATATGTAAACCATCACCATAATCTGTATAATCAGGCATAATTCCTAAAGTTACTTTATAAGTTGGTACTTTCTTACCTGCTTCAACTTTAGTTTTTGTAAATGGAATTTCGGTTGTATTTGAAATTTCATTAGTAACTCTAAAAATGTAATCAACGATAGCTCTTACACCATAATAATTGATTTTATCTTCATCATCACTTGGTTTGTGATAATCCATGTGTGTTCCTGTAAAGAAAAACAATACTGGAATATCTTTTAGATAAAATGAAGTATGATCTGATGGGCCAATACCAGTATTTTCTAATGTAACATTGAAACCAGCGGGTTTGTTCTTTTCGATTATTTTTTCAAAAACTGGACTTGTACCAACACCGCCAACAACTAAAGCTTTGTTATCGTTTAAACGTCCAATCATATCCATGTTAATCATAGCAACTACATTTGGAAACTTATCCTTTAAAGTTTCAGCCATGAATTTTGAACCAATTAAACCGTCTTCTTCTCCAGAAAATAAAGCAAAAACATAGTTTACTTTTTCTTTAGTTTTATTTTGTACCAAAATGCGCGCTAATTCTAAAACTCCTGAAACTCCTGAAGCATTATCATCAGCTCCATTATGAATTTCTCCTTCCGAATTTGGTTTCGTAGAGTGATGATGTTCATTTCGTCCTAAATGGTCATAATGTGCACCTATAACAATTGTTTTCTTTGCTTTATTGTCTAAAACGCCAATAACATTCATTCCATGATTATCCTTTACACTTGTGCTATCATGCGGGTTTAATCGAACTTTATAATTGAATTTTTGCGTATAGCTTTTATCGTAAGGTTTTAATCCTAATTTTCTAAATTCTGTTGCGATATAATTTGCCGCTTTTTCTTCTCCAATTGAACCTGTTAAACGACCTTCTAATTCGTCTGAAGCTAAATATTTAATGTGCCCTTTTAGATTAGCATCATTTATAACTTCCTTTTCATCTGTATCTACCCAATCAGCGATAAAAACATTCGTTTCTCTTGGTTTACTTTGCTGTCTATTACTTGAGAAAACTAATTTTTTACCATCAGGTGAAAACATTGGAAATGCATTAAATTCACTTTCCCATGTAATTTGGCGTAAGTTTTTTCCGTCTTCATCAATCATAAATAATTGGAAGTCATAACCTCTTGTAGAATGATGATTACTCGAGAAAATAATTTTCTTATCAGAAGGGTGGAAGTAAGGCGCCCAATTGGCTTTTCCTAAATGAGTTACTTGTTTTAAATTTGTTCCATCAATGTTGATGGTATAAATCTCCATTTCAGTTGGCGCAACTAAGTTTTTACTCAGTAAATCTTTGTATTCAGCAATAGCTTCTTCTGTTTTTGGTCGAGACGAACGAAAAACTAATTTTTTACTATCGTGTGAAAAGAATGCACCACCATCATAACCTAATCCATCGGTTAATTGCTTTAAATTAGAACCATCGATATCCATAATCCATAATTCTAAATCGCCGCTACGAGTACTTGTGAATACAATTTTCTCACCATCAGGTGAAACTACAGCTTCAGCATCATAACCCGGAGTGTTTGTTAATTGTTTCACCACTTTTCCGTTTAAATCGGCAACATAAATATCAAATTCTGGATAAATAGCCCAAAGATATTTTCCGTCTGTCGATTTTGGAGGAGCAGGACAAGCGTGTCCACCTTCATGCGTAGATGCATATAAAATATGCTTTCCATCAGGCATAAAGAACGAACAAGTAGTTCTTCCTAATCCAGTTGATATTAATTGTAAATCTTCAGGTGAATGATTTTCTTTCTGTAAATCCAGCATATAAATTTGGTCACATTGAATGCCAAATTGTGGATTGGTTATTTGTAGTGTTAAGTTTTTACCATTCGGACTAAAATACGCTTCTGCATTATCACCTCCAAAAGTTAACTGTTTGATGTTTTTAAGATTCTTTTCTTGTGCAAAACTTACAAAAGAGAAAGCTAAAACAAGAATAATACTAAAAATATTTTTTTTCATTTTAAGAAATTATTTTTGAGCTGTAAGTTCAGCAATTTTAACGATTACTTCTGTTGCTTTAATCATACTTTCCACAGGAACATATTCATATTTTCCATGGAAATTATGTCCGCCAGCAAAAATATTCGGACAAGGTAATCCCATATATGATAATTGCGAACCATCCGTTCCACCGCGAATAGGTTTTATAATAGGTTCAATTCCTAATTCTTTCATGGCTTTTTCAGCAATTTCAACAATATGAAATACAGGTTCTACTTTTTCACGCATGTTGAAGTATTGATCTTTTACTTCTGCAGTACAAATATCTTCACCAAATTGCTTTGCATATTCAGCATTAAATTGCTTTGCAATCGTATGAATTAATTCTTTTCGCGCTTCAAATTTTGCTTTATCATGGTCACGAATAATTAATTCTATGGTACTTTCTTCAATACTTCCGTTTAGATGATGAACATGGAAAAAACCTTCGTAACCAGTTGTTCTTTCAGGAACTTCATTTTCAGGTAACATTGAAATAAAACGATTAGCTAAAAGCATAGAATTTATCATTTTACCCTTTGCATAACCAGGATGAACGCTTTTTCCTTTAAAAGTAATTTTTGCGCCAGCTGCGTTGAAGTTTTCATATTCTAATTCACCAATTTGACTTCCATCCATAGTATAAGCCCAATCACATCCGAATTTTTCAACATCAAACTTATGAGCACCACGACCAATTTCTTCATCTGGTGTAAATCCAACTCTAATTTTTCCGTGTTTAATTTCTGGATGTTGGATTAAATATTCCATTGCCGACATAATTTCTGTAATTCCAGCTTTATCATCAGCTCCTAAAAGCGTAGTTCCATCAGTAGTAATTAAAGTTTGACCTTTATAAAGTAATAAGTCTTCGAAATAACTTGGCGATAAAACAATGTTTTGCTCAGCATTTAAAACGATATCTCCACCATCATAATTTTTAACAATTTGCGGTTTTACATTGGCTCCAGTAAAATCTGGTGTAGTATCAAAATGAGAAACAAAACCAATGGTTGGAACATCATTTTCTACATTACTTGGTAAAGTAGCCATAATGTAAGCATTTTCATCAATAGTAACGTCTTCCATTCCTATTGCTTTTAGCTCGTCAACTAATTTATTAGCTAAATCCCATTGTTTTGCTGTACTAGGTGTTGTGGTTGAATTTGGGTCTGATTCTGTGTCGATTGTAACGTAACTTACGAATCTATCTATGATTTTTTGCATGGTTTAATTTTAATTTTGTCAAAGATACTATTTCTAAAGAAATCTGATAAAAGGTTTTGTTAGAATATGTTTATAATTTGATAGCTAATTTCTATTTTTGCACAACCAACAACACAACACATGTACAAACTACTGATTCGTCCATTACTTTTTCTTTTTGATCCTGAAAAAGTACATCATTTTACCTTTTCGTTAATTCGTTTTTTAAATAAAATTGGTTTTGGGCCAATTTTTAAAAGTCTATACGAAGTAAATAACCCTAAACTTGAAAGAGAAGTTTTCGGATTAAAATTTAAAAATCCAGTAGGTTTAGCAGCGGGTTTTGATAAAGATGCTAGATTATATCAAGAATTATCAAATTTTGGATTTGGTTTTATTGAAATAGGAACATTAACACCGAAACCACAAGATGGAAACCCTAAAAAACGTTTGTTTCGTTTAAAAGCTGATTCAGCTATTATTAACAGAATGGGTTTTAATAATGGAGGAGTAGAAGAAGCTGTTTTACGATTAAAGAAAAATAAAGGTGTTTTAATTGGTGGAAATATTGGTAAAAATAAAGTAACGCCAAATGAAAATGCGGTTGATGATTACAAAATCTGTTTTGAAGCGTTGTTTCCTTATGTTGATTATTTTGTGGTAAATGTAAGTTCGCCTAACACACCAAATTTACGTGAATTACAAGACAAAGAGCCATTAACCAAATTATTACAAACGCTACAAAATTTAAATAACGAAAAACCTGTCACTTCGAGCGGAGTCGAGAACCCAAAACCAATTCTTCTAAAAATTGCACCCGATTTAACGGATGAACAATTATTAGATATTATTGCTATTGTTAAAGAAACAAAAATTGCTGGTGTAATTGCTACCAATACGACTATTTCAAGAGAAGGTTTACAATCGGAAAATAAAGTTGAAGTTGGTGGATTATCGGGTAAACCTTTAACAAAGCGTTCTACTGAAGTTATTCGTTTTCTTTCTGAGAAAAGCAATAAAGCTTTTCCAATTATAGGTGTTGGCGGAATTCATACAGCTCAAGATGCATTAGAGAAATTGGAAGCAGGTGCAAGTTTAGTTCAATTGTATACTGGATTTATTTATGAAGGTCCGAAATTGATAAAAGAAATCAATAAAGCTTTACTAAATAAATAATTTTACGAAAACGATTTCTTTTAGTACTTTTGAAACCTATGAGCCAAGTCAAAATTATCGAATGTCCGCGTGATGCGATGCAAGGCATTAAAGATTTTATTCCAACCGAAAAAAAGGTGCAATACATTCAATCGTTATTGCGTGTAGGTTTTGATACTATCGATTTTGGAAGTTTTGTTTCTCCAAAAGCAATTCCGCAAATGGTAGATACTGCTGAAGTTTTGGCTCAGCTTGATTTATCTCAAACTCAAAGCAAACTATTGGCTATTATAGCGAATACTAAAGGAGCTGAATTAGCTTCCGTTCATAAAGAAATTCAATATTTAGGTTTTCCATTTTCTATTTCCGAAAACTTTCAAATGCGTAATACGCACAAAACCATTGCTGAATCTATTGTTACATTGCAAGAAATCTTAGAAATTGCAAATAAAACCAATAAAGAAGTGGTAGCTTATTTATCCATGGGTTTTGGTAACCCTTATGGTGATCCTTGGAATGTAGAAATTGTAGGCGAATGGACAGAGAAATTAGCCAAAATGGGCGTAAAAATTTTATCTCTTTCAGATACTATTGGAAGTTCAACGCCTGAAGTGATTGATTATTTATTTTCAAATTTAATTACGAAATACCCTGAAATTGAGTTTGGAGCTCATTTACACACAACACCTGATTCTTGGCATGAAAAGATTGACGCAGCTTACAAAGCAGGTTGTAAACGTTTTGATGGTGCAATTAAAGGTTTTGGGGGTTGTCCTATGGCAAAAGACGATTTAACGGGTAATATGCCTACCGAAAAAATGTTGTCGTATTTTACTTCAAATAAAATTGATACGAATTGTCACGCAATGAGTTTTGAAAGTTCGTATAACGAAGCATTAAAGATTTTTAATGTGTACCATTAAAAAGTAAATACTTTCAAAGTTTCTCTGACAGATTTAGGTTTTCTTGTTTTTAAATTAGCAAGTTGTGTTAAATAAAAGTAGAAGAAGAAAGTAAAAATCACTACAGTTAATTGCTTACCAACAATATTTCCTAACATCAAATCTTCATAATTTTCTACATTAAAATAGAAGAACGTGTAAAAACACACGGAATCAAATAAACACACTATAGACATAGTTAGTAGCAACTTAAAGAATAATGGGATTTTAGGAAGCTTTAATTCTAAAATTTGATATAAAATTACAATTAGCATTCCTTCTATATAAAGCAAACTAGTTCCAATTAAAAATAATGTTAGTTCAAAGTTTAGAAGTTCCTCAAGAAAAACACTATTTGATTGATCATCAGTTTCGGAATGAATTAATAAAAAGTGAGAAAATAGTGTTATAGCTATATTCGAAATTAATAATCCATAAATAAGACCTCTCGTTTTGATAAGATTTTCAGTATAAGATGTAAGGAAAATAACAAATAATGTTGCGGTATAAAAAATTGTAGAACCTGGTGAAAATTTAAAGCCTAAAAAATCATTATCATATACATTTGATACTAAAAGCGTTTGAAAAAATTGTAAAGCTCCCACAAAAACATATAAAACACCATAACCAATTTGGCGGCGCATTCCGTGCATTGAAAGGATCATTACGGCAATAATTATAATCTCAAATATTAGTAGGCTGAAATTTAGCATGGTGCAAACATATAAAAATTTTTCAAAGTCTTAAAAAAGATGTATATTTGCATGCAATTTAACAACAACAACTAAATTGCAATGAAAGCACATCTTGCTAAAATTGTAGGTGAGGGCTTAACCTACGACGACGTCCTATTAATCCCAAATTATTCTCAAATTCTTCCTCGTGAAGTAAGTATAAAATCGAAGTTTTCGCGTAATATCACATTAAATGTTCCCATCATTTCGGCGGCAATGGATACCGTTACCGAAAGTGATATGGCTATTGCTATTGCTCGTGAAGGCGGAATAGGTGTTTTACATAAAAACATGACGATTGAGCAACAAGCAGCTGAGGTTCGAAAAGTAAAGCGTTCTGAAAGCGGTATGATCATCGATCCTGTAACTTTACCTTTAACTGCTAAAGTTGGTGATGCTAAGCGTGCGATGAAAGAATATAGCATTGGTGGAATTCCTGTTGTTGATGAAAACAATGTTTTGAAAGGAATCGTTACCAATCGTGATTTACGTTTTGAAAAAGACAACGAAAGAGCGATTACAGAAGTGATGACTGCTGATAACCTTGTAACTGCAAAACAAGGAACAGATTTAGCACAAGCTGAAGAAATTCTACAAGAAAATAAAATTGAAAAATTACCAGTAGTTAGTGAAGATTTTAAATTAATCGGGTTAATTACTTTTAGAGATATAACAAAACTTACTTTAAAACCAACGGCAAACAAAGACCAATACGGTCGTTTACGTGTTGCGGCTGCTTTAGGTGTAACTGCAGATGCTGTTGAAAGAGCAGGAGCATTAGTGGCTGCCGGTGTTGATGCGGTTATTATTGATACGGCTCACGGACATACGAAAGGCGTGGTTGATGTTTTAAAACAAGTAAAAGCTGAATTCCCTCAATTAGATGTTGTAGTAGGTAATATTGCTACGCCAGAAGCGGCTCAATATTTAGTTGAAAATGGTGCCGATGGTGTTAAAGTAGGTATCGGACCTGGTTCTATTTGTACAACTCGTGTTGTTGCAGGTGTTGGTTTCCCACAATTTTCGGCGGTTTTAGAAGTGGCTGCTGCTATTAAAGGTAGCGGCGTTCCTGTAATTGCAGATGGTGGTGTTCGTTATACGGGTGATATTCCTAAAGCATTAGCTGCAGGAGCAGATTGTGTAATGTTAGGTTCAATGTTAGCAGGAACGAAAGAATCACCAGGTGAAACGATTATTTTTGAAGGAAGAAAATTCAAATCTTACAGAGGAATGGGTTCTGTAGAAGCGATGAAACAAGGTTCTAAAGATCGTTATTTCCAAGATGTAGAAGACGATGTTAAAAAACTTGTTCCAGAAGGAATTGTAGGTCGTGTTCCGTATAAAGGTGAATTAGCCGAAAGTATGTTACAATTCGTTGGTGGACTTCGTGCTGGTATGGGATATTGCGGAGCAAAAGACATTCCAACCTTACAAGAATCATCTCGTTTTGTACGTTTAACCGCAAGTGGAATAGGGGAAAGCCATCCACACAATGTTACCATTACAAAAGAAGCACCTAATTATTCAAGATAATTAGTTTTCAGTCGCAGTGTTCAGTAAACAGTTTGTTACTTCGAGTTGTCACCTCGAGCGGAGTCGAGAGGCGAGAAGTCACATCACAATAAAATAATTAAGTTATCTATATTTTTAAAAATCCATTAGCTTTTGTTAGTGGATTTTTATTTTGCTCCAAAAACTTGAGCAACGTATAGTTTTTTATTGTTCCAATCTAATTGAAAACCAAAACCTGTAAAGGTGTATTTCTCACTGCACATTATTTTTAAATGATTAGCAGAATTTTTCCAGAGTTCGAATATTTTATGGGCTAAAATATCTAAATCTTCTTCTGTATAAGTTTTGTCTTTAATACCCGTAAAAAGTAAATTTTCACCAACTAAAACAAAATCGTTTCCTTTATAAAAATAAACTCGGTCTTTAGGAAGTTTTTTATTTGAGTTACTTTGTTCGTGCGTTAGCGATTGTTTCTTTGCAATGTAAACAGCATGGTCTTTGGCAGCTTTTTCTAAAATAGCGTCTTTTTCTAAGGCTTTTACATCTAAAGAAACTCTGTATTTATTTATTAGAGTGAAAACTTTTGTTTCTAATAACGCCACATCAATTTTAGCATCTTGACCGAAAGAAATGAAACTGCTTAAGATAAAAAGGTATACAATGAGGTTTTTCATGAAATGAATGTATCAATTTTTGTACCAATGATTAATAAAAAATCCATTAGTGTTTGCTAATGGATTTTTATTTTAATTTTCAGAAACTTCAATATCAGATTCTTGTTCTTCTTTTTTATTTTTTGATTCAATTAGCTTAATAAGTTTTTCAAGAGACTCTTTAATTTCAGAAGAATTTGTTTTCTTAATAAAAAGTTCTGATTTTCTTTTTAAATTATCAAAGTTAGAGTTTGGATATTCGTTTACAACTTTAGAAAAATACGTGTCTATTCTTTCAGCCAATTGTTTTTTACCTTCTTGACTATATGAATTTTCATTATTAATTTCATCTAAATGTAAAATATAGTTACTAATTAGGGTATTTACATTAGAGTTAATTACATCTTTTACATTATTTGAATTTGGATCTTCCGTGCTACTTATTATTTCATCATTTCCAATTTTGAAATAATAAAGCTGTAATTCTAGTCCGAAATTATTTACAGCAATGTGTTCATTTTCATAAATATATTTATCTTTTCTATCTAAATTACTATAGCGATTGCTAATATTTCTCCAAGATTGAAAAAATCTTTCTCCAACTTCGCTTCTGTATTTTAAACCTAATTCTTCATCGCTTAAAATTACTTTAAAGTTATTTGTATCAAGTATTTTATTTAAAATTTGAGCTGTTTCAGGATTATTAAAAGTTGGTATCTCTTCCTCAACTTTATAATTGTACATGATTTCATTAACAGCATTTTCAAAGTCTTCAACTGTCCAATATCTTTTATCAAGTGGTGGAAAATCATGAGTTTTAGTTTCGCAATTTGAAAATAAAACTATTATAACTAAAAAGGTAATGGTTTTTACGATTTTATTTTTCATAAAATTTGATCTTTGAATCTTTATATTTATTTAAACTATTTAGTGTGCTATCTACGATTTGTTCGTATTTCTTTTGTTCTTTAAGAACATAACTATGAAATGTATCATAATCATATTTCTCTTGAAATTCGTTTTCTAAAATTAGATTTTTTGAAATAATCTTATCAACTTGATTTTTATTATTAATCTTGTTTTCAATTATTTCCTTTCTAATTTTTCGGGCGTAAATTTCGGTAATTTTAAAATGATATATTTCATGTGTTAATAAATCATTACTTTTAGATTCTTTGTCATAAACAAAAGATTTGGAAGGATGAAAATAAGCATTGATATCAATACTATCCTTCTTAATTTCATAATCTATAGAAGTATAAACATACGCGAAATATTTATTTCCATAAAGTTCTTTTTTAAAAAACTCAAAGCCTCTAAAGTTTTTAAACGAAATACGTTTAATTTCTTTGTAAGGAATTGGTTTTTCGTAATCAATAAAATTTACATAATTTAAGGTTAACAATAAAGTAAGAATTATAAAAGAAACTAAAAGATTTAATTTGAGTATTCTTTTAAAACTTACTTTTGTAATTACAATTTTTTTTAGATGAACTAAAATTGTAAATACAATTATAGACAAATAGATTGTTCCGAAAATTATTAAAGTAATTTTTTCAGATTGATTCATTAAATCCCCAAATAATTACTTGGTGTAATTTGTTTCAATTCGTTTTTAATGTCATCGTTTACATTCAAGGTTTCAATAAACGCATGAATCGATTCTTTATTAATAACCGTGTTGGTTCTTGTTAAGTCTTTCAACGCTTCATATGGATTAGGATAACCTTCGCGACGTAAAATCGTTTGAATAGCTTCGGCTACAACGGCCCAGTTTTTCTCTAAATCTTCGGCAAATTTAGCTTCGTTTAACAACAATTTGTTCAACCCTTTCAAGGTAGCTTCAAAAGCGATAATCGTATGTCCAAAAGGAACACCAACGTTACGTAAAACCGTACTATCGGTTAAATCGCGTTGTAATCTCGAAATCGGTAATTTAGCCGATAAATGTTCGAAAATAGCATTCGCAATACCTAAGTTTCCTTCTGAGTTTTCAAAATCAATTGGGTTTACTTTGTGTGGCATAGCACTCGAACCAATTTCTCCTGCTTTGATTTTTTGCTTAAAATAATCCATAGAAACATACGTCCAAATATCGCGATCTAAGTCAATTAAAATCGTATTGATACGTTTTAAAGCATCGAAAAATGCTGCAAAATGATCGTAATGCTCAATTTGAGTCGTTGGAAACGAATGGTGTAAACCTAAGCTTTCTTCTACGAATTTAGTTCCAAAAACTTTCCAATCGGTATTTGGATACGCTATTTTGTGTGCGTTGTAATTTCCGGTTGCACCACCAAATTTAGCCGCAAATGGCACATTGAATAACAAACGCATTTGCTCTTCTAAACGCTCTACAAAAACCAAAATTTCTTTTCCTAAGCGAGTAGGAGAAGCCGGTTGTCCGTGTGTACGAGCAAGCATTGGAACATCTTTCCATTCAATCGATAAATCTTTTAACTTTTGAATTACCGAAATTAAACTCGGCATGTACACATTTGTAAAAGCTTCTTTTGTAGAAAGCGGAATCGCGGTATTATTAATGTCTTGAGAAGTCAACCCGAAATGGATAAACTCTTTGTATGCTTGAAGATTTAAAGCGTCGAACTTACTTTTGATGAAATATTCCACCGCTTTTACATCGTGATTGGTAGTTTTTTCGGTTTCCTTAATCCAAAGCGCATCTTCCGTAGAAAATTGCTCATACATTTTACGTAATTCTGGAAAAAGGTTCTTGTCTACACCTGATAATTGAGGAATTCCAGCTTCGCAAAGCGCAATAAAGTATTCTACTTCTACTAAAACACGATACTTAATTAAAGCTTCTTCTGAAAAATAAGGTGCTAAATTTTGAGTTTTACTACGATAACGACCATCAACTGGTGAAATAGCGTTTAATTCTGTAAGTTGTTGCATTGTTGTTGTGTTGTTTTTTTTAAGAAAGTGCAAATTTAATGAATAGTTGTAAGTTATGAGTTATGAGTTATGAGTTTTTTGTTTTAAACTCAATTTTATTGTCATTTTGAACAACGTGAAAAATCTCATTAAGATGCTTCGACAAGCTCAGCATGACAAATAAACAAATCAACGAATCAACAAATCACGAAGTTTCCTCATTCCTTCTGTAGCAGAAAGTGCAAATACTTCCAACGGATTAGGTAAATCATAAATTGTGGCTGGTTTTGGATCGATATAATAAACTGGAATATGCGGTTTAGCATAATGCATTAATCCCGCTGCTGGATAGACTTGTAATGAAGTTCCAATCACGACTAAGATATCAGCTTGTTCCACAACAGGAATAGAACGTTCAATTTCATAAACAGCTTCGCCAAACCAAACAATTGCCGGACGTAATTGTTCGCCTAATTGGTTTTTATATCCCAATTCTACATCTTCTTCCCAATGAATTAATTCATTTTCAGAATGTTCTCCACGAACTTTTCGCAATTCGCCATGTAAATGAATAATTTTTGTACTTCCACCTCGCTCGTGTAAATCATCAACATTTTGCGTAATGATATGAACATCGAAATGCTCTTCGAGTTCACCTAAAATAGTATGTGCCGCATTAGGTTGTACTTCTTTGAGTTGTCTTCTACGTTGATTATAGAAATCTAAAACTAAGTTTGGATTTTTGTGCCAACCTTGAGGTGAAGCAACTTCCATAACATCGTGACCTTCCCATAAACCATCGGCATCACGAAATGTTTTAATACCACTTTCGGCACTAATTCCAGCGCCACTTAAGACAACTAATTTTTTCTTCATTTTTTAAAACCAGCTTTTACTTATTTACGTATATGGTATAAAAATAACTAAAAGTACACTTTATGAAAAAGAAATTATTTGTTTTATTAACCACATTTTATTTTATGAGTTTTTATGCCCAAGTTGGTATTGGAACAACTAATATTGAAAATGGAGTCGAACTTCAAATTGAAAGTTCAAATAGAGGATTATTAATTCCGAGAGTTGCATTAACTTCTACAGTAATTCAAGCACCAGTAGGACCAGCTCCAATAGCTACTGGAGTATTAGTTTACAATACTTCAACCAACGGAGCTGGAGCAACAGCAGTATCGCCTGGTTTTTATTACTGGTCTGGAACAGAATGGATATCATTACGTTCCAATACAGGAACACCAAATTTAGATTATTGGTCTTTATTTGGTAATTCAGGAACTACTCCAGGAACTAATTTTTTAGGAACAACTGATGCTAGAGATTTACAAATAAGAACAAATAACCAATTGCGAGTAACTACTAAAAGTACGGGTGAAGTTATTATAGGAAATACTACAAATCCTATTGCTAATACTTTAACAACTGTTATACCATCAGGAACGCAAATAGGAATTTTTGCTAATAGCCAAAACTCACCAAGAACAATAAGAGCTTTGAATGCAAACAATACTCAATTTGTTATTGATGGAGGAAATTTAGATCCTGATGGTGGTAGAGGTGTAATTGGTATAAGTGCAAGTCTTGCTTCAAATAGCACTAATACAGTAATGGGAGTTTTAGGAGTTGCGGGTAGAACTACTTTTACTGAACTTCCTGGAGAATCTGTTGGATTATCTGGTCAAGGTACTACAGGTTTACATGTACGAGGAGTAGGTAAAACTGGTAATAATGATTATTATTCGGCATATTTTGAATACGATCAAGACGATAACTTATCGACTAGTAATGGACCATTTGCAAGAATTGCAGGTAAAGATTTTGATTATTTTACTGGACCAGCAGCTAGAAGAGATGTTACGTATGGTGGTTATTTTGATGCTAATACATCAAATTCAGATTTTGTATTTGTAGGAGCAAGAAATAACAATACTTCTTATAAAGTTTTAGGTGGAGGAAACGTTTCTACCATGGTAAAAGATAAAGAAGGAAATAATAGAATTTTACACGCAACTGAAACACCAGAAATTCTTTTTGAAGATTTTGGTACTGGAAAACTAGAAAATGGAATTGCTTATATTGAATTAGACCCTATTTTGTCCCAAAACATATTTGTATCTGAAGAGCACCCAATGAAAGTTTTTATCCAACTAGAAGGCGATTGTAATGGAGTTTATGTAACTGAAAAAACTGATAAAGGTTTTATGGTTAAAGAATTACAAAATGGAACTTCTAATGTCTCTTTTTCATGGAATATTGTAGCTAATAGAAAAGATACTGTTAATCTAGATGGAACTGTAGATTCTAAACACGTAGGTGTAAGATTTCCAATTGGTCCTAATCGTTTAAAACCAAATGAAAGTAAAGAAGTTAAATATGATTTAGAAAGAAAATAAAATTTTTCTAAAAGCTAAACTAAAAAAGCCACTTTATACAAAGTGGCTTTTTTAATATAATGTATAAACTTAAACTTTTCCTAGAGTATATAATTGTTCTAGAGTAGGTGATACACTACCTCCAGCGGGCTCAAGTGTAATTCCGAAAGCTTCGGCACCTTCCGCTTTTTCTACTTTAAATAGTTTAGTACTATTCGCATTAAAATCATCTAAAAGACCTATACTATTAGGTGTAAGCGGACTTAATTTTAAACCCCAAACTTGATACACTTTTCCTTCTGGTGGATTTGGTAATCCTGAAGCATCGATATATACTTCATTTGTTTCTTTATTATAATAGGCTCTTGCAAAAGCTTGTGGCGCTACTTCTTGTCCGCCTAAAGCTACTTGTTGGGTATTGTTATCTCTAATGAAAGCTAAAATAGTTTCTTTTTCTTGTTTGTCAAATTCTAAATCTACAATCGATTTTTGCATTTCTGATTTATCAGCGTTTAAATTATCGATAGTCGTAGTAGATAATGAGTTTTGATACATTTGGTAACCAAAACCTATTGCTAGTACAGCAGCTGAAGCCCAACCAATATAATTCGCCCAATTTGATTTTTTTACCAATGGAATAACCTTACTATTACCTAAAATTTTCTCTCTTATTTTCGAATAATTTGTAGCCGAAAGGTGAGGAGAAACACTTTTAGATAAATTAAGCACTGCATATTCTATTGCTTCAATTTCAGTTTGAATTTCAGGATGTTTTTTTGCCATTTCTTTGACTTCAATGTTTTCTGCTTCAGTAAGTTTACCGAAAACATAAAGTTCTAAAATTCCTGATTCTATATAATCTTTACTGTTCATCATTTCATCATTATTCATTTACCATCGATCTAAGTTCGTTAATACAATTTCTACTTTGAGTTTTCACTGTTCCTAAAGGAATTTCTAATTCATCAGAAGCTTCCTGTTGGGTGTACTCTTGAAAAAACAATAATTCAATAAGCTGAATACAACGTGGTTTAAGTTTATTAATAAACTTTTTAATTCCTAATACATCTATTTTGTTTATCAACTTTGAAGAATTGTCTTCAAGCATATATACGAAATTATCAACAGAAAGGTTTTTTTGAGAATTATTATATCCTTTAGATCTCAATTTGTCAATGGTTGTGTTTCGAGTAATGTTAAGCATCCAAGTGTATAAACGTCCCTTTGATTCATTATAAGAATCTATATTATTCCATATTTTAACAAAAACTTCTTGTAAAATATCTTCTGCTTCTTCTTTATTTCTTACCATATTAAAGATTATTCCATAAAGACTTTTAGAATAATTATCGTATAACAATGTGAAGGATTCATTGTCTTTTTTCAATAAGGCAGTGACTAATTGTTCTTGTTCCATATGTTGTAAAGTTAATACTTAAGAATTAAAAAAAAACTTTTTTTGATTTTTTTAAAACCAAAATCGATTTTGTCTCGTAAATGAACATATAACAAATTAAAAAACTAATAAAAATGAAAAAATCAAAATTACTTTTAGGTTTATCGTTCTTCGGAATTGTGGGTCTAATTTTGGTAGCAGCAGATCACATTGATGCACCTGCAGTACAAGGAGGAACGTCTGATATTACAGATTTTTACTCTTTTCAAGGAGCAAATACTGATAATTTAGTATTTGTAGCCAATGTAAAAGGCTTATTATCTCCAACAGCAACGTCAAATGCTTCATTTGATGAAAATGTTATGGTAGAATTTAATATTGACAACAATGGAGATAATGTTGAAGATTTAGTTATTCAAGCTGTGCCAAGAAACGGAAAAATGTACTTTTTCGGACCAGTATCACCAGGTACACCAGGTACATCAAGTACTGTAAAAACTTCTGCAGCCCTTGGAAGTGTTGATATTACTGAATATGGACAATCAGCACAAATTGCAACATCTTCAGGTGCAAGTTTTTTTGCAGGTCCAAGGGACGATCCTTTCTTCTTTGATTTTGGACAATATTCTGAAATTATAGCTGGAAATGCATCAAGTTTTAACAATCCAGGGACAGATACATTTGCCGGCACAAATGTTATGTCGGTTGTTGTTGAAGTACCTAAATCTATGCTAGGTGGTTCAGGTACATTAAATACTTGGGTAGAAACAAAAAGAAAATAATCCTTAAAAAAAGAAAATTATGAAAGCAATACAATATAAAACTTTAGTTGCAACATTTATGATAGCTATTTTAGGCGTTAGCTGTAGCGATGATGATTCAAGTAACATGAATTATGGTCCAGATTTTTCAGGAACATATACACAACAAGATCAAATGGGAAGACCAGCAATTAATACGGTTTTCGTCAGTTCTGGAAATAAAGACAATTTTAATACTACGACTCCATCAAACATGGGGGCAGCATATCAATCAGCATTTCAAACTCAATTAATGGCATTAAATCCGGGTTATACAACTAATGCTTTAGGATTAGATGCAGCAACTTTTACAACAGTTTTAGCAACAGACGTATTAGGTGTTTCAACTACAGGAACTACAACTTTTTTTGACGGTACAAATGTATTAACAGGAAGAACTTTAGCTGATGATGTTATAGATGTAGAATTATTATTAATTTTTGGTGGACCAGATGGTACAGCTAATGCTGGTTTAACTTCGGATAATGTAAGTGCAAACGATAAAGCGTTTTTATCTTCATTTCCGTATTTAGCATCACCTTGGTAGAATTTTTACTGCTTTAACCAAGTAAATAAAGGGCATCGTCAAAGATGCTCTTTATTTTAACTACTTAAATCATTTAAATAGGTAATCATGAGAAAGTATAAATTACACTTCATTTCAACTCTATTTTTTTCTTTTTTTATCAGTTGTAACTCAAACTCAGATCAAGATAAAATGGAAATAGCTAAAAAAAATGACTATAAATCTTATTTGGTAAACGATAAGAATATAAAACTAGAAAATGCAAAAAAAGATATTGACTTCTGGCAGAAAAAATATGATAATAATTCTAATCAGTATACATATTTGATTAAACTAGCGGGTTTATATTCTCAGCTATTTGAAATTACAGGAAATATTGAAAATTTATATACAGCTGAAAAATTGTTATTAGAATGTAATGCTAGGGTTAAAGATAAAAAAGCTAGTATTCATAGAGCAATTGCAAGAAACTATATTTCTCAACATCGTTTTAAAGAAGCATTAATTTATTTAGACAAAGCTTTGGTTCTTGGTGAGAATAAATTAGATACTCAAAAAATGCTTTTTGATGTTTACATGGAGCTAGGAAGTTTTGATTTAGCTAAAAATCAGTTGACAATTATTCAAGATTTTAATGATTTTGACTATTTAATCCGATTGGCTAAATGGAACGATCATATTGGCCAACTTGACGATGCTATTAAAGTTATGGAAAAAGCAATGGTTTTAGCAGATAACTCAAAGAACCAAGAACTAAAAGAATGGATTTATTCCAACTTAGCTGATTTTTATGGTCATGCTGATAGAGTCGAAGATTCGTATGCATATTATCTAAAAACGCTAGAATTAGATAAAAATAATATGTATGCATTAAAAGGAATTGCTTGGATAGCTTTTTCAAATGACAGAAATCCAGAAAAATCTTTAGAAATTATAGACTATATAGAAAAAAAGCATTTAACTCCAGATTTGTATCTTTTTAAATCGGATGTGTATGACTTTCAAAATAATGATCTTAAAAGTAAGAATGCTATAAAGAAGTACTTGGACTTATTGAGTAAAAACAATTATGGAGATATGTATAACAAGTATAATGTTTTATTATATAATGAATTTTCAGATAAAAAAAATCAAGCATTAGAAATCGCACAAATTGAAATTAACAATAGACCAACACCTGAATCGTATGATTTATTAGCTTGGTCTTATTATAACTTAGGAGATTTTGAAAAAGCTTATGAAATTGCAAGAGATTTTACCATTAATAAATCACATGAACCTTCAATATTATTTCATAATGAATTAATTTTGAAAGCGAATAATAAACTTACAAAAGAGAACTCAAACAAAGAGGAACTTTTAGAAAGTTTATATGAACTAGGACCAAATTTAGAAAGCCAAATCAAGAATATTTAAGCAAAAAATGAAACACTTCTTACTAATCTCGTTTTTATCAATCTCTTTCTTAGCTAAAAGTCAAGAGATTAAAGGCACAATTAATGATACTTTCGGAAACCCTATTGTAGATGTAAATATTTATAATTTATCATCATCTACACATGCTCACAGTAATGAATTTGGGAACTTTATATTAAGTAATGTTGCGGTTAACGATACATTAAAATTTTCAAAATTAGGTTATAAAAGTAGTAATTATATAGTAGCATCACTATCAGAAAAAATTCAAATTGTTTTAGAAGAAGATGTTTTTAGATTATCAGAAATTATTTTAAGCCCCAACATTGATATTAATTCTAATATTACAAAAATAGATTTAACCACAAATCCTGTGAATTCATCTCAAGAGATACTTAGAAAAGTTCCAGGTTTATTTATAGGTCAACATGCAGGTGGAGGAAAAGCAGAACAACTTTTTTTAAGAGGTTTTGATATTGATCATGGTACAGATGTATCCATCACATCAGATGGTATCCCAGTTAATATGCCTTCTCATGCTCACGGACAAGGGTATGCCGATTTACATTTTGTAATTCCTGAAACAATTGAAAACATTAATTTTGGAAAAGGGCCATATTATGCATCAAAAGGAAATTTTGCCACTGCTGCTTATGTCGACTTTTCGTCTAAAGATAAATTAGATACTAGTAAATTGAGTATAGAAGCAGGGCAGTTTAACACCATAAGAACAGTTGGTTTATTTGATTTACTAGGTAATACTACCAAATCAAATGCGTATATAGCGACCGAATATATTCTAACGGATGGACCATTTGAATCACCTCAAAACTTTAACCGTTTCAACTTATTTGGAAAATATACTACCATCTTAGACAATAGAACTAAATTGAGTGTAATAGCTTCTCATTTTAAAAGTAAATGGGATGCTTCAGGTCAAATTCCTATGCGATTAGTAAATGATGGAACGATAAGTCGTTTTGGTGCAGTAGATGATACCGAAGGCGGATTTACTTCACGAACTAATCTATCGTTAAATGTTGATAAAAAATTAGATGAAAATAGTTCGATTAAATCAAATGTTTATTTTTCAAAATATGATTTTACCTTGTTTTCAAATTTTACGTTCTTTTTAGAAGATCCAATAAATGGTGATCAAATTAAGCAAAAAGAAGACCGTACATTATATGGTTTTAATTCAGAATATCGAAAAAACCAAATCTTTGAAAGTTTTAATTTGAGTTGGCAAGCAGGAATTGGTGCTAAAATAAACTCAAACAAAGATATTGAGCTTTCTCATACATTAAATCGAAACGAAGTTTTAGAATACAAACAACTAGGCGATATTGAAGAATCGAATTTGTTCGGATATTTTAATGCCGATTTTAAATTCAACAAGTTTACCATAAATCCAGCATTGCGTTTAGAATATTTTAAATTCAATTATCAAGATAAACTGAATCCAAATTATAAAACGCTTTCAAATGATAAAGCTAAACTACTACCTAAATTGAATTTCAGTTATGCGCAAAACGAAAAAGTGGTTTATTTTCTAAAAACAGGTATTGGTTTTCATTCTAATGATACTCGTGTTGTGTTACAACAAAATAAAGATGTTTTACCAAGTGCTTATGGTGCCGATTTAGGTGTTATTTTAAAACCAACAGATAACTTAATTATTAATTCTGCATTGTGGACATTGTTTTCAGAACAAGAATTTGTTTATGTTGGAGATGCTGGAATAGTGGAACCTTCAGGTAAATCAAAAAGATATGGTGTAGATTTAGGTTTGCGCTATCAATTAAACGATTTTTTATTCTTTGATTTCGATTCTAATTATTCTTTAGCAAGAAGTGTTGATGAACCTTCAGGACAAAATTATATTCCTTTAGCTCCAAAATGGACATCTGTTGGTGGAATTAGTGTTAGAAATTACAAACGTTTCTCGGGTAGTATACAATATCGTTATTTGGGAGACCGACCCGCAAATGAAGATAATTCGATAATTGCGGAAGGTTATTTTGTAACCGATTTGAATATGAATTACCAACTTTCAAAAAGTTTCAACGTTGGATTAATTATTCAAAATTTGTTTGATACTGAATGGAATGAAACACAATTTTTAACAGAATCTCAACTTCAAAACGAATCTCAACCTGTTGAAGAGATTCATTTTACGCCAGGAACTCCGTTTTTTGCTAAAATAAAAGTTACTTATAGTTTTTAATTATTCACGGGTTTGTTATTTTTGAACCTATGAACAATGAAGCATTACTTGAATATTTAGAAGGTTTTATTACTGAAAACAGAAAAGAGGGTTTTAAACGCGTTTTACAGAATCGTACCAAACATTTTACCATAGCCATGGAAGATGTGTATCAATTGCACAATACGAGTGCTGTGATGCGAAGCTGCGAAGTTTTTGGAATTCAAGAATTGAATGTAATTGAGCAACGATTTGGAAAAAGGATTGATAAAGAAATAGCGCTAGGAGCAGAGAAGTGGGTAGATGTAAACCGATTTGCTACGATTCAAAGTTGTATTGATGATTTAAAAGGAAAAGGTTACCAAATTATAGCAACAACTCCACATGATGATTCTTGTTACTTGCAAGATTTTGATATTTCAAAGCCTTCGGCCATATTCTTTGGAACAGAGAAACTCGGACTTTCAGAAGAAGTAATGCAACAAGCCGATGGTTATTTAAAAATTCCAATGGTTGGTTTTACAGAAAGTTTGAACATTTCAGTTTCCGCAGCTATTATTATTCAAGATATAACAGCGAGGTTGCGTCGATCAATTATTAATTGGCAATTAACGGAAGAAGAATTATTTGAAAAACAACTCGATTGGACCCGTAAATCGATAAAAGATATTGATTTTATTGAGAAGAAGTTCTACGAAAAAAATTAATCACAATCATATCCTTTACAATAAATTCCTAAACTTTTAGTTTTAATAGAACCATCTTTTAAGATAGTAATTTCTACAGATTCTTTACTTGTAGGGTATTGATGAAATTTCATAAGATGTAATTCAAAACCATTTTTAATTTTTCTGTATTCAGAACCTTTAATATCATCATCTAAATTATAACCATAAGTTTTAGCTAAAAGTAAAGCTTCTTCAATATTATCGATATTTCCTAAAAAAGATTTAAATTCTTCTTCTGTTTCAATAAAACGAACTATGTTGTCATTATCAATAGTTATGGCATAATTACATCTATAGCTTGGATGTCCACCTGTGAAAAATCCTCTATTTTGACTAGGATTAAAAACTTTTTCAATTTTATTTTTTAGCGTTAAATCTCCTCCTTCAATTAAAATTATATGCTTTGACTCTCCTCCATAATGTTGAATATAACTTGCATATTGCCAGTACTTATAGTCAGAGTTTGGAATTATTTTTTTTCCTACACTATCAATATAATTGTTTTTGATAGTATAGTTAATTGGTTGAAATTTTTCTGAAAGAATACTATTTTCTTTTTTACAAGAAATAAATAATATAATAATAATAATTGTTGTTGTTGTTGTAAGATTCTTCATTATTACTTATTCTTCTTTAAAATCTTATATTCTTCATAACACGCGCTAATCGCATCTAAGATTTGCAAATCGTTTGCCGTTTTTATAAAGTATTCAGAGTAATTACAGTTTTGTAAAATTAAAGGAATATCGTCTTTATCAACTTCTAAAAGAGCTGCCAACGTTTGTCGGTCGTATTTTGTTGCCAATAAATCACGAATAGTATTATCTTTTTTCATTTCCTTTAGCTTTTTCATTTGTCTTGGTCGTTTACCAAAAACATTATATAAAAAATCTGCAGGATTAAATATAGATTGAATAACTTTTCCAACAGCGCTTGGCGATTTATTACCCACTTCATAACCAGCATTTAATCCAGAAATACTATAGCGATATTGGTCTTCAATAACAGGAATAAGTTCGGTATCTACTTCAATATAACCAGTTAAATTGTATTTGCGCACAATTACTTCTTCTAATGCGTACGCTTTTTCAGTGATGGCAACTTTTGCAGTTTTGTTCTTAATCCAGTCGTTTGTTACACGAACTTTAATGGTTTCAAAACCTAAATAAGAAAATAAAATGGTATCGTTTACCTTCGCATTTAGTTCAAAAAAACCATTTCCATCAGTTACAGTTCCTTTTACACGTGTTGTATTAATTACGTGAACATTGTTGATAGGTAAACGCGTTTCAGCATTAATAACAGTTCCTTCAATTGGTGATACAATGGTGTCATTTTGGGCATTCCCAAAAAACGAAAGGCATAAAAACAAGAAAACTATAAAATATCTCATAAAGGCAATATTAATTCAAAAATACAAATACAGCCGAGATATTTTATAGTTTCTTAAAGTTTTATAAGAAAATTAACTAAAGCTTTATTCCATTTAAACCAGTAGCACAACCAAAAAAATATTTTTCATAATTTACTTGAAGTCCATTTTTTTCAAAAATATCCTTCACTTTTCTACAATCTTGAAAAGATTCGGTATAAATCCAAAGCATTTTATAATCATTTGGATTTCCTAAAAATAGTTTCCCAAGAATAGGTATTACTTTAGAAAGATAAAATTTGTAAAAAGTAAGTAAAAGTTTGTTCTTAGGTTTTGATATTTCAATAAAGCTAAACATTCCATTTGGTTTTAATATTCGCTGAATTTGTTTAGCTAATAAATCAAGTTGTTCTTCATTAAAAGTTTTTAATCCATAAGCACTCGTAAGAATATCAAAATAATTATCAGGAAGGTTGTTGTTTAAAACATCTTCTTCTAGTAATAAGTGATTGTTTTTAAATAAATTTTGTGCTTTTACTTTTGAACTTGTTATCATCTCATTAGAAAAGTCTAATGCTGTTAAATTTGAATTTGGAAATTTATTTTTTAGGTAGTTCCAATTTTCACCCAAACCAGATAATAAATCAATTATTTCTAATTTTTGATTGGATGAATCAACTTTATTGATGAATTGTTTTCGCCAACGAATCGAAAACCCAAATGAAGTTATGAAGTTTGTTTTTTCATAAGAACCCGACATACTATTAAATAAATTTTTAACGTAGTCGGGTTCATAGATATTTTTAGATTTATTCAAATCTATGCTATATTAGCTTCTTCTTGAGCGTTTTGCTTTTTCAAAAAAACCTTTTGAATTATCTGAAGAAGAACTTCTTCTTCCCGAATTTTCTCCAGCAGGTTTACTATCGCGTCTTCTTTCTCCGCCTCTTTCATTTCTATCACTACGCTTTCTATCACCACCTTCGCTTCTTCTCGCTGAAGACTCACGTCTTCCGCTATCACGACCTCCGTCTCTTCTTCCTCCGTCACGACCACCTTCACGTCTTCCGCCATCACGACCTCCGTCTCTTCTTCCACCACGACCACCGTGATCTCTTCTTCCGCTATTGCGACTTCCGTCATTTTTAGAAATTTCAACATTAATTTTTCTTCCTTCTAAGTGAATACTATTAAATGTTTCCATTACTTTTTCAGCATGTTCAGCATCTGTATTAAAGAAAGAGAAACCTTCTTTTACATCAACTTTAAACACGTCGTCTTTTCCAAACTCTAATGTATCACGTAAGAAGTCTTTTAAAGACATCCAATCGAAATTATCTCTAGAACCAATGTTGATGAAATAACGAACCGATCCTTCTGTTGGAATTTCACCTTTTGAACCACTAATACTTACCGAAGTTAAATCTCTCGATTTTTTATAATAATCTAAGAAACGATTGAATTCAACAGAAACTACTTTCTTGATTAATTCCTCTCTTGGAATATCCTTTAAAACTTCCTCAATTGCTGGCAAATACGTGTCAATTTCGTGATCGATTTCAACGTCTTTAATACGATTTGCTAAGTGGAATAACTGAATTTCGCAGATTTCAATTCCTGAAGGAATTGGTTTTTCTTCGAATTTCGTTTGAATGATTTTTTCAATTTGGTGAATCTTACGAATTTCACTTTTTGTAATAATCACTAATGAAGTTCCTGATTTTCCAGCACGACCAGTACGACCCGAACGGTGCGTATACGTTTCAATTTCGTCTGGTAATTGGTAGTTAATTACGTGCGTAATATCGTCTACGTCGATTCCACGAGCAGCAACATCAGTAGCTACTAACATTTGAATTTGACGCTGACGGAACGATTTCATTACAGAATCACGTTGTGTTTGTGATAAATCCCCATGTAACGCTGCAGCATTGTAACCGTCTTCAATTAATTTATCTGCAATAGCTTGAGTATCACGTTTTGTTCTACAAAAAACTACTGAGAAAATATCTGGATTAGCATCTGCTAAACGTTTTAAAGCAGAGTAACGATCACGACCATTTACCACATAAAACTCGTGCGAAACATTAACGTTACCCGAGTTTTTATGTCCCACTGTAATTTCAAGAGGTTTACGCATAAACTCTCTGGCTATACGAGCTACTTCTTGAGGCATTGTTGCAGAAAATAACCAAGTAGATTTGTTTTCAGGTGTATCTGATAAAATAGCTGTAATGTCTTCATAGAATCCCATGTTTAACATTTCATCAGCTTCGTCAAGCACACAGAAATCGATATTTTTAATATTAACCATTCCACGGTTAATCATGTCTTGCATACGACCAGGGGTAGCAACAATAATTTGTGCTCCTCTTTTAATTTCTTTAGCTTGTTCGTTGATGTTAGCACCACCATAAACAGCAACAGTATGTAAACCTTTAACGTATTTTGAATACTGTTTAATTTCATTAGTAATTTGTAAACACAATTCTCTCGTAGGAGAAAGTACTAAAGCTTGTGTGTTACGATTTTCGGCATCAATTTTTTGAATTAGTGGAAAACCAAAAGCTGCGGTTTTACCAGTTCCTGTTTGTGCCAAAGCAACAATATCAGTGTCTTTTTCTAATAAAATAGGAATCGCCTTTTCCTGTACTTCCGATGGATTTTCAAATCCAAGGTCTTTTATCGCCAGCTGTAGCGATTCATTAAGACCCAATTGTTCAAATTTATTCATGTATGTATTTAAAATTGGGTGCAAATGTACTGCTATTTAATGAGATAATCTAATTTGTTATGAATTGATTATCAATTAATTAAATTAAAACTCTCTTAAAAACAAGATGAAAAGCCTTTTTTTGTATGAAATTAGGGTATGAAATGAAAGGATTGATACCTTTGTAAAAAAGAAAAAAGTGATTGAAATATTAGACATTATTGGTGTTTTTGTCTTTGCTATTTCGGGAGTTTTAGCAGCCATAAATAAGAAACTGGATTTATTTGGTGTTTTTATAATTGCTTTCGTTACAGCTTTAGGAGGAGGAACTTTACGTGATGTATTAATTGGGAGAACTCCAGTAGGATGGATGCAAGATTTAAACTATGTTTATCTTATTATTGCAGGTTATTTTATAGCTATTTTCTTTAGAAATTATTTGAATAAACTTCGTTTGTCCCTTTTTCTTTTTGATACGATTGGTTTGGGAGTTTTTACATTAATAGGAATTGAAAAAGGGTTAGAATATGGATTACATCCTGTTATTTGTATTGCTTTAGGAACAATTACAGCAACGTTTGGTGGATTAATTCGTGATATTTTATGTAATGAAATTCCGCTTTTACTTCGTAAGGGGACAATCTATGCTACAATATGTATTATAGGAGGTGTTTTGTTTTTTATATTGCGAAAGTTTAATCTTCAAGATTCAATAAATGAATTAGTAACCTCTTTATTTATAATAGCATTTAGATTAGCAGCGGTTAAATACAAAATGAGTTTACCTGTTTTAACAATAAAATCTTAAAGTGTTTCTAAAAGAGAAATAAGTTTACGAGTTGCAATTCCACGATGACTTAATTTAGCTTTTTCGCTCATTTCCATTTCGGCAAATGTTGTAGAAAATCCCTCTGGTACAAAAATAGGATCGTAGCCAAAACCTTTTGTTCCTCTTTTTTCTGAAATTATTTCACCTTTAATAATACCTTCAAAAAGATGTTGATCATTATTAATATTTAAAGCAATAATTGTTTTGAATTGTGCTTTTCGATTCGATTTATCTCTAAGATTAAAGAGAAGCTTATTCATGTTATCATCGGCATTTTTTTGCTCGCCAGCATAACGTGCAGAAAAAACTCCAGGTTCTCCTTTTAACGTCTCAACTTCTAAACCGGTATCATCTGCAAAGCAAGGATAACCATATTTTTCAGAAACATAGTTAGCTTTTATAATTGCATTTCCTTCAATAGTGTTAGAGGTTTCAGGGATATCTTCAGTGCAACCTATATCTTCTAAACTTAGAAGTTCAATTGATTTTGGCAGCATTTGTTTAATTTCGGCAATTTTATTCTGATTGTTTGAAGCAAATACTAATTTCATTGAGAAATGGTTTAAAAGTACAAAAGCCGAGGTGGAGCCCCCGACTTTTATGGTGAATGTGTAACCACATTTCTGTGCATTCTGTGCAAATATACACTTTAAATTTGAATACCTAAACTAATTACTTAAAAAAATAAATTATAAAAAACTCATTTTTATTTCTATTTTTGTCCCGTTTTTTTAACACATATTACATTATGGTGAAAGATTTATTTGCAAGAATACAAGATAATAAAGGTCCTTTAGGGAAATGGGCATCACAAGCAGAAGGATATTATGTTTTTCCTAAGTTAGAAGGGGAATTAGGGCCAAGAATGGAGTTCCATGGAAAGAAAATATTAAACTGGTCTATCAATGATTATTTAGGTTTAGCAAATCATCCTGAGATTAGAAAAGCAGATGCAGAGGCAGCTCAACAATGGGGAGCAGCTTACCCAATGGGTGCTCGTATGATGAGCGGACATACAAAATATCACGAACAATTAGAAAATGAATTAGCTGCTTTCGTTATGAAAGAAGCTGCTTATTTATTAAACTTTGGTTACCAAGGTATGGTTTCAATTATTGATGCTTTAGTAACTAAAAATGATATTATAGTTTATGATGTAGATTCTCACGCTTGTATAATTGATGGTGTTCGTTTACATATGGGTAAACGTTTTACTTATAAGCATAATGATTTAGAGAGTATGGAGAAAAACCTTCAGAGAGCTACTAAAATGGCTCAAGAAACTGGAGGAGGAATTTTATTCATTACTGAAGGTGTTTTCGGAATGCGTGGTCAACAAGGAAAATTAAAAGAAATTGTTGCCATGAAAGAAAAATATAATTTCCGTTTATTAGTTGACGATGCTCACGGATTTGGTACTTTAGGTAAAACGGGTGCAGGCGCAGGTGAGGAGCAAGGTTGTCAAGACGGAATTGATGTGTATTTCTCAACATTCGCAAAATCAATGGCAAACATTGGAGCATTTGTTGCTGCAGATAAAGATATTATTGATTATTTAAAATACAATTTACGTTCACAAATGTTTGCTAAAGCGTTACCAATGATTCAAACAATTGGTTCATTAAAACGTTTAGAAATGTTACGTAATTCTTCTGAAATTAAAGATAAATTATGGGAAAACGTAAATGCTTTACAAAATGGATTAAAGAGTAGAGGTTTCAATATTGGTGATACAAATACATGTATTACACCAGTTTATTTAGAAGGTTCTATTCCAGAAGCAATGGTAATGGTGAACGATTTACGTGAAAATTATGGTATTTTCTTATCGATTGTTGTTTATCCGGTTATTCCAAAAGGTATTATCTTATTAAGAATGATTCCAACTGCTTCACATACCATGCAAGATATAGATGAAACATTAGCCGCTTTTGAAGCTATCCGTGAAAAATTAGTAAACGGAACTTACAAGAAAATAGCTGAAGCTAATGTTGTAGATATGGAAAAATAATTTTTTACAAATTATAACCCAAAAAAGCCACTTGTTTACAAGTGGCTTTTTTTTACAAATTAAAAAATAGTTTAATTAAGTTGTTTTAAATTTCTTTATAGTATGTCGCACGCATTTTATTAATTTTTGGATCAAAGTTTTTCCATAAATTATGAATGGCATGATTTTCTACTAGTTCAGGAGTGCTAATGCATGTTTTAATTCCTTTCTCTTTAAATACTTTGTAATATTCGGCCATTATTAATGCCGTGATTCCTTTATTTTGATATTCTGGTGTAACACCAATTAAATAGAAAACAGCTTCTTTAGAATTCTTTTTAGCATCTAAAATATGCCACCATCCAAAAGGAAATAATCTTCCATTCGCTTTTTGAAGTGCTTGTGCAAAATTAGGCATTACAATAGCAAATGCTAGAATATTATTTTCTTTATCTAAGATAAATTTTATGTATTCAGGATTAATGAATTTTATAAATTTACTTTTAATGTTATCAATTTGTTCAGGTGTAACAGCAACAAATGAATCTAATTTACTATACGTGTCATTAAACAACTGAAACATGCCGTCTACGTAAGGTAATATTTCAGATGTTTTAGTAAAGTTCTTAACTTTAATATCGTAACGTTTTTCGATAAGGTTACTAGCTCTTAAATATGCATCAGCATTAACATTGTCAAAAGAAAAAATAGTTTCTTGCCAAATTTTTTCTTGTTTAAAGCCTAATTTTTCAAAATGCTCTTTATAGTATGGCATACTATACCAAGATATTGCAGTGCTCAGTTGATCAAAGCCTTCTATTAGTACACCTACTTTATCTAGATTAGAAAAACCTAAAGGCCCTTCAATGTGATCCATTCCTTTTTCTTGGCCAAATTTACTAACTTCGTCTAATAAAGCTCTAGTAACTTCTATATCATCAATTACGTCAAACCAACCGAATCTTGTTTTTTTCTTTCCTAAACTTTCAACTTCTATTCGGTTAATTATTGCAGCAACTTTACCTACAATTTTATTGTTTTTATAGGCTAATAGTAGTTTAACATCGCAATTTTTTAGATTTGGGTTTTTTTGATTGTCAAAAGTTTCCATTTCTTCTGAAATTAAAGGCGCAACCCATGCATCATTGCCCTTAAATAAATCAAAAGAAAATAAAATAAAGTCTTTTAATTCTTTTTTTGTGGTAACTTCTTTAATTGTAATCATTATTCTTCAATATCTACTTGATCTCTTCTTTTCTTTTCTTTATCGGCTTTCTTCTTCATTTTCTTATCCATTTTACTACCGTTATCTTTTTCAATTCTTACTTCTTGATATTTTTCTGCAAAACGCCATGAAAACCCAACGTTTGCATTTAAAATTGCAGGAGTACTTTTTATGTTTTTACCGAAAGAGGCATCTAATTGCATGTTCTTATGAAATAGATAAGCAGCACCAATTCTAAAAACTCCATCTGAATAATAATCACCATTATAACCTTGATTTTCAATAAATCCAGACCATTGTTGATTGAAACCACGAGTTAAAGTTAAGATATAATTAATACTTGCAAAGTCAGTTCCAATCTTATCATAGGTAATATTGGTAACTAATACCCAACGTGTACCAAAATGATTTTGTGCAATAATAGTAGCTTTCGGGCTAAAAGATGGTTCTTCAATATTTGAAGGAGCATAGTTAAAAGGATTGTCGCCAATACCAAAATTAACACCTGCATAACCAGCTAAAGCAGGAATAAATTGTTTCCATTTGAAGCTGTGATTTGCTTTCCAACTGTATAAGTTTGGTTTTTCATCAAAATTTTTAAACGGATCGTAAAATAAATATTTTGCTCCTAAAGTTAATTGACGAAAACCACTTCTATTATCATTTATAAATGTTGATGTGTATTTGTCATTTTGATATTGAATTTCTCCAATTACCTCAAGTTCTTCTTTCCAAACACCATAACGAATGGCTAAATCGGCTAAAAATCCGTTTGCATCATAGTTTAACTTGTCATGTGTTTCCGATACATAAGATAAACCAATTTCTGTTTGTATAATTGTTTTACCAACTGAAAAAGCCATCATAGATTTTCCAGGTCTATTCGAATTAATTTCATCTGTAAATTGGGCAAACTGATTGTTTGTTACAAATAAAAAAGAAAGTACTAAGGCTAATTTGAAAATTTTCATAGAATTGAATTTGTTCCAAAAATAGCATTTTTATCATAATTTTAAGAAACAATTCTTTCAAATTGAAGTCTATTAATAGTATATTTGACTTATAATTGATTGAAAAATGGAAATGGCCTCGTTTACAGGTTTTCTTAGAACCTTAGTTTACATCGTTTTATTTTATTATTTCTTTAAATTTTTAATGCGACTTTTAGCGCCTATTTTAATTCAGAAAACGGCTCAAAAAGTGCATCAAAAAATGGAAGAACAAATGCGAAAGCAACAACAAGCATATCAAAATACTCAATATTCTCAACAAACTGAGCAAAAAGAAATGCCAAAAGAGAAGAAAAAAGTTGGTGAATATGTAGATTTTGAAGAAATTGAATAATTATTAATTCACAAATTTGCCCTAAAGGATATTGGTTTACCAATATCCTTTTTTTAATTAACTTAGCAACCAAATTATTTTTTATGCAAAAGTTAAAATCGTTTTGGCCTCATGGCTTAGCTATAATTGGTTTTGTAATTGTAGCCTTAATTTATTTTTATCCAGTTTTAGAAGGAAAAGTAATATTTCAATCAGATATTGCGCAATATACAGGGATGGCTAAAGAGCAAAATGATTTTCGCGCAGAAAATAATGAAGAACCGTATTGGACAAATAGTGCGTTTGGTGGAATGCCAACGTATCAACTAGGTGCGCAATATCCACATAACTATGTAAAGAAATTAGATTCAGTATTGCGATTTTTACCGCGTCCTGCTGATTATTTGTTTCTATATTTCTTAGGGTTCTATATTTTATTAATGGTGTTGAAAATTGATCCACTTAAAGCTTTCTTTGGAGCTTTAGCTTTTGGTTTTTCAACCTATTTAATCATTATTTTAGGAGTAGGACACAATGCAAAAGCGCATGCAATTGCCTATTTTCCTATGGTTTTAGCAGGAGTTTTATTGGTTTTTCAAAAAAGATATTGGTTAGGAGGAATTTTAACAATGCTAGCAGCAGCTTTGGAAATTCAAGCCAATCACTTCCAAATGACGTATTACTTATTGTTGTTATTGATCGTAGTTGGAATTTATTTATCAATTCAATTCATAAAAGAAAAACAATTCAAAGAATTAGCGAAAATAATAGGTGTTTTTGTTATTACAGGAATTCTTGCCATTGGCGCAAACGCTACGAATTTAATGGCAACTTCAGAATATGCTAAATTTTCTACAAGAAGTAAGAGTGAATTAACTTTTAACGAAGATGGTTCGCCTAAGACTTCTGACAATGCTATGAGTTATGATTACATAACCGAATATAGTTATGGAAAAGCCGAAAGTTTAAATTTAATTGCACCACGTTTATTTGGCGGTTCTAATAGTGAAGATTTAGGAACCGATTCTGAAATGTTTCAATTTATTACGCGACAAGGAGTACCACCTTATGAAGCTGCCGATATTGTAAAGCAAATGCCTACGTATTGGGGTGATCAACCTATTGTTGCTGCGCCTGCTTATGTAGGTATCGTTGTTTTTTTCTTTTTTGTATTGTCATTATTTATTTCGGATAATAGAAAATTGAAAATGGCATTGCTTTCAGGAGTAATTCTGTCATTATTACTGTCTTGGGGTAAAAACTTTTCTATTTTAACTGATTTCTTTATCGATTATGTTCCAATGTATAATAAATTTAGAGCGGTTTCGTCTATTCAAGTAATTTTAGAAATGTGTATTCCTGCTTTAGCAATTTTGGGAATGTATCAATTCTTTAAAATTGAAGATAAAAAGCAACAATTTACCATTTTATGGAAATCAGGAGCTGTCGTTTTTGGTTTACTTGTTTTATTGTTTGTTTTTAAAGGAATGTTTGATTTTGCTGGAGGAAGCGATGATTACTATAATGACGCATACGGACCTGAATTTACACGTGCATTGCGAGAAGATAGGAAGTCAATGTATACAGGTGATGTGCTGCGTTCTATGGGATTTGTGTTAGCAGTTTTTGGAACATTATATTTGGTGACAAAAGAAAAACTGAAAGTAACCAATGCCGTAATTATTGCTGGAGTTTTGATGGTTGCCGATTTGTTTCTTATTGACAAAAACTATGTAAACAAAGAAGATTTTGTTTCAAAAAGAGAAATGGATCAACCTTTTCAAGCAACACAAGCCGATAAACAAATTCTTGAAGATAAATCTGTTTACCGCGTTTTTGATGCTGAAGGACATATGAGAAGTGCTCGTGCTTCTTATTTTCATAATTCTATTGGCGGTTATCATGCTGCAAAGCCAAGAAGAATGCAACAATTGTTTGATTACCAAATTGCAAATAACAACGTACGTATTTTAAATATGTTAAATGTAAAATACATAATTAGACGTGATAATGAAGGGCAGCAAATTGTTTTAGAAAACCCTGCTGCTAATGGAAATGCTTGGTTTGTAGAGAAAGTAAAAGTGGTTAATACTGCAGATGAAGAAATGAAAGCATTAGACGAATTGGATACTAAGAATGAAGCAACTATTTTTCAGATAATGAATAGTGTTAAAGAAAATAGTTTAACATCTTATTCTAAGCATTTTTTTAGAAATCAAGAATATAAAAAAGATTCATTAGCTTCAATTCAATTAGAAGTTTATAAACCAAATTATTTAAAATATACATCTAATAATTCAAATGATGGTTTTGCAGTTTTTTCTGAAATGTATTACAAAAATGGTTGGAAAGCAACTATAGATGGTAAGTCAACACAAATTTACAATGTTGATTATGTGTTGCGTGGTTTACAAGTTCCAGCTGGAAAACACACGATAGAGTTTACATTTGAACCAGAAGTTATTGCTACAGGAAGTAAGATATCATTGGGAAGTTCAGTTTTAATGTTGTTACTCATAGGTTTCGGAGTTTACAAAATGAAAGAATAAAAAAAGAGGTAATCAAAGTTGATTACCTCTTTTTCAGTTTTATGGAGACTTATATAATTCTTTACTTAGCAGAAGTGTAAGTTGTAGTTACAATAGTATCGCTATCTTTATCATAAGTGTCAATTACTAAATTACCAGCTGCATCAAAATGGGCAATAGATGTAGCTCCTTTATTTACAAAAATATAGTGATTGTCACTTGTCTTTCTCATTAGTCCATTATTTACACCTTTACCTCCATGAAAAGTATATCCATTAGCGTTTCTTTTCAACTCATATTTGATTCCATCGTTCATGTAATATGCTGAGCGATCAACATCTACATATTTTACATCACCATCAACGGCAACACTAGTAGTTTCAACAACTTCAACAGGGTTTGTAGTTACTTGAGGCATATTTTTTCCGTTTTTCCCATGTCTCTTAGTTTCATCAACTTTAACATCTTGAAATTCCTTTGTAACGACTTTTTTCTCTACTTCTTTAACGCCTTTAGAGTCTTTTACTTTTGTAACTTCAGTCTTGGTTTCACTTTTAACATTTAAATTTTGAGCATACATTCCTGTACTCATTACAATTAAAGCGGTTGTTATTATAAACTTTTTCATAGCAATTTGTTTTTTAAGATTATGATACAAAGTTAAGTTGTCAACTATAGCTTCGTGTTATCGAATTTTTTGAAAGTTTTATAGAATTTTCATTTTTACCCTATAAACCCTTTATATTTGTGTTCTCTTGGAAACGAAAAAGAAAATATTAATTATTACCTATTATTGGCCACCAGCTGGTGGACCAGGTGTGCAACGTTGGTTGAAGTTTGTAAAATATTTACCCGAATTTAGTATTGAACCTCATGTTTATATTCCCGAAAACCCAAACTATCCTTTGCAAGACGAAAAATTAATAAGTGAAGTTTCTAATCAAGCAGTTGTCATCAAACAAAAGATTAAAGAACCTTATGGATTGGCTTCAATATTTTCAAATGGAAAAGCAAAGAAGATTAGTTCGGGAATTATTTCTGAAAATAAAAAACAATCTTTTATTGAAAAAGTCATGCTTTGGGTCAGAGGAAATCTATTTATTCCTGATGCACGAGTATTATGGGTAAAACCTTCGGTTGATTTTTTGAAAAAGTATATAGTAGAAAACCATATTGAAACTATTATAACAACTGGTCCGCCTCATAGTTTGCATTTGATTGGTTTACAATTAAAAAAAGAATTAAATATTCATTGGATTACCGATTTTAGAGATCCTTGGACAACTATTGGTTATCATAACAAATTGAAATTAAGTAATTGGGCAGCTAAAAAACATAAAACATTAGAAAAAGAAGTTTTAAATACTTGTGATGAAGTTATTGTAACTTCACCAACAACTAAAAAAGAATTTGAAGTAATTACACCTAAGCCGATTTCGGTTATAACCAATGGATATGATGTTGAAAGAGTAGAGAAGAAGCAAATGGATGAAAAGTTTACATTGGCACATATTGGTTCTTTACTTTCAGAAAGAAATCCGCAAATTTTATGGGAAGCGATAAATGAATTAATTCAAGAGAATGAAACTTTTGCTAATTTGTTTGAATTAAAGTTAATTGGGGCAGTAAGTGAAGATGTTTTGGGCTTAATAAAAAAATATGGAATTGATACTTTTGTTAATCATTTAGGTTATGTTTCCCATGAAGAAGCTTTACAGCAACAAAGATGCTCGCAAGCTTTATTGTTAATTGAAATAAATTCTAAAGAAACAGAATGCATCATCCCTGGAAAAGTTTTTGAATATATAGTTTCTGAAAGGCCTATAATTGCTATTGGGCCTGAAAAAGCTGATTTTGCTTCAATACTTAAAGAAACTAATACTGGTAAGTTCTTTACCTATTACGATAAAGAATTGATTAAAAAACACATTTTAGAGCTTTTTAATGTATTTTTAAAAGATGAATTAAAAGTCAATGCTGTTGGACTTCAAAAATACAGTAGAAAAGCTTTAACTAGTGAATTAGCAAGTTTGTTAAAATAAAAATCCTGCTTCGCAAATGCTCCACAGGATTTCAAAACAAACTAACCAACCAAAATCATTATGACTTTTTATCTTTTAGATTTATCTTTTGATAATTCTCGTTCTTCTTTTTTGATTTCAACTACATCGCTTTCATCCATTTTAACTTTTGTTCCATCAGTTCTGTAGTAATAGAAATCATTATCGTTGTAATCATTACCACTTTCATATCCATAATCGCTACCATAAGTACTTGAAGGGCTGTAATGATTGTTAGTAGGCATGTAAGTGTAACCGTGGTTACTAGCGTTAACAAAACCTCTAATATCAATAATTCTACCTCTACGATCATATATGATATGTAAACCACCTACTTGTCTAAGAGCAAAGCTGTTGTAACTCATATAAACCGATCCAACTCTTTTAACTCTACCGTAAGCATCATAATTGATATAAACATTACCAACTCTTCTCACGCGGCCTTTATAATCATGTTCTACTCGTACACCTCTGTTTGCAGGGCCATAATAACCGTAAGCATTTCCTCTTGGTGCTCCGTAAGTTCCATTTGTTCTTGGTCTAGGACCAGCTGTTGTTGTAACAGTATTAAAATCGAATTCTCCATTAGGGAAAATCATAAATTCAATTCCTCTTTCCATAAATACGATAGGCTCTGCATATCGGTAATCAACAGGAGTGAAGTGTCTTCTATCAACATCATCAAAAACCTTTTCTGCTGATGCTTTTACCATATTTGTTCCTAAAAGTAGAACTAAGGCACTCAATACTAAAGTAATTTTTTTCATAATACATCAATTTAAGGTTAAACATTCAACATTGTTTTTATTTTAAAACTTTGTTGCTTGATTAAGTATAACCAATTTGCGTGCCAAAAAAATAATTACTTTAAAATTTAATTGCAAGTAGTTGATTTTTAGTAAAATAAAAAAAGAGAAGCATTGCTTCTCTTTTAAAAAAATAATTATATGGTAAATGATTAACCTAATAATTCTCTAATTTTTTCTTGCATTAATTCTTGATCTTGCATTCCTTCCAAACCAACAAGAGAGAACATAAAAATCATGTAAGCTAGCCAAATAGCACTTAAAATAATTCCAATTATACAAAGTACTCTACCTATTTTTAAATTATTATAATTAGAATACATTTCTGGATTTTCATTATAAAGCTTCATGTCTTTGTTGGCCATCATTAACCCAACACCACCTGCTATTAATCCAATAATTCCGTAACAACAACAAGTTACGATTGAAACAATCCCTAAAATTAGGACTGTTGTAGCATTTGGTAATTTTTGATTTTGCATAATATTTAGTTTTAAGAGTTAGAAATACATTTTTATAGCGTAAGAAACAATCATAACTATTAAATTGAGAATTGCTAAACTAATTACAATTCTTGTATAGTTTCTTGATTTGTCAATTAAATGAAGGAAAATAAATAAGAATAAAATTACCAAAGTGTAAATAGGAGGATACATTTTAAAAGCTTCAACAAATTCACCTTTTAAAAGTAAAACAAAAGCTCTTTGCGTGCCGCAACCTAGGCATTCTATTCCAAATAGTTTTTTACTCATACATGGTAACATGTATTCTTCCATAACTTATGAAGTGTTTCGATACGCAATTTTACAAAAAATATATAAGTTAGCAAATGTTTTTAGTTTATTATATTTGATAAAATTTAAATGATGAAGTGGTTAATTAATATTCTTTTTTTAAGTTGTGGTTTTGTTGCTTTTTGGGAACAAAGTAAACCTAATCCGAATAAAATTTTAATGATAATTTGTATGTTTATTTTTGGGGTAGGGTTGTACAGATTGATGAAAAAAATACCAAGTAAAGACGAAAAAAATCATGACGAATAAATTTGAAATAGGAGATAAGGTTGCTGTTTTAGATGATGCTATTGAGGGTATTGTTACGAGAATACAAAACAATCAAATTTCTATTAAAACTAGCGATGATTTTGAGATGACATTTTTTGTCAACGAATTAGTTAAATTAAACAATTCTAATGAGTTAGGTAATTTATTTTCAAGTAAAAGTATAGGTGAGGTTTTAAAAGAAAAATCAACTCCAAAAAAGCATAAAATTAATACTGAAAAGCGTTCAAAAAAAGACGAGTTTGTACTTGAAGTTGATTTACATATTGAAAAATTAGTACCTTCTATTAAGGGTTTGTCAAATTTTGATATGCTAAATATTCAGATGGATGAGGTGAAAAGAAAGGTAGAATTTTGTCTCAAAAATAGGTTGCCAAAAATGGTTCTTATTCATGGCGTTGGGGAAGGTGTTTTAAAGACCGAAATTGATTTTTTCTTAGGAAGATATGATAATCTTGTTTTTCAAGATGCAAGTTATAGAAAGTATGGTTTGGGCGCTACCGAAGTTTATTTCAAGCAGAATATAAACAAATAAAAAAGCAATGTTTAACATTGCTTTTTTTTATGATTAATTCGTTTCATAATTACCGAAAATATAACTTACAAAACTAAAAGAATCTTCTCCGCTACTGAAACTAATGTTTTGAAAAGTGATATTATGTGTCGATCCGATAATTGTTACTCCATCAGTATCGTATAAATAGTTAGTTTCAACAATCATTGTACCTCCGGTTGCAATCCATTCTTTAGAAACAGTTGGAGTCGCAGGAGGTAAATCACTACAAATAGTTGTTGAGCTAACTGTACCAGAGTATTTTCTATAAATAACTTTGTTTGAAGTATTTATTGTTACTTCTCTAGGAGTGTCTCCAGTTTCAGTATTATCAAATGCGCTATCATAGGTCGCTTGCGGTAGGCTTATTAACAAAAGTTCTTCGTTTTTTGTTTTAAAAAGTATTGTTTTGTCACTGCATTTTTGGATTATTTGGTTATCAAAATCAAACGATTGTAATGTAATTTCACCATCATCGCAAGAAGTTGATAGAAGTAGTGCTATAATTAATCCGAAAACCTTTTTCATGATGCTTATTTTTAGCAAACTTAATCAATTATGAAATAAGAACAAATTAGTTTTTCGTCTCTTAGATTAATTTTATCCCATTTGTTTTTAAGTTAGCTAAAATGTTTGTTACTTCGCATTACTAAGTACTTTTTTAAAATCATTAAAAAATGAATGCACAAACCAATCAAACTAACTATCCTGCTTTATATACTTTAATTACTGTTTTTTTCTTTTGGGGATTTATCGCAGCTGGAAACAGTGTTTTTATTCCTTTTTGTAAAAACTATTTTAGTTTAGATCAATTTCAATCTCAATTAATTGATTTTGCCTTCTATACGGCATATTATATAGGAGCATTATTATTATTTGTATTTGGAACCTTAAGAAAGTCTGATATTGTAGGTGCTTGGGGATATAAAAGAAGTATAGTTTATGGGTTGTTATTTTCTGCTTTAGGAGCTGGAGCAATGATATTAGCAGTTGAGGCGAATTTATATGTTGGGATGTTGGCTGGACTTTTTATAGTTGCTTTAGGTTTTTCATTGCAACAGACAGCTGCAAATCCATTCGCAATTTTATTAGGAGATCCTAAAACAGGTGCAAGCCGAGTTAATCTTGGAGGTGGGATCAATTCATTTGGAACTATGATAGGTCCAATATTAGTTGGTTTTGCATTGTTTGGGTCAACAGCTTCTATTACGGATGAACAAATAAAAAATTTAGAATTAAGTAAAGTAATTTTGCTTTATTCTGGAGTGGGTTTACTTTTTTTGGCAGCTGCAGCATTGTTTTACTTCTCAAAAAAAGTTCCTAATGGAATTTCAAAAGAACCAATGGAAAAAGCTAATAAAGCTCTGAAAACATTGGTAGTTATGACTTTACTTTTAGGTTTTATGTTTACTCCTGTTTTTAATAGTTATAGAGGTGAGGAAATTAAAAAGATTCAAACATTAGAATACGATTTAGCATGGTCAAAGTCTAATGAAAATATAAATCGATTAAAAAAAATGACTGGAGATGAAATTGCAGCTTATAAAAAACAAAATATCGACAAGATTAATGAAATAGAAATGATTAAAACCAATCTGGACAATTTCAGATTTAAATGGTTAATCGGAGCATTACTTGTGGTAATAGTTGGAATATTGTTTTCTTATTTTTCAGCTAATAAAAATTCAGAAGGTTGGGGTGCAATGCAATATCCGCAATTGGTTTTAGGGATGTTGGCAATTTTTACATACGTAGGAGTGGAAGTTGCAATAGGCAGTAATTTAGGCGAATTGCTTAAAATGAATAGTTTTGGTGGATTGCAATCATCTGAAATTGCTCCTTATATTTCCATGTATTGGGGAAGTTTAATGATTGGTAGATGGGCAGGAGCAATAAGTGTTTTTAATTTAAATGATATAAATAAAAAAATAGCTTTGGTTATTGTGCCACTTATAGCTTTTGGAATTATTATAGGAATAAATGTAGTTTCTGGAAAAGATATGAAACCTTTGTATTACTACATTGTTTGTGTTATTTTACAAATTGTAGCGTTCTTTTTAACTAAAGATAAACCGGCCAGAACATTAATCATTTTCGGTTTATTCGGAATTTTAGCCATGGTAGTCGGCTTGTTTTCAACTGGCACTGTTGCTATTTATGCCTTTTTATCAGGAGGATTAGCGTGTAGTATTATGTGGCCATCTATTTTTAGTTTGTCCATTTTAGGTTTAGGAAAATACACTTCACAAGGATCAGCATTTTTAATAATGATGATTTTAGGTGGCGGAATTATTCCGCCGATTCAAGGTAAGTTAGCCGATATTATCGGAATTCATCAATCGTACATAGTTGCAGTAATTTGTTTTGTTTACTTAACTTTGTTTGCTGTTTTAGTAAAAGGGATTTTGAAAAAACAAGGAATTAATGTAGATACTATTGAAGTAGAAGGTTCACACTAAATGCAAAAAATATATTTAGATAACGCGGCAACTACGCCTTTACGTGAAGAAGTTATTGTAGAAATGACAAACGTAATGCGCGATTTCTATGGAAATCCGTCTTCTACGCACAGTTTTGGCCGTTCGGCAAAGACTTTATTAGAACAATCGAGAAAGTCGATTGCAAAGCTTTTAAATGCGCAGGCTTCTGAAATTATATTTACGGGAAGCGCAACCGAAGGAACCAACCTTATTTTACACAGTGCTGTTAAAGATTTAGGAATTAAACGCATTATTACTTCTAAAATTGAACATCACGCAACTTTGCATACCGTTGAGCATTTAAAAAAAGACTTCGGAATTGAAATTGCGTATGTTCCTGTTCTTAAAGAAGGAAACCTTGATATAGAAAAATTATCCATCTTACTACAAGAAAAAATTCCAACGTTAGTTTCGTTAATTCATGTCAATAACGAATCGGGTGAAATTTTAGATATTGAGCGAGTAGGGTATTTGTGTAAAGAAAACAATGCTTTATTTCATTGTGATACCGTGCAATCGATTGGAAAAACGGAATTTGATTTAGCAACTTTACCTGTTGATTTCATTGTTGCTAGTGCGCATAAGTTTCACGGACCAAAAGGTGTTGGTTTTGCTTATATTCGAAAAAATAATGTTATTCAACCGATGATTTTTGGTGGCGAACAAGAAAAAGGATTGCGTGCAGGAACTGAAGGTGTGCATCAAATTGTGGGAATGACAAAAGCATTAGAATTAGCGTACCAAGATTTAGATGCTGATAGAAAACACATTATAGCATTAAAAGAATATTGCGTTTCTAAATTGAAAGAAATCTTTCCGGATGTTAAAATCATTGGTGCAACCACTTTTTACAACCTTATTAATGTGGTTTTGCCTTTAGACGAACAAAAAGCGTCTATGTTATTATTTATGGTTGACATGAAAGGAATTGCGGTTTCTCGTGGAAGTGCTTGCCAGAGTGGAAGCGTTAAGCCTTCGCATGTTTTGGCAGCGTTTTTACCTTTAGAAGACCAGCAAAAACCAAATCTTCGTATTTCGTTTAGCCATTACAATACGAAAGAAGAAATTGATTGTTTGGTTGAAACTTTGAAAGGGGTTTAGTTAGAAAATTAGGAAAAACGAGTACAAAGTGCAAATTGGTAAAAAATTTTCGGGATATTATTGACTACCCATTACTTATACCGCCGTTAGTGGCAGTATTTATTAGGAATTCTGAATTACAAACTTTGTGTTTTCAAAGTTTTTATTTTCTAAATCTTGCTTCTTTATTCCAAAATATATTCCGCCACTTGCTCCAAACTTACTAAATTCAGGGTTTTCATCTAACATGTCAACTTGAAGTAGGAGAATGATTTCCTTTTCGTTTTTTCGAATTTCAGTTTTCTTTTTTTCGTCAATTTCATTTTCAAGATTATAGTTTTGGTTAGCCCACCAATAACTTACGTCACCTTGAACTGCATTTGCATTACCTAGTATTTGATGACCAATGTCTTGATTAGCACCAGTCATTTCACAAATCAATTCGTTTGCTTCAAAAAGTAGATTTTCATCTTCATCACTAAAACCGTTTTCAAGAATTTGATAGTTTTGATAAGATGGGAGTGAGTAATGTTCATTAAATTCAATTTTACATTCCTTGAATTTGGCTAAATCATTATAATTTATTGGGTAATCTTGAGTTTTCAAATCATCAATGTTTTCATTGAAATATAAAACTTTATGGATTTTATTGAATGGCTCAGATTGATAATCAGTTTGATTTGTTGAGAAGAAGAAATATAAAATTCCTTTTTCCGGTAATTTATTTTCAACATCAAACTTTATTTCTTCTAAATTAATTTGACCAATGAATGCAAAAGGAAAGCCATTTAAAATGGGCCATTCAGTCCCTAAAGGTAAATCTGGTAATCCGCCAAATTTTGATTTTCCAATTTTGATTTTCTCTTTAGTTGCTTTTGTTTTTATTGAAATAGTAGGTTTAAGCAATCCTAAAACTATATTAAAGTCAACTACCCAATCTAATTTTTTTAGTTGCTTCTTAACTTTTTCATTTAAGTTTTTATCTCCTAAGAAATTCCAATTCATAGATTTGTGTTTTTTTTGCAAAATTTTCGTGTAATATTTCCATTAACATGTTTGTATGTATAACAAAATCATATATAGCAACTTTATTTGTGTGTATAAGTCTTACAAATGTCAGTTATATCTTTCTTTAAAAATAAAGAAAAATCTTGCCTATCTATAAAAAAATCCCGATTAAAATCGGGATTTTAAGTATTAATATAAACTTGGATATTTTGTTGGATTCACTTCGTGCATAATGGCATAAACCTTTTCAAAAATGTCTTCTACGCTTGGTTTTGAGAAGTAATCACCATCAGTTCCATACGCTGGTCGGTGTGCTTTAGATGCCAACGTTTGCGGTTCGCTATCTAGATGTTTATATGCTTTTTGATTTTCTACAATTTCTTGTAAAATATATGCACTTGCTCCACCAGGAACGTCCTCGTCAATCACTAATAAACGATTGGTTTTCGCAACACTTTTCACGATATCATGATTAATATCAAAAGGTAAAAGCGATTGAATATCAATCACTTCTGCACTAATTCCAAAAGATTCTAACTCATTAGCAGCTTGTTCTACTAAACGTAACGTAGAACCGTAAGAAACTAACGTAATATCAGTTCCTTCTTTTATTGTTTCAACCACGCCAATAGGTGTTTTAAATTCACCTAAATTCGTTGGCATTTTTTCTTTTAATCGGTAACCGTTCAAACATTCTACAATTAATGCAGGTTCGTCAGCTTCTAATAATGTATTATAGAAACCAGCGGCTTTAGTCATATTTCTTGGAACTAAAACGTGAATACCACGAATAGCATTAATAATCATTCCCATTGGAGAACCAGAATGCCAAATTCCCTCTAAACGATGTCCGCGTGTACGAATAATTAAAGGGGCTTTTTGTCTTCCTAGCGTTCTATATTGTAACGTAGCTAAATCGTCACTCATAATTTGGATAGCGTACAACAAATAATCTAAATATTGAATTTCTGCAATTGGACGTAAACCACGCATTGCCATTCCAATACCTTGACCAAGTATCGTAGCTTCACGAATTCCAGCATCAGCCACACGTAATTCACCGTATTTTTCTTGCATGCCTTCTAAACCTTGGTTAACGTCACCAATGTTTCCAGAATCTTCACCAAAAATTAAAGCTTCTGGATATTTAGAGAAAATAGCATCGAAATTGTCACGAATTACCAAACGTGCATCAACATCTTCAGCTGTAGTATCATATTGTGGCTTCACTTCTTCAATTGAAGTAACGCTTTTGTTTGATTCTGAGAATAAGTGCGAACTGAATTTTGGTTGAATTTTAGCAAAATAACCTTCAATCCAACTCGCTAATTGCCCTTTTCCGCTTTCTTGAACAATTAAACGTAAAACTTTACGAGCAGTTGTTATAATGTCTTTGCGAATTGGCTCTTTAATTGAAGCTAAATCGTTCGCATGTTTTTCAATAAATACTTTATTCGGACTTCCAGCAGCAATTGAATTTAATAAACCAACTAGTTCTTGTTGTTCGGCTTTAATTGGAGCAGTAAATGCTGTCCAAGCGGCTTTTTTGCCTTCTAAAACTTCTTTTTTTGTAGTTGAGTCAATTTCGTTTAGTTCTTCTTCGGTTGCGATATTGTTGGCAATCATCCATTCTTTCATTTTTGCCACACAGTCAAATTCAGTTTCCCATTCTAAACGCTCTTTACTTTTATAACGTTCATGACTTCCAGAAGTAGAATGTCCTTGAGGTTGTGTTAATTCTTGAACGTGAATTAAAACTGGAATATGCTCATTTCGAGCAATATTTGATGCTTTTTGATAGGTTTCAACCAAAGCAGGATAATCCCAACCTTTAACACGAAGAATTTCGTATCCGTTAGTATCTTCATCACGTTGGAAACCTTTTAAGATTTCTGAAATATTTTCTTTCGTTGTTTGATGACGCGCGTGAACCGAAATTCCGTATTCGTCATCCCAAACGCTCATTACCATTGGCACTTGTAAAACTCCAGCAGCATTAATGGTTTCAAAGAATAAACCTTCAGAAGTGGATGCATTACCAATAGTTCCCCATGCAACTTCGTTTCCTTTATTTGAAAAGTTCGTAAAAGTTTCTAAACCTTTTACGTTTCTAAATATTTTTGAAGCTTGCGCTAATCCTAACAAACGAGGCATTTGCCCAGCAGTAGGAGAGATATCAGCACTCGAGTTTTTTTGTTGTGTTAGATTTTTCCAATTCCCGTTTTCATCTAAACTATGCGTAGCAAAGTGTCCGCCCATTTGACGACCAGCACTCATTGGATCAAAATTCAAATCAGTATGACCGTATAAACCAGCAAAAAACTGCTCGATGTTCATAGCACCAATGGCCATCATAAAGGTTTGATCACGGTAATAACCTGAACGGAAGTCACCATTTTGAAAAGCTTTGGCCATAGCTAATTGCGGAACTTCTTTACCATCACCAAAAATCCCGAATTTAGCTTTACCAGTAAGAACTTCTCTACGTCCAAGTAAACTACATTCGCGACTTACTACCGCAATTTTGTAATCGTTGATTACTTCTTTTTTAAAGTCTTCAAAAGATAAAACCTCTTTTTCCATCGCTTTACTCATAATAAAAGAATTGAATTGTTACAAATGTAATCAAACCAAGAATAAATTACAACTATTAAAGTAAATTTAGATTGAAAATTATTAATAATTCAACAAAATAATTGAAGAATATTTATTTTTAAGCACATTAAATAGGTTTTTTGTGATAAATTATCAATAAAACAGATAAAAAAATATTAAAACCATCGTCTAGTAAATAAGGAGATCAGGGTTTTAGGAGAAAGTGTAACTACAAAACGAATTCTTTGACCATAATTTGGGTCTTCTAATTCAAATCCATTTGAGGAATACACTGGGAAAAACAATTCAAAATAATCAGGAACTAAATTTAAGTGAACTCCGGTACCGTAAACAAATTGTGTTTTAGAGTAATTATTTTTAAACATCCCTAAGTCGCCATAGACTTGTATCCAATTCCAAACATTGAAAGCAGTGTTTGTAGTAACCATCCATTGATTAGCAAATCGGTTTTCAAAAATTGATTTAAAGCCACCTTCTGCATACACATATTGTTGACTATATATACCAGTAGACTCACTTCTTCCTAGTAAATTTTGTTCAAACATATAATCACTAGGTCTATCTAATCCAAAACTAAAAAAATCAGAATTAGTACTTCTATAGATGAATGTTCCTGCAAAAAGACGGAAAGTAATTTGTCGATTATCCTCAAACAGTTTTCTGTAATGTATTTCAGTTGAAAATTTTCCAAATGAATTTGCTACTTGTAAATTGGTTAACAGGCTGTAATGTTTAGTGCCTTCAGATTGAAAATTCCCATATTTTGCATCAAAAACATTATAGTTTTCAGTATTTTGATCCAATTGAACTAAATCTGTTTTTTCTCTGTTTATATATAATTGTTTTAATTGAACAAATTCACTTTTATTTACTCTCAAATCTTTATCTCTAAAGAAAAATTGAACTACTGGAGTTAGTTTTGTGTATTTTGAATCTGGCGCATAATGAAATTGATTTCCGCTAGCTATATATCTAATTCTATATAATTCGCCAACATCTCTTACGTTTTGTGTAAAAACAAATGAAGCTTTTCCAACTAAAGATTGTGTATTAGGGGAAAAGAAAGGAGTAGCACTAAATTCAAAAGGCTTATTTAATAAAGATTTATTATTTACATTTACGCCAACTGCTAAACCATCATATAAATTGTACTCAAATTCAGGAACATAGAAAATCTGATTGTAGTAAGGCTCTTCTAAATCTCTAAAAAAATTAAACTTTAAAGGACGATTGTTAAAAAAGAATCCTTTAAGTGATTTCCAATTGTTTCTCAGGTTGTATTCGGGAATTTCGTTGAAATAATTAAGGGTAATTTTATCAGCATTGTTTCTAGGAACAACAATAGTTGTATCAGTTTTAATGTTTTCAAACCATTTTTGATAAACTATGCTATCATTCTTTAATTCATAAAACGAAATAGGAACATTAGTTTTGGTTTTGTTTTTTATGGTAAAAGAGATAGAATCTTGAGTTTTGTTTACTTTTCCAAATTTGAAATCTATCAAATCCCTTGAATTGACTAAAGTTGTAAAAAACCAATCAATATCTTTTTGAGTATTTTTTTTCAAAATGTATTCAAGTTCATATTTGCTTGAAGTACATTCGCTATTTAAAGTAATGAATTCTTGAATTGATTTTTCGACTATATCATTACCTAAATAACTGTCTAAAAATTTAAAATTTAAACCAGATCGATATTTTCCAGCAATTTTTTCGTTAAACTTTACCAAACTATTTTTTGGAGCACCTACTTCTTGGTCTAGATTTTTTCTAGCCATTAGCATGTACAAGTAGTTATATTGTTGATTAAAGTCTAGGTTTATTATATTGTACGATTTTAGTAGTTTCCAGTGTGCAATATTTCCAGCCATTTTCATATCAGGATAGAAAGTATCTATATATTGCATCATAACAAATACTTGAATACCATCGTATACCCAATTTTCAGTTCTAGGATTCAATTGTAAATTAGCTTTTAAATAATTATTCAAATAAGTTTTTAAGAATTTCATTTCATACATAAACTCATTTGGATATGGATTTAAAAATGCAGGAAGTTGATTTAATCCATAAAAAGGTTGTTTATCATAATCTTCTTGAGATACAATTATTTTTGTTGTTAAGCTTTTACCTAATTTTTCATTAATAAATCGAGTTATTTTGTCGATAACAATTGCTTGTTGATATTCCTCAAGTCTTTTTGGATCTTGACTTGTTGATACTTCAATAAACTCGTTTTTAAAATTTGTAAACTCTTTATTTTTTGAGATAATTACATCTGTTTCAATAGCGTTTTTACCATTTAATCTATACGTATTATTTGTTAAATCTTCTATTTCAAGGCTTGCGGCAATATAAAAGTTGTTAGGTACGGTGATAGTAATGTTATAATTTGATGGAATATTTGTTTTATCATCTAAATTTTCATTACTGTAAGCTATAAAACCTTTGTTTATGTATTTACAAGGAGTTATAAGCCAATCTCTTAAATAAATTTTATCTTCATTAGTAAAACCATAACGAGTAAACCTTTCATTTGGTAATTTTAAAGTGTATTTAAAATTAATTTTTTGTGATTCGTTTGGTAAAATAGGAGTATTTAGCTTTAGTTCTATCAAGTCTACTTTCAGGTTTCTATCATAAACTAAAGCAATATTATTTTCATCATAGCATTTAGTAATTTTAGTAAAACCTCTATCTTTTTCTTGTGCAAGATGAAAAGCTCTTATAAATTCATCAGAAAAACGTTTTGCAAGTGCTGAGTTTTTAGATGAAAAAGCATTATTCCAATCGTAAAGAATAACTTTTTGAAGTGTATCAGGTGAATTGTTATAATATTCTATTTCCTGAAATATTTCTATAGTTTTAGCATCTATATCTACAAAAGCATCAATAGTATGGTTGTGTTGTGAAATACTTTTCCAACATATTAAAGCAAAAAGAAATACTAAAAACTTTTTCAACTGATTTTTTATAATAAGATTACAAGTATACTGAAAAAGTTGCGTAAAAAAATCTTAATTTAAACTTAATTGTCATGATTTAGCTACAATAAACGATAAAAATGAGAAAAACAGAATGTTAGCGAATAAAATCACATAAAATTTATTTAAATTTGATTCTAATTATATTATTATGACCCAAAAATTACTTACTTTTTTAACCTTATTTTTAACCTCTTTTTTGTTTTCTCAAACAGTTGTTATTAATGAAATTGATGCTGATACACCAGGATCTGACACTTTAGAATTTATAGAATTAAAATCATTTGATGCTGGAGGAGTAGCATTGCCCAATTATTCTTTAGATGGATATGTTCTAGTTTTTTATAATGGAGCAAACGATTGGGTTTATAGAACGATTGATCTAGATGGCTTTGTAACAGACATTAACGGGATAATTCATTTCGGTAATTCTGCTGTATCTCCATCTCCTGCAGCAACAATTCCTCCAAATGGTATTCAAAACGGACCAGAAGTTGTTGCAATTTATAATGGAAATGCAACTGATTTTCCAATTGATACAGCAACCATAGACTTACCTAACTTAATAGATGCGATTGCATATTCAAACAATACGACACAACCTACTTCATTGATGACAAGTTTAGGAATAAGTGTATTTATGAATGAAAATGCAAATGGATTAAAAGATACGCAATCAATTCAACGTAAAAACGATGGTAGCTATGAAGTGAAAAATTCTACGCCTGGAGTTAATAATGATGGAAGTGGAGTTGTGTTAAATTATATAACAGTTAGTACAGCCCAACCTTCATATACTGAAGGAGATAGTTTTAATATTGTTTTTACTACTAGTCAACCTGTTCAAAATGAAACATTAATTATGAATTTTTCGTTAACAAACGGAAATTTTTCAGTTGGAGATTTTTCAGGAGGATTAACAGTTTCCATTCCTGTAGGTCAAACAACAACCCAAACAGCAATTACACTTTATGATGACAGTTCAGATGAAGGAGATGAAGAAGCTTTATTTCAATTTGCTACGCTACCTACAGGTTATGTTGCAAATAATGATAATTTTATTATTCGTGTATACGATATAAATTTTGCTACTGATCCTTGGGGTACACCTTTAAATCCAACTTTCGGATTATGTCCTCCTCAAATTCCAACTGGATATTATGATACATTAGAAGGGCTTTCTGGGGTAGCATTAAAACAAGAATTACAAAATATTATAAATAATGGAGTGCGAGCACAAAGCTATGGAGATGTATGGGATATTTTGAAAGATGCCGATAGAAATCCCGAAAATAACAATCAAGTTTGGCAAATTTATACCGAAGGCGTAAAATCGAAGCTCGACCAACAAGTAGGAAGCAGTGGTTCTGGTTTTTATCAAAGGGAACACATTTGGCCACAATCGCGAGGTGGATTTTCAGATGGCACTTCGTCGTTTGCAGATGGAATAGACGTTTGGTTACCTTCAAATGCTAATGATATTCTTGCAGGTCATTCAGATGCGCATCATATTCGTGCGGTTGATGGTGATGAAAACAATTCGAGAAGCAATCGTGATTATGGAGTAGATTATAATGGTCCAACAGGTAATACTGGAAGTTGGCATGGAGATGTGGCTAGAGCATTGTTTTTTATGGCTGTTCGATACAATGGTTTAGATGTTGTTAATGGAAATCCAGTTGATAGTACAGTAGGACAAATGGGAGATTTAGCAACTTTGTTGTCTTGGAATACTTCAGATCCGGCTGATGATTTTGAAATGAACAGAAATAATGTTATTTACGACTGGCAAATGAATAGAAATCCATTTATTGATTATCCATTATTGGCTGATTATATTTTTGGAGCCAACTTTGGCGATACTTGGTCTTTTTCACTTTCTAATGAGAGTTTTACCGAAAATTCAATCAAAGTTTATCCTAACCCAACAACTGATTATGTCATGATTGATGGAGTAGAAGGTACTGCAAAAGTTGAAATTTATAATTTAACGGGTCAAAAAGTTGTATCAAAAGATTTTGAAAATCAAATTCGTTTGGATATAGATTTAGCCTCAGGCGTTTACTTTGTAAAAGTAAAACAACAAGCAAAAGAAATTACTAAGAAAATTATTGTAAGATAAATTAAAAAGCCCTTCAACTGAAGGGCTTTTTTTATTTTGAATATAACCATTAAAAGTTTGGCGATAAATTGTATTTCTTGTAGAAGTTGTCTAAAGCCTCTAAAACTTCGTCTTCATTATCTACAATTTTAAACAAGTTTAAATCTTCTGGGCTAATATTGTGGAATTTATCTAATAAAACTGCTTTTACCCAATCCATTAAACCTTCCCAAAACTCACTTCCTACTAAAATAATAGGGAATTTTGCAATTTTCTTCGTTTGAATTAAAGTTATCGCTTCAAATAATTCGTCTAAAGTTCCAAAACCACCTGGCATAACTACAAATCCTTGAGAATACTTAACAAACATTACTTTTCTTACGAAGAAGTAATCGAAGTTTAAGTTTTTATCTCTGTCGATATACGGATTAAAATGTTGTTCAAAAGGTAACTCAATATTTAAACCAACTGAAGTTCCGCCACCATAGTGCGCTCCTTTGTTACCTGCTTCCATAATTCCAGGTCCACCACCAGTGATTACACCATAACCAGCTTTACTGATTTTGTAAGCAATCTTTTCAGCTAATAAATAATATTTGTCTTCTGGTTTTGTTCTTGCTGAACCAAAAATAGATACACACGGACCAATTCTTCCCATCGATTCGTAACCATTTACGAATTCCGACATGATTTTAAAAATTGCCCATGAGTCGTTTGTTCTTATTTCGTTCCAAGTTTTTTGTTTAAATTTTTCTTGGATTCTGTGATCGTCATTTTCGTATTGATCTGCTGCCATAATAAAATAAATTAATTTGTTGGATAACAAATAGTTAGTTAAACAATAAATTTTGAGCAGTGTTGTTGTGTGAAGTAATTAGGTTGCTAAGATAATTCTTTTTTCAAAAATGAGAATTTTTTATCAAATAAAAGTTATGGGCAAGGGTGATTAGATTCAAAAATATTGATATCATTTTTCATTTCATCACTTATAAAATAAATATGGTCAATATCTAAATCTCCATTTTTTTTATTTTCAAATTTTTCAATATAAATAGTGTATGCTAAATTCTGCTTATTTAGAAATAATTTTAAATTACTTATTTTGCTGCTCTTATTTAAATAATTTTCACTAATATCAAACAGAGATAGTTCTGATGCTCCTCTTGCTCCAATTTGAACAAACTCTACATAGTTAGAATCGATTGGTTCAATATAACCTTCTTTCGGAATAAATTCAACAATCTTAATTGATTTGATATAATAATTATCATTTAAAACTTTAATTGATTTTGTAGAATTTTTAAACTCAATACTTTGTTTTTCAGGACAAATCCAACAAGATTGAAGTGAAAGTAAAACAATAAAAACAATTAATTTTTTCATTCTATTAATTTAACTCTTTTTTCAAAAACTGCGCTGTATAACTCTTTTTATTTTTTATTACTTCTTCCGGAGTTCCCACTGCAACTACTTGTCCGCCACCTTTTCCGCCTTCGTAACCAATGTCAATAATATGGTCGGCTAATTTTACAACATCTAAATTATGTTCGATAATTAAAACGGTATTTCCTTTCTTAACCAATTTATTAATTACTTCCATTAACACACGAATGTCTTCAAAATGCAATCCGGTTGTGGGTTCGTCTAAAATATAAAACGTATTTCCAGTATCTTTCTTAGAAAGTTCCGTTGCCAATTTTACACGCTGTGCTTCACCACCAGAAAGTGTCGTACTTTGTTGTCCCAAAGTAATATAACCCAACCCAACATCTTGAATGGTTTTTACTTTTCTGTAGATTTTTGGAATGTTCTCAAAGAAATCAACCGCTTCATCAACCGTCATGGCTAATACATCAGAAATTGATTTTCCTTTGTAACGAATTTCCAAAGTTTCTCTGTTAAAACGTTTCCCTTGACACGTTTCACATTCTACATAAACATCAGGTAGGAAACTCATTTCAATGGTTCTAACGCCAGAACCTTCACAGGTTTCACAACGTCCACCTTTTACGTTAAAACTAAAACGACCTGGTTTGTAACCACGAATTTGGGCTTCTGGTGTTTGGGTGAATAAACTTCTAATTTCCGAGAAAACATCAGTATACGTTGCTGGATTACTTCTTGGCGTTCTACCAATCGGACTTTGATCGATGTCAATTACTTTATCGATGTGTTCTAAACCTTCAATTTTTTTGTATGGTTGTGGCTTTTTAACCGCATTAAAGAAATGTGTATTTAAAATAGGGTACAAGGTTTCATTAATCAAGGTCGATTTTCCACTTCCCGAAACGCCAGTCACACATATCAGTTTTCCTAAAGGAAATTCAACTGAAACATTTTTTAAATTGTTTCCGCTTGCTCCTGAAAGTTTCAATACTTTTCCGTTGCCTTCACGACGTGTTTTAGGAACTTCTATCTTCATTTTGCCGCTCATAAATTGAGCCGTAATCGTATTTTCTTTCAACAATTCTTTTGGAGTACCTTGACTGATGATTTTCCCTCCAAAGCGACCTGCTTTTGGTCCAATATCAATCACGTGGTCGGCACGTTCAATCATGTCTTTGTCGTGTTCTACCACAATAACTGAATTTCCGATGTCGCGCAGACTTTCTAACGATTTAATCAAACGCTCGTTATCACGTTGGTGTAAACCAATACTCGGCTCATCTAAAATATACAAAACACCAACTAGTTGCGAACCAATTTGCGTAGCCAAACGAATACGCTGCGCTTCACCACCCGAAAGCGATTTTGAACTTCTATTTAAATTCAAATAATTCAAACCAACATCTAATAAAAACTGTAAACGCGCTGTAATTTCCTTTAAGATTTCAGTGGCAATCGCTTGTTGTTTGGTATCTAAATGTTTTGGTAAATCAGCAAACCATTCCGCTAGTTCGGCGATATCCATTTGTACCAATTCGCCAATATTTTTATCGTTTATTTTGAAATATAACGCTTCTTTACGCAAACGCATTCCGTTACAATCGGAACAATCGTTTTCATCCATAAACTCTTTTGCCCAACGCTTAATACTTTGCGAATCGGCTTGTTCGTATTGGTTTTTGATAAAGTTGGCAATACCTTCAAAATCAATTTTATAATCTTTGGTAATGCCCATAACTTTTGAAACCACCGAAAATTTTTCATTTCCACCATTTAAAATCATATCCATTGCCTCTTGTGGAATGGTCTCAATAGCATCGGTTAGTTTGAAATCGAATTTTTGTGCAATAATTTCCAATTGCTTAAAAATCCACGAGTTTTTATATTCTCCCAAAGGCGCAAAACCACCATTTTTAATGGATAATTTCGGATTTGGAATAATTTTATTCAGATTGATTTCGTTTACTGTTCCTAATCCGTTACAAGTAGGACAAGCACCTTTTGGCGAGTTGAACGAAAAGTTATTCGGTTCTGGGTTAGGATATGAGATACCCGAACTTGGACACATTAAATTTCGACTGAAATAACGTACTTCGCCACTTTCTTGCTCAATTACCATCATGATATCATCACCATGATACATTGCGGTTTTGATACTTTCGGTTAAACGTTTGTCGGTATCTTCATCGGTTTTTATTGCAACGCGATCAATCACAATTTCGATGTCGTGTGTTTTGTAACGGTCGACTTTCATGCCGTAATCTAAATCACGAATTTCACCATCTACACGAACTTTTACAAAACCTTGCTTCGCAATTTGTTCAAATAATTCACGATAATGTCCTTTACGCGAACGAATAACTGGTGCTAAAATATTGATTCTTTTGCCGTTGAATGTATCTACGATAAGTTCTTTAATTTGCTCATCGGAATACGAAACCATTTTTTCGCCTGTGTTGTAACTATACGCTTCACCAGCACGAGCATACAACAAACGCAAGAAATCGTAAATTTCGGTAATCGTACCAACCGTAGAACGTGGACTTTTACTTGTGGTTTTTTGCTCGATTGCAATTACAGGCGATAAACCATCAATTTTATCTACATCGGGACGTTCTAAACCACCCAAAAACTGACGTGCATAAGCCGAAAAAGTTTCAATGTAACGACGTTGACCTTCGGCATAAATCGTATCGAAAGCTAGAGATGATTTACCAGAACCCGAAAGCCCTGTTATTACCACCAATTTCTCTCGCGGAATGGTAACGTCTATGTTTTTAAGGTTATGCGCACGAGCGCCAATAATTTCAATCGTTTCTTGTGTGTTGTCCATAGTTTTTTGGCAAAGCGCAAAATTACAATTTTATAAAGAGAAATGCTAACAGACTTATAGAGAATTAAATGTTGATAACTAAAATTGATAAGTCAATGTGAGTTTCTTAAATTTGAAATAAAACAAGATAATTAACTGTTTAGAAAGTTATGCTAAAAGAACCATCAGATGACACAATAATTTGGAGATATTTAAGTCTTGATAAATTTATTGATTTGTTGATTTCAAAATCAATAAAATTTACTTTGGCATCAATAGCATCAGATAAAAATGAATTGAAGTGGATTTTACAATCTTTAAAGAATTTAAGTAAAAATGAATTTGAAAAAGCTCAAAATTATTTAAATGTATATAGAAATTCAATTTATATTAGTTGCTGGACAATGAAAGAAGACGAATCTAACCTATTTTGGAACAATTATTTAGATTCTAATAATCAAGGTGTTGCAATAAAAACAAAGGTTGGTAAATTTAAAAAATCTTTGATTTGGCATTCTGGATATAGTTGTAAAATAGTTGATTATAGAAACGAATTTTATCATGAAGAATTACAAAATCCTGATGTTGCCATTTTTACAAAAAATACAGCGTATAAAGATGAATCAGAAATTAGATTTCGTGTTAGCAATTTTGAATCTTTTTTTGAAGAAAAAGATTTTGAAGATAGTAATATAATGAATGAAAAATTTTTAAGATATAATAATATAATAAAGACTGAAAAAAGTAAAGATGTATTAGAATTTAATGTTAATTTAGAAACTTTGATAGAGGAAATAAAAATTTCACCATATTGTTCTAAATGGCAAGAAAAAAATATTAAAAGATTAATAAAAGATTATCAAATAAATTTAATAGATAAAATAACCAAGTCAACAATTAATGAATAGTAAAAAAATTAATCTATTTTTTTTAAACTCAAGGCAGGTTAGTAATTCACGATCGCTTCACGTAACCAATTAGGAATTTCAATCGATTTTCCAAGGGTTGTATCAATTAAAACTTGAATACTTTTCCTTTTGTGTTAAGTATATTTACTTAAAAAAATACCATTTTGAGCCATCAAAAACGGCTAGTGCTTGATTGTAGGTATCGTAACACATTGTTCCAGGATGCGGATTCACTAGGTTTAAATGCGGTCGGTCTATTTTGGGAAGTATTAAGGCTTTCGTTTGTGACTCTAAGACTAAAACGCCATCTGCAGTAGTTGTTGTGCCTATTAAAACGCCATTTCCTGTATCGGGAGAAGTATTTAGATTAATGCTTGAAGTGTTTCCAGTTTCAGGAGTAAGTTGGGTCCAACTATTGTTTTCTCTAATTTTTACAGCACCTGCATTGTAATCGTAAATAATGGTGCCATTTGTTGCAGCGCTTCCAGTTGGTAAACTTGTTACAGCTGGTAAAATAATACCACCACGAGCAGGATTTTCAAAATCTAAAATGCCATCACCATCTACTGAGGCTTTTCCAATACTCACTTGTGAAAAAATGATAATAGGAGCAATAAGGCTTATAATCGAAATAATTTTTTTCATAATTAAGGTTTTAATCGTTAGCACATGTTTCTTGAATACAGTTCCAAATTGTTCCATTATACAATTGGAAACAATTTACTGTGGTGTTGTAAATAAGCATTCCTTCCACTGCATTTAAAGAGTCTCTTTCTGTTGTGGTTAATCGTGTTACTACAAGTCCTTTATTTTGAGAGTCTAGTACGAGTGCACCATTATTTACATTTTCTAACCAATTGTTTTGCATGGTTTGGAAAGAACCTATACCTACTTTTGATTCATTAGGTGTTCCAGAAGTATTCGGACTTTTGCTACAATCACTTTTAAAACTACTAGCTTCTAAATAGACTACACTATCATAAGCTCCGTCGCTTACATCCATTACAATTAGTTTGATGTGATAGGTTACTCCAGGTGTTAAACCGCCTTGTCGAGCTGTTAAAATTGTTGTATTTCCATTTAATTGCGTGCCGTCTATTGTTCCTAAGAACTCAGGAGAAGGTGTATTTTGAACCCAATCAGGATTTACACTCGAACATCTGCTCGCATTTGGAGAGCCTCCATTTGAGCCTACAACACCACTATTCACCGAATTAATAGAAACTTCAGAGCCGTTATCTAAACGTGCGATATTTCTAGCGTCATTAGTATAGCCAGCGCCTCCAGAAATTCCAGGTCCGCTTATTAAAAACCCGAATTTGTCATTATACGAAGAACATTGGTAATTAATCCATCCACCATCGTCAGAATATTCTTCTGAACCAAAAATATAACGAAAAGATACTTCTGAATTATCAGGTATAAAATCAAATTCTAAAATAGCGGTATTGTAATAGTTAAATCCTCCCGAAAGAATATTTAAATCATTTATAGAAACTCCACAAGTTCCTCCTTTACGTACTTCTCCAGTTGTACAGGATACATAATTTCGACTCATTTGCCCAACTGAACCAGGGTTTGTGCCCAATGACAAAGGTATTTCAGATGTATTTCCAGTTGATAAAACTACTCCATCTGAAAAACCCATTTGAGTTAATGTTGTAGTCGCAGTTGAAAAGTAACCTACTTGATAGCGACTGGAAACGCCTCTTACACCACTAAAAGTAACATTAGAAACAGTTACACCACTTCCAGTTGGAACTAAGATACCATCTACGAGTTGAGTAGGAGTATAAGCTGTATTATTAATGGTAATTTGGGATTGTAAATTTTGACAAACAAGTAAAACTAAAATAAAGTATATTTGTTTCATAGGGCTAAATTTTACATTTAGAAGCATTGCTTTTTTTATCTAATTGTAAATTTAGAGTTAAGTGTAGGTTTGTGTATTTAATGTACGTGTAAAGATGTATTGATTTTAGAAATCTGTACAATTTTAAATTTTAAATCATTGATTTTATGTTGTTTGCATTGTTTTTCCCAATTGTTGTATCTTTTGTTATTGGATTGTATTTACTTATATCCAAGCAGAAAATTGGTGTTTCAAAACGTGTATTGGGTGTTTTTTTCTTGTTTTTCTCTTTTGCCCTTTTTGCAATTTCATTAAATTTTATACGTTCCTTTTTAGAATCTATACAAAGTGTTTTTCCTTATGTTGAAATACTTTTTTATCCCATAATGTTGTGTTTGCCAGTATTGGTTTTTTTATATGTAAGAAGTTTCGTTTATAATAAAAATGAGCGTATTGGAAAGGAATATTTTGTGCATTTTTTTATTCCAATACAGTCTTTGTTTTTTAATTTATTACCATTTATTGAGGGAGATTTGACACCTGAAATAGTCAAAAAGCTAGATTATGCTAACTTTTTTTCACTTAAATTCACCTTTGTTTTATTGAATATTTATTACTTAGTAAATGCTTTTATTGTTTTTAAACAAAATAGTTCTAAGATTAAAGATGAATATTCTTATGCAACTGGAATTCAATTTAAATGGATGACATTCTTTGTAATAGGATATTTAGCTTTTGTATTTTGTTTTTTTCTTTTAAACCCAAATGCATCACCTTTTGTAGTGTATATTCCTTTTTTAATGGTGAGTTTTTATTTGTATTCTCAGCGATTAAATCAAAATCCTGTTGAATTGCAATTATTAAATGAAATTTTAGATGAAGATGATGGTAAAAAAGATACCAACGGACCACTTTCTGAAGAGAAAAGATTTGAAATTATTGAGAAGTTGAAGAATAGTATTGAATCCAGTCAATCATATTTAATTAATGATTTGACAATTCATGATGTAGCTAAAGATATCAAAATTAATAGTAGTTATTTGTCAAATGTTTTAAATCAAGATTTAAAAACAAACTTTGCGACTTTTATAAATTCCTACAGAATTGAAAAAGCAAAAGCAATATTATTAGACGAAAAATTCAATCAATTTACTATTGAAGCTATAAGTGAAGAAGTAGGTTTTAAATCGAAATCGTCTTTCAATAATGCATTTAAAAATTTAGTAGGCATGACACCTTCTGAATTTAAAAAGAAAAACGCTTAGATTTTACAAAGCCGGTTCGTAACTTACAATCGCTTCACGTAACCAATCAGGAATTTCAATCGACTTCCCAATGGTTGTATCAATTAAAACTTGTACGCTTTTTCCTTTTGCGTGAATCACTTCGTTGTTTTCTTTATCTAAACTTGTAATTAAATATTCAATCTCAAAGCTTTTTGAACCTAATTCAGACGTTCTAATTTTAATCGTTGGTTTGTTGGATGTAAGTTTTAATTCTTTAAAATAATCACATTCAATATGAGCAATCACAAACATGTGTTTCGTCCAATCCCATTTTGGGCAAGCAGTTGGCATATAATAACCGCGACCCATTTGAAAATATTCAAAATAATAAACATTATTCACATGATTTAAAGGATCCAAATCATTCCAACGGATGCTTAAAGGCATTGAAAATTTGAAGACGTTTGTGTTTATATTTTGCATAGTTGTGTGTATTATTCGATTGTCATCGAAATTAATTTCTTTCGGTATTCTTCTAATATGTGATACTTTGAGATAAAACCAAGGAATTTTCCTTCTTTTAATACAGGAAGCAATGTTGTTTGGCTGTTTTCAAATTTATCCATCATCGTATCAGCGGTTTCATCATACAAAATAATTTCTTTTGGTGGACGAATGATTTCTTTAACTGAAGTGTGTTTCACTTGAAATGGCGATAATATGATAGGGCGAATTTCATTTAAGCGAATAATACCAATAAGTTGTTGATTCTCATCTAAAACCGGAATTAAAATTTGGCTTGTGGTTTTTAAAACTTCAATTAATTCCTCTAAGCTATTCGATTCACGTATGCTTTTAATATCTGTAGTGATCAATTTAGAAACTTCAATGCTATTTAGCATGTTTTTATCGCGATTGTCTGTAAAAACTTCACCTTTATCGGCTAAATCTTTAATATCAAAAGCATGTGATTCAAAACGTTTGGTAATAGCAAATGAAATAGAGGAAACAATCATTAGCGGAACCATAAGGTTATAACCACCCGTAATTTCTGCAATAAGGAATATGGAAGTTAAAGGTGCATGAAACAATCCACTCAATATTCCTGCCATTCCTACTAAGGTAAAATTACTTACTGAAATATCACGGTCGATTCCAACAAGGTTTAAAAATTTAGCAAAAACAAAACCTAAATACGACCCAACAAATAAGGAAGGGGCAAAGTTTCCACCATTTCCGCCAGAACCTAAGGTTAAGCCAGTTGCATATACTTTAGCGAGCATTGTAATTCCAACGAAAACAAGTAAAACCCATCGGTTATCTTTAAAACCGCTTAGAAGAGTATTTTCTAAAATTCGTTCTGGATTATTGTTGGCTAATATTTTGATACTTTCGTAACCTTCACCAAAAAGTGTAGGGAAGAAGAAAATTAAAACGGCAAGTAAAAAGGCACCAAATAATCCTTTTTTATAAGAACTTTTGCGTTTATGAAACCATTTTTCAATACTTCTGAATGTTCTTGCATAATTAATTGAAACGAAGCCCGAAAGAATTCCTAGAAGTATGTAATATGGAATGTTATGATAATCAAAAACTTCACCTTGTTTGAAATTTAGTAAAATATCTTCATTTAAAACAATTGCCGAAACCAATGCGCCCGTTGCAGCACTAATCATAATGGGAATAAAAGCTGTAATACTAATTTCTACTAAAACAACTTCAATGGCAAACAAAACTCCAGCAATTGGAGCGTTAAACGCTGCAGCGATTCCGGCAGCGACACCACAGGCTAACAATAAAGTTCTGTCTTTATAGCTTAAGCGATAATTTTGAGCAAAATTACTTCCAAAAGCCGCTCCAGTAATTGTAATTGGCGACTCTAATCCAGCACTTCCCCCCATACCTACAGTAAAGGAACTTGTAATGATTTGGGAATACATTTGCTTACGAGGAAGAATTCCGTTTTTACGCGCAACGGCATTCATAATTTGAGCGGTTCCTTTGTGAAGTTCCCCATCGAGAACCTTTTTTACAATAAAAATAGTAAGTAAAATTCCAATTATTGGAAAAGCCGAATTTGAATAAGGTAAATGTAAAAAGCCATCAATGTATTGAGCAAATTTATAAACCCAATGGGCAAACGTTTTTAAAACAATTACCGCTAAAGCAGAAGAAATTCCGACTAAAACACAAGAAAGATAAATGAATTGTCTAGGAGAAATTAAAGACTTTACTAAAAACAAAAGACGTTCTAAACGTCTGAAAGCTTTAGTAATGAATCGAGTAAATTTCTTTCCTTTTGTTTCTGGCATTGTAGTTATTGAAACGAATTACGAGCAAAGATAAATCTTACAGAATACTTACCCAAGTTCTTTTAGTTTTTCTTTACACATTAATTGAACTTCATCCATAAAGGTAAAAAATTCCGATTCAAAGTCTGCATAATACAATCTTAACTCATTTACAGCTTTGCTTAAATCGTATCTAAACTTGATACGATGACTCATTTGCCATAAAATTCGCTCAATTCCTTCAATAGTTTGGTAAGTTTCTAACCAATTTTGTTCAATTAAATAAGGAACCATTCTTTTAGTTTTTTCTGGAAGAAACTCAAAGTTGTCCATTAATTTTCTGTAAAAATTATCTACAAAATTATGTAAAGGAATATTAGAAAATTTGTCCCAATTTTTAGCTAAAAAATAATCGTACAAAACATCCATAATCACGCCAGAATAATGTCCGTAATTTTCATGCAAGCGATGTTTGCTTAATCGATAAGTTTCGTTAGCATCGGTAAATGAATCAATTGCCCGATGCAATAAAATGCCTTTTTGAAAATCACCTTCATAATCCAAATAATCGTTACCCTTAACACTATCAGCCATGAAGTTACTGACTTTAATTATGTCGTTTTCTCCAGATAAAAAGATGTGGGCAAGGAAGTTCATTCTTAATGAAATTATAACGCTAATTTTCTCGTCAATTAGTATATTTGTTTGCAATTTAAAATTAATAACGCATAATTCATAATAGAATGACATTAATAAAATCAATTTCAGGAATACGAGGAACAATAGGAGGGAACGTTGGAGACAATTTGACACCAGTTGATGCGGTTAAATTTGCATCCGCTTACGGAACTTTCTTAAAAAATGCGAATCCGAACAAGCGTTTAAAAGTTTGTATTGGACGAGATGCTCGTATTTCGGGCCCCATGATTCATAATTTAGTAGTGAATACTTTAGTAGGATTGGGAATTGATATTGTCGATTTAGGTTTATCAACAACACCAACGGTTGAGGTGGCAGTTCCATTAGAACAAGCCGATGGTGGAATTATTTTAACAGCTTCTCATAATCCAAAACAATGGAATGCTTTAAAGTTGTTAAATGCTAAAGGTGAATTTTTAAGCGGTGCTGATGGTGCTCAAATTTTAGAAATTGCTGAAAAGGAGGCTTTTGATTTTGTTGATGTGGACTCGTTAGGTGAAGTTACCGAAAATGATGCCTACATGGATATTCACATTGATGAAGTGTTGAATTTACCTTTAGTTGATGTTGAAGTGGTGAAGCAAAAGAAATTTAAAGTGGTTGTTGATGGTGTAAATTCTTCAGGTGGAATTATAATCCCGAAAGTCTTAGAACAGATGGGCGTTGAGGTAGTGAAGTTGTATTGCGAGCCTAACGGGCATTTTCCGCATAACCCAGAACCTTTAAAAGAACATTTAGGCGATATCTGCAAACTGGTTGTAGATGAAAAAGCCGATTTCGGAATTGTAGTTGATCCAGATGTAGATCGTTTGGCTTTTATTTCAAATGATGGAGAAATGTTTGGTGAAGAATATACTTTGGTTGCCATTGCCGATTATGTATTGAGCAAAACACCTGGAAATACCGTTTCAAATATGTCTTCTTCTCGTGCGCTACGCGATATTACGGAAAAACATAATGGAAGTTACCAAGCCAGTGCGGTTGGCGAAGTAAATGTGGTTGAATTAATGAAGAAAACTAATGCTATTATTGGTGGAGAAGGAAATGGCGGAATTATTTATCCAGAGATTCATTACGGTCGCGATGCGGTTGTTGGAGTAGCGTTATTTTTAACGTATTTAGCGAACCAAGAGAAAACCGTTGCCGAATTACGTGCAAGTTACCCACAATATTACATGAGTAAAAACAAAATTGAGTTAACTCCTCAAATAGATGTGGATAATGTCCTTAAAACGATGACAGAGAAATATGCAAATGAGAATATTTCTACAATTGATGGTGTAAAAATTGATTTTCCAACAGAATGGGTACACTTACGTAAATCGAATACAGAGCCGATTATTCGTATTTATACGGAAGCTCCAACACAAGTTGCTGCCGATACTTTAGCGGTGCGTTTTGTAAGTGAATTGAAAGTTATTGCGGGGATTTAATGGATAAAAGTTTTGTCAGAAATAAAGTTATTCTTTATCATTTAAATCATTTTTTGATAACAATTATTGCTTTTTTTATAGTAAATTATTTTTTTGAAAATCAAAAGTTATCAATTTTAATTGGTGCTATTGTTGTTAATTTAATATTACTTTATGCAAACCCAAAACAATTTCTTGTCAATTTTGAAATTAATAATGATAAAGTTAACTTTAAATACATTAATAGTCATTTAAGAGAAAGTAATTTAGAAATTTCAATTAATCAATTGGAAAAATATAAAATTAAAAATGCTGGAATTATTTATAAAAATTCCGAAATCACTTTTTTTCGATCTTATAATATTGAAGATTTTATTGTTTTCAATGATGCATTAGTTTTTAGATTAGAAAAGTTTTGTAAAAAGAATAATATTAATTTAAAATGAAAAAATAGAGTGAATAGGTTTTTTTTAATTCTGATTGTTATAGTAAATTTAACAAGTTGCGCCACAAAAAAAGCTGAAATACCTTCATCTTTAGATCCAATTCATATTCAAAACACAACTAATTTTGCTAAAGAGCAGTTTGAAAGTTGTATGACTGGGAAATTTGTTCCAATAACGAAAGAAATAGCAACACCAAGAATTGTTAGAAGTTGGAATGAAAATGAAGAAAGAGAAACTTGCAAAGAAATAAATAGAAGATTTGGAGATTTAATTGAGTTTAAAATTGTACAAACAGCTGTTTATAAGGATACATATATTTATAGATATAAAGCAAACTATTCTAAGTTAGATAAACCTGCTGAAATTAGAGTTTATACAACTTTAGACCATAAAATTGATGGTTATATTATTAAAGAAGTTTGGTTAGATAAATACACTAAATTTAAACCTTCAAAAACAAAACATTAATGTTTCAAAATTCATTTTTTTATTTAATAGCTATTGGTGTCTTTTTGTACTATAAAAATATATACACCAAAAAGGCAAAAAACGAAATTGATAATTATCATTCAAAAAACAAAAAAGCTGATTCTTAAGAATCAGCTTTTTTTATTCACAATATTTTTTAAAATTATTTAAAATAGCTTGCCAACCATCTCTTTGCATAAAGATAGAATGAACGTTTTCGGGTTCAAAATTTCCGGTAACTAGTATTTTTCCATTAAATTCAATAAATTCTGTCCAAACTTTTCGTTCTCCTAAGTTAAAAGATAGTTTTTTTAATGGTATAACTTCAGTAAAGGTTCCTTCAAAATCAAATCCCATGCTTCCATCTTTAGATTCCATTCTATAAAAAAATTGCCCACCGGTTTTAGGTTCGTTATAAGCTTTTGGGCAATGCCAATCATCTGATGCAAAATTCCAATTAATTATATGTTCAGGTTTTGTATATTTTTCCCAAACTTCTTGTAAAGGTTTATCAATTAGAGTTTGTACAGTAATCAATTGTACGGTTCCATTTTCTGCATCTTCTTTAACTAACTCCAAAGCTTTAGGGAAAGTGTCATTAAAAAAATCTTCCCATTTCTCGTCAATTTTTAAAATGGTTTTAAGCGTTGTAACGCCATTTTCTTCTGATAAATAATAACTTTCTTCAGAATCTTTCCATTCGTCATTTACTTCTTGTTCTTCAGCGTTTTTAACTTCACCTAAATGATTAAAACTCATTTGAACATTGGGAATCATTTCAATTATATCAGAAAACATTCCGCTACATTCAGGTGATAAAAAATGAATTCTACTTCCTTTTTTCCAGTCAGAAACGGCAGTTGATCCTTCAGAGAAAACTTTTGTCCAGTTTTCATAATTACACTTGTTCCATAAACAAAACCAAACTTTTTCTGCAGGAGCATTTATAATTGTAGTAAATGTAATTTGCTTCATACCTTGATATTTAGAAGTATAAAGGTATTAATTATTAGTGTTTATTTTTTATTTTGCTTATTAATTTGTATTTATAGAAAGTTCTAATTCCTATAAAAAATGGAATTCGACCTCTATAGTGATCTTTATATCTGAAATTTATTAAAACTCCATCTTTTGTCGGAATTACTATCATCTCAACCATATTTAAAAAGAAATTGTTTTTTCCAAGATAAAAATAGTCATACCCAAAAAAAACTTCCCAATTTAGTTTTTCAAATAAAAGCATAAGTTGTTCTTTATTTTTTGGTTTAGATAGTTTTGTTTCAATGAATGTAAACTTTAAATTCTTATAATAAGCAATAACAATAGATATTGGTATTATAATATAAGAAATGTTTTTAAGAAGTGGAGTTATTTTAAAATCTAGTAATTCACAGACTATCATAAAAACTGATATAAATCCAAGTCCAATGAAAGTTGAAAATATTATTAACTCAAACCAAGATAAGTAATCTATGGATAAAGTTCTTTTTCTAATAGCTTTATTTAAATCAATTTTTTCACTCATAATCTAAGAACTACAACTTAGCATTGAACAACCAATTTTAGTTCGTGCCCAATCGGGACGTTTTGCAAACCATTTTTGATATTCGGGTTTTTCATCATATGGTTTTTTGAGCATTTCAAATAATTCTTCAAGTAAAGTGTAATCACCTTCATCTGCAGCTTCAATTGCTAATTGTGCCATGTAGTTGCGTAAAACATATTTTGGGTTAACTAAATTCATTTGAATGGAGCGTTCTTCATCTGAAAGTGTTTCTTCTTGTAATCTTTCCAAATAAATAGTAAACCAGTACAGCCAACTTTCCTTTACCGAATCTTTAACCGTTTCAGATATGTAAAAAGCAAAGTTGATTTTTTCTAACGCTTGTTCTGCCGTATCATTTTTTGAAACTGTAGCCAATAAACGATAGAAAATCGTCATATCCGTTTCGGTTTCGCGCAGTGTTACCAATAATTGATTTACAATCGATTCATCTGAAGTTTTTGGATTTTGTAAACCGATTTTTGTACACATCATTTTCGTAAAACCTGACTGAAACGAATTAGAATAATCTTCTAAAATAGTTTCCAAAGGTTTTACTTCTTCGATTAACGGATATAAAGCATTGGCTAATTGCAACAAATTCCAAAGTGCAATATTAGGTTGGTTCCCAAAACGATAGCGTTTCCCTTCAGCATCTGTTGTGTTCGGAGTCCAATTAGGGTTGAAATCATCCATCCAACCATACGGACCGTAATCGATGGTAATGCCATGAATCGACATATTATCGGTATTCATTACGCCATGAACAAAACCTACACGTTGCCAATGTAAAATGAGATTTTTTGTTGTTGTAGTTACTTCTTGAAAGAAATCGAGATATTTTTGTTTTCCTTCTTGCTTCTCGCTTCTCGACTCCGCTCGAAGTGACATGCTCGAAGTGACAAGATGTGGGAAATAATGTTTGATTGTAAAATCGGCAAGTTTTTTTAAGTTTTCAATATCATTTTGAGCCGAAAACAATTCGAAACTACCAAAGCGAATAAAACTTGGCGCCACTCGACAAACAATAGCACCTTTTTCAAAATCAGGATGCCCATCATATAGCACATCTCGTAAAACTTGATCACCAGTTTCTAATAAAGCGAGTGAGCGAGTAGTGGGAACGCCCAAATGATACATCGCTTCGCTGCACAAATGTTCGCGAATTGATGAACGCAAAACTGCTAAACCATCGCCACGACGGGAATAAGGTGTTTTTCCTGCGCCTTTTAGTTGTAAAGTAAAAAACTTATTTTGATGCTCAACTTCAAAAAGATTAATGGCTCTTCCATCACCCAATTGCCCAGCCCAATTACCAAATTGATGTCCGGCATAATTCATGGCAAAAGGTTGGGTGTTTTCATATACTTTTATTCCAGAAAAAACATCTAAAAAGTCTGTTGAAGCTAAATCTTCGTTTGATATGCCAACAAGAGAAGCAAGTTCTTTTGAAACGTGAATTAGTTTTGGATTGCTTGGAATTTTAGGTGTAACAAAAGAAAAACAGGCACTAGGTACCTGTCTTACTTCGTTTTTTGTATTTGGGTCAGAAGGAAGTTCTGAGATAAATCTATTTTGAATGTTTAGTTTCATCTTTTGATTTAACTTTTAATCAATCTTTGTGAAAATTTCAGTGAAGCTATTACCATCACTGGTTGTTCTAAATAAATAGCTCTTATTATCTAAGACTTTGATAATTTCTACATAATATTTTTTACCAATTTTATCTATATACTTAGGGTCATTGGAAGTTTTTAAAGTAATAGTATATCTATTGTCATTATACCAATCAATATCGTATTCTGAAATATAATCATCTAAATAATCATATTGTTTATTACCTTCTCTTTTGGTTATATTTTTTTTCCATGGCATATTATATTTAAATATACCATTTTTAAAATATTTTAAAATTAGTTTTTTTTCATTTTCTGTTAGTTGGTAATTTTCAAAATCTTTATTAATAAAACGATAACAAACAATAACCGGTAAAAAATTCATTTTACCTTGAGTAGATGTTGTTTTCCCAGATTCACTAACAGTTGTTTTTAAAGTAGAATGAATTGAAGCTTTTTTTAAAGTATCTATATCTTTGATTAAAGTACTTTCACTTGAATAAAATGAAATTTTACTTGTGTCTTTTAGTGTTGTTAGTTTTTCGAGTATCTTAGTTTCTTTAATTTCACCCCAATAATAATTAATATCAACTCCAACAAATAAATATTCAATCGTATCAACAAATTCAACATAAAGCTCTTTTGTAATAACCTTAGGTTTAGGCTTTTCTTGAGAGAAAGTTAAAATGGAAAAAAATAAAATAAATATAAGTATAAATCGCATCGTTTATTTAATTTTTTCAATTACTTCTCTAACCCATTTTATGTTGGGTTGTTGAGTTTCACACTTTTTTGCAAGTTGTGAGTCTATACTTTTTATAAAGTTATTGAAATCTTCACAATTCTTAAAGATATTAAATTCTTTGTTTTTAAAATCCCAAACAATTCCTTTTGTGTTACTTAGTGATTCCGCTAATGCGTAATTACCAGTTGCTGCAAATGTTAAACTTTCAGCCCATAAATTTATTAATTCAGATTCAACATAAAAATAATTATCTCCTCCAGATTTTACTCTAACAAAGCTTTGAGGATAGTCATTTCTCTGCGCTCGATCCGTTTTATTTCTATTATTTAAAATTGCTTTAATTTGAAAATATAAAAATCCATTATGAGAAACTGCAAAAACGTTTTTTACTTTTTTTTGTGTTTCTTTATAATAAAAGAAAGGTTCTTCACATATAACAATATTATCATCACGATAGGGTTCATTTTTATCGCCTAAAAGAACCAATTCATTTGAAGGAGTTTTGTTGATAAAGTCTTCTTTAGTGAAATAAATTCCTTCTGGATATTCAGGTTTAAATAACCTTGAAATAAGAGGAATATACTTTTCTCTAATATTAGGTTCATTTTTAAATTTAGGGTTGATATAGAGTATGTTAAGCTCTTTATCTTCAATTTTTTTAATTGTATTCGGCAAATACCTATAATCTGAGCGAGTTAAAATATTATAAAAAACTATTTCTAATCCTTCTTTTCTAAGTTTTTTAAAAGGGATTCTTTGGTTCGTAGTAATAGTTATAACTCCTTCTGCTATTGGAACTGGAATTTCCTGAGAAAATGATAAACAAGAAAAACATACAATAACTAATAAAATTGATTTTCTCATTAACCTAAAACGCATTTACAATCGCTAAGAAATCATCTGCTTTTAGAGAAGCGCCGCCAATTAAGCCTCCATCCACATCGGGTTTAGAGAAAATTTCTTTAGCGTTATCAGGTTTTACACTTCCACCATAAAGAATGGTAACTTCATCAGCTACATCATGTCCGTATACTTTTGCAATTAAATCACGAATAAATTTGTGCATTTCTTGTGCTTGTTCTGGAGAAGCAGTTTCACCAGTTCCGATAGCCCAAACTGGTTCGTAAGCCAAAACAATGTTTTTCCAATCTTTCTTTTCTAAATGGAACAAACCATCACGCAATTGGTATTCTACAATATTGAAATGATTATCTATTTGTCGGTCTTTTAATTCCTCACCAAAACAGAAAATCACACGCATTTCATGTTTCATCGCCGTGTCAACTTTACTTGCTAACAATGCATCAGTTTCATGAAAATACGCTCTACGTTCGCTATGTCCTAAAATAATTGTATTTACACCTATATCAGTTAACATATTAGCTGCAATTTCTCCAGTAAAAGCACCACCTTCCGCTTGATGCATATTTTGTGCAGCTACGGTAATGTTTTTACCAACTACAGTATCTACTGCAGTTTTCAAGTTTATAAATGTTGGCGCCACAATAACTTCACAGTTTGGTGTTCCGTTTTTTGTAATAATTTCTTGGAGTAAGGCAACAGTTTCAGAATTTGTTTTGTGCATTTTCCAGTTTCCAGCAACAATATTCTTTCTCATGTTAGTTGTTTAATTTAGTTAGTGTTTCTTCAATTTTGGCGTCATCGGCTTCAATAACTTTGTACAATGCTATTTTACCATCTTTATCTACAATCATATATCTAGGAATCCAATCTAAATTAATAGATTTTCCGAAAACACCTTTCATGCCATCAGATGTAAGATAATGTTCGCCAACTACATTATATTTTTCAATTCCTTTAATCCAAGCATCATAATTTTTATCCATGGAAATGAAAAGATAAACTAAATCTGGATGTTTTTCTTGAAGCGCTTTTACTTTTGGCATTCCACCTATACAATCAGAACACCATGAAGCCCAAACATCTATTACAACTGTTTTTCCTTTGTACTGATTAATTATTTCTTGAAATGTAATTTTTTGATTATCCTTAGATGTCATTACATTTTCTAATGCTTCTTTTGAGAATTCTTTTTTTGACTGAGCTTCACAAGAAATTAATGAGGCAGCAATCATAAATAAGTAAATAATTTTTTTCATTTTCAATTTATTGGTTTATTCAAAAATAATGAATAAAAAAGTTTTCAGTAATCGTTTAGAATTATTTTAACGTTACTCTATCGATATCGTTGAAATGTTTTTTGTCTGTAATGATTCCTTTTTCCAGAATTACAATACTTGGGTTAGCTCTTTCAATAGTTTTTAGCGTTGTTGCATCACAGAAATAATAATCGAAAGTTAAACCGAATTTCTTTTTGTATTCATCGATAACTTCTTCGCTAGATGACGTCATACCGATAACCATATAACCTTTTTCTGAAGCCATTTTATTGAATTCTTCAAGTTTTTCCATTCCTTTTTCTTTCGATTTTTTTAAATCATAAGAAATTAAAAGTGCAACTTTAGGTTCATTTAGAATTTCTTCTGTATAATCGGCACCATCTTTTTCCATAGAAAAATCGTGAATAGGAGGGACGTAACCTTGTTTGATTAGTTTGTCTTTACGGTCAACAAATTCAGCACCTTCGGGAATTTTATTTGCCATAACATCATCATAACTAATTTCAGTATCAACACCATTTACTTTATAAATGAAAACCATTTCAAACTCACTTTTTGGTGCTCCTTCTGGAATTTCCATTCCTTTTTGAATGTTCGTTCCAATTTTGTAAGCTCTAAAATCTTTAATAGGTAAATGTTGTAACACATAATACGCCATAAATAAACAAAGCGAATAAGTAGCAAAAACGGCTAAGTTTAAAGGAGTTTTTGGAAGAATTGGCTGAATATATTTCTGATTGAAAAATAATATCAATATGAAGAACAATAGTACAATATCTTTTGTAAACGATTCCCAAGGAGTTAATTTTAAAGCATCCCCAAAACAACCACAATCAGTAACTTTATTAAAATAAGCTGAATAGAAAGTTAAAAACGTGAAGAAAACTATCATAGCAAGTAAACTCCACATCGTAAATTTAGGTTTAAAACCTAAAAGAAGCATAACGCCAAGTACTACTTCAAATATAACTACAAAACAAGCTATCATTAAAGCATACGGAATTAAAAATTCCATATTTAGAACGTTTGCATTGAAATATTCTTCTAGTTTATAGGAGAAACCTACTGGATCGTTTAGTTTGATTAAACCCGATATAATAAATAATATACCAACAAGTAATCTAGAAATTTGTGTAATAATGTTTCGCATTTTTATTTTTTTTCTAAAATTAGTTTTTTAGTTCTAATTAAGCTGTCAATGAAATGTTAAGCAGTTGTTAATCGCTTAAGCTTTGCCTAAATGAATTAAAGCAAAAACAGAGTAGTTTATCATGTCCTGATAATTGGCGTCTATTCCTTCAGAAACTAAAGTCTTTCCTTTGTTATCTTCAATTTGCTTAACGCGCAATAATTTTTGTAGAATTAAATCGGTTAGGCTACTTACACGCATATCGCGCCAAGCTTCGCCATAATCATGATTTTTATCTTCCATTAATTTTTTAGTCAGACCAATTTTTTCATCGTACAATTTTACAGCTTCATCATAACTTAAATCGGGTTGCTGCGCAATTCCTTTTTCAATTTGAATTAACGCCATAATACAGTAATTGATTATTCCAATAAACTCGGAAGTTTCGTCTTCATCAACTTTACGCACTTCATTTTCTTGTAAACTGCGAATGCGTTGTGCTTTTATAAAAATTTGATCAGTTAAAGAAGGTAAACGCAAGATTCTCCAAGCGGTTCCGTAATCTTTTGTTTTTTTTGTGAACAAATCGCGACAAATCGCAATTATGCTATCATATTGTTGTGAAGTATTCTTCATTTATTCGGTATATTTGTATGAAATTTTTTCAAAAATAAAGAATAAACAATTAAGATTGAAGCATTCTCTGTAAAGATTTCATTTTTGAGAGAATTTTGAAGTTGTTCTCGACTCCGCTCGAACTGACAACTGTTAACCATTAACTGTTGACTAATAAATGACAATTAATTGTAAAGGTAATTTAATCGATTTATCAGTTCCCAAAGTAATGGGAATTTTAAATTGTACCCCTGACTCATTTTTTGATGGAGGAAAGTATAAAAGTGAATCTGATATCTTACAACAAGTTGAGAAGATGTTAGATGAAGGTGCTACTTTTATTGATATAGGCGCCTATTCTAGTAAACCTGGAGCCGATTTTGTTTCGGAAGATGAAGAGTTACAACGATTGTTACCAATTATAGATTTGGTTTTAAAGCATTTTCCAGAAACTTTACTTTCTGTTGATACCTTTAGAAGTAACGTAGCTCAAAATGCAATTGAAAATGGCGCCGCAGTCGTAAATGATATTTCCGCAGGAATGTTAGATGAAGACATGCTAGAAACAGTAGCAAAATTGCAAGTTCCTTATGTAATGATGCACATGAAGGGAAATCCGCAAACGATGCAATCCTTGGCTAATTACGAAGATGTAGTTAAGGAAATGATGTTTTATTTTTCGGAACGCATTAATAAAGCCAGAAATTTTGGTTTAAACGATATAATTATCGATCCTGGATTTGGTTTTGCAAAAACAGTTGAACAAAATTATGAAGTACTTCAAAAATTAGACTATTTCAATATTTTGGAATTACCACTTTTAGTTGGTATTTCTCGAAAATCGATGATTTATAAAACTCTAGAAAATTCACCTCAAGAGGCTTTAAACGGAACTACTATTTTAAATACAATTGCTTTACAAAGAGGAGCTAATATTCTTCGCGTCCATGATGTTAAGCAAGCTGTAGAATGTGTAAAATTAGTCCAAAAAATAACTAAATAAAATGAAAAAAATCATAGTACTATTTTCTGCATTAAGTTTATTTTCTTGTAAACAAGAAGATGTTCAATTAGCAAAAGCAGATGTTTCAGTAATGACTGATATTCAAGATCATTCGCCAGTTTATATGTTTTTTAGAGAAAATGAAAAAGATACTGTTGTAGAAGTTAATAAAAACAATACAATAGGAACTACAAATTGGATTTTCAATATAGACAAGCGTTTGCCATTACATGCTTTAATTCCAGATTTGGCAAAACTTCAAGATAAAAAGAAAAATGGAATGCACAAAAAAGAAGGAACAATTAATGTGTTTTCTTATGCCGATAGTTTACACCAAAACCTTGCTTTTTTACCTTTTGATGATGTTCGTTTTTTTTACGATAAAGACTTTTCAAAATTCTATATAAAAGATCATGCAGAATTATATATGTCATATGATAACTTCACTATTAATTTTAAGAAAAATGGAAAAGTTACCGTAGATGGACATGCAATTGACAAAAATGAATTGGTCAGCTACATTAAAGATTTTTCTGAATTTATGAGTGATGGAAAACCAATTATTTTACACTTAAATTTTGATAAACATTTAACATTCAACGATTATATTCAAAATAAATTGATGTTGTGGAAAATCACGTCAGATAAAATCCAGTTTTCATCCTATGAGTTTATTTATGATGAAACTAAACTTCCTGAATGTGGTTGTGAATTATAAATAAAAAAATCCCGCAAATAGCGGGATTTTTTTTGATGCTATTTTTAACTATTATTTAAACTCAGACATTGAATCGTCTTTAGAGCTTGTTTCGCTAGTTTTCTTTTTAGGCATTTTTTTAGAAAATAATTTTTCAATTTGCTCTAAGCTAAATTCTTTTGAAGCACCTGTACTTCCATAAGATTTATTACTTGTTAAAAATTGAACATAGGTTCTATCTAAACTTTTTCTAGAGTAATGTAACCATACATACTCATTAGGTAATTCTAATTTAATGTCTAATAAAGGATCACTGGTAAAACCTTCAACAATGATTTGATGTAAGCTTTCGTAATCGTTATTTAAGTCTCTAAAAGAAAATGATTTTACAGAATTGTCTTCTGCTTCGGTGTTTTTGTAAAAGAACGTTAGATTATCACCTTCATTTTGAATGTAAATATCATTGTTTCCAACATGTCCTAATTTAATAACAGGAATTCTGTCAATAACTTTTATTTGAGAAAATCCTAAACCTGAAACAAGAAGTACTAAACTTAATATAATTTTTTTCATGATAAATAGTTGGTTAAGTATGATTATGTCGCTAATATATTATAATTAATTATAATATTCAAAAAGGTTTTCGATAATTTAATCGAAACTTATTATTGATGGTGATAAGGTTCGTTACGAAGTATAGTAAAACTCCTATAAATCTGCTCAATTACAAACAATCGAACCATTTGATGAGAAAATGTCATTTGTGAGAGTGATACTTTACCTTGAGCTGCTTTGTAAACGGCTTCGCTAAATCCATACGGACCGCCAATGACGAAAACTAAGGTTTTAATTCCGGCATTCATTTTCTTTTGTAAAAACTCAGAGAAACCAACACTTGAAAACTCTTTTCCGTTTTCGTCAAGTAGAATTAATTGGTCTGTTGGCGCAAGTTTTGAAAGAATTAATTCGCCTTCTTTTTCTTTTTGTTGGGCTTCGCTTAAATTCTTTACGTTTTTAATATCGGGAATAATTTCTAAATCAAACTTTACATAGAAACCCAAACGCTTCGTGTACTCATCAATCAATGATTGTAAGTTCTTGTTATCGGTTTTTCCTATAGCTAAAAGTTTGATGTTCATTTGGTTGATTTGTTAATTTGAAGATTAATAAGGGGCGTTTGTGAAAAAATTAGAAGAAGTTTTTTTAGTTAAATTAATTTCTCCATGTACGTAATTACAACCACCACCAATATTTCTTATCCAAGTATTTTTCCATCTCTTGTCTCTAAGATTTTCTTTTAAAAGAAGCTGAATTGAAACCACTTTTTCTTTACTAAAATTATCAAAATGACCGCAATACTGAATTACGTAATCTTCAATATTAATTTGATTGTCAGGTTCGCATTTAAATAATTCTTGTTCAGAATTCAAATAAATATTTAAATTTTTTATCCCGTGTTTAGTTAAACTATCAGTAATTAAAATCTCATTCTTTGTTAAATCAAAAGTATCTTTTTGAAATTCATCACATACCAATGAAATGTAATCTTCACCTTCAGAGTTTTGCAATAGTTTTTCAGAAATTATTTCATCATTTTTTTTACAAGAAAAAAATAAGAACAAAATTGGTAAAATATATATAACTTTCATCTTCAAATTAACAAATTTTCAAATCCTCAAATTAACTCAATTTCTCTTTCAAATAAATTCCTGTTACCGAATTTTTATTTTTTACAATTTCTTCTGGTGTGCCAAAAGCAACTAATTTCCCACCATTTTCACCACCTTCTGGGCCAATATCAATAATATAATCGGCGCATTTAATCAAATCTAAATTGTGTTCGATTACAATAATCGAATGTCCTTTTTCAATTAACGCTTCAAAAGAAGTTAGCAATTTTTTAATATCGTGAAAATGTAATCCAGTTGTAGGTTCGTCAAAAACGAATAAGGCTTTGTCTTTAATCGTCCCTTTTACTAAGAAAGAAGCCAATTTTATACGTTGTGCTTCACCACCAGAAAGGGTAGAAGAGGACTGGCCCAATTGCACATAGCCTAAACCAACATCTTGTAAGGGTTGTAATTTTTGAGTAATCTTAGTTTGTTTATGTTCTCCAAAGAATTCCAGAGCTTCATCGATTGTCATTTTCAAAACATCGTCAATGTTTTTGTTTTCAAAAGTTACTTCAAGTACTTCTTTTTTAAAGCGTTTTCCATGACAAGTTTCACATTCCAAGTGAACATCAGCCATAAATTGCATTTCAATCGTAACTTCTCCATCACCTTTACACGTTTCGCAACGTCCACCATCTACATTAAATGAAAAATGTTTTGCTTGATAACCTCTTAATTTAGAAACCGCTTGTTTTGAAAACAAATCACGAATATCGTCATAGGCTTTTATATACGTAACCGGATTAGAACGCGAACTTCTTCCAATTGGATTTTGGTCCACATATTCAATATGTTTTACATTGGAATAGTTTCCTTTCAGTTCAGAAAATTGTCCGGCTTTTTCGCCAACACCTTCTAAATGTTTTTGAATTGCTGGGAATAATATTTTCTTAACTAATGTACTTTTACCACTTCCCGAAACTCCTGTAATAACAGTTAAACAGTCTAATGGAAACGTAAAATCTTGATTTTTTAAGTTATTTTCACGCGCACCAATTACATCAATATGATGCTTGAATTTACGTCGCTTTTTAGGAACTTCAATTTGTTGTTTTCCACTTAAATAATTCGATGTAAGCGTATCGGCTTTTAAAATTTCATCATAGGTTCCTTGTGCGACTAAATTTCCACCATGTGTTCCCGCTTCAGGACCGATATCAATAATCATATCGGCAGCTTTCATGATATCTTCGTCGTGCTCAACAACAATTACTGTATTGCCTAAATCACGCAAATTTTTTAAAACATGAATTAAACGTTCTGTATCTTTTGGATGTAGACCAATACTTGGTTCGTCTAAAATATACATCGAACCTACTAAACTACTTCCTAATGATGTTGCCAGATTTATACGTTGCGATTCTCCACCAGAAAGTGTAGCCGAATTTCTGTTTAATGTTAAATAGCTCAAACCAACATCTGAAAGAAAAGCCAATCGGTTATTAATTTCAATTAAAAGTCGTTTGGCAACTTTAGCGTCGTATTCGTTTAATTCCAAATTTTTGAAAAACGGAATTAATTTTACAATTGGCAAATCCACTAAATTTGAAATAGTTTCACCACCAACTTTTACATAATTAGCTTCTTGACGTAAACGTTTCCCTTTACAAACGGTACATTTTGTTTTACCGCGATAACGCGACAATAACACACGGTTTTGAATTTTATAATTTTTTTCCTCTAATTCGGTAAAGAAATCATTTAAACCAGTAAAATATTGATTTCCTTCCCAAATTAAAGCTTTTTGCTCATCCGAAAGTTCGAAATAGGGTTTATGAATCGGGAAATCAAATTTATAAGCATTATTCACCAATTGATCACGATACCAACTCATACTTTCGCCGCGCCATGGATAAATAGCATTTTCATAAACAGAAAGTGCTGTGTTTGGAATCACTAATTCATCATCAATTCCAATTACATTTCCATAGCCTTCACATTTAGGACAAGCTCCATAAGGATTGTTAAAACTGAACAAGTGAATGTTTGGTTCTAAAAATGAAATACCATCTAATTCAAAACGGTTATTAAATTCAAATCTTTTATTTGTATTTAATTCTTGTAAATAACATTCTCCTTTTCCTTCAAAAAAAGCCGTTTGAATAGCATCTGCTAAACGATTGTAAAACTCTTCATCGTCTTTAACTACAATTCTATCAATAATTAAAAGTATGTCTTTATCGTCTAACGAATGTTGGTCAATTGTATCTAACCGAACCATTTCATTGTCTACTAAAATACGTGCAAACCCTTGTTGAAGAAGTACTTTTAGTTTGTCTTCTAAAGCTCTACCTTTTTCTAAGTGGATAGGAGCGAGCAACAACCATTTAGAATCTAATTCGAAGGTTTTTACTAACTCAATAACATCGGTAACCGTATTCTTTTTAACTTCTTGACCAGAGATTGGAGAATAAGTTTTCCCAATTCTTGCAAAAAGTAATTTCATATAATCATAAATCTCAGTCGATGTGCCAACTGTCGAACGTGCATTTGTCGTATTAACTTTTTGCTCGATAGCAATTGCAGGAGCAATTCCTTTAATGTATTCAACTTTTGGTTTGTCTAAACGACCTAAAAATTGACGCGCATAACTCGATAAACTTTCCACATATCTACGTTGGCCTTCAGCATAAAGTGTGTCAAACGCTAAACTTGATTTACCTGAACCCGAAAGTCCAGTAATAACAACAAGTTTATTTCTAGGAATAGCAACATCAATATTTTTAAGGTTATGGAGTTGCGCACCTTTTATAAGTATATTTTTTTTTGGTTCTAGTTTAGAAAAGTCGGTTGTGTTCATTGTTTTTTGTAAGATGTGCAAAATTAAGAATTTTTAAGGCTTTTCACTAATCGAAATGTAAAGTTATTTTAGCGAAGAATTAAATAAATTGGGTTAAATACAAAGCTTTTAGAAATAAATGCTTAATTTTTGTGATAAATGTGTAGCTTTTCTATAAAAAGTTTGATAAAAATTTGGTTAATTGACTTTTTTTCATTTAAATTTGGAACATAATCTTTAAACATCGGCTTATAACTGAAAAATACTTTTAGACTTTAATTAACCCAAAAATTAACTAAAAGTATTGTTATGGCTAGACATGAACTATCAGATGCTATTTTGGTAAAGAATTATGTAGGAGGAGATGAACTTGCCTTAGCTACATTAATTGAAAGGCATCAAGCTAAAATTTACGGCTTTATTTATTCAAAAATTCAAGACAGAGATGTTTGTGAAGATGTTTTTCAAGACACTTTTGTAAAAGTTATTAAAACTTTAAAAACCAAATCGTATAACGAAGAAGGTAAGTTTTTGCCTTGGGTTATGCGTATCGCTCATAATCTAGTAATCGATTATTTTAGAAAATCGAAGAAGATGCCTATGCAGCGTGATAATGATGAGTATTCCATTTTTTCTTTTATTTCAGATAATAGTCCCAATATCGAAAGTAGAATAATAACTGAACAGGTTGAGTTAGACCTAAGTAGAATTATTGAAGAACTTCCAGATGATCAAAAAGAGGTTTTGGTTATGCGCATTTATCAAGACCTTAGTTTTAAAGAAATTGCTGATTTAACGGGAGTTAGCATTAATACTGCATTAGGAAGAATGCGTTATGCTTTACTAAATTTGAGAAAAGTGATTGAAAAAAATCAAATTATTTTAACTAGCTTACAATAAATTGATTTTAATTGCGTTATAGGTTTATAACATACTAATAAATCTATGGCAAAACTTTACTCTAAAGAAAAATTAGCAACTCAAAAAGAAATGTTACCTAAAAAAGAAACGGTTTCGTTTTTACTTAATTATTCAAAAGCGTTGAGTATTACAAATGTGGGTAAGATGAAATTTGAAACTATTGCTAATTAATGAGAAAGCTTCGTAAAGACTACGAAGCTTTCTTTTATTTTAATCTTTTAATTCATTTTTTAGTATTTCAATGTTTTTGGAATATATAGACTTTTTATCACCCCACTTTAAAACTTCAGCACTCCATTTGGAAAAGTTTTTATTATCTTTGAGTTCGTAGTATCTATATGCTAAATTATATGCAGTTTCTTGTATATATACTATGTTATCACAACTTTCCATTTTGTGATAAATCTCAGCTGATTTTTTTAATTCATCCATGTGACGATAAGTATATGCTAATTCTTTTAAAGTATAACAATCTTTTGGGTCATTTTTTATAGCTTTTAAAAGAGCAGTTTCGGCTTTTTTAAACTCTTTTAAAGCGTTATAAGAAAATGCAATTTCAGTTTGTAGCCCTTCAAAATTGGAGTCTATTTTTTCTGCTTTGAGTAGAAAAGTTAAAGCTTTTTCACATTCATTCCAACCATTATACATATAACCCCATTTAAATAATCGCTCAATAGAATTTTCACCTTCTTTATAAAATTTAAGCCATTTCGGAGTTTCATCAATATTAAGTTCTTTAAATTTATTTTTAGGAATTTCAGCAATACCTTTTATATCTGGTCTAAGTCTTGCTTTTAAGGAATTTGTTTTAATAGAATCAATATTGTCAATTCTTTTAAAAACACCTTCATCATCAATTTTAAATTCACCCTCATAATTAAAAGTTAGTCCGGCTTCACTATCTATGTAAATAAAGCCTAACAAATACTTTCCTGATTTGTCTGGTTCAAACGTTACCCATTTGTCTTCACAATCAACACTTCTTTTATTGTGTTCTAAAATTGTTTGCGCTTGAGATATCATTGTTATTAATGATAATATTATAATTTTTTTAAGCATATTAATCATAATTTTTTGTAAGTATAGCTACTTTATGAAACTTTGTTGATAATAGTTTTTCTTCCAATAGTTTTGGTAATAATATCCTTTTCTAAATTCCAGCCACGCGCTGGCGAAAATTCTCTTCCGTAATAAATAATTTGTAGATGTAATTTGTTCCAAGTTTCTTCAGGAAATAATCTTTTTGCATCTTTTTCAGTTTGCTGTACACTTTTCCCATTACTTAAATTCCAACGATACATTAGTCTGTGAATATGTGTATCAACAGGAAATGCTGGAACTCCAAAAGCTTGACTCATCACAACACTTGCAGTTTTATGTCCAACAGCAGGTAAACTTTCTAGCGCTTCAAAATCTTGTGGAACTTCACCATTATATTTATCAATTAAAATTTGTGATAAACCATAAATTCCTTTCGATTTCATAGGTGTTAATCCACATGGACGAATGATATCGGCAATTTGTTCAACACTCATTTTTACCATATCATAAGGATTGTCTGCTTTTGCAAAAAGTAACGGTGTAATCTTATTTACACGTTCATCAGTACATTGAGCTGAAAGTAAAACCGCAATTAAAAGTGTATAAGGATCTTTATGATTTAAAGGTATTGGAGTTTCAGGATATAATTCGTTTAACGTATTTATAACAAATGTTACTTTTTCGTTCTTCGTCATTTTTGTAAATTTATAACTTCAAACAAAGTTAAACTTTAAACATCTAAACAAAAAATAAATGACAACATTAAAAGCAGGAGATAAGGCACCAAATTTTAAAGGCTTAGATCAAAACGGAAACGAACATAAGTTAAGTGATTATAATGGAAAAAAACTAGTTGTATTTTTCTATCCAAAAGCGAGTACGCCTGGATGTACAATGGAAGCTTGTGATTTAAGAGATAATTTTGAGAGATTTAAAGCAAATAATTATGAATTGCTTGGAGTGAGTGCTGATAGCGCAAAAAGGCAAGCCAATTTTATAGAAAAAAATAATTTGCCATTTCCGTTATTAGCCGATGAAGATAAATCAGTTATTGAAGCTTTTGGAGTTTGGGGGCCAAAGAAATTTATGGGACGAGAATTTGACGGAATCCACCGAACAACTTTTGTAATCGATGAAAAGGGAATAATTGAAGAAGTTATTGAAAAAGTTAAAACGAAAGAGCACGCTAGTCAAATATTGAAATAAAAAAAATCCCGGTTTATCCGGGATTTTTTTAGTTTGTTTTTTCAGTTATAGTTTCTTCTTGATAACCAAAAAGTTTGTGATCTTTTATAATTTCAGGAATTCCAGAAGGCAACATGGATTCCCAACCTTTTTCTCCTTCACCAATCATTTTTAAAACTTTTCTTGAGAAGATTTCAAGGTTTTTTTCTTCATAATCTTTTATATCAACTACTTTACCATTGAATTTAAAGAATTTGTAAAGTTCTTTCATTCTTGGGTGTACTTTCAAATTATCAGAATTAACAATAGTTCCATTTTCATCCTTCATTGGATATAAGTATACTTTTAAATCGCGATAGAAAAGTTTACCAAAAGCCTCAAGAATTCCACCAGATAAATGACGATAGTATTTTTCATCGAAAATTTCTACAAGGTTATTTACACCCATTGCTAATCCCATTCGAGCTTTGGTATAGTTAGAAAAATATTCTACAACTTTAAAGTACTCTTGGAAGTTAGAAATCATTACGGTTTGTCCTAAAGAACAAAGTAATTCGGCTCTATCTAAGAAATCTCTTTCATCAATTTCACCTTCAGCTTTCAAGTTTGAAAGTGTAATTTCGAAAACTACAAATGTATTTTCTTTATCAACTTTGTTTTCATCTATAAACATGTTATATGATTTCTTGTACATATTCATGTTTACTTTAGTAACAGGTCTGAAACTTCCTCTTAACGCTAAAATATTCTTTTTGTATAAGACAGCTGCAGGTAAAATGTTGTTTCCATCAGGTCCAAACATTACCGCATCAGTCATACCATTTTTAACCAATTGTAAACTCATTAATCGGTTATCAACTTCTGCAAAACGAGGTCCTGAGAAATTTATAGTATCAATTTCTAATTGATCTTTATCTAAATGGTCATATAAATAGCGTAATAAACGTTTTGGATCATTGTGCTTATAAAAAGCACCATAAATTAAGTTAACACCTAATATACCGAGAGTTTCTTGTTGTAATCGAGCATCAGTTTCTTTAAAACGGATATGAAGTATAATTTCATTGTATTCCTCATCGGGTTCTACTTGAAATTTAATACCAACCCATCCATGTCCTTTGTACTGCTTAGCAAAATCTATTGTTGCAACTGTATTAGCATAACTAAAGAAAATTTTATTTGGATGTTTTTCTCTGTGTAATCGTTCTTCAATTAATTGAGTTTCATGTGCTAACATTTTTTTAAGACGACTTTCTGTTACATAACGGCCATCTTCTTCGATTCCATAAATCGCATCACTAAAATCTTTATCATATGCAGACATAGCTTTTGCAATGGTTCCAGAAGAAGCACCTGCTCTAAAAAAATGTCTAACTGTTTCTTGTCCAGCTCCAATTTCAGCAAATGTTCCATAAATACTTTCATTAAGGTTTATGCGTAAAGCTTTATCCTTAATTGAAGGGATTTGTTCAATTGCTTTATCTCCTCTAATTTTAATATCTGTAGTTATACTTTTCATTTAAAAAATGTTTGGGAATACCAGTATATTTATCTTAAAATGCAAAGTTAACGAATTACTAAATATTATACTGCAAATATTCTTATTTTTGTAGTATATGCATGGATTAACATTATATTTTTTAGGTACAGGAACTTCTCAAGGCATTCCTGTAATTGGAAGTGAACATCCGGTTTGTTTAAGTGATAACCCTAAGGATAAGAGATTGCGTGTCTCTGTTTGGATATATTCTGAAGAGTTTTCTATTATAATTGATTGTGGGCCAGATTTTCGCCAACAAATGTTGCATAGCAAGTGTGAGCATATTGATGCGTTGTTATTTACGCACGAACACGCCGATCATACTGCTGGTTTAGATGATATTCGACCATTTTATTTTAAACAAGGAGATATACCGGTTTATGCACACAAAAGAGTTTTAGATAATCTTTCAAGACGTTTCGATTATATATTTAGTAATGAAAATAAGTATCCAGGAGCTCCTTCTGTCTCACAAGTAGAAGTCAAGACAAATGAAAGTTTTCATGTAAAAGACCAAGAAATAATACCAATTGAAGCAATGCATGGTAAACTTCAAGTTTTTGGTTATAGAATAGGAGAGATAGTGTATTTGACTGATGTTAAAACTATTGATTTTTCAGAAATACAAAAAATTAAAGATTGCGAAGTTTTGGTAATCAATTGTTTACGTGAAGAGCCACACAATACACATTTTAATTTAGAAGAAGCTTTAGATTTTATATCTTTGGTTCAACCTAAAAAAGCATATTTAACTCATATAAGTCATTTGTTTGGGTTTCATGATGAAGTACAAGCTAAATTACCTGAGAATGTTTTTTTGGCATATGATAATCTAGAAATAACTATTTAATTATGAAGAATATATTTTTATACCTATTTGTGTTTTCGTTTTTGATAAACGTTTTTCAGTATGTAAATTCTACTAAAATTTTAGAATCGAAAGATAGAGAAGTTACGAAAGCAAAAATGCATTTACAACAATCTAGAGATTCATTAATGGAAGCACAATACAATGATTATTTTGATATAGCCAATGATGAAGATGCTCAAGAGTATTTTTACAGTCAAAATTTAGATTACCAAAAAGTGATGCAAAAGGTTAATGAAGATTTAGTTAGTTTAAATACTAATAAAGAAGGAAATCCTTTAGTGCCTTATGAGCCTATTGACGGTAAACAATTTATTGTTAATAAAGCTAAAGTTTTAAACCATAGATGGATTATTGCAGAGTATTCAAATGGTGAATTATGGGGGCAAATTCTTGTCAAGTATTTCTTTAAAGATGGTGAGCCTACAGATTTTCAAACGGTTGACACTGTTTTATATGAAAAGCAAAAAATTGAGTAATTATAAAGGAGAATTTAGTTCTCCTTTTTTTATAAATTAAGTTTATGGTAAAATCAATTTATTCCATTTAGATTTAGTTTTGAAACGATTTCTATTTTGTATTTTTGAAAAAATTGAAATGAAATGAAAATAGTTATATCTCCTGCAAAATCATTGGATTTTACAACCAAATTACCAACCAAAAAATACACTGAAGCTCAATTTTTAAATAAATCTGAAACAATTCAGAAGACTTTAAAAAAGAAGAAGCCTAAAGATTTGATGGAATTGATGAGTATTTCTGAAAAGTTAGCCGATTTAAATTGGCAACGTAATCAAGATTGGAAATTACCATTTACTTCAGAAAATTCACGTCCAGCAATATATGCTTTTAATGGAGATGTGTATGTTGGTTTAGATGCTTATACAATTCCTGAAGAAAAATTGGATATTTTACAAGATAAATTAAGAATATTGTCGGGTTTATATGGTTTATTGAAACCATTAGATTTAATGCAAGAGTATAGATTAGAAATGGGAACTTCTATACAAATAGGTAGTAAGAAAAATCTTTATGAATTTTGGAAAAAAACTATAACAGATTCTCTTAATAAAGAAATTGAAAAAAATGAATTATTTATCAATTTAGCGAGTAATGAATATTTTAGCGCTGTTGATACTAAATCATTAAAAGTTCCAGTTATTACACCTGAATTTAAAGACTATAAAGATGGCAAGTTAAAAATGATTAGTTTTTTTGCTAAAAAAGCAAGGGGATTAATGGTACGATATATTATTGATAAAAATGTTGAAACATTAGAAGAGCTAAAAAACTTTAATTGCGAAGGTTATGCTTTTGATGCAAATCTTAGCAAAGGAAATAAATTAGTGTTTACTCGTTAATAAAAAAAGCTCGCATTTGCGAGCTTTTTTATTTTATAGTTTTCCATACAGAATCCGGAACAAGTTTTTTTATATCACCGCCATTTCTTAAAACATCACGTACAATACTTGATGAAATGTAAGATGTTCTTGCCGCTGTTAATAAAAAAACTGTTTCTATTTCAGATAAGCTTCTATTGGTGTGAGCTATAGCCTTTTCAAATTCAAAATCAGCAGGGTTGCGTAATCCTCTTAATATAAAATCAGCATTTTCTTTTCTACATAAATCAATTGTTAATCCTGTATATGTGATGACTTTTACTTTAGGTTCATCTTTAAACGCTTCTTCAATAAAACGTTTACGTTCTTCTAGAGAGAACATATACTTTTTTTCTGCATTAATTCCAATGGCAACTATAATTTCATCAAAAAGTGAAGCACCTCTTTTAATAATATCATAGTGACCGTTTGTTATAGGATCAAAAGAACCTGGAAAGATTGCTTTTCTTGTCATTTCAATTATAGTTTTTTCATCATGTTTTCAATTGTAAAGGTATTGTATTCCTCAGTTTCAACCAAATATTCTCCTTTTTGGTTAATTACCATAACACCAACACAATTGTTTTTTTGGTTAAAGTAGTTTTTCATAAAATATAAACCAATATCTTCAAAATGTGTTTTATTATCTAGAATTGGCTTTGCTAAATCTTTATCGGCATAAATAAAAATATTTTTACAATTTGATAAATCCATTTTTTCAAATGCCTTTTTTTCATATGAATTATATGCATTTACAATGTTTTCATAAACATCATAGCTACATTTTACTTGCAGATTTTTAAAATTTATAATTAAATAATTCGCCTTATCCCAATTGTAATTTTCTTTAATAGCGTTTAATTGGTCTTTTGGAATTGTTTTTATTTCTGTAGTATTTGTAACTGTTTGAATAGACTGTTTTTTCTCTTTAATTTTAATTTGGCTAAAAGAAAAAGTAAATGTTAGTAAGAAAATTGCAATAATAGATTTTGAGAATACTGACATGATGATTTATTTTGGTTAGTTATTTAGGGCTTCTTGAATTGCATTACCGAATAATTCTGGAAGTGAAATTCCAGCTTCACGTGCTTGTTGTGGTAAAATACTTTCGGTTGTTAGACCTGGAACGGTGTTCATTTCTAACATAAAAGGTTCTCCGTTTACAATAATAAATTCGCTTCGTGAAAAACCTCTCATTTTTAAGATTTCATAAGCTTTTTTTGCTGTTGAAGCCACCTTTGAATGAATTTCATCAGAAATTCTAGCAGGTGTAATTTCTTGAGATTTTCCTAAGTATTTAGCTTCGTAATCGAAGAAGTCATTTTCTGAAACAATTTCGGTCATTGGTAAAACTTTTGTTTCTCCTTTGTAATTAATTACACCAACAGATACTTCGGTTCCATCTAAAAAACTTTCAATGATAATCTCGTTATCTTCTTTGTAAGCTACTTCTATAGCTGGAAGTAATTCTTCTTTTGATTTCACTTTTGAAATTCCAAAGCTTGAGCCTGATTTATTTGGCTTAACAAAACAAGGCAACCCAACTTTTTCAAGTATTTCAGTTTCGTTAATAATATCTCCTTTGTTTAAGTAAAAAGAAGTAGCAGTTTTTATTCCATACGGCTTTAAAACAGACAATAAATCACGTTTATTAAAAGTTAAAGCAGATTGATACATGTCGCACGATGTTTGCGGAATTCCAATCAATTCTAAATAAGCTTGCATTAACCCGTCTTCACCTGGAGTTCCGTGAATAGCGTTAAAAACAACATCAAAAGTAATTTTAGTTCCGTTTACTTCAACTGAAAAATCGTCTTTGTTTATAGGAAATTCCTGATTGCTTTCATCTACATAAACCCACTTTTCTTTAAGAATGTGAACTCTGTGTGAGCGGTATAAAGCAGAATCTAAATTTTTATGCACGACGTTTCCGCTTTTAAGAGAGATTTCAAATTCGCTTGAATAACCTCCCATGATGATAGCAACATTTATCATGTAAATTCGTTATTTAATAGAATAACAAAATTACATTATTTATTGATAACTATAAATGTTATCTTTGCCAAAATACATCTTTTATGAGCATCGTAAAATTTTTAACAAGTAAAACATTTTTTAAGCACTTAGCTATTGCCTTTGGAATAGTAGTAGTTTTAGTTTTTGTATTATTAAAGTTTTTAGACATTAAAACAAATCATGGCGAGGAAATTCCTGTCCCAGATTTATCTAAAATGCAAGTTAAAATTGCTCAAGAAAAATTAGAGGAATTAGGTTTAGAGTTAATTCTTTTAGATACAGTAGATTTTAGAAATGACATGCCTCCATATTCAATTGTCGAGCAAGATCCAAAAGCTGAGAATACTGTGAAAAACGGGCGCAAGATTTATGTAAAAGTTAATGCAGGTGAATATGATGATGTAACGCTTCCTGCATTGAAGGGTAAGACATTCCGTCAAGTAAGTGCTAATATAAAATCATTAGGACTTAAGGAAGGTAAAATTACATACAAGCCTCACCTTGCTAAGGATGAAGTTTTAGCTGTTACTCAAAAAGGTAAAACACTTAAAGCTGGTGATAAAGTAAAGAAAAATTCAACCCTTGATTTTGTATTGGGTGATGGAAAAGAATTTTATGACGAACAAACTTTTGATAAAGAAGAAACTACAATAGAAACACCTGTTGAAGATGCTGGAGAATAATAATGAAGAATTTGAAGATGGCGATTTATACGAACACCATCGATTTGAAGTTGCTAAAGGACAACAACCACTTCGTGTTGATAAATTTTTAATGAATTTAATTGAAAATGCTACACGTAGTAAAATTCAGAAAGCTGCTGAAAATGGAAATATTCGTGTAAACGATGAAGTTGTTAAATCTAATTATAAAGTAAAACCAGGTGATGTTGTACAAATGTTGCTGGAACATCCACCCTATGAACATTTGCTTAAAGGTGAAAATATTCCACTTGATATTGTTTATGAAGACGACCAATTAATTGTTGTAAATAAACCTGCAGGAATGGTTGTTCATCCTGGACATGGAAATTACAGCGGAACTTTAGTCAATGCATTAGCTTATCATTTTGAGAATTTACCTATGAATAGTTCAAATCGTCCTGGATTAGTACATCGAATTGATAAAGACACTTCTGGACTTTTGGTTGTTGCTAAAACAGAGTTGGCAATGGATTATTTAACCAAGCAATTTGCTGAAAAAACATCTGAAAGAGAATATGTTGCTATTGTTTGGGGTAATGTTGAAGAAGATAAAGGAACTATTGAAGGAAACATAGACCGCCATATGACAAATCGTATGCAAATGGCTGTTTATCCTGACGGCGATAAAGGTAAACCAGCAGTTACACATTTTAAAGTTTTAGAGCGATTAGGATATGTTACTTTAATTTCATGCCAATTAGAAACTGGACGTACGCATCAAATTCGTGTACATATGAAATATATTGGTCATACTTTATTTAATGATGAGCGATATGGTGGAAATGCCATTTTGAAAGGAACAACTTTTACAAAATACAAGCAGTTTGTAGATAATTGTTTTAAAGTTTTACCAAGACAAGCACTACATGCAAGAACTTTAGGTTTTGAGCATCCAATAACAAAAGAATTTTTACGTTTTGAATGTGAAATTCCAAATGATATTAAAGAATGTATAGAAAAATGGAGAGTATATTCTAAAGCCCAACAAATCGAAGAATAACGAAGTTATGATAACTACAGAAAAGACACAACTAGAACAGTATTTTCAACAATTTCGTGAGAAAATAATAGGAATTAATGAAACTTTTGAATCACCTTATGGTGTTCAAAATATAGTTTATACCGATTGGACAGCAAGCGGACGCTTGTATCAACCTATAGAGGAAAAAATGATGCATGAGTTTGGTCCTTTTGTGGCCAATACACATACAGAAACTTCGGTTACGGGTACGGCTATGACATTTGCTTATCATGAAGCACGTCATATTATTAAGAAGCATGTAAATGCTAATGGTGATGATGTTTTAATTACAAATGGAACAGGAATGACTGGAGTTGTAAATAAATTGCAACGTATTCTTGGGCTTCGTATTCCTGAAAATTTAAAAGAATTTACTTCAATCCCAGATGCTCTGAAGCCAGTAGTGTTTATTTCGCACATGGAACACCATTCGAATCAAACTTCTTGGATTGAAACGATTGCAGATGTGGTTGTAGTTCAAGCTAATGATGAAGGATTATTTTGCTTAGAAAATTTTAAAAAACTAGTAGAAAAATACAAAAATAGAAGTTTTAAAATAGCTTCAATTACTTCTTGTTCTAATGTAACAGGAATAAAAACACCATATCACGAAGTAGCGAAAATTATGCATCAAAATAACGGCGTTTGCTTTGTAGATTTTGCTTGTTCAGGACCTTATGTTGAAATCGATATGCATCCTGAAGATAAAGAAGCTTATTTAGATGCTATTTTCTTTTCTCCACATAAATTCTTAGGTGGACCCGGAACTTGCGGTGTAATGGTTTTTAATAAAAACTTATATAAAAATAATGTGCCGGACTGCCCAGGTGGAGGAACTGTAAAATGGACAAATCCTTGGGGTGAACATCAATATATTGATAGTATTGAAGAACGAGAAGATGGTGGAACACCTGGTTTTCTTCAAGTAATTAAAACAGCTCTTGCTATTCGTTTAAAAGAGCAAATGGGCGTTGAAAATATTTTGGAAAGAGAACATGAAATTGTTTCATATATCTTTTCTAAATTAGGAAATGTTGAAAATATCAATATTTTGGCACCACAACATCAAGATAGGTTAGGCGTGATTTCTTTTTATATAGATGATTTACATTATAACTTAGGTGTGAAATTATTGAATGATAAATTCGGAATTCAAACACGTGGTGGTTGTAGTTGCGCTGGAACGTACGGACATTATTTATTGCATGTAGATAAAGAAACTTCAAATTCAATTGTTTGTCAGATTTCTGCAGGTGATTTAGAGAAAAAACCAGGCTGGATTCGAATGTCAATTCATCCAACAACAACCAACAAAGAAATAGAATATGTTTGCGATGCTATATTAGCTTTGGCACAAAACCATAAACAGTGGAAGGAAGATTATAAATATAGTAATCAAACCAACGAATTTACGCACAAAGATTTTAAAAAATCAATTAAAGATAAGGTTGAAGATTGGTTTCAGTTATAAAAAAAGCTCAGTTTTTACTGAGCTTTTTCTTTTCTAAACTTCCATCTTTTGTGTGTCCAGAAATAATATTCAGGGGCTTCATAAATTTGTTTTTCAACTTCTCTAATGAATAATTTAGAAACTTCGTTTACAGGTAACGATTTAATATCATCTGTAATAGGAATAAATGTAGCTTCGTAATGTCCGCGTTTTGTTTTCATTACTTTCATGTATAATACATTCATATCTAGTTCTCTAGCTAAATTTTCTCCTCCTGTATGAATTGGAACAACGTGTCCCATAAATTCATCCCAATATTTAGCTTTTTGTCTTGAAGGTGTTTGATCACTAATGAAACCATAAACACCTAAAATACCTTTTTCTTGGTTTTCTTTAACTCTTTTTACAGTTGATTTTGTATCGATAAGTTCAGCTCCAAATTTCGAACGAATATCACGAACCATTTTATCAAAATATTGATTCTGTATTTTTTTATAAATTCCAAAACCTGCAAATTTTGTATAAAAACCTAAAGTTAAAGACCATTCCCAACTAGCATAATGGGCATAAAGTAAAATTATGCTTTTGTTTTTGTTTTCATATTCATGAAATAATTCAATATTAGTAAAAGTAAAACGCTTTTTTATTTCTTCTTCTGAAATGGTCATCGTTTTTATCATTTCTAAAAACATGTCGCACATGTGATGGTAAAACTTCTTTTCAACTTCCAAAACTTCTTTATCAGAAAGATGGGGTAACGTTAATTTGATGTTTGCTCTTACAGTCTTTTTTCGGTAACCAATGATTCTGTATACAAGAACATAAATGCAATCGGAAACAAAGTAAAATATAGGAAATGGCAATATTGAAATTACCCAAAGAAAAGCATAAACAATGTAAAACAGAATTCGCTGCATTTAAATTTATTTTTACAAATATACTTCAATAATCGTTTTTGGATTTGTAATTTTACTAAAAAAACAAAATGAATTTAGTTTTAATTGTCCTAATTGGTATAAATGTTTTAGTAAGTTTAAAAGGTTTTAGCGATTCGAGTTTCTTTAGAAAATATGAATTTCATTTAGGAAGTATAAAAGCTGGAGAACAAATAAGAATGTTAACCTCAGGCTTTTTACATGTTGATATTACGCATTTGGCGTTTAACATGTTAACGCTTTATTTCTTTGCACCTGTTGTTATTGATACATTTGGAGCTAATTATTTTATTGTAGTTTATTTTGCAAGTTTAATTGCGGGAAGTTTACTAACATTCTACATTCATAAAGAAGAATATTATTACAGAGCTGTTGGTGCTTCTGGAGCGGTAACAGGAATTATTTATAGTTCAATACTATTGTATCCAGAAATGAATTTGTATATGTTTTTTATTCCAATTCCAATTCCAGGTTATATTTTCGGAATAGGTTATTTGTTGTATTCTCTTTACGGAATGAAATCGCGAACAGATAATATTGGTCATACTGCACATTTTGGCGGAGCGATTGGCGGTTATTTGGTAACACTTTTAAAGGAACCTCAAATGATTTATACCAATACAAAAATGGTCGTTTTACTTTTAATACCTATTATTATTTTGTTTTACATGCAAAAGAAAAATAAACTATAGTTTGGCATTATAATTGGATTTAAAAACTAAAATTTAATATTATGAAGAAAATATTTTTAGTACTAACATTAATAACAACTATGTTACAAGCACAAGAATTAAAACAAGTTCCATCAATTTCAGTTTCTGGTGAAGGAAAAATTAAAGTTATTCCAGATGAAGCAATTATCACACTTGGTGTTCAAAATAACGGAAAAGATGCTACAGAAGTAAAGAAAAAAAATGACGATACTGTTGATGCTGTTTTGAAAGTGATTAAAAAACATGGAATTGCTAAAACCGATTATCAAACAGAAAGAGTTTCATTGTATAAAAACTACGATTATAATGCAAAGAAGTATTCGTTTCAAGCATCACAAACTATAAGTATTTATTTAAAAGATTTAAAAAAATACGATGCTTTAATAATGGATTTAGTAGAATCTGGAATAAACAATATAAACGGAGTAGATTTTAAATCGTCTAAGATTAAAGAATTAGAAGCGCAAGCTAGGAGAGAAGCCATTTTAGACGCCAAAAAGAAAGCCGAAGATTATGTTTCAGTTTTAAATCAGAAAGTAGGTAAGGCAATTACAATTTCAGATAATTCAAGAACAAATTATCCACAACCAATGTATAAAACGTATGCGATGGCTGCTGATTCTGAAGGAGTAGGAATGAATAGAGAAACTTTAGCTATCGGTGAAATAGAAATTATTTCTAATGTTTCTGTTGTTTTTGAAATGGAGTAATTGAATAATGAAAGGCATTTTAATAATTATAGTTGTTTTTTTAAGTTTCTTTTCGTTTAGTCAAGAAATTCCTAAAGCAGTTTATGAAATATCTTTAATAAGTAGACCTCAAAAACTAATTTTAAATGAATATGAATATGAAAAATTTGAAGGTTTGATAATTACTGAAATAACTAAAGGAACAGGTAATCCAAATTTTCTTCAACGATTTTGGAAAAAAATATGGAAAATTGATAATGAGGAATTGGTTTTACATAGTAAAATTAATAATAATACAACAAAAGAACTTATTTTAAAACTTAGAGAAGAAGGTATCGAAACCCTTGAAGATTGTTTAAATGACGAAGAATGTAGTAAGATTGGATTTTTAGATGGCGGCACAGTTACTTTTAAAGTGAAAATAGATGAAATTGATAGATTAGTTGGATTTGAGGAGATTTATCCTTTAACTGAAAATAACAAAGAAAAGAATCAATTAAGATTTAAAGCTCAAAAATTATTGACAATTTTATACAATGATATTGATTTAAATAAAGAATTTTTAAATTTATTTAAAGAATTACCAAAACGAAAGTATCATTGGTATCAAGCTAGTGGTAGTAATATTGTAACAATAACTAATAGAAATATAAAGTAAAAAGCTCAAGTAATAACTTGAGCTTTTTTATGTCTTGTGGGGAGAGCAGGATTAACTACGTTCATCCCGAGTAAGATGAATCTTACTCAAATAAAAAATCCCAAAACATTTATAAAAGTAAACTTTTAACATATTCTGAGATTTTTTCTTTGTGGGGAGAGCAGGATTCGAACCTGCGAAGACATAGTCAGCAGATTTACAGTCTGCCCTCGTTGGCCGCTTGAGTATCTCCCCAGCCTTTACTTATCTTGTAAGCGGTTGCAAATATAGAATTGTTTTTATTACAAAACAATCAATTTTTTACAATTTTTACACCTTTTTTGTAAGTTGTTGGTTATGAAAAAAATAAAAACTCCCAATGGGGAGTTTTAATATATTTAAATTGAAAAAAATAGATTATTTATTCAATAATTCTTCAACTTTAGCTTTTAATTCTGCACCTCTTAAGTCTCTTGCAACAATAACACCATTTGCATCTAAAATAAAAGTAGCAGGTATAGCTTTTACATTATACATTTCTGCAATTGGATCTTGCCAAAACTTTAAATTTGAAACATGGTTCCAATTTAGACCATCTTTTTCTATCGCTTCTTTCCACTTTGCATCATCTTTATCTAAAGAAACGCCAATAATGTTTAAACCTTTTTCATGTAATTCGTTATACATAGCAACTACATTAGGATTTTCCATACGACAAGGTCCACACCAAGAAGCCCAAAAATCAATAATAGTTACTTTTCCTAATGATTCTTTTAACGAAATTGTTTTACCATCTGGAGAAGGAGCTGAAAAATCAGGGGCTTTTTGTCCAACTTCTACTGAAGTAATAGCGTCTATTAGTTTTTTAACACGTTTACCGCTTTTTGAATTTTTTACATTATCGGTTAAACTGTTAAAATATGTTTGAATTTTAGACACCTCTAAAGATTGTTGATTTATAAAGTTTTCAACTAATAAAGCCGATAAAATTGCATTGTTGTTTTTTGAAACAAAATCTTCAGAAAAAGTATTTAATTCATTTTGAAAAGCATCATGTTTTTCCATTATAGCATTTATGGTAACGGTATCTTTATTTTGTTGCGCTTCTCTCATTTTTTGTAAATTTTCTTTTTGAAATTTTACTAACTTTTCACCAACTTCATTGGACTTTTTATTGAAATCTGAAAGTAAATCGTTGTTATAAGTTCCTGTTACAGTTGACTTGTAAACGCTATCTTTAACATAGTTAACATTAATATTCCCTTCTTCCAAGAAAAAAGGCATTGAACCATCCATGTCAAATTTAATATATGCTAAATCAACATCTTTAACTTCTCCTTTAAATTCAAATTTCCCATTGGTAACAACAGCCGTATCAATTGAAGTTGGTACATTTTTTTCATCCATAATTTGGATAAAAACTTTTTTACCATTTTCTATACCATTAGCTGTACCAGAAATATCATAACCATTTTTTGTTTGGTTACAAGAAATAATAACTATTGCAAGAGCAATCGTACTTAATAATTTTTTCATTCTATTGTTTTAATTAGTTACAAAAATATTTAAAAAAAACACTTTTAAAAATGTATTTATTATTAATTTTTTCATAAAAAAATCAGACACTAAGGTCTGATTTTAAATTATCAATTAAAATTTATATTATTTTAAAGTTGAAGGACAAACATAATTTGTGAGTGGAATATTAGTATTTCTAATTCCTGACATACCTTTTTCAACATTTATCATATTATGATAACCTCTAGCTTTCATAATAGATGCCCAAATTACTGAACGATAACCACCTGCACAATGCACATAAAATGTATCTTCTTTTGGTATTTCAGCTAAATGGTCATTTATATAATCTAAAGGAATGTTTGTAGCTTTTTCAACTCTTTCTGCAGTAAACTCTCCTGGTCTTCTTGCATCTATTACTGTCGCTTTTTCATAATTTTTAGCAAATTCTTCCGGAGAAACTGAATTTATAGAATCGGTTTCAAAACCAGCTTCTTTCCAAGCTTGTAATCCACCGTTTAAATATCCTAAAGTATTATCAAATCCAACACGAGATAAACGAGTGATTGTTTCTTCTTCTTTACCTTCAGGAATTACCAGTAAGATTGGTTGTTTAACATCTTTTATCAGCGCACCAACCCATGGAGCAAATTGCCCGTGTAATCCAATAAAAATTGATCCTGGAATATGTTCTTTAACGAAATCATTTTCATGACGAACATCTACAATTAGAGCTTCGGTTTGATTTGCTACGGCTTCAAACTCCTTTGGAGTTAATGGTTTGTTACCTTGCGCCATAACATCTTCAAGGCTTTCATATCCTTGAATATTCATCAATACATTTTGAGGGAAATAGGCTGGAGGAGGCGTTAACCCATCTAATAATTCTGTTTTAAACTCTTCCAAAGTCATATCTGCACGAAGTGCGTAATTTGTTTTTTTCTGGTTGCCTAAAGTATCAGTTGTTTCTTTACTCATATTTTTTCCACAAGCACTACCAGCTCCATGATTTGGATAAACTATTAAATCATCTGAAAGAGGCATAATTTTATTACGCAAAGAGTAATAAAGTTTTTCAGCTAAGACATCTTGCGTTAAGTCTTCAACAAGTTTTTGAGCTAAATCAGGACGACCAACATCTCCAATGAATAAAGTATCACCAGTGATAATACCATGTTGTTTGCCATTTTCATCAATTAATAAGTAAGTTGTACTTTCTAATGTGTGTCCCGGTGTATGAATGGTTTTAATGGTATAGTTTCCGATTTTAAATTCTTGTCCATCTTCAGCAACAATACAATCAAAATTAGGCTTAGCTGTTGGTCCATAAACAATTTGAGCTCCAGTTTTTTTGGCTAAATCTAAATGTCCTGAAACAAAATCTGCATGAAAATGCGTTTCAAATATGTATTTAATTTTAGCGTTATCTTTTTCGGCTCTATCAATATAGGGTTGTACTTCTCGTAAGGGGTCAAAAATTGCTACTTCACCATTATTTTCAATATAGTATGCTGCATGAGCAATACATCCTGTATATATTTGTTCTACTTTCATATTTATTTTTTTTATTGATTGTAAAATTAAGTTGTGTTTATTTAAAATATAGTAACTTATGTTACATTAACTCTTTATAAAGAATTATAAAAGCCATTATAAGTACAAAATAAGCAAACCCTTTTTTTAATTGATTTTCGTTGATGTATTTGTTTAAATAAGTTCCTATAAAAATTCCAACAATTGAAATTGAAGTAAAGCTGAGTAAAAATAACCAATTTATCTCTAAATTTTGAATATCGCCTATAAATCCTATCAATGAATTCATAGCAATTATTAATAGTGATGTTCCAACTGCTTTTTTCATTGGGAGTTTTGCAAATAATACTAATGAAGGAATTATTAAAAATCCGCCACCTGCTCCAACAAGCCCTATTACTATCCCGATAAAGAATGTTTGAATAATTAAAATTGTTGTTGATGCCTCTTTTTCTGCAATTTCTGCAACTTCAATTTTTTTCTTTTTTAGCATTGACATTGCAGCTAAAAACATAATTATTGCGAAGAAGAGCATCAAAAAAGTTCCTTTATAAACGGTAAAATTTCCAATTTTAAGTATTTCATCAGGAATTATAGGAACCAAAAAGCTTCTTGTCAAATAAACTCCAATGAATGATGGTATGGCAAATAAAAAACCTTTTTTAATATCGACTAAACCTTTTCTAAAATTTTGAAAGGCTCCAAAAATAGAAGTAGTTCCTACAATAAATAAAGAATAACCTGTCGCAACAACTGGATTCAATAGCATTATATAAACTAAAATAGGAACTGTTAACATTGAACCGCCACCGCCAGTTAGACCAAGTACTAGTCCAATTAATAAAGCTCCTATATAACCAAATATTTCCATTAAAATTCTAAGACTTCAATTTTGTTCCTATGTAATTTAATTTTGCCTTGTAATTCTAAACTTTTTAATAGACGTGAAATAACTACACGGGAAGTATGTAATTCGTAAGCAATTTGTTGGTGTGTATTGTGAATTTCAGTATCACCTAAAACCTTTGCTTTGTCTGTTAGATATTTAAACAAACGTTCGTCTAAATTCATAAAAGCTAAAGTATCAATAGCTTCCAGCATTTCTTTTAAGCGAATATTGTAACTATCAAAAACGAAATTTCTCCACGTTTTGTATTTTGTTAACCATTCTTCCATTTTTTCAACCGGAATCATTAAAAGTGAACCATCAGTTTCTGCAATGGCACGAATTTTACTTTTAGATTGTCCCATACAACATGTTAATGTCATAGCACATGTATCACCTCTTTCTAAAAAATATAATAATAGTTCATCTCCATTATCGTCTTCTCTAAGAATTTTTATTGCTCCATTTAAAAGCAATGGCATCATTTTTATATAATCGCCAATTTCGATTAAATAATCATCGGCTTTAAATTCTCTATAAGTTGCTACCGATGCAATTTCATCTATCAGGGCTTCTTCAAATATATAACCGTAGGCTTCTTTTAAAATGTCTTTCATTTTTGTTTTTTTGTAAAGATACTTCTATTTGAAGTTTTGAACTACATTTTTCCTTTTAACATTTTTTTCCAATATAAGTAAGGTAATCCATATTTTTTTAGAATCCACATACTCCAATTTTCTTTAGTAGTATCTACAAATTTTGATAAAAACGGATCGGAATCTCTTACATTATCGTATTTAAATTCGGCCAAAACCATTTTTCCATAACCAGTTACAAGTGGACATGAAGAATAACCTTCATAAACAGAATGACCTAGTTTGTTTTCTTTTATCATTGTAAGAATATTATCTACAACTACAGGGGCTTGTTTTCTAATTGCCGCACCCGTTTTTGCAGTAGGTAAAGCAGCAACATCTCCTAGACCAAAGACATTTCTGTATTTTAAATGTTGTAAAGTAGTAATATCAACATCTAACCATTTTTGAGCATTTACCAAACTTGAATTTCTAATAAAATTCGGAGCCATTTGTGGTGGTGCTAAATGAAGAATATCAAAAGGCATTACGATTTCACTTTCTCCATGAAATTCTTCGTTTAGAACGTTTCCTTCATTAATAACACATTGATTTTCTTCGGGAGCTACACTTTTAAAATAAACTAATTTCTTTTCGCCATCAATTTTTACTGGAGCATAATGCGGTTTAAAGTGAATTCCGTATCTAAAAATTACTTCCATTAAAGTTTTCGCAAATTCTTTAACCCCAAAAATTACTGAACCAGGCGTAGCGAAAACTACCTCGGCATTAATTTTATTTTTTCTAAAATAATCGGCAGCTAAATAAGCAATTTTTTGAGGTGCGCCTCCACATTTAATAGGGGTTGTTGGTTGTGTAAAAACAGCATTTCCGCTTTTAAAATTTTTAATGCATTGCCAAGTGTAATTAGGATCTGTATAATTACTACAAACGCCATTTTTACCTAAATTTTCCTTTAATCCTTCAATTCCGTCTAAATCATAAACTAAACCAGGTGATAATACTAAATAATCATAGTTTAAAGTTCCAGATTTTTCGGTAGTTAATTGATTTTGCTCAGGTTCCAAAGCAACTACTTTGTCTTTTATCCATTTAACACCTTTTGGCATAACACTAGCCATCGATTTTTTAGTTTTTGCAAAATCAAATGTTCCACCACCAACTAATGTCCAAGCAGGCTGGTAATAATGATTTTCAGAAGGTTCAATAATAGCAATGTCTAAATTTTTATTTTTTCGAAGTAACTGTGCAGCTGTCATAATTCCGCCAGTTCCACCTCCAACTATAATAATTTGATGTTTCATAATTTCGATTTTTTGGATAGTTAGTTTATGTAAAATTAGTAGAACCAGTAAATTTTGATGTAACATTTGTTACTTAGAAGATTATGAATTTTAAAAAAACTATTTTAATTATGTTATTTTTGTTTAAAAATAAAATCACAATTTGGAGCACAAAAAATATAACCGATTTAATTTTTACAAACATACATTTTGTGAATTCCAAGAAGTTTTACAAGATTCTATTAAAGGATTAAAGTTAGCTTATACAAGTAAATCGGGGAGTAGTTATTATTTTACAGATAAAGGTGTTTATAGAGTTTCAAATCACTGGGGAAGAGCTGCGAATTGTAGATGGCGATTAATTTCTAAAGAAGAAAAAGTAAATCAATACCAGCGAATTGGCTATGCAAAATGGACTGATTTTTATCCGAATAATGAAACGGAAAACTTGTTTTACATTGAAGTCAATTGGAAAGCAAAGTCAGTTATTTTTCAGCACAAGAAGAATCCAAATTTTAATAACGAAGTCTTAAGAAATGCATCTGATACTGCAAAGAGAATAAAACAAATTAAAGATGTTTTAAAAGACGATTCTTGGACGAAATACTTAGAGTTTAATGATTTAGAAGCAGTGAGAAAAAATATTTGTAACCAACTAATAGCTACTAATAAAAGCTTAATCGAAATTAAACAACATTACAAATAATATGGGAAGGAGAAATGAAACCAATCGCTTAGCTCATAAAAAGAAAGTTGATAATAAAAAACGAAAAGAGCAAGAAGCTAAAAATTCACTTAAAGAAAAGAGAAAAGCAATTTTAAATAAAATGAATAAAGAACAAACAAATGAATCTTAATTTGATATTTGATATTTTAAAAAATGAAATCCAAGAAATTATTGATGCTTTAGCATTAAAGAATCACGATTTGGCTGAAGAAAAAGTAATTAAATTATCCGAAAAAATAGCCGATTTGATTGATAATACTACAAATGAAGATTTTTTAAGAGAAATAAGTAAATATCAAATTTTATTAGAACACCTTAAAAGTAAATTATAGAAAATTGTAAACTGCGAATGAATACTATTTATTCAAACTTCTCCCTAAAACAAACATCGTATCTTGATTACTATCGATTACAATTTTTTCAATTCCGTTTTGCATAGCAATATCTAAAATATCTCTTGCTGGAAGTGATGCAAAAGGTTTTGTTTCGTTTGCCCAATTCATAAGAGTTTGTTGCGAAGTAAAAGCTCCAAGTATTTTTTGACCATCAACTTCAAAAACTGAAGTAAAAGACATTTGTGTACCTTTTTCAATTGTTGACCAACCTTCTTCGTTTCTATCTTTTCCAACAATGGGTTCAGTTGTAGGAATTAATAAAAAAGCATTATTACCTTGCAATTCATTAAAAACAGCCATAAAAGTTTCTTGATTTTTGTCTTTTTGAAATATTTTAATTGCAGAAAGTAAGTTGGTGTTATTCGGTTGAAATTCTAGTTCAGGATTCGATGTATTCATTTTTATTTTGATTGAAAGGCAAAATTAATGAATTTAAAATAGACTTCCTTGAATTAACTCTTGAGGTTTTTCTCCTAAAAAAGGAAAAGTTTCAATGATGTCAAATTGTTTTCTTTTGTTATTAAAGACACGTAAAGCAATAGTATTACAATTAAAAGTAATATTTGGATTCTCTCCGAACAGCTTTTTAGCAATTTCAATTTTTTCAGGTTGAATTCGTCTGCCAATTGAAATATGAGGTTCGTTGCTTTTTATTTTGGTAGGATAAGGAAATTTTTGATTCACTGAAGTCATTATTTGCTTCAAATATTGCTTTGATTCTGCATTTGGAGCTAGAAAGAATGCGCCGTTTGGAAAAGTGTTAAAACTTTCAAAAGTAACTTCTTGTGGATGAAAATATTTAGTTATTTCAGTAAGTTTTACTTTAATTTTTTCTAATTCTTTTTCATCTCGTTCAAATTCATTTACCGTAATATGCGCTAAAGAATTTTTACTATTATACCAACCAATTTTTTTGGCTAATAATTCTTTCATTTGCTTTACTTCTTCAATAACTTCTTCACTGGGATGTATAACTATGGAGTAGGTTTTCATTAATTCTAAAGATTATAATTACTATGAATTAATTTTAATAACTTAAATTTGAATTCTTTTCAAACCAAATTTAATGTTTTTAAATATTTCATCAAGTTGTTTAAAAAATGTTTTGGCAATTAGCTTTTTACTTATTGTACAAAACTTTTATTCCCAAAATAGTAAAATTGATAGTTTAAAAATTGAGTTGCAAAACCATAAAGCAAAAGATACTACACGAGTGAACATTCTCAATCATTTAGCTTTTCATCATTACAGAAACAATCCGCCTAAAGCTGTAGCTTACATTGAAGAATCTTTAGAATTAGCTAATAAATTAAAGGTTCAGAAATTTATTGCCCATTGTTATTATATAAAAGCTGTTATATATACTGAGCAGGCTAATTTTAAAATTGCTGAAACTAGTTACGATAAAGCAATTAAACTTTATACTTCATTAAACGATTTAAAAGGATTGAAAAAGTGTAACAATGCTCTTGGAGTTTTGTATGCTTATAAAGGAGATTTTGAAAATGCTCTTAAGCACTATAAAGAATCTTTAAAAATCACTAGACAATTAGGTGATCTTACCGATGATGGTTGTTTATATAATATAGGAAATATCTATTCCGATATTGGAGATTATACTAATGCTTTGGAAAATTTTAATCAAGCATTAGAAATTAACAAAAACGAAAAAGATTCTGTTGGAATGTTAAATGCATTAAATTCAATTGCAAACGTTTATTATCAGCAAGGTAATTATCCATTATCTTTAGATTATCATAATCAATCTTTAGATATTGCTAAGAAAGCTAAAGATTCCATTGGTATTTTTCAATCTTTAAATAATATTGGTAATTTATACCGTATGAAAAATGATAATGAAAAAGCATTAGCTTTTTACAATCGAGCATTAGCCATTGAAAGTGCAAGTTTTAATAAAAAAAACGTTACTGCCATAAAAAATAATATGGCAGGTATATATTATGATATTAATGAATTTGATAAAGCCTTAAAACTCTATAATGAATCCATAACTCTAAGTAAAGAAATTGATGATAATGTAAATTTGGCTACAGCTCTTAATGGATTAGGTTTTGTGTATTATGATATGAAGAAATATGACAAAGCAATAGCTAATTTTGAAGAATCAAGAAAAATTAATTTAGAATTTAACTATTCTTATGACTTATTAGATTCCTATGAAGGTTTGGCGAAATGTTATTTAGATTTGAAAAATTTTGATTTAGCATTAGTTAATGCTAATAAATTAACAAAACAGGCAACTGATTTTGAATTTTTAAAGCACAAAAAAATAGCTTATGGCTTACTTGCCAGTATTTATAAAAATAAAGGAAATTACAAAAAAGCTTTTGAGAGTCAAGAATATTTTAAGATACTTAGTGATAGCCTTTTAAACGAAGAAAACATCAAAAAGATTGCAGGAATTGAATACGAATATAAATACAAAAAAGAACTGGACGATGCTGCAGAAAGAGAAACAAAACTGACTGAAACAGTTGAAACCACTTCTAAAGATTTAGAAAAATCGCAACGCAATTTATTATTAGGAATTATTACCTTTTTAGCTGTTGCTATGGTTTTAGGAAGTATTATTTTTTACTTAAAATTGAGAAATTCGAAAGCTAAAACACAAAATATAATTACCGAGCAAAAATTGTTGCGTACCCAAATGACACCGCATTTTATATTCAATTCTCTTTCGGTTTTACAAGGCATGATTTTGAATAAAGAAGAATCGAAGTCGGTAAGTTACTTGTCTAAGTTTTCAAAATTATTACGAATAACACTGGAAAATTCTAGAGATAAAACGGTTTTATTGTCGCAAGAATTAGAAGCAGTAGATAATTATTTGTCACTTCAGAATATAGAAAATGAGAAAGTTTCCTTTAATTTAAATGTTAATAAAGTCATTGAAACAAATAGAATAAAAGTTCCTCCAATGCTTATTCAACCATTTGTTGAAAATGCTATTGAGCACGCTTTTAAAAATCAAAAGGATAATTGTATCATTGAAATTAAACTGACTTTAGTCAATTCAAAACTAATTTGTGTAATTTTAGACAATGGAATGGGAATCGATTCTAGTGAACGAAATTCGAACCAAAATAAAAAATCATTGGCAACAAAAATTACGAAGGAACGTTTAGACTATTTGTCAAAAGATTTTAAAATGGATGCTTCGATTACTATTGAAGATAGAAGTAAATATAATACACAAGGAACGCAAGTAACTATTCAAATGCCTTATAATAAACTTACATAGTAAAACCTATTATTTTGAAAAAAAACATCTTACTAATTCTGGTTTTATTTTTTTTTGGAGAAATTATTGCCCAAACTCAATTAGTTGATAGTCTTAAAATTAAATTAAGAACACATAAAAAAGATACTACAAGGGTTAATTTATTATTCGATTTAGCTTTCGAAACTTTTCAAAAAGACACAAAACTTGCTAATTCATACATTGTCGAAGCAGAACAATTAAGTGAAAGTCTAAACTTTACAAAAGGTAAAGCGAGAATAAATTACCTCAAAGGAATTCTTGAAAATATTAAAGGTGATTATGTAACGAGTTTAAAATATTTTAATTTATCATTAAAGCACTATAAAAAAATTAATGATAAAAAAGGTATTGCAAGTAATTATACAGCTTTTGGAATTACTCATTATGATCAAGCAGAATATGAAAAAGCAATCCAGTCTTATTTAAATGCTTTAGAAATTTATGAGAATATAGGTAATAAAAGAGAGGTTATTACATGTTTAATTAATATTGGTAATGTTTATTCAGAAATTGGAGACTTTGACAAAGCTATATCTAATTATAATAAAGCATTAAATAAGTGCAAACTTATAAACGATGAAAATGGAATATCATTCATCCATAGTAATTTAGGAATTCTATACAAAAAGCAAGGAAATTACTACTTGGCAATTGAAAACAGTAATGAGAGTCTATATTATCGCAAAAAAACTGCTGATACTTTAGAAATAGCTGTTACCTTAAATAATTTAGGAGAAATCTATAATTCTATGAAAGATGTTACAAAAGCATTACTGTATCATCAAAAGTCTTTAGAACTTGCATTAAAACAAAATAATAAAAAAATTATTGTAGCTAATGAAATTAATATTGGCAACATTTATAAAGAACAAAAAGAATACAAAAAAGCGTTAGTTAATTACAATAAATCTTTAGAAACTAGTAGCCAAATAAATGATTTAAAAAGCGTTGCTATTTGCTTTGCAAATATTGCTACTATCTATTTAGCATTAGAAAATTCTACTCTTGCACGCACAAATTTTATTAAAGCAAATGAAATAAGTGAGGATATTAATAATTTACCTATTCTAACACAAAGTGAATTAGGGATTTCTGAAACTTTTCTATTTGAAAAAAACTATCAAAAAGCGCTTTTCTATGCTTTAAAAGGAAGGGAAAATGCTATTAAACTTGACTTGCTTCTTGAACAAAGAAAAGCAGCTGAGTTACTTTCACAAATTTATTATAATATAGGGAATTATAAAAAAGCATTAGAAAGTCATGAACAATTTAAGAAGCTAAGTGATAGTCTTTTAAATGAAGAAAATATCAAAAAAATAGCTTCTATAGAATATGAATTCAAGTACAAAAAAGAACTGAATGATGCTGCAGAAAGAGAAACAAAACTGACTGAAACAGTTGAAACCACTTCTAAAGATTTAGAAAAATCGCAACGCAATTTATTATTAGGAATTATTACCTTTTTAGCTGTTGCTATGGTTTTAGGAAGTATTATTTTTTACTTAAAATTGAGAAACTCTAAAGCAAAAACGCAAAATATTATTACTGAGCAAAAATTGTTACGTACCCAAATGACACCGCATTTTATCTTTAATTCGCTTTCGGTTTTGCAAGGCATGATTTTGAATAATGAAGAAAATAAATCGGTTAGTTACTTGTCTAAGTTTTCAAAACTTTTGCGCATTACGTTAGAAAATTCAAGAGATAAAACAGTTTTATTGTCGCATGAGTTAGAAGCTGTTGAAAATTATTTATCCTTACAAAATATTGAAAACGAAAAGATTACTTTTCAGTTATATGTTGATGATGCTATTGAAGCCAATGCTATAAAAGTGCCACCTATGCTTATTCAACCTTTTGTGGAGAATGCTATTGAACATGCTTTTAAAAATCAAAAAGAGAATTGTATTATTGAAATTAAACTGACTTTAGTCGATTCAAAACTAATTTGTGTAATTTTAGACAATGGAATGGGAATCGATTCAAGTGAGCGAAATTCAAACCAAAATAAAAAATCGCTGGCAACAAAAATTACAAAAGAACGTTTAGACTATTTGTCAAAAGACTTTAAAATGGATGCTTCGATTACTATTGAAGATCGAAGTAAATTCGATGCACAAGGTACCCAAGTAACCATTCAAATGCCTTATAGTAAAACTGAATTATGAAAGCTATAATCGTAGAAGATAAAGAATATATTAGAAAAGGATTGCTCAATTTGCTTTCTATTATTGATGCCGATGTTGAGGTAATAGGTGAGTGCGAATCGGTTCAGGAAGCTGTTATTGTTTCTAAAACCTGTAAACCCGAGTTAGTTTTTCTAGATATTAATTTAAAGGATGGAACTGCGTTTGATTTTTTAGACCAATTAGAATCGATTGACTTTAAAATTATATTCATTACTGCTTACGAAGAATATGCCTTAAAAGCCTTAAAAATTGGAGCGGTTGACTATTTATTGAAGCCGGTTGATGTTGAGGAGCTAAAAATTGCTTTACAAAAAGTTGCTAAACTTACCGCTTCCGATCAAAAAAGTCAAATTGCAAAGGCTAAGCAAGTTTTCAATAACGAAGGCAATCATATTGTTTTATCATTTCACGATAGTTATCAATTAATCAATTTAGACGAACTCATTTATTGCGAATCGGATAAAGGATACACCACTTTTTATTGTAGCGATGGCAATAAGCATTTGGTTTCAAAAACCCTTAAAGATTTTGAAGACCGTTTGTTAGAAGCTAATTTTCAGCGTCCGCATCAATCGTTTATGATTAATATGAAATTTGTCGATAAATACGATAAAGCGGGTACTATTCACTTAAAAAATGGCACTAAAATTCCGGTTTCTTCTCGAAAAAAAGAATCGTTTCTTTCCTCATTATTCAATTGGAATAAGAAATAACATCATTTCTTAAATCAAATTTTTATTCAACTTTTACGAATATCGGTTCAAAGGAAACGGATATTGGTTGGGTATTTCATACTGTGTTTTCAATAGGTATTTTTAATTGAAAAATTAAATGACGACATTATGAAAAAATACTACTTTATACTACTGTTTTTTGTTTGCTTTTATGGAAAAGCGCAAATAATCAATTTTCCAGATGCTGAACTTAAATTAAAATTGTTAAGTGCAAGTCCTAATAATGCTACAGCTAAGGATTTAAATGGTAATAATGTTAAAATTGATACAAACAATAATAATGAAATAGAAGTTAGTGAAGCACTTCAAATAGTCTATTTATATCTTTCTCAAGCAATATATTCAAATAATTATTATTATAATCCAAATATTACAGATATAACAGGATTAGAATATTTTACAAACTTAAAGGAATTAGATTTGAGAAACAAAAATATTGCAGTTATTGATGCAACTCCTTTTATACAATTAGAAGTTTTACATTGTGGAAGTCCAAATACTCCACTTTCGTCTCCACTTACAACTCTTAATGTAACAGGTTTAACTAATTTACAAAATCTACGTTGTGTGGGAGCCACTTTGTTAACAAGTGTAGATGTTTCAACTTTGACTAACCTAACAGATTTATGGATTTATAATACTAACATAACTTCGTTAGATGTTTCGAACCTAACTAATTTATGGCGTTTAGATTGTAGTGTTTCTCAAATATCGAGTTTAGATGTTTCCAATAATATTAATCTTCTACGCTTGTATTGTCGCGAAAACCAAATTACAAGTTTAGATGTTTCTAATAATATTAATCTTCAACGTTTATATTGCTTCGGAAACCAAATTACAAATTTAGATGTTTCTATGTTAAGTGATTTAAATGTGTTACAATGCTATGATAATTCACTCACAGAATTGAATATAAAAAACGGAAATTCTAATTCATGGACCACTTTAGATTTTTATGATAACCCAAACCTTCAATTTGTATGCGCTGATGAAGAAGATGTAGCTATTGTTCAGCAAAAGATTGATACTTATGGTTACACTTCTACTTGTCATGTAAACAGTTATTGTTCCTTTACACCAGGCGGAACTTTTTATGATATTACTGGAAATATAAAATTTGATGCTAACAATAACGGTTGTGACGTAGGAGATATAAATGTGCCAAATTTGAATTTAAGTATTTCAAATGGTACCACAACAGGCAGTTTAATTTCAGATACAACGGGTGATTATTTTATACCCGTTCAAGCAGGTATTTATACTGTAACGCCTACGTTAGAAAATCCAACGTATTTTACAATTTCTCCAACAAACTTTGTTGTAGATTTTCCTACCAATGCAAGTCCGTTTTTACAAGATTTTTGTATTACAGCAAATGGTGTACATTCTGATGTAGAAGTTGTTATAATTCCAATAACACCTGCAATTCCAGGTTTTGATGCGAATTATAAAATTGTTTATAGAAACAAAGGAACCGAAATTGAAAATGGAAATGTTTCTTTAACGTTTGATGATGCAGTTTTAGATTATGTATCTTCAAACCCTGTTTATGATAGTTCAGCACCGAATACTTTTAATTGGAATCACACGAATTTGTTGCCTTTTGAGACAAGAGAAATTGAAATTTCCTTTAATGTTAATGCACCCACAGATACACCACCTGTAAATATTGGTGATATTTTAAATTATATCGCTACTATTTCAACAGCAAACACAGATGAAACTCCTTTGGATAATGTGTTTACGTTAAACCAAACTGTTGTGGGTTCCTACGATCCAAATGATAAAACCTGTTTAGAAGGTGAAACAGTTGATGTTGCTACAATAGGAAAATATGTGCATTATGTAATTCGTTTTGAAAATACAGGGACTTATCCTGCTCAAAATATTGTAGTAAAAGATATGATTGATACTTCTAAATTCGATGTTTCAACGTTAGTTCCGTTGCATGGAAGTCATGAGTTTTACACCAAAATTAAAGACAATAAAGTAGAATTCATTTTCGAAAACATTAATCTTGATTTTAACGACGCTACAAACGATGGATATGTTGCTTTTAAAATAAAAACATTGCCTACGTTAACGGTTGGTGAAACATTTACAAACGATGCCAATATTTATTTTGATTACAATTATCCAATTACAACAAATGCATTCGCTACAACTATTCAAGATGTTTTAAGCAATCAAAGTTTTGAATTTGAAAACGAATTTGTATTATATCCAAACCCAACACACGATATTTTAAATATTTCTACTAAGAATCAAATAGAAATTCAATCGGTTGAAATTTATAATATTGTTGGTCAAATAGTTATTGCTGTTCCAAACACAACAACAAGTATTGATGTTTCTAATATTGCAATAGGAACTTATTTGATAAAAGTAAATACAGAAAAAGGTAGTGCAATTACTAAGTTTTTAAAAAATTAACCTTTGTCACACTGAGCTTGTCGAAGTGTCTCATAATAAAAAATCCTGTTTTTATATTGATTCGGGATTTATTTTAAAAATATTAAATCAAATTTTTATTCAACTTTCACGAATATCGGTTCAAAGGAAACGGATATAGGTTAGGTATTTTTTACTGTGTTTTCAATAGGTACTTTTACTATGTAATCATTAAAAACACCTTATGAGAACTATTTTTTTATTTTTTGGAATGTTTATTTTTTTAAATAGTTTTTCTCAATCTGATGCTAAAAATGAGATAAAAATGATTTCTGAATATGCATCTAAGAATCCTGAAATTAGAGATATTCTTCAGTTTGAAGGTATTGAATATTTAAAATTGAAGTTTACTGGAACTGATTTGAAAAACAAAAGTTATCATCTAACTGTAAAGGAAATATGGAATGGTAAATTAATTAGTGAATCAACTGTTTTTAATAGTAAAGAGATTGGGATTGAACAATTTCAAGTTATTAATGATACTGTTTTAAGTTTTAAAGTGATAGCAAAACTAACTTCAAAAAATAAATTAAAATTAACATTTCGATTTCCTCGATTTGGTGTTACCAAAGAATATGACGCAATAGATTCAAAAGAGTATAGTCTGCGAAATATAGTTGAAGAAAGTAATTTAAAGATTGACTATAATGAAAAATTTTATTTGTTAGCATATATTTTACCTTATGAGCGAGAAGATGGGTCAAAGTCTTGGTGTGATGTTGGTACAAGTGGAGGAGATCTTGAAAAATGGGGAGAAAAATTTGGAATTAAACACTATTTAATATTTGAAATGAAATTTAATTAAAGATAGAAATTATGAAAAAAATTAAAATTACACTTTATGCCTGCATTACTGCATTAATGATGATTTCTTGTGGAGGTGGAAGTTCAAAACAAGAAGCGAATGCTGAAGGTTTTTCAGTAATTGAAAATCAGCTAAAAGATAAATTTGGTAACGATGCTTATTATACCAAGTTATCCATTATATACAATGAAACCTTAGGTAATTCCATTACAGTTACAGTTGCTGAAAATCCAGAATCATTGCAAATGGAAGAATGGTTACAATCGCAAGACAATTGGCAACAAACATCGGATGTTACTATTGAAATTCCAGAAGGTACAAAAGCAACCGATTTCATGTTTCAATTAAATGAAAAAATTAATTTAAAAAAATTAGGCGAATTAGTGGAGAAATCGAAAGCCCAACTTACCAAAGAAAAAAATATTGAAGATCCTAAATTACATATTGCTTTTATCAGTTTTCCAGATAATGGAGATATTTCAAAAGCAAACTATGCGGTTAATTTAGAACCTAAAAATGGTGGGACAACATTCCGTTTTTCGTACACATTAGACGGGGAATTAATTGATTTCAAATACTAATCATAAATTTTAAAACTATGAAAAAACATTTACTTTTATTTAGTATTCTATTTTGTTCACTATTAGGATATTCGCAAACGTTTACTGATAACTATATAACATATGATGTTGTAAATTCAACATCTGTTGTAATATCAGATTATGATGCTAATGGAGGTACTGTTGTAAACATTCCAGCAACGGTTAGTTATAATGGTACAACCTATAATGTTACTAGTATAGGAAATAGTGCCTTTTTAAGTAATTCATTAACTAATGTAACTATTCCAAGTAGTGTTACGAGTATAGGAAATAATGCCTTTCGTAATAACAATTTAGTTAGCGTTACTATTCCAGATTCTGTTATTTCTATTGGTGTAGCTTCATTTGCATATAACTCTTTAATGATTAATGTTCAATTATCTAATAATTTGACAAGTATTCCAACTGATGCTTTTTCATTTAATGATTTGCAGAGTCTTGTTATTCCTGAAAATGTTACCAGTATTGGAGAGCTGGCTTTTGTTTCAAATGGTATAACAAGTTTAGTAATAGGAAATAATGTTATTAGTATTGGTAATTCTGCTTTTAGAGATAATAATATTAGTAATTTAGTAATACCTAGCAGTGTAAATAATATTGGCGATTCCGCCTTTCTATTTAATCCTTTATCTAATGTTTATTCAGAAAACGGAGTACCGCCAATTATCATAACAAGTTCAATAAACGATACATTTGCTTTTAATAGAAGTACTATTCATTTACACATACCACCAGGAACTACCGGAGCTTATGTGACGAATTCAGGTGCTTTATGGACTGGTTTTGCACCTGTAACAGAAGATGCTCTTAGTACTTCAAATTTTGAATTAGAGAACGATATTAAAATAATTTCTATGGAGAATAGTATTAAAATATTATCAAGTAACCAAATACAATTAGAGAATTATAGCCTATTCAATTTATCAGGTCAAGAAATTTCAAAAGGAGTTGAAAGCGAAATACCTACAATTTCATTTTCAAAAGGAGTTTATATTCTTGTATTAAACTTTGATAAAGGTTCGGTTACAAAAAAAGTATTAATTAAATAATAAAAATAATTATGAAAAAGATGTTTAAAATTAAAAGCTGGTTAGCTTTAGCTACGATACTTTCGATAGCTAGTTGTAGTAGTGATGATACTTCGCCACAAACACCATCAGTAACACTTCAAGATTTAGAAGTTACAATTGATGAAAACCCAACAAATGGAGCCGTTATTGGAACTGTTCAAAGCAACAGTACAACAGCATTGACATTTAATATTGTTTCACAAACGCCTTCAGGAGCAATGGAAATCGATGCTTCAACAGGAGAATTAACAATTATAGATGCTGCTCTGTTTGATTTTGAAACGAATCCAGCCATAACTGCTACTGTTTCTGCTTCTGGAGCATCTAATAATGCTACTGTAACAATAGAATTGGTAGATAAAGCAGAAATAGGAGAATATAAATATGGTGGTGTTATTTTTTGGATAAATGCAAATGGAAATGAAGGTTATGTAGTTTCAATTAATGATCAAAGTAGTGGTGCTGTGTGGGGTTGTATAGGTTTAGATATCCCTGGTGCTGAAGGACAAAATATTGGAGATGGTGAATCCAATACTTTGGCTATAGTTTCCTCTTGTAATGTTTCAGGAATTGCTGCAGATATGGCAAATGATATTATAAATGGTTTTAGTGATTGGTTTTTGCCTAACTTAAATGAGTTTGGTGAAATATATAATAATAAAGCAATTATTAATTCTGCAATAATAACAAATGGTGGAAGTATTATAACTGATGATAATTATTGGACCTCAATACAAAGTTTTTCAAATAGTAGTTCTGCTTACGCCATAAAATTTTGGGATGGGACGTTGAATAATATTAATCGAGATAATTTATTTAAAGTAAGAGCTGTAAGACACTGGACGGATTTTTAATCCAATAAAAATAAGTAATTATGAAAAAAACGTTTAAAATTAAGAGTGTATTAGCAATAGTTGTAATTTTTTCAACTTTTAGTTGTAGTAGTGATGATGAATCACCACAACCTACACCGCAACCTATAAATTACACTAATTACACAAAAACGATAAAACCAGATGCTACTGAAGGACAAGACGCTTTTATTTATGAGTTTAATGTAAATCAACAATTAGGATCACACCCCGATTTTATGGTAGGAAGGTATAATGGAAATGAAACTAGAAATTTAATTCGTTTTGATTTTTCAGATATTCCAACTAATGCAGTTGTAGACAGCGTTAAAATCTCATTGTATTCCTATCAATCTACCTCAAATGGTTCTCATGCAGGTGCAAATGCTTCTAAATTACAACGTGTAACTTCTACGTGGGATGAAAGCACGGTTACTTGGAGTAATCAACCTACAAGTACTTCAGATGATGAGGTACTTTTGGACCAAACTACTAGTACAATTCAAGATTACTTAGATATTAATGTTACATTAATGGCTCGAGTTATGATTGCTAACCCAAGTCAAAATTTTGGATTTTTGTTCAGGTTACAAGATAACTCAGGGGCAGATAAAAAAATGGTTTTTGCTTCTAGCGATAATACCGATTCAGATTTGCATCCAAAAATTGATGTATATTATAGAATTGCCGAATAATTCAAATATTAATTAAGAATCAGCCAATTCAATTTGAATTGGTTGGTTTGTTATTTTAAACTTAAAAAGAAATAAAATGGAAAATCTAATTACAATTAAGAATCAATACAATTCGCTAGATGAACTACAAAACGCATTAAAAAATAATGTAAATTTTAGTTGTACCAAAGAATATGATATTTGGGAACAACGAGTAGATAATAACGGAAATTTAGCACAATGTTTAGTTTTAAAGAAGAGTAACATGCATGCTGTAAAATTGTTTTTTATAAATGAAAAAACATTAAAAGCAAATCATATTATTCCAAACAAAATTATGCAGGCTTATTTTGGTAAAAGTGAAAAACGCTATCAAAATGTACTTGAAATTATTACTGGTAAAATTAAAACAGCTGTTTTAGAACCATCTCAAAAAAAGGCTTTCAATGAGATAGAAGCTGAAGTTGTTAGGATTGTTTCATAATTTTATTTTTAATCTTTTAAATTGTTTTCAATTTTAACCACTTTATAATCATGATGCATTTCTTTAATGAATACCCAATTATAAAATGGGTTTTAGTAGGATTTGGAATCCTTTATTTTTTAGATAAATATGGCATTTTTAGCCCAGTTGATAATCTTATTAACCGTATTGGTCGATATAAATTTAAAAGCAATGCGCATTTAAACGATCCTAAACTTAAAGAAGTTATTGAATATTTCAATAAAAAACAGTTCAGCAATGTAGAACAATCGTTAAAAAGTATGAGTGCCAGTCAGCGTTCGTTTGCATTTGAAAGTTTAGGGCAATATGGCGAGACTAAAATAACAGATGAGTGGATAAATAAAGAACCAAATAACGATTTGCCGAAATTAATTAAGGGTTACCAATTTATTCATAAAGCATGGGAAATTCGAGGACGAGGAACTATTGATACAGTTTCTAACGAAAAGCAAGTTGCCTTTAAAAAACAATTAAAAAAAGCGGAAGAAGTATTAATATCTATTCAAACTAATAGTTTTTACAAAGTCAATTCCGTTGCTTGTTTGTTAACTATTTATAAAGCTATTAATGTTAATAGAGAACACGTTCACCAACTTTTTGAAGATGCCGTAAAGAGTGCTCCAGATGATGCGGAATTACATAAAACGTATATGGCTTTTGTATCTCCAAAATGGGGCGCAACGGAAGAAGAATATAAAAACTATTTAAATCGAATAAATGATTGGTCACACTTTATTCAACAATTACTTTTAGCGCAATACTATTTCGATTTGAATTATTTCCACGATTATCAAGACGAAGATGGTAAAATAGAAGACTTAATGCTTGACGTAAAAGCAAACCCGATAGAAAGTTCAAATTTACATCGTTTTGAATTGTATAAGCTTTTATACTGGACCGCTTCTAACTTAGAAATGAACGAATTCGAAGCATACTACAAACAAATGGCTTTACCTTATTTGGAAGATTAATAGTAATTCATGAATATTAATAAAAAATTCAACAAATGAATAAAAACAACACATTTTTCCCAACCATAGTAGTAAAACAAGTTTCTACTAAACAAGATCATAAATGGGATGAAGCGGTATCATTATTTGATCAAAAACAATATCAAAAAGTAGTGCCAACAATTTTAGATTATGTAGGTAGTCATTTTCAAGCAAATAAAAGTGGCGATAGTTATATAATTCCTCATGGTTCTGTAGTGGTAACAATTACACAAACAGCTAATGAACTTATAGTGAAATGTCCGTTTTTAAATATAGCAAATGCAAAAAAAGTTCCGTTAATGCGAAAATTAGCAGAATTAAGAATGCATCCGCTTAATTTAACCAATCTAACGTTAGAAAATGATTTAGTATATTTTTCATTTTCTTGTCCTATTGAATTGTGTGAGCCTTATAAAATTTATGCCGTTTTACGTGAAATTTGTTTCTATGCAGATAGTTATGATGATGAGTTTATAACCAAATTTGAAGCAACCAATATTCAAGAACCTAAAATAAATCGGTTTTCTAATGATATAACAGCAAATGCATTTACAAATTATCAAAAAATATTAAGTGAAGGCATTGAGCGATTTAATTATTACATGGAAAAAAGACATGGAAATAATGCTTGGTACACTCTTAATATTACTTTAAAACAAATTGAGTTTTATGCAGAACCGCAAGGGTATTTACGAACTATTTTAGAAAAGGCAATTGATGGAATTTTCGATAGAGAAATCCCTTTTCATGATCGTTTGTTAAGAGGAAAAATGGACTTAGAAAAATTATTAACGTATTCTCAAGATGATTTTTCTGCAGATTTATATCAAATCGAAACGTTTATTCCTCATAAATACAGTTCTAAAAAAGATAACATTAGAGAAAACTGGGAAGACAGTTATAGCGAAGTGGAAGATATGATTGCAAATTCAAGATTTGAAGATGCTACAATGATTATGCAATCGTGTTTTTATAACTTGTTTTATTACAATTTAGTTGATGAAGAAATTAAAAAACCAATTATTGATGCATTAGAACAATCTAGTGGTTTAGATTGGAATCAAGCAGCTCCTATTTTGTATAAGGGAATGGAAAGCATTATGGAAGACACCATTTTTCAAAACGATTTTGGAATGGATTTATCCAAAATAATGACCGAACAAATGCAACAATCTATGGCGGCGATGCAAGAAATGATGGCTAATTTTAAAATCAATTAAGAAATGAATACGTTTAATAAAATAGAAAATTCGATATATAGAATTAATACCGCAAATGGTTCTGGAACTGGTTTTTACAGCCAAAAAGAAGATGTTATTATTACCAACTATCATGTTGTTGCTGGAAGTAAAGAAGTCAGTATAGAAGGTCAGGATAAGAACAGATACATAGCTCAAGTTATTTTTATTAATCCAGGAAAAGATATTGCCTTTTTAAGAGCTGAAAATTATCCTAAACCTATTGAAACAATTGCAATAGAAAATGCAATAGCAACTTTAGCAAGAGATAAAGTAATGGTTTTAGGATATCCATATGGAATGCCTTTTACAGTTACAGAAGGAATCGTTTCAAATGCAAAACAAATTGTTGATGGTCGTAATTACATTCAAACGGATGCCGCAATAAACCCAGGAAACAGTGGTGGTCCAATTGTTAATGAAAAAGGAGAATTAATTGGAATAGTTACTTCAAAATTTTCAAATGCAGATAATATTGGGTTTGCCATTCCTGTCGAAACGCTATTAGAAGAATTGGAAATTGTTTCGGAATTAAACAACAACCTTACGTTAGGTTGCCATAGTTGCAATGGATTAATTCAAGAAAAAACGAATTATTGTCCAAATTGTGGTAGCGATGTAGATGAAAAACTGTTTGAAGAAAATCCACTTTCCGATTTTAGTCAGAAAGTAGAAGAGGCTATTTCAAAATTAAACATTAAACCTGTATTAGCAAGAACCGGTAGAGAACGATGGTATTTTCATCAAGGAAGTGCCGAGATAAGAATGTTTGTATATGACAATAATTATCTTTTTGCAACTTCACCATTAAATGATTTGCCAAGAACAAATTTGGAGGCTATATACGAATATATTTTAACTACAGATACAGGAAAGCACCGTTTATCTATTTCAGACAATCAAATATTTCTTTCGTATCGAATTCATATTAGTGATTTATATTCAGATGCAAAAGAGGAGATTCTTAATGACATAGCAGAATTAGCCGTTAAAGCCGATCATTTCGACGATTTGTTTGTTAACGATTTTGGTGCTAAAATGACTAATTATAGTAAATAAATAGGTTATTTTTTAAAAGTTTTACCAACTCGTTGGTGAACTTAATAAACAAATAGTTATTTCAATTGTAAACGAGTTTTGCACAATTAGACTAGGGAAAAATGAATATATTCAAAATATTATTTTTAAGTATCATTCTTCTTTTGATTAGCTGTAATCAAGAGAAGAAGTCTAATAGTAAAACTATAAGTTCGAAAGAAGAAATTATTTCGAATGATAATATCCATACAAACAATCAAGAAGATACAATTGGAATAAACAAAAAAATGACTCAAGAAAGAAATTTGCGATTTCTGTTTTATGCAAATGGTGGATTAATTGGTTATTTTAACGACGGAACAATTTCCGGTTGTCCAAGCTGTGATTTAAACAAGGATAATATTACATCATTATATACTAAAGAACCTCACGCTCAATACAAAGTAGAAAAAGGTTTCTTAATTTCTGAATTGAATGATTCTATTTTAATAGATTCTATGACTATAAATGAATGGGCTATAATCGAATATGAGAACCAAGTGAATAACCCTAAATCTAAATTGGCAAATGAATTTGTTAACGGCTATTTGAAAAATAGTATGAAAATGAACGAAGGATTGGGAATTATTGAATGGGTAAAATCTAACAATCTCTCGACAATTAATTTTAAGTCAAGTTTAACTCAAATAATTAACCAAGCCTACGAAAGGGATCCAGAATATGGCTTAGGATTTGACCCAATTTTAGATGGTAATGATTTTCCTGAAAATGGCTTTCAACTTGAAAAGATTAAACCAAATTCAAATTTATTGATTTTTAGTGGAATTGATTGGAAAAACTATAAAGTTATAGTGAAAGTTAAGAATGAAAATAATAAATGGTTAGTTGATGGTTGTGGGATTGTAAACATTCCGAATTTGGAACAAATAATTAAATAAGACTACAAACTACAATTACTATTATTCTTATGCAAAAACGTTATTGGTAATTATAAAAAAAGCTTCCAAAATGAAAATACTATCTAAATTATTTTTTGTAATCATCATTCTTTTGCAATCTTGTGAAAAAAAAGAAGAAAAGCATGAATCAATAAGTAAGAATGAAGATAGTATAGTTGTTAAATCAAATCAGGATAATGTTTCTTTAATTCCAAAAAACAATGAAAAATTCAGCATAAAAGTGAAGCAAATTGATTCTGTAGAATACCATTCACAAAAAGAAAAAGTCAATTATAATCAAGAAAAAATAAAGAAAATTACAGATTTTCAAATAGCTAAAAAATTATTACAAAATCGTATCTTTTTTTATGAAGACTGTGAAACACAAGCTATTTTAAAAATTCGTTTTAGAAATGGAAAAGAAAAAGATTACTCAAATTATTATTATTATTTTGTCGCCTATTATCCAACAGAAGATATTCTACTAGCTGAAGGAGGCCACACTATAGATGTAAGTTTCAATTTAAAAAACGGAAATGAAACCCAGACAACTGGAAATCCTGATTATATTGTAGTTTCACCCAATAATGTATTCCGCTTAAATGGTTATTATAATGGTCAAGAATGTTCTTCCTATTTTATTCAAAAAAAAATAAATGAAGAGTTTGTAAAAGTAATTCCATTAGATGAAGAATTTCAGAAGGAAACTAAAATTTGGCTTTGTATTATAGGAAATTCATTTTGGCAAGACGATATGACTTTATTTGTGACAGAAGAGAGTAATTATTCAGAAATCGGACTAAACAAAAGATATTTTAAAATAAAAATTATTGAAAATTAAAGAATGTATTTTACTATTCATCAAATAAGGTATTTTCTATATGTTTTTGTAATTACTTATTTTTCATGTCAAAAAGATGAGTACTACTATCATGGAAAAGTAACAGATGACAATAATAATCCGGTTGAAGATGTAATTGTTACAGTGGAAAATTTTAAAAATAAAACAAAAACCGATAAAAAGGGGTATTTCAAATTAATGCATAATTCTGAATTTTTAGGAAATTTAATTTTTAGGAAAGAAGGTTATAAAACCGATACTATCCCAATTGTTTGGAGACAACATGGAGAAACTTTAAATTATAATTTTATAGAAAATGACACAACTGTTGTGCTATTAAAACAAATATAAGAATGAAGACCATAAAATCAGCATTGCATTATTTTATTTGGATACTATTATCTTTAGTAGTAGGCATTATTTATATGCGATTGCTTTTAGGGAGTCCTAGTAAAATTAATTATAAAGGATTTGATTATTTAATAGGAATATATTATTATCATGGATTAGTTTTTGTTGGAACTATTATAGGAATTTTTATAGCTGTTTTCTTTTTTATAATTGATTATTTTATTTTAAGAAAGAAATTAAGTAATAATTGGAATTCATTATTAATTAGAATTTCAATACTGTTACTAATTGCAATAATAGTTGGAATTGTTCATTATATTTTAGAAAAAGTTATTGATGTTATATAAAAATAAAAAATACAAGCTTTTAGTTATACTTTTCATTTTAGGGAATTTGTTTTGTCAAGCCCAATATCAAAGTGTTGAAGATTTTATCCCAAATGGATATGTTTTGTACGATACTATTTATGGCGATTTAAACAAAGACAAACTAGATGACTGTATTCTAATTGTAAAAGAAACCTATAAAGAAAACATTGTAACCAATCGTTTTGACGAAATAGTAGATCGCAATAGAAGAGGCATTATCATTTTATTCAAAAATGAAAACGGTTATCAAAAAGCAACTGAAAATTTAAATTGTTTTTCTTCAGAAAATGAAGATGGTGGGGCTTATTATCCACCACAACTATCTTTTGATGTAAAAAGAGGCAATCTTATTATACATTATGCTCATGGAAGATATGGTTGGTGGAAATACACCTTTAGATATCAAGATTCTAATTTCAAATTAATAGGGTATGATCACACAAATGGAGGAGTTGTAACAAATTATGAAACTAGTATTAACTTTTTAACCAAAAAAAAATTATATCGCAAAAACATAAATGAAGAATCAGAAGATAATGATGAAGTTTTTGTAGATACTTGGAGTAAGATTAAAATTGATAAACTACTCAATCTTTCAGAAATTAAAGATTTTGAAGAGTTAGAAATGAATTACTAAACAAACAAATCAAATTATGTTTATTCTCTTTCTTTTAGTTTTACTAATCTTTATTATCGTTCTACTTTTTGCAATTTACAAGGCAGTAAAATGGACTTTAAAAGAAAAAATCAGGCTTAAATGGGCGGTTTCCATTCTTACAACTTTGGTGTTAGCAATAGTAATAAAAAAAGTGTTTTTTACAAGAATGGAGTTTATTCAATCTAATGTGTATTCCAATTTATATATAGTTGAAAATCCAGTTAAAGACAAAGATGAACTTAAAACGGCAATTATTAGTAAGATAAAAGAACATCTAAAAACGAATCACAAACAAACCAAAAAACTTTCCTATTCTAATGAAACAGAGTGCATTTATTTTTATGAAGATGGCGGAATGACATTCGGTTTTCTTGGCGAAGCAGGAACAAGTTATTTTTTAGACCATGAAGAAGATTTAGGCGGATTTGTAAGCGAAGAACTAGGAATGTATCAACAATATTTAATGGCAGAGTTTTATTATGAAACGTTTTCAAATGAATTAAATTCAATATGTGGAGAATTCAGCTTTTTTTATGAAGGCGAATTTGTTAAAACAGATACTTTAGTAATAAAAATTGATTAAATAGGATTGTTACAAAAAACAACAATTCTATACTAATAAGCTAATGATACAAAATATTATATTTCAAATAAAATACGCATTTTCACAAATAAGCTTTAATCGAAGTAAAAACGTTACTGATAGATTAAAAATGTCTTTTGGTTCCTTAAAAGAACAATCTACTGATTTTAATTATATATCGAAATACTTTAGAAATAAAAATAATTCAAAAGCCTATCATGTAGTATCGGATAAAACCTGTAACGATTTGGATTTTGAAGATTTGTTTATGCTTATCGATCGAACGCATTCTAAAGTTGGACAGCAATATCTTTATAATAAACTTCGTACCGTAACAATAAACGAAAGTCAGACAACATTAGATGAAGAAATTATAAAAGAACTCACAAATAATGAGCAATTAAGAATTTCAGTTCAAAAAAGGCTTGAAAAACTAAACCATAAAGACGCTTATTACATTACAACCCTTTTTCAAGACGAACATTTACATCCACCAAAATGGTTTTTTATTATAAAAATATTGTCTTTTGCGAGTTTACTATCGTTAATTCTTGCTTTTTTTAACCCAATATTTTTCATTGTTTTAGCGGCATTATTCTGTGTTAATTTTGCACTTCATTATTGGAATAAAAGCAATTTAGTACAATATGTTGGATCTATCCCTCAGCTTTTAAAACTAAACAGTATCTCGTCTCAACTATATGGTGTTCCATTATTTAAAAAATTGAACCTTAATTTACCTAGCTCAATAAAATTGATAAATGAAGTTAAAGGGAAAATGTCGTTTTTTCAACTCGAAGCCAAACTACAAGGTGAATTTGAAATGATAGCGTGGTTCATTTTTGAAATTTTCAAAACAATCTTTTTATTAGAACCATTGCTGTTGTTTGGTGTACTAAAAAAGTTATCGACTAAAAGAGAAGAAATAGAAAATGTTTTTCAATTTGTAGGACATATTGATATGCTTATTTCGATAGCTTCCTTACGAAAAGGACTCGATACATTTTGTTTACCAACAATTACAACGGATAATACTATACAGGCAAAAGACATTAGTCACCCTTTAATATTTAATTGCACTACTAATACTATAACAATTGCCGATAAGTCGATTTTGCTTACGGGCTCTAATATGTCTGGAAAAACTTCTTTTATTCGTGCAATCGGATTAAATATCATTACTGGATTAACCATTAATACCTGTTTCGCTACTTCAATGGTATTTCCTAGATTGAAAGTGTTTTCTGCGATAAGAATTAGCGATGATTTAATGAACGATAAAAGCTATTATTTTGAAGAAGTGCTAACGATTAAAGAAATGCTTAAAGAAAGTAAAAGTGGAGAGAAAAACCTTTTTTTGCTAGACGAAATGTTTAAAGGAACAAATACGGTTGAACGTATAGCAGCAGGCAAGGCTGTTTTGTCTACTTTAAGTAAAAATAATAATACAGTGTTAGTTTCGACCCACGATATCGAATTAACCGATATGCTATCAAAAGAGTATGAATTATATCATTTTAGTGAAACGGTACACAATAAAACAGTAGGTTTCGATTACAAAATGAAAGAAGGGAAGCTGAAAAACCGAAATGCAATTCGAATACTCAAAATTAACGATTATCCAAACGAAATTATTCAAGAAGCTATAACAATTTCAAAAGAATTGGATAAACTATATCTCAATACAAATAATTCAGATGCCATAATAATTTGAAATACTGAAAATTAAAACCAATGAAATATTTTATACTAAATTTTAAATATCTTTTTTTTCTGCTAGTTCTTTTTACCTCTTGTAAGCATAATCAAGAAGAGAAAATACCAGAAATACCTGTCGTAGAGCAAACTGATAAAATTTCAAAAAAGCCTATTGAGACAGCAACAGAATTTAAGAAAGAATTTTTCAAACTCCCATTAAAAAATCTTCCTATTATCGATAGTACTTCATTTGACAGCTTTATTGAGGCGGAAGATTATAAAAATATTAATGCCGAAGCTTTCCAACTTCCATATATTTATAAAAATTGGTACAACGAAGACTATAACTTTAAAGCTATTTCAGGTTATCGTTTAGAATTTTCTAAAGATTTCTACACAGCTGTTTTAACTGTTAAAAAAGGTGATAATGAAATGGAAACAACTTTAATTAATTATGATTTAAAAGGGAATATAATTGATTTTAAGTTAATTGCTTACGATGAAATTGCAGAAGGCTTTTTTAAAACAGTTTCTAATATTGATAAAGATAAGATTGCAATAAAAAATATTGAATGGACAGATGAAGGGCATGAATCAACGGATATTTTTAAAATAAATTCTGAAGGAAAGATTATCATAATGACTAATGATGAAATATTAATTAATAATGTTATAAATCACCTCCATGTAGATAAACTGAAAATAAAAACAGATTTAATTGTTCAAAAATTCATAAAAGATTCAAATGAAACAATTGTTGTAATTCCAGAAATTGTTGAAGAAGGCGAAGAATATTTCGTATTAAACACGCATATTGTAATTTATAATAATCAAACAGGTAAAGTTACACATTCTTATTTTGAAAGCTCAAAAACAAACGATTGGGTTTCCGATGCGATTCGTTTAGGTTCAATAAATATTGATAAAAAACTTTACTTAGTAAAAGAAAATACAAATGCTTTTGGAGTAATCGTCGAATATTTTGGTTCATCAAGAGTTAATCCTTATTACAAAAAGATGTTATCATTATTTGTAAAAGAAAACGGGAAGTTAAGAAATATTCTTCACAATTATAATTTTGAAGAAAACACAGGCGAATGGAACGGCGCTTGTGAAGGTGAATTTCATGCTGAAAAAACAGAATTCATTTTTACGACAGACAAAACGAATGATTATTTCGATATTATAGTCAAAAAAACACTTACAAAAACCACAAATTTTGAAACCGAAATAGGAGATTGCGATTACAATGAAGAAATTAAAAGAGAAACAAGCGTTTTAAAATTTGATGGAAAACAATACAAATAATTAAAAAATCGTATAATGAGAAACTCATTCATTAGAGAAAAATCGAAATTGCTTTACATTGGTGTTAAGGTAATTACCCTTTTACTTTCAATTCTTTTTTATTCTTGTAAAGGTCAAGAAAATAAATTGGTTATTGATGAACCAGAAAATGAATTGTCTGATTCAATTATTAAAAAATCAACAAATGATAATACTTCTCAAAATACATTTCCTTTTTTAAATAATGATGTTCAAATAAGCAACGTAGTAAGAAAGATTTTTCAAGATAGTAAAGGAAATATTTGGTTTGGTACAGAAAATGGAGCTTTTGTTTATAATGGAGAAATATTGTTACCAATAGATAGTATTATAAGTGAGTTAGGGAAAGGTGTTACGATAAAAGATATTGCGGAAGCTAAATCAGGTGAAATTTGGTTCGCACATACTGATGGTATTAGCAGTTTTAATGGAAAAGTAGTCAAAAATTATTATAAATCGGACGGTTTAATTAGCAACGACGTGTGGTGTATTGAAACCGATTCAAAAGGGAATGTTTGGGTAGGAACCAGTGAAGGCGCTTGCGTTTTTGATGGAAAAAAAATTACTCCTTTTCAATTACCCGAAGGTGAAATTGACAAAGATTTTGGAATATCTACTACAAAAATGATTCATAAAATAGTTGAAGATAGTAAAGGTAAATTATGGTTTTGTACAAATGCCGGACTTTACTCGTATACAAACCAAAAATTAGAAAATGAATCACAGAAATTAGGTATTAAAACAAATTTTGTAAATGGTATTTACGAATCAAAAAAAGGAGGTTTTTGGATTTCTACTAAAGAAGGATTGTATAGATTAAATAAAAAATCTTTAGAAAACATTACCAAAGACAAAATTATACTCGGAAAAGGAATTGGAAGTGTATCTGAGGATAAACATGGGAACCTATGGTTAGTATCAAATCAACATGATTTATATGTATATGATGATAAAAACCTAACAGATATAAAAAAGGATGAAAACAATAAGCGACCAGTTGTTTTTCAAATTTATAATGATCAAACAAACAGATTATGGTTTGTTGGTTTTGGAGGCGCTTATAGGTTTGAAAACGATAAATTTATCAATATAACTAAGAATGGTCCATGGGAATAAAAGTTTAAGAATACTATAAAGATGAACTTTATAATTAACCAAGAAATAGCAAACTACGGACTTATTTTATCAATGGAATTTGGTGACTACTGGCTTAAGCCGATTAACGAAAGACTAAGCAAGAAGAATCCTGAATTATTACCAATTGAATTAGAAAAGTATAATAAACTTTGCAAAGAAGTCAACACCTTTGCAAATGATTTTATTCGAAAAAAACCTCTTAAGAATAATGGCGAACTGACCTTTTTACCTTTTGAAGACTTCAAACAAGCAATTCTTAAAAAATATACTTGGATAAACGAAGAAAATCTCAAACGTTTGTACAGTCAAAGCTGTTATTATGCTTGGAAATAGATTTGAAATTATTTTCCGTTACAATATCTTTTTCTCTTTATTTACAAGGGTTTGAAAGGGTAGAGGTGTACAAAAGATGTACTAATTTTAGTTAAAATAGGTTTTAATTGCTTCTGAAAAATAATTTATTTTTGTATTAGTTAAATTTTATAAAATCTAGTTAAGTTATATTATATTTGATAAGTAATAAATGAATTTATATTTTTTAATCTAATTCAAATGAAAATAAGACTAGTATTTCTTTGTATTATAACTTCAGTTAGTTTTGTTTTTGCACAAGTTTCAAAAAAAGAAAAAGTTATAGATTCCTTACATTTTGCAAATCAACATCAAGAATCTATTCGTTTGAGAAAAGCGCTAATATTAGAACTTAATGATAAAAAAGCTTTAGAAAGAAATCAATTAAAATTGAAACTTTCAGAATATCATGGTACAAATTCTTGGCAAGAAGGTCTAGCATTATTAGAATCTATTAAAGAAAATGTAATTACAAAAACTTTACTCTCTGATCAATATAAAGTTGAGTTTTACGGAAATTATTACCATGCCATAGCATATGCCAATCAAGACTGGGAAAAATCACTCAAATTTGCCAAAGAATTTTTGTATAAAGCACAAAGCAATGAATTACAAGTATCTTTAGCTAAACAAACTGAGGTAGTATATGATATTGCTTATATTTATGGAGAAATAAATCAACCTTTTGATGCTATAAATTACTACAAAAAGGCTGAAATTTTGTACAAAAAGGAAGGTTTAAATCAAAGTAGCGATATGGCATTATTATACAATAACTTAGGTTATGAGTATTCAAAATTATCAAATTTTAAAAAATGCAATGATTACTATATTTTAGCAACGAATATTTGGGAAAAAAATTCGCTTGAAAATTCAAATTATTTAGCAACAGCTTACAATAATTTAATTTATAATTTTATTCCTTACGGAGAAATTAAAAAAGCTCAATTTTATTTGAGAAAACTTAAAAACATTGCCAAAAACATAGATAAAAGTGATCAAGATAATTATGAAAGAATACAATTAAGTATTTTGCTTAATGCGTTAAAAATTGATGCTTTTAATAATAATGTTAATTGTTTAAAAACTTACAAAAACCTAACAACATACTTTAAATCAGTAACTAACAAAGAAAAATTTATTAATTATTATTCTACAGCAAATAATGTTTTATTAAGCTTTTTAATTGAAAATAAAAGAAATGTAGAAGCAGAAAAAATAGCTTATGAAACCGAAGCTTATTTAAAACAATACGCTTACAATGAAGGTTTGTTGGTTCTGTATTCTCATATAGTTGTTCTAAAAAAGAATAAAAATGAGTTTGAAAGTGCGCTTTTTTATATTGATGAGGCACTTAAAATTTCTAATAAAACAATTAAAGGAAATCAGGCTGGTTTATATTTAAATAAAGGAATAATTTTAAAAGAGCTAGGAAATTCAAATCAAGCTGAGTTATTTTATAATAAATCACAGAAGATTTTAGATGAAGAAAAAAGTGCCGACATTGAAACGTTGTTATATTACACAGAAATTGCAAATTTCTATTTACAAAATTATGAGAAAAGTAAAACAACTAAAGACCTAAATAAGGCTTATTCTTCTTTTGAAAATTGCGTTAACAAGTTCAATTCAATTTACAAAAACGGTTTGTTTAACTCAAATTTAATTGATTATTTAGATTATATTCACGAAGGTTTGTTCAAAATTGCTTTATACGATGTTTCTAAGCAAGAATCGGTTTTAAATTATATTGAAAATACCACTTCAAAATATTTATGGTCTAATTTTATTAGAAATAATTCAACAAAATCTTTATTAAATTTAGATGAGAATTATACTTTACTTCAAAATTTAAATGCGGAAATTGCACATTATAAATCTAGTATTCAAATAGAAAATGAAAAAACAACTCCTGATTCTTCTAAAATTGATGAGTTTAAAAACATAATTTTAGAATTAACTTCTCAAGCAGAGCAATTACAAATAAAATTATCTAATTCAAATAGTAATTATTCTAATTTATTTGAATCGAAATATACAACTTCAGAATTTACAGCAACACTACATTCTGATGAAACTGTAATTAATTATTTTCCAACTAAAGAAAATATCTATGTAGTTGTGTTAAATAAAAACGGTATTCAAAAAATATCTAAAATTGCTAACAAAGAAAAAGTGTATGAAAAAATTCTTAATTATAGAGAAGCCATTTTAAACAAAAAGGAGTTTTCTTATTTAAGTTCTCAATTATATGCAAGCTTGTTAAATAATCAGCCTTTAGATTCTAATAAGTTAACCATAATTTCTAAAGGAGTTTTAAGCTTATTACCTTTTGAAAGTTTGTTAAAAAACAATAAATTTTTAATTGAATATTACGCTATTAATTACGCTTCTTCTTTAACATTATATTCCCTTCAAAGAACTCTTAAAACCAAAAATGAATTTAATTTAGCCGTTTTTAATCCAAATTATATAAATACTAATTTTTCTATTTTACCATTTGCAGAAAAAGAATCATTATTTCTTAAAGATAAATTTAATGCTGCTTATTTTTCTGATGATTTAGCGACAAAGAATAATTTTTTCAGTAATAAAGAAGCTTATAATATTTATCACTTAGCTATGCATGCTAAAGTTGATAACCTACATGAAGATGCCTCAAAATTGATTTTCGGAAATGATAATCTTTATTTTTCTGATTTATATGCTCAAAAATTACCTTTAGATTTAGTTGTATTAAGCGCTTGCGATACGGGTTTTGGTAAAAACACAGAAGGAGAAGGAATTATGAGTCTCTCTAGAGCATTTACTTATAGTGGAGTGGCTTCAACCATTCATAGTTTATGGCAAACTCCAGATAAACAAGGTTCTGAAATTATACAATATTTTTATAAATATTTAGCAGAAGGTTTAACTAAAAATGAAGCTTTGCAAAATGCAAAAATTGATTTTTTGAAATCGACAAAGGCAGATGAATTGAAGCATCCTTATTATTGGTCTGGATTTGTATTAAGTGGAAATCCAAACGCTTTAGTTTCTAAATCTTATACTATATTATATCTTGCCTCGGGAATTCTATTTTTATTGATAGTTTTGTTTTACTTAAAGCTTAGAAAGTAATTCTTCGGCTTCAGTATTTTTAAATGATTTTTTCTTAACAAGAGTTTCTAGTTTTTGTCTTGCTACGCTTTTATTGTTTAATTTTAAATAACATAACGCTTCAAACCATAAAGATTTTTCAAGATATTCATTTGATAAATTTGTAGATTCAAATAGTTTTATCGCATCTTTATGTTTGTTTAATTCCATTAAACAAATGGCTTTATAAAAGAGTATATAGTCTGTTTTAGTAACCTTTAAAGCGTTTTCAAATAAGTCATTTGCTTTATTGTATTCTCCTAAATCATAAGCAATAAAAGCTTCTTCAATTATTGTTTTTTCGTTTACATCACTTCTTGTGTTTGAAATTACAGTATTTGGATAAGGATCAAAATAACTGTTATATAATTCATTATTATTAGTATTATTAAACATAACAAACCATAAAGAAAACATTACTAAAAAGATAGCTGCATATTTAAAATAGCTTTTCAAATAAAAAACAGGCGTTTTAGCTTCAATTTCAAATTTTTGAATTTCTTTTTTAATTTTTTGTCTTTCGGCCAATTTTATAGCATTCTTTAATTCCAAATGAAATTCAAATTCTGCTTTAAATTCAGCATCTTGGTTTAATTTTTCATCAAACAATAATTGTTCTTCAGGAGTTAAATTATTTTCAAAATATTTTTCAATTAATTCGTTCATTTCTTAAGGTTTAGCAGTTTTTTTAAATGCGAAATACATCTCGATTTTTGACTCTTCAACACATCTTTATTTTCATAATTTAAAATGGTTTGTATTTCATCTAACTTCTTGTTTTCAAAATAAAATAAATTTAAAATTTTCTTACACTGATCACCAAGTGTTTCATAAGCCTTTTTTAAAGTTACTTCTTTACTATTTAAAACATCTTCATCAGTAGTAAAACCTTCAAAATCATTTACTTCAATACTATCAATGTCTTCTAGTTTTATTTTTTTTACTGATTTTAGGTAATTGAAGATCATAAATTTACCAATTCCTATAAAGTAAGTATTGATACTACTTTGTAAATCATCAATCTTGTTCTTTCTAACATTTTCAATCAAAGCGACCATGCTATCTTGATAAATATCAAGTGCAACATCTTCAGGTAATTGATATTGATTAGCAATTTTAAAAAAAGATAATTTATTATCTAAATAAATCTTTTTTAACAAAGCTTCATCATTATTTTTTATGCGTTCAATTATAGATTGATTACTCATTAGTAGTAAAAAAATGTTTTAGTAAACTTAAAAACAAAAATAATTATTTAGGGTTTACTTTTTACTTTTTATTATACAAATGGAAGAATTTAAATAACAACTATATGAAAAAAATTCTTCTAATCTTAAGTTTTATTAGCTATTTCAATGCTTTTAGTCAAAGTGTTGAAATAGATTTTAATCAAGACGCTATTAAAAAATTAAAGGAAGAACCTAGTTTGTTCTTGAACAATTTTGAAGACCAAAAACTTATTGGATTTATTTGCGATGGTCTAAAACGACCAATTGAGGTAAGATTATTAGTAAAAATTTATTCTGAAAAAGGACTTTGGAAGGAAGCTACTTCAGAAAGTTTCAAGATTTTTCCCGGAAATATTTTTTTCCCTGGAAACATTTTCTTTCCTGGAAATATTTTTGAAAAGCTCCCAAAGGGAAGAGGCTTAATTCTTTTTGATATAGAATTGACTTCAACGGAACAATTATTCCTTTTAAGAAAATTACCAAGTAGAATTCCAATTGTTTACAATAACTAATTATTATATCATGAGACTAAAAATTTTAATGTTATTCAGTTTTTTACTTATAAATATTAATGTAAATGCTCAGTTTTTAAAAAAACTAGGAGATAAAGCTAAAGAAGCTACTGAAAGAGCTTTAGAGAGAAAAACAGAAGAAAAAGTTGAAAAAACAACTGAAGAAGCTGTTGACGAAGTTTTTGAAGCACCTAAAAAAGTAACTAAGAAGAAAAAAATAAAGAAAAAATCTAATAAAGATTTTCAAGCAGAAACATCTATTGAAGAATCACAATTTCCAGGCAATATTTTATCTGGCGAAGCTAAATATGAAGAGACATACATTTTTCCTGTAACAGCAACTATTGAAGTTGAAGATGTAAATGCCAACCTGAAGAAAACCACAATGAAACAAGCTTATGGAAAACAGGCCTTGTTAACTGAAATGGAAAAAAATGGTGACCCTATAATAATAGACATGAAAAATCAGTCGGCCATTTTGTTGGATATCAACAAAGGTGTAGCTCAAGTAATGTCTTTGGAGTGGATGCAAAAAATGATGGGAGACCAAAGTATCACTTCTGAAGACATAGCTGATGTAGCACCTAAAGTAAAGAAAACTGGAAAAACTAAAGTGATGAATGGCTATACGTGTCATGAATACAATATTACTTATGAGGAAGGAAGTATCAACGCCTGGTATGCTCCTGATGTAAAATTTGAATACCAAGATTATCTGCGTGGTATGGCCAAAATGTTCTCCAAAAAGAAAGAAGAGAACCCGATGCAACTATTAAATACAGATTATGGCTATGTTATGGAAATGACCTTTTATAACAAAAAAAATGTAAAACAAAACTCCATGAAAGTCATTGCTTTAGAAGAAAAAGTTAGAATGATTACCATGAACAATTTTAAAATACAAAAACTATAAAATGAAAAACATCTATTTACTACTAGTAATTATCCTATGGCTCACAAGCTGTCAAGACGCTAAAGATAAAGCTACAGAAAGTGTTACAAATTCAGTAATTAAGAAAACCTTAGACCAAGCAGGTGTGGCTTCAGAAAACATTGAAAGAGCCAATCAGAACCAAGCTTATGTTGATATAACTTATGACGGAAAACCTCTTTTTACTGAAGAAAAAAAATTCAAAACAATCATGAATACGGCTGGTAAACAAATGATGGTTTTCTCGATTGATAGTGAAGATTCTAAAATCAATATTTCTTTTTCGGGCTTACAAAACATGCTTGATGTAAAGCCAATAATAGGTCAAATCGAAAAGGGAAAATTAGAACCCAAAGACGCTAACGGAACAGTGGTAAGCATTACTATGGCTAAGGAAAATGGATTTGCCTATACTTTGTTGGAAGGAGTAGCAACAATATCAAAGATAAATCAAGATGAAGTTATCTTGGAATTTGAAGGAAAAGCAGGTGCTTTTTTGGATGCCAATGCACCAGAAAACTGGAAACCTATAGCAGGAAAGATAGTGAGTAAGTACCCTGTTATGAATTTTATACAAGTGAAAAAAGAAGACATATACTATTAAATAACTATCCATAAAAATGAGAAAAAAAATAACAATTATCGCGATATTGCTTGTTACAATGCTACAAGCACAAAATTTTACCGGAACGTGGAGCACCACTTTCGGAGACCTTAAATTGATCCATGAAGGTAGAACTGTGTATGGAGATTATGGAACCAAAGGTATCATAGATGCAATTCAAACAGGTTCAACGATTAACGGAAAATTTACTAATGCAGGTAAAGTTGGAGTGTTCTATTTCAAATTGGCTTCAGACAATAAATCCTTCACAGGTGAATGGAGATGGCAAGGAGATACTACTAATAGAGGCAATTGGACAGGGACATTAAAATCGGATGCTTTTCCAAGTCTAAAAATGGATAAATGGACTGGGAAGTATGAGTTTAAATCATATCCAAGCGGATTTACTAAAAAACTTAATTTACAACAAAAAGGATTCAGTTTAGAAGGCAAATTTGAAGATGGAAAGTCCTTTATAGGTAAACTAAGTAACGATTTAAAAACAATTTCTAATGCTTCGCTTTATCATGGCAACACCCTTTATAATATCACCACAGGTATTATAAAATCTGAAAACAGTGAACATATCACGGTTTGGTATGGAGATATCAAAGCGTCTAACACATCGACGACAACTAAGTTTTCAGCAAAGTTTCTAAAACCGATGACGGTTGCAGAATTTAAGTCTTTGACTGGTGTAAGTACTTCCTCAACTACAACTTATAAAACGGATACAGGAGGTTTAACAATGACATCTCAAGGATTAGGAACATCAACAAGTATAACAACAAAAACAGAAAAAGAATTACGTTATAGGTTAACATTAGATAGGATTTATATTTTAAGTGTTGAAGACGGACCAGAAGGTATTTTTTCAGGATATGAGCTTTATGGGATTGCTTGGTGCAGAGCCTATGATAGCAATGGTAAACAAATTAAACCTTTTGATGTAACGTATTCTGATCAATATGGAAGATTCTGGGAAATTAAAGCTAAAGATTATATTAGAACAGATTTGAAAGTTGGAGCTCAATATGAAATTAATAAAAAAATAACCTTTGATATTCCAATAGATGGTTCAAAAGATATTCAAGAAGTTCTAAAGAAATCAAAAATTGAACTTACCGTAGAATTAAAAGATTATGATTCTGCAAGTTCAAATGATATTTTAGGAAAAGAACGCGTTACTCTTCCACTTAATGAAGCACTTATTTCAAAATTAGGAAACAATAAATTACCTCAACCAACCCAAAAAGGCGTAATAAATATTAAGCACGGAACTCGAGGTCACATTATGGTCACATTTTATATTGAAAAAATCTAATATTAATAAGTACAAAATGAAAAAAGTAATCATAATTCTATTTTTTATAACATTAGAAGTAACCAATCTTAATGCGCAAACACCATGTTCAAATTTTGAAAGTTCTAGATTTCAAACAACCTTAGAATTGTTCGAAGATCTTAGAAATAATATCGTACAAAATCAAGATAAACTAAAAGATATTAGACAATGGGCTAGAAAAAACAATAAAGCGGAAATAGAACTTGTAACAAACCGACTGGAATATTGGGCAAAGAAATATATTCAGTTTTCAGATAAATATGCAAAAACGGATTTAGAATTGGTTTGTAAAAAATTAACTGATGAAATTTACTATATGTATGATTTTGGAGCTTTAACCTCCTTTTTTTATTACTACAGAAATGATACTTTATTAAATATTGATTACTCTAAATATAAATAAAATAACAAAATAAAATGAAAAAAAGTCTATACCTATTAATTTTGGTTGTACTTGTTAGTTGTAACAACAAAACAGAAAACAACACATCAGAAAACAAAAAAAACGTCACAGAAACTTCAGAAAACAAAGTTGTGACTCCCAAAAATCCTTGTGATTTATTTAATACTGATCAACTCGTTAGTGTTTTTGACATCAAAAATGCCTCAACTATTGAGATGTATGCCAGAGATCAATATGGCTCCAAAAAACAATGCCAGTTTATATGGACTGAAGAAGAAGGTTCTGTTGCTGGAAGTCAAATAATGATAGACATCACTTCAAAAACTGAAGATATGGGCGCTACCTTTGCTAGAATGTTAGAGTTGGATTTGCAAAATGGTTTAACTGCACGAGAAAACAATGAAACTATAATCATAAAACCAACTGTTTTAGAAAATTTTGGAGACTTTGCTTACCATTGGGAACAACATAGCTTTCAAAGCGTTCAAAAAATAACATTTCAAGTAAATAATGAGTACAGAGTTGACATTACTTACAATGCTCATAAATCTATCAATGCTTCAAAAGACCTTATCAAAAGCAAGCTTATTGCGATAGGAAAAACAATCAAACAAAATCTTTAAATTATGAAAACTATTTTTAAAATTACCTTAAGTGTACTGACAATTCTCTTTCTTTCGTGTTCTAATGATGATGATACTACTAACACAGAAACACCTCAACCTGAAAGCAAACTAACGAGTATTACATCCTCACAAGGTGTAACAAATACTACCACAACATTTGCTTACAATGCCCAAGGACGATGGACTTCAGGAGTTAATCGTTTCAATCAAAATTACACTGTAAGTTACAACGTTGATGGTAAAATTACAGCTTATGAAGTTGAAAACACAACGCCTATTACCTATGAATATTCAGTAAATGGAGGAGCTTTCAATGGTATTTTGGCAGATACTTATGAAACTGATGTTGTTTATAATAATTTCAAAATAACAGGATTAGATTTTTATGACGGAAGCCTTGCAAACACTTTTGACATTACTTATGATGCCAATGGTAACATTGAAACCATTACAAACAACGATGAGTCCATCAGAAATAAATTTATTTACGATACACAAAATAGAATTATTCGGGTGGAAGAATATTCTGCTTCCAACCCAACAGCACCTTATGAATTATATACTTATACTGATTATGAGTATGAGGAGCATAAAAGTCCGGTATATGCATTTTTTAAAACGCAGCTAGATTTAGGGCAACTTATTTTTTCTCCTGTTGATATCTATCCATTTTATAGTCGTCTCTTTTCATATTCAGATTTTGGATACAATTTGTATATACTACCAGAATATCACATAAAGACTTTAAAAAAGTATAATACTATCAATACCACAAGTCCAGTCTTTGAAGTTTTTATGAATTATACATTAGAGAATAACCAAGTTACATCATTTACTACAACTTCTGTTTATAATGGAACAACTAATTCAGAAACTACAAGCTATACTTATGAAAACTAAATTTTTGCTGCTACTGCTTTTATCTTGTTTTACTGTATTGGGACAAGATATAGATAACGCACAAGATCATGAATTGTTGACGCGTTATCCAGAATCTAAAATCATCTATTATTTTCAAAAAGATTACAACGAATTAAAATTTGCTGTTAAGTCTGGAAAACCAGAAAAAGAACCACAAAAATGGTTAGAAGTTTCTGGACATCAAACTTCCATTGTTTATGAAATTCCTTTAGGGAAATCTACTGTTGAAGTCATGAAAAACTACCAAGATGCTTTTAAAGCCAATAATGCTGAAATTTTGTTCCAATGTAAAGGAGGTGAGTGTGATGGTACAAACGCATGGTATAGTGCTAAATTTTTTGAGAAAGTGTATGGGAAAGATAATCGTCAAAGTAACGGAGAAATCTCACACTATTATGATTTCGGAAATTATCATGTATCACAACGCTACATGGTTGGTAAAATAACCACTGCTGATAAGGTGTATTATGTTGAAATAGGAATGACACCTACTTACGATGGCAAACCTGTAAAGGTTTGTGTGGAGGTAATTGAACAAGAAGCATTACAAAGTGGTTTGATTACTTTAAATGCAGATGTGATTAAAGATAAATTAGAAAAAGAGGGTAAATTAATATTAGACGGTATTTTATTTGATACTAGTAAAGCTACACTTCAACCAACTTCTTTTTCAGTAATTGAAATGGTTGGCGACTATTTAAATCAAAATCCGAAAGTTAGAGTATATATTGTAGGACATACTGATGATATAGGCTCATTAGATTCTAATTTGCAATTATCGGAAGATAGAGCAGGAGCTGTCGTAAGTGCATTAATGAATAATTATGGCGACTTTGGAACAAGATTAACGCCAATAGGTGTTGGACCCGCTTGTCCAGTTGCTACTAATGAAACTGAAGATGGTAGGATGAAAAATAGAAGAGTGGAAATTGTATTAAAAAAGAAATAAGGTTAGTTTTTTAATATTTAGGGTTTACTTTTTTGTTGGTTTTTTACTAACGGACAAAGTAAACCCTATTTTTATGAGAACAATTACATTTATCTTATTTTTTTTAATCACGTTTTTAGCTAATGCACAATACCAATTTGAACAAGTAGCCGATATTTGGACAGGTACAAACAACAGTTCACCAAGAGATTTTGTAGAGTATAATGACGAAATTTATTTTCGAGCAACAAATCAATATCAAACAGAACTTTATAAATCAAATGGTTCAGTGGGAAATATTCAACTGGTAAAAAATATTAATGGTGGCGCTTCATCTGTACCAACACCATTATTTGTTTTTAATAATCTATTATTTTTTAAAGCAACCACAACTGCAGAAGGCGAAGAGCTATGGATAACTGATGGAACAGAATTAGGTACCATAATGCTAAAAGATATTTGGTTAGGAAATGCAAGTTCTCAAGTTTTTGAAACTCCAAATCCTTTGAAACAATATTTTATAAAAAATAGTGAATTGTATTTTACAGCAAGAGATCAACCAGCTGCTTTTTCACTTTGGAAAACAGATGGAACATCAACAGGAACTGTAAAAGTCTTTGATCCAGTTGGTTTTGTTTTTGGAAATGAATTTATTGAATTTAATGGAAAATGGTATTTTACAGGTAGAAATACAGATGCTATGAATCCTGAATTGTATGTTACAGATGGAACTGAGGCTGGGACAAATTTATTTGCTGAAATTAATCCGAATACAAGTAATACTCTTGCCGCAGGTTCAAATCCAAGACATTTTCAAGTGTATGACGGCTATTTATATTTTGCAGCAGATAATGGTACAATTGGTGAGGAGTTATATAGAACGGATGGAATAACAGTTGAATTAGTAGCCGATATTTTTCCAAATAATTTAAATCCAGCTTTTGGTAAAAGCAGTTCTCCTAATAGTTTTTATATTTTTAATAATGATTTATATTTTGTTGCCAATACTTATGATGCAGGTCTAAATCAAATTTTAGGAAGAGAATTATTTCGTTACAACACAACAGAAGGCCTTGTATTTATTAAAGATATTTTTCCAGGGAATTTAAATGGAAGTTTGACTTATGAACGTAACTATTTCTTTGAATTAAATAACGAACTTTATTTTGCCGCTTGCGATGGTAGTAATGGAACTAATGTTTATGAAATTTATAAGACAGACGGCACTAATTCTGGAACAGTAAAAGTAGTTGACTATTCAGCTTTGGGAAACACAAGTTTTTCTTCAGGATTAATAAATAGCAAACAGTATACTATTATAAATAATAGAATGTATTTCAATCATGGAAGTCAACAAATTTGGGTTACGGACGGATCAAACTCTGGAACTCAACAATTAACCAATACAGGGTTGCCAAATGTTCCAATCTCTAATTTAAATTTTAAACCAATAAGTTTAAATAATAGTATCTATTTTGGTGCAAATTCAGCTTCAAGTGGTGTTGAGTTATGGAAATTAACTGAAACTGCTTTAAGTAATAGTGATTTTGATTTAGGTGATAATAAAAATTTTATTTATCCTAATCCAACAAAAGATGTTATCAATATAGATATTCAAAATAATGATGTTATTACTGAAATTTATGATGTTTCAGGAAAATTAATATTAAAATCTATAGATAAGAAAATTGATATAAGCCATCTTAATAATGGAGTCTATTTTTTGAGATTAACTTATGACAATACTTATCAAGTTCATAAAATCATAAAGCAATAAAAAAGTCGGGCAGCTGCCCGACTTTTTTTAAACATTAATAAATTATATTTTCTTTCTATTTTCCAATACAATATTTTACTTTTCTTTATTTATAAGGGTTGAAAGAGGGTAGAGGTGTACAAAAGGTGTACTACTTTTAGTTAAAATATGTTTTAATTGCTTCTAAAAAAGCATTATTTAGTTTATAATAAAATGTTATTTATAATAAATACCTTATATGTAATATATAGAAATTGAAAAACTTTTTTAATGATTTTAGAAATTGTTATTGAGCTTACAAATTAGTATTTCTATTTTTACAAAATTATGAAGTATTGTTTTACAATAACATTTTTAATTGTTTCTACTATTTTATTTTCTCAAACTCCTGTTATTTATGAATTTGGTAATGAGTTGAGCAAATATAGTAATGAATTCTATGACATAATTGAAACTCCAAATAAAACCAAATGGCTTTCTTCTGAAAATGGGTTACTTACTTATGATGGAAGAAATTTTAAAAAAGTAAGAAACGAAAAACAAAAAGGAAATACAGTTTTTAATCTTCAAATTGACGAAGAAGGAAAACTATGGTTTAATAACTTATATGGACAATTCTTTTACTTAAAAAATGATAGTATTTATTTATATGAGGATTTTAATTCAATTCTAAAAGGAAGATTAAGTCAGTTTACGGTTAAAAACAAATCGGTTTATTTATTTTCTTCAAAAGGGATTTATTGTTCAACTGAAAATAAAACAATTAAAATTAGTGATAAACCTGCTTTAACGTATTGTTATGCAAACGGAAATGGATATTTTTTAGACAATGATAATAATATTTTTAGATTTGATTTTTCTACTAATGAAATCACACTTGTATCTAATTTACAAATAAATAAATCATCTTCTAAACCAATACTTTTTTCAGTAAACTCAGTTTGTTTTTTGTTTACAGAATATAATGGTAATGGAAATTTCTATAAAATAACTGAAACAGATGTTATCCAGGTTAATAGTCCAAAAAACAAACTTTTTGAACGATTAATTAATGTAAACGTTATAGGAAATAAAGTTTTCGTGCTTTCTTATAACGGAACGCATTTGTTTACTTATGAAAACGAAAGTTTTGGTTATAAAAACACTTTTTTTAAAGATAATAAAGTAAGTAGTGTTTATAAAGATTCTGAAGATAATTACTGGTTTACAACGTTAAAAGACGGAATTAAAGTAGTTCCTAATTTAAATTTATTTTCAAATAATTATAACTACAAAAAATACGGATATATTGTAGGTTCAAAAGTTAAAAGTAATAACGAAGTTATTTTTTACACCGATTTGGGTTACTTGCTATTATTTAATTCAGATAAAGGAATTACCAATTTCTTAAAAGTTCCAACAAAAAACATCATTTCTGCAATTGAAATAGACCAAGAAAAAGCATTAATTTATATTGGTGTTAATAATAACGAAAGTTTTATTTATGATTTAAGAAACAAGACATTTACAAAGACATCGCTTTTTAATGTTGCAAAGGATATAAAAATTATCGATGATAAAGTATTGTATTTAACTTATAATAAATCTGTTTTATATAGTTTTAATGCAAGTCAAGTTTTAGAAAATATTGTTGATGATTCTAGAGCTTATACTTCACTTTACAGCAATTCAAGAAGAGAGTTTTTTATTGCAACTGCAAATGGTGTTTTCAAATTTAGTAATGAAGTAAAATCGCTTTTAAATTGTGATAATGAAGTTTTTCATGCTACTTCAATAGTACAAACGAGTAATCAAACGGTTTGGTTTTCTAGTGTAAGTAATCGTTTGTTTTATTTAAAAGATAATAAGGTTTCTAATTACCAATTTAAAAATTTTGCACCCAAAGAAATTAAATTCATCAAAGCCTTTAAAAATGAGGTTTGGTTGGCAACCGAAAAAGGGTTAATAAAGATTGATATTGAAAATAATTTTAAAGAAACACTTTTTAATACACGAAACAGCGGAATTGAAAGTACAATACAAACCTTAGAAATACTCAATGATAAAATATTTTACACGAGTAATAAAGAAATATTTAGTATTAAAAAAGATTTATTAAATACAAAACAAACTGAAATTCCAAATGCTTATTTTACATCGGTAACTGTTTTAGATAAAGAAATTGATTTTAATAAAGAAATTGAATTAACTCACGAGAAAAACAATGTTAAATTTTCTTTTAATTCAAATGCATTTAATAATTCCGAAAATATATCTTATAAATACCGTCTTAAAAACTATGATAATTCTTGGAGACAAATAGAAGATGCGGAACGTTCAGTGAAATATTTATCAATTCCTCCAGGAAATTATGTTTTTGAAGTTTTTCCTTATTACGTAGATGAAGTCTTAAAGAATGATAATAAAAAAATTGAATTAGCAATTGTTGTAAAGCAACCTTTTTGGGAAACAATTTGGTTTATGTTATTAATAGGATTTATAATAGTAATAATATTATTTACAATAATTACTGTTGTAAATAGATTTAAACTCAACAAGAAAAATAGAGAAATTTCTGAATTACTAATCGATAAAAGAATGACTTCTCTTCAATTAGAAAATTTACGTTCTCAAATGAATCCGCATTTTATTTTTAATGCCTTAAATTCAATTCAAGATTATATTGTAACAAACGAAAAGAAATTGGCGAGTTCCTATTTGATAAAATTTTCCAGATTAATGCGTTTGTATTTAGAACAAAGTCAGGTAAACGAAATCTCATTAAAAGAAGAAATAGAAACATTAGAACTATATCTATCTTTAGAAAAAAACAGATTTGAAGCAGATTTTGAATATGAAATAAAATATGATGATAACTTATTAATTTCTCAAATTAAAATTCCATCTCTATTACTACAACCTTTTATAGAAAATGCTATTAAGCACGGATTGAGTAATAAAAAAGGAAATAAGAAAATCGTAGTTTGCTTTTATCAAAAAGCTAATTTTATTGAAATTATTATAGACGATAATGGAGTAGGGAGAGAAGCAACTCAAAATAAAGAAAACGAATATAAATCTTTTGCTACAAAAGCTACAACAAAACGAGTTGAGCTTATAAACAAAAATTACAAGAAAAACATTTCAGTTGATATAAAAGATAAATACGATGAGCTTAAAAATCCATCTGGAACAACTGTAATAATTAAAATTTCTAAATAAGAGAAAATGAACTGTATAATAATTGATGATGAAAAGAGTGCTAGAAGTTTAATTAAAACTTTTTTAAAGGAAAATTTCCCTCAATTTACGACCTATTTTGAAGCTTCAAATTTAGAAGATGGAGTTACTATTATTAAACAAAATAAAATAGATATTGTATATCTTGATATTCAAATGCCAGGTGAAAATGGTTTAGAAATAAGTAAGTATTTTGATGAAGATAATTTCATTTTTAAAATCATTTTTACAACAGCGTATCATCAATATGCAATAGAGGCATTTAAGTTAAATGCTTTAGATTATCTTTTAAAACCAATTGATGAAACTGAATTAGTAAAAGCTACACAAAAAGCAATTTTAGAAATTGAAAAAAATGAATTAGGAAATAAATTAGAAAACCTAAAACAAGCTTTAAAACAAATAGCAATTACAAAAATAGCATTAGATGTTCCTAAAGGAATTTTGTTTATGAATTTAGACGATATTGTCTATTTTGAAGCAGATGGAATGTATACAAAAGTGCATTTAAAAACGAACGAAACTAAATTGGTAAGCAAACCCTTAAAATTCTTCACAGATCAATTAGAAAACAAACCAATATTTTTTAAATGTCATAGAAGTTTTCTAGTCAATTTAATGTTTGTAAAAGAATTGATTAAAAATGATGGTGATTACCTAATTTTAGATAATAAACAAACAATTCCTATAGCAAAATCTAAAAAAGATGAATTTATAGCAGTAATCAAAGATACGTTTTGGTAATTTACTTTATAAATAAAAATCAATGCTTTAGAAATAAACTAACGCACTTCACAAAATAGCCATTAAGTAGTCTTCATTTATAAAGTTTCTTTGTTGTGTATTTAAAAAAAAACACAATGAAGAAATTTTTACTATTTACAATTGCAATTTTTTCTTATGCTCTCAATGCACAAACAGTTGTTTATGTAGATGTAGATGCCACAGGAAACAATGATGGAACCAGTTGGGCTAATGCTTACAATTCTTTACATAACGCATTAAACAACACAAATGTTGCTGGTGCAGAAATTTGGATTGCAGAAGGAACCTATAAACCTATTAACGCTTCAACTCCATTTTTAAACCAATATGGTGTTAATATTTTTGGTGGATTTGTGGGTACAGAGTTAACAAAAGCAGATCGAAACGTTGACCCATGGTTACATCCAGTATATTTATCAGGAGATATTAATGGAGATGATTTAAACGAAGTACCTAGCGCATCATCAACAAATAAAAGTGATAATGCAACACGTATTTTGCAAATTGAGCCAACTACTGTTAGTGGAACTACTTTAAATCATGTACAAGAAAACATTGTAATAGATCGTATTAATTTTGTAAATGCCTACGGTGGAAGTGCTTTATACAGTCATCCAGCTAGCGGTACTAACTATACACAAAATCAAATCACACTTTTAAATTGTCGTTTTGCACGAAACTACGCGGCAACTAGACCAGCTTTTGATATTTGGGCCAATATATTTGGAGGAAGTAGTGCAAATCCTATTAAAACGTTTTCATTACTTAACAGTATAGTAGATGAAAATGTTTCTCAAGTTGGTTATGCTTTTGAATATAGAGGACTTCAGGATTATGATAAGATTTTTATAGGAAATAATTTATTTATTGCAAACAAAGTAGAAGATGCAGGAAAGTCGGGTAGTGTAGCTAGATTTATTTCTAACGGAGCACAAGGTCTTAGTGTGTTTTTTAATAATAATACCCTTTCTTTAAATCAAGAAGGAGCTGGTGTTGCGGCTTCAGTAGCTAGTTGTATTCGCTTAGAGAGAACTACAGGTGGCGTAGGCGGAGCTTGGTATAACAACATTTATTATAACAATATAGGAACAAGTGAATTTGTAGGATTTACTACTTCTGGTGTAGGTATAAATTTTGGTGATACTAACGCTCGTGATTTCACACCTAGTAATGATATCTCAAATTCTATATATCTACCAACAACCCCTTTTGTAGATATTTCTTCAGGAAATTTTGAACCTTTAGCAGCCTATCGTCAAAATGGAACTATGGGTGGTTTTGGAGGCTATAACTTCTCTGATTTTCCAGCAACTGATTGTTTTCAAAATTCAAGAACATATTCAAGCGGTACAATTATTGGTCTAGGAGCTATCCAACATGCAAATACGGCTATGTTTCATGGACCTGGAGATATTGCAAATCTATCTACACCTGCACCAGTAGGTGATATTTTTGTAGATGCATCAGCTACAGGTAATAATGATGGTACATCTTGGGCAGATGCTTATAACTCTTTATATGATGCTTTAAATTCTACTAGTTTTGTGCCTGGAGGAAAAGTGTTTGTAAAAGCAGGAACGTATTATCCAACAACAGGAGGATTTACGGTAAGTGATGATAATGTTCAAATTTTTGGAGGTTTTGATGGTACTGAAACCGATGAAAATGATAGAGATATGTCGCTGATTTACACAACAAATGCTACCATTATTTCAGGAGATGTTAATGGCGATGATATTGCCGGAGATTTTGCATCTAACAAATCAGATAATCTAGCACAATTAATGAATGTTAATACAAACTTAGTTACTCTTGATGGTTTTATTTTTGAAAGTGCTCATAAACCAAGTGGTAGTAATCCTGTAATTTATTTTCCAACAACTTATAACACATCGTATTTTACGCTAAAAAACAGTATCATTAGAAACAATTATACTGGTAATGGATTACTGATGGATTATAGATATTTTACAGATACTATTGAATTTATTAATGTTGCTATTAAAGGAAATTTAGTTAATAACGGAATTTGTTTATTCCAAAGTTCAAGTAGTAATACACCTATCGATTTTAATTTTGTGAATTTAGAGTTTACAGATAATCAGTTTAATTCAGATTTTGGTGCTATTTGGCTTAGAGAAACAGGAACTTCAAATATGAATACAACAATTATTAATTCGACTTTTGTAAACAATCAAAATGATTTTTCTACAACAGCAATCAAACATTTAGTTAATATTAGTTCTGCAGGTTCTTTAGATAATAATGTTGATGTTTATAATTCTATTTTTTATAATAATTACTACAATTCTTCTATAGTTAGTGATAAGGTTTTTGATAATTCTAAAACTGGTGAAGGGATTAATGGAGATTTAGATATTGATAATTGTATTGCACCTACAATTTATCCTTATACATCTAATATTGATTCAGATGCTTTTAACATAAGTACAGCAAATCCTAATTTAGATGCTGATTATAAACCGACTTCAACTTCGACAGCAGTTATAGATCAAGGAACTAATTCATTTTATAATTCTGGTTTATTTGGAACTTTAGATGCATCTGGAAATACAAGATTTGTTAATACTACAATTGATTTAGGTGCTTATGAATACAACACTGCGTTAAGTAGTTCAAGTTTTTCTACAAACGATTTTAAACTTTATCCTAATCCAGTAACTAATTTCTTCATTATAGAAGCTAAAGAAGCTATTCAAAAAGTGGAGGTTTATAACTTAATGGGAACAAAAGTTATGGAAACAAATCAAACTCAGGTAAATATTTCGTTTTTAAATGCAGGTATTTACTTAGTAAAAATTTACTCAGAAAATAAAGTAGGACTTCAAAAAATTATAAAAAAATAAATAGTAAATAATAAAAGTTAAAAATCAATAATCATGAAAAAAGTAATTTTATTCGCATTCTTAATTTTATCAAGCCTAACATTCACTTCTTGTAGCGATGATGATAATACTAAAGAAAACTACGCTAAGCTTAACGACGAAAGTTATAGTTTAAAAACAGGTTTATATTATTCTGACACCAATAATGATGGAACTTATGAGTCTTTACTAATTATTCATTCAGAAGGAATTACTTATGATGAGGTTAATGATGAATTTTCAGGTCAAGGTAGTATAGCTGTAATAGAAATTGATCCACATGCTTTAGAAGATTTTTCAGGAAATTATACACATGTAGATAATAATGTAGGAGTTGTTTTTTATCCATTATATGATTTTGATAATACAGGTAATGGTAAAGCTCCAGCTCCAGAATATTATGAGTTAGATACATTTAGTTTATCTATTGCTAAAAATGGTGATACTGCTACAATTAATATTTCAGGAGAAGCAACAAATGAAGATACTACTACTGCACTTCCTTTTGAAATGTATTACAATGGAAATCTTACATTTAGTCTAATAGATTAATTAGAGATATAATAAATAACTTTATGAAATTGAATTCCTTAACGTATTTACTTCTTTTAAGTTCTAGTTTTATAATGAGTCAAACTAAAGCTTATATAAAAACTGAGGAAGCTAAAGCTGATTTAGAAGAATTAATACAAACTTTTGAAGAGGTACATTATAATCCTTATTTTAAAACCTCAAAAGAGGAATTCAATTTTATTAAAGCTCAAACTATTGAAAATTGGGATAAAGACTCTATAGCTTTAAAAAATTTTGTTGCAACAGGAATGAAACTGACAGCTTTGTTAAGCGGTGGTCATTCTTATATGGATTGGCAAAACCTTAAGCTTTTACCCGAAATAAAGCGGTATTCTTTTCTTCCACTTACTGGCAAAATCATAAATGGAAAATTTGTAGTAACAAAGTCTAAATTGTCTAATATAAAAGTTAATGATACGGTACAGACAATTAATGGGTTAGGAACTTTAGAACTCTACGAAGAATGTTTGTCTTATATTGGCGGAATTGATGGTTTTAAAAATGCAACTTGCGAAAAAGCTTTCCCATTATACTTATTTTTTAATCAAGCTTTACAACCTCCTTACGATATTGTAGTTTCACAATACAAACGTTCATTTTCAAAGGGAATAGATTTGAATGAATTAATAGAATTTATTAACTCAGAACAAGTAAAATCAGATTATACTTTTGACATTATAGAAGATAATATTGGCTTAATTTCATATAATAGTTGTAATGATTATGAAGCCTTTACAAAATTTTTAAAAGAGACATTTCAAAAAATTAAAGATTTAAATGTTGATAAATTAATAATTGATATACGTGAAAATGGTGGAGGAAATTCCAAGTTAAACGATTTGTTACTATCGTATATCACAAAAAAAGACTATCGTCAATCTAGTGGACGTTATTGGAAAGTAAGTGAAAAATCCAAAAAAGTATATTCAGAAAATAAAGTTTATGAAGACTTGTTTGGGAAAGAATTTTTAAAAAAATATTTAGACACACCTAATCAAGAAGTTATAGAAAGCTTTACCAACGATTTAGTAACTCCAATATCAGTAGATAATTTTTTTAATGGTAAAACCTGCTTTTTAATTGGACCTAATACTTTTTCAAGTGCAAATTTTTTAGCAGATGCCATAAAAACTTATAATATTTCTACATTAATAGGTTTACCTACTGGCGAATACACTAACGATTTTGGAGAGCAGTTTAGTTTTACTCTTAAAAATTCTGGTAACCTAGTATTTGTTAGTTCTACATATGATATTGGAGCAAATGGTAACAAAGATGTTTTAGAACCTGTAATGCCTGATATTTTGGTTGATTCTAATATTCTTAAATATTCAGTTAAATGGTTAAAATCCTATAAATAATAAATTGTTAATTTTAATAGATATGAAAAGGAAAATTTATGTTGTTTTTATTTTTTTACTAGCTTCTTTATCAACTCAAGCGCAATTTGGTAAAATGTTGAAAAACAAAGCTAAATCTGCATTAGAAAAGAAAGTAAAAACTACCGATAACTCTAGTTCAAATACTTCAAATGATTCTAATACTAATAATGATGGAATAGCAGAAAGTTCTTCAAGTTCTAATGTTGAAAAGAAGAAAACTGAAATATCATCTAAAGTGGTTGATAATGGCTTATTATATTTATCCTATACATTCGGAATGTCTTCTGGAGTAAACAATTATGCTGTTAACCAAGTGAAATTAAGTCGTCAAATGACAGATTTAGGTGATAACGTCGATATTTTACCAGTTCATGATTTAGAATATCCTTGGCTACGTTTTTTAACTACTCCCGAATTAGAAATGATGTCACCAGAGGGTTATATTGGGTACGAATTAGTTTCAGGTTCTTATGTTACTAAAATTGGTCCGGATAGATCACAAACAATGGAGCTAGGAACAGGAATGCCTGTTTTAACAAGAGGAATGCTTATTGCCGAAGATATTTTTGTAATATACGCAGGTTCTCATCAAGGAGGACATGCTTTTAATGTTCCTTCATATATGGATCAAGAGGATATTACTATTATGAATATCGTAGGAAAAGGCGAACAACAATTTCATTTAGATTGGTTAGAAAAAGCAAAACCAATTGTGAAGGAGTTCGAGGCTACTTTAAAAGCTAATTACGATAAAGCAGCAAAGGCAAGTTTAGCAAGTATCAAAATGCCAAAAGCAGGTAGTATGAATGCAAATAGCGCCTTAAAAAACTTTGCTACAACTAAAGTTAAAGAAACAATAGCTAAAGACGGTGCGCAATTGTTAAAATTGAATATTGAGTCAAACGATTGGTCTATTGTAAAAAATAAGTATACAGGACGTATTTTATATAGATGGATTAAAGGTTCATTTACAGCTAAAGATTCACATGGGTATTTTAATATAGCACCTAAAGTAGAATATGTTAATCTAAAAGAACCATCTAATCTCCCATAAGATTTTTTGGTTAATATTCGTAATGAATTAGCATTTCCTTCAAAACTTTTTAAGTCACTCCATTCATAATCCTTAAACAAATTTCTAAATTTAATATCTTCAGGTTTATCCGTTTCTTTGTCAACAAAAAATTTTGAAATAGCATCTTCTCCTGAATGACCAAAAGCAGGATTTCCAATGTCGTGCGCTAAACAGGCTGAAGCAACAACATTCTTTAGGTGATTTTTATAAAATAAATATGCAGTTCTATTAGATTTTACCTCATTAAATTCTGAGATTTTTTTTCCAACTAATTTGCCTAATGACCTCCCAACACTTGCCACCTCAAGTGAATGAGTTAGTCTATTATGAACAAAAACTTCATCAGGTAAAGGGAAAACTTGAGTTTTGTTTTGTAATCTTCTAAAAGCACTTGAAAAAATAATTCTATCCCAATCTCTTTCATATTCAGTTCTAATTCCAACTTCTGAAGTTTTAACGCCAAAACGTTCATTTGAAAAACAATTAATCCAATTCATTTTTATATATTTTTATTTAACTATTCTCAACAATATCTATTTCTTCTTGTGTTAACCCGTACAACTCATAAACCATTTGGTCGATGGCTTTATCAGTAGCATCAATTTGAGCTTTTAAATCTAGGGCTTGTTTTTTATAATCTTCAAACAAATCCATCCACTCAATTTCATCTTTTTTGGTTAGGGGAGTGCCACCAATTCCTTTTATAGCTTTATTGAGTTCTTTTATAAAATCTGCAAATGATAATTCGTACCAGTTTTCTAATTTCTTAGTTAGTTTATCCAAATGAAACTGACCTGAAAAGTATTTTATGAATTTTGAATTGATTATTTGAAAATCAGAATTTAATGAAATTATTTTTTCTACTTTTTCAATAAATGGTTTTTGAATTTCTAACGATTCAATTTTAGGTAATGGAAATGGTTCAAGGTATTTAGTCTTAAATGTAAAAAAACCACCTCTTAAGACATAACCAGTACTACTTAAATAAAACCACAATAATTTTGAATTAAGAATGGCTAACCAAAATTTATTATCTTCTTTTATAAACTTGTTTTTCGCTAGAGTATAACATTTTGTATTATGAAATAAAGATTTTGTATCTAAAGTCATATTAGTTCCCAATGAAATTTCAGGAGTAATTATCTTTTCTTGTTCAAATAATGAAATCTCTCTGGAACGATGCAAACTATACCATGCTTTTGGATTAGTTTTATATCTTATTTTTTTCTCAATTAATTCATTTTTAAATGGTAAGATATATTGATATGCTAAAGGATAATTAGATTTAAAGTTATCTTCTTCAAAAGGGATAGTTTTTCCGTTTTTTTCTTCATGAGGGTAAAAGCAATAATAATTTGCATCTAAGCATTTATATTTTTTCACATCTTCTCCTTTTAATAAAGGTCTAACAATATTTGCTTCTAAGGTAATTTCTTGATTAATTTTATCAGAGAATCCAATAAATTTATCACCAATAATTTTTCCTTTCATTAAATAAATGTCATCACCAACAGATACTACTCCTTGACTAATATTTTCAAAAACATCTTTTATTGTTAAAGGTTGTTTGTTGATTTTATCGATTAATGATTGTTCACATTGACTATTTAAATTCCATTTTTCACCTGATAAAATTTTGTAGTCAATTATTTCAAAATCAAATACATCAAAAATCTCCAAAGGTTTAATTTGCTTGTAATTAAACTGTTTATTGTTCTTAGATAGATTGATTATACAGGTATAAGTTGATGCATCAGCAAAAACCATCTCTGAACCAAAATGAATTAGACTTTCAACAGCTTTTTTATCAACAAAAAAGTTTCTAATCCCAACACCAAAATCACTTATTAAAAACTTGTGTGGCAAAATAAATGATACAACTCCCTTTTGATTTATTAGGTTATAAGAATGCTCCATGAAAAGGACATAAACATCAAATCTGCCTGTAGCTGATTTAAATTTTTTTTCATAAAACAAACTTTCTTTTTCAAAATTTTCCCTTAACCCTTGAACTCTTAAATAAGGAGGATTACCAATAATAACATCAAAACCACCATTAGAAAACACTTCAGGAAATTGCTCTTGCCAGTTAAAAGCTTTGTCGCCGGCAACGGTTTTACTTTCAATTAATGAGTTACCGCATTTAATATTATTGTTTAAACTGGTTAGTTTACGTTTGGGTTGTGCGGTGCGTAACCATAGAGAAAGTTTAGCAATTTCAACACTTTCCTCATTTAAGTCAACACCGTAAATATTGTGTTCCAAAATTTGGTTTTCAATATCAGGAAATGCAAACCCGCCGCCAAATAACTGTCGGTTCAGCTCGTCTATAAAACTATGTTCTTTAATTAAAAAGTCTAGTGCCTGGTTTAAGAATGCTCCTGAGCCACAAGCAGGGTCACAAATAGTAATTTGCAACAACCAATTGCGGTACTCTTGCAACTTTTGGTCTAGTTTTTTTATGGTTTCGGCTTGTCGGTTCTTTCTACCTTTAGCATACTCTTCATCTACAATGCCAAGCTCTTGTTTCTTTTGCTCACAAAGTTTCCCTACGGTATTGTCAACAATGTATTTAGTGATGTATTTTGGGGTATAAAAAACACCATCTTTTTTGCGTTTGGTTTTTTGTTTGTCAAATTCAGTTCCTTCAATTTCGGCATTTACACTTTCAATTTCGTTTAGTGAATGCTCAAAAATGTGACCGAGAATATTAACATCTACTTGACTCTCAAAATCATAAGCCGAGAGTTTTTTGGTATGACGATAGAGTAAGTCGTCATCAATTACCATGGCATCCAAAACAGCATCGGGTTGAAATAGCCCACCATTATAGGCGAAAACTTCTTCTTTTTTATCTGTCCCTTTTCTACCAGTGTCTAGATAGCCAAAATATTGCTTGTAACGGTCGTATAATGGAACTTGAACATCTAACTCTTCTAATGCTTTCCATTCGTTTAAAATGGTTAAAATAGAGTTAGGTGATAATAATCCTCTATCTTCAGCAAATAAGATAAATAAGAAACGATCGATAAGTTTTTGCGACTTTTTGAATAGAGCCAACTTGATGTTCTTTTCCGTTAGTTCACGTAAACTATCGTTTTTCATATTGCGTTTTACCAAATCGCGATACAATTCACGTTTAAACACAGAATAATCGGCATAAAACTTTTTGGTAATACTTTCTTCTTCAACAATAGAAGCCTCTTTTATGGCTAACGGTTTGTTGTTTAGAAGTTGGTCTTTTGCCAAACACAAGTAGAATAATTCAAATTCCTTTTCGGTAAGTGTAAATAAATTGAACTCTTCAAAATCAACCGCATTGTTAATGTAAAAACGTAGTTTTTCAAAGTTAGATGTAATTACATAAACACACCCCACTTGATTAGCTTTGTAATCAAACGCCTGTTGACGAATGCTTTCCAAGTCTTTGGTATTCGTACCTTTTAACTCAATTACAGCTAGTGCTTTATCATCTTTTAATATGGCACCATCGGCTTTTTTACTACCTTTTTGGTTTTTAAGTTCAGTAGTTAAATTGAATTTTGGAGTAGGGTTAAGGGTATAACCTAAAATGTTCACAAACAGTTCTCGTAAAAAGCCTTCCTGGAATTGCTCTTCTTTGCTATTGCGAATATTGTCTTGTGTTTTAGCATCGTGAAAAAACTTCGTAAATTTTTTATACGCTTTTTCAACTTCTGTTTTGTCCTGTTGAGCTAAATATTTTTTTAGTACCGATTGCTGAAATAATGGCATTGTAATGTATTATAATAAATGATTCACAAGCTTAAGTTATTAAACTTGTTTTATTGGTAGGGGGAATTCAAATTTAATAAATTTATCGTTGTAATGTAAGATAAGTTTTAAACTAAGTTATCAACAAAAGAAACTAAAGGAAAGAAAAATTATTAGCTAATTGAATTAACTTTTAATAATTTTACAGTTCGAAAATATTTAATCGCGTAAGCTTTTATTTGGTAAAAGAAAACTAGGAATCTTCTAAACAACCAAACTAAAAGGCTTACGCCTGTGCATGATACTTGCGTGGGCGTAGTCAATTGGTTGTTGGGTCTCCTAGTACCTCTTTTACTGTTGGCTAATGTCTCACGCATTTTTTTGTACTTATGAAAGAAAACCAAACATTTCAAAAAATCTTAAACTATTTGTTATTTGAAGATTTTAATAAGCCTGTTTTCAATGAAGATAGTGCAGCTTTATCTGTAAGTTTTATTCAAGACAACAAACCTGGAGCTTCAGTTGAAGAAGGTCTGAATATTAAAATGAACTCTATATTTAGTTCAATTTTAATAAAATTAGACAAAGACGATAGAGAACAAATCCTCAAGAACATTCTTGAGGACCGTAAGAGTTATGATGGATTACTATTCTTATTCACAATGGAAATAGAAAAGCTCTTTAAAAACAAACAAATTGATATTCCTTTAGAGTTTTTAAAAATGATGAATAATTATGTTTCAAAAAACGAGTTAAATGCTTTTGTTTTAATTTATTTTAAACTCTTTTTCGCTGATTTATTTGAAGAAAGATTCAATCAAAAAACTCAAATTTCTGAAAAAGAATACGTTAAAGTTTTAGAAAAATTTACAAGTAAAAAATCATCAATTGATTAATATTTAATTAATTTTAAAAATTCTTCTTCAGATAATTCAAGGACAATTTTTGGTTTAGAAAATGTTCCTTTTTCTACAGAATATTTATTCTTTATTTCATTTAGATTTTTACAAATGGAACTAATTTTTTTATGATTATCGTCATTAATCTTTTCAGAAAGATTATATAATTTATCTTGAGTTTTTAATTTTTCTTCATACTTTTTTATAACATTTTCAATTTCTTTTTCGTTAGTTTTTGGTTCAATACTTGTGACATTTTGTGAAGAATTTATTCCTTCATAAACGTACTGTTTTATATCGTCTATTTTGTGATTTAAGTCTTGTGTAACTGTTCTGAATATTGGATTTAATTTATCATTTTCAATTTTTCTGACAACTGCAATAACTCTATTGTTGTCATTATTAAATTCATCCATTTTTGAGAGTACTTTATCTAATACAGAAGTAAATTTATCTTTTGGATTAACAGGATTTGTTTCAAAAAAGTACAATATATCTTCTACTAATTTTATGTTTGTATTGTAACCAAATCTTTTCTTTAGATTAGTCCATCGACTAACCATAAGTCCATTTAGTCTAATGTCAATATTTTTCTTTTCTGTATTCATGAAATTGTAATTAAGTCATTGATTAATAATTTGTTAAGTTTGTTTTACGTTTTAATTCCGTAATTTTAAAAAGACTAATGCCGTATTTACTGGTAGAATGGAGTGTTAACTCCGTTCCGTCTTGCGTATTTGAGAATACACTTAAAAAGTAGTATTCAAAAGCCATTCATTTAAATCTTTAAAATCTTTGTAAAATGCTCTACAATCTGTTGCATTATTGAATTTTTCAAGTGTTAATTTTGTTTGTTCATTTCCTGCTGCATCATTATCCAAAAACAATTCAATTTCATCATATTTTGATAAAATTTCATCACAACGATTAATCAAGGTTATTGAATTTAGAATTAAAAAATCGGAATCAGATTTGAATTTATTTATGAACGATAAGTAATCAAAAAAGCCTTCAAAAATTCTTAATTTGTTTTTATAACCTTTTACCAAATGAGTAACATCTTTTTTTCCTATACATATTTTGGCATATTTGGAACGAATTTCATAGCCTTCAGTATTATTTTTGAAACCAATTCCAAAATATTTTTTGCCATTTACTTCGTAATGAACTTCTCTTAAATTTGATTCGTTTTCGTAATTGTAAATTTTCCTATTTTCTAAATATTTTTTCAATGCAAAATGTTGTATTTCAGTTACTTTATTTATTTTAATTTTACTTTCAGTTTCAGTAAAAATTAATGCAATATTTTTTTGCTCTTGAAAAGAAAAAACAGATCTGTCTGAATATTTCTCTAAGAATTTTAAAACTTCAGAAATTGAATAATTAAATTTAATTGCGACAAAATCAATTGTATTTCCACCTTTTTGAAGCCCGTGATCATACCATTTGTTTATTTTGGTATTTATTTTAAATGAAGGTGTTTTTTCATCGTGTAAAGGACTTGAGTACCAAATATCAAATCCAATTGTTTTTGATGGTGTATAATTCATTTTTTGAAGGACTAATTCAATAGAAATATTACGAGCTTTTTCCAAAGTGATTCTTTTTCTTTTCATCAGAAAATTTTCTTTTTCGTTTAACTTGTATTATTAATTATAGGTTAACCTATTGTACAAGGCTGTTAAGTGTTTATTTTATTGAGGTTAACAGAGGTAAATCACACAAAATGACTAAATATTTTTAATCAAATCACACAAAATGACTAAACAAATCACACAAAATGACTAAATCCAAGACTCACTCACACTTATTTTAAGTTATGTGTGATTTTAGAACTTCAAGTTCAGGTAAAATAACATTGACAAGTAAACTGTAAATATCTTTTTTGGTTTTAGTTCCTTCAGAATAGTTATCATCTAACTTAATAAATCGATAAAATGCTTTCTCTAAATTGTTTTGTTTTACAAGTATTTCAGTATAATCTAATGCTTTAGAGTCTTTATAATTTGGGAAATAGCGGTTTAAAAAACTATAGACAAATCGGTAATGTTCTTCTTTAACACCTGAAAAACCACTTTTGTTTTTATAATTTCCATGTATTTTAATAGAGATTTTATCAAACTTTTTGTCAGATTTTGTAAGGGTGTATGTGAAAAACAAATCAGCTTTCTCTTTCAATTCAACTATAGAATCATCTAACACTCTTTGTCTAAAATGAGCTATTTGCTTATACTTGTTTTCGATAGACAAATACACTTTTAAATCTTCAATGCTACAATTATAACCACCTTTGTCTTTCCAACGGCAACAAAGCTCATATAAGGCTTTTGAATAGATAGAACTTAATCCTATAGCAATTGCCTTTTGAATGGATGTAAAACCGCCTCCTAGGTAGCAAAAAAACCTGCAAGCTTGGGATGGAACTATGAATGATATATATTGCGAATTTCTAACATACTTTATTCCACTAATTAGTGAAGTGATGTTCTCCTGAACCTGTTCTGATTTTCCATTTCCTCCAGGAATGTTTATATGATATTCAACTTGTTTAGAAGCCAATGACTTTATAGAATCCTTTATTCTTTGATAATTATTATACTTATCAATTTTTTTTAATTCAATTACTATTTCCTGTTCAGAATAAACCATATTTATATCTAAACTTTGCGATTTCATAAGCTCGTCAATAATGAAATAAATGATGTTATATTCAATAGTTGACAAGGTGAATCGGGCAGTTGAAATATGGTTGGGTTTTCTTATGTAAATAGTGTTTTTCAAAGTCTTATTTTTGGCTTATTACAAATTCAAAATCAAGAACAACATTAAATGCGAGCACAGAAGAGTATTCTATGCTCGCACTTTATTTCTTAAATGTTGTGTAGTCAATTGCTTTTTGCTCTATTTGAGAAATAGAGTTTGATTTGTTTTGCAACAACCATTCATCAATTTCATTTTTTTGAAAGAATAATGTTTTGCCATTTGGCTTTGAGTAGGGGATAATACTCTTATGAACCAATTTATAAATATAACTACGAGAAAATCCTGTGTAGTTTATTAAATCATCTACAGTTAAGATTTGTTTTGCTGTACTTACAATTAGAATTTCTAATTGATTTAGTTTCTTTAAGATTACATCGTTACTTTCCATTGCTGTCTATTTTTAAGATTATGACAGCAAAACTAAAGAAGGTATTAGCCCTGTACATTAGGGTAAACAGTAATAAAATATGATTTACGCTATCACTTTTTTAATTATTTTTAGGTACCCAGTCGCTATATGATTTGTTTAAATTTTTACTAATTATTTCACTCTCATTTTTGGTAAAATTTCGAACGATATAGTTTATAAGCTCTTTTCTTTTTTCACCTTTAAGGTTTTTTATTCCATCTTCGATAAAATATTCATGAAATAAATCAAATATAAATCCATAAGTAATATCTCCATTTCTTGATTTTGAACTAGATTTTTGTCCTATTCTATCAATCCATTTGATTTTTTTTTCAAGGTTAGCACCTTTAGAAATTGAAAGTAATTCCGAATAATTGATAATTGCTCTGTTTTCATTATTCAATTTAGTTACTAATTCTTGAAGGAATGATTCTTCTAATAATTTAAATTTAAGTTTTTCAATTACTTCAGTTTTAGTACTATTTTCATCCCTTTTATTTAAAGTAAAATAAGTTAACCAAGACAAAAACAAAATGGAAGCACTTACGATAATAATTTCATAAATAGACGTGTCTTTCTTTATTATTAAATTGAATAAAAACATAGAAAATAGTATAAAAAAAAATGAAACTGCTAGCTTGATTCTGTCAATATTTGGATTCCAATTGCTTTTTTCATTGCAAAAAAAAGCTAAAATAAATTTCTGATTATATCTAATTGAAATCAATGATTGAAACAAGATATTTAAGGTTAGAAAACCAATAACAGTGTATGAGATAAAATTTGTATACATATTTATAATTGTATTTCAGGGATTATATAAGCAGCTTCTTTCATTTTTTGATCTACAATCTTAGCATAGATTGTTGTTGTTCTGATTTCCCTATGACCTAATCGTTTTGAAACAGTATAAATGTCAGCTCCATTTTCGAGTAATAGAACTGCATTTGTATGTCTGGCACTATGGAAAGTGATGTGTTTTGAAATCCCGGCTCTGTTGCACCAACGTACAATCTCATTATTGTAGACTGCGCCGTATTTTAAACCTTTAAAAACTCTTTCTGATGGATGTTGTCTTTCTCCAAGTAATGCTCTTGCCTGATTTGAAATGTATAAATATTCAACACCGTCAGTTTTTTCTTGACGAAAGTTAACTCTACTAATACCGTTATCTTCGTCTCGAACTTCACTCCAGGTCATTGTGTTAATATCAGACCATCTTAAACCTGTAAGGCAGGAAAATATGAATGCTCTTTTAAGAACACTGTATTTACAGTTAGTGCTTGCAAGTGCTTGAAGCTCTTTGTAAGTTAAATATTCTCGTTGGCTTTCAGCTTGTTCAAAAGACTTTACTTTTGAAGCATAATTTATAGACAAATAGCCTTCATCGAAAGCTGCTCTAAGACAGGCTTTAAACTTATTGAAATATGAATATTTGGAGTTTAAGGATAGGAGAGTATCACTTTTTGTTTTGGCTTCAGTATCAAAATAGTTTCGGACTTTTTTAATAAAGTTCTCGTCTATCTCTTCAAATTGTAAATTTGGACTTATACATTGTTTTAAATGAACAAGGGTTGCTGTCCAATTTCCATAATTCTTTGGAGAATTGATTTTCTCTTCTGTTTTCTCAATAAAAAAATCTAAAAATCGTCTTTTTGATTTTGCAGTATTTTTTATGTCAAATCTTCCTTGAAAAAACTCAGCTTTTCTAATTGATAGAATTTGTTCACTTAAAACTTCAATTTCTTTATTTTCTTTTTTCTCTGAAGCTGTTTTCGGATTTTGATGTGGATATAATTTTAAATACTCAAAATCTCTATTATGGATGCGTTTTCCATCTTTGTCGAGTTGAGAGCCTTTATAATATTCAATATAAAGACTGAACCTATCATTTTTTAATTTCTTCCTTTTTAGTGATATTTGCATAGGTGTACATTTTTACATCTTTTTAATCAAAAGGTGTACATGAGATGAAACAAATGTATCAATAAAGGAATAGATGAACAAATAAAATTTTCTGTAACTACTTATAAATCAACCAAAAGAAATAAAAGAAAAGCAAAGGAAACTAAAATTATTTCCCAATACAAAAATTAGCAAAAATATTGCCTAGCAATTCATCATTGGTAACTTCCCCTGTTATTTCACCAAAGTAATACAAAGCCGAACGAATATCAATCGCCATTAAATCAGAAGAAATACCAGCATCTAATTCCCATTTTACTTTTTGTACTTCTTCTAAAGCTTTTAATAAAGAATCGTAGTGACGTGTATTGGTAACAATTGTTTCGTTATTTCGTAAAGCACCTGTATTCACAAACGATAGTAAAGTGTTTTTCAATTCGTCAACACCTATATTTTGTTTAGCCGATAAAAATAAAATATTCTGAATTTCATTTTCAATTAGTTGCTTAACGTCATCAGTAAGTTTATCTGCTTTATTTCCAATAATCGTTAAAGCTTTTTGAGGATATTTATTCTTGATTTTTTCAATCTCAATTTTAAGCTTTTCAAGATTAGTTGCATATAAATCGGAACTATCTACTAAAAACAAAACAACTTGAGCTTGCTCAATCTTCTCAAAAGTCTTTTTAATCCCAATGCTTTCCACATGGTCTTGTGTATCACGAATCCCAGCAGTGTCTATAAATCGAAAACCAATTCCATCAATGACTAATTCGTCTTCAATGGTATCACGAGTTGTTCCAGCAATATCACTTACAATAGCTCTTTCTTCGTTTAATAAAGCATTTAATAGAGTTGATTTACCAACATTTGGTTCACCTACAATTGCTACTGGAATTCCGTTTTTAATCACGTTACCCACAGCAAACGAATCTATTAAGCGTTTTAAAACAAACTCAATACGGTTTAATAATTCATGAAAAGCGGTTCTATCAGCAAATTCTACGTCTTCTTCACTAAAGTCGAGTTCTAATTCAATTAACGAAGCAAAATTCAACAACTCTTCACGCAATTTAGCAATCTCGTTACTAAAACCACCACGCATTTGTTGCATCGCAATTTGGTGACTCGCTTCATTATCACTGGCAATTAAATCGGCAACCGCTTCGGCTTGTGATAAATCTAATTTTCCGTTTAAAAAGGCACGTAAAGTAAATTCACCAGCTTTTGCCATTTTAGCGCCTTTACGAAGTAATAATTGAATAATTTGTTGCTGAATAAAAGTAGATCCATGACACGAAATTTCAACTACATTTTCACCCGTATACGAATTCGGACCTTTAAAAATGGAAACTAAAACTTGGTCATACGTTTTTCCTTCATCAACAATATGTCCTAAGTGAATGGTATGTGTTTTTTGTTGACTTAGATCTTTTCCAGAAACCGATTGAAATACTTGCGAAGCAATACGAACTGCGTCTTTACCGGAAAGACGAATTATAGCAATGGCACCAGCACCCGAAGGCGTAGCTAAAGCAACAATAGTTTCTTGTGGAATCATAAGATTTGTTTTATTCGTTTGCAAAGATACAAAAGTTATACTTTGGGCGTGCCCTCATTTTATTGGGTCAGGCTGTCCACTTTATCTTTTTTGTCACATCGAGCATTTGATATTAAGAGGAGCAAAATTTAGTTTGCGGTTAAATATCGAGATGTCAAAAAAGGATACCGTTTCCATCCTTCACGCAAATAAAAAACCGCAATCACTTTACAGTTCTTACGGTTTTTTGGTTAAGGGTTGGTTATAGTTCTTAAGTAAACAGTGGTCAGTTAATAGTTTACAGAAATTCTGAAAACTGAGACTGCGACTGTAAACTAATAATTAGTTGCTCAACATTACAGGCATAACAAGCATAGTAACAGTCTCACCTTCGTCTAATCCATCAACTGGAGTTAAAATTCCAGCTCGGTTTGGCATCGACATTTCTAATTGAATTTCATCACTGGTTAAGTTGCTCAACATTTCTGTTAAGAAACGAGAGTTAAAACCAATTTGAATATCGTCACCTTGGTAATCACAAGTTAAACGCTCATCGGCTTTGTTTGAGTAATCAATATCTTCTGCAGAAATGTTCAATTCAGTTCCAGCAATTTTTAAACGAATTTGATGCGTTGTTTTGTTAGCAAAAATAGCCACACGACGAACCGAGTTTAAAAACTGATTTCTATTGATTAATAATTTATTTGGATTTTCTTTTGGAATAACTGCTTCATAATTTGGATATTTTCCATCAATTAAACGGCAAGTTAAGACATAGTTTTCAAAAGAAAATGTTGCATTAGAATCGTTGTATTCAATTTTAACTTCAGCATCTGAAGCTCCTAAAATACCTTTTAAAATGTTTAAAGGTTTCTTAGGCATAATAAAATCAGCAACTTGAGATGCTTTTACATCAGCACGTGCATATTTTACTAATTTGTGTGCATCAGTAGCTACAAAAATTAATCCTTCTGGTGAAAACTGGAAAAATACACCACTCATAACCGGACGTAAATCGTCATTTCCAGCAGCAAAAATAGTTTTGCTAATAGCAGTTGCTAAAACTTCAGCAGGAACAAGAGTAGAAGAAGGGTCTTCTAAAACTACTGCTTTAGGGAATTCATCTCCTGGTGCATAAGCAATGGCATATTTACCAGAATTTGAACTGATTTCTATTGTATTGTTATCTTCAACAGTAAATGTTAAAGGTTGTTCTGGAAATGTTTTTAAAATATCTAACAATAATTTAGCAGGAACTGCAACACTTCCTTGACTTGTAGAATCAATTTCTAATGAAGCCGACATAGTCGTTTCTAAATCAGAAGCTGAAACCGTAAGTTTTGTATTATCTAATTCAAATAAGAAATTATCCAAAATAGGTAAAGTATTACTACTGTTAATAACACTACCTAATACTTGTAGTTGTTTTAATAAATACGAACTTGATACAATAAATTTCATTTGTGTACTTAAATTTAAAATCTATTAATGATTTTAGAATTACAAATATATTTTAATTATTTCCAATAGCAAAAAGTATTTATTAACATCTATTTGCTATAAATGCGTTTTCTTAGGTATGTAAACAAGAAACCAAAAATTGAAAGTATAACAATTGGTAATCCGATAGTTATCATTTGAGCCCAACTGTAGTTTTGATATACTTTTTCTTTATCTAATAATGGAATTTCTACATCTTTACTACGAATGTTAATAAGTCCGTTATCATCAAGTAGATAATTCACACAATTCATTAAAAATTCTTTATTTCCGTAGAGTTGATTTGTCCACTTATCAAAGCCTAATTCAAGTGGAACTCCTTTTTCCATCTGATTTTTAATAATATCTCCATCAGAAACTACAATCATTTTATTTTCAATACTAATCTCTTTGTAATCGTTTTCTTTAAATGGCAACACTCGATTTTTATACATGGAATTGAATTTACCTTCCAATAAAATTGAAACGGGTAATAAACCACTGCCATTGTAATCACTTTCACTAGTTTCTTCTGTTACCATTTCAAGAGAAATTGGAGTAGGAAGTCCAACAGGTTTAGAATATGGTGAACTAGTTAATAGAACAGTTTTCTTTACATCGTTTTTCAATAATTCGATTGGAGATGTAAATTCAAACTTAATGCCATCCATATTTTTTACAATAGGATGATTGTTGTTTTCAGAATATATAAATGGAGAATATTTCCACATATACTGCTGATATTGTGTTTCACTTCCTAATTGCCCTGTTGCTAATTTAATAGGGGTTCCATATTCATCTTTAACAATTTGATGATTTAAGCGGAAACCATAGGAAAAAAACATATCTGTTAAGTTCAACTCGTTGTATTGAGCAACTGCCAAGCCATTTTCATTGTTTAGATCTTCAAAATTTAAAGGTGCATTATCAACTAACCAAAGCGTTTTTCCTCCATTCATTACGAATTGGTCAAGCACTTGTTTTTCTTCTTCAGAAAAAGCCTCCGTTGGTTTTGCAATAATGGCTAAATCATATTTTTTTAATGCCTCTAAAGTTTCTGTTGGTTGTTGTTTTGCAACAGAATCTAATGTAAACGGACCAATAAAATAACTTTCTCTGACTGTTTGTAAAAAATCAGCTAAATAATAGTCCTCTAATTCACCATTTCCTTTTAGTATAGCTATTTTTTTCTCTTTTTGAGTAGTGATTTTTGATAAAGCTTCAGCAAAAGCAAATTCTAAATGTTGTACCGAACTAATTACTTTTTGTTCGGTTGAAGCCCCCATAAGGTTTTTTAATAAAGCTACCTTAGTACCTTTTTCGCCATAATTTGCAACAGCCCAAGGAAAAACAACTTCTTGTGACTGCTTACCTTTATCGGTTACCGAAATATTTAAAGGTTGAAGTCCTCGTTGTGTGAATTCTTTCATCACCGCATAAGTTTCTTCTTCTTTTTCAATTGGATTAACAAATTGAAAAATAATATTTGAGTTGTAAGCCGAAAATTCTTCTAAAAGCTGACGTGTTTCGTCTTGTAATCTTCTAAATTCAGGAGGAAAATTTCCGTCTAAGAAAACATCTACATATAAAGGACTTTCAACACTTTTTATGATATTTAAAGTTGTTGGTGATAAAGTATAACGCTTGTCTTGAGTTAAATCGAAACGTTTAAAAAGATATTGTCCAGCAAAGTTTAAGCCTATTATTACTAATAGTGTAACTACTAATTGTTTTAAAGCATTCTTTCTCATTTTCCTTTAGTAGTTTTAAGTTGATAAACTGTTAACGATAAGAATGCAATAGTTATCGATACAAAATATATAATATCTCTTGTATCAAGAACACCTCGACTCATACTTTTGAAATGAAAATCCATTCCAAATTTTGCTAATAACGAATTGTTTTGTTTTAAAAGATTTGCAATTCCATCGAAACCGAAATAGAAAACGAAACAAATAAAAACGGCAATTATGAAAGCTACAATTTGATTTTCTGATAATGTAGAAGTATAAATTCCAATAGCACAATAGGAAGCAACCAAAAATAATAACCCAAAATATGAACCTAATGTGCTTCCCATATCTATATTTCCTTCTGGAGCACCAAATATCCATACAACCCAAACATATACTAAAGTTGGAAGTAACGCTAAAACGATTAATAAAAACGCGCCAAAGAATTTTCCGCTAGCAATTTCCCAAATCGATAAAGGTTTAGTGAATAATAATTCTAGGGTTCCTTGTTTTCTTTCATCAGAAAAACTACGCATTGTTACAGTTGGAATTAAGAATAACAAAATCCATGGTGAGATTTTAAAAAACGGACTCATATCTGCAAATCCAGAATTTAAAATATTGTATTCGCCATCAAAAACCCATAAAAACAAACCGTTTAAAATGAGAAAAATGGCTATAACTAAATAGCCAATAGGTGATCCAAAAAAGGATTTTATTTCACGTAGCAATAATGCTTTCATTTACGCTGTATTAAATTCGGTTTAAAAATAGATTATTTTTTAGTTGTGACAAAATCAGTTAAGGTAGTGAAGCAACTTTATCAACACTCCAAGCTTCAGGCTTGTCACTAAACATTGCTTTGGTGTATGTCCAAACTTCATTGAATAATTCTGAATGTCTATATTTTTCTAAATGAGCCTCTGTTTCCCAAAAGCTATACGTAAAAAAGATACGGTTATCATTTTTATCTTGATATAATTCTAAAAACTGGTTACCTTCGAAACCACGAATTTTATGTTTTATTTGTTCAAAATTCTCTAAAAATGCTTCAATTTTATCTTCTTGAAAACGCATTTTAACTATTCTAATAAACATTTTTATTCAAAATTTATTGTTATTGCATCTCTATAACCAAGTCCCAATAGACTATTTGCAGAACCTACGTTTTTATTATCGCTTTTATATATCGCTATTTCAAGTAATCCATTTTCATTGAAAACAGCAAGTGCTTTTCCATCATTGATATCATTCAAATTTGAAAAGTCCCCATAAAACTTATTTATACGATTAATTTTATTTCTGGAAGAAAAAGGAATTGTAAAAGATCTTCCTCTACCCACATCTTCAAATTGTTTTTTAGAAATATTGGTAACACAGTTTCCAAAATCATCTACATAAATAATATTTCCTCTAATAACTTTCCCGTCTTCTGAAATTTTTGGAGTTAACTCAGTCAAAATATTAATATCTTCAATTTCTTTACCTATTACATTTAAATGTCCACCTCTAAGTATGTGGCATGCAGTAGCAACAAAGACATCAATATCTGTAGCTTCTTTGTTTAATCTGTCATGTATGCTTATAGAAACAATTTTTTGAGGAACTTTCTTTTGAGTTAAAACAGAAAGAATACCATTATCGGCGCAAATAAAGTAATGACCATCCCATTCCATGGCTAGATGTTGTCCATTAGTATATCGTTCACTGTTCACCGAAATGATGTGAACAGTTCCTTTAGGAAAAGCATTATAAGCAGCACTAATAGAGTAACTAGCTTCTATTGTGTTAAATTTATTTATTTCATGTGAAATATCAATAATGGTAGCTTCTACAAACTCTGAGAGTATTTTTCCTTTGGTAGCACCCACAAAGTGGTCTTTAATTCCAAAATCTGTAGTTAGCGTAATTATTGACATAAATTTGTTTATAACTTATTTTAAAACGAAAGCTTGTTTTTCCTAAATTTGAATACAAACCTACGTAAAATTGACGATACACAAAATAGGTAACGCAAAGAAGTAGTATAATTTTACTTGAACTATAAATTAAAATTCGAAGCCTTTGAACGAACGTATTATTGAATTAACAGACATTACTCCAAAAGATTTTTGGGGAGCTCAAGACATTCATCTAGAGGAAATAAAAAAACATTATCCTAAGCTTAAAATTGTTGCAAGAGGAGCTACAGTAAAGGTTTATGGTGAAGAAGAAATTTTAGATGAATTTGAGACTAAATTTCGTCGTCTTATGTTTCATTTTTCTCGTTATAATAATATCGATGAAAATGTCATTTTAAGAGTACTTGAAGGAGATGCACAATCTAATCATGAACAAATGCACGACAGAGATAAAATTTTAGTGCATGGGTTAGGAGGAAAGCTAATTAAAGCAATGACTCCAAATCAACAAAAATTGGTTGATTTAGTTTTGTCAAATGATATGGTTTTTGCTGTTGGCCCAGCCGGTACAGGTAAAACCTATACAGGAGTTGCAATGGCTGTAAAAGCTTTAAAGGAAAAACAAGTTAAAAGAATTATTTTAACCAGACCGGCCGTAGAAGCAGGGGAAAATTTAGGATTTCTTCCGGGTGATATGAAGGAAAAATTAGATCCTTATATGCAACCTTTATATGATGCATTGCGAGATATGATTCCGCCAGAAAAATTAGAGGATTATATTTTTAAAGGAATTATTCAAATTGCACCTTTAGCATTTATGCGTGGTCGAACACTTGATAATGCCTTTGTAATTTTAGATGAAGCTCAAAATACTACTCACAATCAAATGAAAATGTTTTTAACTCGTATGGGTAAAAATGCAAAATTCATGATTACAGGTGATCCAGGTCAAGTCGACCTACCCCGAAGAACAATTTCTGGACTAAAAGAAGCGTTGTTAGTTTTAAAAGATGTTGAAGGTGTAGGAATTATTTATCTTGATGATAAAGATGTTGTGCGTCATAAATTAGTTAAGAAAATTATTGATGCCTATAAGCGTATAGAAAATCAAGATTAAATTTTCATAAATGTATTAGTAAGCCGATTCAAACGAATCGGTTTTTTTGTGCAATTTAACGTGTTTTTAAGTAAAAAAATTATAGATATTTAAGAATAAAGTTAAAGTAAAGTTAATTATTTAACATATTTACTATTATTTGTTTAGATAATTTCACTACTTTTAATGCATATTAACCTAAAATTTTAATTATGAACTTAAAAATCTACTATCATGAAAAAACTTTACGTATTACTAATTGTAGCAGTATTATGTTGCTTTACGATTAATGCACAAGTTGGAATTGGTTCAATTTCACCTGAGGGAGAACTTGACGTAATTTCAACAAATCATGGTGTAATTTTCCCTAGAATAGGTCTTATTTCTAGAAATGTTGCACCACCTGTTTTTAATCCTCAAGGAGGTTTATTAGCAGAAGGAACACTTGTTTATAATACTGCAACTAATGGTCCTGCGCCATACACCGTTTCTCCAGGTTATTACTTTTGGGACGGCTCTCAATGGGTTGCACTCGATGGAAGAGGAGGTCGAGACTGGTCTTTACTTGGAAATGCAGGGACTAATCCTGCTGTAAATTTCTTAGGTACTATAGATAATACCAATTTAATTTTTAGAACAAACAATTTGCAACGAGCAGTTGTAAGATCAGATGGAAATGTTGCCATTAATAACAATGGAGATATTTACACTAAGTTATATGTTACCAATACAGGGAATTTTAATGATGCCATACACGGAGCTAATAACGACAATGTTGGAAATGCTTTTTGGGGAACCAATGTAAATAATGGAGGTACTGCAATTTTAGGTGGTGCTGGTGGTGGATTTTCAATTTATCCAAGTACAGGAGCTGGTGTTGCTGGTTCTGGCCCATATGTTGGGGTTTATGGTTCAAACGCCTATGGAACTCCAAGCAATGCTGCACATTATTCTAATTGTGGCGGTGGTTTTTCATTAGATTCAGATAATAATACAGCTACTTTGAACAATAGTGCATTTGCAAAAATTGCTGGAATTGATAATATATCTCCTGATGGTGCTCTTGCAAACAGAAGAAGTTTATATGGAGGATATTTTAATGGAGGAGTTGGAGCAGGTCAATCTTATGCTTATGTGGGTATAAAGTATAATGCCAATGCAGGAGGTGCTGGTGGAACAAATTTTAAAGTTATTGGAAATGGAACTAATTCAACATTAATTTTAGATAATGAAAGAAAACCAAGAATTTTATTTTCACCTGAAGCACCTGAGATTTTGTTTGAAGATTATGGGACATCACAATTAATTAATGGAGAAATTTATGTAGAAATTGATGAGATTTTAAAGGAGTCTCTTTATATTGATGAAGAACACCCTTTAAAGGTTTTCATTCAATTAGAAGGTGATTGTAATGGAGTCTTTGTAACAGAAAAATCAAAAGATGGTTTTAAAGTTAAAGAATTAGCTCAAGGCACAAGTAATACAAAATTTTCGTGGCATATTGTTGCAAATAGAGCTAATGATGTAGATGAAAATGGAAATATAACATCTACACACGTTGGATTACGTTTGCCTTACGGACCAATCCCTGTAAAGGAAACACCGATGGCTTCAAGAAGAGTAAAAGAAAATAATTTAGTAATGGAATAAAAAAATCAAATGAAAATATTAACCTAAAGCAACCTGTTGGATATAGTTCGACAGGTTTTTTTATTTTGAAATGATAATTGTATAATTCTTTTAAAAAATATTGTAAGTAAATTTTTCTAAATCCTTCAGAAATTTGTCTTGTAACAAAAAATGAAAAATTATGAAAAAGTTATTTTTAGTTTTTGGATTAATCATTGCTAGTCCATTATTCGCTCAGGAATTTGAAGAAATTGATATTAAGCCAAGTAACTCATGGTTAAAATTAGGTGTAACAGCTGGTGTACCTGTAGGAGATGCTAGCGATGTTTCAGCATTCAATCTAGGTGTTGATTTTAGAGGACAATATTTAGTAACTCCTAGTTTTGCAATTGGTGTCGCTTCTGGTTATAACCATTATTTTGAGAAAGATGATTTTGAATCTTTTGGTGTTGTTCCTTTAGCGGGATTTGTTCGATATTATTTTCAGCCTAAAGGGTTGTTTTTTGGCTCTGATTTAGGTTATGGATTTTTAACTAATGTAGAAAATAATTCAGGTGGACTTTATGTAAATCCGCAAATTGGTTACCATAATAGGGATTGGAATATTTATGGATATTTTCAAAATACCTTTGCTGAAAACGATGTTGATGTTCAAAGTGTAGGTATCGGAGTTACTTACAATATTAGATTTAAGTAAAATGAAAAATGGAAAAGGAGAATATTATTTCTCCTTTTTTTATATATGTATTGTTTAAGATATGTAAACCAACTAAATTTGCACACTTAACAACACACAATTAATGAATACAATTACTTCGACTCAGTTTAACTTTCCGGGTCAAAAATCTGTTTATAAAGGGAAAGTACGTGAAGTTTATAATATAAACGACGAACTTTTAGTTATGATTGCAACTGATAGACTTTCAGCTTTTGATGTTGTAATGCCAAAAGGAATTCCATTTAAAGGACAAATCTTAAATCAAATTGCTACAAAATTTATGCAATTAACGGAAGATATAGTTCCAAATTGGTTAATAGCAACTCCAGACCCAAATGTTGCTGTTGGACACCTTTGCCAACCTTTTAAAGTTGAAATGGTAATTAGAGGTTATCTTTCAGGTCACGCTGCAAGAGAATATAATGCAGGAAAAAGATTACTTTGCGGTGTAACTTTACCAGACGGAATGAAGGAAAACGATAAATTTCCTACGCCTATTATAACCCCATCAACTAAAGCTGATAATGGTGAACATGATGAAGATATTTCTCGTGAAGACATTTTAGCAAAAGGGATTGTATCTAAAGAAGATTATGAAGTTTTAGAACAATATACTAGAGCTTTGTTTCAGAGAGGTACAGAAATAGCAGCTTCAAGAGGGTTGATTTTAGTTGATACCAAATATGAATTTGGAAAAACTAAAGATGGAAAAATTGTTTTAATTGATGAAATTCATACACCAGATTCTTCTCGTTATTTTTATGCTGATGGTTATCAAGAAAGACAAGATAGAGGAGAAGCTCAAAAGCAACTTTCTAAAGAGTTCGTACGTCAATGGTTAATTGCAAACGGATTTCAAGGCAAAGAAGGTCAACAAATTCCCGATATGACTAACGAGTATATTTCGACAGTTTCGGATAGATATATTGAACTTTATGAAAATATTCTAGGAGAAAAATTTAATAAAGCAGATGTTTCGAATATTCAAAAAAGAATAGAAGAAAATGTTTTAAAATATTTGAATAAATTATAAATAAAAAAAGAGCTGAATTTCAGCTCTTTTTTTATCCTTAAACTCTTCCACTTCTTCCAGAGTTTCCACCTCTATTAGAGGAGCGACTTCCACTACTATTTGATCTGGATGTAGAATTACTACCTCTGTTTCCACTAGAATTAAAAGTCCCATTGTTACTTCTTCTTGGCTCCGAATAATTTCTGTTTGGAGTAGAAGTAGAGCGTGGAGAATTGTTTCTTGGTTCGTAGGTTCTTGGCGTATTATTGTTTTGAGTTCTAGGTTTTACATCTGAATTACCTCTCGGTGTATTATTACTGTAAGTTCTAGGTTTTACACCAGAGTTACCGTTAGTTCTAGGCTCGTTATAATTTCTTGGGTTTGAATTACTATAACTTCTTGGCGTTGAAGTTCTAGGATTAACAGAACTATTATTAGATCTTGGTGTTACAGATGAACTTCTTGGAGAATTATAAGCAAGTTCTCTACTTCCAGGAACTCTTGTTCTAATTGTTCTATTTCTATCTAATTCATGTCGGTTTGCATAACCACTATTTCTGTGTGTAAATGAACGATTAGGATATCTTCTTTCATAACCATTAGCTCTTCTTCCGTAGTACGCATTGTAGGCTACGCCACATCTTCTATAGCTAACATAGTTAAATGAAATACCAAAGTTTATATGAATCGCGATATGATTTCTATATCTAAAAATTGGGAAAGGTCTCCAACATGAATAATATGAAGGATAATAATTCCAATACCAAACAGAATAATAAGGGCGGTAATATGGAGCCCAAAAAGTTGTATAAATTATTGGTCTGTGAACATATACTGGTTCATAAATATAGTTGTTACCATACATATATACATCACCTACAACTTGAACTGCAACATTATCACCATCTTTTTCAACTTCAACAGATGCAATGTCTTGGTATAAGTCTTTATCTAAAACGGCTTGAATAACAATTATGTGCGCATTACCTTCAATTGTTTCAATTACACGTAAATAATCTACATAATTATCATTGTTTAAGTCAAGGTTAGAGATTTGAGATTTAGGATCATTTAATCGACGCTCAAAGTCTTCTAAATCTTTACTGTCTCCAAAAATGGTTGCAACCGCACGTAAATCTAAGTTGTCACTAATATCAGAACTATTAGCTCTTACTGTAGTTTTATCTTGCGCTAGTGATGGAATTACCATAAAAATTGCACCTAAAATAGAAGTTATAAATTTTGCTTTCATAGTTATAGGTATTTCATTAATATTCATTTTTAATTAGTTAACCAATTATTGTGCCAAAACAATTTTTGTATATTCGTAAAACATTTAAAAGTCTTATAAATAAAGAGTTTATGAAGTATATATTTTTATCGTTTACCTTCTTTTTATTTTTAGTTTCTTGTAATCAGAAGAATGAGAAAACTATTTTTTCTAAGGTAGAATTAAGAACTATTTATTCAGATTCCATCAGTTGTAGAGCTATTTCTTTATACAAAGAAGAATTATGGTTTGCAGGAAATAATGGAAAATATGGAGTGATTGATTTAAATTCTGAAGAAAAAATATTTAAAGGAAGAATTCAAAACGATTCTATTTTTCCTGAATTTAGGAGTATTGCAACTACAGATAATGGAACTTTTTTATTGAGTGTCGCGAATCCAGCTTTATTATATAGAATTTCGCCTGATAGAAAAATTGTAAAAGCTGTTTACCAAGAAGTTAATGAAAAAGTTTTCTTTGATAGCATGAATTTTTTAAATAATGAATTTGGTATGGCGATGGGTGATCCGGTGGATAATTGTTTAAATGTAATTCTAACACAAGATGGTGGGAATAGTTGGAATAAAATTGTATGCGAAAATTTGCCAAATGTTATAGAAGGAGAAGCTGCTTTTGCCGCAAGTAATAGTAATTTAATTATAAAAGACAATTCTATTTTCTTAGTTTCTGGAGGAAAAAAAGCAAGATGTTTTGTAAGTAATGATAAAGGAAAAACCTGGAATGTTTATGAAACCCCAATAGTACAAGGAGAAGCAATGACTGGGATTTTTACGGCTGATTTTTACGATGAAAATATCGGGATTATTGCTGGTGGAAATTATGAAGAACAAGAAAATAATTCTAAAAATAAAGCCATAACAACTGATGGAGGAAAAACATGGAATTTAGTTGCTGAAGGCAGTGGATTTGGTTATGCTTCGTGTATACAATTTATACCAAATAGCAATGGAAATGAAATAGTATGCGTAGGAGGAACAGGAATTCATTATTCTAGCGATAGAGGAGAAAGTTGGAAACTTTTAAACGATACAAAAGATTTATTCACGCTACGTTTTCAAAATGATTCTATTGCATACGCAGCAGGAAAAAATAAAATTGTAAAATTAGAGTTTAAATAAAAAATCCCGCTTTTGCGGGATTTTTATTTATTTACCTTTTCGTTCTCTAAATTCTCTAAGTAATTTACGATTAAATTCGTCTTCGCTCTTTTTAAGAAGAATAATTTTCTTAGCAGGAAGTACTTTTTGTAAATCTTGAATAAACTTTTTCTTTAGCTGATGCATTTCATCTTCATTACTTTCCATTTCGGAAATAAGAGATTGTGCTTCTTTTTCAGAAATATTTTCAATACCACCATTTTCAATTTTATCCATCACTTTACGTAGTTTATTGTGACGAATTTCAAATTGCTTTTCATCAAAGGTATTGTATATTGGCCAAAACTTTTGTGCTTCTTCAGTTGAAAGGCTTAATTTTTCAGTTATATACGCAACTTTTAAAGCCTTAATCTTTTCTTTTTTTTCTTTATAACCTTGTCCAAACGAAATTGAAACAACAGAAATAAGGAGTAAAATTGTAAGTAATCTTTTCATTTTTATTCGTTTAAATAATAGTTTAGGTTTTGTGTTTCTAATAAATAATCTTCGATAGCTTCGTTACTAAGTGAAACTTCACCTTCTAAAGCCACAATATCTTCTTCTGTGAGTTTATCTACTAAATCGTAAGTATTAAATTCTGCAGTTAAATAATTTTCTAACGTAGCAGTTTCTAAATTAGAACTATTAACTGAGTTAAAATAGAATGGAATTGCAAACAAAGCTACAAATACAGCCGCTATTGCCGAAATCCAAACTTGTTTTCTATAAAATAAGGAAACGACTTTTGGTTCAGTTTTTGTCGCAACTTTTTCCATAAGTTCATTTTCAAACTTTTCGAAATAATTGTCTGGAATTTCAAATCCCGATTTTATTCTATTTGTATGTAAATCAAACTCTTTCATGTTCATTAGACTTGTTTTTAATAAAAAGGTTTAATTGGCTTTTAAATATTCTTCTATTTTTTTTACAGCTAAATGATAGCTTGCTTTTAAAGCGCCAACAGATGTTTCTACAATTTCTGATATTTCCTCATATTTTAATTCTTCGAAATATTTCATTTTAAAAACCAATTGTTGCTTTTCAGGTAGCAAAGCTATAGCTTTTTGAAGTTTTAATTGAATTTCATCACCATTAAAATATACATCACTCTCTAAATTCATTATTGTTTTTTGTTGTAATTCTTCATTTGAAATTCCACTTTTTTTAGCTTTCTGATTTAAAAATGTTAATGCTTCATTAGTAGCAATTCGATACAACCATGAAAACAATTTACTTTCTCCTTTAAAATTATTTAAATTTTGAAAAACTTTAATGAAAGTATTTTGTAAAACATCATCAGCATCATCATGATTTAAAACTATATTTCTAATATGATGATATAACGGTTTTTGATACAATTGTAGTAACTTCCTAAAAGCTGACTGTTGCGTTTTAGGATTCAATAATTCTGCAATAAACTCTTTTTCCTCTTGCACTAACTATTGTGTTTTCTAATAAGACTAAAAATAGTAAAAAAGGTTTAAAAGGAAATTAAAATTATATTTTTGTAAAAAAATGCGAGATGATTAAAACGGTAATTTTTGATATGGATGGCGTAATTGTAGATACAGAACCTGTTCACAAATATGCTTATTATCAACATTTTAATGAGTTGAATATTAAAGTGTCTGAAGAGTTTTATTCTACATTTACGGGTAATTCTACTCGTAATGTTTTTCAAAAATTAAAAGCCGAATTTAATTTATCTGAAGATGTTGAAAGTTTAATTTTAAGAAAAAGAGCATTATTTAATGATGCTTTTGATACGAAACCGGATTTGTTTTTAATTGATGGCGTTGAGGATTTAATTAAAAACTTGTACAATAACGAATTTCAATTAATTCTGGCTTCGTCTGCATCAAAAGGAACAATTGAACGCGTTTTTAATCGATTTAATTTGCATCAATATTTTACGCACAAGGTTAGTGGTGAAGATTTCCCTAAATCTAAACCCGATCCAGCAATTTTTATTCATGCGGCAAATTTATCAAATCACTCTTTTGAAAATTGTGTTGTAATTGAAGACAGCACAAATGGAGTAACGGCTGCAAAAAGTGCAAATTTAAAATGTATAGGTTATGATAGTAAGAATTCTAAAAATCAAGATTTATCTAAAGCGGATTTAGTAATTAATGATTTTTCAGAATTAGATATTCACTGTATGTTTTCTTAATTCCGATTTGGAAGTGTGTGCTTTTTTAAAATTCTGTTACTTTCAGACTTTGTAATTTTTTTGTTTTTTTGGTTCCAAAGTTTTTCAATTGCAAATTTTCTAGTTGTATCTAAATCTACAATAGGAAATGGATAATCTTTCCCAATTTTAAATTGATACATTTCTTGTTCTAAAAGTGTCATTTTCCAAGGTTCAAAAACATACTGTGTTGGAAGTTTTTGTAATTCAGGAATCCATTTTTTTATAAATCCACCATCTTTATCATGTTCTAAAGCATTTTTAGTTGGATTATAAACTCTAATTGTATTTATTCCTGTTAATCCTGCTTGCATTTGAATTTGAGGATAATGGATACCAGGTTCAAAATCTAAAAACATTTTGGCTAAATGATAGGCACAATTTTTCCAAGGTTGCCATAAATTGTGGGTATAAAATGAAACTAAAAGCGCACGCATTCTAAAATTTAGATAGCCAGTTTCATTTAAACAACGCATAGAAGCATCTACTAAAGGAATTCCAGTTGTTCCATTTTGCCATGATATATGATAAAATTCATTTACTTTTTGCTCTAAATCGTTGTAACCTTTATTTATAGGTTCAAACTCCATAGAACATTCCATTTCAAATTTTTGAATAAAGTGCGCTTGCCATCTTAGTCTAGACATAAAATTTAGAAGTGCTCTTTTATTATTACTATTTTTAAGCTTAGCTAAGCTAATTTGATAGACTTCACGAACTGATAAATTACCCCAAGCAATATAAGGCGATAATCGGCTACATGATTTTCTGGCAAGTTCTGGTTTAGAGATTAATTTTGAATAATTTAAATAACGAGTTGCAAAAAAACTATTGAGATACTTTAAGCCAATTTTTCTTCCACCTTTTTGAAAAATTGCACTTGTGTTAGTTCTTACATCTACCAAATTAAAATGTAATTCGAATTCTTCTATCTCTTTATATTTTAAGAAAGTTCTATTATTTGGATTAAATTTAAAACACGATTCATTCATGTAAGTTGTCCATTCGTCTTTCCAGGTATTTCTATTAGAGATTCCTCTAAAAACACCATTAGTTACATTTTCAATCCATTCTATATTATGTTTTTTAAAGAGTTTTTTTAGTTGTAAATCTCTTTGAAAAGTAATATTTAAACCAGTTTCTAAATGAGAAAACACCTTTTTGATAGGCAATATTTCAATCAATTTTTTAAATACATCTATTGCATTTCCTTTAACGATATGTATTTGGGTGTGAAAGGGTAATAAATCATTTTGTAGGTCTTCTAGAGATTGTTTGATGAAGTTAAAATGCCTATCACTATAATGTGGATTTTCTAAAAGTATGGGTTCAAAAATATATACAATAAGTGTTTTTCCCTCTGATTGAATTGCGTTAAAAAGGGCTTCATTATCATGTAAACGTAAATCTCTTTTTAACCAAACTATATTCATACATCTAGCGCTTCTTTATAAACTTTTAAACATCTTTCTCTTGCTTCTTTATGGTCTACTATAGGTTCAGGATATTTAGAAGTTTCTAATTCAGGAATCCATTTTTTAATATATTTCAAATCTTTATCAAACTTTTTAATTTGTTCCGATGGATTAAAAATTCGAAAATAGGGTGCTGCATCAACACCTGAACCCGCTGCCCATTGCCAATTTCCTATATTACTCGCTTGTTCATAGTCAAGCAATTTTTGAGCAAAATAAGTTTCGCCCCATCTCCAATCTATGAGTAAGTGTTTGCATAAAAAACTTGCCACAATCATGCGTACTCTATTATGCATGTGTCCAGTAGTATTCAATTCACGCATTCCTGCATCTACAAAGGGATAACCTGTTTTTCCTTCACACCATTTTTTAAAGTTTTTTTCATCGTTCAACCATTTTATGTTATCATATTTTGGTTTAAAACTTTCATTTATAGTATGAGGAAAATGCCAAAGAATTTGCATAAAAAATTCTCTCCAAATCAATTCATTTAAAAATGTTTCATTTTTTGACTCTAATGCTTTTTTAACCATTTTTCGAATAGAAACTGTACCAAATCGTAGATGAATTCCTAAGTGAGACGTTCCGTCAATTGCTGGAAAGTTTCTGGTTTCTTGATAATTATCGATTAACTGATCAGATACATTATATTTTGGTAACTGAATGTTTGTTTTTTCAAAATTGATATCGGTTAATTTTAAAAAAGGATAATTATGATTTGTAATATTTTCTAATAATTCTTCGGAAGGATAGTTTTTTAAAAGACTAGTAGAAAAATTTTCTTTCCATTTTTTTGAAAAAGGAGTATAAACTACATATGGGGAATTATCATCTTTAACAACTTCACTTTTTTCAAAAATAACTTGGTCTTTCGCCGTTTTGAATGCAATATTATGAGCTTTTAATAAAGTATTTATTTCTTTATCTCGTTTTCTAGCGTAGGGTTCATAATCATGATTTGTATAAACAGTTTCAATGTCATTTTCAGAAATTAAATTTTTGAATATTTCATATGGAGTTCCATTAAAAACAGCTAATGATTTACCTTTTTTATTTAATTGATTCTGTATATCTTCTAAACTTTCATGTATAAAACTAACGCGAGCATCATCTTTTGGAAGTTGTTCTAAAATTGAAGTATCAAATATAAAAATAGGTAATACTTCTTTAGAAGAATTTAGTGCATGAAACAATGCTGCATTATCATGCAAACGTAAATCGCGACGGAACAAAAAAATTGTCATCTATAATAATCTAAAATTCACCAAATAGTTCTACAAGTTTCTTTTTTCTAAATTCAAAAATTTCCTCAAGTTTTGGTCTAACTAATATTGGATTTACCAATTGTCCTATTACACCAAATGGAACTTTGTAGTGAATTAAATCTTCCATCTCAACACCACCAGGAATTTCTTTTAAAAAGTGTTTATGATGCCACAATGCATAAGGACCAAATCTTTGCTCGTCTACAAAGAATTTATTTTCTACGACATGAGTTATTTCAGTTACCCATTTGTTTGGGATTCCCAATACTGGTTTTACAATGTATTCAATAATTTGACCCGGATACATTTCCTTATCAGCACCTGATACAATATCAAATCCCATGTATTCTGGAGTAATTTTTTTTAAATTTTTTGGGTCAGATAAAAATTTCCAAGCTTCTTCTATTGAAATTGGGATATTTTGTTTTTTATGTAATGTATAAATTTTCATTCTAAATTTGTTTAATCAAAGTTACTAAAACATTAAACAAAATAAAAATAATTTTAGTAAAAGCTTAACAAATAACAGCTGATTAATTAGTAATTTCGTGATAAATCAAAAAAACTAAATAAAATACGATGAAAAAATTATTCTTAACCCTAGCTTTATCTCTAGCTATTTTTGCGTCTAATGCGCAAGTTAAAACACCACAATCAAGTCCACTTTCTAAAGTTGAGCAAGTTGTAGGATTAACTTCTGTTACTATTGAATATTCAAGACCAAGCATTAAAGGTAGAATTGTTTACGGTGATTTAGTGCCTTATGGAAAAAATTGGAGAACTGGTGCTAATGCTAATTCAACAGTAACCTTTAGTGATGCTGTTACTATTAATGGTAAAGAATTAAAAGCAGGTAAATATGCATTATTTACTACTCCTAAAGCTGATAGTTGGGATATTATTTTCTATTCAGATACTAATAACTGGGGATTACCAGAATCATGGGATGAATCAAAAGTAGCTCTTCGTGCTAGTGTTAAACCAGAGACATTATCTAAATCTGTTGAAACTTTTACAATTGAATTAGCGAATATTTCAAATGATGGTGCAACTTTAGATTTATTGTGGGAAAGAACAAGAGTATCTTTACCTTTTTCAGTTCCAACACAAACATTAGCAATGGCTAGTATTGAGAAAGCTTTAGCTGGTCCTTCAATGGGTGATTATTTTTCTTCTGCTCAATACTATTATCAATCGGATAAAGATTTAAATAAAGCATTATTGTGGATTAATAATGCAATTTCTATGACTCCTGCAGGTAAAGACACTCCATTTTGGTATTTACGTTTAAAATCGTTAATTCAAGCTAAATTAGGCGATAAAAAAGGAGCAATTGAAACGGCTAAATATTCATTAGAAGGTGCTCAAAAAGCTGGAAATGCTGATTATGAAAAAATGAATAAAGACAGTATTGCTGAATGGTCTAAAAAATAATTTGGATTTTATAGTATAAAAAAAGAGGCTTTTAAGCCTCTTTTTTATTTATGAAAATCTGTATAAAAATTGAGAATGAAATTGTCATTAAAGCCCCAATAAAATTTAGCCACAAAAAGCTTACTATATCTATGTAATAAATGTAAAAAATAATTAATTGTGATATACAAGCTCCAATGAAGATTGCTTTCCCTTTAACAAAGTTAATATAGAATCCTACTAAAAATATACCTAGAACGGTTCCGTAGAAAATAGAACCAATGATATTTACCAATTGGATTAAGTTTTCAAACAATGTACCAATGCAAGCAAAACCTATGGCTACCAATCCCCAAAATAATGTAAACCATTGGGTAGCATATACATAATGTTTATCAGATTTTTCACCAACGTTTCTTTTATAAATATCTATTGATGTAGTTGCTGCTAAAGAATTAAGTCCGGATGCACTTGAAGACATGGCGGCACTAAAAATTACCGCTAACAATAATCCGAGTAAACCTTTAGGTAAATAATGTAAAATAAAGTATAAAAAGACATAATCTTTATCGTTAGTTTCAGAACCATTATCAACACTTGAGATTAAATCTTTAGCTTTTTCTCTTAAATCTTTTTCTTTATTTGATAAGGCAACCATTTGTTTACGTAGGGTAGGGTTGTCATAATCATTGTGCTGTAATTGATCAATATATATTTGATTTACAACTTGTTTGTCTTGATTTAATTCTACTAATTTACTTTCTAGATTTTCATAGGCTTCTTTTTTATCTGAAGCTTTTACTTTATTTACATTATTTGGATTAAAATGAAGTGGCGTATCATTAAATTGGAAAAACACAAAAACTAAAACTCCGGTTAATAAGATAAAAAATTGCATAGGAACTTTTAAAATTCCATTCATAATTAGTCCCATTTGACTTTCTTTAATTGATTTTCCTGATAAATATCGACCAACTTGAGATTGATCAGTACCAAAATAAGAAAGCATTAAAAAGAATCCGCCTGTAATTCCACTCCAAAAAGTATATCGAGTTTCGGGGTTATATGAGAAATCTAAAATATCCATTTTCCCATTTGCACCAGCAACATGTAAAGCATTTCCAAAATCTAACTCATTGGGTAAATATGAAAGAATTGTAAAAAAGGTAATAAACATACCACTCATTATTACAAACATCTGTTGTTTTTGCGTTACATTAACTGCTTTTGTTCCTCCAGTTACAGTATAAACAATGACTAAAATGCCAATTACAATATTTAACATAGTAAGATTCCAACCTAATAATGCTGATAAAATTATGGATGGAGCGTAGATGGTCAAACCTGTACCTAAACCACGTTGAATTAAGAATAATATAGCAGCTAATGATCGAGTTTTTACATCAAAACGTTGTTCAAGATATTCGTAAGCCGTATATACTTTTAGTTTATGATATATAGGAATGAAAGTATAGGCTATTACTATCATAGCTAAAGGAAGACCAAAATAGAATTGCACAAATCCCATTCCGTCATGATACGCTTGACCTGGGGTAGATAAAAAGGTAATTGCACTAGCTTGTGTAGCCATTACCGAAATGCCAACTGTAAACCAAGGAGTTTCATTATTATCTAATAAATAATCCTTTACGTTTGCACTGCCTTTTGTTTTAAAAGCGCCATAGATAACGATAAACAATAAAGTGCAACTTAAAACAATCCAATCTAATCCAGTCATATTATGAATAAATTTCCATTAATAAATAAAAGATTAAAATGTAAAGTGCGTTTAGGAAAAGTACTATAGTATAGCTTTTTTTCCATTCATATTTATGTTCTTTCATTGTTGTAAAAATTAATATTAATATGGAAAGAATGTATTTTAAAAAGTTTTATTCTAATGCAATTAAATTAGCTAATAATTTATAAGCTCCGCTAACACCTTCAGGAAGTTCTCTAAAGAATGATAATCCAGTATAAATGTAATTTCCTTTTCCATACTTAGCGATTAATAAACTACCATTTGTTTTTTCTTCTCCTTCATCTTGCATAGCTAAGATAGGAATAAAATTACTATCCCAATTATTTGGGAAATACAATCCACGCTCTTGAACCCAACCTTCGAAGTCTTTATTCGAAATTTTGTTTGGTTGGTTTAACACGGTATTATTGTTATCCAAAAAATATACAGTAGCCTCTTCGTTTGTAACTCTATCGCTAGATAAAGATAGTGAGTAAGGTGCTAATTCATTGGTAACAAGACCTCTTGTAGTATTGTATTGAACTATTAGGTTACCACCTTGGTTAACATATTCGAATAGCACTTTGTTTTTATATTTTAAATCATCTAAAACATTAAAAGCCCTTATTCCAATAATAATAGCGTCTAAATTTTTTATTTTATCTAATTCTAATTCTGCAACGTCTAAATATGAAATTTTGTAATTCAAATTTTCCAAATTTTTACCAACTTCATCTCCAGCTCCCATAATATATCCAATATTTTCTCCCTTAGTTTGAATTTCTAGATTTACAAATTTTGATTCAGAAGATTCTAAAATGATTTGTTTAGGAATATGAGCATAACTAATTGCAGTTAATTGCTTATCATAAATTTTAGTATCACTTTCTACAATAGCTTGAACAACAATGTTTTGCTCTTTACTTGGAGGGGATACAGTGAAAGAAACTGCTTTTGTTTCGCCTTTTACACCAATTTTAACTGGAATTTCTTTTGGCTCAACATTCCAGTCGGCAGGGATTTTTAATTTAACTATTCCATTTGCATTATTTTCATAAGCAGTAACTTTTACCTCTATTTTTTTTGAATTTTTACCATCAAAAACAGCAACTTTATTTGTTATTTCAGTTGTAAATTTAGGAACAATTGAAAAAGGGATATAAGTTTCACCATCATTAGGTTCGTTCGTTTTGAAAGTCAGATTTTTTGTGAACGTAAATTTTTGATTTTCAATTTCAAGATTAAATACAACAGGAAATGGTGTTTTTAACTCGGGTAAATTTCGTAAAGTTTTTTCCGTTACAGTGTATAAACCGTTTTGTTGTTTTTCGTTTAACCAAAATAAATTGGAATAAGGAATTTTTTCGGAAAATTTGAAATTAATAGTTTCCTTAATATCTTCATTGTTTTTCAACGATTTATTGATGGGAACATTTTTTGAATTTAAAAGATTTATCGAGTTCAGTTTGATATTTGAATTACTCCTGTTTATGGCTTCAACGTTTATTTGAATTTCTGAATTTGGCGTAGCCATTTCTTCTGAAGTAATCGCTTCTAAAAACATTCCTGATGAAGCTTCAATGATTGAAGTTATTTCTTTCGATTTTATTTTTTTCCAATGTTCATCATCTAGTTTTTGAATTAATTGGTACGCTTTTACCAATTGTGGTAAATGTACAGATGGATTTTTAAAATTAAAATTGTTTTGAATTGGAAGTAAAATTTTAGCTATTTCATTTCCACCTTTAATTCGATTCCAAGACGTATCAATTCCTTCAAAAAGATTATCTTTTGGTGGAAGATTACCTTTAATCAATTCTAAATATTCTAATTCTTCACCACGAGTTCCAATTGTTCCAAACCCCTGACATTTATGTTGACTTCGGCTTAATGCTGCAATTTCATGATTACTTTTTCCTTTTAAAGGATAATAAACATTAGCATCGATCGAAAGCAATTTAGATTTATCAGCTTTATCAAATTTTTCTTGACTTCCATAAAACCACCACGACGTATTGAAAAACAGTCGTTTTGGCTTTATTTTCACCAAATCGTAAGCTTCTAAACTCAACATAGCCGAAGCAGTATGATGTCCGTGAGTTGTACCAGGAGTTCTATGATTAAATCGATTAACAATAATATCGGGTTGAAAATTTTCAATAACTTGAATTACATCTGATAAAACTTCATTTTTATTCCAAATAGAAAATGTTTCTGTAGGCTGTTTACTATATCCAAAATCATTAGCTCGTGTGAAAAATTGAGTCCCTCCATCAATTCGTCTAGCCGCTAAAAGTTCTTGTGTTCGAATTGCACCTAATTTTTCACGTAATTCAGGTCCAATTAAATTTTGTCCGCCATCGCCACGAGTTAGAGAAAGGTAAGCTGTATTGGCATGATAATGATTTGAGAAGTAAGTAATTAATCTTGTGTTTTCATCATCTGGATGTGCAGCTATATATAAAACTTTTCCAAAGAAATTTAGTTTTTCTATTTTCTCAAAAATCTCATTTGATGATAGTTTTTTTGGTTCTTGGGCATTTATTAATTGAAATGTAAAAAGCAGAAAAAGGCTTAATTTTCTAAACATAGAATTATTGGTTTTTTCAAAGATAAAAAAAGGAAGTCTTTTGACTTCCTATTTAATTTTTTTTTAAGAATTGATTAGTCTGTAAAATCACTAAACTCTTTATGTTTTTTTATGACTGATATTCCTTTTTGCATTAATAAGTTATTCGGATAGGTAATAGTTTCTCCATCAATTGTTTTTAGTAAAATATAAAATGCTTTGATATCTTCAATTTCGGCTTCAATTGGAAAGTCTTTATCATGAATCTTTATTACATCTCCAATTTTGAAAGGGTAGGAGAAAAACAAAACTACACCTGCTGTTATATTACTTAAAATGGACCATTGCGCAAATGAAGCAACTCCTACAACTGCAAAAACGGATGAAATAAATAAAAATATTTGATCTTTTCGTACACCCCAAATGATAATAATACTCAAAAGAGTTAACGTGCCAAGAAGAATGTTTATGTATTTGATAATTAAATTAGTACGATGTTCTAAAGCTTCATTTAAAGTGGCATATTTTCGAACTATTTTAGCAATAATTGATTTTAGTATTACAAATACAAATATGGCTACAATTGTAGAAATTTCTTCATGTAAATATGGGTTTTCAATTATATTAAACATATTCTAATAATTTATCATAAACTTTATCAATGGGCATTCCTACAACATTTGCATACGAACCTTCAATTTTATCAATTCCAACTAACCCAATCCATTCTTGAATGCCATAAGCACCAGCTTTATCGAAAGGTTTGTAATTCTCTAAATAATAATGCAAAGCTTCATCAGATAGATTTTTGAAACTTACTTTTGTGATTTCATAAAACGTTTCTATTGATGTATTTGTTTTAAAACAAACCGAAGTGATTACTTCATGTGTTTTGCCACACATCGATTGTAACATTAAAAATGCATCATTGTAATCTTTTGGCTTTCCTAAGGCTTTTTTTTCATGCCAAACAATAGTGTCACTTGTAATAATAATTTCGTTTTTTGCAATTTCAGAAAAAGCATTGGCTTTTAATTCAGCTAAGAAATTCGTTATTTGTTCAGCTTTTAAATGTTCCGGATATACTTCTTTAACTTCCTTTAATCGGATTTCAAAATCGATATCCAATTCTTTGAAAAATTGTTGTCTTCTTGGCGAACCCGAAGCTAAAACGATGCGTTTATGTTGTAATTTTTCTCTAAGCATGTAAAGTAGAATAGGTAATTACCCAAATTGATACAATTCCGAAGAATAAAATCAACTTTAATAATAAACTTAGGTTTTTGTATTCCTTTTGTGTTTTAGCACTCCAACTTTTGATTGTAAAGAATAGAAGCGGAGCTATGATAAATAATAATGCATAATACACAACGTAATCGTACATGAATAAGTTGGTTCGAAGATAATAAGCTAATAAAGCAATTGGAATAATTGACAATCCAAATACAATTTTCATGGTTCGGTTTTTACCAATTAAAACAGGCAAAGTTGCAATTCCGCTGGCGTAATCAGCATCTGTATCTTCAATATCTTTTACCATTTCTCTTAAAAAATTAATGATGAATGCAAAAATTGCATAATCGGTAAGTATACTGAAAACTTGTTTCATTTGTTCTCTATTTCCTGCATAAGTAGAAGGAACTAAATCGTAAATTCCGATGATAATGATACTAAAAGAAAGAATTAACGCTACAATCACATTTCCTAAAACAGCAATTTGTTTTAAAGTAGTTGCATAAACGTATAACAAAGCAGCAGTAATAATAAAAAATGCGGTAAAACTTGGTTTAATAATAACATTTGAAAGATAAAACCCAATTCCAACACCAATAATATTGCAAATTACGTAATAATTGTAAGCTGCTTTTTCAGAAATAGAAACTCCAACAATTCTCTTTTTTGCAATTTCATCAGTTTCTTGATCCATAATATCATTAATGATGTAACCACCAGCTGCAATTAAAACTGTAGCTAAAACCAATAAAAAGAATTGTAAATGCGAAAGCGCTAAGAAATTGAATGTTGGCGTAAGCTCAGTAAATGTAGCCGTTTTCATAAATGTATAGCGAAATAAAATTTGCATAAATGCAATCATCGCTAAGTTTTGTATGCGTATAAGTTTAAAGAAGTTCATGTAATAGTGTTCAGTATTGAGTGTTCAGTAAATTAGTTTTTATTTATTACTCCAAATTTTTTAGGATTTAAAATCATATAATTTATTAATTTACCAACTTCAGTATTTTTTGTTGATAATTTATGATATGTTTCTTGGTCAATATATTTACAAGCTAAAGCAAATTCAAGCCAAGTTTGAGTTTCAGAATTTTCAGCATCCGAATCAGTTAGTTTACTTATAAAATGGTTTGGATAGATTCTTTTTCTATACGCTTCAGCTATGTTTGCACAAACACTTCTAGATGATCTTCTAATTTGATCAGTTAAAGAGTATTTTTCTTCTGATGGAAATGATTTTGTAGCCTCAAAAATTTCCATTGCAACTTCAAAACCTTTTTTATAAGCTAATAAATCTTGATAAACCATTGGCAAAAAACTGATTACTGTAAACTGAACACTGATTACTTTAAAAAATTAATCATACTTTGCATCAAAATGTTCCATCCATTTGTGTTGTACTTTCATGACTTGTTCAATAACATCGCGAACACAACCTTTTCCGCCATCTTTATGAGAAATATATTTTGAAATTCCTTTAATTTCCGGAGCTGCATTTTGCGGACATGTAGGTAACCCTACCAATTTCATTACGTGAAAATCAGGAATATCATCACCCATATACAATACATTTTCAGGATTAATATTGTAAATATCGCAATATTCTTTAAAGGTTTCTACTTTATCAGAAACGCCTAAATGAATATCAGTAATTCCTAAATTTCGTAAACGAACACGAACACCTTCGTTACTTCCGCCCGAAATAATACAAACATGATATCCATTTTCAACAGCAGCTTTCATAGCATAACCATCACGAATGTTCATGTTACGAAGCATTTCACCAGTTTGAGTAACGTGAATTGTTCCATCAGTTAAAACACCATCTACATCTAAAACGAAAGTAGTAATGGTATTCATATGTTCTTTATAACTCTTTTGCGACATTTTGTATCGATTGGGTTAGTAATTTGTAAATATCTTGATAATTTGAATCTTTTAAAAATTCAATATGTTTTTCTATAGTTTTGGTATCATTTCGTAAAGCTGGACCCGTTTGTGCTTCTTTAGGAGAAAGTGAAGTTATTTTATTTGCCACTTCTTGAATTAAAGGTTGTAAAACTTCAAATGGAACGTTGTTTTCTTCACAAACTTCGCCACCAATAACGTACATATGATTGACAAAATTGCTTACAAAAACAGCCGCTACGTGTAAGCTTTTGCGTTGTTCTGATGAAATATTGAAAACTTTATTTGAAATAGCTTTAGCCAAAAGTTCTAAAATTTTGTAATCATCTTCATTTTCAGCTTCTAAACACAATGGAATAGAGGAGAAGTCGACTTCTTTACTCTTAGAAAATGTTTGTAACGGATAAAAAACTCCTTTTCTATTCTTACTATCTAAAATGTCAATATTTGAAGTACCAGAAGTATGAACCACTAACTTATTTTTAAACGGGAGTTGGCTTGAAACTTCGTTTATAGCATTATCGGTTACTGAAATAATGTAAACATCGGCCTCTTGTAAAGCATTATAATCGTTAGTGATTTTCTCCTTTGGCAACAAATGCAAAAGTGATTTTGGTTGACGTGCAAAAGCTTGAACCAAAGAAACTTCTTTTGTTTGTGAAAACACTTTAATTAAGTGTTGGGCGACATTGCCACTACCAATTATCGTTACTTTTAACATGTGGCTAAAATAGTGATTTTTTTAATAAGAAATTGTCCCCTTGAGGGAACTTTAGGGGTGTATTATTATTAACTTCATCTACTTGTTTATTACTTTAAAAAGTTTATTTTTGAATGAATAAATTCTTAATAAATGAAAAAATTTTACTTTTTACTATTTTTTGCTTTTAGTTTTATAACTAATGCGCAAATTGTAAATATCCCTGATGCTAATTTTAAAGCTGCTTTATTAAGTGCTAATCCAAGTAATACAATAGCTAAAGATTTATCAGGTAATTTTTTTAATATAGATAGTAATAATGATGGAGAAATTCAAATAACTGAAGCTTTAAATGTTAGTTTTTTATCTATTGTAAACTCTAATATAAGTGATTTAACTGGAATTGATTTTTTTTTCAATATTACTACTTTGATTTGTAGTAATAATCAACTTACAGATTTAAATGTTTCAAATTTATCTAATTTAGAGGTTTTAGATTGTGTAAATAATCAAATTATGCTTTTGAATACTGATGGATTAATAAACTTAAAAGAATTATATTGTGAATCTAATTTAATAAGCGATGGAAATTTCTCAAGTTTATTAAGCTTAGTAATTTTAGATTGTGATGATAATAGTTTAAACAATTTAAATGTTTCAAATTTAAATTATTTAGAATCGGTTTATGTTAATAACAATTTTATAGAAAATATTAATGCCCAAAATTTACCAAGTATTCAAGTTTTTCAAACTACTGGAAATATTTCTTTAAAGAATGTATTTCTCAAAAATTCAAACTATCTTGTTTTTGATATTTTGGAAAATGCTAATATACTTTATATATGTTCTAGTGATCAATTTGTTGACTTTATTCAATCTGAAATAATTAGTTATAACTATATTGATTGTCACGTTAATACTTATTGTACATTTAACCCAGGTGGAACATTTTATGAAATTTCTGGAAATTCCAAATTTGATTTTGATAATAATGGTTGTGATATTTCTGATATTAATTATCCAAATTTAAATTTTGATATTACTGATGGTACAAACTCAGGAAGCTTTATAGCTAATTCTACAGGAGACTATTATATTCCTGTTCAAGCAGGAAGTCATACAGTTACACCAAATTTAGAGAGCCCAACTTATTTTACTATTTATCCAACAAGCTTTGTTGTTGATTTTCCTACACAAGCAAGTCCGTTTACGCAATATTTTTGTGTAACCGCAAATGGTGTACATTCAAATGTAGAAGTTGTAGTTATTCCAACATCTCCAGCTCGTCCCGGTTTCGATGCGCAGTATAGAATTATTTATAAAAATATAGGTAACCAAGTAGAGAATGGAGAAGCAACTTTTAGTTACGAAGAAGATGTATTAGATTTTATATCTAGTTCAACTATTTATGATTCTCAAACTATTTATGGTAATACAACTACATTACATTGGAATTATAGCAATTTAATGCCATTTGAAACTAGAACAATTGATGTTGTTTTGAATGTAAATTCACCAATGGAAACTCCAGCAGTAAATAATGGTGATGTTTTAGGAATTTTTTCTGAAATTTCGACTACAAATAACGATGAAGATTTGTCTAATAACTCTTCAGGATTAAGACAAGTAGTTGTAGGTTCTTATGATCCTAATGACAAAACATGTGTTGAAGGTGAATCTGTCGATATTTCAATGGTTGGAGAATATGTGCATTATGTAATTCGTTTTGAAAATACAGGAACGTATCCTGCCGAAAACATAGTTGTAAAAGACATGATTGATATATCAAAGTTTGATGTTTCAACTTTATTTCCTTTGCATGGAAGTCATGAGTTCTTTACAAGAATTAAAGACAATAAAGTTGAATTCATTTTTGAAAACATCAATTTAGATTTCAATGACGTCACAAATGATGGTTATGTCGCTTTTAAAATTAAAACTTTACCAACATTAACGGTTGGCGATACGTTTAGTAATGATGCTAATATTTATTTCGATTATAATTTCCCAATTACTACAAATGAATATATAACAACAATTGATAATCTTTTAAACAATCAAGATTTTGCCTTTGAAAACGAGTTTGTATTGTATCCCAATCCAGCAAAAGACATATTGAATATTTCAACAAAAAATCAAACAGAAATTCAATCGGTTGAGATTTATAATATTGTTGGACAAGTTGTAATCGCAATTCCAAATTCAACAAAAACTATCGATGTTTCAAGTTTAGAAACGGGAACGTATTTTATGAAATTGAATACAGTAAATGGAAGTACAACTTCGAAGTTTGTGAAAGAGTAACATTTTATGTCACTCCGACAAAGGAGGAGTCTCATAATCAAAATAATGCTATTTCTCTCTTCGTTCGAAATGACAAATATTATAAAAAATAAAACGCCAAAATATAATTTTGGCGTTTTTTGTTTACTTCTAAATTATAATATCGTAATATTGCAATATAATAATTTTTTTATGGGAGCATCAAAGGCCGATTTTTTTACTAAAGAACAAAACGATTTAGCAGTGTTGTTTAAAGCAATGTCGCATCCTGCAAGAATAGCAATAATTCAATATTTATTGAGTGTAGATAGTTGTATTTGTGGTGATATTGTAAACGAATTACCATTGGCACAGCCTACGGTTTCGCAACATTTAAAGGAGCTAAAAAACGCAGAAATCATTAAAGGTAACATTGAAGGAACTTCTATTTGTTATTGTCTAAATCCGGATACAATTAAATTGCTTGAAAGTTATTTCGGGCAAATTTCTAATAAACTAAATACGAAATGTTGTTAATTTTAAAAGATTTAAAATGAAATTATCAGAAATAAAAAAAGCGCTCAAGAATCTAGAGGTAATTGCATTTCAATTGCCTAATGGAGATTTAGTACAATCCCATTTTCATGTAACTGAAGTTGGCAAAGTAACCAAACATTTTATAGATTGTGGTGGAACTGTACGTAATGAAGAAGTAGTTAATTTCCAACTTTGGGAAGCAAATGATTATGATCATCGTTTGCATCCGGAAAAATTAATTCACATTATAGAATTGTCTGAAAATAAATTAAATATTCCCGATTTAGAAATTGAAGTGGAATACCAAATGAAAGATACAATTGGTAAATTTAATCTTGATTTTGATGGAACAAACTTTTTATTGACCTCAAAATTGACAGATTGTTTGGCTAAAGATAATTGCGGAATTCCAACTAAAAAGCCTAAGGTAAAAATAGGTGAGTGGAAAGTTAAAGAAAATGCTTGTAATCCTAATTCTGGTTGTTGTTAATGGAAAATTCAAAAAAAGCACATTGGGAAACAGTTTTTACTACAAAAGCTGAAACAGAAGTAAGTTGGTACCAACAAAAGCCTGAAACTTCATTGCAATTAATTCAATCTTGTAAATTAGATAAAGAAGCTAAAATTATTGATATTGGTGGTGGCGATAGTTATCTAATTGATAATTTGTTAGACTTAGGATATACGAATTTATTTTTATTAGATATTTCTGAAAATGCCATTGAAAGAGCAAAAAAGAGATTAGGAGAAAAAGCTAAGAATGTAACGTTTATTGTTTCAGACAGTTTAGACTTTGTTACTCAAGAAAAGTTTGATGTTTGGCACGACAGAGCTTCGTTTCATTTTATTACAGATGAAAATGATGTTCAAAAGTATAAAAGTAATGTTGTAAACGCATTAAACTCTGGTGGGCATTTTATTTTGGGAACCTTTTCTGAAGATGGACCCAAAAAATGTAGTGGTTTAGATATTACACAATATTCTGTTATGAAGCTTGAAGCTATTTTTGAGGAAGATTTCAAATTAGAAAATTGCTTTACTGAAGATCATCAAACACCATTTGACACAACTCAAAATTTTATTTTTGCTCACTATATAAAAAGATAAAATGTATTCTAATTTGAAACAAACAATTGCGAGTTCAGCTAATTTATCAGTTTCGGAAGAACGTAAAGAAGTCTTGAATCATTTGGTGACTTATATTCAACGTAAAGTTGCTAATCAAGAAGAAATTCGATTAAATTTCATTTGCACACATAATTCGCGCCGAAGTCATTTAGGGCAAATTTGGGCACAAACTATAGCATTTCATTTCGGAATTAAAAATATGTCTTGTTATTCTGGTGGAACGGAAACTACTGCCATGTTTCCTAAAGTTGTTGAAACACTTAAAAATCAAGGATTTGAAATTGAAAAATTATCAGAAAGTAACAACCCTGTATATGCAATTAAATTTGATGAAAGGGAATTGCCAATTATCGGATTTTCTAAAAAGTATGAAGCTAATTTTAACCCAAAATCTGGATTTGCAGCGATTATGACTTGCTCTTCAGCTGATGAAGGTTGTCCGATGGTTTTTGGTGCAGAAGCAAGATTTCCAATAAAATACGATGATCCAAAAGCGTTTGATGGAACTGATTTAATGGATTCAAAGTATGAAGAAAGAAGTTTAGAGATTGCTTCTGAAATGTATTATGTTTTTTCAAAAATTAGTAAATAGTGAAATTGCTTTCAAAATACTTTGTAGAGTTTTTCGGTACTTTTTTATTGGTTTTCTTTGGAACGGGATCAATAATTGTTGGTGAAGAAATTGGTTTTTTCGACACTTTTTCAATTGGTGTTGTATTCGGATTAACTGTTTGGCTAGTAATAATAGCTTTGCAAAAATATGGTGATGTTCACATTAATCCTGCTGTCACTATTGGATTTTTTTCAAACAAAGAAATGTTTTTAAAGGATACAATTATCTATATTCTATTTCAAATTTTTGGAGGCGTAATGGCGAGTTATGTTTTATTTGTCATCTTTCCATCTAATCTTAAACTAGGTAACACTTTACCAAGAGATATTTGGCAAGAAGCATTTGTTTATGAATTCTTTCTTAGTTTTTTATTGATGTTAGTTATTCTAATTTCGACAACAAGAAAAACGTTGCAAAAATTTGCCCCTTTTTTAATTGGGTTTACTGTATTTTTAGAAGCATGGTTGGCTGGTCCTTTAACCGGTGCATCAATGAATCCTGCTAGAACTTTAGGTCCGTCAATTGTATCGGGAAATGTTTCTTTTTTATGGATATATATTCTAGCACCAATACTTGGAATGATAATGGCAAATTTAGCATTGAAAATAAATATAAAAGCGCTCTTATAAGAGCGCTTTTATTATTCTTTAATCATTTTAAAACTTTGATTGGATTCTGAATTTTCAAGAGTAATGATGTAAATACCTTTTGCAATTTCAGAAGTATCTAAAGTTTGCAATGAATTATCAAATTCTAAAACTTTTTCTCCCAAAATGGAATACACATAGCCTTTTGTGAATTCGACTTGATCCAAATAGATACTATTACTAAATGGGTTTGGATATACATTAATTCCCTTTTCAACAAAATTATCAGTGTCTAATGTTGTTGCGATATTAAATTGATAAGGGGTTAAATAATTTGAACTTGTAGGAGTTATACTTGTTAATTTAAGATAATAATCACCACTTGCTAATGTCGCTGTAAAATTTAAAAACGAACCGCTATTATTTGAAATAGGAGTAATTGTGCTTCCAGACATATCTTGTATTTCAGCAGTCATTTGACTTGTAACTATATCGCTAACATTAATATTTACAATCATAGGATCAGAAATATTGAATTTATAAATATCAATATCTGAATTAGAAGAAGTCTCCTGGATAGTTGTAAATCCTATATAATCTTTATTTGTTTCAACAGTATAGGCTAATTCTTTTACTTGAGGTTCATCTAACCCTTGAAAAATTTCAAAATATTGACTTGGTAAGGCAGTATGATTTTCAATCCCTATCGAAGTGTAATAAAAGTACTTTGCTGGATAAGTTAAAGAAGGAAAATAATTATTCATTTTAGCAGAAGTTTCTGTAACAACTCCATCTGTAGAAGAACCATTTACTTTTCCTATAATACATGAAAAGTCTATTAAATTATCTATGGGTTTTTGGTTAATTCCCGTTACATTGTCACCTATAGCGCCGTTACAGTTTACATCATAATTAAAGAAGTCAGCACCAAAAAGATGTTCGTTCATATTTGAAGAGTTATTAACTTCAATTCCTCCAAACAAATACCTTCCTTGGTCGCCACTATAGTAATATGTGATTTTTAAATCGCGAATTGCTTCTGAATGCGTATCTATTCCTGCAAACCAACCTAATCCCGTATCACTTGCATTACTACCACCATGCGGAGTTCCAACAGTCAAAAATTTTGCTACATGATGTTGGTTATCAGCTTGCCAATTGTATGAGTTTTGAATGTATTCTCTTGAAGCTAACCCCCCCATACTATGTCCAACTAAAATAACTTTATCTTTTCCTGTTAATGTTAAAACACGTTCAACCGCATTTTTGACTGCTTTTCCTTGTTTTACAATAGCAGCTTGATTACTTAATTGATTATCCCCAATCGAACCATTTGAGTTAACTCTAAAGTTTACATAATAATAATCTCCATTTTGTATTGTAGTTCCATCAAAAGCAGCAATATCAGCATTAGCTGTTGGATAAAAATTTGTGTTGGTATTACCATCATTTTCATTTGCATTTAAGCAATAATCGAAACGACCTCCAAAAGTAAAACCATACTGAAAATCAATAAAATTTGAACTCGAATTCCATGTCTCAGAACTTGAGTTTAATCCATGTATAAAAATAATGGGGTAGGGTAGTTTACTTGTAAAAACTGTTTTATTATCAAGCCCTAATGGAGTTTTTAATGGTATAACTATGGTATCGTTTGAAAAATCAAAATATTCAAACTCTGGATTCCTTTCTTTATAAGTTATATTTTGGGCAAAAATAAAACTAGAAATAAGTAAAAATAAAAATGAATAAAAAGTAGTTTTTTTCATATACATTTTTTTGCATTAGTGTCGCAATATATAAAAAATGTATATGAAAAATAACTTTATATTATGAAATTGTTAAAAAATTAATTCTAAAATTATTTACTTATCAATTGAGCCTAGAACTCTCTTCATAAAATCATTTAAGGCAGTTTTTTTGTCTTTACCTTCTTGAACCATTCTATTGACTTCTAAAGCGCCATACATATTAGAAATTAATTCACCAATTACATCTAATTCTTCATCTTTTAATGAAGGAACTTCAGTTAGGTTTTCTAAAACTTCAATAGCTTCAACTAGATAATCTTGGTCATTATCTTCAATAAACTGAGTTAATTGTTTTATTACAGGTAATTTCATTTTAGACTACTTCGTTTACTAATTCAGTTAAAACTTCTAATTTATTAGTTTGAGTTTGGTTAACCAATTCTCCATTTTTGAAAGCAGCAAAAGTTGGTAAATTATCCACTTTAGCTAATTTTCTAGATTCTGGAAATTTTTCTGCATCCACTACTAAGAATGGAACATTTTCATTTTCTGAAGCTAATTTTTTGAATTTTGGTTTCATAATGCGGCAATTTCCACACCATGAAGCTGAAAACTGAACCAATACAATATCATTAGATTTTACAATTTCTTGTAAATTATCTTGTTCTATTTCTTGAAACATATTTTTTGAATTTTTAATGAGACAATAAGTCAATGTGCCAATAATTGTTTTATCGACACATTGAAAATTGACATATTATTTTAGTGAGAAGCTAAATACGCTGCAGTACTATTTCTGTCTGCATTCATTGCATCTTTACCTTCTTCCCAGTTAGCTGGACAAACTTCTCCTTTAGTTTGAACGTGAGTGTAAGCGTCTATTAATCTTAAATACTCATTTACATTTCTTCCTAATGGCATATCGTTTACACTTTCGTGGAAAATTTTACCCTCTTCGTCAATTAAGTAAGTTGCACGGAAAGTCACATTTGAACCTTCTAAGATTTCTTCACCTAAGTTTTCATCGTAAACCCATTCTGCATCTAAAATATCTAAAGCAGCAGATAAATTTCTAGTTGTATCAGCTAATAAAGGATAAGTAACACCTTCGATTCCACCATTATCTTTTGCAGTGTTTAACCAAGCAAAGTGAACTTCGTTTGTATCACAAGAAGCTCCAATTACCATAGTGTTTCTTTTTTCAAATTCACCTAAAGCAGCTTGAAAAGCATGTAATTCTGTTGGACAAACAAAAGTGAAGTCTTTTGGATACCAAAATAATAATACTTTTTTCTTGTTATTTACTGCTTCTTCTAAAACGTTGATTCTTAAGTTATCTCCCATTTCAGAGATTGCGTCAACTGTAATGTTCGGGAATTTTTTTCCTACTAATGCCATGTTTTTAAATTTTAAATTTTATTGTGTTTTTAACAGGCGCAAAATTACTCAATTTGAAAGCATTTAAATAAAAAATCAATGATAAATATTTATTAAATTATAAGTTTTATTTATCGTTGCAAAAAATAAAAAATGCACCTCTCATTAAAGAGGTGCATTTTGCTGGAAGTTATTTGTTAATTATATATCAAATCTGTCCGCGTTCATAACTTTTGTCCAAGCTTTTACAAAATCTTTTACAAATTTCTCTTTGTTATCATCTTGTGCATAAACTTCTGCATAAGCTCGTAAAATTGAATTCGAACCAAAAACTAAATCAACTCTTGTTGCTGTCCATTTTGTAGCTCCTGTTTTTCTATCAACTACATTGTAACTGTTGCTACCAGTTGGGTTCCAATTATAATTCATATCCGTTAAATTAACGAAAAAGTCATTAGTTAATACACCTATATTATCCGTAAACACTCCGTTTTTACTGTTGCTGTAATTCGCACCTAAAACTCTCATACCACCAATTAAAACAGTCATTTCTGGAGTAGTTAAACCTAACAATTGCGCTCTGTCTAGCATCATCTCTTCAGGCTTAACTGCAGCGTAATCTTTTTTCAGCCAATTGCGAAAAGCATCATGTACTGGTTCTAAATCTTCAAAAGATTCAATATCGGTCATTTCTTGTGTAGCATCTCCACGACCTGGGGTGAATGGTATTGAAATTGTAAAACCAGCATCTTTTGCGGCTTGTTCAATTGCAACATTTCCTCCTAGAACAATTAAATCGGCTAGACTTATATTTATTGATGTATTATTTTGAATTTCAATAAGTTTATTTAAAACTTTTTGTAATCTATCAGGTTCATTTCCTTGCCAATCTTTTTGAGGAGCTAAACGTATCCTTGCTCCATTTGCACCTCCTCTAAAATCAGAACCTCTAAATGTTCTTGCACTGTCCCAAGCAGTTGCAACAAGTTCTGATCGGCTTAGACCACTATTTAAAATTTTTGATTTTAATTCGTTGATATCGCTTTCTGATAAATGTTTATTTCCTTCTGGAATGGGGTCTTGCCAAATTAAATCTTCTTTTGGAACATCAGCACCAAGATATCTAGATTTTGGACCTAAATCACGATGTGTTAGTTTAAACCAAGCTCTTGCGAATACTTCAGTGAAGTAATTAAAGTCGTTATAAAATTTTTCAGAGATTTTTCTATATTCTGGATCCATCTTCATAGCCATATCAGCATCTGTCATTATTGGATTTCTTCTTAAAGATGGGTTATTAGCATCAATAGGCTTTTTTTCTTCAGGTAAATTTATGGGTTCCCATTGCCAAGCTCCTGCTGGACTTTTCTTTAATTCCCAATCATAATTTAATAATAAGTCGAAATAGCCATTATCCCATTTGGTAGGTTCAGTAGTCCAAGCACCTTCAATTCCACTTGTAACGGTATCTCCAGCGTTTCCATTTCCTTTTGGATTGTGCCACCCAAAACCTTGTTCTTCAATTCCAGCAGCTTCAGGTTCTTTTCCTAATTTAGAAGCATCTCCATTACCATGAGCTTTACCTACGGTATGTCCACCAGCAGTTAAAGCTACAGTTTCTTCGTCGTTCATAGCCATTCTTTTAAAAGTAACTCGAACATCGTGCGCTGTTTTTAAAGGATCAGGGTTACCATCAACACCTTCTGGATTAACATAAATTAAACCCATCATTACAGCTGCAAGCGGATTTTCTAAGTCTCTTTCACCTGAATATCGACTTCCTTCACTGCCTGTTTTAGCTAACCATTCACTTTCAGAACCCCAATAAATATCTTTTTCAGGATGCCAAATATCTTCACGTCCACCTGCAAATCCAAAGGTTTTCAATCCCATTGATTCGTAAGCCATATTTCCCGCTAATATCATTAAGTCTGCCCATGATAGCTTATTGCCATATTTCTTTTTAATAGGCCATAATAATCTTCTAGCTTTATCTAAATTTACGTTATCTGGCCAACTATTTAAAGGAGCAAAACGTTGGTTTCCTGTATTACTTCCTCCACGTCCATCTGAAGTTCTATAGGTTCCTGCAGAGTGCCACGCCATTCGTATCATTAAGCCTCCATAGTGTCCCCAATCTGCAGGCCACCATTCTTGACTTTCGGTCATTAATTTTTTTAAATCACTTTTTACTGCTTCTAAATCTAGTGTTTTAAATTCCTCAGCATAATTAAAATTTTCTCCCATAGGGTTTGTTTTTTTATCATGCTGATGTAAAATATCTAGGTTTAATGAATTAGGCCACCAATCTTTATTAGTAGTTCCTGTGTTTGGGTTTTGATGAAAAGGGCATTTGCTGATGTCGTTAGAATTATCCATAAATTTGATTTTATAGTGATTAGTTTGTTGTTTTTTTACTAATTATTTAATAAATAATATTGAATATTATCAAATTTACAAATAAAAAAACCATTACATGTTTTAAGTAATGGTTAATTTTTATATAAAAATAGATTTTATTTATTGTATATCTAATTTTTAATATCTGAAACTAATTGTCTAATTTTTATGTTAAACGCAGCAAAAATAAGAGTCATAAAAGGACTTAAAATATTAAAAAAAGCATAAGGTAAATAATCAAACGTACTAACACCTAATGCTCCAGATTGATATGCGCCACAAGTATTCCATGGAATTAAAACAGAAGTAACTGTTCCAGAATCTTCAAGTGTTCTACTTAAATTTTCAGGAGCTAGTCCTTTATCTTGATAAGCTTTTGAAAACATTTTACCAGGAACTACAATAGCCAAATATTGGTCTGAAGCAGTTATATTTAATGCGATACAGCTTCCAACAGTTGAAGCAAATAAACCTAGTGTTGAATGAGCAAGTTTTAGTAAAGATTGGCTAATTCTTGATAATGCACCAATTGCATCCATAATTCCACCAAAAACCATTGCACATAAAATTAACCAAATTGTTCCTAGCATTTTTTCCATTCCGCCAGAAGTGAAAAGATCTGCTAAAGTACTATTTTCGGTTGGTATAACTGATTTTGTAGTAATAGCATTCATTACACCTTTATAGCCATTTATAAAGTTTAATTCATTACCGCCAGATAACATTACTACTATTTCAGGTTGAAAAATTAGTGCAAAAATTCCACCTAAAAGAGTTCCTACTAGTAAGGCGATAAGTGGTTCAGTTTTTTTTATGATTAGTCCAATTACAATTACAGGAACTAAAAACAACCATGGAGTTATATTGAAAGATTTTTCAATATCTGAAAGGAGTGCTTGGGTATCTGCTGTACCATGAGTTTCAATAGTTAGTCCTAAAATAATAAAAATGATTAATGTAATAACATAAGAAGGAATCGTGGTTAATGTCATATATCGAATATGAGTAAACAAATCTGTACCAGCCATTGCAGGAGCAAGGTTAGTAGTATCTGACATAGGTGATAACTTATCTCCGAAATAAGCCCCGGAAATTACTGCGCCTGCAACCATTCCTAAATCAAAACCTAAAGCACCTCCAATTCCTATTAAAGCAATACCTACAGTTGCAGAAGTTGTCCATGAACTACCAGTAGCAATTGAAATAACAGAACAAATAATCAAAGTTGCTGGTAAAAATATGGCTGGACTTAAGATTTTAAGTCCATAAAAAATCATTGAAGGTATGATTCCACTTATAAGCCAAGTACCTGCTAATGAACCCACCATAAGTAAAATTAATATTGCACCTGCTGTCGATTTAATATTTTCGGCAACTTCGTCTAACATCTTTTTATAAGATACTTTATTAAAAAAACCAACAATTGCCGCAACAGCTGCGCCTAATAACAAAACAAATTGGTTGCTTCCTCCGAGAGCATTATCTCCAAAAACATATACGTTAAAGGCTAACATTCCAATTAATGCAAAAACAGGTATTAATGCTTCCCAAATATTAAGTTCTTTATTTTTTATGATTTTAGTATCCATGTTATTTTTTTAGAGTCCGCAATATAGAAAAACTCTAGTGATTATACAATTGAGTTTTCATTTCATAAAAAAAGCCGATTCTTAAAGAAATCGGCTTCAAAACTATTTAAATAAAGAATTATAATACATTCATTTCTTTCATGCATTCTTTCATCATTTGGTAGGTTCTTTTAATATCATTATCTAAACCTATTGAGAAACGAATTAATCCATCAGTTAATCCCATTTCAGCTTGTTCTTCTAATGGAATTTCAGATGAAGTTGAAGTTCCAGGTGCACTAAATAATGTTTTATAGAATCCTAAGCTTACTGCTAAATAGCCTAAGTTACGTTCTTGCATTAATTCCATTAAAGCATTTGCTTTATCTAAAGTACCCACATCAATTGTCATCATTCCACCAAAACCATATTCTGGATTAATCATGTTTTTGTAAACTTCGTGGCTTGGATGACTTTCTAAACCTGGATAAACAACTTTAAGTCCGTCTTGTTCGAATTTTTTAGAAAGATACATTGCATTGTAACTGTGTTGTTTTACACGTAAATGTAAAGTTCTTAAGTTTTTCATTACAGATGCCGAACGCATACTATCCATTGTTGGACCTAATAACATACTTGCACCAGAATTTACATTTTTTAAATCGTTAATAAATTCTTGAGATGCACAAACTACACCACCAACAGTATCACTACTACCATTAATATACTTCGTTAAAGAGTGAATGACAATGTCAGCACCTAATTTAATTGGTGAAACCGATAAAGGTGAAAACGTATTATCTACAACTAATTTAATATTGTGTTTTTTAGCAATTTTAGATAGTTCAGAAAGGTTTGCCACTTCTAAAAGTGGATTACTTACCGTTTCGCAATATAAAACTTTAGTGTTCGGAGTAATCGCTGCTTCAACAACATCTAATTTAGTAATGTCAACAAATGTAGTATTCACGCCCATTCTTGGAGCAAAGTTTTTTAAGAACGCGTATGTTCCACCATAAATAGTTCTACTAGAAACAATATGATCGCCATTTCCACATAATTGTAATAGCGCAGGAGTGATAGCTCCCATTCCAGAAGCAGCAACGTTTGCCGATTCTGTTCCTTCCATTGCCGCAAGCGCTTTATCTAAATATAAATTACTTGGTGATGAATGACGAGAATATAAATAACATCCTTCCGCATTTCCTTCAAATGTATCAAACATTGTTTTAGCTGAAAGGAATGTATATGTTGAACTATCAGAAATAGATGGGTTTACACCTCCAAATTCCCCAAAATATTGTAAATCTTGAATTTTGTCTGCAGGATTAAACTGACTCATAATAATATTGTTTAGTTGATTGTAAAGCAAAAATCTAAAATTGTAATTAAATTTTCAACTAAATTGTTTAAATATAGATTTTACAACTAAAAAATATAATTTATATAGAATTTAATTCTTTTTATTTTGTAATTTTGAAGTGTAATTAAAAATTATTTCAAAATGAAATTAGATATAATTGATAGAAAACTACTTGAATTACTTCAATTAGACACAAAAAAGACAACAAAAGAACTTTCTGATAAGTTAAATCTTTCGGTAACAGCTGTTTATGAACGAATTAAAAAGCTTGAACGTGAAGGAATTATCAATAAATATGTTGCTTTAATTGATAAATCAAAGATAGAAAAAAATTTCGTTGTATTTTGTCATGTGAAATTAGCTCAACACAACATTAACCTAATCAAACATTTTGAAAAGGAAATTTTAAAATTAGACGAAGTATTAGAATGTTATCATGTAAGTGGTGATTATGATTATATTTTAAAAATATTCGTTAAAGATATGGAAGAATATCGAGAGTTTATGGTAACTAAACTAACAACAATTAAAGATATAGGGAGTACCCATAGCACATTTATGATAGGGGAAGTGAAACATACAACTGCCTTTAAATTAAGTGTATAATAATTTACCAATATTACTGGTAATTAATTCTTTAAAAAACTGTACTTTTGTATTCGATTTTACAATAACTACACAAAAAAATATAAAAAATGAGTCAATTTGATGTAACCATTATTGGTTCTGGACCTGGCGGATATGTTTCAGCAATTCGTTGTGCACAATTAGGTTTTAAAACTGCAATCATTGAAAAATATTCAACTCTTGGAGGTACATGTTTAAATGTAGGATGTATTCCTTCAAAAGCAATGTTAGCTTCTTCACATCATTATGAAGAATTACAGCACTTCGCAGATCATGGAATTGAAGTTTCTGGTGAAGTTAAAGTGAATCTTCAAAAAATGATTGACAGAAAACAAGCAGTTGTAGATCAAACTTGTGGTGGTGTTAAATTTTTAATGGATAAAAATAAAATTGAAGTTTTTGAAGGTGTTGGTTCATTTGAAAGTGCTACTTCAATTAAAATCACAAAAAAAGATGGTTCCTCAGAAGTAATTGAATCTAAACATACCATTATTGCGACTGGTTCTAAACCATCATCATTACCTTTTATTTCAATTGACAAAGAAAGAGTAATCACTTCAACTGAAGCTTTAAAATTGCCAGAAGTTCCTAAGCATTTGGTAATTATAGGTGGTGGAGTTATAGGAATTGAGTTAGGTCAGGTATACTTACGTTTGGGCGCTCAGGTTTCTGTTGTAGAATATATGGATAGAATTATTCCTGGAATGGATGGTGCTTTATCAAAAGAATTGACTAAAGTATTGAAGAAACAAGGAATGAAATTCTATACTTCTCACAAGGTAAAAGAAGTTACTAGAAAAGGAAATGCAGTTACCGTAAAAGCTGATGATGCTAAAGGTAAAGAATTAGTATTAGAAGGAGATTATTGTTTAGTTGCTGTTGGACGTCGTCCTTATACAGATGGATTGAATGTTGAAAAAGCAGGTGTTCAAGTAAACGAAAGAGGTCAAGTTGTAGTAAACGATCATTTACAAACTACAGCTTCAAATATTTATGCTATTGGAGATGTAATTCGCGGAGCAATGTTAGCTCATAAGGCTGAAGAAGAAGGAGTTTTAGTTGCTGAATATTTAGCGGGACAAAAACCACATATCGATTATAATTTAATTCCAGGAGTTGTATATACTTGGCCAGAAGTTGCTGCTGTTGGTAAAACAGAAGAGCAATTAAAAGCTGATGGTGTTCAATTCAAATCGGGAAGCTTCCCTTTCAAAGCTTTAGGTAGAGCAAGAGCAGGAGGAGATATCGACGGATTCGTAAAAATCTTAGCGGATGCAAAAACGGATGAGGTTTTAGGAGTTCACATGATTGGTGCTCGTTGTGCTGATTTAATTGCTGAAGCAGTTACAGCTATGGAATTTAGAGCTAGTGCAGAAGATATTTCAAGAATGTCACACGCGCATCCAACATTTGCAGAAGCTATTAAAGAAGCAGCTTTAGCAGCTACTGATAATAGAGCATTACACGTTTAAGATTTTATTTAATTATATTTGAAACCTAATAGTTTTCTATTAGGTTTTTTTATGGAACAAAAAATAAATAATACGTTTAAAAGAATCGAAAAAAAGCTAATTGAGAATGAAGATATAGCTATTCTAGAATTGTTTTATACGGCTAAAAATGAAGATGATAAAGAAAAAAGAGCTTATCTCTTAGGAAAGTATTATCGTAATGTTGTTTTGAAAAAACAAGTTCTTAAATTCCTTTTAAAGAATGATTTTAAAGAATTAAGAAGTAATCTATTCGATGAAGGTTTCTCACAATATTATGATGGTGAAAACCCAAACATGATTTTTGAAAAGCTTTTATCGACTATTATATTTTTAATTTTCGCTTTTACTTTAATCTTTATTGGTATTGTAGATTTAATTAATGATAAAGTCACTGTGGGATTAAATTGGAGACTTCAAACAATTGTAACAACAGGGCCTTTGAGAATATTTTTTGGTATAATTTTAATGGTTTTAGCTTTTTATCAGATAAGAAAAAAATAATTTGAGAACATCAGTTGTAAAATACATACAAAATCCTAACGATTTTAAAACAAAATTGCTTCATTGGTCTAACCAATTTAGAGAAGTAGTAGTTTTAGATTCAAATGAATATGAACAACAATATTCAAGTTACGACCTTGTAGTTGCAGTAGAAGCTTTTACTTCCATTCAAACTGATTATCATAATGCTTTTGAAGATTTATACCAATATCAATCGGTTACTAAAGATTGGTTGTTTGGCTATTTGTCCTATGATTTAAAGAACGACATAGAAAAATTGCAATCAAATAATTTTGATGGTTTACATTTTCCAGATTTGTTTTTTTTTCAACCTAAAAAGTTGTTTTTATTAAAAGGAAATGAATTAGAAATTCAATATTTACACTTTGTAGATGATGAAATTGAAGATGATTTTAATGAAATAGTAAGTCAAAAGTCAAAAGTCAAAAGTCAAAAGTTTACATTAAATATTCAACAAACAGTTTCTAAAGAAAAGTATTTAGAGAAAGTCCAAAAGATGTTGGATTACATTCATAGAGGTGATATTTATGAAGCCAATTTTTGTATGGAATTTTATGCAGATGAGGCACATATTAATCCTTTAGAAGTTTACCAAAAACTAAACGCTATTTCTGAACCGCCATTTGCAGTTTATTTTAAAAATAATAATCAATATTTATTGTCAGCTTCACCAGAACGTTATTTAAGAAAGGAAGGAAATAAAGTTGTTTCACAACCTATAAAAGGAACATCAAGGCGAAGTTTTGACATAGAACAAGATGAGCAATTCAAAAGAGAATTAGAACAAAACGATAAAGAACGTTCTGAAAATATTATGATTGTTGATTTGGTTCGAAATGATTTATCGCACACTGCTTCAAAAGGAAGTGTTATTGTAGAAGAACTTTGTAAGGTATATACATTTAAACAAGTTCATCAAATGATTTCTACTATTACATCAAATGTTGAAAATTCTATTTCACCAATTGAGGTTATTCGTTCCACTTTTCCAATGGGAAGTATGACAGGTGCTCCAAAGATTTCAGCTATGAAAATCATTGAAGAACTTGAAGAAACTAAAAGAGGTTTGTATAGTGGAGCTGTAGGTTATTTTACGCCAAATGGTGATTTCGACTTCAATGTGGTCATTCGCAGTATTTTATACAATGCAGAAAATCAATATGTATCTTTTTCTGTTGGTAGTGCCATTACTTATAAATCAATTCCTGAAAATGAATATGAAGAATGTTTGGTTAAAGCGAAAGCCATGTTTGAGGTATTGGAGAGTAAATCAGGGAAAAGGGATAAGGGATAAGTAAAAAGGATATTATATATGAAAAGTTATAGAGATTTAATAGTTTGGCAAAAATCTATGAATTGGGTTACTTTAGTTTATAAAATTTCTGAAGTATTTCCTGAATCTGAAAAATTTGGATTAGTATCACAAATTAAAAGAAGTTCAGTTTCAGTTCCTTCAAATATTGCAGAAGGTTACGGGCGTAATTATAAAAAAGATTATGCTAAGTTTTTACAAATAGCAAGAGGTTCACAATATGAATGCCAAACACAAATTGAAATTGCTGTAAATTTAAGCTTTATTAAAAGAGAACAAATTCAAGAAGCTTCTGATTTATCAATTGAAATTGAAAAGATGCTTAATTCATTAGTTAATAAATTACTTGAATAGACTAATCCCTTATCCCTTTTTTCTTTTAACTTTGAAAAAACATGCTTCAACAATTCCAAAATCATATTCAAACCCAATTTCCTTTCTTAAAAGAGAATAAATTTTTCATTGCGGTTAGTGGTGGAATTGATAGTATGGTTTTGGTTGATTTATTTAGAAAGTTGAGTTATAACTTTTCAATTCTACATTGTAATTTTCAATTAAGAGGAGAAGAAAGCGAAGCTGAAACTCAGTTTTTGAGAGATTTTTGTAAAGCAAATCAAATTCATTATATCCTTCGTTATTTTGATACTAACGAATATGCTGAAGAACATAAACTTTCTACACAATTAGCAGCAAGAAAGTTGCGTTACAATTGGTTTAAACAGAAATTAGGAAAAAATAATTTCCAATTTTTACTTACAGCGCATCACGCCGATGATAATTTAGAAACTTTTATTATCAATTTAAGTCGAGGAACAGGTTTAGAAGGGTTGACAGGAATTCCAATACAAAACGATTATATTATTCGTCCATTGTTGCCATTTTCTCGTGACGAGATTTTAGCTTATGCTGAAGAAAATAAATTATCTTGGAAAGAAGATAGTAGCAATGCTTCGGAAAAATATTTACGAAATAAAATCCGTCACCAAATTGTTCCAATTCTAAAAGAATTACATCCAACATTTTTAGCAAACTTTCAAAAAACGCAGGAATTTTTAAATGAAAGTCAGAATTTTATAGAAACTGAAGTTAATAATAAATTTGAAGAAATTGTAGAAGAATTTTCAGATAGGAAAGTTATTTATTTAGAAAAGCTATTACAACTTCAAAACTGGCAAACGTATTTGTATCATTGGTTGAAACCATATGGTTTTTCGGCTTGGAACGATATCTTTGAATTGGTAAAATCAAGTTCAGGTAAGCAAATTTTTTCTGATGATTATATTCTTTTAAAGGACAGAAAAACTCTTATTCTTCATAAAAATGGAACTACTTCTGAAGTTTATTATTTCACAAAAGATGAAAAATCTCTTAAAGTTCCCTTAAAAATTACAAAAAGTAAAGTAGATAACATTTTTAATCCAACTAAGGATGTTATTTTTGTAGATGAAGATAAGCTGTCTTTTCCTTTAATCATTAAAAAATGGGATGAAGGAGAATATTTTTATCCTAGTGGAATGCTCGGAAAAAAGAAACTGAGTAAGTTTTATAAAGATGAGAAGTTGTCGCTTTTCGATAAAGAAAATCAGTGGATTTTATATTCAAATAATGAAATTGTTTGGGTAATTGGAAAAAGAGCAGACCAAAGATTTTTAGCAAACGAAACAACACAAAATATTATAAAAATAGAATTAGAAGAATGAAAAAAATATTCCTTTTTGCCTCATTAACAATCTCGTTATTTGTTAACGCACAAATATTAGATCCTGTTTCATGGAAAACTTCAACGAAACAACTTTCCAATAACGAATTTGAATTAGTTATGGAAGCTGCGATTGAGCCACATTGGCATATGTTTTCTCAATTTACACCAGATGGAGGTTCGTTACCAAGTGTTTTTGAATATAAAAATGCAAAAGGAAATTTTGAATTAGTTGGCAAAACTACTGAAAGTAAATACGAGAAAGTTTACAACGACATTTTTGAAGTAGATGAATATATTTTTGAAAACAAAGCTACTTTCAAGCAAAAAGTTAAAGTAACAAACTCTACATTAAAGGAAATTAAAGTTTATGTTGAATATCAAGCTTGTAAAGAACAATGTATACAATTAGATAAGACTTTTACTTTTAAACTTCCAGAAATTAAAACAGCTGAAAGCAACACTAAAGTTGAAAATGTTATAGTAGAAACTACTTCTGATTTAGTAATTGAAACGGTTACTATTGATACTACAAAACAAACAATTTCTGATGAAAACAATAAAGAAGAAGTAAAAGTAAGTGAAGATAACATTACAACTACTAAAGAAGTTGAAAAAGAAGAAGAAAAACGTAGTTTATGGTCTATTTTTATTTTTGCTTTTCTTGGAGGTTTTGCAGCATTATTAACTCCATGTGTTTTTCCTATGATACCCATGACGGTTAGTTTTTTTACAAAGCATAGTGGCTCAAGACAAAAAGGAATTTTTAATGCATTATTTTACGGAATTTCAATTATCGTAATTTATGTTTTTTTAGGATTATTAGTAACTGGTATTTTTGGAGCTGATGCATTAAACGCATTGTCAACAAGTGTTATATTTAACGTAATATTTTTTATTATATTAATATTTTTCGCATCATCATTTTTAGGAGCATTTGAGATTGTTTTACCAAATTCTCTTGCAAATATTGTTGATAAAAAATCAAGTAAATCTGGAATAATAGGAATCTTTTTTATGGCTATGGCATTAGCTATAGTTTCATTTTCATGTACTGGACCAATTGTTGGTACTTTATTAGTAGAGGCTGCTTCCAAAGGAGGAATTGCACCAATAGTAGGAATGTTTGGTTTTTCATTAGCTATAGCATTACCTTTTATGCTTTTTGCGTTATTTCCTGCATGGATGAATTCGTTACCTAAATCGGGAGGTTGGTTAAATACAGTAAAAGTTTCTTTAGGATTTTTAGAATTGGCTTTAGCGTTTAAATTTTTATCAAATGCAGATTTAGTTTTACAAGCACATTGGTTAGAAAGAGAAGTTTTCTTAACAATTTGGATTGTTATTTTTGGGACATGGGCAGTTTATTTATTCGGAAAGTTAACACTTCCACACGATAGTCCTGTAACACATATTTCTGTTGGTAGATTATTTTTAGCTTTATTAGTATCGATTTTTACAGTTTACCTTATCCCAGGTTTATGGGGAGCACCTTTAAAATTAATTTCTGGATTTCCGCCACCAATGACGTATAGTGAAAGTCCTTATGGACTTGGAAATTCTCAAGGTGGAGGAGAAGTAGCAGAAGGTTTACCAAAACATGCACATTTTGGACCACATAAGATTATAGCATTTCACGATTATGAAGAAGGAGTTGCTTATGCCAAACAAGTGGGAAAACCTATTTTATTAGATTTTACAGGGCACGCTTGTGTGAATTGTAGAAAGATGGAAGAACATGTATGGTCACAACCTGAAGTTTTATCTATCTTAAAGAATGAAGTGGTTTTAATTTCACTTTATGTTGATGATAAACGAGAACTTGATGAAAAAGATAAATATACTTCTCCAGAAACAGGAAAAGAAATCAAAACGATAGGAAATAAATGGAGTGATTACCAGATTACACGATATAAAAATAATGCACAACCTTTTTATATTGTTTTAGATTCAGAAGGAAAAGATATTTCAAGTCCAGTTGGTTACACACCAGATGTAGAAGAATATAAAAAATGGTTAGAAGAAGGTATTTCTAATTTTAAAAAATAATAAAAATCCCAATCGAAAGATTGGGATTTTTTTATTCATTTTCGTCAAGTTCAAAAATTTCTTCAACAGGCTTTTCAAAATAGCGTGCTAATTTTAACGCTAATAGAGTAGATGGCACGTATTTACCTTTCTCCATAGCATTAATTGTTTGTCTACTTACATCTATTTGTTTGGCTAATTCTTCTTGCGAAATATTCTTAATAGCGCGCAAGACTTTAAGATTATTCTTCATCACTATTTTGTTTATTCAATTTATAAATCATGTAATGAAACCTAATGATGAAGAACAAGAGTAAGGTAAAAGTATTATAAAACAATACGTTTAAGAAAGAAATACCATACATAAAAGCCGTAAACAAAAGAAGCATTGTATAATTAAAATAGGTTGCCCAAACTAAACTTTCATACCTAATCTTGCCAATCATTTCATCTTCACTTTTTAACTTAGAAAATCCAATTAAAATTCCACCAATAATTAAAGCAAAAGTCAAGAGTTCATCTGATATACTGTTTTCAATAATTTGAAAGAATTTGCTAGAGTTTTTTTGAAAAAATTCATCGTTGTAAATAGCAAATACTTTAATGTTAAAATATTCATCAATATTCCATTCAAGTATTGTTGCTAAAATTGAAATAATTAAACTAGGTACAAATAATATCCAGCCAACTATTTTAAATTGATTAGGAAATAGAAAATGTGTTTTCATAAGAAATGATTTAAAAATACATTTCAAATGTAAAGTATATTTTACATATAGACAAATAAAATTTACAAATTGTAAAACTTACTATTCAATTACTTTTTCAATATAATCAGAATTTAGAAGATATAAAGCTCCCATATATTGTAATTTAAACGAAATTAAATCACCAATTTTATAGTTCTTTTCACTATTAGTAATATCAATTACCATCATATCTGAACTAGCGTCTACAATCGTAATATTTTTATTATCAGGTTCTAGGTATTGTGGTTGCATATCGAGTAATCCGATATCTAATATGGCTCTTAATGAAGTCTGACTCAAATCGGTTTTTTCATTTATCTCATAAGTGTTTCCAGCGACGTTTTCACCAAGTTCTCCAATGGGATTATCTGGTTTTTCAGTAATTTCAATAATTTGAGCATACAATTTGAAAACATCATTATGCATTCCTTCTATAGTTTCGCCCGTAAATAAATCTTTACCAAAAAATAAAGCTTCACCAATTCTAAAATGATTGACTGCCATTGGTCTTGCATTTTTTAAAAGTAGGGGGATAGCCACAGAAGTTCCACCGGAAACCCAAGGAATTTTGACATTAAATTTAGCTTCAATTAACTGTTCGTATAAACTCAACTGAATCAATTTATCTTGCGTTGGCATCACACCACTCAAACAATTTAAGTTGGTACCAATTCCTATAATTTCTAGATTAGACAAACTGAAAATTTGTTCGTAAAAACTCAATAACTCTTCTCCTAAAACTCCTTCACGTAAATCACCCATTTCAATCATGATGATTATTTTATGAATTTTATTCTGCTTTTTAGCTTCTTCAGAAAGCATTTTTATGGTGAAAATTTCAGTATTGAAACTTACATCAGCATACTTAACAACTTTCTCAATATTTTCTTTTGAAGGTGGTTTTATATAAGCTGTTGTTATGTTTGAATCTATTTTTTTTATCTTTTTTAGATTACTAATTCTAGAATCATACATTTCAGTAACGCCTAAGTCAACAAGCTCTTTTATGTATAAAATATTTCCACATAAGAGTTTGGTAACAACTCCCCATTCAATGTTTCGTTCTTTAAAAATAGTATCTAAAAAAATGTAGTTTTCTCTAAGTTTATTCTTGTATAATTTTAAAAAAGCCATTTTATTTTGTTAAACGCATTTCTAAATACTTGTTTGTAAAGCCAAGTTTTTCATATAATATTTTGGCAGGATTATCGGGCTCTACATGTAAAGCAATATTGCCAGTTGTAATTTCAATTGCCTTTTGCATTAATTTTTTACCATAACCTTTTCCTCTTTGAGAATTATCTACAGCAATGTAAACGAGTATGTTTTCGGGAATATAATCTTGCATTCCCGTATTGTTTAAAATAGTGATACCAACAATTTTATTTTCATCTGTTGCTATAATTATATTTCCTCCTTTATTTGGATTCATCACATAATCGATACATTTAGAAATATCTTCTTTAGTATCACCATATTGTTCAAGATGTGTAAATAAAAAATCGATGATTGTTTGTTGCGGAAATACTTCAGATTTTCCTATAGAAGCATTTACAATTGTAAAATTCATAAAAATAGATTTGTTCACACTTTTGTGCGAATTAATTCATAAAAACCAAATTGGATTTTCCAAAAGGCATTCAGTAAACACTGAATTTATCGAATGATAGTAAAGACGAAGTCTTTTATTTGTCCAGATAGGACAAAGAAATCAAATAACTGTTGCAAATTTACGAATTTCATTACGGAATAAAAAACTTTTCTATATTTGTAACATTATAAGCCATTTAATTAAAAGTATACGCCATGTTAGTAAAAGTCTTTGGAAGCGCCGTTTTCGGTGTTGATGCCACAACCATTACTGTAGAAGTAAATATCGATAAAGGAATAGGCTACCACTTGGTAGGTTTACCCGATTCTGCGATAAAAGAAAGTAGTTATCGAATAGCTGCTGCACTCAAAAACAATCAATATCATTTTCCGGGGAAAAAAATCACGATAAATATGGCACCTGCCGATTTACGTAAAGAAGGTTCTGCGTATGATTTAACCATTGCTGTTGGAATTCTCGCAGCATCTTCTCAAATTAAAGCTGATGAAATAGGAAATTATATAATTATGGGTGAACTTTCTTTAGACGGAAGTTTACAACCTATAAAAGGAGCTTTATCTATTGCTATTAAAGCCAAAGAAGAAGGTTTTAAAGGAATTTTGTTACCTATCCAAAATGTTAAAGAAGCAGCGATTGTTGAAGGAATTGATGTTTATGGAATTGAAAATGTAGTTGAAGTAATTGATTTTTTTAATGGAAAAGGAAATTTAGAACCTACTACAATTGATTCGGATATTGAGTTTTCTAAAACACTTGATTTTCCAGAGTTTGATTTTTCTGATGTAAAAGGTCAAGAATCTATTAAAAGATGTATGGAAATTGCTGCTGCTGGTGGACATAACATTATTTTAATTGGTCCACCTGGTGCTGGTAAAACTATGTTAGCAAAGCGTTTACCAAGTATTTTGCCACCAATGACCATGCAAGAAGCCTTAGAAACCACTAAAATTCATTCGGTTGCAGGAAAAGTAAAAGAATCAGGATTATTAACACAAAGACCATTTCGTTCACCGCATCATTCAGCAAGTTCTGTTTCACTTGTTGGAGGAGGAAGTTATCCTCAACCTGGAGAAATTTCCTTAGCCCATAATGGTGTATTGTTCTTAGATGAATTACCCGAATTTAAAAGAGAAGTTTTAGAAGTAATGCGTCAACCGCTTGAAGATAGGGAAGTGACGATTTCAAGAGCAAAGTTTACCATTACATATCCATCTTCGTTTATGTTGGTTGCGAGTATGAATCCAAGTCCGGGTGGTTATTTTAATGATCCAAATACTCCAGTTACAAGTTCGCCAATGGAAATGCAACGTTATCTGAGTAAAATTTCAGGACCATTATTAGACCGAATTGACATTCATATTGAAGTAACGCCTGTTCCGTTTGAAAAATTATCGGATACCAGAAAAGCAGAAAGTAGCAAATCGATTAGAGAGCGTGTTACAAATGCACGATTAATTCAAGCAAAACGCTTTGTAGAATTTAATCATATACATTATAATGCACAAATGAGTAGCAAGTTAATTCGTGAATATTGTGTGTTAGATGAAGTTTCGTTACAATTGCTCAAAACAGCTATGGAACGATTAAATTTATCAGCAAGAGCGTATGATAGAATTTTAAAAGTTTCTCGAACTATTGCCGATTTAGAATATTCAGAAAATATACAATCACATCACATTGCTGAAGCCATTCAATACAGAAGTTTAGATAGAGAAGGGTGGTTGGGATAAAAAAAGCTGGTAAGAATTACCAGCTTTTTTTAAACACAATGAATAAAAACAGAAAACTATTTTCTATTGTAATATCGAGCTCCTAAAAGTGTTTCAGATTTTGTTTCAATGTAATCTAATACAAACTCATTTTTAGGTTCGATAATTGAAGTTGTAAGTTCTTTTTTATGAAGTTTTTCATAAGTAGTAAAGTCTATTGCGGTTCTGCTTTCGAGAATTTGAAAAAGATTAGTTTTTTCAATTACAGCTTTCCAATCGTCTTGAACGTTTCCTTCAAATACTTTAGATTTTGAGCCACTTCCATAGGCAATAAAACCTACTTTTTGTTGGCATATATTTCTATTGTTTTTTAATGAAAAATAAAGTGCTGACAATAATCCTAAGAATATCGAACCTGTATAAATATTTCCAATGTTTCCTGAGGCAACTTCAGCTGGATATAATTTTTTGGTAACAAATTCTAAATATTCAGGTGATTTGCTTAATGCTTTTGTTTTTTCTTTTAAAGTTTCGCCTTCTTGTTGTTCTAACAAAGTAGAATTTTCCTCTGAGAAAATTTCAATGAAAGTTCTTCTTCCCTGATAACAGTAGGGTAGGTGCATTAGGATTAATTCCCATTCATTTGAAAGATTACTTTGTTGATTACTCTCTACTTTAAAATGTTGGTATGCTTCTTTAATTCGATTAATGTAGCACTCATTAGAATATTGCCCATCAAATATAGGTTGCTCTTTTACAATGGTTATTTCTGATTCTAAAACACCCAACCATTCAGGATTGTCTTTACTTGAAGTAATTAATTCCTTTGAAATAGTTTGTTTGGGTTTGAAGAAATCGAAAACACCTTCAGTTGAAATACCAACGGGTTGGTTTATAGAAAGAATTCTAGGATTTGAGGCAATAAGCATAGCAATTGCTCCAGCACCTTGCGTATATTCACCAGTAGAATTTAAATCGTATTTAGCATTATCTGTAGTAACTACAATTGCTTTTTTAGAAGGGTTTAATCGAATAAAATCTAAACAATTATGAAAAGCATCAACGCCTCCTATACAAGCAAAAGTCAAATCAACTACATCACAATGTTTTAATTTACCTTTTCCCAATTCATTTTCTAAAATAGAAACTAAATACGAAGCAATCGGTTTTGAGTTGTCTAATCCGCTTTCTGTACCTACATAAATTCGGGCAATATCTTCTAATTGTATATTTTCTTGTTCAATTAGTTTATAAATTGCATTTGCAGCTAATGTAATTACGTCTTGATGTACATCTAGTAAACTCATATTAAGTAAACCTAAACCTTTCTCAAGTTTTGCTTGTTCAATAACACGAGCATTAGCCAAATCTTTTATTGGTAAAAATATTTTTGGTACATCAAATTGTATAACATCAATTCCTACTTGCATGTGAAAAATAAAAAAGTGAATTCAAAATTACATTGAATTCACTTCATTTGAAATTGTTTCGATTCGATTTACGATTAATTTAAAAATTGAATTTAAAAATTATACTTTTCAAAATCGAAAACGTTTTCATTTTTTAAATCAACAATTATAATTCCTCTGCGAAGGTGTTGTGATGTCTAATATCTCCAGTTTGATATCCTTTCATGAACCATTTCATTCGCTGTTCAGAAGTTCCATGAGTAAAGGAATCAGGAACAACATGTCCTTGCATTTTACTTTGAATAGCATCATCACCTACAGCATGTGCAGCACTTAGCGCTTCTTCAATATCTCCCATTTCAAGATTTTTTTGATTATAATGTGCCCAAAGGCCAGCATAGAAGTCGGCTTGAAGCTCTAAACAAACACTCAATTTATTAGCATCTGCTTCGCTTTTACCTTGTTGTAATTGTCTTACTTTACTTGACGTTCCTAGTAAAGTTTGAACATGATGTCCAACCTCATGAGCAATTACATATGCTATAGCAAAATCGCCACCTTTTGCACCAAATTTACTTTTTAATTCTTCAAAGAAAGTTAAGTCCATATATACTTTATGGTCTCCAGGACAATAAAATGGTCCAGATGCAGAACTTGCACCACCACAAGCTGTTTGTACACTACCAGAGAATAAAACCATTTTTGGTTGTTCGTATGCACCAATATTATTTTCACGGAAAATTTTTGTCCAAATATCTTCAGTATCAGCTAAAACGGTAGATGCAAATTCTCCCAATTCGATTTCTTCAGCAGTTAATTGTCTTTCTTCAACTTGTTCGGTTTGTTGGTTATTTTGTTGAGCTTGTTGAATTTGATCTACAATCGGAGCAGCATCGGGGAAAAACAATTTTACTACAAAAAATAAAATTGCTATTGTACCTCCACCTGCAATCAATTTTCCTCCACCTGACATACCTCTACGGTCTTCAACATTATCACTTTGTCTTCTACCTTTCCATTTCATAATTAATAGTTTTAAAGGTTAAATAAATTAGATTTGCTCGTTACCAATTTCATCAATTTCAGATTCTTCTCCAAAACCAATAGCTTGGTCAAAAATTGTAAAATACATGCTATAAATAAATGGCAAAGTAAAGAAAATACCAATACAAATAGCTACAATACCTAGCATAGCTCCAATACCAGCAACTATTAATCCTAAAATAATTGCTAGAGGCTGTTTTAAGAATAATGTTAGACTTTTACTTATGGCATTAGTAAAGTTTTGTTCTCCATAAATAATAAGAGGAATAGTAAAAATGGTAAAAAAACTAATAGCACTTTGAAAAATAAAATTAAAGATTTCTAAGCGTACAAAACTTAAAACAGAAGAAACAACTGCTGTTGTAAAACCTATAATTGCATAAGCAAAAAATAAATCTTTAAAATATTTTGAAGAGTAGAACTCAAAAATTGTTCCTACACTATATTCTTTGTTAAACTTAGTTAAGTAGTTTAAATGAATGAAACCAGCAGTTACAGGTGCAATTATTGCTGTTAATATTGTTGTTACAATGGTGTTACCTAAAATAAATTTTGGATCAAATGCAAGAGTTTCAAACTGTAATAATGTGTTTTGAATGTCTCCAAGACCAAAAAAGGCAGCAAAAATTCCACCATAAACTACAGCCATAATAATACAAAGTACAATTACTCCAAAACCTGCAGTAAGGAAATTCTTTTTGAATAAAGCAAAACTGTCATCTATTAATCTACCTGTTTCTAATTGGTAGCCATTTTGTAATTTTTGTTCAATTCGATTTTTCATAAAGTGTTTAATTAATTAAATTCCAAACAACATCATCTGGAGTTGGAGCTATGAAAGTAATAATTTCTTTTGTAACAGGATGTTTTAAAATTAATTTTCTTGCATGTAAATGAATGCCACCATCTGGATTACTTCTATTGAAACCATATTTTAAATCACCTTTTATAGGTGAGCCAATTGCTGCTAACTGACAACGTATTTGATGATGTCTGCCTGTGTGCAAATCAATTTCAAGTGCAAAATAATTATCAAGTTTTGATAGAATAGAGTAGGAAAGACTCGATTTTTTACTATTCGGAACTTCTTTAGAATGTGCTTTAGAAGTATTGTTTTTGGGATTTCGAGTTAAGAAATGAACTAAAGTATCACTTTCTTTAGGCGGGCAATTTTTTACAACAGCCCAATACGTTTTTTGGTTTTCCTTGTTTTTAAAAGTTTCGTTTAAACGCGACAATGCTTTAGAAGTTCTAGCAAATACAACAATTCCTGAAGTTGGTCGATCTAATCGATGAACAACTCCTAAAAAGACTTCTCCAGGCTTATTATACTTAACTTTAATATATTCTTTTACAATTTCTGAAAGCGGTTTGTCTCCAGTTTTATCACCTTGAACAATATCACCTATGCGCTTATTTACCACAATAATATGATTGTCTTCGTATAGAACTTGCAAATTATCTTTAGTTGATAGGATTTTCATTTAGATTTTAGACTTTAAGATTTTAGATTTTTAGTACTGATTTAAATCGAACAATCATTTTAACAATTTCATTCAAATCTCTAAGTAACTCTTCAATTGTGTTAGGTGAAATAAACTTTAAATCTAAAGAAATTAATAATTGAGTTTCTAATTCGTAGCATGAACCAATAGCGATTTCTAAAAACCGCCCAAATTCTTTATTTGAATTTCTTGACGAACCTTCAGCAATATTAGATGGAACTGAAACAGAAGCTCTTCTAAGTTGATTCGTTAACCCAAATTTCTCCGATTCTGTAAATTCAGAGGTTATATCGTAAACTTTTGAACAAAACAATCGACTTCTTTTCCAAATTTCTAATTCCTTAAAATTATGCATAAACCTTATAAAGTCTTTAATCTGATATTCTAAAATCTAAACCTCTAGACTAATATTGTTCATTATCGTTAGGAAAATCTTGAGATTTAACATCATCAACGTATTGTCCGATAGCATTGCTCATATCTTCAAACAAATTCATGTATCGACGTAAAAATCTTGGGTGAAATTCATGTGTCATTCCTATCATATCATGTACCACTAAAACTTGTCCGTCTACGCCATTTCCAGCACCAATTCCAATGACAGGAATTGAAATGCTTTCGGCAACTCGTTTAGCTAATTTTGCAGGAATTTTTTCTAAAACAAGAGCAAAACAACCAATTTTTTCAAGCATTTTAGCGTCTTCAATTAGTTTTTCAGCTTCTTCGTCTTCTTTAGCTCTAACGGTATATGTGCCGAATTTGTAGATTGATTGAGGTGTTAGTCCTAAATGTCCCATTACCGGTATTCCTGCTTGAAGTATTTTTTTTATAGATTCTTTAATTTCTCTTCCGCCTTCTAATTTTACCGCATGTCCGCCACTTTCTTTCATTACACGAATTGCCGAACGTAAAGCTTCTTTAGAATCTGATTGATAACTTCCAAATGGTAAATCAACAACCACTAATGCTCTTGCAGCAGCTCTAACAACAGATGAAGCATGATAAATCATTTGATCTAATGTAATAGGAAGAGTTGTTTCATGTCCGGCCATTACATTACTAGCTGAATCACCAACTAAAATAACATCTACACCTGCAGTGTCAACAATTTTAGCCATAGTGAAATCGTATGCAGTTAACATGGAGATTTTTTCTCCATTTTCTTTCATCTCGATTAATGTTTTTGTGGTAATTCTTTTATAATCTTTTTTAGCTACAGACATCTTAAATATTTTTTGAAACACAAATTTATGAAATGATAAATTCTTTTAATGTAAAATGAATAACTAATTTTAAGTTTCTAATTTTTTTATTTTTTAAACTCAAGACAGATTGTAACATTTTCGATTCATGAGCTACATATAATAAAAAATAATTTATGCAAAAAGTTTTTGTTTTTATAGCAACTCTAATATCAAGTTTAGTATTAAGTCAAAACTCTGATCCTAAACAAATTGTTGATGAGTTTTTTATTGGATTTCATGCAAAGGATTCAATAGTACTCCAGAAAGTTTGTCATACAAACATGTCACTTCAAACTGTTACAAACGCTAAAGAAAATTCAAGATTAAAAACAGAAAAAGCTTCAGAGTTTTTTAAATCCATAGCTTCAATTCCTGATAATATTAAAGTATTGGAAAAAATTACCGATTATGAAGTTAAAATAGATGGTAATATGGCACATGTTTGGACTCCATATGAATTTTATGTTAACGGCCAATTAAGCCATATAGGAGTAAATTCATTTACTATGGTGAAAGAACCAAATGGAGAATGGAAAATTGTACATATTATTGATACTAGAAGAAAACAATAATTATTTTTTATCGTTAAAATAAGAAATCACTATTCCAAAAATATAAGCAATTATATCGCTCCATAAAAAACCTTCCCCAAGAATATAATGGCCTAATTGTGTTTTCCTAATGCTATTTAACCATTCTATTCCTTGAATTAATTGTGAAAGTTCAATTGAAAAACAAAGAAGTAAACCAATAATAGCAATTACTTCTTTTTTATGGTTTAGAAATAAAAAACGTAAACCAAAGTAAATTAATATTGCGTATAAAAAATCGCCAATAAATAATGGAATAAGACTCACTTTTCGAGAAAGTATTCCTAGACAAATTATTACGATTATTAGTAATAAATATTTTAAACGTAAAGAATTCAATGAGATTAACAATCTGCTAAATTAACACCAATGGCTAATCCGCCTTCAGAAGTTTCTTTATACTTAGAGTTCATATCTTTTGCAGTTTCCCACATAGTGTTGACTACTTTATCTAAAGGAACTTTTACATTTTTAGCATCAGTTTCTAAAGCAAGCTCGGCAGCATTAATTGCTTTTATTGCCCCCATAGTGTTTCTTTCAATGCATGGAATTTGTACCAAACCACCAATAGGGTCACAAGTTAGTCCTAAATGATGTTCCATAGCAATTTCAGCAGCAACTAAAACTTGATCTGGAGTTCCGCCCATAACTTCACATAACGCCCCAGCAGCCATTGCACTTGAAACTCCAATTTCAGCTTGACATCCACCCATAGCGGCAGAAATAGTTGCACCTTTTTTGAAGATTGAGCCAATTTCGCCCGCAACCATTAAAAATTGTTTAATTTGTTCCTCGTTTGCTTCGTGGTTTTCAATTACCATATAATACATTAGAACAGCAGGAATAACTCCGGCGCTTCCGTTTGTAGGTGCAGTAACCACTCTACCTAAAGAAGCATTTACTTCATTAACTGAAAGTGCAAAACACGAAACCCATTTTAGAATTTGTCTAAACTTAACTTCTGTTTGTCTAATAATTTGTAACCAAGAATAAGGATCATCATAAGGTAAAACACCAATTAAGTTTTTATGCATATCATAAGCACGACGTCTGACATTTAATCCACCAGGAAGTGTTCCTTCAGTATGGCAACCAATGTACATACATTCTAACATGGTATCCCAAATGCGAAGTAATTCAGAGTTAATTTCTTCTTCAGTTCGCATCGATTTTTCATTTTCATAAACTATTTGAGAAATCGATTTATTTTCTTTATGACAAAAGTCTAACAATTCACTTGCTTTATCTACCGGATAAGGGAACGCATATTTTATTTCTTCATTTCCATTATTTTCATCTTCTTTTACAACAAACCCACCACCAATTGAATAAAAAGTTGAGCTGTATTCTGTAGTTTCGGTATAAACTGTAAACGTTAATCCGTTTGCATGAAATGGTAGGAAATTTCTATTAAAAACGATATCTGTTTCAGGATTGAAAGGAATAATAATTTCGTTTCCTAAAAAGATTTCGTTTTTATTTTTAATTGCTGAAATAATTACATCAATACTTTCTACGGGAATATATTCTGGGTCAGCGCCACTTAATCCAAGCATAACTGCTAAATCTGTAGCATGTCCTTTTCCTGTTAAAGATAAAGAACCATATAAATCAACTTTTACTCGAATGATTGTATCTATTAGTTTTTGTTCTCTAACTTCATTTAAAAATCTTTCGGCTGCACGCCAAGGTCCAAGAGTGTGTGAACTTGAAGGTCCAACACCAATTTTCAACATATCGAAAACTGAAATACATTCCATACTAAAACGTTTGAGTTACAAAGATAAACAAAAGCGAATCACAAAATATACAAGCATTGTTATTTGGATTAATACCAACGTTTTTTATTTTTCTTAGAATTATCAGATTTTCTAGAATTTGAGTTTTTTGAATTTTTAGATTTCGAGTTATTTTTATTTCTAAAATCTTTCTTTTGAGTATTATCGCTTGATTTTGAATCTTTTGATTGATTTTCTATCCAAGGATAAGGATGATTAGGAACTTCTTTTGCGGAAATTTTTGTTAATTTAATGATGTCTTGCCAATATGTTTTTTCATCTTTTCCACAAAAGGAAATAGAAACACCTTCGTTTCCAGCTCTTCCAGTTCTTCCAATTCTATGAACGTAAGTTTCTGGGATGTTTGGTAAATCAAAATTTATAACAAAAGGTAATTGGTCAATATCAATTCCTCTTGCAGCAATATCAGTAGCAATTAAAAATTTTACTTTTTTACTTTTAAATTCGTCTAAAGCTCTAATTCTAGCCGATTGTGATTTATCGCCATGAATTGCAATTGCGGAAATATTTTTCTTAGATAAAGCTTTAACTAAATTATCAGCGCCATGTTTTGTTCTAACGAAAACTATTGCATTGTCTAATTTTTCTTCTTCAACTAAATGAACTAATAAGTTTCTCTTATTTTCTTTTTCAACAAAATAAATTTTTTGCTTCACACTTTGAGCTGTACTCGAAACAGGAGTTACCGAAATGTATTTTGGATTTTTCAAAAACTCATCAGCTAATACTCTAATTTCAAATGGCATTGTTGCCGAAAAAAGCAATGTTTGTCTATTTGATGGAGAAAGTTTAATTATTTTTTTTACATCATTTATAAATCCCATATCAAACATTAAATCTGCTTCATCTATTACTAAATGATGCATTTGGTCTAAATTTATAAATCCTTGTTTGTATAAATCTAAAAACCTACCTGGAGTAGCTATTACAATATCAACACCTTGTTTCAAAGCATCTACTTGAGGATTTTGATTAACACCGCCATATAAGACAAGCGAACGTATGTTTGTATATTTTCCATACAAATCGAAGTTCTCTTGAATTTGAATGGCTAATTCTCGAGTTGGTGTAACCACAACTGTTCGAATTAATTTTCTTTTCTTTATTGATCCAACAATAGGATGAAGTACATCTAAAATTGGTATAGCAAATGCAGCCGTTTTACCAGTTCCTGTTTGAGCACATCCTACAAGATCATTTCCTTCTAAGATTTCTGGAATGGCTTGTTCTTGAATTGGAGTAGGAGTAGTGTAATTTAACTCTTTAATTGCTTCAAGTATGGTTCGATGTATAGAAAAATCTGAGAATTGCATGTTTTTAAATTTTGACAAAGATAGTGTTATTTCTTTCATTATTTGGTAATTCGTCAGTTATTGAATGTCATGTTGTCAGTTGTTTTTTAGTTTTTATGACAAATAGTATTTTTTTTTCTGTTGGCACAATACTTGTCTAGTTGATAGCGTGCGAATGCACTGTTCACTCTTAGAGGAACAATCTTAAATGAATAAAAAAGGAGAAAAATATTATGAGTAAAATTATTGGAATCGATTTAGGAACAACGAACTCTTGTGTGGCTGTTATGGAAGGTGGAGAACCTGTAGTAATTGCAAACGCAGAGGGAAGAAGAACTACACCTTCAGTAATTGCATTTGTTGAAGGAGGAGAAATTAAAGTAGGTGACGCTGCTAAAAGACAAGCAGTAACAAATCCTACAAAAACAATTGCTTCTATTAAGCGTTTTATGGGTAATAAATATTCAGAAAGTGAAAAAGAAGCATCAACTGTAGCGTATAAAGTTGTAAAAGGAGATAACGACACCCCACGTGTAGATATCGACGGACGTTTGTATACGCCTCAAGAATTATCGGCTATGACACTTCAAAAAATGAAGAAAACAGCTGAAGATTATTTGGGAACTACTGTAACTAAAGCAGTTATTACTGTTCCAGCATACTTTAACGATGCACAGCGTCAAGCAACTAAAGAAGCCGGGCAAATTGCAGGGTTAGAAGTAATGCGTATTATTAACGAACCTACAGCTGCAGCATTAGCGTATGGTTTAGATAAAGCAGGTAAAGATCAAAAAATTGCAGTATACGATTTAGGTGGTGGTACATTTGATATCTCTATTCTAGAATTAGGTGACGGAGTTTTCGAAGTATTATCAACAAACGGTGATACACATTTAGGTGGTGATGACTTTGATCAAGTAATTATTGATTGGTTAGCAAATGAATTTAATGCTGCTGAAGGAGTAGATTTACGTAAAGACCCAATGGCTTTACAACGTTTAAAAGAAGCAGCTGAAAAAGCTAAAATTGAATTATCATCATCTACTCAAACAGAGATTAACTTACCATATGTAACGGCTACAGCATCGGGTCCAAAACACTTAGTGCAAACTTTAACAAGAGCTAAATTTGAACAATTAGCTCACGATTTAGTAAAACGTTCAATGGATCCAGTTGCAAAAGCTTTAAAAGATGCTGGTTTATCAACATCAGATATTGATGAGGTAATCTTAGTGGGTGGTTCTACACGTATTCCTGTTATTCAAGAAGAAGTAGAAAAATTCTTTGGTAAAAAACCTTCTAAAGGAGTTAACCCAGATGAGGTTGTAGCTATTGGTGCTGCTATCCAAGGGGGTGTATTAACTGGAGATGTAAAAGATGTATTATTATTAGATGTTACACCATTATCATTAGGTATTGAAACTATGGGTGGCGTAATGACAAAATTAATTGAAGCGAATACTACCATTCCTACTAAGAAATCGCAAGTATTCTCTACGGCAGCTGACAATCAACCATCGGTAGAAATTCACGTGTTACAAGGGGAAAGACCAATGGCAACAGACAATAAAACAATTGGACGTTTCCACTTAGACGGAATTCCACCTGCACAAAGAGGAGTACCTCAAATTGAAGTAACTTTTGATATCGATGCAAACGGTATTATAAAGGTTTCTGCAACTGATAAAGGAACAGGAAAATCGCATGATATTCGTATTGAAGCTTCTTCAGGATTAACGCCAGAAGAAATCGAAAAAATGAAGAAGGAAGCAGAAATGAATGCTGAAGCTGATAAAAAAGCGAAAGAAAAAGTGGATAAATTAAATGAAGCGGACAGCATGATTTTCCAAACTGAAAAACAGTTGAATGAGTTTGGTGATAAGTTATCTGAAGGTAACAAAACAGCTTTAAATGGAGCTTTAGAAGAATTGAAAAAAGCTTATGAAACTAAAGATGTTGATACCATTCAACCAGCTTTAGATAAAATTAACGAAGCTTGGAAAAATGCTTCAGAGGAAATGTACAAAGCACAAGCAGAAGGTGGTGCTCAACAAGCAGAACCACAAGGCAATGCTGATTCTGGAGATCAAACGCAAGATGTAGATTTTGAAGAAGTGAAATAATTTTAGTAATAACTAAATATAATAATTAAAAAAACCGAACTCTTAAAAGTTCGGTTTTTTGTTTTTTAAGTCAAAAAGTTTCGTATTTTGGAAGCACCAAAAACTTAAAAATGAAAAAAATAATTCTAATTGCATTTATTGCATTATTTGCCTTTACTGGTAGCGCTCAAAAAACAAAAAAAGTAACTTTAGGTAAAGTTGATAATTTAACAGCAGAAGTTGTTCCGAATGGGAAAGGGAAAAAACTTTTATTACAAGTAAAAAATGGTTCTGAAGTTGAAACACTTGATGTAAAATCAGTTGCTGATAATAATTTAAATCCAAAAGAATTTATAATGAAGTCTTTTTCGGTAAATGAAGCAAAATTTTATGTACTTACTTGGAAAGAGCAAATTACTACACAAACCAAATTGAAAAAAGAAGTAGCTGATATTACTGAATCTCAAATTTGGAATATTGAAACGAGTACATTACTACTAGGAAATACACAAAAATCAATTTACATTAAAGAAACTCAGTTTTTGGATAAGAATAAAACTGCATCTCACGAAGTTGAAAAAAAGAGAAATGAAGGGTTTGAATTTATTTTGAATAATGATGGTAGTGTAGTTTTAAAAACAAAAACTCAAGAGAATCATTATAAGTTTAATTTTGAAACTGGTAGATATGAACCATCAAAAGCAGTTGTTACTGCCAAATCTAATACTAAGAAAAAAAGATAATCCGATTTAGTCGGATTTTTTTACAATTAAATATTTTTATATGCATGCATAATAAATTTTGTATATTTGAATAAATAAATTGAAATATGTCTAAGCCAACTTTACAAGAAATATTAAATATTAAACATCCAATAATTATGGCGCCTATGTTTTTAGTATCTAATACTAAAATGGTTAAAGAAGCTATGAATTCTGGAATAGCCGGATGTATACCCGCTTTAAATTATAGAACTTTAGAACAGCTGAAAGATGCAATTAAAGAACTTAAAGAAGCAAAAGTTGAAGGAGGTAGTTTTGGATTTAACTTAATAGTTAATAAATCGAATGTCAAATATAAAGAGCAACTTCGTCTTCTGTGTGAAGAAAAAGTAGATTTTATTATTACTTCATTAGGAAGTCCTGAGGAAACTATAAAAGAAGCACATAAAGTAGGGGTTAAAGTGTTTTGTGATGTAACTGATTTAAATTATTCGCTAAAAGTTGAAAGTTTAGGAGCAGATGCATTAATAGCTGTAAATAATCAAGCTGGAGGACATAGAGGTGATATGAATCCAGAAGAGTTAATTAAAACCTTGAATGAGAAAACTAAATTACCTGTTATATCTGCAGGTGGCGTAGGTACTAAAAAGGATATTGATCAAATGTTAAGTTATGGTGCTATTGGAGTTTCTGTTGGGAGTCCTTTTATTGCATCTTTGGAAGCTGAAGTTTCAAACGAATACAAACAAGCTTGTGTAGATTATGGTGAAAAAGATATTGTTGTAACTGAACGTATTTCAGGAACACCTTGTACAGTAATAAATACACCTTATGTACAAAAAGTTGGTACAAAACAACCTTGGATAGAACGCATTTTAAACAAAAATAAAAGACTTAAAAAATGGGTAAAAATGTTCCGATTTTACATTGGAATGAAAGCTACAGAAAAAGCAGCAACTGAAGTAACTTATAAAACTGTTTGGGTTGCTGGTCCAAGTATTGAATATACAAATGCAATCTTACCAGTAAGTAAGATCATCGAGAAGTTAGTTAAGTAAAAAAAGAGGTTTAAAAAAACCTCTTTTTTATTCTTCAATTGTAATTTCAAATGTTTTGTCCCAATTTTTACCCGTTACAAAAATTGTTTTTGTTTTAGGGTTATAAGCTATACCATTTAATACGTCAATATCAGGATGTTGAGTTACTTTACTTCGTAAATCACTTAAATTGATAATGGCTTCAATTTCTCCTTTTAAATTTATAATTGCAATTGCATCTCTTCCGTAAACATTTGCCCATATTTTACCATCAATAAATTCTAATTCATTAAGGGCTTCAATTTTAGCATGTTTTGTGTATACATTTATGTAATCTATCTCTTTTAAATTTTCTGGATCTAAAACATAAATCTTTTCAGAACCTTCGCTCATGTAAAGTTTAGAACCATCATTAGTTAATCCCCAACCTTCCATATCTTTAAAATACTTAAAAGTTTTTAGTTTTTCAAAAGTTTCAACATCATAAACATAACCTTCATTGTTTTTCCAAGTTAATTGGTATAGTTTGTTATTTAATATGGTAATTCCTTCACCAAAGTATTGTTGACCTAAAACATGTTTTTTAATAATTTTACCTGATTTAAAATCAGTTTTTCTAATACTCGAAGTATCTCTAACACCAGTTCCGCTACCAGCTCCATTTCCAGTTCCTTCATACAATTCTCCATTGTGAAATTCAAAACCTTGTGTATAGGCGTGAATATCATGAGGATAGGTATTTACAATTTTATACTTTAAAAGTTTTGGTTCTATACTCGAAGCTACTGTAAACTTAGTTTCAGCCTCAATTGCATTTCCTTCTGTGTAGATAACAGCTTTAAGTTTTCTAAATCCTAACTTTTCATTTTTAAAATCTATAATTAGAGGTTTATTTGATGAAACTGTACCCATTTTATTATCATTAAAAAAATAGGATATTGAATCTATTGGAAGATTTTTCTCATTCTTTACTTTTAATTCAATACTTTCCGATAACTCATATACTTGTTTTAAATTAGAAGTATCAATAGAAAAAGCGTCTTTTAAATTATTTTTTTCATCATCACAAGCATTCGCAATTATTGCTAACGATATGAATGCGAATAGTTTACTGTTTAACATTGTAAAAAAGATTTGTTAGTACAATATACAACGAATTTTTAAAGTTTCAATTGCCTTGTAAAAATATAAAAAGATTGTATATTTGCACCGGCAAGTCCTACACGACCAGCTCCTGCAGAATCCCCCAGGGTGGGAACGCAGCAAGGGTACGCGGTTGTAGCGGTGCGATGTAGGTCGCTTGCCATTTTTTGTTAGCCCTGAGGGGCTTTTTTTATGCCTTTTTGTTACCTTCGTAAAAATCTTTTAAATGAGTAAAGTTGTATTTATAACGGGAGCTTCATCGGGAATCGGTAAGGCAATTGGAGAGTTTCTTTTAAATAAAGGATTTAAAGTTTATGGGACGAGTAGAAATCCTGAGCGTTATCCTGATTCTAAAATTGAATTAGTTACTTTAGATGTTAGAAATTCTGAAAGTATTAAAAGTGCGGTTCAATTTGTGTTACAAAAAGAAAGTAAGATACATGTTGTTATAAATAATGCAGGGGTTGGAATTACTGGTCCTTTAGAGGAAATTCCTCTAGAGGAAATTAAAAATAATTTTGAAACAAACTTATTTGGTCCAATCGAAGTGATGAAAGCTGTTTTACCTTCAATGCGCCAACATAAATCAGGGTTAATTATAAATATTACTTCTATTGCTGGATATATGGGATTGCCTTTTAGAAGTGTGTATTCGGCTTCAAAAGGTGCTTTAGAATTAATTACCGAAGGTATTAGAATGGAAGTAAAACCATTTAATATTCACATTACAAATGTCGCTCCTGGTGATTTCGCTACAAATATTGCAGCTGGACGTTATCATGCACCATTAGTTAAGGGTTCAGATTATGAAATAACTTACGGAAAAACTTTAGAAATGATGAACGAACATGTAGATGATGGGAGTAACCCGAATGATATGGCAGAAGCTATTTTTACAATTATTCAATCTTCTAAACCTAAAGTACATTATAAAGTAGGTGCTTTTATGCAGAAGTTTTCAATTGTATTAAAGCGAATTTTACCAGATACTATGTATGAAAAATTGTTGATGAATCATTATAAGTTATAAAAATGAAAAAAATATTATTTTATTTGTTCTTAATATCTCATATAAGTTTCTCTCAAACTTCAAAAGATAGTATAAATAGTGGAAAATTTTTTGTTGACTTTTCTGGAGGTTTTTCAAAGCGACTTGGTTCATTGGAAAAAACGGGAGATTATATTTTAGATCAAAAAATAGAAAGTGCTTCTAAAGGATATTTCTATGAAATTGGACTATCAGCTCAATTAATTCCTAATTCAAGTCATTATATGGGAATTAAGTTTAATCAATTTTTAAAAATATTAAATGGAAATAAAATTTCTACATCATTTATAGGCGTTGGGTATATGTATAGCCCTGAATTGAGTGATGGTAGTTATTTTAGTGTTGATGCCTATTTAGGATATATCATTTATAAGGATAATGAGTTTTATTTAGATGATTATGTAATGAAATCGAATTCTCTTGGAGTTACTACCAGTGTGTCGTATTATATTTATATCGCTAAAGGTGTATATTTTGGGCCTAAACTTGGATTACAACTTGGAAGTAGTAAAAAGTTTAAAGTAACTAGTCCAATGGGTAATGAAACTTTAAATTTTGATGAAGCAGAAAGTTTTTCTAAAATAGATTTTGGTTTATCATTTAGATTTAATTTGTAATTTTACACCTTCAAAAAAACAACACAGAATTATATCAAATTAAAAAGTATGAAATTTTTTATCGACACAGCTAATTTAGAACAAATTAAAGAAGCACAAGCTTTAGGAATTCTTGATGGCGTTACTACAAATCCATCTTTAATGGCTAAAGAGGGAATTACTGGAACTAACAATATTTTAAAACATTATGTAGACATTTGTAATATTGTTGATGGTGATGTAAGTGCAGAAGTTATTGCAACTGACTTTGAAGGAATGATTAAAGAAGGTGAGGAGTTAGCTGAATTACACGAACAAATTGTAGTTAAAATTCCAATGACTAAAGACGGAATTAAAGCTTGTAAATATTTTTCTGATAAAGGAATTAAAACAAACGTTACTTTAGTATTTTCTGCTGGACAAGCTTTATTAGCGGCAAAGGCTGGAGCTACTTATGTTTCGCCATTTTTAGGAAGATTAGACGATGTTTCAACAGATGGTTTGAATTTAATTGATGAAATCAGATTAATTTATGATAACTATGCTTTTGAAACGCAAATTTTAGCTGCTTCTGTTCGTCACACGATGCACGTTGTAAATTGTGCTAAAATTGGTGCAGATGTTATGACAGGACCTTTATCTTCAATCTTAGGATTATTAAAACATCCTTTAACTGATTTAGGTTTAGAGCAATTCTTAGCAGATTACGCAAAAGGAAATAAATAATATATTTCAATAAATAAAAAAAGGGACGTTTTTAAACGTCCCTTTTTTTATTCTAGTTCTTTGCCAAAGTTTATATCAAATACATTTGCAAAGGCATTCTTTATCGTTCCATCTGGGTTTAAAACTATTGTTCGGTGAACACGAGTAATAACCCAATTCTCTTTAATATCTTGGAATTTTGTAGATTTTAATTCTGTAACTTGTGATAAGTTGTTTTCATTTAAAACTTTTAACCAATTTTCATTAGAATCGTTAATGTTGATGGCTACAAAATTAACATCTGGATATTTTTCTTGATATAGTTTAATTTTTTTATGAACCGATTTATTGTGAGAATCTGCATGTGTAGTCCAAAAGAAAACAACCGTTTTTTTATCTTTTGTTAATGTATTAACCGCTACAGGATTTAAATCTCTATCAATTAAATCAATATTAGGTAAAGTATTTCCAACTTTTAAATTTTGAACAGCATCGTAAATAGTTTTAAATTCAGCTTTTTGTTCGTTATCCGTAGATAAAGCCAAGTAACGATCAATAAACTCTTGATTATTAAAAAAACGTTCACCTTTAAGTAAATAACGATAGGCAATATTATATAAAACTACATTTTTAATTTTTTGATCTTTTATTAAGGTATCAGCAACGTTTAGCTTGTAAATGTTATCTTCTAAAGAAAACTCTTCAAATTTGTAATCACTTTTTACAAAAGCTTTATTGTTTAAGAAAGCAGTTACGTAATTAATAAAAGGCGAAAAGTTTGTAAAATTTGAATTACTAAAATTCAAATGCTTTCTGTAATTATAAAAGTCATTTGGTAAAGAATCGTAAACTTTTGTATCTGTTTTGTATTGATGAGCAACAGGATAAACTTCTTTTTTGTAGTAATAATTAAAGTCAATTCCTGCTTTAGCAACTGAATCAAAAGCATCACTCCAACCAATTTCAACTCTTCTTTTTAAATAATCAGCAGTTCTGATTTTGTAAAGCGAATCAATAGTTTTTGTAAATGATTTAGGGTTTCTAACTAATATATCATACAAACTACTTAATTCATTCTCATTCTTTAAAAATTGATCTATTAAGAAATTGTTTTTTTCATCACCTCTTCCACAAAATGCTAACGAATTATCAAAATCGTGAGAGTTTAATCGAATCATTAAACTATCATTTTTGTCGAAAAAAACATATTGATATTCAGGTAAATGTTGAAAAGTATAAAGACCAGGCGCTAACGAATCGAACTTGTGTAAAAATCTATTCTTTTCATCAAGGTAAATAGTGTCAATTACTTTTCCGTTTTTTAAGAACAGAACTTCTTTGCTTTGTGGATTAATTATTTCTCCTCCAAAATAAGCTATATAATTATCTTCTTCAAATACTCTTTCACAAGATGTAAATGTTGAAATACATAGTAGGGTTAAGGGAAAAATGTTAAGTAGGTAATTTTTAAGCATGTAATAGACTTGTTGTTTCTTAAACAAATGTATTGGTTAAAATTTAATAAGCTTGTTAATAGACAGTTAAAATAAACCTATTATTTAATGAAGGTTTAATGTAAAAGTAGCAGCACAAGTACTAAATCCAATTAAAAATGTTATTGCAGAATATGAAATTAATTTCAAACCGAGTTTATGTGATTTCTTAAAAAAAAGCATAATTAATCCTATAAAGAATACAATAGCACTAATCACTGCTACAATAGCACTTAAACTCATTAAAATTTCTTTCATTTCATTTCTTTTTACTAAACAAATAAAATAATAAATATTCAAATTAAAAATTTATTTTCTCTCGAATTTCATTAATTTTATTATCTCTGTAAAACAAATTCATAGTTTCAAAAGGCACCATTTTGTATTTTTCTGAAACTATATGAACACATGATTTTTTAACTGCTCTAACATCAAAATCATAAGCGTCCATAAAATTCATAATTATTATTCTAAAAAGATTTTCATAGTTTAAATTATCTGATTGTACCCTCGGTAAACAACACATTAATTCTCCAAAAGTGTTTTCTGCACAATCGACAGAAACTCCAGTGCTAAACATTGAAACTAAATGTTTTTTTAGTTCTTCATCGTTTTCATAAACAATTGTGTTTTTAGTAGAATTTAATAAATCATCAGGATTAATTAAATTAGTCATTGGGTAAACTTCACCATCTATTTTTAGAGCATAAGCCATACATAAAGCATCTGGATTGCAAGGTACCGGAATTAAATCTTCTGGAGTAAAGATAGGTGATTGTTCATAAATTTTCCGTCTAACTTCAGTTAGTGTAATTCTTCCATTATCATCATTATAGTTTTCATTTCTACCAGCTACTTGAGTAGGTTGAAAAGTTACACCTCTTACACATTTTTGTTTTAAAGCATAATCAATTATTTTGCCTATTTCATCGTCGTTTTCACCTTTTTGAAGGGTAACAACTAAAGTTGTTGAAAGATTAAATTTATTTAAATTTTCGATTGCTTTAGTTCTAATTTCAGTCAAATCTTCTCCTCTTAGTTTTTCTAAAACTTCTTGTTTAAAACTATCAAATTGCAGATATATTTCAAAATCGGGCATATAAGAAGCTAATTTTTCAACAAAATTTATGTCTTTAGCAATTCTAATACCATTTGTATTTAACATTAAATGTTTGATAGGTTTTTTCTTTGCAATATCTAATATTTCAAAAAAATCAGGATGAACAGTTGGTTCTCCACCGGAAATTTGTACAACATCAGGTTCTCCCTCATTAGCAACAATTATATCAAACATTCTTTCAATTTCTTCAAGAGTTCTGTGTCTACCATAATTTGGAGCAGAGTTCGCATAACAAGTTGGACATGCTAGATTACATCTATCTGTAACCTCTACAATTGATAGGCATGAATGTTGTTCATGATCAGTACACAATCCACAATCATAAGGGCATCCATAATGTACTTTTGTATTAAATTTTAAAGGTATTTCAGATTGCTTATTAAAGTTTCTTATTTGTTTATAATATTCAATATCATCAGCAATCATAACTTTTGATTCACCATGAGTTCTACAATTTTTAAGCATCCAAACTTTATCATTTTGAAATACAATTTTGCAGTCAATTAACTTTAAACACTCTGGACATAAGCTCTTTGTATAGTCGTAAAAAATATAATCTCTATTAGGCATAATCAGTTTTAAAAAATAATTTGTAGATAAATTTATGATAATAAATAAATATAAAAATTGAACTCCATTGAATAATACTTAACCCCAAAAATATACTCTCATAAGGTTTTATAAATTCAACAAGAAAACGATATATAAAATATAAAATCATAAAAAGTTTAAAATTATCACCATTTACAAAATCATTCCTTTTTAATTTAATAAAAAGTATGAAAAGTAAAATCATATATATCATTTCGTATAGTGAAACTGGATGTCTTAATTTTCCATCACCAAGATTAATTCCAGTAAAAAATGTAGTTTCAACACCAAATGTAGGTTCAGCTATTCCCATTGAAAAACAACCAATTCTTCCAATAAATAATGCAATTATTATTGGTAATACATACAAATCTCCAGAAGATTTCTTTTCACCAATTATTTTTTTTATCAATTCGACACCAAATAAACCACCCAAAAAGCCTCCAGCTACTGTCTTACTCTTATATATATTTAAAAATGTTTGTTCTGATAATATAGAAGGAGTTTCTAATAAGGCAATAAAACGTGAGCCTATTAAAGCACCTAAAGTAGCACCTATTAAAATCCATAATCTATTTTCATCAGAAATTAAATCATTTTTTTTTCTTCTTAAATGATAATATACTCTAATTCCTACAATAAAAGCTAGTGTTTCAAAAATAAAATGAAAATAGATTTTTTCTCCAAATAAGCTAAAGTAATAGGGAAATTGCATTTATTTTTTAATGTTGAAGGTAAAAGTAATAAAAAACCAATTATACAATACTTAAAACTAATCTTGAATGCTTATTTTTGCATCGATTTTTAAATTTATAAATAAAAATGCTAACAGTTTCTAATTTATCCGTACAGTTTGGAAAACGAATTTTATTCGACGAAGTAAATGTAACATTTACCCAAGGTAACTGCTACGGAATCATTGGTGCAAATGGTGCCGGAAAATCAACATTCTTAAAAATTTTAGCGGGTGATATTGAGGCTACATCGGGACAGGTTATTCTAGAACCAGGTAAACGTATGTCGGTTTTAAACCAAAATCACAATATGTTTGATGAACATACAGTTTTAGAAACTGTATTAATGGGGAACAAAGTTTTGCACAAAGTGAAAGCTGAAATGGATGCGTTGTATTTAGATTATAATGATGAAAACGCTGATAGAATAGGGGAATTACAACTTCAGTTTGACGAAATGAACGGTTGGAATGCTGATTCTGACGCTGCTACTTTATTATCTAATTTAGGTATTGGAGAAGAGTTTCATTATACCTTGATGGGCGAAATGGATGGAAAATTAAAAGTTCGTGTGTTATTAGCACAAGCTTTATTCGGAAATCCTGATGTGTTGATTATGGATGAGCCTACTAATGACTTGGATTTTGAAACAATCGGTTGGTTAGAAAATTTCTTAGCAAATTATGAAAATACGGTTTTAGTTGTATCGCACGACCGTCACTTTTTAGATGCTGTTTGTACGCATATTTCAGATATCGATTTTGGAAAAATTACACATTATTCGGGTAATTATACTTTTTGGTATGAATCATCACAGTTAGCAGCACGTCAAAGAGCGCAACAAAATAAGAAAGCTGAAGAGAAAAAAGCTGAATTAGAAGAGTTCATCCGCCGTTTTAGTGCGAACGTTGCGAAGTCGAAACAAGCAACTTCTCGTAAAAAAATGATTGAAAAATTAAATGTATCTGAAATTAAACCTTCAAGTAGAAGATATCCAGCAATTATTTTTGAACAAGAGCGTGAAGCAGGTGACCAAATTTTAAATATTCAAGATTTGAGTGCATCGATTGATGGTGAAGTTTTGTTTACAAATGTTGATTTAAACTTAGCTAAAGGCGATAAAGTGGTAGTTTTCTCTAAAGATTCGAGAGCAACTACAGCATTTTATCAAATTTTGAATGGAAAAATGAAAGCCGATTCTGGAAAATTTGATTGGGGTGTAACAACTACACAATCGTATTTGCCAGTTGATAATCATGAGTTTTTTGAATCGAAAGATTTAAACTTAGTAGATTGGTTACGTCAATGGGCAAAAACTGAAGAAGAAAGAGAAGAAGTAAACATTAGAGGTTTCTTAGGGAAAATGATTTTCTCTGGAGAAGAAGCTTTAAAGAAATGTAACGTACTTTCTGGAGGTGAAAAAATGCGCTGTATGACATCTCGTATGATGATGACAAGAGCCAATGTATTAATGTTAGACGAACCTACAAATCACTTAGACTTAGAGTCGATTACAGCGTTTAATAACTCGTTGAAAAACTTTAAAGGAACAGTTCTATTAACAACACATGACCACGAGTTTGCACAAACTGTTGGTAATCGTATTTTAGAATTAACACCAAAAGGGGTAATCGATAGATACATGACCTTTGATGAGTATTTAGACGATCCTAAAGTAAAAGAATTACGTCAATCGATGTATGCATAATAAAAGAAAATCCCGCAATTAGCGGGATTTTTTATTCATAATTCTATAAAGGAGCATTAATTAAAAAATGGGAAAATTTTCTTGTTTTTAAATTTATAAATCCCTGAAAATAGCATTTTCCACCTCCTAAGACTTCAACTTTTTGTTCTTTCCAATTAAAATCATCTTTTACTTTGCAAAAGCAATTAATAAATACTTCTTTTTCACCTGTTTTGTTAATTAAATAAGGAAAATATTGTCTTTTATATTCATCTAAATTTACATTTAGATTCGGAAGTTCATCTGGAAAATCTTTAAAATTTTCTTTTAATTCTAAATTCATTTGATCAACAGCCAAAGGTAAGATTTCATTAATAATTTTAAGCTCATTTTTTGTAAGAAATGTTGCAGTTTCCCCTTTCCAATTGTGGGTTTCTAAAATAACTATATAAACTTCACCTTTTGAATTTTTAATATATTTTTCTGATTTTACTTCATATCTATTATTACAGCTAGAAATAATCATAAAAAATAAAATTGAAATTTTTTTTGATATATTCATTTAAAATGGATTTAAAAACTAATTCTTTTTAATCATGCCAATCAAACTTTTTATGGTAAAAGCATTTAATGGAAACTCTAAGAATACATGTAAATAACTTAAAAAGAATAACGCGATTAATCCCGTTTTATAATCATAAAGATAAATACCTATTGAAAGGATATATATAAACAGTATCCAAAAAAGTTTTTGTTTTGAAATTGTTTTTCCCCAACCAATGATTGACGTTTTTGAAAACCAATTCAAATAATGATAGGTATAAGCAAATGCTATAAAAATTTGAATTTTTATGCCTATTTCAGAAATTACAGCGAAATTATCATTCTCTAAACTTCCGCTAAGTTTTGCAATATTAGCACTTACTGTAGCAAAATTACTGCTTAAAAAAGTATCGATTGTCTCAATAGACGGTTTTGTAAGCGTAAGTAATTCTCGTGGTAAAAATGAAATAACAAACGGAATCGCAGCTAAAACTAATACGGAATAAATTCCTGTTTTACTTTTCGATTTTATAGAACCAAATAAGATAAATAGCAGCGTAAAAAGATAAACGTGAATTATTGTTGGTAAAAAAACTACTATATATAAAAACAAATCTTGTAAAAACTTGGTAGCTAAAAATACGACTATACCAATAACGACAAGTAAACTTAAGAGTGTTTTTTTGCTTTTATAAAATAGTAAGCCAATTGAAAACAAAAATGCCGAAAGTAGTAATGTACCACTATTTCTCGATAACAAATCTAAAATTCTTTGTGAAGTTATATTTAAATCAAAATCAAGAAAATTTATAATAGGCGCAATTGAAATTAAAATTGTAAAAGCTAATAAAATCAAGGCATATTTTATGTTGGCCTGCATAAAATAGTTTTTATTCTTAAGCCAGTTTATCTCTGTTAGATAATGTAACGGGCCTAAAACAGCATAAGAAAATAGAAACAACTCAAAAGGAATAATAATTGCAATAATTAACGACACTATCATGAAAATGATATTTAAGAAGTCGATATTGGAATTAAGTTGCGAAGTAAATCCTTTTAACATGAATAAAAATAATCTAGGGATTAGTTTTTTAGTTAGTAAAGCAAATATAGAATTTTCATGGTAAGGATTATGAATTTTAAGAAAAATAGGGATATTCTTGAACTAGCCATTACTTGTAACTGCTGTTAGCAGTAGTGTTTATAATTTATTCTGCTGACCTTATGAAATATCCTAAGCAAAACGCACAAATGAATAGTCCTAACAAATTTATCCAAGTCAAAATTTTTCTGTTTTTGTATTTATTAGTTAGGATTAAAATACTTGGAATCGTAAATAAGTTTAGAAATAATGTAAATGGTAAAATAAGTAACCCAAATCCAAATGGTCCGCCACCAGTTAATATTATTTTTACAGTTTCAGGAATAAAATAAAAGGCATTCATTCCAATGATTAAAATTCCCGTAAACTTGTTAATGTTCATTTTTTTTAATTAAAATCGATTTTCAATTCTTGAGTATGTGCTAACGTTTCGCGGCTACAAGTAGTGGCGTGAACCAGCACCAAGCCATAACAAAAATAAAAAAACATTCCATTGAATAGCGGTTTTTTCAGAGGAAAAACCAAACCAAATCTATTAAGGCTACCTACTATTAACAAACGTTTTTAGATTAAAGTAAATATTTTTCCAAGTATTAAAATTATCAAAATTATAATTACTAGAAATTTTTGAGCTTTAAATATTTTGTTTATAGAGTTCCAATTATAAAGAAAGACAAAAGTTGGTAATAAATACGAACTGATTTTGAAATCTCTTTCTAGGTAAATAGGGTTATGTATGAAAAAGTTCAAAAGTCTAACTAAGAAAAGTAAGCAAACATAAAAAATGAAAATAGAATTTGCTTGTCCAAAACGATTTCTAATGCTCAGTTTTCTGTTTTTTAAACAAATTTTGGAAAGCCAAATGTAGGTCGTATAAGTAAAACCAAAACAAACGGAGCTAATTCCAATTAAATTCATTATAAATGGAGAGAAATTATAGTTTTCGTAATTAATAAAATAAGGGTTTTGACTGCTAAAAGTAAAATTAGCAAACATTGTTGTCAATCTCAGTAAATAATTTAGTGTTATTGAATAGCCTAAACCAATTATTAAACCAAAGTAAAATTGTTTTTTGCCAATATTACTTATAGATAAAATAGGTTTAAATTTGCTCATTCAGATTTGGTTTTACAAAATGTATTCCAACGTTTTGCGGCTACAAGTAGTGGCGTGAGCCGGCACCAAGCCATAACAAATATAGACTTATTTTAGGAAAATTCGGAGAATTTTCCGAGCAGTTACAAACCAAGCCATTACTTGTAACCGCTGTTAGTAGCTGGTTTAATTAAACGCTTCAATTTTTAATTCTTCACTCGTTTTCGTTAAGTTTTCTGAGCTAGAAATTTTATAAACAAAAGACATTAATTTTTCCCAATGTCCAGCTGGATATATGTATATCATTGGCTTTCTTTGATTTTTAATGTATAAAATTATAGATAATTGTGAGCCTTCTTTAAGTACTATTGTATTTGGTTCACGTATTGGCTCAGTAATTCCAGATTTTTCCAAATCAATTTTTTCAATTAATGAAATGAGTTCTGAATAAGTTTCATTATCAAGTTTGCCTTTATAGTACCCTATTTTCAAAGTGTCTATTTTCCGTTTTTGATATGCTTTTTCAATAAACAGTTTAACTTCTTTCTTTTTATTTATTTCCAAATGATATTCAGGACAAGTTCCAAAGCATTTTGATGTGTGAAAAATTATTTTTTCAAATTCATTATCATTTTTTTTTGAAGCACAGCTAATTAATATAAAAGGAATAATTAGGTAAAATATCTTTTTCATAAGTTAAATCTTCAAGTAGTTATTCTAATTTGGAGTTTTTCGTCAAAACTTGCTACTAACTCGTTTATACTCGCATGTTTTATACTGCTTTTATTCCATATTGGAAGGATAGTCGCATAAAATTACTGTTTTAGTTTTGCTAAAATAAATAAAATTAAAATAAAGGCTAAATATTAAAAGCTTATTCTTCTTTTTTAATACTTAAAGCACCACTGGGACATTTTGCTACTTGGTCTATTAATTCTTGTGAAGTTGCATGTTCTGGTTTTACCCAAGGTTTTTCTTTTGGGTTATACACTTTAGGTAATGTTTTTACACACATGCCGCTATGTGTACATTTTTCGGGTTTCCAAATAATATTAACTTCTCCGTTTGTATATTCTTTGTGTTCCATACTGTGTTGTTTTAAATAAAGTTACAAAAAAAAGTGAAGCTAACTGCTTCACTTATATTTTATTCAACTGTTACTAGACCATTATATTCAATAACAACTTGAGCTATATCAGTATATTTATATTCTCCATTTTTTATTTTTTGGACAATTGTGGGGTTATCGGCAAAATATTTAGAAGCACGCTTTTTAAATAAACTATTTCTGTTAACACTTTTACCATCATTAAACGCAACAGCTGTGGCATAATCTTCATTATCTCTTTTGCAATAAAAATTTATTCCTCCAGAACTAAACCCTTGCATATTATAAACGGGCCTAAATTTACCATTACCCCAAGTATAAGTATAAAGTTTTACTTTGCCTATTGGTATTGCGGCTTGCATTAGTTCGGTTTTGTCACTAGACTTATCAATTCTAACATTATAATAATCTATAATAGCTCCATTATAACCTTTAAAGGTAATTTTTTCGACATCTTTTTTAGAAACTTTTTCAGTTTTATCTCCAATGGTTATTTTAAATTCTTTTTCATTTGATAAAATAGGAAAGCTTACTTTTCCATTTTTTGTATTTCCATCTTTTAATGTTATAACCACATCGGACTCATCTACAACAGATTGGTTTTTCTTAGACTTTTGGCAATTCCCATTTAATCCAATTAAAATTAGTAAAACTGTTATTAAAATGTTTTTTCTCATTGTTTGATTAAAGATTAAGTTTTTTTATTAATACTATTTGTAGGCAATATAGGATTAATAATTTAACCAACAAGAACTTTTTTTAATCAACTTAAACTTCCAAATTTTCCGTCATTAAAATCGTTAAACGCTTGAATAATTTCTTCACGTGTATTCATTACAAATGGGCCATGCGCAACTATAGGCTCATTTATGGGTTCGCCACTTAAAACTAAAACTATCGCATTTTCTGTAGCTTCAATAGTAAAAGTTTCGCCATCATTTTCAAATAATACAAAATGATCTGTTGCAACATTCTCACCATTCACTTTTACATTTCCTTCAATTACGACTAAACCTGTATTGTAATTTGCCGGAAAATTAAATTCTGCTTTTCCACCCGCATTTAGTTTAGCGTTCATCATATTTACTGGACTAAATGTAAAAGCTGGACCTTTATTACCGTTATAATTCCCAGCAATAACTTCAATAAAACTATTTTTACCCAAATCAACTTTCGTCATTTCGTTGTTTTTAATGGCTTGATATTTAGGGGCACTCATTTTATCTTTTTTTAGGTAAATTCACCCATAGTTGTACCATTTGGAAAATACCACCTTCTTTAGCCCATTCAGTCTCATGAAATTCTTTATGTAAAACGCCACTTGCAGCTGTCATCCATTGCACATCACCTTGCCCGATAATTCCGCCACCACCAGCACTATCATGATGCTCTACTTTTCCGTTATAAGCAATAGTTACCGTTTCAAAACCTCTATGCGGATGTACGCCAACTCCTCTTGGAGAATCTGTTGGGGCGAAAAAGTGTTTTGAATTATAATCTAACATTATAAAAGGGTTCATTCGTTCCATATCTAAATGATATGCACTTGGAATAAAATTGTGAACTCTAAAGCCATCACCTACAAAATGTGGAGTAGGAGGAGCTATAACTAATTCTATATTTTTTGTTGCCATACCTTAAATATTTAATTGTTTACTACAAATTTACTACTTGTTTAATAGATGAAACTTAATGTAGGACAAGAAAATAGCTGTTTTACAGTTTTGAGAATATTTCCACTTGAAATAATAAATTTTATTGTAAATTTACACACCAAACACAACTACTTACTTCATGAGTCAAAAAATATTACTTTCCGCAAAAGAAGTAAACATTATTTTGCACCGTTTGGCTTGTCAGTTAATTGAAAATCACAATGATTTTTCAAATACTATTTTAATAGGAATTCAACCAAGAGGAACTTATTTAGCCAAAAGATTAGCTACAATCTTAGAAAACGATTATAAAATTTCAAACATCAAGTTAGGGTTTTTAGATATTACATTCTTTAGAGATGACTTTAGAAGAGGTGAAAAGCCTTTAGAAGCCAATAAGACTGAAATTAATTTTATTGTGGAAGATAAAAAAGTGGTCTTTATTGATGATGTTTTATACACTGGAAGAAGTATACGTTCGGCATTAACAGCGATTCAATCGTTTGGTCGTCCGGCTGAAATTGAGCTTCTAGCTCTAATAGATAGACGTTTTAGTAGACATTTACCAATTCAGCCTGATTATAGAGGAAGACAAGTAGACGCTATAAATAATGAAAAAGTAGTGGTAAAGTGGCATGAAAATGATGGTGAGGATTTAGTACTACTTGAAGAGAAAAAATAAAAAGACAACAACACAACGACAATACCATAAATGAAAGAGTTATCAGTAAATCACTTAATCGGAATAAAGTATATAACGAAAGACGATATTGATTTAATCTTTGAAACTGCCGATCACTTTAAAGAAGTTATCAATAGGCCAATAAAGAAAGTACCTTCACTTCGCGATGTTACTATTGCAAATATTTTCTTTGAAAACAGTACGCGTACAAAACTTTCATTTGAATTAGCTCAAAAACGACTTTCTGCAGATGTAATTAGTTTTTCGGCAGCACAATCATCTGTGAAAAAAGGCGAAACTTTAATTGATACAGTAAATAACATTCTATCAATGAAGGTTGATATGGTGGTAATGAGACATAGTTCGCCTGGTGCAGCTCATTTCTTATCGCAAAACATTAATGCAAGTGTAGTGAATGCTGGTGATGGTGCACATGAACACCCAACACAAGCTTTATTAGATAGTTTTACGATAAGAGAAAAGTTAGGTGATGTAGGAGGAAAGAAAGTTGTTATTGTTGGAGATATCTTACACTCAAGAGTTGCGTTGTCAAATATTTTTGCGCTACAAAAATTAGGAGCAGAAGTTAAATTATGCGGACCGAAAACCTTAATGCCTAAATATGTAGAAAGTTTAGGGGTAAAAGTTGAACCTAATTTGAGAAAAGCTTTAGAATGGGCTGATGTTGCAAATATGCTTCGTGTTCAAAATGAGCGTTTAGATGTGAATTATTTTCCATCAACAAGAGAATACGCCCAACAATATGGTGTTACCAAAGAATTATTAGATTCGCTTAACAAAGAAGTAGTAATTATGCATCCAGGACCAATAAATAGAGGTGTAGAGATTACTTCAGATGTTGCAGATTCTCAACAATCGGTTATTTTAAACCAAGTAGAGAATGGTGTAGCTATTAGAATGGCGGTTATTTATTTATTGGCTAGTAAAATAAAGCAATAGATTTAGTATTTTTTGGAATGAACATTATATTGAAAAAGATTTTCTATTTTATTACTATAGCTATTATTTTAATTTTTGGAAGATATATTATTGAAGGACCAGGGAAACAGATGGTTTTCGTAATTATTGTTAATTTTTGGCTTTCTGTTTGTGCTCTATTAATTTATTCTATGAGTTCATATATTTTTAAAAATTTAGTTTTAAAAACATTATTTTCAGTTATTTTATTTTTTATTCTTAATTTTTATTTTTTGGGTCCCTTTTTTTATATTGAATTAATTATCTATGTTTTATCTGTAATTACATTATCTTTATATATTGAAGATAAGTTTAGATAAAATAAAAAAACTATCTTAGCGTAGCTAAAATTTACATATGAAAGTAGATAGAAAAGGACATACTACTGTAATAAAAGAAACAAAAGGAGATATTCAGTTGTTTATGAATAATCTAACGAATGTTTTCCACGATTTTAAAAATGATAATTTAATTGTTGATGTTTCTCATGACAATAAAGTTACATTGGTAGATTTACTAAAATTTAAAGATTTGGTGAAACAGCATAAAAAAGCTAAAAAATCTTTTGTTATAGTTGCTGAGAATGTAGACTTTAACGATGTTCCTGAAGACATTCATATAGTACCTTCGGTTTTAGAAGCGCATGATATTATTGAAATGGAAGAAATCGAGCGCGATTTAGGATTTTAATTTACTGCTTCAAGTTATATGCTCTAAGCTAAAAGCATAAAAATGAAATTAACCATATTAGGCTGTTACGCTGCAACACCCCGAACCATATCAAATCCTACTGCTCAAGTTTTAGAAATAAAAAACCATTTATTTTTAATAGACTGTGGAGAAGGAACTCAAGTTCAGCTACGCAAGAATAAAATCAAGTTTTCAAAAGTTAACCACATCTTTATTTCCCATTTACATGGCGATCATTTTTATGGATTAGTAGGTCTATTATCTACTTTTATGTTATTGAATCGTGAAAATGATTTACATGTTTACGGCCCAAAAGGAATTAAAGAAATTATCTTACTACAATTAAGAGCTTCTGGGTCTTACACTGGCTATAATTTATATTTTCACGAGTTAATTTCTAAAGAAAGTGAAATCATTTTTGAAGATGAAAAAGTGGTGGTTAAGACAATTCCATTAAAACACAGAGTGTATACAAATGGCTTTTTATTTCAAGAAAAAAACATAAAGCGTAAGTTGAATTTAGAAGCTATAGAAAGCTATAAAATAGACACTTGCTATTTTCAAAAACTAGTTTACGGAGGCGATATGAAGTTAGAAGATGGAACTATTATTCCAAACGAAGTACTCACATCAGACCCTGATCCTGAGAAAAGTTATGCTTTTTGTAGCGATACTGTCTATAACGAAGATATTCTTCCCATCATTAAAGATGTTGATGTACTCTATCATGAAACTACTTTTTTAGATAGTGAGGAACATCTTGCTGAAAAAACTATGCATACAACTGCAAAACAAGCCGCAAAAATTGCTAAATTGGCAAATGCTAAAGCTTTAATTATGGGACATTATTCAACACGTTATGGTAGTTTAGATCCTTTTAAAGAAGAAGCAGAAACTATTTTTACTAATGTAATTCTTGCAGATGATGGAAAAACAATCGAACTCTGAGAGCTATTTAAGCCGAATTTTAAAATTTATATTTAATCTTTTTGTAAAGAAGAAAAAATAATATGAGCGATTTAAGTGATTACAGAAAATCTTATGAAAAGTCAGAACTTTTAGAAACTAATATTCCAGAAGATCCTATTAATTTATTTAACCGTTGGTTTCACGAAGTAGAAGACTTTGGAGGAGTTGATGAAGTTAACGCCATGACAGTTTCAACCTTAGGATTAGATGGTTTTCCTAAGAGTAGAGTAGTATTGCTTAAAAGGTTTAATGAAGAAGGCTTTATTTTTTATACCAATTATAATTCTGAAAAAGGAAAAGCAATTATAGAAAACCCTAATATTTGTTTGTCATTTTTTTGGCATTCTATGGAACGACAAGTTATTATTAAAGGTGTAGCTGAAAAAACACCAACAATAATTTCTGATAACTATTTTGCTTCCCGACCTAAAGGAAGTCAATTAGGCGCTTTAGTTTCTGCACAAAGTGAAATCATTCCTAATCGCGAATATTTAGAAGATAACTTAAAACAATTAGAAAAAGAATACGAAGGAAAAGAAGTACCACGACCTGATTTTTGGGGCGGATTTTTAGTTAAACCAGTTGAAGTTGAATTTTGGCAAGGACGTCCAAATCGTCTTCATGATCGTATTCGTTATAAATTATCAGAAAATTACTACTGGAATATAGATAGATTATCTCCCTGATAATCAAATACTTAATTAAATGTTAAAAAAACATGCATTTCGTCGAAAAAAATTGCATGTTGTCGGATAGGTTGTATATTTGTCCTGTAAATCAATCACTTAGTCGATGATTGAGCTGCAAAGACAACTATAAAAAAATATTAACATTTAATTGAGTTTGATTATGAAAAAAGTAATGTTAACCCTTTTTGCCCTATTCACAATTTCTTTTTTAACTTCTTGTTCTAGCGATAGCGAATCTGTTGATTCAAGCAACCCTACTGTTGCAGACGCTACTGCAAAAGATTACAATCACTCAACATTTGAATTAGAACTTTTAGACTTAGTAAACGAATATCGTGTAAGTCAAGGTTTAAATACATTGTCTATAATTGAACATATTTCTTATGTTTCAGCTGGACATGATGACTATATGATTTCTGTTAATCAAGTAAGTCATGATAACTTTAATACTAGAAAAACAAACATGCAACAAGTATTAGGAGCTATTAGAGTTGGAGAAAACGTTGCTTACGGATTCTCAACACCTGAAGCTGCTTTAAATGCTTGGATTCAAAGTGATAGTCACCGTGCTAATCTTGAAGGAGATTATACTCATTTTGGAATTGCAGTTAAAGATAATTTAGAGGGTAGAAAATACTACACAAATATGTTTATTAAAAAATAAATTGATTTGAGTAGTAAAAAAGGGCAACGTTTGTTGCCCTTTTTTTATGTTTAAAAAAACGTAAACCTCTAATGAATATTAGAGGTTTACTAAAATGGATTAGAGGGTAGAAGTTACGAGAAGTTAAGGAAAAAATATTCTAATCCATTTTCATTACTATAAATTCACTTCTTCTATTCTTTTGATGTTCCTCTTCAGAACAAGGTACGCCATCTGAACAACCGTTTACTAATTCTGTTTCTCCGTATCCTTTAGCGGTTAAACGTTCTCTTTCAATTCCATTCTTAACCATAAATTCTAAAGTAGATTTTGCACGTCTATCCGATAAAATTTCGTTATAACGATGTGTTTGTCTACTGTCAGTATGAGAACGAATATTTACGTGCATATTTGGGTAATCTTTCATTACTTCAACAATTTTTTGAAGATCTTTTGCCGCATCTGGACGAATATTCCATTTGTCTAAGTCAAAATAGATGATACTGATATCAAAAATTTTGGCTAAATCGGTACCTTCAGTAACTGGAAATTTATTTCGTTTTAATGCAATATTTAATTCTGTTTCACCATTTTCTTTTGGTGTTGCAACTTGTTGTTCATTAGTGTCATAGTCTTCTTTTGAAGCTCTAACAATATATTTACTGTTACAATCTACATTTTCAAAGTAATATTCTGCAGCTTCATTTGCGGTTGTTTCATCAATTTTATTCATATCTTCATCAAAAAGCTCCACTTTACTACCAGGTAAAATTTCATTAGTATCGATATCTGAAATTAGTCCTTTAAGCTTTTGTTGACAAACTGAAAAAGTATAAATATCATCAAATCCTTTTCCACCATCTCTATTTGAAGAGAAATAACCAATTTTATCTTTATTAATGATAAATGCAAAATCGTCCATTGAACTATTAATTGGCTTTGCAAGATTTATAGGTTTTTGAAAATTTCCATCTGTAAATTTTGATTCAAAAATGTCTAAACCACCTAAGCCTAATTGTCCATCTGATGCAAAATATAGAGTATTATCTTCAGTTATGAAAGGAAAAGTATCTCGACCTTCAGTGTTAATCGTATTACCTAAATTTTCAGGAGAACCAAAAGAACCATTGTTAATAGTTACTTTATAAATATCTGAACTTCCCAATCCGCCGGGCATATTTGAAGCAAAATACATAGTTTTTTCATCACTACTCAAACTAGGGTGTGCACAACTATATTCGTCACTGTTAAAAGGTAATTCAGTTATATTATCCCATTTTCCTTCAACAAGTTCGGCTTTATAAATTTTTAAGAGTGTACTTTTATCTTCATCTTTTCCTTTTTTACCATCATTAAAATTATTCCTAGTAAAATAAACGGTTTTTCCATCATTTGTAAAAACCGGAGTCGATTCATTAAACTTTGTATTAATCTCGTCTGACAAGTTTTTTGCTTCAGAAAAGTTTTTGCTGTCTTGCATTTCAGCAACATATAAATCTCTATTATTTTGATTAGTCCATTTATTAATTTTTGAAGAAACTGCACCATCTTCACGAGAAGAAGAAAAAACTATAAAGTTTCCAAAAAATGAAGGGCCAAAGTCTGAAAATTCGGTATTAAGATTTGTTTCTTCTACAGTATATTTTCCAGAATTTGATTCAATATCTCTTAAATAATCTTTGTTTTTAGAGTATTTTTCACCTCGAGAATCATTTGTTAAAGAATTAAACTTAGCTAAGTATTTATTTGCCTCATCATATTTTTCTTGTGCTTTAAGACATTGTGAATATCTAAAGTAGTATTCAGGTTCTACTTCTTCATTTAAAGCAAATAAATCGGAATACCATTTTGATGCTTTATCGATTTCTCCATTAAAGTAGTAAGCGTTACCAAGTCTTTTGAAAAGTTCGGCTGATTTATAACCTTTATCAGCTACTTTTTCATAAATTTCTATTGCATCTACGTATGAATACTTATCATATTTTTTATTAGCAGATGCTAACTGAGCTGTTTGTGAGAAACCTACACAATACAATGCTAAAAATATTATCGAATATATTGTTTTCATAATCTCTCTGTTTAAAAGAATCTTGGATCTGCGACTCTATTGTTACTAAAAATTTCAAATCGTAAGAAGATTTCGTGAGAACCCGAATTATAATTACTTAAATTCGAAGTTTCCATATCATATCCATAACCAGCAAATATTGCAGGTGATATTTGAAACCCTACTAATCCACTTATTGCAGAATCCCATCTATAAGCAGCTCCTAGAGTTAATTTGTCATGGATTAAAAAATTTGCTGTTATATCAGTTTGTAGTGGCGCTCCTTCAACTGCTTTTGATAATAATGCTGGTTTAAATTTTATACTAGGACTTAAATTAAAAACATGTCCTGCAATTAAATAAAAATGCATTCTTTCTTTTGTAACTGTTACATCATTATCATTGTATCTATTGGTTTCAAAGAAATTAGGAACAGAAACTCCTACATAGGTTTTATCTGAAAATAAATAAAGTCCCGCTCCAATATTAGGTGAAAATTCTGTGTCAAAGTTTTGAAATTGAGGGTCTAAAGGGTTTTGAATAGTTAGCTTATTAACATCTAAGTTAAATAAATTTGCAGTACCTTTTAATCCAACAGATAATTTATAGTTATCAGAAACCTGAATAAAATATGCCAAATCTGCAGAAATCGTATTTTCATCAACAGGTCCAATTCTATCGTTTACAAAAGATAATCCAACTCCAAAATTTGATTCCCCAATAGGAGTATGAGCTGAAACATTATTTGTTACAGGAGCACCATCTAAACCGACCCATTGACTTCTATGTAATAAGAACATTGTTAATGATTCTCTAGAACCTGCATAGGCGGGGTTAACATTCACCGTATTATACATATATTGAGTATACTGAGAGTCTTGTTGAGCATAGCACAATAACTGAGTAAATACTACAAATAAAATTATATATCTTGTTTTCATAATCTTAATTTTTAAGTTATACTTACACTTTAACCGTTATTTATCTAAATATAAATAACCAGATTTATCGTGCGATTTGCCTTCAGTATCATTATATTTTAGAATGTAAAAATACGTTCCATCTGGTAGCATTTCATTTTTATTAAATGTTGTTCTACCTTCTGAATAACCTCTAAACGAATTTAGTGCATTGTCATAACCACGAGTTTCATAAACTAATATTCCCCATCGATTGTAAATTTCTACAGTATTATCTGGATAACATTCAATTCCATCGATAAAGAAATTATCATTCATTCCATCATTATTAGCTGATACCGCATTGTAAATTGTTATATCACAAGCAGCTAATACAATACAATCGTCATTTACATTTAAATACACTTCAAATCTAGTAGGACAATCATCATTATCTAAAGTTACAGTATACTGTAAAGTATAATAACCATTATTTACACCATCAGGATTAAATATATTTCCTTGTAAACCGCCAGAATTTGTCAATTCAATCCATTCTCCATTTGTAGGAATTGACTCACCTAATATAGTAAATAAATCTAAAGGTTGGTCTCCTGTACAAATTGAATAAGGTATTGCGTCAAACGGTTCAGGAACATTTACATTAATTGTTTGTGTAAATGTTGCTTCATTACCACAATTATCACTTACAATCCATTCCCAAACTATTACATATTCATAGATGTTTATGGTTGTGTTAGTTTCGTTAAACTCAACATTAAAAATTCCTGAACAATTATCGGTAAATTCTAATTCTGGAATTTCTGGAACTTCAGAACAAGTTACATTAATAACAGAATCTAAAGGTGTTATCAACTCAGGCGGAGTGTTATCAAAAACACTAATTGTTTGAATATGATCAACACTATTTCCACAATTATCTGTAGCAGTCCAAGTTCTCAAAATAATATATTCTCCTGCACAAGCACTTTCGTCAGTGATGATTTCATCATTGACTTGAATTATGGCGTTTCCTGAACAGTTGTCTGAAGCCTCAAGTACATCCGGATCTGGTATTTCATCACATGAAACTGAAATATCTTGTGGAAGATTTGTAATGAATATTGGCGCTGTAGTATCCACAATGGTAAAGGTAGCTGAAGAGCTAGCGCTGTTACCACAATCATCAGTAGCGGTGAAAGTTACGCTTATAGAACCTGTAGCCCCACAATCATCCGAAAGGCTAGTGTAGTTGTTTGACCAAGTTACCGAAGAACAGCTATCCGAAGCAGAAGCTCCACCATTAGAAGCTAACCACGCTTGTAAATCAGCAGTATTTCCATTACCATCACACTCTACCGTTAAATCCGCAGCAACAATATCAATAGTTGGCGCTGTAGTATCCACAATGGTAAAGGTAGCTGAAGAGCTAGCGCTGTTACCACAATCATCAGTAGCGGTGAAAGTTACGCTTATAGAACCTGTAGCCCCACAATCATCTGAAAGGCTAGTGTAGTTGTTTGACCAAGTTACCGAAGAACAGCTATCCGAAGCAGAAGCTCCACCATTAGAAGCTAACCACGCTTGTAAATCAGCAGTATTTCCATTACCATCACACTCTACCGTTAAATCCGCAGCAACAATATCAATAGTTGGCGCTGTAGTATCCACAATGGTAAAGGTAGCTGAAGAGCTAGCGCTGTTACCACAATCATCAGTAGCGGTGAAAGTTACGCTTATAGAACCTGTAGCCCCACAATCATCTGAAAGGCTAGTGTAGTTGTTTGACCAAGTTACCGAAGAACAGCTATCCGAAGCAGAAGCTCCACCATTAGAAGCTAACCACGCTTGTAAATCAGCAGTATTTCCATTACCATCACACTCTACCGTTAAATCCGCAGCAACAATATCAATAGTTGGCGCTGTAGTATCCACAATGGTAAAGGTAGCTGAAGAGCTAGCGCTGTTACCACAATCATCAGTAGCGGTGAAAGTTACGCTTATAGAACCTGTAGCCCCACAATCATCTGAAAGGCTAGTGTAGTTGTTTGACCAAGTTACTGAAGAACAAGCATCTGAAGAAGAAGCTCCACCATTAGAAGCTAACCAAGCTTGTAAATCAGCAGTATTTCCATTACCATCACACTCTACCGTTAAATCCGCAGCAACAATATCAATAGTTGGCGCTGTAGTATCCACAATGGTAAAGGTAGCTGAAGAGCTAGCGCTGTTACCACAATCATCAGTAGCGGTGAAAGTTACGCTTATAGAACCTGTAGCCCCACAATCATCCGAAAGGCTAGTGTAGTTGTTTGACCAAGTTACCGAAGAACAGCTATCCGAAGCAGAAGCTCCACCATTAGAAGCTAACCACGCTTGTAAATCAGCAGTATTTCCATTACCATCACACTCTACCGTTAAATCCGCAGCAACAATATCAATAGTTGGCGCTGTAGTATCCACAATAGTAAAGGTAGCTGAAGAGCTAGCGCTGTTACCACAATCATCAGTAGCGGTGAAAGTTACGCTTATAGAACCTGTAGCCCCACAATCATCCGAAAGGCTAGTGTAGTTGTTAGACCAAGTTACTGAAGAACAAGCATCTGAAGAAGAAGCTCCACCATTAGAAGCTAACCACGCTTGTAAATCAGCAGTATTTCCATTACCATCACACTCTACCGTTAAATCCGCAGCAACAATATCAATAGTTGGAGCTGTAGTATCCACAATGGTAAAGGTAGCTGAAGAGCTAGCGCTGTTACCACAATCATCAGTAGCGGTGAAAGTTACGCTTATAGAACCTGTAGCCCCACAATCATCCGAAAGGCTAGTGTAGTTGTTAGACCAAGTTACTGAAGAACAAGCATCTGAAGAAGAAGCTCCACCATTAGAAGCTAACCACGCTTGTAAATCAGCAGTATTTCCATTACCATCACACTCTACCGTTAAATCCGCAGCAACAATATCAATAGTTGGCGCTGTAGTATCCACAATAGTAAAGGTAGCTGAAGAGCTAGCGCTGTTACCACAATCATCAGTAGCGGTGAAAGTTACGCTTATAGAACCTGTAGCCCCACAATCATCCGAAAGGCTAGTGTAGTTGTTAGACCAAGTTACTGAAGAACAAGCATCTGAAGAAGAAGCTCCACCATTAGAAGCTAACCACGCTTGTAAATCAGCAGTATTTCCATTACCATCACACTCTACCGTTAAATCCGCAGCAACAATATCAATAGTTGGAGCTGTAGTATCCACAATGGTAAAGGTAGCTGAAGAGCTAGCGCTGTTACCACAATCATCAGTAGCGGTGAAAGTTACGCTTATAGAACCTGTAGCCCCACAATCATCCGAAAGGCTAGTGTAGTTGTTAGACCAAGTTACTGAAGAACAAGCATCTGAAGAAGAAGCTCCACCATTAGAAGCTAACCACGCTTGTAAATCAGCAGTATTTCCATTACCATCACACTCTACCGTTAAATCCGCAGCAACAATATCAATAGTTGGCGCTGTAGTATCCACAATAGTAAAGGTAGCTGAAGAGCTAGCGCTGTTACCACAATCATCAGTAGCGGTGAAAGTTACGCTTATAGAACCTGTAGCCCCACAATCATCCGAAAGGCTAGTGTAGTTGTTTGACCAAGTTACCGAAGAACAGCTATCCGAAGCAGAAGCTCCACCATTAGAAGCTAACCACGCTTGTAAATCAGCAGTATTTCCATTACCATCACACTCTACCGTTAAATCCGCAGCAACAATATCAATAGTTGGAGCTGTAGTATCCACAATGGTAAAGGTAGCTGAAGAGCTAGCGCTGTTACCACAATCATCAGTAGCGGTGAAAGTTACGCTTATAGAACCTGTAGCCCCACAATCATCCGAAAGGCTAGTGTAGTTGTTAGACCAAGTTACTGAAGAACAAGCATCTGAAGAAGAAGCTCCACCATTAGAAGCTAACCACGCTTGTAAATCAGCAGTATTTCCATTACCATCACACTCTACCGTTAAATCCGCAGCAACAATATCAATAGTTGGAGCTGTAGTATCCACAATGGTAAAGGTAGCTGAAGAGCTAGCGCTGTTACCACAATCATCAGTAGCGGTGAAAGTTACGCTTATAGAACCTGTAGCCCCACAATCATCTGAAAGGCTAGTGTAGTTGTTTGACCAAGTTACCGAAGAACAGCTATCCGAAGCAGAAGCTCCACCATTAGAAGCTAACCACGCTTGTAAATCAGCAGTATTTCCATTACCATCACACTCTACCGTTAAATCCGCAGCAACAATATCAATAGTTGGAGCTGTAGTATCCACAATGGTAAAGGTAGCTGAAGAGCTAGCGCTGTTACCACAATCATCAGTAGCGGTGAAAGTTACGCTTATAGAACCTGTAGCCCCACAATCATCTGAAAGGCTAGTGTAGTTGTTTGACCAAGTTACTGAAGAACAAGCATCTGAAGAAGAAGCTCCACCATTAGAAGCTAACCAAGCTTGTAAATCAGAAGTATTTCCATTACCATCACACTCTACCGTTAAATCCGCAGCAACAATATCAATAGTTGGCGCTGTAGTATCCACAATGGTAAAGGTAGCTGAAGAGCTAGCGCTGTTACCACAATCATCAGTAGCGGTGAAAGTTACGCTTATAGAACCTGTAGCCCCACAATCATCTGAAAGGCTAGTGTAGTTGTTTGACCAAGTTACTGAAGAACAAGCATCTGAAGAAGAAGCTCCACCATTAGAAGCTAACCATGCTTGTAAATCAGCAGTATTTCCATTACCATCACACTCTACCGTTAAATCCGCAGCAACAATATTAATAGTTGGCGCTGTAGTATCCACAATGGTAAAGGTAGCTGAAGAGCTAGCGCTGTTACCACAATCATCAGTAGCGGTGAAAGTTACGCTTACCGAACCTGTAGCCCCACAATCATCCGAAAGGCTAGTGTAGTTGTTAGACCAAGTTACCGAAGAACAAGCATCTGAAGAAGAAGCTCCACCATTAGAAGCTAACCATGCTTGTAAATCAGCAGTATTTCCATTACCATCACACTCTACCGTTAAATCCGCAGCAACAATATCAATAGTTGGCGCTGTAGTATCCACAATGGTAAAGGTAGCTGAAGAGCTAGCGCTATTACCACAATCATCAGTAGCGGTGAAAGTTACGCTTACCGAACCTGTAGCCCCACAATCATCCGAAAGGCTAGTGTAGTTGTTAGACCAAGTTACTGAAGAACAAGCATCTGAAGAAGAAGCTCCACCATTAGAAGCTAACCATGCTTGTAAATCAGCAGTATTTCCATTACCATCACACTCTACCGTTAAATCCGCAGCAACAATATCAATAGTTGGAGCTGTAGTATCCACAATGGTAAAGGTAGCTGAAGAGCTAGCGCTGTTACCACAATCATCAGTAGCGGTGAAAGTTACGCTTACCGAACCTGTAGCCCCACAATCATCTGAAAGGCTAGTGTAGTTGTTTGACCAAGTTACCGAAGAACAGCTATCCGAAGCAGAAGCTCCACCATTAGAAGCTAACCAAGCTTGTAAATCAGAAGTATTTCCATTACCATCACACTCTACCGTTAAATCCGCAGCAACAATATCAATAGTTGGCGCTGTAGTATCCACAATGGTAAAGGTAGCTGAAGAGCTAGCGCTGTTACCACAATCATCAGTAGCGGTGAAAGTTACGCTTATAGAACCTGTAGCCCCACAATCATCTGAAAGGCTAGTGTAGTTGTTTGACCAAGTTACTGAAGAACAAGCATCTGAAGAAGAAGCTCCACCATTAGAAGCTAACCATGCTTGTAAATCAGCAGTATTTCCATTACCATCACACTCTACCGTTAAATCCGCAGCAACAATATCAATAGTTGGCGCTGTAGTATCCACAATGGTAAAGGTAGCTGAAGAGCTAGCGCTGTTACCACAATCATCAGTAGCGGTGAAAGTTACGCTTATAGAACCTGTAGCCCCACAATCATCTGAAAGGCTAGTGTAGTTGTTTGACCAAGTTACTGAAGAACAAGCATCTGAAGAAGAAGCTCCACCATTAGAAGCTAACCAAGCTTGTAAATCAGAAGTATTTCCATTACCATCACACTCTACCGTTAAATCCGCAGCAACAATATCAATAGTTGGCGCTGTAGTATCCACAATGGTAAAGGTAGCTGAAGAGCTAGCGCTGTTACCACAATCATCAGTAGCGGTGAAAGTTACGCTTATAGAACCTGTAGCCCCACAATCATCTGAAAGGCTAGTGTAGTTGTTTGACCAAGTTACTGAAGAACAAGCATCTGAAGAAGAAGCTCCACCATTAGAAGCTAACCATGCTTGTAAATCAGCAGTATTTCCATTACCATCACACTCTACCGTTAAATCCGCAGCAACAATATCAATAGTTGGCGCTGTAGTATCCACAATGGTAAAGGTAGCTGAAGAGCTAGCGCTATTACCACAATCATCAGTAGCGGTGAAAGTTACGCTTACCGAACCTGTAGCCCCACAATCATCTGAAAGGCTAGTGTAGTTGTTAGACCAAGTTACTGAAGAACAAGCATCTGAAGAAGAAGCTCCACCATTAGAAGCTAACCATGCTTGTAAATCAGCAGTATTTCCATTACCATCACACTCTACCGTTAAATCCGCAGCAACAATATCAATAGTTGGTGGAGTGGTATCATTAATTAATATGGTTTGATCACAAGTAACAGAGTTTAAAATTGTAGTTTCATTAGATTCATGAATTCCATTATTATTATCGTCTTGATATTCTGTTACAGTATAAGTTCTAACGATATTTGCATTACATCCATTATAAGGACCGTTTTGTGCAGTTATTACAATAACTCCACATGGATTGTTTCCTATATTTCCGTCTCCATTACCAAGTGCCTCAAAATCTACTATACTTATTTCACCTTCAATTGGTAATAAATCATAACATTGAAGTGATGTGTTCGGGAATGTAGGACATGTAACTAAAAATTCACAACATACAATCGGTGAAATTGTTGTAGAAAATGATTTTACACAACCAACTGCATCTGTTACAATAACTTCATAAGTACCAATTCCTAAATTTGATAAATCTTCAGAAATATCACCTGTGTTCCAATTGTATGTATAAGGAGGATTTCCTCCAGACACTGATAAATCAATAGATGCAGTTGAACCTAAAACACATGTTAAACCTTGTACATTTGCAGTTAAGTTTAATTCTGAAGGATAGATTATTGGTAGAACATAGGTATTCATTGTTCCGTTTGAATCAGTAACTGTTAAAGTAGCTGAATAGGTATTACTAGTGTCATAAGTATGGTTAGGATTTTCATCTGTCGAATCAATTATACCATCGGATTCAAAATCCCAAGCATAACTATATGGCGCAATACCTCCATTTGTAGTAGAATTAAAATAAATAGTACTTAAATTTCCATAAGTACAACCTGTATAATTAAACTGAACGGCTAAAGGTGCTGCAACTACAACACTTCCGGGAAATTCACATTGAGACTTGTTGTATGTATTACAAGTATATGGAACCAATTCATTATTGTTTCCAGATGTTTTCCAAACAATTAATATTCTATCTAAGATTATTTCTTGTCCACAAATCCAAGTAAACGGACCATATAAGAGTCTTTGACCTGAACCAGGCGCTACAGTCCCTAAACTTACATTTATTGAAGAAGTGTTTCCATCAATAATTAAATCAGCAAACATTCTTACATGATGAATATTACTGTTTGAGTTCGATGTATAATTAAGCATTATATACATTGTTTGTGGCGTCCCTGGTGTACAAGTTGTTGTATCCAATGGAACTCCATTAACGTCTGTAAGACTCAAAAACACATTGTCTAGTGTGTAATTATTTGAAGTACAATTAAAATAATCCAAATAATAATTTGGGGAGGTTCCACACAACCTTAAATCTGGCTTATCAGCTGTAAATTGGGAAAATGATAAATTTATCCCGAAGATAATAAGCAAATAAAGTGTAATTCTTGCTTTCATAACCTCTACTTTTATGTTAAACAATTCCTTTTCAATAGAAAATAGAGTTATTGTTTCGGTGCTTTGGGAGCCCAAAATGAGAGTAAAGTTTTATTTTAGGGGACAATAAACTAGGAGACTTAAAAAAGTATCCAATTAAAAATTAAAATGTGGGTATGGGCTAATAACTATTTACTTCTTAAATTAATAAAAGTAAATTAACAATCTGTAAGGGGGCTTCTCATAACTTAACAATTCAAATTTATAGAAAGTAAGCATTAACTTCCTAAAAGAATTCACTTTTTTCGATGAATTGGTTTAAATACTCTTTGAAAGTATCATTTTAGATTTAAAAAGATTAGTTTCTTTTAAAAAAAATTAGTTACTTTATGATACAAATAATTAATATCAAGAACGTATGGTATAATAGCTTTTTAAACGAAAAGTCATTTAAATTAATTTAATATGAAAAATTTAATTTTAATTCGTCACTCCAAATCAAGTTGGGAAACACCTTTAAAAGATATTGATAGACCTTTATCGAGAAGAGGTATTTTCGATGCACATCTTATTTCTTCAAAAATACAAGAATATTTACCTAAGAGTTTTGTTGTTTGGAGTAGTTACGCAAAAAGAGCTAAAGAAACTGCTATTATTATCTCTCAAAATTTAAATATTCCTCTTGATACAATTGTTTTCAAACAAGATTTATATACATTTGATGAGTGTGAACTTGAAAATGAAATTAAGAAGTGTGAAAATAATTTCGATAATTTAATTCTTTTTGGTCATAACGATGCTATTACAAATTTTGTTAATAAATTTGGAAACCTTTTTATAGAGAATGTTCCTACTAGTGGAGTAGTATCTTTACAATTTTCAATTAATGATTGGAAAAAATTAGAAAAAGGCAAAATAGTAAAAACGATTTTCCCGAGTCATTTTAAACATGAACAACAACATAAACCAGAATCTATACATTGATAGAGAAAAAAGTTGGTTAACTTTTAATGCAAGAGTTTTACAAGAAGCTGCAGATGAATCTGTTCCATTATTAGATAGACTTCGATTTTTAGGAATATTTTCAAATAATTTAGACGAATTCTTTAGAGTACGTTATGCTGCTATTAGAAGATTAAGAATTGAAAAGAAAAGAGCCGATACTATAAAATTACTTGGTGGTATTACTGCGGAACAACTTTTAAAAGATATCACAGAAATAGTTATCGAACAACAATCTGAAAGTTTGCGAATTTTAAGTGACATCGAAAAAAAGCTTGAAAAAGAAAATATTTTCATTTTAACTGAGAAGCAAATATCTAAAGAACAGGAAAACTTTATAAGAGAATTTTTTATTCAAAAAGTAAGTCCAGCTGTTGTTACAATCATGTTGAATGATTTAGAGAAATTTCCTCTATTAAAAGATACTTCTGGATATTTTGCGGTTAAGTTAGTAATGAAACCAAAAAAAGTTTCATTACTTGAAACTATTTTACCAAAAAAAGAGATTCGCTATGCTATTGTTGAAATTCCAAGTACTATAAATCGATTTGTAGTACTTCCTTCAAATAACGAAAAACAATACATTATAATGCTTGACGATGTTATTCGTCATAATTTAAATTATTTGTTTAATATTTTTGATTATGAAAGCATTTCTGCACACATGATTAAAATCACTCGTGATGCTGAATTAGAATTTGATAGTGATTTAAGTAAAAGTTTTATTGAAAAAGTGTCAGATAGTGTTAAAGAAAGACGTATTGGTGAAACAGTTCGTTTTGTTTATGACCAAGATATAGAAAAAGACACATTAGAATTTTTACTTAAGCGAATGAATATTGATAGTTCAGATAGTATAATTCCTGGTGGACGTTATCATAATCGTCGTGATTATATGAATTTTCCTAATTTAGGCCGTTATGATTTATTGTACAGAGAAAATCCACCATTACCTGTTCCTGGTTTAGATTTAGAAGGTAGTATTTTAGGAAAAATCAACTCTAAAGATTATTTATTAAGTGCACCTTATCAGTCATTCTCATATATTATTAAATTTTTAAGAGAAGCAGCTCTTGATCCAAATGTTGTAGCTATTAAAATTACTTTGTATCGTTTAGCAAAAAATTCACAAATTGTTAGTTCGTTGATTAATGCAGCTAAAAATGGAAAAAAAGTAATTGTTCAAATCGAACTTCAAGCTCGTTTTGATGAAGCAAGTAATATTTCATATGCAGAGCAAATGCAAACTGAAGGAATTGATTTAATTTTTGGAGTTAAGGGCTTAAAAGTGCATAGTAAAATTTGTGTCATAGATAGATTAGAAGCTGGAAAAGTGAAACGTTACGGATTTATCTCAACTGGAAACTTTAATGAAAACACTGCTAAGATTTATACAGATAATACTCTTTTTACAGCTAATCAGTCAATTTTAAAGGATGTTTCCAAGGTTTTTGATTTCTTTGAAGTTAATTATAAATTAAATCGTTATAAGCATTTATTTGTTTCACCACATTATACTCGCTCGAAATTTAATAAATTAATTGAACGCGAAATGTTCAATGCTCAAGCTGGTAAACATGCATTTATTCATTTAAAAATGAATAGTTTGTCAGATTTTAAAATGATTGATAAATTATACGAAGCGAGTAGAGCAGGAGTAAAAATTAAATTAATAATTAGAGGTATTTGTTGTTTAATACCTGGTGTTCCTGAAATGAGTGAAAATATTGAAGCGATAAGTGTTGTTGATAAATATTTAGAACATTCTCGAATTTACATTTTTGGAAATGATGGAAATCCAGAAGTATTTATTTCATCGGCAGATTTTATGACAAGAAATCTAGACGCTAGAGTTGAAGTAACATGTCCTATTTATGATGAAAATGTGAAACAAGAATTAATTGATACATTTGACATAGGTTGGAAAGCTAATGTAAAAGCTAGAATTCATTCTGATGATTTAAAAAATCGTTACAGAAAAACAGAAGGAGAAAATTTTAGAGCGCAAGCAGAACTATATAAATACTATCAAAATAAGTTAGAAGTAATCGCCGAAAAAGTTTTATAATGATTTCTATTAAAAAATATGCAGCTATCGATATTGGTTCAAATGCCATGCGTTTGTTAGTTACAAATATTGTAGAGCAGCAAGGTAAACCAACTCAGTTTAACAAAAGTTCGCTAGTTCGTGTTCCAATTCGGCTTGGTCAAGATGCGTTTACTGTAGGTGATATTTCTGAAGAGAATATTAATCGAATGGTCGATGCTATGAAAGCATTTAATCTTTTGATGAAAGTTCACAAAGTAGAAAAATATAAAGCTTGTGCAACTTCAGCGATGAGAGAAGCTAATAATGGTTTAGACATTGTAAACTTGATAAAAAAGAAAGCTGATATAAAAATTGATATTATTGATGGAAAAAAAGAAGCTTCAATAATTGCTTCTTCAGATTTAAAACAATTTATTAATTCAGATAGAACTTATTTATATGTTGACGTAGGTGGAGGAAGTACTGAATTTTCTTTATTTTCTGAAGGAAAGATAGTTGCTTCAAAATCTTTCAAAAATGGAACTGTTCGTTTGCTTAACAATATGGTTTCAGATATAGTATGGACAGAAATCGAAAAATGGATAAAAGTTACAGTAGAACCTTATGATGAAATAACTCTAATTGGTTCAGGAGGAAATATCAATAAGCTTTTTAAATTATCTGAAAAACATCAAGATAAACCACTTTCATACGTTTATATAAATTCACAATACCAAAAACTAAATAGTTTGAGTTATGAAGAGCGTGTTGCAGAATTAGGATTAAATCCAGATCGTGCCGATGTAATTATACCAGCGACTCGTATATATTTAAATGCAATGAAGTGGAGTGGTGCTAGGCAAATTTTTGTTCCTAAAATTGGTTTGTCAGATGGAATTGTGAAAGCAATGTATTTCGGAAGGATTTAATTAACTTATGAAAGTTTTATTAATAATTATTACACTCTTACTTATAATTGGAGTAATCGTTTTATTCATAAAATTTGTTTTAAATCCATTGTTCTTAGTTCCAAAATTGAGTTTGAATGAAGTTGTTAATATTTTAGAAAAAAAAGGATGCGGTTATTTTAGCCACAACTTTATTAAAAGCAAGAATAAATTTCATATAGAAGATTTATTTACTAATAATTCCCAATATGTAGTTGTTGGAATATCCGTAAAAGATAAATCGATAAGGACTTTTAATGTAAAAATTAGAACCTATAATTCTTTTTTCAGAAAAAGAGAAATTATAATAAAAGAAGTAACATAATATTAATTACCTAAAAACTCTATCTGGAAGACTTCTTTTTTCCCACTTAATATCACTAAGTACAGAAGAACTAATTCCAATAAAGAAGCCCCAATAATTGTTTGGACCAAATGGAACCCAATTAAAACTCATTCGCCAACTTTCTAAATCACGTTCAAAGCGTAATTGAGTAAATGTAACGCCTTTTTGTTTAAAGTCATATCCAGAAGAGAACCCAACTTTCCATCGTGGAGCCAACTCAATATTTCCAGAACCCATTAAAGATTGCGAAGAAATTTCATTTTGACGATTTGAATTATTATAAGTTACTGAATATGCAAATCTAAAATCCCATGGAAGTTTAGTATGATACCATTCGTTATTATTTTCTAAATTGTTTTCATCATCATCTTTATTAAACAAACTTTGTCTGTTATCGCTTAAATCAGTACTCGTCCCAAATAAATCATCTGTTCGTCCACCATTTAAAGCTGTTTGCTCATTCTTGCCTTTGTTGTTTTTGCTAAAATCAGTACTAGAAAATGAATAATTAATTGTCATATTAGCACTTGTCATTCTTAGTAAACTTCCACCATTATCAATATTAAAAACATCAATTCTTCTTCCGGCATTATCAATAGCATAAGGGTCTAAAGTTGCGGCAAAATTCACATTCATTTTTTGTTTAAACAACTGCGTACCGCCAGACATTCTTATTGGTGATAGTGCAAGAGAATCAGCCGCTAAATTATAACTAGTAGAAAAATTTAGATTATTTAAAAGCATAACTTTTTTTGGTTCATCAGTTTTACTTTCTTTATCTGTTACTTTTGCTTCAAATGTATTACTTAGTGAAAAACCTAAGTTTTGTGCATAATTGTTACCTGGACTTCCAAAAATACTGTTCTCAAAACGTGTATATTCCTGCATGGTATTTCCAGTTGCATCAATAGCATAGGTGTCATAATACTGTTCAAAACTAGGAGTGTAACTATAAGAAATATTTGGACGCATTACATGGCGTATTGCTTGTATTTTTTTATCTTCTCCAAATTCAAATGTACCATAAATAGTTGTTCCTATACCTGCAGAAAAGTTATATGTTCTAAAAGCATCAAATTCTTTTTGGTCTTCAGTAACAACTTCATTTTCAATCGTGCTAAAATATTTTTTTACAGTATTTAATGTCCAAACTTCATTATAATTAGCACTAGCGGAAACACTAAAAAATTTAAAAACTTTAAAATTAGTGCTAATTGGTATTGAATGTTGAAATCCAGTTTTAGCGTCTCTAAACATCTCAGGTTTAAAGAATAAAGAATCAGTTGTATTAATTCTATTTTCTCCTCTTAAATTATATTGTAAGTTAATATTTTTAATAATTCCTTTTTTAATACCGTCTTTAGGTGCAAAAGGAAAAATTCTACTAACACTAGCTTGTAGTGTAGGTAATGTCATATTAATTTGTTCAGTGTTTGTATTCTGATTATGTGTTGCAGATAATGAAAAGTTTACTTGTGGTTCAGTTGGAAAGGTTTTCTGATACGAAATCGAAGAACTCATATTATTGTTAATACTTGAGCCAACATTAACTAGGTTAACTGATTGTCTAAAATACTGACTACTTCCTAAATTAACTGAAGCTGAAAATCTAGAATTAGCAGCAGCTTTAGGGTCTTGACTATGAGTCCATTGAAAATTATATTGTTTCGATTTTATATAATTAGGAAATCCTCTCTCTCCTTGTATATTGTTTTCGTATCTAAGATTAACTCTACCGTTAAATTTATAACGTTTTGCATAACTGCTTTCAGCTCGTAAACCATAACTTCCATTGGTAAAGTAATCACCAAGGACAGCTAAATCGTAATAATCACTTAAAGCAAAATAATAACCTCCATTTTGAAGAAAATAACCTTGTCTATTTGACTGTCCAGGAGTTGGGATAATAAATCCAGAAGTACTTTCCTCGGTCATTGGAAAATAGGCAAAAGGTAATCCAATTGGCGTTGGGACATCAGCAATCACCATATTAGTTAATCCAGCAACAACTTTTTTCTTTGGAACAAATTTTACTTTTCTAACTAAAAAATAATATTCTGGATCATCAATATTTTTAGAAGTTGTAATTCTAGCATTTTTTAGGAAGTAAACAGAATCGTTTTCTCTTTTAGAAACTTCTGCTTTTATGTTTAATTCCCCTTGTTTTGTTCTTGAATTCCAAACTAAAGCCTTTTTAGTTTTAAAATTAAAGCGGATTGAATCGGGTTCAATTACATTACTTCCTTGTTTAAAAACAGGATATTGAATATAATTACCTAAACTGTCCTTCAAACGACCAGCGTAAACTTCATTTTTTTCATAATCTAAAACAATTATACCAGATGTAAGTTCGATATCAGTATAATAAAGTTCAGCTTCGTTGTATAAAGTAAGTTGTTTTTTCTTTTGGTCTAATTTTTCGTAATCTTTGGCTTTACGCTTTACAATACCTTCAAGAAGATTTTTTTTAGGCTTCTTTATACTATCATTTTTAATAGTATCGTTAATAGTAAGATGTATTGTGTCTTGCTCAGTAAAGTCTTTTTCTTTTTTATTTTTAAGACTTAAACTATCAATTTGAATAATTTCTTGTGAATAAGAAACATGAATTCCAATTGTTAGCAAAAATGCTGATAAAACGATATAAAATAAATTGGTACGCAATCCTATTAATAGTATTTTTGTAAAAAATTGGCTCACTTTTTGAAGTGTCAAACTTACATATATTTTTTTGCAAAAATAAAGATTTAATAAAATTATAACGCTACAATAAAAAACAAAGCCGTTTACGATGATGAAAAACATATATAGAATACTTATAATCATATTGTTATTTTCAATTTCAAATGAACTTGAAGCTCAAACAAATAAATTTAAAGTTGTCTTAGATGCTGGACATGGAGGAAAAGACTCTGGAAAGAATGCACATGGTTTTCTAGAAAAAAATATAGCTTTAGAAATAACTAAGAAAGTAGGAGATATTTTAAATAGAGAAAAAGGAGTTAATGTAATATATACTAGAAAGACAGATGTTTTTGTAGAGTTAACCGAAAGAGCAAATATTGCTAATAAAAATGATGCCGATTTGTTTGTTTCAATTCATTGTAATTCTGCTGGAAAAAATTTTGCTCCTTATGGAACAGAAACATTTGTAATGGGAATGTCGCGTACCAATTTAAATTTTGATGTTGCTAAAAGTGAAAACTCAGTAATTTTTCTTGAAAGCGATTATAAAGAAAAGTATAATGGTTTTGATCCTAATAAGCCAGAATCATTAATTGGTCTGAAAATTCTTCAAGAAGAGTACTTATCGCAAAGTATTGAATTAGCTTCTAGAATAGAATCTAATTTTTCTAAGAAATTAGGAAGAAAGAGTAGAGGTGTAAAACAACAACCTTTATGGGTTTTGGATGCTTCTTATATGCCTAGTGTTTTAATTGAAACAGGTTTTGTTACAAATGTTGAAGAAGGGAAATATTTAAATTCAGAAAAAGGCCAAAATGAAATTGCTGATGCAATTGCTAATGCTGTTTTAGATTATAAGAAAGAGTTTTTTCAGGAAAATACAAATAATACTGTAATTGTTGAAGAAACTAAAGATGATAAACCTGAAATTAAACTAATAAATGGTTTAGTGTTTAAAGTTCAAATTTCGGCTAGTAGTAGAAAATTAGATACTAAACCATCAAATTTTAAAAAGCTTTCGCCAATTTCTCGCGAGCAAGAAGGAAAACTATTCAAATATTTTTATGGTGAAGAAAATAGTTATGATTCTGCGAAAAATAAGTTAGAAGAAGCAAAGTCAAAAGGTTATAATTCAGCTTTCATTGTAGCTTATAAAGATGGAGTAAAAATTAGTGTAGCTGATGCAATAAAATAAAATAAAGTTTTATTTTTGTTAAAAATTGAAAGTTTTAAAGATTTGGATATAATCCAATTTATAAAACAGTAAAAACTAACCGATGAAATTATCTCGAGAAATTAAAACGGCTATTTTAGTCATCTTATCTATATTACTTTTTATTTGGGGATATAATTTTTTAAAAGGTAAAAACTACTTTGATACAAGTAAAAAATTATACGCAGTTTATGAAAATGTTTCAGGTCTTGTTCCTGCTGCACCTGTAACAATAAACGGATTAAAAATTGGTCGTGTTAATTCAATAGAAATTCAACCAGATGGGAAACTATTAGTACAAATGCAGATCACTAATGATTTTCCGATATCAAAATCTAGTATTGCTGAAATCTACGATTCTGGACCTTTAGGAGGAAGAGAAATTGCCATTATTCCAAATTTTGAAGATAAAACTGAAACTGAAAGTGGAGATCATTTAAAATCGTCAAATAAACTAGGTTTAACAGATGCTTTAGCTAAAGAAATTGAACCTATAAAAGATAAAATCGAAAAATTACTTGATAATGCAAATGTATTATTTGCTAATATTAATCAAGTATTAGATGAAAATACTAAATCAAATCTTCGTAATAGTATAGCTAACTTAAACAAAACAATGGCTGAGTTTAGTGGAGCTTCTAAAGATTTAAACCAATTACTTGCTAACAACAAATCAAAATTAGATAACACATTTTCAAATTTAGATAAGACAACACAAAACTTTGCAACTATTTCAGATTCCTTAGCGAATGCTAACTTTGGTCAAACTGTAAAAAATCTTGAAAAAACCTTAGCCAATGTAGATAAATTAATGGCTGATATGGAACAAGGAAAAGGTACAATGGGTAAATTAATGAAAGATGATGAAATGTACAATAATTTTACAAGTGCATCTAAAGAATTAGAACTATTGTTGCAAGATTTAAGATTACATCCAACACGCTATGTTAATGTTTCTGTTTTTGGTAAAAAAGACAAACCTTACAAAGCTCCTGAAGTAAACGATAAAAACGAACAAATCAACAAATAATCAATATGAGTATTTTACCTAATATTTTATTTGCCATAATTCTTTTTCTAGGAATTGGTTATTTTGCACGTAATGTAAAAAAGTTAATACGTAACATTAAACTTGGCCAAGATATTGATCGTTCTGATAATTCATCAGCACGATGGAAAAATATGGCAATGATTGCTTTAGGTCAATCAAAAATGGTAAAAAGACCAATTGCTGGTTTTTTACATATTTTAGTTTATTTAGGATTCGTTATTATAAATATTGAGGTTCTAGAGATAATTATCGATGGATTATTTGGTACTCATCGTGTTTTTAGCTTTTTAGGAGGTTTTTATGATGTTTTAATCGGTTCATTCGAAGTTCTTGCTTTTTTAGTTTTAGTAGCTGTTATTGTGTTTTGGATTAGAAGAAACGTAATGAAAATCCAACGCTTCTGGAAACCTGAAATGGAAGGTTTTCCTAAAAGTGATGCAAATTATATTTTGTACTTCGAAATGGTTTTAATGACGCTTTTCTTAGTAATGAATGCAGCGGATTATCATTTACAATTTGTACCAGGAGGTTTTAGTCACTATCATCAAGCAGGAAGTTTTCCAATTTCTCAGTTTATCGCACCCGTTTTTAACGGTATGGATAATGCACTTGTTGCTATGATTGAAAAAGGAGCATGGTGGTTGCATATTGTAGGGATTTTAATTTTCTTAAACTATTTATATTTCTCTAAGCATTTACATATATTATTGGCGTTTCCAAATACTTATTTTGCAAATTTAAATCCATTAGGACAATTTAATAATTTAGAAAGTGTAACTAATGAAGTTAAGCTAATGATGGATCCAAATGCTGATCCATTTGCTGCGCCTGCAAATCCAGATGCAGTTCCCGCTAAATTTGGAGCTTCTGATGTTCAAGATTTAAATTGGGTACAATTGTTAAATGCTTACACATGTACTGAATGTGGTCGTTGTACATCTTCTTGTCCAGCAAACCAAACAGGTAAAAAATTATCGCCTCGTAAAATTATAATGGATACGAGAGATCGTTTAGAAGAAGTTGGTAAAAACATTGATGCAAACGGTGGTAAATTTGTAGATGATGGTAAATCATTATTGAACGATTACATTACAACAGAAGAGCTTTGGGCTTGTACAACTTGTAATGCATGTGTAGAAGAATGTCCGGTTAATATTAGCCCGTTATCAATCATCATGGATATGCGTCGTTACTTAGTTATGGAGCAAAGTGCTGCGCCAACAGAACTAAATAATATGATGTCAAACATTGAAAATAATGGAGCTCCTTGGCCTTACAATCAAATGGATCGTTTGAATTGGGTGAATGAGTAATAAATTAAAATATAAACATATAAATTAACGATATGTCTGAAAGTTTAATAGTTCCAACTATGGCTGAAATGATGGCTGAAGGGAAACAACCTGAGATTTTATTTTGGGTAGGTTCAGCAGGTAGTTTCGATGATAGAGCAAAAAAAATAACTAGAGCTTTTGTAAAAATACTTAATAAAGCAAACGTAAACTTTGCTGTTTTGGGTACAGAAGAAAGTTGTACGGGTGATGTTGCAAAAAGAGCTGGTAATGAGTTCTTATTTCAAATGCAAGCTTTAATGAATATAGAATTATTAAATTCTTATGAGGTAAAGAAAATTGTTACTTGTGATCCGCATTCATTTAATTGTTTAAAGAATGAATATCCTAATTTAGGAGGTAATTATGAGGTTTTGCATCACACACAATTTATTAAACAATTATTGAGCGAAGGACGTATTAGTTTTAATAAAGAAACGTACAAAGGAAGTCGTATCACTTTTCATGATCCTTGTTATTTAGGACGTGCTAATAATGAATATGATGCGCCTAGAGAAATTCTTCAAACTACTAATGCTGCTGTTGTTGAAATGAAGCGAAGTAAAAGTTCGGCTTTATGCTGTGGCGCAGGTGGTGCTCAAATGTTCAAAGAACCAGAAAAAGGAGATATGGATATTAATGTTTTAAGAACACAAGATGCTCTAGAAACAAATCCAAATATTATTGTTACAGGTTGTCCTTACTGTAATACTATGATGACTGATGGTGTTAAGTTTAGTCATAAAGAAGAAGAGATTAAAGTTTTAGATATTGCTGAAATTATTGCTAACGCTCAAGAATAAAAAAAGATGAAAAAAATTGCAATGTTACTTGTTTTATTTGTTACTGCAACAAATTTATATTCACAAGAATTAACTAAAGACCAATTGAAAACTAAATTAGCCGAGCATACTTGTGAATGTTCTAATAGCAAGGAAATGACTAAAGACAATTATGAGTTAAATTTAGGATTATGTATTCTTGAAGCGGTTAATAAATATCAATCAAGTGTTGAAAAGTATTATGGTAAAAACTACATTTCAAAAATTGAAGAAATAGGAGGAGATGTTGGTGAAACTATGGCAGGTGTTTGTCCTGATTTATTAATTAAAATTTTTCAAAACTCTCAAGAACAATCTGATTCTTATAGTTCGGAAGAAGATGAAACAATCAATGGAACTTTTGTAAACACTAATGAGGATGGCTTTTTGTATGTTAATGTAAAAGAAGCATCTGGTAAATCTCATAAATTTTTATTACTTGATAATTTTGATAATTCTTATTTAGTAATTGACAATGTATTAAAATCAAAAGATAAGATAAAAGTATCGTATTATGTCGCTGAATTATATAATACAAAAACTAAAAAATACGAAAACTTTAAAGTAATTTCTGATATAGAAAAAGAATAATGTACGTACCATTTGAAAATTTACCAAAGCATTCTAGAGTTTGGATTTATCAATCTAACAGAAAACTATCTGATGATGAAGTGGTTGAAATAAATAAATTAACTAAATTATTTATTGAAGATTGGTCAGCTCACGGACAAGGTTTAGAAGCTTCTTTTATAATACGATATAATCGTTTTATAATAATTGCTGTAAATCAAGATGTGCAATCAGCTACAGGTTGTTCAATTGATGCTTCTGTAAAATTTATTCAAGACTTAGAACAAAAATATTCAATTGATTTATTAGATAAAATGAATGTAACCTACAAACAAGGTGAATTTATTGCTCATAAAACATTAATTGAATTCAAACAAATGGCCAAACAAAAGGCAGTTTCAGAGCATACAATTGTATTTAATAATTTAGTTAACACAATTGAAGAGTTTGAAGATTTTTGGGAAGTCCCAGCTTCTGATAGCTGGCACAATAGATTTTTTTAAGTACTTTTCTATAATTAAATTATAATGCAGGATAGCGATATCTTTTTATTAAATATTTCAGGTCAAGATAAACCAGGCTTAACATCTTCATTGACAGCTGTTTTGGCTGAATATGATGCGAAAGTTTTAGATATTGGCCAAGCAAATATTCACAATACGTTATCGTTAGGTATTTTATTTCAAATTAAATCAGGAAAAAAATCAGCAGCTGTTTTAAAAGATCTACTTTTTAAATCGTATGAGTTAGGAATAAAAGCAAAATTTACACCTATTGCTTTAGAAGACTACGAAAGTTGGGTAAGACAACAAGGTAAAGATCGCTATATTATTACACTTTTAGGTGAGAAATTAACTGCAGAACAAATTTCCGAAGTCACAAAGGTTATTTCTGAAAAAAATCTGAATATTGATGCAATAAAGAGGCTTACAGGAAGATCTTCACTAATTAAAGCGGATGAATACCCAAGAGCTTCCATACAATTATCAATTCGTGGCGCAATTCATAATAAAGCAGATTTTACTGAAAAATTTATGCAAATTTCAAAAGATTTGGATGTTGATATTGCTTTTCAAGAAGATAATATGTTTAGAAGAAATAGACGCTTAGTTTGTTTTGATATGGATTCTACTTTAATTCAAACCGAAGTTATTGATGAATTAGCAGAACTTGCAGGTGTTGGAGAACAAGTAAAAGCTATTACTGAATCTGCAATGCAAGGTGAAATTGATTTCAAAGAAAGTTTCATTCAACGCATGAAACTTTTAAAAGGTTTGAAAGAAGATGTTTTAAACGAAGTTGCTATAAATTTACCTATTACAAAAGGAGCAAGAAGACTTATTAATACATTAAAAGCAAATGGTTTTAAAACTGCAATCCTTTCTGGAGGTTTCACATATTTTGGTCATTATCTTCAAAAAGAATTAGGAATCGATTACGTTTTTGCAAACCAATTAGAAATCAAAGATGGCGTTTTAACAGGGGGCTATTTGGGTGAAATTGTTGATGGAAATAAAAAAGCTGAATATCTTCAAAAACTTGCAGAATTAGAAGGAATAGACATCAATCAAACAATTGCTGTAGGTGATGGAGCTAACGACTTGCCCATGATTAACTTAGCAGGTTTGGGTATTGCTTTTCATGCTAAACCAAAAGTAAAAGATAATGCACAAAGTTCGATTTCTAGTATAGGATTAGATGGTGTTTTATATCTTTTAGGTTATCATGATCGTCATATTGATTTATAATTTATTTATATTGTAATATTTGTAATTATTTTTTTTGTTTTTATTTTAAATATGTATATTTTTAACTAAAAAAATACAGTTAAACTATTATTTTGTCTATTTAATCGATAAAAAAATAATATAAATTATTTCTTTTCATAGCTTTATAATAAGGAAAAAATTTAATATGTAAGGCTATGAGAAAAACAGTACTTTTTTTTACGTTTTTCGTTTCTATGCCATTATTCTCTCAAGTTGGAATAGGAACGGTTGCTCCCCAATCTACTTTACATGTTGAAGGTACATTTCAAGTTTCTGACACAAATGACGTTTGTGATGCTGATAAACTTGCAGGTATCGGACCTACTGGCAGAGTGACAAATGTTATTGTAGGAGAAAATCTTACATTAACAGGGAATGTTTTATCAGCAAACACTGGTAATAACAATGCGTTCTATAAAATTGCAACAATACCCATTAGTACACCGTTTTCAAATTTTACTTTCAATGATTTTGATATGGATATTAGTGGAGTTAATAATGATGTTGTGATTTTTAGACTTGTAGGTGCTACTACTAATTTTTCAATTTCAGGAATTATTGGTGGGACTGATGGAAGGCATATTATAATTTATAATGCAAATAATGTCAATATGAAAATAGATCATTTGGTTGGTTCATTACCTCAAAATCAAATTGATACATTAGGACCTTCAACTGCAACATCAGGAATTGGTACTGTTGAATTAGTTTACGATGGAACACTTTTAAAATGGATAGTTGTAAACATTAGAGATTAGTAATAGTTTAAGACTTTTTTAGCAATTATATACTCTTATTTTTTAGTATATTTGAAAATCATCATAATAAACCATTATGATGATTTTTAATTTTAATCGTACTATGCGCTATATAAAATATTTTCTTCTTTTTTTTATTACATTTTCATTTGCACAAACGAAATCAAATTTACCGCAACAGCAATGGGTAGATAGTATTTATAGTAAAATGTCTTTTGAAGAAAAAGTTGGGCAATTGTTTATGATTGCTGCTTATTCTAATAAAAACGAAAAGCATTATAATGAAATTGATCAACTTGTAGAGAAATATAATGTTGGTGGATTAATTTTCTTTCAAGGTGGACCAGTTCGTCAAGCTAAACTAACAAATAGATATCAAGCTAAATCAAAAGTTCCTCTTTTTATAGGAATTGATGCTGAATGGGGGTTGAGTATGCGTTTAGACTCAACTTATCGTTATCCGTGGAATATGACGCTTGGAGCAATTCAAGATTACAAGTTAATTGAAGAAATGGGCAAGCAAATGGGCCGTCAATCTAAAAGAATGGGAATTCATTTTAATTTTGCTCCAGTTGTAGATATTAATACAAATCCTAAAAATCCTATTATTGGTAATCGTTCTTTCGGAGAAGATAAAATTAATGTAACCAACGCTGCTGAAGCATTAATGATTGGATTACAAAGTGAGGGTGTTTTTGCTACTGCTAAACATTTTCCAGGACATGGTGATACTTCAACTGATTCTCATCATACTTTACCAATGGTTAATTTTGATAAAGATAGGATAGATAATGTAGAATTATATCCTTATAAAGAATTAGTAAAAAAAGGGTTGTCAAGTGTTATGGTGGCACATTTAAACGTCCCTAGCATTGAGCCTCGTGAAGGTTATCCTACATCAATTTCATATAATGTAGTTACCAATATTTTAAAAAAAGAGCTTGGTTTTAATGGTTTGATTTTTACTGATGCATTAAACATGAAAGGTGCTAGTAATTTTAAAGAGCCTGGAGCAATTGATTTAGAAGCTTTTTTAGCAGGTAATGATGTTTTATTATTTGCTGAAAATGTTCCCGTTGCTATTCAAAAATTCCAGGAAGCTTTTCAAGATGGTAGTTTAACCGAAGAACGCCTGTCTGAATCAGTTAAGAAAATTTTAACTTACAAGTATAAAGTAGGATTAAATAGTTATAAACCTATAGAATTAAAAAACTTAACGAATGATTTAAATAAATCTGAATATGATGCTTTAAATTATTTGTTGTATGAAAATGCTTTAACGTTATTAAAAAATAAAGAGTCAATTGTACCAATTAAAAAGTTTGAAAATGAAAGAATAGCTTATGTAAAAATTGGCAATGACGACGAAACTTTTTTTGTTTCAAAATTAAAAGAGTATACTAATGTCGATTATATAAAAACAACAAATTTAGACTCTGTTTTAGTTGAGCTTAAAGATTATTCTAAAGTAATAATTGGTTATCATAAAGCTGATGGGGCTTGGAAAAATCATAATTTAAATTTTAAAGAGTTATTTTGGATAGAACAAATAGCGAAACAAAATAAAGTTATCGTTACATTCTTTACAAAGCCATATTCTCTATTAAAAATTAAGAATTTCAATAATATTGAAGCATTGATATTAGCGTATCAAAACAATAATTTTTCAAATACAGTGGCTGCTGAGGCTATTTTTGGTGCTATTGGATGTAAAGGTAAACTCCCTGTGTCCATTAATGAAAATTTTTATATAAATGATGGTTTAAAAACTACAAAGATGAATCGTTTGGCATTTGGTGCGCCAGAAAATGTTGGTATGAACTCATTAGTATTAACAAAAATAGATTCTGTTGCAAATCATGCTATAAACGAAAAGATGACTCCCGGAATTCAAGTTTTAGTGGCTAGAAAAGGTAAGGTTGTCTATCAAAAGTCTTTTGGTTATCATTCATATGATAAAGAAAAAGCAGTTCAAAACACAGATTTATATGATGTAGCTTCTTTGACAAAAATATTAGCTACACTTCCTAATGTAATGGTTCAGTTTGATAAAGGAAAATTAAAAATGAACACAAAATTAGGAACGATGCTTCCAGTATTTAAAAATTCTAACAAGAAAGATGCAACGGTGGTTGATATGTTAACGCATCAAGCTCGTTTTTATCCGTGGATCGGTTTTTATAAAGCTACTTTAGATTCTTTAGGGAAACCAGACTCAAAATACTATAGAAATGAATTTTCAGAACAGTTTTCAATAAAAGTAACTGATAATTTATATTTAAGAAAAGATTATAACGATTCAATTATAAAAGCAATTGCGGACAGTGAATTATTACCAAAAGTTCAATATAAATACAGTGATTTTGCTTTTATAATTTTGAAAGAATACTTAGAGAAAAGTACGGGTAAACATTTAGATGTTTTAGCTGAAAATAATTTTTACAAGATTTTAGGGGCAAATAGAATGCTTTATAATCCGTTAAGAAAATTTTCTAAAAATGAAATTATACCTACTGAAATAGACAATTATTTTAGGTATGAAACTATTCAAGGATATGTTCATGATATGGCAGCTGCAATGCAAGGTGGTGTTGGTGGACATGCAGGTGTTTTTGCTAATAGTTTAGATGTTGCAAAAATGATGCAAATGTATTTACAACAAGGTAATTATGGTAATCATCAATTTATAAGTAAAGAAACTTTTAATAAGTTTAATACTTGCTATTATTGTAAAGATGATAATAGAAGAGGTGTTGGGTTTGATAAACCACAACTAGGAAAAAGCGGACCAACGTGTGGTTGTGTTTCTATGACAAGTTTTGGACATACCGGGTTTACAGGAACAATGGCATGGGCTGATCCTGAAAAAGAAATTGTTTATATCTTTTTATCAAATAGAACTTTTCCTGAAGCAAAAACAAATGTTTTATCGCGAGAAAATATTCGTGAAAATATTCAAAAAATTATTTATGAATCAATTGTAGAATAAATATGACATCAAGCGCAATTTCACCAGAACAATATATTAACGAAGTTCCTGAAGATAGAAGAGAGGCTTTACAAAAACTTAGAGAAGTAATTTTATCAAATTTACCTAAAGGTTTTAAAGAAGGTATGCAATATGGAATGATTGGATATTCTGTCCCTCATGAAATTTATCCTGCTGGATATCATTGTGATCCTAAGATTCCTTTACCGTTTATGAGTTTTGCTTCTCAAAAGAATAGCATTAATTTTTATCACATGGGAATTTATGCAAAAAAAGAATTATACGATTGGTTTGTTTCTGAATTTCCTAAGCATTCTAAAAAGAAATTGGATATGGGAAAAAGTTGCATGCGCTTTAAAAAAGTTGAAGATATTCCATATGAATTACTTGGAGAATTAAGTCAAAAACTTACACCTGAGGAATGGATTGAGATATATGAAGCTGCTTTTAAAAAATAATTTAACGAATTATTAAATCTTAAATGTATTTATAGAAGTAACTTTATCCAGGATTTGAAAAAATTATTATGAAGATTGCAATTGTTTGTTATCCTACCTTTGGTGGTAGTGGAGTTGTAGCTACTGAGTTAGGCCTTGAACTGGCAAGAAGAGGTCACGAAATTCATTTTATAACCTACCGCCAACCCGTTCGTTTAGAATTATTAAATCAAAATATTTTTTACCACGAAGTTCACGTTCCCGAATATCCCTTATTTCATTATCAACCGTATGAGCTTGCTTTATCTAGTAAGTTAGTAGATATGATAAAGTTACATAAAATTGAACTTCTTCATGTACATTATGCAATTCCACATGCATATGCAGGTTATATGGCTAAAAAAATGTTAGAAGAAGAAGGAATAAAAGTTCCAATGGTAACAACTTTACACGGTACTGATATTACATTAGTTGGGAAGCATCCATTTTATCGTCCAGCAGTTAATTTCAGTATTAATCAATCTGATATTGTGACAAGTGTTTCTAAAAGTTTGCGAGACGATACTTATAAACTTTTTGAGATCAAAAAAGAAATAGAAGTTATTCCAAACTTTATTGAGATAGATAAAACAGAAATTTCAAAACAAGCTCCTTGTTCAAGAAGTTTAATGGCTAAAGAAAATGAACGAATCATTACTCACATTTCAAACTTCAGAAAAGTAAAGCGAATTGAAGATGTAATTCGAATTTTCTATAAAGTTCAAGAAAAACTGCCAGCAAAATTAATGATGGTTGGTGATGGTCCTGAAAAAGAAAAAGCTGAACAATTATGCGAAGATTTAAACATTTCTAATAAAGTTATTTTTTTTGGAAATAGTAATGAAATTGATAAAATTTTATGCTATTCTGATTTATTTTTATTACCATCAGAAACAGAAAGTTTTGGTTTAGCTGCTCTTGAAGCTATGGCATGTGGTGTACCAGTTATTTCTACTAATTCAGGTGGATTGCCAGAAGTTAATATTCATGGGAAAACTGGATTTTTAAGTGATGTTGGAAATGTAGTTGAAATGAGTGAAAATGCTATTAAGGTATTAGAGAATGAAGATTTATTAAATCAATTTAAAAGCAATGCTCTTAATAATGCTACATTATTTGATATTAAAAATATTCTACCTCTTTATGAAAATATTTATAACAAAGCTTTGCAATCAATATGAGAAAATTAGCCATTTTATTTAGTTTCTTTTTGTTTTCATGTAATTCTTCAAAAAAAATATATTCAGATAATTCTTTTGAAAATTTATATAAAGCTGAAATAGGTGGTAAATCAGAACTCAGTTTTGAACATATTCATACAAATAATAAATATTTAGAGCTTATTAATCGCTTAAATTTAAATGATATTGAAGACCAAAAATTACTCGATATTAATTTTAAAGAAAACGATGTATTAGTTACTTATTTGGGAGAAAGAACTACAGGTGGATACTCTATTGAAATTGAGGAAGTTTATTGGAAAGAATCTATTTTATATGTTAAGACTAAAGAAATTAAACCTGGAAAAGGAGATATGGTTACAATGGTAATAACGCATCCTTTTTGCATTTCATTGATACCTAAAGCTGATAAAGTTATATTAAAATAAAAAAATCCCGATTGATTCGGGATTTTTTTATTTTAATTGGTATCTATTACCATCTATATCTAATACCTAATGCGATATCTGGACCAAATCCATCTCTAAAATCAGCATAGTCTCCACCAAAATATAACTCAGGTCTGAAGTCTAATGATAATTGTAATGGGAAATCAAAATTATATTCGATACCTAAATCACCAGCAGCTAATACAAATGAACCATCATCTTTAAATCCATCTTTATTATAACTCCAAGATCCTACACCAGCACCTGCACCTGCATACCAATTAAAACCCCCATCAATATTCCATACCCATTGGTATAAACCTACTAACTTAAAGGCATCAACATTTTTACTGTTTCTCCATCCTAAATCAAATTCTAATCTGTTGTTTGACGATAATCCTCTTTGGTATGAAATTTCTCCACCAAAACCATCATTATCACCTAAACGTAATCCTAATGCATTTTTTGAAATGTCCTGTGCTTGAGCGCTAAATACCATTCCGAATAGTATAAAAGCTGATAAAAGTAATTTTTTCATAATTTTCGTATTTAATTTATTACAAATTTAGATATAATAACGTGACGAAGGTTTATATTATTTTCTTTTTTATTTATAAAATTATGATTAATTAATAAGATAAGTGTCTAATAACTCTTCTTGATCTTGAGAAGCACTTGCAGGAATTCCAAATTGTGAGATTTGAGAAGCAAATAAAGGATCTATAGTATAACTGAAAGTTGAGTTTGATTTGAATACTCCAATGTTTTCTGCAATTAATTGTTCAGAAACTAATACATCTTGGCTACTTAATACAGGCAATGCAAATCCATTAAAATCAGTAGTAATATTCATGTTCAAAGTGATAATAGTAGATTTTACATTTGTATAAGTTTCTCCATTTGAAGTAAACGTTGTATAACTATTGCCAGCTGTTGACTTAAGTGTATAGTTAATTGTTAAAGGAAAAGTTCCAACGGTTTGTTGAAAAGAGTCTGAATACGTATCTAGCGTAGTACCTTGACTTGCATTTGGATTAAAAATTACAAAATCGTCTAATGAAATTGAAATATTTGTTGGTAAACCCTGATTAGCTCCAAAATCTAAGCTTCCTGATAAAAGAAGGTTGTAATTTTCCATCCTTACACCATTGTTGTTTAAACTTGAAGAATAAAAACCAGTTGGTAAACTTTCAGTTTTAAATTTTTTATAGGTTTTTCCGCTTATTACGGTGTCATTTGCAATGTATAACGAATCGCGCGAAGTTCCTGCTGCACCTGTAACATCATAAGTCCAATAATCTCCATCTGTCAATGTTAGATTATAAGGTAGGTTGGAACCATTATTGGAATCATCAGAATCAGAAGAACAAGAGAATAAGGTTAAAATAAATAAAAAAGGTAATACTTTTAAGGCTTTCATAAATGTTAAAGATTTAGAAAGCTAATATATATTATTTATGGGTATTTATCAAATTCACAAACATTTGTTCACTTAAAGTCGATTCCATCATAAAATATTCTTCTTCCTCGTTAACTTCTAAAATTGGTTTGTGTTCATATAATTTCCAACGCTTTCTATTATATTCTAATGCAGTAAGATTTTCAATCCAATCACCTGAATTTAAATATAAAGTTGACCCTTTTGAAGTTGATTTTCTAATAATTTTCGGTTCATGAATGTGACCACAAACAACAAAATCATATTGATTGTCAATGGCAATATCAGAAGCAGTTTTTTCGAAATCTGAAATAAATTTAACGGCTTTTTTTACACTTCCTTTTATCTTTTTTGAAAGTGAATAAGGCTCTTTACCAATTTTACTTAAACACCAATTAATAAATCGATTTAATAAAATTAAATAATCGTACCCAACTCCACCTAGTTTTGCAATCCATTTGGCAGAATGAACTGAGCTATCAAAAACATCGCCATGAAAAAACCATGCTTTTTTACCATTAAGTTCTAATACAATTTTGTCGAGCAATGAAAAGTTACCCATATGAGTATCGCTGAATTTGCGTAGCATTTCATCATGATTACCTGTTAAATAGTAGACTTTTGTTCCTTTAGTAGAAAAACTTAGCAGTTTTTTTATGACTTTTAAATGTGATTTTGGAAAATAAGATTTTCTGAAATTCCAAATGTCAATAATATCACCATTTAAAATTAAAGTTTTAGGTTTAATAGAATTCAAATATTCCAATAATTCTTTAGCATGACAACCATAGGTTCCTAAGTGTACATCGGAAATTACAACAAGTTCAACTGATCTTTTTTTCAAAATGAAAGTTTCTTCAAAAAAAGTATACTTAAATTAATTCAGCATAAATGTAATATTATCAATTTGTTATGGATAAAAGTCTTATGTTAAATAAAAGTATAGGTATTGCGTTTAAAAAATAGCTATTTTTGTGGAAAACCAATTCAATATGGCAGGGAATACCTTTGGAAAATTATTTAAACTTACAACTTTTGGAGAATCTCATGGAGAAGCATTAGGTGGAATTATTGATGGTTGTCCTGCTGGGATTGAACTAGATTTTGAGTCTATACAAAAAGAAATGCAACGAAGAAAACCTGGGCAATCTTCTATTGTTACACAAAGAAAAGAAGAAGATGAAGTTCAGTTTTTGTCTGGAATTTTTGAAAGAAAAACAACGGGGACACCAATAGGTTTTATTATTCCAAATACCAATCAAAAGTCTAATGATTATTCACATATTGAAAACTCATATCGTCCAAGTCATGCCGATTATGTTTACGAACAAAAATATGGTATAAGAGATTATCGTGGTGGTGGAAGAAGTTCTGCAAGAGAAACAGCAAGTAGAGTAGTAGGTGGAGCAATAGCTAAGCAAATTATTCCTCAAATTAAAATAAATGCATTTGTTTCATCAGTTGGTGAAATTTTTATAGATAAACCGTATCAAGAGTTAGATTTTTCAAAAATTGAAAGTAATGCTGTTCGCTGCCCAGATGAAGCTAGTGCTTTAAAAATGGAAGAACACATTAAAGAAATCAAAAAACAAGGAGATACTATTGGCGGTACAATTACTTGTGTAATTCAAAATGTTCCCATTGGATTGGGCGAACCTGTTTTTGATAAACTACATGCAGAATTAGGAAAAGCAATGCTTTCGATTAATGCTGTTAAAGGCTTTGAATTTGGTAGCGGATTTTGTGGTGCTAAAATGAAAGGAAGCGATCATAACGACTCTTACAATGAAGATGGAACTACAAAAACGAATCTATCGGGTGGAATTCAAGGTGGAATCAGCAACGGTATGGATATTTATTTTAGAGTAGCATTTAAACCTGTTGCAACATTAATACAAAAACAAGAAGTGCTTACTAATAGAGGTGAATTAATTGAACAACAAGGAAAAGGTAGACACGATCCTTGTGTTGTGCCGAGAGCCGTTCCTATAGTTGAAGCTATGGCGGCTTTGGTAATTGCTGATTATTTTTTACAAAATAAAGTATATAAAAACGACTAAGTAATCTTAGTCGTTTTCTTTTTTCTTTTTATCGGAATTCATCATCATCATTACTGCACCAACAAGTCCTAAAATTACTAAGGTAAATATTCCAACCATTATAAAAGCACCATTAGTAAAATCAAATAAAGGAAGAACTAGACTTTTCATGTTTTTAGTTTTAGAATTTAAACAAAATTACATCGTTACGTAAAATTAAAAACTGATTTTTGTCATACTACTCTAAAAACTTTGCTTTTAATTCTGGAGTTGGAATCATACACGCTTCTTTTTTACCATACCATTTGTAACGATTTTTGGCTATAAAATCATAAACTCCATTTTTAATGAAATTTGGAACGTGAATAAATATGTAAAGTACAGCATGCCAACTTTTTAATTCTTTAGCAATACGCAATGCTGCTTCAGCTTTGAAATAGTATGCAATTCCAGGTTCGTATAAAATAATAGAATCGGTTTTTGAAGTATCAATTCCTAAGTATTTGATGATTTGTTGACCTAATTCAGATTGTATCGCAACAAATCTAAAAACATCGTTCTTGTCATTTTTTATAATAAACTGAACTGAAACATCACACAAATTGCAAACGCCATCAAACAGAATAATCTTTTTATTTTCAGGTAAATTAATCATAATTAACAATTACGAATTTTAAATTACGAATTCCATCTTCATATTTTCAAACCAATAAATTTTCAAATTAGATAGGTTGAATATATTCCAATTGATCTAAACTCACTTTTGAAGTAAAGATACCATAATTTACAACAGCTTTGGTTTTCTCAATTTTATCAATAGTTCCAATAGCTTTTCCATCAATCATACGAACTCTATCACCAACTTTCAGTACAACTTTTGGTTTATTTTCTTCCGCTTTTTTAGCTTCAATTTTCTTTTCTTTCTTCTCTTTTCGAATTTCTTCTACTTTAACTTGTACTTCTGCAATTACTTCTTTTTCAACCTTTTCTTTAGCAATTTTTTCCTTCTTGGTGATTTTCTTCCTTTTTGAGTTTTCAATCTCAACCATTTTCAAAAATTCTCCAATTAATACTTTTTTGTCTTTGTTGTTGAAATACTTTTCAGACATATCGTCTAAACGTTGACCCAAGTAAATCAGGCGTTGGTTCGCATCATATAATTCTTGATAACGCTCTAATTTGTCTTGAATTTTAGCATTAATCTGTTCCATTTTCTGACTTTCTTCTCGCGCTTTGCTTTCTTCTTCTTTTAAAGTTTGAGACGTTTTTTCTAATTTCGAACGCTCTTTTTGTAGCGTTGCTATGGTTTTATCGAAACGAACTTTTCCTTTTTCGATTTTCTTTTTCGCACGATTAATCAAACCATACGGAATGCCATTTTTTTGTGCTACTTCAAAAGTAAACGAACTTCCAGCTTGGCCTAAATGTAATTTATACATCGGCTCTAATGATTTCTCATCAAATAGCATGTTGGCATTTGTTGCAAATGGTAATTCATTCGCCAATATCTTCAAATTGGTATAATGCGTAGTAATAATTCCGAAAGCTTCACGAGCGTAAAATTCTTCTAAAAATGTTTCCGCTAAAGCACCACCTAATTCAGGATCGGAACCGGTACCAAATTCGTCAATTAAGAACAAAGTTTTATCGTTACATTTCTTCAAGAAATAGTTCATGTTCTTTAAACGATAACTATAGGTACTCAAATGATTTTCAATAGATTGATTATCGCCAATATCCGTTAAAATTCTATCGAATAAAAAAGTTTCGCTTCGTTCGTGAACCGGAATCAAAATGCCACTTTGCAGCATCAACTGTAATAAACCTATAGTTTTCAGTGTAATACTTTTTCCTCCAGCATTGGGTCCAGAAATTACAATAATTCGGTTATCGTTTTGTAATTCGATAGTTTGGGGATAAATGACTTCGTTTTTAGCTTTGTTGTTTATCCACAAAATAGGGTGGAAGGCATCTCGAAAATACAAACGCTTTTCGTTAGTAATATTCGGTAAAAGTCCGTTAATTTTATTTGCATATTTCGCCTTTGCAGCAATAACATCAATATCGCTAAGAAACTCTTGATATTCAGCTAAGTTTTCTTTAAACGGACGAATTTCATTTGTTAATCGTTTTAAAATGCGTACAATTTCCTCGCGTTCATCTTGCAGTAAATCGGCTAATTCACGAGAATAGCGTAAAGTTGCTTCTGGTTCTATATACACTATACTTCCGGTTTTAGAACTTCCCATCACCGAACCTTTCACTTTCTTGCGATACATTGCTAAAACCGCTAAAACTCTGCGATTTTCTACTATTGTTTCTTTAATATCATCTAAATATCCTGCCGAATTGTATTGCGTTAGCGCTAAACCAAAACTCTGGTTGATTTTTCCGCGAACGATTTGAATACTTTTACGAATGTGAACCAAATCTGGCGAAGCATTGTTTTTAATTTCGCCATATTTATCAAACACATTATCAATGGAAGCATTGATTTGTTTTTCAACTGCAATTTCAATCGCTTTTTTGTTTAGTTCGGGATAATAGTCTTCAAACTTTTTGAAGTATTTAATTAAGGTAATCGCAGTTTCGGCAACATGAGCGAGTTTTTTAAAACTTTGTGCTTCCAGAAAACTATCTTCAATTCCTAAAAATTTAAGTTCGTTTGAAATGGTTTCAAATCCGTGATTAGGAATTGCATTATTATTGGTAAAAGAAGCTTGATATTCAGAAGTTTGCTTCAAATTAGCCAACAATTGCGCTTTGTATTGAAAAGGCTCAATAGCCAATGCTTTTTGATTCCCTAATTCGGTATTACAATAGGCCGCAATGGTTTCTAAAATGGTATTGAATTCTAAATCTTGTAAGGTCTTTTTAGTGACTGAAATCATCTTCTTTTTCTCGCTTTAACTGCAAATTTACAAGCATTTGTATGATTTATTTCTATTTTTGAGAAAATTTTAAAGTATGTTCGCAAAAATCGATTCGTCTTGGCAACAACACTTACAACAAGAGTTTGAAAAACCGTATTTTAAAGACTTGCAACAAAAAGTGGAAGAAGAATATATATTGCATACTTGTTTTCCGCCAAAGGAGTTGATTTTTAATGCGTTTAATGCGTGTGCTTTTGATGCTGTAAATGTGGTAATTTTAGGACAAGATCCGTATCATGGTGAAGGCGAAGCAAATGGGTTAGCATTTTCGGTGAATGATGGCATAAAAATTCCACCTTCATTGCGAAATATTTACCGTGAAATTAATGCTGAATACGAATCTATTTTTGAACCCATTGAACAAACTTCTGGAAATTTAGAGCGTTGGGCAAAACAAGGTGTTTTATTGTTAAACGCTACGTTAACGGTGAGAAAAGATACGCCAAATAGTCACAAACATTTGCATTGGCAACAATTTACCGATGCTGTAATACAAACGATTTCTAACGAAAAGGAAAATGTAGTGTTTTTGTTATGGGGAAGTTTTGCGCAAAAGAAAGCGAGCTTAATTGATACTACAAAACATCATGTGTTAACTTCTGGACATCCATCACCGATGAGCGCCAACCAAGGAAAATGGTTTGGTAACCAACATTTTATGAAAACGAATGAGATTTTGAAATGTGTTGGGAAAGAGAAAATTGAATGGTAGGTTAAAAAAGAAGCACGGACTGAAAATCCGCGCTATCGGGATTGAGTGGTAAAGTAAATTAAAGCTATATTAAAAAATACTTTACTAAGAGCTTAATTAAGAAAATAGCTTACGGATTACATCTCCAATCAGTACTAAACCATTCACAGTTATTTCCATTACCTAAGTTACAAACCCATAAATAGCCATTTGGACTACACCATTGATCACCACAAGAACAAGATAATTTTTGCCCATCATTTTCTAATTCACTTCTAACTTTTTCAAGTTCATTTTTTGGGACAGGAGTAGCATTAACTTCTATACCATCAATTTCTAAAATTAATTTTTTAATAGAATATTTCATAATTAAAGATTTTAAATTTTTGTAACTATGTAAAGATTTTGGATATCATTTATTAATGAAGTAAATAAAAATTGTTAATGCGTTATGATTTCGTTAATTATATGCCTAATGTATGTATTACCATTAAATAAGTTACTTCTTGTACAACCTAAATCAATTTTACCCAATTTATTGATAATTAAATCATACTCTCTAACTGGGTTACTAATTGTACCCCTTGAAGAATATTCTCTTATAGTTACCTTATAACCATTATTCTTATCAGTATTTATTAAAGTTTGATATCCTCCACTTCCAGCAAAGCCACAAGTGCCAATAGTCTGGATGTAATTTCTAAATCCATTTTTTCTTTCTTCATCTGTTAATTTTGCAATTTCTTTTTCAACTAAATTAACAAAATTTAGATCTTCTACAGTTAATTCAAGTTCTTTTCCAAAATTTAAGTTTTGTCCATCCATATTCTAAATTTAAATTTTATTAGTATAAAAACATTATTAATTAATAATTTAACTAAAATAGTAAATAAATAAATTATAAACAAGTTGTAGCTTATCTTTTTAATTAAGTTTAAATTAATTAAAGCGTCAATTCCCCAAGAATTTCTTCTTTCATAAAAGGTCCGCCAGGATAAGTTGCAGTATAATCAAGGTTTAACCAAATATTTCCGCGTTCGTCTATATGGTAATGTATGTCTTTGTTTTTACTTTCTTTTACGAACAAAACTTGTTTAATCAAATAGACCGCAGTTTCCAAATCGGCTTGCGTACCAATTAACATTTCCGGATAAATATGTCCGCCCGTATGAATTAATCGAGGCGAACCGCCAACAGCTTTTATACAAGCTGCCATTAATATCGCATGGTCGTCACAATCACCAGAGAAATGCTGTAAACTCTCGGATGCATAGGCAATGTATTCACGACCTTTTGGGTCGTTAACGTAATTCCAACGTTTTTTAATTTCGGCAAAAACCGCAAAACATTGTACCATTAAGCGTTCGCTTTCAGGATATTTAATGTCTTTAAAATGTTTGGTCGTTGCCGATAAAGCAAAGTTTCGCACTTTAGGATTGGAATAATCCACTGCATCGATAATCTTCGATTTATTAGGAAAGGGTAGAAGCTTTGAAATGATAATGTCTTGCGGTTTCGGGTTCTCGCTCATGGCGTAAATCATGTAACGATAATCTTCAAAAACACGTTGGAAACCGTATTCTCCAAAAACAGTTCCGTATAATAAAACCAGTAAATAGATAAAAATACAAAGTACAATGATGGTTTTTAGCAAACGCAATAACAATTGAATTACAACAACAATTCCTATAAATAAAAATACACGGTCGAAGTTGTAAGCCCAAGGTAATTCAATAAGATTTTGATGTGCTATAAGAAATAGCGGAATGGCTATTAAAACATTTAAAATGAATATAATAACATTATCCCAAGGCTTTGGCAAAGAAAGCTTCTCTTTTAATTGTTTTAAAGAAATTTGGGACAATGAAACCATCTGATTTTAAAACGATAAAATTAAGCAATTATTTAGCGATTGCTTCAAATGGCAATTTATTTTCAATAATATTTAACGAAAGCAATTGGTTTTGAACTTTTTCTAAAGTGTTTTTATCGATTTGTTTTTGCGACCATTGTGTTAACGACAACCATTCTTGAATATCTTCTAGTTTTTGATTGTATTTGTTAGCCAAAGTTCTATCGATACTTGGAATGTATTTGAACTCTTCGGTTGTTGCATTGATAATATCTAGAATTTGCTCAATAATATTTGAGTTGTTTTCTAAAACTTCATTACGAACTGCTATAACAAAACATGGCCAAGGCGTAGGGCAATCGGCAACACGTCGAAACGTTCCATTATCGACTAAAGGTTTTGTCATAAAGCGTTCCCACATAAAATAATCAGCTTCACCTTTGGTTAACGATTCAACAGCGCCATCGATTGTATTAACAATTTCAAATTGTAAATCGTTAGTGTTCCAACCTTGATTTTGCGCATTAACAATACTCATTAAATGCGAACCAGAACCCAAACGTGAAATCGCAGCTTTTGTGCCTTTTAAATCGGCTAAAGTTTTATAATTTGAGTTGGCAGCAACGTGAATTCCCCAAATTAAAGGTGATTTTACATAAACCTGAACAATTGATGATGGATTTCCCGCGACAATATCTTTCACAATTCCTTCAGTAAGAATTACAGCCATATCGGTTTCTCCATCACGAAGCATTTGGCACATTTTTCCAGTTCCTTCAGGAATGTCTGTCCATTCTAAGTTTATGCCAGCATCTTCAAACTCGCCATTTTCAATACACATTTGCCAAGGCAAATTAAAATGTTCTGGAACGCCAACTATTTTTATTGTTTTCATTGTTTTTGCTTTTTAAAAATTATTTTGATGCGTACCAAACACAAGGAATGCGATTATCCCAAATGTATTCGTTTTTAAATTGCAACCCTATTTTTTCTAAAATTCTTCGAGAACCTTTGTTGTCAATATGTGCAGAAGCATATAAAGTATCTACTTTTAGTTTATTAAAAGCGTATTCATACCAAGCTTTTGCTGCTTCATAAGCATAACCTTTTCCCCAAAATTCTTCTTTTAAGCGATAACCAATTTCATAAAAATGAGAATGATTGTTTTCTTCTTCGGTTATGAATTTTAAACCGCACCAACCAATAAACTCATTGCTTTCTTTTTTAATCATGGCAAAGCGACCGATTCCGTTTTCTTTGTATTGATTTTGTATGTTTTTTAAATAGCCTAAACTTTCTTCTTTAGTTTTTAATGGATTGTTCCCTAAATAAATATGAACATTTGGATTTGAATCCATTGCAAACATATCATCAACATCAGACAATTCTAATGGACGAAGTATTAAACGCTCTGTTTCGAGTTTAAGATTCATGGTTTATTTGCTTTAAATGGTAAAATAAATGATCTAAATAATCTTCGATTAAAAACTTGAAATTAGACATTTCTCCATTGGGAAGAATAATTTGATAGGATAAGGTTTCTTTCGTTTGATTATTAATAAGATATAAAATATGACTATTTAATTGTAACCATAAATTAATTAAATCATCACTATTTTTATTTTGATAATTATTAAATTGTACCAACTCATCTTGTTGATATTTTCTTATTACATAAGGTTTTTCAAAATATTGAATTTCTGTAAAACGTTGAATATTATTAATTGCAGAATCTATTAAATGTCCTAAAATTTCTTTTTTAGACCATTTGGTTGTACTAATCTTCAACTCAAAATCGTCAACTAAAATTAATGAGTTGTTTTGTGCTATATTTTGTAATGCTGATTCAAAATTTTTAATAAAAACCATTATTTTAATTTCATAATTTAAAATTTAGAATATTCAACTTTGATCTATGAATATTGAATTCACTAGTTATTCTGCTAACTTATTCAGTGTATATTCAATTAAATCATCCACGACTTTGTAAGGATCAGCACTAAAATTACCAGTTGCACGATTCGCAATAATGGCATTCATAGATAAACATTCGTGACCTAAAAGTTTTCCTAATCCGTAAATTGCGCCCGTTTCCATTTCTAAGTTGGTCATACGAGTTCCATTATAATTGAAGCTATCCATTTTGTTGTTTAATTCTGGATCTTGAATTCCTAAACGAACAACACGACCTTGAGGTCCATAAAAACCACCGGCTGTTCCTGTAAATCCTTTAAAAACTTTATCACTTTCGATACGTTTTTCTAAAGATTTACTACATGAAATTACATATGGACGACCTTTGCGTAAATCCCAATTGGTTTGCGAAATAAATGCGTCTTCCATGTCTTTTTCAGAAACTTCATCAATTAAATAGGAGCGAAGCATATTATCTAAACCTAAGCCGTATTGACTCATTACAAAACTATCTACAGGAATATCGGCTTGTAACGAACCCGAAGTTCCTATTCGAACAATATTTAACGAAGTTAATTCTGGTTTAATTGTACGCGTTTTTAAATCTACATTTACTAAAGCATCTAACTCGTTCATGACAATATCGATGTTGTCAGGACCAATTCCTGTAGACAATACTGTCATGCGTTTTCCTTTGTAAATACCAGTTTGTGTTTTAAATTCACGCTTTTGTGTTGTGAATTCAATACTTTCGAAATGTTGCGTTATTTTTTCAACTCTATGTTGGTCACCTACAAAGATGATATCATTTGCTATATTTTCGGGCTTCAGATTGATGTGATACACACTGCCATCTGGGTTTAATATTAATTCAGAATCTTTTATCATTTTAAATATGCATTATGCTTTAGGCAGAAAGCTTTAAGCAATTCGTAATTTATAATTCGTAATTTTAAAATTGAAATTATCCTCCAACACGTTTGGTTTTAAACCCTTTGTCTTGAAGTATTTTCATTATTTTATCGCGATAATCACCTTGAATGATGATTTCTCCATCTTTAAAACTTCCACCAACAGCTAATTTGCTTTTGATTTCCTTAGCTAAGATTTTAAAATCTTCATCTTCGCCTTCATAACCTGAAATTATGGTTGTAGGTTTTCCTTTTCGCTTTTCATATTTACAAATCATAGGTTCTTTTTGCACGAATAATTCGTGATGTTGCTCTTCAATTGCTTCAGGTTCATTTGAAGGCTCATGATCTGGAAATAATTTTTTTAATTGATCTTGTAAGTCCATAAGGTAAAAGTACAAAAAGTAAAAATTCCAAATCCCAAAATGAATTGGAATTTGGAATTCAGTCTATTTATAAAAAGGTTATTTTTTAATTAAACCTAATTCTACTAAACGCTCGTGTAAGAATTCACCAGCAGTAATGTCTTCGTATAATTTAGGATTGTTTTCATCAATACATTCTGGTAAGCAATTTAAACTCATATCGCTTACAGGATGCATAAAGAAAGGAATAGAGTAGCGTGAAGAACCCCATAACTCTCTTGGTGGATTTACCACTTGATGAATAGTTGATTTTAATTTGTTATTAGTATGTCTCGATAACATATCACCAACATTAATCATTAATTCATCAGGTTGTGCAATAGCATCAATCCATTCCCCATTGTGATTTTGAACTTGTAAGCCTTTTCCTTGAGCACCCATTAAAAGCGTAATCAAATTGATATCGCCGTGAGCTGCCGCTCTTACAGCACCATCTTTAGGTTCGTCAGTAATAGGTGGATAATGAATTGGTCTTAAAATTGAATTTCCATCTTTAATGTATTTATCAAAGTAAAATTCGTCTAAACCAATGTGTAGTGCCAAGGCTCTTAAAACATAAATACCAGTTTTTTCAAGCATTTGATAGGCTTCTTTTCCAACTTTATTGAATTTAGGTAATTCTTCTACTTCAACATTGTCAGGATATTCACCTTCCCATTTCGATCCTTCAGAAACGTATTGACCAAAGTGCCAAAACTCTTTTAAATCGCCAGCAGAACGCCCTTTTGCATGTTCTTTACCAAAAGACACATAACCTCTTTGCCCACCAATACCTGGGATTTCATATTTTGATTTGGTTTCAAGTGGTAAATTAAAGAAGTTTTTTACTTCATCATATAAATCTTCCACCAACTGATCATCTAAAAAGTGACCTTTTAATGCTACGAAACCAATCTCTTCGTAGGCTTTTCCGATTTCATTTACAAATTTTTGTTTGCGTACCGGGTCATCCGATAGGAAATCACGCAAGTCAACACTAGGAATTTTTTGCATTGCTTTACATTTTGTTAATAACTTAAATCGGGCTAAATGCCTTATTAATACAAATGTATATATTTATTTTAATTTAGAAAATTTAAAGTTATTAACAATTGTTCTCGAATCAAATTTCTGCAAAAATAAATCTCATAACATTATCCTTTAAAAATGTTATTTTTTATACATTTGGAGTCGAATTTAAACAATCCAATTCAAAATGAATTTTGATAGAAAAAGCTTGTCTAACGAGCAATTATTAGATTTATATAAAAAGTTATTAAAGCCTAGAATGATAGAAGAGAAGATGTTAATTCTTCTACGTCAAGGAAAGGTTTCTAAATGGTTTTCTGGTATTGGTCAAGAAGCTATTTCTGTAGGAATCACTTCGGTTTTAGATAAAGACGAATACATTTTGCCAATGCACCGAAATTTAGGTGTATTTACTACACGTGAAATTCCTTTACACAGATTATTTTCGCAATGGCAAGGTAAAAAAGAAGGCTTTACTAAAGGTCGTGATAGAAGTTTTCACTTCGGTACGCAAGAATTTAAGATAATCGGAATGATATCGCATTTGGGTCCACAAATGGGAATTGCAGACGGAATTGCTTTAGCGAATAAATTAAAGAAAAACAATAAAGTAACAGCAGTATTTACGGGTGAAGGCGCTACTTCAGAAGGAGATTTTCATGAAGCGTTAAATATTGCAGCGGTTTGGGATTTACCAGTTTTCTTTGTAATTGAAAATAATGGTTACGGATTATCGACTCCAACAAACGAACAATATCGTTGTGAAAATTTAGCTGATAAAGGTATTGGTTACGGTATGGAAAGCCATATTATTGATGGAAATAACATTTTAGAAGTCTTTACTAAAATGGAAGAATTGAAAGCATCGATGATTGAAAATCCACGTCCGATTTTATTAGAATTTAAAACCTTCAGAATGCGTGGGCATGAAGAGGCGAGTGGTACCAAATATGTTCCGCAAGAATTAATGGACGAATGGGCAAAGAAAGATCCTATTGAAAATTATAAAGAATTCTTATTAAGAACTTCAGTTTTAACTGAAGAAGTTGATGCTCAAATTAGAGAAGAATTCAAGAATGAAATCAATGAAAATTGGGCTATTACTCAAGCGCAATCTGATATTATTGCAGATTTAAGCGAAGAGTTAAATGACATGTATGAAGATTTTAAATATCAGGAAGTTACTCCTTCAAGTGAAGTTGAAAATATTCGTGTAATTGATGCTATTTCTCAAGGTTTAAAACAATCAATGGAGCGCCATGAAAACTTAGTGATCATGGGCCAAGATATTGCAGAATATGGTGGTGCTTTCAAAATTACAGAAGGTTTTGTTGATGCGTTTGGAAAAGAAAGAGTTAGAAATACACCAATTTGTGAAAGTGCTGTAGTTTCTGCTGCAAACGGGTTGTCAATTAACGGACATAAAGCAGTGATGGAAATGCAATTTGCCGATTTCGTTTCTACAGGTTTTAATCCAATCGTGAATTTATTAGCAAAACAAAAATACCGTTGGGGGGAAAAATCAGATGTTGTTGTAAGAATGCCTTGTGGTGGTGGAACACAAGCTGGACCTTTCCATTCTCAAACAAATGAAGCTTGGTTTACTAAAACTCCAGGTTTAAAAGTAGTATATCCTGCATTTCCATACGATGCAAAAGGTTTATTAAATACTTCAATTAATGATCCTAATCCAGTTTTATTCTTCGAACACAAGCAATTGTATAGAAGTATTTATCAGGATGTTCCTAAAGATTATTACACTTTACCACTAGGAAAAGGATCATTGATTAAAGAAGGAAACCAAGTTACGGTTATTTCTTTTGGAGCTGGCGTTCATTGGGCTTTAGATACTTTGAATAAAAATTCAGAGATTTCTGCAGATTTAATTGATTTAAGAACCTTACAACCAATGGATTGGGAAACCATTTTTAATTCGGTTAAGAAAACGAATAAAGTAATTATTTTAACTGAAGATACATTATTTGGAAGTGTTGCAAGTGATATTTCTTCGATGATTATGGAAAATTGCTTTGAATATTTAGATGCTCCAGTTAAGCGTGTTGGAAGTATTGAAACAGCAATACCATTTGTAAAAGCTTTAGAAGATCAATATTTACCAAAACAACGTTTTGAGAAAGAATTGAAAGATTTATTAGCATATTAAAATAAAAAAGGCATTCGAAGGAATGCCTTTTTTATTTTGAATATTTTATAAATAATACATAGAGTAAAATCAAAATTGGAATAAATATTACAAAATACAAATTGAAAAAATGTAATAAAATAAATCCACTAAATATAAATGTAGTAAATGCTATTTTATATTGAATTCTCTTTTTCATTTAATACTTTCCACTCAATAATTCTCCACCAATAGATGATTTAGCTTCAATACTCAATTTTTTCATCATTTCGTAAGTCGTACAAACGGCTGCCGAAGTCACAGGAATTCCGCATTCTTTTTGGATTAAGTCAATCGCTTCCAAAGAAGGCATTTGTACACAAGCCGAAGCGACTAAAACATCGACATCGGTTAAATCCAATTGTTTGTAGATTTCTAATAAATTCATTGGATCTTGAGCTGCAACTTCTAAATTATCTGGAATTTCAAGTGCAATGCTTTCTTTTACTTTAATGCCTTGATGTTCAATATAATCGACTACTTTATCCGTTAACGGACGCATATAAGGCGTAATAATCGAAATTTGTTTCGCACCTAAAACGTTTAATCCGTTAATTAAAGCTCCTGCAGAAGTAACAATTGGAGTAGGGAATTCATTTGCAACCGTTTCTTGGTGTAAATTCACTTCGGAAACACAATGATAACCACGTCCCATGCTCATAATAGCCACCAAACAAGCATAACCCATAACATCAACATGAGCATCGGATAATTCTTGAGCACATTTTAAGCTCATTTTATCCATTGCTTCAAGCTCTTCTTTAGTAACTTTTTTCATGCGCATTCTACTGCTATGAAAGGTAAAACGCTCCGGTAAAATAGTTTCTCTTGAACGGAAAATAGCAGGTATTTCCGTTTCCATTGTAATATTTGAAGAAGGAACAATTTGTCCTATTCTGTATTTTTTCATTTTATTTCTGTGCTATTAATATTAAATCTGTTGTGTATGTTCCATCTTTTTCAGGAAAACTTTTGCGTTGTTCTGAAATAATTTTAAATCCAAATTCTTTTAGCGCATTTACTAAATAACTCGCCTGATGATAATAAATATAGATTTCATCCCCAGTACTTCCTTTTTTATAACCCGATTTTCTGTCTTCATTTTCTTCCATAGTGCTGATGTATAAAACACCTTTCTTATTTAGACAAACAGCGGCGTCTTTAATCAATTGAATGGAATCATTTTCTGATAAATAAGGTAAACCAAAACCACATAGAATGGCATCAAAATTTTTATTTAATTGCAAAAAATCTCTACAATCCAATAATTGAAAATTAGCTAATGGATTGTTCTTTAGAGCCAATTCAATCATTTTTGGCGCTAAATCGGTTCCTAAAATCTTTAAATCTGAACGTTTTGCTAAAAGATACTTTGTAATATTTCCAGGGCCACAAGCTAATTCAAGAACGTCTGGATTTTCTTTTGCTATAGTTTCGCAAAATAAGTCGAAGGTATCATTATACAAATCAAAATTCATGAAGCGCTCTTCATAAAGATTTGCATAGTTATTAAAAACTTCAACCGCTTTTTGCGTTTTATCCATTGATAAATTATTGTTTTATTTCTTTTACTGTATTTGTAATCGTTCCAATGCTTTCAACAGTAGCTTCAATTACATCGCCATCGTGTAGCCATTCTTGTGGATTTCTACCAGCGCCAACACCAGCAGGTGTTCCAGTTGCAATAATATCGCCTGCTTCTAAAGTAAATACTGTACTTAAATCCTCAATTAAATCATTGATATTAAACAACATAAATTGCGTATTTGAATTTTGCTTTTCGACACCGTTAACTTTTAAAGATAAATTCAAATTGTGTGGATTATCAATTTCGTCTTTTGTAACTAAAATTGGTCCCATTGGAGCAAAAGTATCTTGTCCTTTAGAAACAATCCATTGTCCTTCACGACGACAATCTCTTGCTGAAATATCATTAATAACGGTATAACCAAAAACATAATCTAATGCTTCAGATTTTGGCACGTATTTTCCTTTTTTAGAGATTACTACAGCTAGTTCAACTTCCCAATCCAATTGATTGGTTAAATTTCTGTTTAATAAAACATTCGTGTTCGTTGCTGTAACTGTTGTTGGTGGTTTTGAAAAAATAATTGGTTTCGTTGGAAGTTTGCCAGTTGTATCTAATGTTCTTGCACTTTCTGCAACGTGTTCGGTATAATTTAAACCGATTCCGATGATATTTTTTCGAGGTTTTTCAATAGGGGCCAAGAAAGTAACTTCGTCTATTTCATAGGCAATTTCTTCAAAGAAATTTTCAGGAGTTTCTGAAATTAATTCTGTGATTTCTTCAATAATTTCATATCCCATATCAATCAAATCCAACATATCATTTGGTAAAGGAAAATTGGAAATATCTCCAAAATCCTGCATGTCGATTATCTGGTTGTTATGAATAAAGCCTAATCGTGATTCTTTATTGTCTTTAGTAGTATAAGTAAGTAATTTCATTTATATTTTATTATTGAATTGATTGATGTCCGTTATTTTCAGTATATTCTCGTCCTTGGTATAATCCTAAACCTTCAATTACTGGTAAATCGTTAAAGTTGAATAAGCAAGCATCTTCCGTATCGGATAGATTATGATGTTCGTGCCAAGCCCAACTTGGAACACAAAAAATATCACGCTCTTTCCAATCAAAACGCTTACCATTTATGATCGTATAACCTTTTCCTTTTGCGCATTGATAAACAAAAGAACCTGTATGCTTGTGTGCTTTTCCTTTAAATCCAGCAGGTAATAATTGCATAGCTGCTCCCATGGTTTGCATAACATGTCCACCAGTTAACGGATTTGAATATTGCATAAAAATACCATCAAAGGGATTGATTTCAGTTACTTTTTGTGTTTCTAATAAAGCTGGATATACTTTTTTCCAAGAAAATTTAAAAAGAGGTGAGTAGGGTTTATCCCAAACTTTATCAGCAGGAATTAAACCCGCACATCCGTAAGTAATTGGAGAATAATTTAAAGGAGCAGTTAGTTCTTGTTTATCTTCTAAAACTGCATAATCATTAGCTTCCAAAGCATTTACCAATGGAATATCAAGACCATCTTGCCAAATACATGTTTTTCCGCCTGCATCTACTCCGTGTTCATGCCAAGTTGAATTTGGAGTGATAACGAAATCGTTTACTTCCAATTCAATTTTATTTCCATCTACAACTGTATAACCACCTTCGCCTTCCATAATAAAGCGTAGGGCAGAAGCACGATGACGATGTGCTGAAGTAAATTCTCCTGGACGTGTTACTTGAATTCCAGAATATAACCAACCTACAGCAGCGGCAACATCTTTACGTTTTTCATTTACAAGATACACAACACGTCTTCCGGCTTCTTCAGGTGTTACTAATTCAGAAGAACGCAAAACCAAATGACGTAAATCTTCATATTTCCATAACATAGGAACTGAAGTTGAACGCGGTTCCCAAGGTTCAATATCATTGGCAACGGTCCATAATGCACCAGCACCAAGACTTTCTAATTCTTTATAATACGCTTTTAATTCGTCTGATTCTTGAACTCTTGCGCGTCCGTAAATATCATCAGAATATTGATTTTCTTCCATCATTATCTTTTGTTAAATTCGTCGTGATCGTTTATAAAAGTAATTTTTCGAGTTGGTGCAGTGTTTACTCGCAAATCGAAAATATCAAATCGGTTGTAATGACCTAAAATGTCATGCATTTGCTTCGGTTGAATACATTTTGCTAAATCAATTTCGGCATAAATCATTCCTTCATCATCAATTAAAGGTTCGCCAATAGTAGCGCCGTTAGGTCCAATAAATCCAGAAAAAGCAGAATTTTTTCGTTCTAACAACTCTTCAACATTTGAAACATCAGGTTTTAAAAATTCCATAATTTCTTTTGAAATAGTTGAACATGAAACTATTGTAAACAGTTTTCCTTCAAAAGAATGCGCAGCAGCACGAATTTTAATCGCCTCTGCCATATTGTAATCGGGTGGAGCCACAGGAAGTGAAATGTAATTCGCAATATGAATTAATTCGCCTTGAGAAAGCAAAGTAAAACGAGCTAAAGTATTAGTATTTTCACCACAAGCTAGAGTTCCAATTGGACCAATTTCGGTATTGTACACTTTTAAAGAAGAACCATCTCCAGAAGTCCAAGTTAGTTTTTCAGCCCAAGTTGGGACTAATTTTCTATGTTTTCCAATAATAATACCTTTGTTGTCTATGATGAGATTGGTATTGTAAATTTCGCCATAACTTTTGCCACGTTCATTTATTCCGATAACAATTTGAATATCATTGTCTTTGGCAGCTAAACATAAACGTTTAATATCTGGTCCAGTAACTTCAACCGAATTTTTATACAATTCCTCATACCATTTGCTGCCTTGAACTGGTGTCATAATCCAATTCCAATACGGATAACCCGCTACAAAAACTTCAGGAAAAGCAATAAGTTTAGCCCCATTATTTGCTGCTTCTTTTACAAATGAAATGGCTTTGTCTATAGTTTTTTCTACGTTTAAAAAAACAGGAGCCGTTTGAACTGTTGCAGCTTTGAATTTATGAAAAGTCATGTTATGTTGTTTGAATTACGAATTTACTGATTTTTTGCTTCATTTCCTCGTTAAAAGGCTCGGCTTTTATAGTGTTTCTATCTTCTGCAATGGTTACATTTACTAAAGTAACATCACCTTCTAAAACAACTTTTTCAGATTCGTTTGTATATTTAAAACCACAATTTACCGAAGACGATTTTAATTCCTTTACCCAAAGCGATTTATTTAAAACTTCTCCTAATCGAGCGGCATTTTTAAATTGTACTTTTAAATCAACCGTTGGAATTCCATTTGTTTCGTGCATTTTAGAGAAAGGTCTTTCTAAAGCTTCTTCAAACCAATCTTCAACTAAATCGTTTAACATTTCTAGAAATCGTGGATAAAACACAATCCCTGCGTAATCGATATGTTTAAAGCGTATTTTTTCTTGTTTTATAAAGGGTTTATTCATTTTGATTATTTTTTTTTAAATACATACCAGGACTTTCATTATCAGTTTCTTCAAAATAAGTAATACCAAATTCTTTTAATAAAGATTTCATATGAAATATACTATTTGCAAAACTTGCAGTGTTTTCTGAATAATCTAAATTAGAACATTCAAAACAAACTTCTATATAACCTTTTATATCATTTTTGTTATCATAAAAAACAATTAAATGTCTTGGGTTATAGCAAGCTAGGGTAGCTCCATCTCTATAACCTTCTTTAAAACTATCTTTTAATTTATTTATTTGTTCAATAGATAGTGTAATTTTATTTCTAATATAAACTTCTTCAATAAAAACTTTACCATTTTTAAAATTCTTAAACGTTCTAAAGTCTTCACTGTCTTCATGTTTCCAATGAGTTCTATTGAAATAAGCATATATTTCTACATTTGAAACATCTTTAAAAAAATGCTCAATTTCATTTAGCATTTCATCAGTTACAATCCTTTCAGGAATATCTTCATTAATTTGAATATGATAATTATTTTGATTTTTGACACTATTCTCTTTACATGAAATAATAAAGAAAAATATAAAAATTGAAATGCTTTTAAAACTCATATTTACTTCAATTTAAATCGTTGAATTTTACCTGTTTCTGTTTTGGGTAAATGCGTAATAAAATTTATAACTCGAGGATATTTATAGGGAGCAGCCGTTTCTTTAAACCATTGCTGAATTTCTTTTGCAAAATCATCAGAAGCTTTTTGTTGTTCTTTTAAAACGATATTAGCACAAACTAACATTCCTCTTTCTTCATCGGGAAGTCCAACAACTGCACATTCTAAAATGTCTTCGTGTGTCAACAAAACACTTTCCACTTCAATGGCTGCAATGTTATAACCAGATGAAATAATCATATCATCGCCACGAGCTACAAACCAAAAATAACCATCATCATCTTGACGGAAAACATCTCCTGTGATATTCCATCCATTTTGAACGTATTCTTTTTGTTTTTCTATTCGGTTTAAATATTTACAACCTGTAATTCCTCGAACAGCTAAACGTCCAGGTTCTCCAATGGGAGTGTCATTTCCATTTTCGTCAATTAATTTTGCTTCGTAACCCAAAATAGCTTTTCCGGTTGCACCAGGTTTCATATTTTCTTCATTTGATGAAATAAAAATATGTAAGATTTCTGTTGAGCCAATTCCATCAATAATCTTTAAACCAGTTGCGTTGTACCAATCTTCCCAAACTTTTAATGGTAATGTTTCACCAGCTGAAACACATTTACGTAAACTCGAAATATCGTATTCATTCAATTTTGTTGTCAATACACGCCAGGCTGTTGGTGCTGTGAAGCAAATCGTTATTTTATAATCTTGAATCGCTTTTAGTAATAAATCTGGACTTGGTTTTTCAATTAAAAATGTTGAAGCGCCAAAATACATAGGAAATAAAACTAAACCGCCTAAACCAAAAGTAAATCCTAAAGGAGGACTTCCTGTAAAAACATCATCTTTTGTTGGTTGTAAGGAATGAACTGGAAATGCTTCGCAAATGTTTAAAATGTCTTTGTGATAATGCGCTGTCATTTTAGGAATTCCTGTTGTTCCAGAAGTAAATCCAATAATAGCAATATCTTCGGCATTTGAATTATAATTTTCAAATGTCGTTGGTTTTGAATTTACTTTTGAATTCCATTCTTCCGTATCGAAATACGCAACTTTTTTAAGAAAATCAGAGTGAGTTAATTCCATTTCTTCAGCTAAATCGATATCGCAAATGGCATGAGAAATTTCGGCACAATCAATAACGGTTTTTAATTCTTTTGCTCGAAGTAAAGGCATTGTAGCCACAACAACACCGCCAGCTTTAATAATTGCATACCAACAAGCAACCATCATAAGATTGTTTGCCGAACGTAATAAAACTCGATTACCTGATTGCAATCCTAAATCATCAATTAAATAATGTGCGATTTGATTGGCTTTATCATGCAATTGCTTATACGTCCACTTTTCATCAAAAGTTTGAATACAAACTGTATCACCATTTTCATTTTCAATTTGAAAATCTAATAAACGATGCGCACAATTTAATTGTTCCGAGTGTTGAAATTGAGGTAAATCTAAAAACTGATAATCTGATTGTAAATCAGCTGCAGGTAAGTGGTTGTATGTGAATTTATCGTTATACATATTACTTATGACTTTCTGGTTTTAATGCTTTTTTCATTCCTTCAATCATTTTTCTTTCACTTCCAACAAATGGATACAAATGCGATTTTCCAGCCAAATATTGTTTTGGAATATCATTTGCATCAAAATTCTCGTAAGCTTGCGCATTTCTCACAAAATAAGGATCCAATAATAGTGGTCGACCAAGAGCTACTAAATCTGCTTTTCCATTGATTAAAATAGTGTTAATTTGGTCAATATCTTGAATGTAACCTGTTGTAATAGTAGGAATATGAACTTCATTTCGAATAGAATCTGAAAAAGGAACTTGCCACATCCTACCAACTTGTGGTTGTTGATATGAAACTGTATTTCCAGTTGAAACATTAATAATATCAGCGCCTGCTTGTTTGAAAGCTTCAGCAATAATTAAAACTTCTTCTTCAGTTATTCCATTTTCAGCCCAATCTGAAGCTGATATTCTTACTGACATAGGTTTGTTCTGAGGAAATACTTTACGCATTTCTGTAAAAACACGTAATGGAAATTTCAATCGGTTTTCAATTGAACCTCCAAATTCATCTTTACGAATATTTGTTAAGGGTGATAAGAAAGATGCTAATAAGAAGCCGTGATGCACTTGTAATTCAATTAAATCAAATCCAGCTTCTTCTGCATTTTTAGTTGCTTGAACAAATTCGGCAGTGATTTTGTTCATATCCTCAAGAGACATTTCTCTTGGAGCAGCCATTTTATCATTGAATGAAATAGGTGAAGCAGATAGTAATTCCCAAGGATTTTCAATGGGTTCGTTTGTTGCTTCCCAAGGTTTTTTGATTGCACCTTTTCTTCCAGAATGCCCTAATTGAATTCCTGTTTTAGAAGATGTGTTAGTATGAATAAAATCAATTATCTTTTTCCATTTATCTATTTGATTTTTAGTATAAATACCTGTACAACCTAAAGTAATTCTTCCAGTTTCTGAAATAGCGGTCATTTCAGTTAAAATCAATCCAACACCGCCAATTGCTCTAGACGTATAATGTGTAAAATGCCAATCGGTAATTTCACCATTTTCGGCAGAATATTGTCCCATCGGCGCCATTACTATACGATTATTCAAATCTAAATCACGTAACTTAAATTTGGTAAAGGCTGGTGGTGTTTTTAAATCAGAATTTCCAATAGAATTATTAAAATTATTTAAAACTTTGTCAGTAAACGATTTATCACGAATACCTAAATTTTCAAATGTTACTTTTTTAGAACGCGTCATGCAACCAAAGGCAAATTGAAGAAAATTATGTTGGTTATGTCTATCCATATTTTCAAACCAATCTAGCGATACATTTGCCGCATATTGAATCATTTCAACGCGATTGCGTCTGGTTTTTTCATATTGTTCAAAAGCTGCTTGAATATTATTTTGATTAGCCACAACTGCATCAGACAAACCAATGGCACATTCCATGGCTAATTTAGTTCCAGATCCAATAGAGTAGTGCGCGGTAGCTTTTGCGTCACCAAGTAATACAATGTTGTCTTTATGCCATTTTTCGTTTACAACATGAGGAAATTGTCGCCAATGTGATTTATTTGTAATTAAATGATGTCCGTCTAATTCTTGTTTGAATATTTTTTCCAATTTTTGAACAGTATCGTCTTCATTAGCAACTTCAAAACCTAATTTTTCAAAGGTTTCATTGCTACATTCAAAAATCCAAGTACTTCTACCAGGTTCGTATTGATAGGTATGAGCAACAATCAAACCTTCAGGAGTGTTTCTGAAGAAATAAGTAAAAGCATCAAGTGGACGAGTAGAACCCATCCAAACGAAGCGATTCTTTTTTAAGGTAATATTCGTTCCAAAATCTTCTTCAAATTGAGAACGAATTTGACTACCAATTCCGTCGGCAGCGACAATAATGTCAGAATCGTTGAATTTTGATAAATCATTAACTTCAGCTTCAAAATGAAGATTTACACCTTCTTCACGACATCGCTGATGTAATAATTGAAGTAATTTCATTCGCGAACAACCACAAAAACCATTTCCTGTAATTCGAACTATTTCGCCATCACGAGCTACATCTAAATCATCCCAATACGCAAAATTAGTTCGGATTAGTTCATATGATTTTGGATCACGAGTTAAAAACTCACTTAAGGTTTCATCTGAAAAAACTACTCCAAACCCAAAACTATCATCGGGTTTGTTTCTTTCGTAAACGTTTATTTCGCAATTTGGAATTGCTTTCTTAGTTAATATCGAAAAGTAGAGTCCGCCTGGCCCACCACCAATAACTGTTATTTTCATTTAGTTGCGTTTAATTGAGAATATTTCTCCTAAAGTTGAATAGTTAGAACCTGCTAAGCGAGCAACAGGTTTATATTTGTCTAAATTAATTCTATAATTTTCTGATACTATAGAATCATCTATGTGAATTATTTTTACTTCACCAATGATAATGCAAGCCGTTTCATTTCCTTCCTTGTCCTTAATAAAGTAATTGTGAATCATTTTGCATTCAAGATTAACCAAACTTTCTTTTACTCGCCTAGGTTTAACAGATACTGAATCAATTGGTGTTAAGTTTGTGATTTCAAATTCGTCAACATTAGGTGGGAAATTACCTGAAGTAGTGTTCATTTGTTCAACGTTATCCATTGTAACAAGGTTAACAACAAATTCATTATTAGACAAGACATTATTTAAAGTGTCCTTATTCTTGTTATCATCTCTTCGTGTTGAAAACATTACACAAGGAGGATTGCTAGAAACCATATTAAAATATGAAAAAGGAGCTAAATTATTTACTTCATTTTTATCGATTGTTGAAACCCAGCCTATAGGTCGTGGAATAATGGTGCCGGTTAAAAGTTTGTATAGAATCGATTCTTCAGCTTTGTTTACGTCTAACTGCATTTTTTTAATACTTTCTCACAAAATAAGTAAAAAAATATCATTAGTAAAATTTTAAAATTAATTCTTTGAGAATATAACAAAAATGGTGAAAGTTGTCATAAATATATATGCATAGAAGATATCATTCTTTAAAAATTATTAAAAAAATATTTAGTCTATAATTTTTATCCTTTTTTTTTATGAATAATGTTTTTATATGGTATAAAATTTAGAAATATTGTTATATATAATTGCAAAATTAGTATATTTATGCAAAATTTTTATATATGGAAAATCCTAGCTGTCCTAAATGTCAAAACTCTAACATTGTTAAGAGCGGAATTATTAAAGATAGACAACGTTTTTTATGTAAATTATGTAATTACTACTTTACGGTTAATAAACTTGGAAAAAAAATAGATAGCTATTATGTAACAAAAGCTTTACAGTTGTATTTAGAGGGGTTAAGCTATAGAGAAATTGAAAGAATTATTGGCGTTTCTCATGTGTCAATTAGTAATTGGGTTAAGGAGTTTAAACTTAAAAGACCTACCTATTCAAATTATCATCCAAGTTATAAAATTTTTAAGCATCAAGAGCTAGTAGAGTATTTAAAAAATAAAAATGAAATGACGGGTGCAGGTATGATTATAACTGAGCTAGGAGATAAATTTATGTTGATTAAATGGGAAAGATTTAAAGATTAACTATAATAAGTTAACATTAAAATATATAAAATTTTTATTAGGAGCTATAATTTATGAATTTGGTCAAACAAAAATAAGTTTAAACCAATCTCATAAATTATGAAAAAACTAACATTATTTGCTGGATTAATATTTTCGGCTTTAACATTTGGGCAAGGTTCACCTGATTATGGTGGAGGGCTTAAAGTTAATATAAATGAAGATGGTTCTAAATACTTTAGAATCATTTCATGGGCTCAATTTTGGGCACAGCATAATTCTGACAGGCCTTTAGATGCCAATGGAAACGAACAAGCTGACTTAAATTTTAATTTAAGAAGAGCTCGTGTATTAATGTATGCTCAGGTAAGTAAAGATTTCTTAATACTAACACACTTTGGATTAAATAGTTTAAACAGTGGAAATATGACTCCAACTGGAACTGGAGATGCATCACAATTATTTTTCCATGATGTTTGGGCACAATACAGTTTAGGAAAAAATCATGCAATTGGAGGAGGATTACACTATTGGAATGGAATCTCTCGTTTAAATAATCAAAGTACACTTAATATAATGACATTAGATAATCAACGTCAAGCTTGGGCTACACTAGGATTATCAGATCAATTCGCACGTCATTTAGGCATATATTTAAAGGGATCATTAGGGAAACTACAATATAGAGTTTCTATTAATGAGGCTGAATCAAATAATTTACAAGCTGCCGTGGTTCCTGTAAATGGAGGAGCTGCTACTTACACAGGTAGAAGATTATTAGGTTCAAAAGAAGCTGGAAAAACTTATGCAGGTTATTTTGAGTATAATTTTTTAGATACTGAAAGTAATTTCTTGCCTTACAAAGTTGGTTCATATATAGGAACTAAGAAAGTTTTTAATGTAGGTGCAGGATTCTTTTTACATCCTAACGGTTCTGTTTTAGCAGATGGTTTAGGAAATTTAAGTGGAGAAGATGTTTCAATATTTGCTGTTGATGCATTTTATGATGCTCCTATTGGTAAAAATGGCGGAGCTATAACAGCTTATGCTTTGTATCAAAATAATGATTACGGAAAAGATTTTACTTTAGGAACAACTTATGAAACTGGTTCTATGATTCATGGTCATTTAGGTTACGTTCTACCAGTAAAAACTAAAACTAAATTTCAACCTTATTTATCATTTGACAGCAGAAAAATTGATGCAATAGATGATAATGCTTCACAATTTGGAATTGGTACTAATTTATATTTAAGCGGACATAATTCTAAACTAACACTAGAATATCAATCTTTAAAATATGCTAATAGTGATGCTGTAAATACCATTACTTTACAAGCAATGATTTATTTATAAAAACAAACTAAATTATATATTATGAGTAATCAAGAAAAAGCAACAGCTTATTGGAAGGAAAATCTTAGATACCTTCTTATTTTATTGAGCATATGGTTTGCAGTGTCTTATGGTGCTGGGATTCTATTTAAAGACGCGCTTAATACAGTTAAAATTGGTGGGTTTCCATTAGGATTTTGGTTCGCTCAACAAGGTTCAATTTATGTATTTGTTATCCTGATTTTTGTATATGTTCGATTGATGAACAAATTGGATAAAAAATATGGTTACGACGAATAATTATCAATCAAAAATTAAATTTTAAAATCATGGATGTACAAACTTGGACATATATAATCGTAGGAATTACATTTGCTCTATATATTGGTATTGCAATATGGTCTAGAGCAGGCTCTACAAAAGAATTTTATGTTGCTGGTGGAGGTGTTTCTCCTTTAGCAAATGGTATGGCAACAGCGGCCGATTGGATGAGTGCTGCTTCGTTTATTTCAATGGCAGGTATTATTTCATTTGCAGGTTATGATGGTGCCGTTTATTTAATGGGATGGACTGGTGGATATGTATTATTAGCATTATTATTAGCTCCATATTTAAGAAAATTTGGAAAATTTACTGTTCCAGACTTTATTGGAGAAAGATATTACTCAAAAACAGCAAGAACTGTTGCAGTTATATGTGCATTAGTGGTTTCTTTTACATATGTAGCTGGGCAAATGCGTGGAGTTGGGGTTGTGTTTTCTAGATTCTTAGAAGTAGATATTAACACTGGTGTTATTATTGGTATGGTAATCGTTTTATTTTACGCTGTTTTAGGAGGAATGAAAGGAATTACTTATACACAAGTAGCACAGTATTGTGTCTTAATTTTTGCTTTTATGGTTCCAGCAATTTTTATCTCAATTCAAATGACTGGAAATCCAATTCCACAATTAGGCATGGGTGGAGCAGTAACTGGAGGGGATATTTATTTGTTAGATAAATTAAATGGTTTACAAACTGAATTAGGTTTTGCTGAATATACTGATGGATCAAAAAAACTAATTGATGTATTTGCGATCACTTTAGCTTTAATGGTTGGTACAGCTGGATTGCCTCATGTAATTGTACGTTTCTTCACTGTTAAAAAAGTAAGGGATGCACGCAAATCAGCAGGTTGGGCATTATTATTAATTGCTATTCTTTATACAACTGCTCCAGCAGTTGCAGTATTTGCAAAAGCTAATTTAATTGAAACAGTAAGCGGTAAAAATTATGCCGATATGCCTGCTTGGTTTACAAACTGGGAAAAAACAGGTTTGTTAACTTATGAAGATAAAAATGGAGATGGAAAAATCCAATATTATAACGATAAATCTAAAGATGAAGTTTTCTTAGCAAATGCAGAAGCTCAAGGTTTAAAGGGAAGTGAGTTAAAAATAGATAATGATATTATGGTACTAGCTAACCCTGAAATTGCTAAATTACCTAACTGGGTTATTGCTTTAGTTGCTGCAGGTGCTTTAGCTGCTGCTTTATCTACTGCTGCTGGTTTATTATTAGTTATTTCTGCATCAGTTTCTCATGATTTAATCAAAAAAATGATTAATCCTAATATTTCTGAAAAAGGTGAATTATGGACGGCTCGTGGAGCTGCAGCTGTAGCCGTAGTAATAGCAGGTTACTTCGGAATTAATCCTCCAGGATTTGTAGCAGCGGTTGTTGCATTAGCGTTCGGATTAGCAGCAGCATCTTTCTTCCCTGCAATTATTTTAGGAATCTTCTCAAAACGTATGAATAAAGAAGGGGCTATATCGGGAATGGTAGTAGGTTTATTATTAATGTTATTCTATATGTTAAAATTCAAATTTGGATTATTTGATGGAGGGAAAGACGCTGTAGATGGATTAAAAGCTAGTTGGTGGTTTGGAATTTCTCCAGAAGGTTTTGGTACTATAGCTATGATTGTAAATTTTGTAGTCGCTTTAACGGTAAGTAAGTTTACACCAGCGCCTCCTGCAGATGTTCAAGATATTGTAGAACATATCAGAATTCCATCTGGTGCTGGTGAGGCACACACACATTAAGATAATTTAGTTTAATTAATTAGTAAGAATAATCTCTATATTTTTATGTAGAGGTTATTCTAAATTTAAAATATAATAGTAATTTTAGTTACTTTAAATTAAAAGTATTATAATGAAAAAAAGGCACCAACAAAAATTGATAGTTTTAACTTTGGTATTATTTATTGCCTTTAATTTGCCAATTTTACTTCTTTTTGATTCTTCTCAAAAAGTTTTTGGTTTACCTTTTATTTACATTTATTTATTTGGTATTTGGAGTATTTCTATTTTAATAACTTTTATAATAGTTAAGCGTTATTATGAATAGTATTGGGGTCATTTTTATTTTACTTGTCTATTTAAGTATCCTTTTTTTTATTGCACATTGGGCTGAAAAAAAAGATAATTTAAAATGGACAAATAATTCTTATATCTATTCATTATCATTAGCTGTTTATTGTACAGCATGGACGTATTATGGAAGTATAGGTGTTGCTGCTACTTCGGGACTTAATTATTTATCAATATATATTGGACCAATTATTATTATTCCAGCTTGGATAATAATTTTAAGAAAAATAATTAGGATTTCAAGAGTAAATAATGTTTCTAGTATAGCTGATTTCATTTCATTGCGCTATGGAAATAGCCGTTTTTTAGGAGCAATTGTAACGGTTATTTGTATCCTTTCTGTTATTCCATACATATCATTACAACTTAAAGCAATTTCAGAAACATTTCATATTGTTACAAAAACAAATGAAAATTCATTAATAATTTTAGATACTACGACATATGTTGCTGTTGCACTAGCATTATTTGCTTCTTATTATGGAACTCGCTATGTTGATGCATCAGAAAAAAGAAAAGGAGTTATTACTGCTGTTGCGCTTGAAAGTTTATTAAAACTTATCTTTTTTGTAATAATTGGAGTTTTTGTTACATTTTTTGTGTTTGATGGCTTAGGAGATATTTATGACAAAGCCGTTGTTTTAGAAAATTTTGAAAAGAAAAATACTTTTGGTGGCTTTGAACAAGCTATTAATTGGATTTTCTTATGTATGGTTTCCTTATTTGCAATTTTTCTATTACCTAGACAATTTCATACATCTGTAGTTGAAAATAATAGAGAACGACACATTAAAACTGCTATTTGGCTTTTTCCTTTGTATTTGTTGATTTTCAATTTTTTTGTTTTTCCAATTGCTTGGGGAGGGAATATTTTATTCGACGGGCAAAAAGTTAATGCAGATATGTATTCATTATTAATTCCTCAACATTTAAACAATAAATGGTTAACATTAATGGTGTTTCTGGGTGGGTTTTCTGCTGCTATATCGATGATTGTAGTTTCAAGTATTAGTTTATCCACTATGCTAAGTAATAACTTATTAATACCCTATACTTTTTTAGGAAAACTTAAAGAAGAAGAACAAATTGTTAATAACAAAAGAATTGTAATTATTAGAAAAATTGGAATTTTCGTTTTAATTATCCTTGCTTACTTTATTTATCGCTTTTTTGTCTTAGATTTTAATTTAGTTTCAATTGGATTAGTTTCATTTGTTATAATCGCACAATTAGCTCCTGCATTTTTCGGCGCTCTGTTTTGGAGAAGGGGTTCTCGTTTGGGAGCAATTTTCGGAATTATAATGGGCTTTTTAGTTTGTATATATACACTTTTGATACCCTATGCTTTTGGTAACTTAGATGTAAAAAGCGATTTTATAACAAATGGTTTGTTCAATATTGAAATATTAAAACCTTTTGCTTTTCTAGGATTAGATTATTTAAATCCAGTACCACATGCTTTTTTTTGGAGTATGTTATTTAATACATTAACCTATTTTGCTGTTTCTGTGAGTTTTAAAGGTAATTATAGAGAACGTAATTATGCTGAAATGTATGTTGATATTGATAAATACATAAACAATCATGAAAACGCATTTGTTTGGAAGGGTACTGCCTATAAAAGTGATATTGAAAAAATTCTTGTAAAATTTCTTGGAGTAGATCGAACAATTAGAGCTTTAAATATCTTTAATGTTAAATATAATGTAGATTCAAATCTAGAATTAGCAGATGCTCGTCTAGTTAAATTCGCAGAAAATTTACTAACAGGACATATTGGAACTGCTTCAGCTAAAATATTGATTTCAAGTGTTGTAAAAGAAGAAAAGATTACATTACCAGAAGTTTTAAAGATTTTAGAAGAATCAAATGAGAATATTATTCTTAATAAAAAACTAACAGAAACTTCGAATGAATTAAAAAAGATAACTTCAGAATTACAAAATGCTAATTCTAATTTAGTTAAAAAAGATCAACAGAAAGACGAGTTTTTAGATACGGTAACTCATGAGTTAAGAACACCAATTACAGCTATTAGAGCTGCAAGCGAAATCTTAATTGATGATGATGAAGTTCCTGAAGAACTAAGAAAGCAGTTTTTACAAAATATTATTTCTGAATCGGATAGACTTAATAGATTGATTAATAAGATTTTAGATTTGGAAAAATTTGAAACGGGAAAACAAAAGATTCAACCTGAAAAACATGATTTAATTACAACAATTAATCATACCATTGAACCTTTACAGCAATTAATTAAGAATAAAGATATTACATTATTTTTTGAGCCAAACAAATCATTTTATGCTTTTTATGATGAAGATAGAATTGTTCAAGTATTAACAAATATTATAGCTAATGCAATTAAATTTTGTCCTGAAAATGAAGGATTAATTGCCATATCTTTGAAAGATAAAGATAATGAAGTTGAGATCACAATTATGGATAACGGAAAAGGAATCAACCCAAAAGATTTTGAAAATATTTTCGACAAATTTTATCAATCAACAAATCAAAATATAAAAAAACCAATAGGAAGTGGTCTAGGATTAGCCATTTGCAAACAAATAGTAGAATTGCATAAAGGTAAAATTTGGGCCCAAAATAACGAAGTTAAAGGTGCAAGTTTTATGTTTACACTGCCAAAAAACCAAAACTAAAAATGAAGAAGATTTTAATTGTAGATGACGAACCAAATATAATAATGTCTTTAGAATATACTTTTAAAAAGAACAATTTTGAAGTATTTATTGCTAGAGATGGACAGGAAGCCTTAGATATCTTACAGACGGAAATTCCTGATATCATAATCCTAGATGTTATGATGCCAAATGTTGATGGGTATGCAACACTTGAAGAAATTAAAAAAGATTCAAAATTGAAAGATTGTAAAGTAATTTTTCTTTCTGCAAAAAATAAAGAATCTGACATACAAAAAGGTCTAGATTTAGGAGCTAGTGCATACCTAACTAAACCTTTTTCAATTAAAAAATTAACCGAAAAGGTTAATGAATTACTTTAATTATTCAAAAGACACAATGAACTATATAGATTTTTACTCAGAAAGTATTAAAAACCCAGAAGAATTTTGGGAAAAACAAATGAACAAAATAGAGTGGTATACCAAGCCAACTACTATTTTATCAAAAAATGATTCAGATTATCCTGTTTGGTTTAAAGATGGAGAATTGAATTTATGTTATTTAGCAGTAGATAAAAACGTGCAAGATGGATATGGAGAACAAACAGCAATTATTTATGATTCACCAGTAACACAAACAATCAAAAAGTATACATTCAACGAAGTAAAGGAACAAGTTGCAAAATTAGCAGGAGGATTACTTTCTTTAGGACTAAAAGAAGGAGACACTTGTGTAATCTATATGCCAATGATTCCAGAAGCAGTTTTTGCAATGTTAGCATGTACAAGAATTGGAGTAACTCATTCTGTAGTTTTTGGAGGTTTTGCTCCACATGAATTAGCAATAAGAATTGACGATTGTAAACCAAAAGTTATTATTACTGCTTCATCAGGTATTGAAGTGGATAGATTAATAGCTTATAAGCCATTAGTAGATGAAGCATTAACTCAAACTGAACATAAACCAAAAAGAGTAGTTGTTTTAAATAGAAAATTAGGAGCTAAAGTGCCTTTTAAAAAGTACGATGTTGATTACGAAGCTTTAATTTTTGGTTCAGAAGAAGCAGGTTGCGTTCCAGTAAAATCAATACATCCATCATATTTATTATATACTTCTGGTACAACGGGGAAACCTAAAGGAATTGTTCGTGATACTGGTGGTTATGCTACTGCTTTACGTTTTTCAATGGAATATGTTTACAATGCAAAACCAGGAGAGGTTTTTTGGGCAGCTTCAGATGTTGGTTGGGTTGTTGGGCATAGTTTCATTGTTTATGGACCTTTAATTAATAGAAATACAACTATAGTTTTCGAAGGAAAACCAATTAGAACTCCAGATGCTTCTACTTTTTGGAGAGTTATTTCAGAACACAAGGTGGCAACCATGTTTACTGCTCCAACTGCAATTCGAGCAATAAAGAAAGAAGATCCTGACGGTACATTCATAAAAGAATACGATTTATCATGTTTAAAAGCCCAATTTTTAGCTGGAGAACGATGTGATGCTGCAACATTAGATTGGTATAACAAACATATTCCTGTGCCAGCAATTGATCATTGGTGGCAAACTGAATCGGGTTGGCCAATGATTTCAAATTTAATGGGTGTTGAATATTTACCAGTTAAGCCTGGATCGGCAACCAAAGCTGTTCCTGGATATGATATAAAAATTGTTAATGAAAATGGAGAAGAACTAGGACCAAACGAAGAAGGATATGTAGTGATAAAATTACCATTACCTCCAGGAACCTTATTAGATATTTGGAAAGACAATGCAAGATTTAAAACAGGATATCTAGTAAAATTTCCTGGATATTATTTCTCTGGTGATGGTGGTTATAAAGATGAAGATGGATACATTTTTATTACGGGTAGAGTAGATGATGTAATAAATGTTTCAGGGCATAGGTTATCTACTGCTGAAATGGAAGAGATTGTGGCTTCGCATGATGTAGTGGCTGAATGTGCTGTTATAGGTATTAATGATGAATTAAAAGGGCAAGTTCCTTTGGCAATAGCAGTTACAAAAGCAGGAAAGGATATTGAAAAATTTCAATTAGAACAAGAAATTGTACAACTAGTTAGAGAACAAATTGGAGCTGTTGCTAGTTTAAAAAATGTAATTATTGTACAAAGACTTCCTAAAACAAGATCAGGTAAAATTTTAAGAAAATTATTACGTCAAATAATAGACGGAGAAGAATATGTAATTCCTTCTACAATTGATGATGAAAACATAATTTCTGAGATAATAGAAGTTTTAGAAAACTATAAAATTGGAGTGTTTAAATAGCTATATTTATTTAGCAAAAAAATCTTATTAAAGAGTTTAAGTTTCCGTATCTTTATCAAAACTAATAACAAAATATCATGAGTTACTATAAAATAAAAGATTTAGAAAACTATTTCAAAATGTATAAAAAGTCTGTACGTGAACCAAGAAAATTTTGGGATCGTATTGCAGACGAAAACTTCACATGGTATCAAAAATGGGATAAAGTTTTCGACTTTGACATGGAGAAAGCAGAGTTTAAATGGTTTCTAAATGCTAAAGTTAATATTACAAAAAACTGTATTGATCGTCATTTAAATAAAAGAGGTTATAAAACAGCAATTATTTTTGAACCTAACAATCCCAATGAAGAAGCACAACATATTACTTATGAAGAGCTATATAAAAATGTTGCAAAATGGTCTAATGTTTTAGAAGAACAAGGTGTAAAAAAAGGAGACAGAGTTTGTATTTATTTACCTATGATTCCTGAATTAGCTTATGCTACATTAGCATGTGCTAGAATTGGAGCAATACATTCTGTAGTTTTTGCTGGATTCTCTGCTAGTGCTTTATCAGCTAGAATAAATGATTGTGAAGCTAAAATGGTAATTACATCTGATGGTGGTTACAGAGGAAATAAAACTATTGATTTAAAAAGTATTGTTGATGAATCTTTAGAAAAATGTAATACTATTGAAACTGTGCTAACAGTTAATAGAACAAATAGTTCTGTTACTATGAAAGAAGGTAGAGACCTTTGGGTTCAACCTTTATTAGATAAGGCGCAAGACAATCACGTTGCAGCTATAATGGATGCAGAAGATCCGTTGTTTATTTTATATACTTCAGGTTCTACAGGTAAACCAAAAGGAATGCTTCATACTACCGCTGGTTATATGGTCTATACAGCCTATACCTTTAAAAATGTATTTAATTATGAAGAAAACGATGTGTATTGGTGTACGGCAGATATCGGTTGGATTACCGGACATTCTTATATATTGTATGGGCCACTTTTAAATGGTGCTACAACGGTAATTTTTGAAGGTGTTCCTTCTTATCCTGATTTTAGTCGTTTTTGGGAAGTAATTGAAAAACATAAAGTTAATCAATTTTACACAGCACCTACAGCAATTCGCGCATTAGCAAAAGAAAGTTTAGATTATGTTCAAAAATTCCCATTAAGTTCATTAAAAGTTATTGGATCTGTTGGTGAGCCAATTAATGAAGAAGCTTGGCATTGGTATAACGATCATGTAGGAGGAAAACGTTGTCCTCTTGTTGATACATGGTGGCAAACTGAAACTGGTGGAATTATGATTTCTCCAATTCCTTTTGTAACACCAACTAAACCCACATATGCTTCTTTACCATTACCTGGGATTCAACCTGTTTTAATGGATGAATTACGTAATGAAATTGAAGGAAATCAAGTTACAGGTGCTTTGTGCGTTAAATTTCCTTGGCCATCTATGGCGAGAACAATTTGGGGTGATCATCAAAGATATATTGACACTTATTTCAAAGCTTTTCCAGGTAAATATTTTACTGGTGACGGAGCTTTGCGCGATGAAGTAGGTTATTACAGAATTACAGGTAGAGTAGATGATGTGATTATCGTTTCTGGACATAATTTAGGCACCGCGCCAATTGAGGATGCAATTAACGAACATCCTGCTGTTGCAGAAAGCGCAATTGTTGGGTTTCCACACGATATTAAAGGAAATGCCTTGTATGGTTATGTTATTTTGAAAGAAACTGGTGAATCACGAAATCAAGATAATCTGAGAAAAGAAATTAATCAATTAATTTCTGATCAAATTGGACCAATAGCTAAATTAGATAAAATTCAGTTTGTAAGTGGGTTACCAAAAACACGTTCTGGTAAAATTATGAGACGTATTTTACGTAAAATTGCAGAAGGTGATTTTAGCAACTTTGGAGATATATCTACATTATTAAACCCTGAAATTGTAGAAGAAATTAAAGACGGAAAATTGTAATTTTTTATATATTTTCATTAAAAAAAAGCTCTAGTTTTTCTAGAGTTTTTTTTTGTTAATACCAAGTTAAAAGGCATCTTTTATTCTATTTTATTTTCAATTTCAATTATTTTTGAATAGTAACTAACCAAATATTATGAAAAAAATATTTATTCTATTTTTAGGTTTAACAATTTTGTTTTCTGTACCTATTGAAGCACAATCTAAAAAGAAGAAAAAACAACTTGAAGCAGCTGCTAAATCTAAAGCTCTAAAAGAAAAGGCTGAAAAAGAAAAAACGGCTAAAATTAAACCTTATGATAAAGTTATAACTAAGGAAGCACTGTCAGATAAAGGATTATTTACAACTCATAGAGTAAAAGATAATTACTTTTTTGAAATTCCTAATGAATTACTAAACAAGGAAATGCTGTTAGTAAGTAGGATTGCAAAACTTCCAACAGGTTTAGGTGGAGGTTACATTAATGCAGGTACATCAACAAATGAACAACTAATTATTTGGGAGCGTTTTCAGGATAAAATTTTGATTAAAGTTAAGTCTTATAGTTCAATTGCTAATGATAGTTTACCCATTAGCATTTCTGTTAAAGCTAATAATTATGAACCAACACTTTATGCTTTTGATATTAAAGCATTTTCAAAAGATTCATCCGCAATAGTAATTGATGTAACAAAATTTTACAGTTCAGATATTAAAGCAATGAGCGGATTGGACAGTAGAATTCGAACCACTAATAAGGTGAAAAGTTTAGATAGTTCTAGGAGTTTTATTAACTCAGTAAAATCATTTCCTCAAAACATTGAAGTTATTCAAGATTTTACTTATACAGCTTCTAATCCAAGTGTTTTACCCGATACCGAAACTATAAGTATTCAAATGAATCAATCAATGATTTTATTGCCCGAAGTACCCATGAAATCTCGTTTATTTGATAGAAGGGTGGGGTGGTTCAATCTTAGTCATTATGATTACGGAAGTGAGGCTTTAAAATCTGACAAAAAAACCTTTATAAGAAGATGGCGTTTAGAACCAAATGATGTTGAAGCATACAAAAGAGGGGAATTAGTAGAGCCAATAAAACCTATTGTTTATTATTTAGATCCAGCGACTCCTGAAAAATTAAAGAAATACATTAAGGCAGGTGTAGAAGAGTGGCAAAAACCATTTGAAGCTGCTGGTTTTAAAAATGCAATTATTTGTAAAGATGCTCCAACTAAAGAAGAAGATCCTGATTTTAGTCCAGAGGATATTCGTTATTCAGTAATACGTTATGTAGCTAGTACGACTAGAAATGCAATGGGACCTAGTGTTGTTGATCCAAGAACCGGAGAGATTATTGAAAGTGATATTATTTGGTATCACAATCATTTACGTTCATATAGAAATAGATATTTATTAGAAACAGGCGCTGCTAATACCGATGCAAGAACATTAGATACAAGTGATGACGCAATGGGAGAGATGATGCAAATGGTAATTGCACATGAAGTAGGCCACGCATTGGGTTTACCACATAATATGGGGGCAAGTTGTGCTTATGATGTAGAGAATTACCGTAAAGCTCCTTTTACAAAAGAATTTGGAATTTCAGCAAGTATTATGGATTATGCCCGATTTAATTACATAGCTCAACCTGGTGATGAAGGTGTTCGTTTCATACGTCAAATGGGTCCGTATGATTATTATGCAATTAATTGGGGATATCGTTATTTAGCAGATTGCAACTCTAAGGAGTGCGAAGAAAAAATTCTAGATGAATGGATTAGAGCTAAAGAAAATGATGAAATGTATCGTTTTGGTAACCAAGGAAGTAGCTTTGATCCTCGTTCGCAAACTGAAGATATTGGGAATAACAGTATTAAAGCAAGTACATACGGATTAAAGAATTTAAAATATGTATCAGAACATTTACCAGAATGGACAAGTGATAAGACCAATAGCTATGAAGATTTAGAAGAGTTATATGGTGAAATGTTAGGTGTATGGAGTAGATATATAGGACATGTTGTTACTCATGTTGGGGGAGTTTACGAAGATTACAAAAATCCTGATCAAGGAGGTGTGGTATATAGTTCAGTGCCAAAAAGTAATCAAAAAGAGGCTATAAATTGGTTACATAATAATGCTTTTCAAACACCAACTTGGCTTGTAGATAAAAGGATTTTACAAAATATTAATTATCAAGGATATATTGATAAAGTAAGTAGAATTCAAGCACGTCATTTGAATAGTTTATTAAGCGCAGATCGTTTAGGGAGACTGTTTGACTCTTATTTAATAGATTCAAAAGCGTATTCATCAATTGAATTTTTAAGTGATTTAAGAAAAGGAATTTGGAAGGAGGTTTATACTCTTGAGAACAGTAGTACTTTTAGAAGAGGTTTACAACGCGCGTATCTTGATAGAATGAATTATCTTTTAAATGATGATTTTAAAAACTTTAAAGATTATATGGTTTCTCTTTCTGATTTAAGAGCAATGATTAGAGGAGAATTAATTACTTTGAAAACTAGACTAATTATAGCTAAAAATAATGCACCTAATACAACATTAAAATATCATTATTTAGATTGTATTGATAGAATTGAAAAAGCTTTAGAGCCAAATAAATAAAAGAAGGAAGTATAAACTTCCTTCTTTTTTTTTATAAAATAGAAGTTAATCAAAATTAAAAAGGGTAGAGTAGAGATTATAACTTTATAACGCAAAGAAATTATTCCAATAAATAAAAAGAATAGTACTAAAAACGTTAAAAGAATAAAGAAAGCTTTTTCAATTCTAACATTAATTTTTTTAAATAAACTAAAAATAATTATTATCACTGAAATTAATGATAGAAGTATAATGGGGTGAAAAAAAATACCAAAAGAAAAATTTTCAAAAAATAAAGTATAAACAACATCAAAAATAAATGCTGACTTATTGTTTCCCCATTCTAAATAACAAAAAAAGAATGAAATCAATAGTGCAATTTTTATTGTTTTTAAGCTCATACTTAAATTTCTAATTTTCGTTTTAATTTCAAAAAAACCAAAGCCGTTATAAAAGCATCACCACTTGCAGTATGCCTATCTGATTTTTTAATTTTAAAAACATCACATAGTTCATCCAAAGATGTGTGTTCCTCACTTGAATAATGTTTTAATTTTTGATACATAATATCTGTATCCATATATTGATTTTTAAGCTTTCCAACTTCTAAACGTTTTAATGCTTGATTAACCATTTCAATATCAAAACTCGCATGGTGGCCTACAAGCGTAGCGTTTTTAATAAATTCTAAAAAGCGAATTATAGCTTCTGCTTCAACATATTTCTCTTCAATACCTTCTTTTAGAATACCATGAATAGGAACAGATTCTCGCTTAAAAATATCTTGCTTTAAAAACATCGAAAATGAATCCTCGACTTTAATTTGGTTATCTACTATTGAAACAGCTCCAATCGATAAAATTCTATCATTTTTTGTATTTAAGCCAGTCGTTTCACAATCAAATACTACATAACGATTTTTAATGGTTTCAGAATTTGAAAATGAAGCCAAGTAATTTTCCCAAAATTGAGGAGCGTCTTTTTGTATTTTTTTAAACCAATTCCAATTCATCTATTAAGTGAAATAAGTTAATTGAAAACGATTTTTTAATACTTCCTGAATATCAGAAATTGGCATAAATGAATTTTTAAGCTTTACTTTATCTAATTTAGATAACTCATTTAAATTCAAATATCTACCATTTGAATTGTTTTTCAAACCTTCATCGGTTCTAAACTTTAATAGTTCTAAAAAAGCATCGTTACATGCCTCATAAATTGAAGCATTTTGAGGTTCTTTTTCTGCTAGTTTATTAAACCTATAAGCAGTATTTGAATTCCCATAAACACCTTGTTGTAGCGATAAAATTCTAGCAGCATCAATTAATGAAACTAAGGCACGCGCTTTAATATCAAATGTGTCTTTATGTTCTCCATCGCTTTCAACTAGGAATTGTCTAAAAAAACCAAGAGGAGGAGGGTTTTTTAAAGCATCAGCACCTAAATATGCAAAAAACAAGTCATTGTTTTCAGTTTCCTTTTGAATGGTATCTGATATCTGATTGATTAAACTTTCTTCTCCATAAACAAAATCATAATCAAAGAAAATAGTGCACATTAAAATTCCTTTTTCGCCAGGTGTATTTATCCATCCTTTAAATTGATTGCACCAATCTGTAATAGATTTACACCAAAGCGGGTTTCGTGCCATCATATCTGCAGGGCAAAACTCATAACCAACTTTATTTAGTCTAACATTTACTTTGTCTGATAGCTTTAAAAAATAGGCTTTTACTTCGTCATAACGCTCATCTTCAACATCTTCAAATACTAACGCATTGTCTTGATCTGTTAATAATAACTGTTCTTTTCTACCTTGACTACCAATATTAACCCATGCAAATTTAGCAGGAGGAGCAGAGCCTATTTTCTCAATAGAAAGCTCTATACAGCGTTTAATTATTGCATTATTAATCTCTCCAACAATTGAACAAATATGATTTAATGGAATATTTTTATCTAAAGAATTTTGAATTAAATCTGTAAGTTTTTCACGTAAAAGCTTTAAATCAGAAGTTTTTTCAGCTTTTCTAATCTGTTTTAGTAAAACTCCAGGATTATTTGCTTGGGCAACAACAATATCATGCTCTGAAATAATTCCAATAATTTTAGATTGATTTGTGCCATCTTCTGTCACACATAGGTGCCCAACATTATTTTTCAGCATTATCATTTGGGCTTCCGCAATTGATAAATTTTCTTGAACAGTTATGACAGGTGAAGACATAATTTTATCTACAGAAACATCAATTGAAAAAATTCCAGTAGCGATTTTAGAACGTAGATCTTTGTCGGTTACAATACCAATTGGCAATTGATTTTCATGAACTATGATGCTTCCAATTCGTCTTGTAGACATTGTTTGCGCAACATATTTTACAATATCAGAAGCAGAGGCAGTAACTGGACTTTTACTATAGTTTATTGGTTGAAAATATTGAATTTCATTTGCATTTTCACTGTAAATTACATTTTCAGAAATTAATTTTCCTTTGTGATTTTTATCTAAAGGATTTCTAGTATTCGAAGCAAAACTTCTCAATAAAAAGTTTAAAACTTCAGTATTTTCCATTGCAATAGGCTTGAAAACAGAAATAGGAATAGCATATAAAATACTTTCTTCACGTGCTTTAGCTGTCATTAAATAATTATCTTGCGCAAAAAATGGACGTAAACCTATAATATCGCCTTCATCACATTTATCTATCAACACATCGTCAGTATCAGAAGTAACAGATAGGCCTACAGCACCAGCAGCAACTACATAAAATGCATCATGAATTACATCATGAATTTTAAATAAAGTTTCATTTTTTTCTAAATACAATACAGAACATTGTTGAGCAACTGTAATAATGTTTTCAAACTTAAGTTCACTAAATGGGTGATAGTTCTTTAAAAATTCGGCAATTCTGTAAGCAATAGGGTTTTTCATAAAAGGAAATATCTAGAGTAAATGTACAAATTATATATTTAGTTTTAAAATATTCTATTTTACATAATGTATATTATAATTCAAATTTGTATTAATAAAATATAGATAATCTTTTTTGGATTTCATATTGCGCTTATTCTAAATTTAAAGTATTTTTGCGTTTTACAATCTTATAAATCATTATGGAAAATAAACAAGCTATTAAACTAATTGAGAAAATTCAAAAAAATTTAATTCAAAATAAATTTGATGTAAACGAAACTGTTGAGGATTTAAAAAAAATTCGTGAGATTTCATTAGAAGAAAAAAATCCTACAGTAACAAAATCTTTACGTCTTGCTTATGAGCACTTAGAAGCTAACAATGCTTTTTTAATAGCTATTCCTGAAGATTTAGATGAAGAAGCTGAAAATGATGAAAAAACAAATCAATATTCAGATTCAAACGATTTAGAAAGCTTTGCTTACTATTTAGAACTTTTAACTGATTTATCTAAAAAGAATAATGTTTTAGATATTAAAGCTTACAATCAAGCTTTTTTAGAATTCTAATTTTTTATTTTACATAATATAATAGTTTTTTATCTATTTTTTAACTAAAGTAGCTGAATATCTTTTATAATTTTGTACTCCAAATCTTTAGTATAATGCAAAAACAAAAGAAATCTAGAGCTAGATTATTACACCAATATTATAAGTATACTGGTTTTTATGCTTTTATATGGGATAATACCAAAAAAGCATTGATTCCGTTGTCGGTTATTGTTGGTATTTTGCTTTACATTAATTATAAAGTAATGAGTATCAATGATATGCTTTTGTATATTACGCAAAATTTCAGCGATACATTTATTTTTACTTTATTTTTTATTTCAGAAAGTATTTTGGGACTATTACCTCCTGATATTTTTATAGCTTGGACAAAAAGTACTCAATCTCCTCTACTCTATTTATCATTTTTAGCAGTTTTATCATTAGGAGGAGGAATATTATCGTATTATAAAGGAAGAACTTTATTGTTAATCCCAAAAATAAATGACTATCTTGAAGGTCGCATGTCTAAGCATATAAGGAATATGCAAAAATGGGGTGGTTTTCTGATTGCTGTCGGAGCTTTACTTCCACTTCCTTTTGCTATGGCTTGTTTAGCAGCGGGTATGATTAAATTTCCGCAACGTCACTTTTTTGTTTTTGCATCGCTTAGAATTTTACGTTTTGTAATTTACGGTTATGCTATTTATTCTGCTTTATCATGATAAAATTTTTTAAGATTACAGCTTTATTAGAAGGTATTTCTTTATTGGCATTATTATTTTTTGCAATGCCAATGAAATATGTAGCTAACGATCCTTTATATGTAAAGCATATTGGTATGGCTCATGGTTTACTTTTTATTGCTTATATTGTACTGGCTTCAGTTTTAAAATATGAGCAAAAATGGGACATGAAAAAATATTTTATTATCTGTATAGCTTCTGTTATCCCTTTCGGGACATTTTATGTAGAGAAAAAATATTTAAGTAGTTTATCATAAGTGAAAATTTTTAATTGGGCATACGATATATTAATCAATCTAGGTTTAAGTGAAACATCTTCATCTTATGGAAACTTATTGGTTAACATTATCGTATTAACAATAGTTGCTTATATATTAGACTACATTTTTAAAAAGTTCCTTATTATTTGTTTAGCTATAGTTGCTGCAAGAACTAAATCTACATTTGATGATTTTTTAGTTGCAAATAAAACAGCTAAATACATTGCACACTTAATACCTTTACTTTTTATATATAAGACAGTTCCTGTTATTTTAGCTGATTTTACTAAATGGGAAAATTTTTTTGAAAAAGGCATAAAAATATACATAATTGTACTTTCACTTTGGATTATTCGAAGTGTATTCAATTCTTTAAAAGATTATCTTAAAGAAAAACCAAGATTTAGCGACAAGCCTATTGATAGCTACATTCAAGTAATTATGATTATGCTTTGGATGTTTGGAATTTTCTCTTTTCTATCCATTTTATTTAGCATAAATAAAACTACTTTTATTGCCACTTTTGGTTCTATTTCCGCAATTATTATTTTGATTTTTAGAGATACTATACTTGGATTTGTAGCTAGTATTTCTGTTTCTGTAAATGATATGGTTCGAATTGGCGATTGGATTACAATGGAAAAGTTTGGAGCCGATGGAGATGTAATTGAAATTAATTTAGCTACTGTAAAAGTTCGAAATTTTGATAATACTACCACAACTATCCCAACTTATAGTTTAATCTCCGATAGTTTTAAAAACTGGAGAGGAATGTTGAAGTCTGATGGAAGAAGAATTAAAAGACATGTTTTAATTCGTTCTAAATCAGTTCGTTTTGTAAATAAAGAAGAACTCGATCGATTTAAAAAAATTCAACATTTAACATCATATATAGATCACAGACAAAGCGATATTGATAAATTTAATGAAAATAACAATATTGATAAATCTATAATTGTAAATGGGAGAAATCTTACTAATTTAGGGTTGTTCAGAAAATATATAACACAATATTTATTATCTCATCCAGGTATTAATAAAGATATGATGTTAATGGTGAGACATCTTCAACCCACTGAAAAAGGTATACCTCTAGAAATTTATTGTTTTTCTAAAGATAAAGTTTGGGAAAACTATGAATACATTATGGCAGATATTTTAGACCATATTATTGCTTCTGTTTCTTATTTCGACTTAGAATTGTTTGAATTAGAGAATGTTCTTAGCGATTAGTCATTATTATCTAATCTATCTCTAACAAATTCTATTTCTGTTTTTCCGTGAGGTTTAGGCTTTCCTGATTCGTCTAAATTAACCATAGTGATAGAATCCACGGTTAAAATAGTTTCTCTTGTCATTTTATTTCTAGCTTCACATCGCAAGGTTAATGAACTTTTTCCAAACCTAGTAACATCTAATCCTAATTCGATTATATCACCTTGCTTAGCACTCGCCATAAAATTAATTTCCGACATATGTTTTGTAACTACTCTAGAATTTTCAAGTTGAATAATGGCATATAAAGCGGCTTCTTCGTCTATCCAAGCTAATAAACGTCCTCCAAACAAAGTTTCATTTGGATTTAAATCTTCAGGTTTTACCCATTTTCTTGTGTGAAATCTCATTATTTACAATTTTGTAATTTTTTATTACTAAATATTTTACACTTAATTGTTTTGAAATATAACAAAAAGTCCTAATTTCGCAAAGATTTTTTTAAAACATCTAAATTAAAATGAAAAAAATTATTGCAATTTTATCATTAACTGTGTTTGCCTCAATTACAACAAACGCACAAGATAAAACAGAAACAACCACTGATTTTAATAAATGGTCAGTTGATTTAAATGCTGGTTTAAGTAAACCTACAGCACCTTTTTCGTCAAACTATTATGCAGCGAATACTAACTTCATTCATGGAGATTTAGGACTTCGTTACATGTTTAACAATAAATTCGGTCTAAAATTAGATTTTGGTTTAGATTCATTCGAAAATAAATCTGAATCTATTGAATTTAAAGGAATGTACTACAGAACAAGTTTACAAGGTGTAATTAACCTTGGTAGAATCATGAACTTTGAAGATTGGACGAATACTATCAACTTACAAGCACATACGGGTGCTGGTTTTTCATTTATGACAAATGATAACTTTGATGGTAATGATGATATGACAAACTTTATTTTAGGTTTAACAGCTCAATTTAGATTGTCTAATCGTGTGGCATTAAATGCAGACTTTACAATGATTAACAATGTTAATCAACAATATACTTTTGATGGTTTTGAAGATCCAGCGGTTAAAGAAGATAGAGGTTTTAACTCAACACTTTACAATGCTACTTTAGGTATCTCTATTTACTTAGGTAAAAATGAAAAACATGCTGACTGGGTAACTAACGATTCTAAATATGATGCCTTAGAGAAAAGAGTGGCTGATTTAGAAATCATGTTAAACGATACAGATAAAGATGGTGTTGCTGATGCATTTGATGTTGAGCCTAATACTATTACAGGTATCGATGTTGATACTAAAGGACGTGGAATTGACATGAACAAAAATGGTGTACCCGATCAAATTGAAGCTTACATTGAAAAAATGAAGAAAGATAATGCTCCTGCAGCACAATCTGGAACTTCTTTAGAAGAAATGATTAACGGTGGTTACATCAATGTATATTTCGATTTCAATTCAAGTAAACCAACTGCTGCTTCTTATGATGCAATCAATTTTATTACAAACTACTTGAAAAACAATCCTTCAAAATCGGCAGACGTTTATGGTTATGCTGATGAAATTGGAGATTCAGAATACAACAAAAACCTTTCTGCTACAAGAGCTAACTACGTTAAAGACGTAATTACTAAAGCTGGTGTAGATGCTAACAGAATGACTGTTAAGCCACAAGGTGAAGATACTTCAGTAGATGCAAAATCTACAGATGCTAGAAAGTTAGTAAGAAGAGTTACTTTCAAATTGAACTAATTAACAATCGTATCTTAATAACTTTTATAACCCCTGATTTTTTCAGGGGTTATTTTTTTTAACTTTAGTTAACTATAAAATGTTCTACGCTATGAAAACTAAAGACGAAGCTCTTTTAGAAATTAGAGGTAATTCTATAGGTCAAATTTTCGAGACCTCTACTCTAGAAGAAAGATTTCAAAATCAAACGATTAGGCCTATTTTAAAGTTTCAAAATGATTTGTTTGTTGAAGTTTTTAAAAACTATGCAACCAAACAAAAAGGTGTTTTCTTTACACTTTCGCCAGAAAAGAAAATGAACTATATCGAAACAGCCATACAGCGTGATATTAAGTTCAGAAACTCTTTAAAAGGAATTGTAATTGGTATGTTTACGATTTCAGAATACAAAGAATACATTCAAAATTCGTCTAATTTGAACAAACGAATGATGAATTTGCTTATCGAAAGATTAAAAAGTCAGGTGCAATTATTTGAAGAAGCCGCTTAGTAAAGCGACTCTCCATTTAAGTTGGTTGTTAAAACTGAACTCATATAATCGAAATACGGACGCATGGCTTGAAATGTAGCAACAACTTCGTCTTTAAAATTTGGTGATAAAACATCTTTGTTTGTAAACTTTCGCATTACTAAAAACTGTTTTTTGCGAATTAAATCAATATCAGGATGGTTTTTATCAAATCCTTTTGGTGCCGTTTTAACTTCATCACCAACTAATTCGCCAAAGTATTTCTTAAATTCTGTACTATTTATGATTTCACGTAATTCACTAGCATCGAGTTCTATTTCTTTACGAATGCGCTCTAAATCTTCTTTATTTGGATCCCAAAAACCACCACCTATAAAACTATTGTTGTTTTCAATATGCAAGTAATAACCACCACGCAACATAGGTTTTGTTCTACTATACGATACACCAAAATTTGTTTTATAAGGTGTTTTATCTTTTGAAAAACGAACGTCTTTATAAATCCTGAAGATTTTAGTTTTCTCAATACTATCTAATTTTGAAAGCGCTTCCCCTACTTCATTAAAAAAAGCTTTGGTTGCCGCTTGTTGTTTTTCAAAAACAGGTTTGTTTACTTCAAACCAATCACGATTATTGTTTTCGCTTAATTCTTTTAAAAAAGAAAAAGTATGTTGTGTAATCATAGTATTTATTTTAGAATTTAAAGTTACAAACAATATTATAATATTTTAATGTATGGAAAATGATATGTTCTAAATATTTATTAGATTTGAATAATTTGATAAATAACCAGTAAATGAAAAAATATGTTTTCTTTTTGTTATTATTTCTAATTTCTTGCACAGAGAAGAAAAAGAGTGATAATACTATGTCTAAAAGGCAAGTTTTAGAAAAACCTTCAAAAAACACTTTTGACTCTTTGTCAATTGATAGTTTATGGCAAATTGTTAAATATAAAAATGGTTGTTTAACAGGTGGACAAAATTTTGTAAATGGACGTTTTGGAAACGAAGGATGTGTAATGACTAACTCCAAAGAATGGAAAGCTTTGTTTAATAAACCTAAAAAAGAATTAACGAAGTTTCTTTTAACAAAATTGGAAAAGACAGATACAACAAAAGTACACACTTGTCCTTTCTTTTTAGCAACAGAAGGTGAAATTGCAGTTTATACTTTACAAGGTATTCATAAAAAAAACTGGTTTGATTTTGAACCATATAAGAAATACACTTTAAAAGTTCAAAATGAAGAAAACTATCGTTTGTTAGGCAATCGAAATTCTTATCAAGCTTATTTAACTGATTCAATATTATCTAATAAAAAAGAATTAAATAATTTATCAGCTTTTTGGATGAATGAATTAAAAGAATAAATTTTATATATGAAAACAGAAAAAGTATTATTTGCAATTTTTATTATCGGTTTAATTTTTAAGTATAATCTTTGGCCAGGCGGTTCAGTGATTACAATTCTTGGTTTATTAGGAATTGCTTTTTGTTATTTCCCTTTAGGATTCTATTTTATTAATGATAAACCTGTTTTTAAAAAGAAAGTCGGACTTTCTATTTTATATGGTTGGTTACTTTCTATAGCTTTAATTGGAATTTTATTTAAAATAATGTTTTGGCCTGGTGCTGGCCCAATGTTGATTATTGGTGGAATTTCATTAATACCATTATTAATAGTTGCAATTGTTTTGAATAATAAAAGTGATGAAGAATCTAAAGTTTTCAATAGAAACTTATTAATTAGAACTTCTATAATTACATTTTTGACTTTTTCATTCTTTTTAATGCCATCAGAAAGTATTTTAAAATTTCAATATAGAAATGATCCTAAATTATATGAATTAAAACTAAACGAATTGAATAGCGATAATTCTGAAGAAGCATATAATAAAACGCAAGAGTATTTGAATGAAAAAGAAAATGAGGAAAATTAATTAGTTTTAAATATTTAATAGATTTGAAAAAATATAAATTTTATGAAAAAAATGCTTTTTATATCATTGATGTTTCTTTTTAATTCATGTAAAAAAGAAAACCCCCAAGATATATTACAGGAAATAGTAGAAGATAAAATACTATATATTTTAAATGATCCAGAAAGCTACGAATTTCAAAGCTTTACTTTAGATAGTACAGAATATTTAATTAATAAAAAATATATTCAAGATCGAAAAAATAAATTAGATTCTTTAAGAAAGAATGGAAATGATTTTGAGGTTAAAATGTTAAATCGAATAATAAATATTGAAGAAAAAGTAAATAAAAAAATGTTTCCTGGAAAATTTAATGGAATTTTCAATTTTAGAGCAAATAATAAGTTTGGGGCAAAAATTTTAACGTCTTACCAAATATATGCTGATAGTACTTACGATTTAATATATATTATTGATAATCTGAATGATACTATTTATAAGAAATAATAAAAAAGCGAATGAATTTCATTCGCTTTTTCTTTTATAATTTTCTTCTTGTTCTCTCCTTTTTAATTAAATTTAGTTACCTACTCGTTTGCCCTTCAACAGAAGCATTTTCTTCTGCCCTACGTATTAAATACGGAATAACACATTAGCAAAACTTCTCTTAAAAGCAAATTATAACTTAAAATAGATGCAAATTAAATTTTCTTATATTTACAATATTAAATTGTTTTTATGAAAAAGTTTTTAATTCTTCTTGTTGTTGTAGTTAGTATACTTTCATGTTCTAAAGATTTCGATGATAATCTTTCTGTTTACGGTACCGTAACGGATGCTGATGGAAATACCTACCAAACAATCAAAATTGGTAATCAAACGTGGATGTTAGAAAATTTAAAAACAACTAAATATAACGACGGTCAACCCATTACGCTATATTCTTTTGCAACTCATGGAATAAATTGGTTAAATTTTAATCAACCTAATGCTTTTTATCAATGGGCTGAAACTAGTGATTTAAATGACGTTTATCCCGATGATTTACCACAAGATTATTATGGTGCAATGTACAATCATTTAGCAATAGAATCGGGAAAATTAGCCCCATTAGGTTGGCGAATTCCTAGCCAATCCGATTTCCAAGAATTAGAGAATTATTTAAGTCAAAATGGCTATGCAAATAATGAAGGTTTGACTTTAAAAACTGATTTTGGATGGTTACCCTCATCAGGTAATGGAACAGATGCAGTTAATTTTAGAGGACTTCCTAATGGTTATGTAAGTGCTTTTGGTACACCTACTTTTGCAGAAGGTGTTTGCACTTGGGCAACTTCAGATGTGACTTATACAAATCCAAATGAAACAAGTGGAACCCGAGTTATGATTCAACTTTTTGATACTCCTACAATACAATATATTGATAATCCAATCCAAATTGGCGCTGGAATAAGATGTATAAAAAATTAAAAAAGCGGATAATTAATCCGCTTTTTCTTTTATAACTTTCTTCTAGTTCTCTCCTTTTTAATTAAATCGAGTTCCCTACTCGTTTGTCCAGCTACAGAAGTGTTTTCTTCGGCTCTACGTATTAAGTAAGGCATAACGTCGCGTACTGGTCCAAATGGTAAATACTTTGCCACATTGTAACCGTTTTCAGCTAAATTGTAACTAATATTGTCGCTCATTCCATACAATTGTCCAAAGAAAATACGGTTATCGTTTTTAGCAATTCCTTTTTCCTCCATTAATTGCATTAATGTATAAGAACTGTTTTCGTTATGTGTTCCTGCAAAAATGGCCATTCTGTCAATATGGTTAATCATATATAAAACAGCAGCATCGTAGTTTTCATCAGTAGCTTGTTTGCTTGCACAAATAGGCGATTTATAACCTTTTTCTTCGGCTCTATTGTTTTCTTTTTCCATGTAAGCACCACGAACTAATTTCATTCCAATGTGGAAACCTTCTGCTTTGGCTCTTTCGTGTAATTTTTTAAGATAATCTAAACGATCCCAACGATACATTTGTAACGTATTAAAAACAATCGCTTTTTCTTGGTTGTATTTCTGCATCATATCGGCAACTAAATCATCAGCTGCATCTTGCATCCAACTTTCTTCACCATCAATTAATAGTGCCACATCTTTTTCATAAGCTGTTTTACACACTTTTTCAAAACGCGCTACTACTCTATTCCATTCTTCTCTTTCAATTTCAGTAAGCTCTTTTCCTTCTCCTATTTTTTGGTACAATGCAAAACGGCCAAAACCTGTTGGTTTAAACACTGCAAAAGGAATTGCTTCTCTTTCTTTAGCAAAATCAATCGTACGTAAAGTCATATCTAAAGCGGCATCAAACTGTGCTTCTTCTTCCTTTCCTTCAACAGAATAATCTAAAACTGAAGAAACACCTTTAGTGTACATTCTGTCTACAACAGAAAGACAATCTATTTCATTGACACCTCCACAAAAATGATCAAAAACCGTAGAACGTATTAATCCTTCTACTGGTAAATGCGCTTTTAGAGCAAAATTGGTTACCGCAGTTCCAATCTTTACAAGGGGCTCTTTTTCAATAAGTTTAAATAAAAAATAGGCTCTTTCTAATTCGGTGTCGCTTTTTAAAGAAAAAGCAACTTCTGTGTTGTTGAAAATCTTTTCCATAATTGGATTTGAAATAAGTAGTGCAAATATACTTTAGAACTACCAAATTTTAAATAAAAAATGCCTTATTTTGCATCAAATTGAATTTCAGCATGCAAACTATACAAGCCATCAATCATAAAATCTTATTTAACGATAATTGTTACGCATTTTTAAACGAATTATTACAAGTAAATACCTTCTCTAAGATTTTTGTTTTAGTCGATGAAAATACGTCACAGTATTGTTTGCCTAATTTTTTAGCACAATTGGCTACAGATGTTGAAATTGAAATCATTGAACTTGAAGCTGGTGAACAATTCAAGAATATTGAAACGTGTGCACAAGTTTGGCAAGCATTAATCGATTTAGGCGGCGATAGAAAAAGTATTGTTTTAAACCTTGGTGGTGGTGTTATTACTGATATTGGCGGATTTATTGCTTGTACTTTTAAACGCGGAATTGAGTTTATAAATATACCTACTACTTTGCTAGGAATGGTTGATGCTGCAATTGGTGGGAAAAATGGTGTTGATTTAGGGGTTTTAAAAAACCAAATTGGTATTATTCGCGAACCGAAAGCGGTATTAGTTGACACTTCGTTTTTAGACTCACTTCCAGCTTCGGAAATGCGTTCGGGTTTAGCTGAAATGCTAAAACATGGTTTAATTTCTGATAAAACTTATTGGGATAAATTTAAATCACTATCTTCTTTAAATACAGAAGATTTAAATGAATTAATTCATCAATCAGTTCAAATAAAAAACACTATAGTTTCTGAAGATTTAACGGAAAACGGCATTCGAAAAGCATTAAATTTCGGACATACTTTAGGTCACGCTATTGAAAGTTATTGTTTAGAAAATCCAGAAAAACCTACTCTACTTCATGGACATGCAGTTGCTATCGGAATGATATTAGAAAGCTACATTTCTAAAGAAAAAGGATTACTTTCAAATGAAGAATATTACGAGATTAAATATATTATAAGTGAATATTTTGATAAAGTAGATTTTACCAAAGAAGACATCAATCAAATTATTGATTTATTGATTTTTGACAAAAAAAATGAGTTCGGTAAAGTTCAATTTGCACTTTTAGAAGGAATTGGAAAAATTAAAATCAATGAATATTGCGATAACGATTTGATTTTCAAAGCATTTGAAGATTATAAATAATTACATTATTTTTTAATATTCTACATTTTATTTATAATTTTGTTTTTGATGAAAGGAAACTACATTTCTATTGATGATTCTATTCCTCCGGATGTTAACCGGAATTTTAATAAAGCTTTTGCTGTTAAAATGCAAGAGCATACTTTCATCGATTTATTTTTGCTTTTAAAAGCTTTTTACGAAAAATTACCAATTATTTTTGCTAATATTAGAGTTTGAAAAACAAACGATTACCTTATTATTAGCTCTTTTTTTTAATTTTAATTTCAATCGTATTAATGAAAACAAGTTATTCGGATTTAATTAACCAAACTTTTTACTTCCCTCAAGAAGAATTTACTTTAAACAAAGATAATTTACACTTCCATGGAATCGACTTAATGAAACTAGTTGAAGAATATGGAACTCCATTAAAATTCACATATTTACCTAAAATTTCTAAAAACATTCGCCAGGCAAAACTTTGGTTTAGAAATTCTATGGAAAAATTAGACTATGATGCAAACTATTACTATTGCTATTGTACAAAAAGTTCTCATTTTAAATTCGTTTTAGACGAGGCTTTAAAAAACAACATTCACATTGAGACTTCTTCGGCTTTCGATATCAACATTGTTGAAAATTTAATTGAAGAAGGAAAAATTAATAAAAACACTTTTGTTGTTTGTAATGGATTTAAACGTGATGCCTACATTGAAAACATAGCTCGTTTAATCAATAACGGACATAAAAATACGATTCCTGTAATTGATAATTACGAAGAATTAGATTTACTTCAAGAGAAAATCAAGAGTAAAATCAAAATAGGTATTCGTATTGCTGCCGAAGAAGAACCAAAATTCGAATTCTATACTTCTCGTTTAGGAATAGGCTATAAAAACATTGTTCCTTTTTACAGAAAACAAATACAAGAAAATAAGAAAGTCGAGCTTAAAATGCTTCACTTCTTCATTAATACAGGTATTCGCGATACTGCTTACTACTGGAATGAATTATTAAAGTGTATGAAAGTTTACATTGCTTTGAAAAAAGAATGTCCTACACTTGATAGTTTAAATATTGGTGGTGGTTTCCCAATCAAAAACTCATTAGCTTTTGATTACGATTATCAATACATGATTGAAGAGATATTAAATCAAATTAAAATTGCTTGTGACGAAGCTGAAGTTGATGTTCCAAATATCTTTACAGAATTTGGTTCGTTTACAGTTGGAGAATCTGGAGGAGCAGTTTATGAAGTTTTATATCAAAAACAACAAAATGATAGAGAGAATTGGAATATGATTGACTCTTCTTTCATTACTACACTTCCTGATACATGGGCAATTAATAAACGCTTTGTAATGTTAGCTGTAAATCGCTGGAATGATACTTACGAAAGAGTTTTACTGGGTGGATTGACTTGTGATTCTGATGATTACTACAATTCTGAACAACACATGAATGCAGTTTATTTACCAAAATACAACAAAGAAAAACCTTTATATATTGGCTTCTTCAACACAGGAGCCTACCAAGAAACGATTGGTGGTTTTGGAGGATTACACCACTGTTTAATTCCGCAACCAAAACACATCTTAATAGATAGAGACAAAAACGGTATTTTAGCAACAGAAGTTTTCTCTGAGCAACAAAGTGCTGATCAAGTTTTAAATATTTTAGGTTACAATAAAAAATAATAATAGAAAAGAAAATGAAAGGACCAATTAGTCAATTTGTAGAAAAACATTATTTACATTTTAACGCTGCTGCTTTAGTTGATGCCGCAAAAGGATACGAAGAGCATTTATTAGACAACGGTAAAATGATGGTAACTTTAGCTGGAGCCATGTCAACAGCTGAATTAGGAAAATCATTAGCAGAAATGATTCGTCAAGATAAAATTCACATTATTTCTTGTACAGGAGCAAACTTAGAAGAAGACATTATGAACTTAGTAGCTCATAATTCATATAAAAGAGTTCCTAATTACAGAGATTTATCACCACAAGAAGAATGGGATTTATTAGAAAACCATTATAATCGTGTAACAGATACTTGTATTCCTGAAGAAGAAGCTTTTAGAAGATTACAATCTCATTTATTTGATATTTGGAATAAAGCTGACAAATCAGGAGAAAGATATTTTCCGCATGAATTTATGTACCAAATGATTAATTCTGGAGTTTTAGAGCAATATTACGAAATTGACCCTAAAGATTCTTGGATGGTTGCTGCAGCTGAGAAAAACTTACCAATTGTAGTCCCAGGATGGGAAGATAGTACAATGGGTAATATTTTTGCTTCTTACTGTATTAAACAAGAATTCAAAGCTACTACAATGAAAAGTGGCGTTGAATACATGATGTGGTTAGCAGATTGGTACAAAGATAATTGTGCAGGAAAAGGTATTGGTTTCTTTCAAATTGGTGGAGGTATCGCTGGAGACTTCCCTATTTGTGTTGTGCCAATGTTATATCAAGATATGGAAATGCATGATGTTCCATTTTGGGCATATTTCTGCCAAATTTCCGATTCTACAACAAGTTATGGTTCGTATTCAGGAGCAGTTCCTAATGAAAAAATCACTTGGGGTAAATTAGATATCACAACACCGAAATTCATTGTAGAATCAGATGCTACTATCGTTGCACCGCTGATTTTTGCTTATATTTTAGGTTGGTAAAATTTTTCAAAAATTTTTCAAAAAATATTTGATTATATCGTTTTGGATATTACATTTGACAAAAATACAAGACTAAAAACAACCCAATGAAAAGAGTAATTGTTGATTACGCAAAATTAACAAATGAAATCTTAACACTACTAGTTGAGAAATTTCCTGATGGCTATGATGAATCTGACATCATTCGTTTTAAAAACGCTAAAAATGAGTCGATTGAAGCAGTTGAAGTTCGCACAGAAGACACAATCTATCTAGTTAAAGTAAGTACTAAACTTGCCGATAGAATTGAAAACTACGATGAAGATGACATCGATGAAACTGGAGATGACGATTCATTAGATGCTTTGAAAGATCTGGAAATTGCTGATGAATCTGAAGAAGATTAATCGTAAAATATAAAAAAGGTATGCACTGCATACCTTTTTTATTATAAATATCTTTCTTTTATTATTTGCATATGATGCAAATAATGTCCTAAAGTCATATAAGCAAGTGCTCTTACAGAAACAGAACAATCAGAAGCAATACCTACCCTTTTCAATTGTACATCATCGAAGGATTTATACATTAAAAATGTAGACTTTCGTACAGATTTAAATTCTTCAATTAAATCGTCAATTTCTCTTAAGTTTGCATTTGCTTCTTCAACATAATCGTTTTCTTCAAATCCCGGAAATTCTGTTTTGTCATTACGAGCAATACACAATCCTCGATAAGCAAAAATTCTTTCGGCATCTATTAGATGTAATAAAATATCTTTAGGAGTCCACTTACCTTCTGCATATCTAAATTCTAATTTTTCAGTTGGAAAATTATTAAAAAAAGAAATAATTTCTTTTTCATTGTCTATTAATCCTTCTAAAATAGAATTGTATTGCTGAGCCTTTTTAATATATAGCTCATAATAAGGCGCAAATTCGTTTTCGTTTAAAATCATAATCTAAAAAGTAAAAAATCCCGAATAAATCGGGATTTTAATATTACATTTCTTTAAAAATTGTATGCATTAAGCGTTTTTTATCATTTATGCTTTCTTCAAGAGATATCATAGTTTCAGTTCTATATACTCCATCAATATCATCAATCATAAAGATTACTTCTTTTGCATGTTTAGTATCGCGGGCTCTAATTTTACAAAAGATATTAAACTTACCTGTTGTTACGTGTGCAACTGTTACATAAGGAATATCAGCAATTCTCTCTAAAACAAATTTAGTTTGAGAAGTATTGTGTAAAAACACCCCAACATAAGCAATGAAAGAATAACCTAATTTTTCATAATCTAATGTTAAAGACGAACCTTGAATAATTCCAGCATCTTCCATCTTTTTCACACGTACGTGAACTGTTCCAGCAGAAATTAAAAGTTTTTTAGCAATATCTGTAAAAGGAACACGTGTATTATCAATTAACATGTCCAAAATTTGATGATCAACTTCATCTAATCTAAACTTACTCATATAAAGTACTTAAAATTTATTTCAATAATTAAAACTCAAAAATATTAAAATAATTGTAAACCGTTACGGAATTTTAACATTTTATTTAAAGAAAAGTCAGCTTTTTTGCCAATTATAGGTTTTTTTCCAAATTCAGAGTCAAAATCAAAACCTTTCCCATCTATTACAGTATGTCCAAAAAAATCTTCTAAACCGTTTACTTCAGAAATTTCCGCAGTAAACTCAATTTTCGAATCATTTAATACTTCTCTGTATTGAGCAGCAAAATTAATTAATTTCTCACTATTATCATCAAATATTTTGATATTTTTATAAATAAAGTCTCTAAAATTGGATTTATTTTGAGGAATTTTCAAATATTCATCTAATTCATTATCAACTACAACGTTTTCGTAAATTGAAGAAATTCCTACAAAAAGTGAAATAAAAACAAATTTTCTAACTTCTTCCCTATTGTAATCATTTTGAAAATGTCCAGCTTCAAATAAAACTGTCGGTATATTCAAAGTTGTTAAGTAATCGCCTATACAATTGTCGTTAAACGAATCATCAAATCTTCCTACTTGATTAGGAATGTATTGCTGTAATTTTGTATTTACACTGTTAATAACAGCAACAGCTTTCATTCTAACATTATTATATGTTCTTTCTTCGTTAAAAGCTGGAGACAAAAAAGACATGGTAGCTGGCAAGCCAGTTGAATCAGTTCCAAAAATTGTTCTTTGATCGTGTAAATTAAAACAATAGTCAGGTTTAAAATCAAGATATGTATCCCTTAATATAAGACTCTCTGGCTGAGTTTGCTGTTTTGCATCTCGATTTAAGTCAATTTCATTAGCATTAAACCTAGTATACATAGCTGCGCCATCTGGATTTAAAATTGGAATACATAACAAAGTATATTTTTCTTTAAAATCATTTGCCTTTTCTTTATTAAGATTTAAATAATTTAAGAAATCTATAAGTCCTTTAGTAGTTGTTGATTCATTTCCATGCATTTGAGACCACATAAATATCTTAATATCACCATTACCAAATCTCACACTCTTTATAGTTTTTCCTTGAACAGATTTTCCTAATTCAGAAATTACAAAATTAGAATTAAGCGTATTTAAAAACTCAAAGACCATTTCATTTGTCACATATCTACCTTGTATAGGTTTGTAAATATATTGTGTAGCTTTATGCAATAAATCCATATATTATTAATTTGATTACAAATGTAAACAACTTAATTTTTACATCTGTAAACACTTTAATTTATTAAATAAATTACAAGTGTAAACATCTTACATCTCTTGAGTATCTGTTAATATTTACATTGCTAAACAAATTTAAATATAAATTTTAAATTTATGTATTTCAGTATTTTAGCAAGTATTAACTAAAGTGTCAATTTATTACATATTCTTTTATTTACAAATGTAAACTTGTTTATTTTTACTTATTTGATTACATTTGTAACATTATTTATTTTAATAAAATTACAATGTTAAACACTGATGATTTTACATTAAAGCTTCAAACTATATTAGATTATTATGGTCTAACAGCTTCTGCTTTTGCTGATAAAATAGGTGTGCAACGTTCTAGTCTTTCTCACCTACTCTCTGGAAGAAATAAACCAAGTTTAGAATTTGTATTAAAAATTTCTGAGGTTTTTAAAGAAGTAGATTTATATTGGTTACTTCAAGGAAAAGGAGAATTTCCTAAAAATGAAGATAATAATATTTATCCTGAAATAATTAATGAGAAAAATAAGAGTTTTGATTTATTTCAAGAGGAAAAACCTAAAGACTCAGAAAGCAGTTTTATAAAAGATACTCAATTACATACAGCAAGTACTGAAGAATCTAAAATATTAGAAAATACAAATGAATCAATAGATAAAATTGTAATCTTTTACAGTAATGGAACTTTTAAATCATATAATCCAAAAAAATAAGGCGCTTATTAGCGCCTTATTCACAAAAAAAATCAACTAATTCAAAAAACAACTTGAGTTATTCTCTAATTAAATAAATACCAGCTACCCCTGGCTCATCTCTAGAAGCTTCTGGAGCTGTATCACCACTTCCTGTTGGAAAATTAAAAGTTAATACTTTTCCTCCTCCATTAGCTCTTTCAGCTACATAAATTTTGTTTGTTTGATAGTCGTAAGCAACGTCTACTGGATTTCCAAGTGTACTATTTGGTCCGTATATTCTTATTTGGTTACTCATAGCAATTGTTCCCATATTTGCAGTTGAACCAAATACACTTGAAAAATTATTTATAACAATAACGCCTCCATCAGTTGCACTTGCTGCATCAGCAACATCTGTAAGGATCATAACATTATCCATTGTAGAATGTGTAATACCATGTGTTCTTGTTAATCCTTCTATAGTAACTCGTTTTGTAGGTGTAATTGTTCCACTTGAATTATTAAAAAAGTTACTGAAATAAACTAAATCACTTGTAAGATCAGCGATTGCATATAAATCATTTCCTTCAACGTGTATTCCCCATAATTTAAAATCAACTGTGTAATCGTTAAGTAAGGTATACCCATTTGACATTTTTTGATATACAAATAACTTATTTGTATTGGAATTTGAAGCTGCTTGATCTTGAGTAACTATGACTTTATCTCCCATTACTGCAATCTCTCTAGCATTAGTAAAGTCTAAATTTGAACTAAAATTAGCCAACATCAAATTATCAGTGTTTGTACTTAATGAGTTTTCTAAATTTGAATACGTTTCCAGTCTATTATTAGTTCTCGAAGCAAGGATAATTTCTTTAGTTGAATTGTTTAAATAAATCCCATCGCTATCTACGCCTGAAACAGTTAATGAAGAAAACATTTGATTTGTTGAAGACAAATCTTGATAGGTAATTTTACCCGAAGTGTTGCTACTAGTAACTAGTTTAGCAATTGTTGTTTGAGATGAACTATTATCATCATCCGAACATGAAACAAGGAAAAGCGATGCTGCTCCTAATAAAATTAAATTTCTCATAAATTATTTTTTTAACATTAGTTAAAATCATTTACGAGATTTATTTTTTTTTGGATTTATTTTTTTAATTTTTTTTTAAAAAAAAGAATTTTCAGCATTTTTCCCTTTAATACCTCTAAACAATCTTTGAAGAAATTCAAAATCTTCTTCCTTGTTTGATGTAGGATAAAAAGGTTCAAATAATTTTACTTCTTTATGTTCGTAATCAAATGCAACTGGATAAATTGGCACGTTAGCTTTTAAGGCTATATAATAAAATCCTGTTTTCCATTCTTTTACTTTTTTACGTGTCCCTTCAGGGGCAATAGCTAAACGAAATTCTTCTTTCTCTTCAAAAATTGCGGCAATTGCATCTACTTTATTTTCGTGTTTACTTCTGTCTAATGGAGCGCCACCAACCCATTTAAAATAATAACCAAATGGAAATGTAAAAAGTTCTTTTTTTCCAACAAAATTCATTTGTAAACCTAATATTCCTCTTGTAAAAAGGCCAACAAAAAAATCATACCAACTTGTGTGTGGTACAACTATAATGACACACTTCTTTATATCTGCAGACATTTCGCCTGTAATTTTCCAACCTAAGAGTTTAAAAAAGATTAGTTTGTATAGAAACTTTTTCATCTACTAAAATTTCCTCAAAAATAGCATTATATTTACGAATACAAAGTTTTGATGAATGTTTAAGAAGTATTTAAGCTATATTTTACCCATAAAAATCTACCAAAAGAAATCTAACGTTAGTAAAAATCTGGAAGTTACCTGGAATAATGGTCAATTGGTTTTAGATTCTGAAAACACCAACTATTCTTTTGGGAGTTTACAGCGAATTTTACGTAAAGGATTGAAATATATAGGGTTTAAAAGAATTCAAAATTTTGATTCGGTTTTAGTTCTAGGTGTAGCTGGTGGAAGTGTAATTAAAACTTTGGTAGAAGAAGTAAAATTTACTGGAAAAATTACTGGTGTTGAAATCGATGAAGAAGTTGTAAAAATTGCCAAATCTTACTTCAAATTAAATGAAATTCCGAATTTGGAATTGGTAATTGATGATGCTTTTGAATTTGTTTTAAAAACCAAAGAAAAGTACGATTTAATTATCATCGATATTTTTCAAGATACGACTATGCCTAACTTTTTATTTGAAGATTTCTTTATAAAAAGAATTAACTTTTTACTTAAAGTGAATGGTTTTATCTTATTTAATACTATGGTTTTAGGTTTTCAAGACAGAAGACGAAACGCCATTTATAAAAGTAAGTTTGATCAAAATTATTCGGTTAGAATGTACCCTAAAATTGAAGTTCATAACGAACTTTTTACCATTAAGAAATTAGCTTAGTCTCTTTAGAGTAATATAAAATTAATAACGCAGCAATTAAATATTTTATAATTCCAATTATATTTTCAAATTGAAATTTTATAAATAAATTATCAACCGTATCATAATATTTTGAAAAACTCAAACCTAAATTTTCAATCATATATTCATAAAAAAAGTATGAATAAAGGAATTGTAATATTTGGATTATGAAATAAGAAATAATTAGAACAAAAAATGTCTTTTTACTCGAAAGTTTATTTAAATTTTTAATAGAGTAATATAAAAGTATTAAAAAAATAATTAAATAAAAAAAATTTGAAATCACAATATTTAAAGCTGCATCAATATTAAATATCATCATTAAATCTTTAACAATCATATACAAAGTATAACAAATACTTGCTGTTGTTAACCATGTAAATATAGCCGTCCCAAAAAATAAAATCCTTGATTTTTGTGTTTCCATTTAGACAAGATTCTTCTTTAAGTCTGAAATTTCTCTGTTTTCTTCATCAATAATTAACTCGTAATCTTTAATGATTTCTTTATTGGTTACAATTACTTTAGAAATCACTTCATCGCTTTCTTTTAACTTTTTTGTCAATTTTGAAATATACCAAAGAAAACCAGCCAAACATAATAAAATGAAAGCTATAATTCTGATACTAAAATGTGCATTTTTTACAGCTATTTCGGTAATTGCATCGTCAATATTTCGTTCTAAAGTTTTAATATTATAGTTTGAATTTCCTTGAGCTTCTTTAAAACTTATTTCTAAAGCTTTACTCGTTTCATTTTGGTATTGCGTTTTAAAATCTTCTACAAAATCACTTTTGTATTTACTTGAATTTAAGAACAATAAATCGGGATAAACTAAACCTATAATTCCTGTTAGTAGTAAAATTACCGTTACAAACAACAAAAAGAATCGCTTAATATTATAGAAAGCAGTTTGCATTGTTCTGGCCAACTTCGATTTTGAAATTTCACTTTCTAAATCAACTAAAGATTGTTTTTTAGTTTGTAAAACTGCTACTCTATCTTCTTTATAGCCAATTAGGTTTTTTAATTCTTCTTGTGTCATAATTTTAGTTTTTGAGTAATTCTCTAGCTTTTTCTAAATCTTCAGGTGTATCAATTCCTATGCTTCCGTGTGAAGTTTCAATCATTCGAATTCGTTTTCCGTATTCTAAATAACGAAGTTGTTCTAATTTTTCAGAAGCTTCTAAAGACAACATTGGTAAACGATAGAAATCCATCAGTGCTTCTTTCCTAAACGCATAAATACCAATGTGTTTCATATAGCGAACACCAACATTTTCTTCTCTTGGAAACGGAATTACAGAACGCGAAAAGTATAAAGCAAACCCTTGTTGGTCGACAATTACCTTAACATTATTAGGGTTTGAAATTTCGTCTTTTTCAGTTATTTGAAACATTAACGAAGCTAAATCGACTTTCTTTTCATTATCATTTTTAAAAACTTGAACCAATTGACTTAGAGCTTCTTTATTAATAAAAGGTTCGTCGCCTTGAACATTAACCACAACATCAACATTCATATTTTCAACTGCTTCCGCTATTCTATCGCTTCCACTTTCATGCTCTTTTATGCTCATGATTGCTTTTCCACCATTCGATTCAATTTCGTTAAAAATCAAATTCGAATCGGTAACCACAAAAACATCATCAAATAGTTTGGTTGCCAAAGCAGCTTCGTAAGTTCTCACAATAACTGACTTTCCACCTAAATCTTGTAATAATTTAGCAGGAAAACGTGTTGATGCATAACGAGCGGGAATTACAGCGATAATGTTCATCGTCCAAAAACTTTTTTAAATAATTTTATTCCTACAAAGAAAATAAACAAAACAATTAAAAATGCGGCAACTGGTAAAAATATTGATGTTACTGAAACAAAAGATGCTGTTGCAGTTTCTGTTGTTGAAACTATTGGATTGGCTAAGCCTCCAGTTGTAGCAGTTGAAGCTAATCGCGTTTTAGCAGTTGCAGTATTTAATGCTGCGGCAGTTCCACCTCCAGCAATTATGGCCAATCCCCAAGTTAACATAGGATCTAAATCGACCAAAGTTGATGCCATTACGATTGTACCTGCAATACTTGCTAACGGAATAGCAATTGAATCGAGTAAATTATCGACAAATGGAATATAATATGCAAATATTTCAACAACTGTTGCAATGCCTAAACAAATCATAGCAGCTTGACTACCTATCCAAGTAAACGATTCTCCAACAGGAACATATCCGTAGTGTGTAGCTAAACTCAGTACAAAAAGCGGAACAAAAACACGAAAACCAGCCGAAGCCGCTAATCCTATTCCAAGACAAATGCTAATAATGGTTTCTATCATTTCGTAAAATTTAAACAGTTTTATTTTTTAGCTTTTGAATACTTAATTTTTGGAAAAAATTATATTTATGTTTTGCATTTAGCCTTATAATAATATCTTCAGCTTTTTTTTGAATAGTTAAGCTTTTATCATTTAGTGCTTTTGACAATACTTCTTTTGTAATTTTTCTTGGAGGCTCATTAAGTAAAACAGTTAATATACGGAATCTATTTTTATAATCTTTATTATTAATAAGTTTATAGAATAATTGCTCAACTTCTTTAAATTTAAAAGAATAATGTGAAACATATTTTCCAGCTTGATAAAAAAAGACCTCTTCCCAAGAGTTTTTTATACCATTTTCTAATATTTTTAAATCCTCTTCAGTTATCCTATTTTCTTTTTCAATTTTTTCAACACAATTTAAAATAATTAAAATTTCTTCTTTATGTTTTAAATAAATGTGCTTTAAGTCACTATTTATATAATGCTTTTCTATTTTTTCAATCTCACTTTTCGCACTAAAAAAAATATAATTCATAACTTTTTTTATAATCCAAATCTTTTAATTTTAAACAATTTCAATTAAATGTAAAATATTATTCATTCAAAAAGAAATCATCCTTAAATCCAATTAAATACAACTTTTCCTTTGCACGCGTTACGGCTGTGTACAACCAACGAATATAATCAATATCTATACCATTTGGTAAATAGGGTTGTTCAATAAAAACGGTATGCCACTGCCCTCCTTGCGATTTGTGACACGTCATCGCATAAGAAAATTTCACCTGTAAAGCGTTAAAATGCGGACTATTCTTAACTTTTAAAAATTTGCGGTATTGGTGTTTTTCGTCTTCAAAATCTTTCATGACTTCGTTATATAACTGATTCGATTCGTCATACGTTAACGAGGGTGATTCGCTTGTAAGTGTATCTAACAATAAAACCGTTTCAAAAGAAGGTTGGTTAGGGTAATCGACCATTTTTACGGTTACTGTAGCAAATTTGAATCCGTATAATTCTAAAATGTTTTTAATGCGCTGTACTTCAATAATATCGCCATTTGCTATAAAACCAGCTTCAGAGTTTTCTTTTAGCCAGAAATAATTATTCTTAACAACCATTAATAAATCTCCAACTGATAATTCACTTTCTCGATCTAAAATTTTAGTACGAATTTGTTGGTTATATTGATTGGCTCTTTTATTCGAACGAACAATAAAAGTAGTTTCTTCAGGACCATATTGTCGGAACGAATCATGAATCGCATCAAGAATATCATAACTATCTTGCAGTCGAACAATATCTTTAAACGGATTTAACTTGAATTGAAATTCCGTTATAAAATTAGACTTTAAAACTTCTCTTAATTCGGTTGCATTAAATAAAATCCCAGACTCTTCAGCTTGTCGCATAACTTCATCTAATTCAATATGCTGAACATCTTTATTGAAGTGTAATCCCATTGAATTAATATCTAAAGCAGGACTTTCATCCATTCCAACTGGTGGTAACTGTGCTGTATCTCCAATAAATATAAGCTTACAATTTTGACCAGAATCTACATAATACATTAAATCATCTAATAAAGACCCATATTGATACATTTTAGCATCTTGACTAGAATCGGAAATCATTGAAGACTCATCAACGATGAAGATTGTATTTTTAAATTTGTTTTGTTGTAAAGTAAAAGACACACCACCCGATTTATTTTTTTTTGGAAAATAAATTCTCTTGTGTACCGTAAATGCAGGTTTACTTGAATAATTACTAATTACTTTCGCAGCTCTTCCCGTTGGTGCTAACAATATATATTTTTTATTTACGTTTTGTAAATAATTGACCAATGTTGAGATTATTGTTGTTTTACCAGTTCCGGCATAACCTTTGAGTATAAAAATTTCTGAAGTATTGTTATTTGTAACAAATTCTGAAATTTTTTGAAAGAATATATCTTGTTTTAAGGTTGGTTCAAATGGAAAATTTTGACGTAAAGTTTTGTAAAACAGCGCTGAACTCATTTATAAAAATATTGGCTTATAGATTTTTTCAAAGATACTGATGATTTTTATAAGAATTTCTTTTAAGAAGAAAAAAAAATTGTAGATTTGCGTACCTAATCATTAAAAATTAAAATAAATGATACTTGTTATTGTAGCAGTTATTCTTATTGCACTTGCAACTTTTGGGATTGTTAAGTTAATTGATAAATTTTTACCAGATTCAGCGAGACCTATTGTCTCTATTGTTTTATGGTTAGTAAGTATTGGAATTGCTTATATGATCTATGCTTCTGTAATGAAGCCAATCGAATTCAAACAAGAAAAAGAAAGACGTTACGAGGTTGCTGTTAGCAAAATGTTAGACATTAAAAAAGCTCAAATGGGCTATAAAACTGTTCACAAAGATTTTGCAGATTCATTTGATAAATTAGTTCAGTTTATAGAAAATGAAAAATTCGCAATTATTTCAAGAAAAGATACTGCTGTTATTGATGCCTCAAAAAACATCGCTTTTGGTATTGCTGCAGATTCTAAAGAAGGTTTCTACAAAGACATCGTAATTATTGATACTTTAGGGTATGTTACTGTTAAAGATTCTCTATTTAGAAATTCTGACAGATACAAAAGATTAAATGTAGTTAAAGTTGGTAATACTGAAATTCCTGTAACTTTAGAGGCGAGTTCAATTGTTCGTAACGATACAAAAGTTCCTGTATTTAAAGCAGAAATTGACAAGAATGCTTTATTAGCTGATTTAGATCAAGAATTAGTAGAACAAGAAAATAAAGTTGAATCAATCGATGAAATTAACGGCGACAAAATTACTTTAGGTTCATTAGAAGAAGCTGTAGTAACTGGTAACTGGCCAAAAAAATATGGTAGTAACGAATAACGATATTACTCAAAAAAATTACAAAAAGTTGTCCATTCAGGTTTCCTTGAGTGGACTTTCTTTTTGTGTTTTCGACTTACTATCAAATCATATTGTTTCATTACAAAAAATAACTTTCCCTCAAAGTCAAGTCATTGAAGAACAGTTGTGGAAAGTCTTTTCAGAATTCCCTCTTTTAAATGAAAAGTATGATGAAGTTCTTGTTATTCATGAGAATTCATTAAATACATTTGTTCCACAATCTTTGTTTGACGAAAATTTCTTAGGGAGTTATTTACAATACAATATCAAAGTTTTTGAATCTGACTTATTTGCATACGATAAATTAACTAAACAAGAAATTAATAATGTATATGTACCTTATGTAAACATTAATAATTTTTTATTAGATCAATTTGCAAGTTTCGATTATGTACACTCTTCTACTCTTTTAGTCGATACAATTTTAAACATTTCAAAATATGTTTTTGAAAAACAAGTATTTATTCATAATCAAGAAAAGCATTTTGAAATTGTAGTTGTTCAAGGCGGAAACTTGATTTTTTATAATTCATTTGAACCTACAACTCCTGAAGATTTTATTTATTATACTTTATTTACTTTTGAACAGCTTCAACTTAATCCAGAGAATTCTAAAGTGAATTTTACTGGTATTATTACAGAAGATCATGACTATTTTAAAATTGCTTATAAATATATTAGAAATTGTATTATTTGTGATGTTCAGGCATTTGCAGATAAATTTCATATTTCAAAAAATCAATCGTTAGAAAATTTTATTCTTATAAATTCATGAGAATTATATCTGGAAAATATAAAGGAAGAAGAATTATAGCGCCCAAAAAGCTACCTGTTCGTCCTACAACTGATTTAGCTAAAGAATCATTATTTAACGTTTTAAATAATCACTTTAACTTTTCTGGATTAAAAATACTTGATTTATTTGCCGGAACTGGAAATATAAGCTATGAGTTTGCTTCTCGAGGTTCAGAACCAATAACAAGTGTTGATGCTGATTTTGGTTGTATCAACTTCATTAAAAAAACAGCTACAGAATTTGATTTCGACATAACCACCATTAAAAGCGATGTTTTTAAGTTTTTAGAGCGTTGTAATACATCTTATGATATTGTTTTTGCAGATCCACCCTATCATTTGTCTCAAGAACAATTTGAAAGTATCGTAACTTTAATTTTAAAAAATGAAATTCTAGATCACGAAGGAATGTTAATTGTTGAGCATTCAAAAGAAACCAAACTTGAACATTTAGAAAATTTTTCTTTTGCTAAACATTATGGTGGAACCACTTTTTCCTTCTTTGAATTTGAATTCGATGAAGAAGAAGACATAGAAGATGATTCTGAAGAAGACTTCGACGATAGCGAAGAAGATTAAAAAAAGCAGACCTGTAAGCCGGATTCTGTCTTCAATAAATTGAAGCCTTATCATTTATCTAGTTCCGCAATTACTCACGGAATCCATCTGCCTACCCCTCAGCATTGAACGAGCAGCTCTTAATTGCTGATATACATGGCATTTCATCGCATAGAGTTTACCTGGTTTCACTACAGCATTACCTGTACATACTTTCTGTTGCACTTGTCCTCGCCTTCCGACGGACGGGCGTTACCCGTTATGCTTGCTCTATGATGTCCGGACTTTCCTCTCCTCTTTCGAGCAGCGATAAGGCGGTCTGCGGTACAAAAGTACTATAGTTTAACTTTTAATAAACTATAAATTGTGTATTTTTTCTTAACTTTAAAGAAAAAGTATCATGAAAATCAAGTATCATTATGCTTCTGTCTCGCAAGCACTGACAGAATTAAAAGAAAAAGGATTTGATTATGATTATAATTTGAATGAAAATGAAATCCTAATGGATCCTGATAATTATATAATTCATCATATTTATAGATACGAAGGCAATACCAATCCTGATGATGAAGCGATTGTTTATGGAATTTCTTCATTTGATGATAAAAAAGGTGTTTTTGTAGCAGGTTATTCCGCTAATTCAAGTTCAGAAGTATATAAAGTATTTCAACGTATAATGTCTAGAGATATTGATTAAGTAAATTGTGAATAACTTTTGCAAATATTCCACTTAATTTGGTTTTATAGACTTGCATTTTGGGTATTCTAAACTTATATTTGTTTTTCAAATATTTTTATGGAGCAATTTATAGTATCGGCTAGAAAATACAGACCTCAAACATTCAAAGATGTTGTAGGTCAGAAAGCTATTACTAACACTTTACTTAATGCTATTGAGAATAATCACCTTGCACAAGCCTTATTGTTTACAGGACCTAGAGGTGTTGGAAAAACAACCTGTGCTCGTATTTTAGCTCGAAAAATTAATCAAGAAGGTTATGACGACCCAAACGAAGATTTTTCATTCAATGTTTTTGAATTAGATGCCGCATCTAACAACGGAGTTGATGATATTCGAAATATTATAGACCAAGTTAGAATACCTCCACAGACAGGAAAATATAAGGTCTATATTATTGACGAGGTTCATATGCTTTCTCAAGCAGCTTTTAATGCCTTTCTTAAAACATTAGAAGAACCGCCAAGACATGCAATCTTTATACTTGCAACTACTGAAAAACATAAGATTTTACCAACGATACTTTCTCGTTGTCAAATATTTGATTTTAAAAGAATTACTGTTAACGACGCTAAAGAACACTTAGCAGATATTGCTAAAGAACAAGGAGTTTCTTTTGAAGATGATGCTTTGCATATTATTGCTCAAAAAGCTGATGGCGCTATGCGTGACGCTCTTTCTATTTTTGATAGGGTTGTATCTTATTGTGGTAATAATTTAACACGTCAGGCTGTAACTGAAAACTTAAATGTTTTAGATTTTGAATATTATATTAGAATGACTGATTTAATTTTGGAAAATAAAATTCCAGAATTATTAATGGCATATAATGATATTTTAGCAAAAGGTTTCGACGGACATCATTTTATTGCTGGTTTAGCTTCTCACTTTAGAGATTTATTAGTTTGTAAAAATCCTACAACATTAGTTTTGTTAGAAGCTGGTGAACATGCTCAAAATTTATATCGTGAACAATCTCAAAAAACTTCACATGATTTTTTATTAAAAGGCATTGAACTAGCTAACGAATGTGATTTAAAATATAAAGTTTCTCAAAATCAACGACTTTTAGTCGAATTATGCTTAATGCAGTTAGCCTCTATCACTTTCGATGGAGAAAAAAAAAAGTTGAGTCATTTATAATTCCTGCCACACATTTTAGAAATTCTAGCTATTCTATTACTGAAGTAAAACCAAAAGTTGAAACTCCAAAAATAGAAGCCTCTTCTCCAATAGAAAATTTAGCAAAAGAAGAAGTTGTTTTAGAACCACAAAAGGAAGTACCTCAAATTAATTTACCGAAAGTTGAACTTAATAAAGGTCAGAGAGTTTCTGCATTTTCTTTGGCAAGTATCAAAGCTAAAAAAGAAATTGAAGCCCAACAGAAAAATCAGTATAAACATCTCGACGAACTTCCAAGAGAAAAATTCTCTGAAACAGACATGCTTTTAGTTTGGAATAAATTCACTCAAAAACTGAATGACCAAGGTAAAAAGTTAATGGCAACGTATATGCAAATGAATGATCCAAAATTAAAAGGAACAGTTATTGAATTAGAGTTGCCAAATGAAAGCACTAAAGAAGAATTTTTAACTGGTGCCAATGAATTACTTGGCTATTTACGTGGTAAACTTCACAATCACGATATTACAATTGAAGTTGAAGTTAATGAAGTTACAGAAAATCGTTATGCATTTACACCAGAAGAAAAATACAATAAATTAAAGGAAATAAATCCTAATCTTGATTTATTGAAAAAGCTTTTTGATTTAGATGTTTAATCAACACTCAAAGCATTTAACAATAATTGTGCAGTAGCCTCATTCGTAGCTAAAGGTACGTTATGAACATCACAAATTCTAATTAACATACTAATATCGGGCTCATGTGCATGACTTGAGTTTGGATCTTTAAAAAATAAAACCATTTTTGTTTTACCTTCAGCTACACGCGCTGCAATTTGAGCATCGCCACCAAGTGGACCTGACAACATTTTTTTTACCTTTACTCCTATTTGTTCAACTTTTCCGCCTGTTGTACCTGTAGCAATAATCTTGATATTTTCAGCAAACAATAATTTTTTATTTTTATTTATAAACTGAACCATCTCAGCTTTTTTTCCATCATGTGCAATTATTGCTAATTCAAATGTTTTCATAAACTAATTAATATAGTACAAAAATAAAGATTCCCGATTAAAAATCGGGAATCTCAAGGTGGTTGTTTATTTGTTTAGTATATGATACTCTATTAAACCATCGATAGGCCTTCTTAAAACTCGACCTAATTTAATATTGTGTTTACCTAAAATTTCTTTTAATTCATCTTTTAAGTAAAAAGCGATTGAACCAACAAAATGCACCGGTATTTCGTAGCAATTTTCAAATTGCTTAATATAATTTTCTACAAAAGCTTCCATTTCAAAGTTTATGTAGGCTTTACAAAAATCAGTGTCTTTATGTTTTATTAAAAACTTAGCAAAAGTTGCTAAATAAGCATTAGGATTAGGTTCTTTGTAAAGTTTATTTTTAATAAAATCAGCATCTACATTAAATTCAACTTCAAATTCTTTAGCTAAATCACTTGGCATTTTATTAAAATAATAACCTCGTATTAAATGGCGACCAAAACGATTGCCACTACAATCATCCATTGCAATATACCCTAAAGACTGTACTTTTTGGTGTAAAACTTTTCCATCAAAATAACTACAATTTGATCCTGTTCCTAAAATAGAAACAATTGCTTCTTCATTCTTAGGAGTTGTTGCATAAACAGCTGCATAAGTATCTTCATTAACAGAAACTACTGCATTAACAAAATATTCTTGAAAAACTTGGGTTAAAAAATTTTTCATTCGATCAGTTCCACAACCTGCACCATAAAAGTATAAGTGTGTAGCTTTTGTTTTATTGTGAGAAATGTCAAACTTTTCGTTTAATCTTTTAATTATTTCCTCTTTTGATAAAACTTCAGGATTTAAGCCTAAAGACTGAGTCGTAAAAAAAACTTTTCCTTCTTCATCTAGAGCAATCCAATCGGCTTTTGTTGAGCCACTATCTACTAATAATCTCATTATTGGGGGAATTAAAAAATCCTCTAACAAAACCACATATGTTAGAGGATTAAATTATTATAATGCAGAAATATGAACTGCCAAATCAATTAATTTACTAGAGTATCCATATTCGTTATCATACCAAGATACTAATTTGAAAAATGTAGAATTTAATCCAATTCCAGCATTTGCATCTACAATTGAAGTTCTTGAGTCTGAAACAAAATCTTGAGAAACAACTAAATCTTCAGTATAACCTAAAATTCCTTTCATTGAAGTTTCAGAAGCTTCCTTTAAAACTTTCATGATTTCTTCGTAAGAAGTTTCTTTAGCAACTTTTACTGTTAAATCCACTACAGAAACATCAGCAGTGGGAACACGCATCGACATACCTGTTAATTTTCCGTTTAATTCTGGAATTACTTTCCCAACAGCCTTTGCAGCTCCTGTAGATGCAGGAATGATGTTTAATAAAGCAGCTCTACCACCACGAAAATCTTTTCTTGAAGGACCATCAACTGTTAATTGAGTTGCTGTAGTTGCGTGAACGGTTGTCATTAATCCTTCTACAATACCAAAGTTATCATTAATAACCTTTGCTAAAGGTGCTAAACAGTTTGTAGTACATGATGCATTAGAAACAATAGTGTCAGCAGCAGTAGCTTTATCATGATTTACCCCCATAACAAACATAGGTGCGTCTGCAGAAGGTGCAGAAATTACAACTTTCTTTGCTCCTCCTTTAATGTGAGCTTCAGCAGTTGCCAAAGTAGTAAATATACCTGTACATTCTGCAACGATATCTACATCTACTTTTTCATCATCCCATTTTATTTGAGTAGGATCTTTTTCTGCAGTTACTCGGATAAATTTATCATTTACATAAAGTTGACCATCTTTAACTTCAACCTTACCTTTAAAATTTCCGTGAACTGAATCGTATTTTAATAAATAAGCTAAATGTTCAACATCTAATAAATCATTTATTGCAACAACTTCTACATTATCTCTATTAAATGATTCTCTAAAAACAATACGACCTATTCTACCAAAGCCGTTAATTCCTAATTTTACTTTTGACATTTTTAATATAAATTTTTAATTTATTTTTAAGTAGACATAATATCTGAAACTCTTAAAAGTTCTTTATCTACTTCTGTACTTCCTTTTATTGCTTGTTCTAATGGTGTTAATGCAACTTTGTCGTTGATTAGTCCTACCATATAATTTGATTTACCTTCCAATATAGATTCCACTGCTTTTACACCTAATCGTGATGCTAAAACTCTATCGAAACATGAAGGTGCGCCACCTCTTTGCATATGGCCTAAAACAGAAACACGCACATCATATTCAGGCATATTTTCTTCAACATATTCTTTAAGTTCAAATACATTCTTACCTATTTTATCTCCTTCAGCTACTACAACTAAACTAGAAGATTTACCTGAATTTTTACTTCTTTCTAAAGATTCTAATAATCGTTCTAGACCTAAATCTTCTTCAGGAATTAATATTTCTTCTGCTCCAGCTCCAATTCCAGCATTTAAAGCAATGTGTCCAGCATCTCTTCCCATTACTTCAACAAAAAATAAACGGTTATGTGAACTAGCGGTATCTCTAATTTTATCGATTGCCTCAACAACTGTATTTAAAGCAGTATCATACCCTAAAGTGTGACTTGTACCATAAATATCATTATCGATTGTACCTGGAATTCCCATAACTGGAATGCCAAATTCTCTATTAAAAATTTCAGCCCCCGTAAAAGAACCATCTCCTCCAATAACAACAAGAGCATTTACTCCTTTATTTTTTAAATTTTGAAAAGCCTTTTCTCGACCTTCTTTTGTGCGAAACTCATTTGATCTTGCTGATTTTAAAATAGTCCCACCTTTATTGATAATATCTTTAACAGATCGAGCACCCATTTCTTTGAAATCATTTTCAATCATCCCTTGGTATCCTCTGTAAACACCAATACATTCAACATTATGAAAAGCACAAGTTCTTACTACTGAACGAATTGCAGCATTCATTCCTGGAGAATCTCCACCTGATGTTAAAACTGCTATTTTTGATATTTTTTCAGTCATTTTTATTATTTATATGTAAATTTAATAAAGGAATTTTAATAAATTATAAGTTTTTGTAGGGATAAATTAAATTTTATTCGATTCAAACGTTTTCGTTGATAACTTTTTTGCAAAAAAAATAATTCTACTCTATTTCTGGTACTTTTTGCACTTCTTCTTCTTTAGCATCAGAAGACTTTTTAACCTTACGTTCGTTAATAAAATTTATATAATCTGGAGAAAATTCAGAATCTGGAGTTTGATCCGATTGATTATCGTTTTCTTCTTTCTTTTTCTTTTGTTTTGCAAATACGTTTTGAATCAATTCTTTAAAAGTATCAAAATCAACTGTATAGGTAATTCCTAAACCTTGTGTATATCCAATACCATTACCTATGTAATTAATATCATTTTCTCTATTAAAGACATGGGCTTTTAAAGTACCTTCATCATTCAACTGCATTTGAATCTCAACATTACCAACCAAAACAGATTCGGTAACACCTCCTACAGGAACTCCTACTTTACCATTGATTGATATTTTATCATTGATTTGTGTTGCCAAAGTGACACCTACTCTATCTGAAATTTGATTTAATCTATCGCCTTGACTGTAATCTACACCTAGTTGAAGTTTACTATCTTCATCTGAGAAAATATCACTAAATAAAGAACTTGCTCTTTCAAATAGAGGTCCATAAGCTGCATTACCCGCATTTTCAGGTGTCATAAAGGAACCAGTTGATAATAAAGCTAAAGCTTGAGTTTGACGTTTGTCTTTATTTTGTAATTGATAATCAATTTCACTTTTCATTACAGAACTTACATTCGGAAAATCAATATTGAAATCGGGTTCAGGATTACTTAAGTTACCATTAATCAAAATTGACACATTAGTATCTACTTTTCGGTTAAAGGAAGCACTCTCAAGTAAAACTCCTGGATTAGCTTGAGTATTGTAAACCGCTTCTAAATTCAAAATAGCATTCATTGGTTCTCCTTCCCAACGAATTGTACCACCTCTTTTAACGATAAACTTTTTATCAATTAATCCTCCATATTTGAATCTGTAATCTCCTTCTTCAACGATAAAGTCACCATACATTAAAAACTTTCCTAAAGTGTTTATTTCCATTTTCATAGAACCATACCCACGACCTTTCATGGCGTGACCAGAGTTTCTATCTAAGATTACTTCAATTTCTGCATCTGTATCTATATCAAAATCAAAATCTAATTCAATTCCTTTGTATTTGTTGTCAAGAGTGACTATACCTCTATCTTTATTATACTTTTCTTGGTAAGAAATAAAATTTATAAAAGAATTATCGCCTATTTCTTCAGCATCACTTACAGGTATTTTTATTGAAGTTCCTTTTTCAGATTCACCAGCTACTTTTACTACCAAGGCATTTGTTGGTCCTTTAATAGAAGCGTTACCATTTAAAAAAGCTGTTCCATAATAGTAAACGTCATCATCATCCTTTGTATCTAAGGCTAAAATGTTATTAGATTTTACCTCTAAATCTATTTCCCAATTATCAAAAGCTTCATGTCGAACATTTCCGTTCAAAATACCAGATGTATTATATTTACTATCTGTTACTTTAATATTTCTAAATAAAAATTGGTGTTCAGTAACATCAACTATAGCATCTTTTTCAAAATCGTAATCTGTGTTTAAATAAGGTATTGTTAAACCCGATTTATCAAGATAAAGTCTACCATCAATTTCAGGGCTCGTAATGCTTCCTTTTATGGTAGCTCTTCCAGTAGCTTCTCCTCTTACATTTGAAACTATATCAGTAAGTAAAGGCCCAAATGGTGCTAATTGAAATTCATCTAAACCAGCAATTAAATCCAAGTTGGTTTGATTATTTATAAAACCAACATCTCCATTCAAATAAAAGGATTCATTTCCATCTTGTTCAATTGATGAATTGACTTTAAATTTACTAAAGGCATCATTTCCTTCAATATTTAAAGCAAAATTACCAATCGGGTATTTGTTTATTTTTAAACTGTCGATAGTAAGATTAGATTGCGGTTTGTATATTTCTTTATTTTGCTTTAAAGAAGCAAATCCATTTAACTTACCATTAAAGTGTAGACTATCAACGGCTGGAATTATTTTTTCTAAATCTACATCGTGAAAACTTAGATTTAAATCTTTATAAGTTGAATCTTTTAAAGCACCAAAGAAACTCATTTTTTGATCTTTATGAGATAAACTTATCTTTTCAAAATTAAATTCTTTTAAATCCTTTGTAAATACTATTTTATTATCCTTAGATTCTTTTTCATTAATAAACCATAAATAATCTCTAAGTTTAACTTCAGATTTTTTAAACCCTACGATAGACTTTTTAGTACTATCTATAGTATGATATAAGTTTAATGAATATTGATCTTGATTTTTACTTCCACCATTAAACTCCGTTCTCACAAATAATGTGTCATTTAGAGTTAAATTAATTAAATTAAAATCTGAAATTTTATATCGATTAAATCGTAAACTATCCATAACAACATAAGTGTTGTATAAAGGGTTTTTATTATCGATATCTATTTTAACATTGTCAAATTTTCCATTAAAAGCAAGAATATTTGGCGATGAAAAATCCAATTCAAACTTACCTAAATCAGCATTAATCTTACCTTTGATTTTAGTGTTTTCGGCAATAGATACATTTGGAACAAAAATTTCTATAATCTTATTATGTATGGTAAAATTAAAATCTAAAAACTGTCCATTCTCTAATTCATTAGGTGTATAATTAGCATATAAACTTCCAACCGCATTTTCAACTATATCTGAAAGCTGATTAATTTTATACTTACCAACCACTGTTCCAGTTACAATATCAGGTGAATTAACGAAAATAGTTCTAACCATATTTTCGTCGAAAGAAGAGTTTATATTGAAATCAGTAAAGAAATACTGTTTTTTATTATTCTGATAGGAAACATTTTTCAAATTTAAAACGCCTTCTAAATCATCAAAAGAATTTCCTTTAGCATTCATGCTTATATTTCCCTTAAAAATAGAAATAGAATCATTTTTATTGAAGTTTAATACCGCTAAATCTGCATAATCAATATACGAATTAAAGTCGTAGGTTTTAATCTTTGAACTTAAATCTAAAAGACCTTTAAAGTCCATGCGAAGATTCGGATCGTTACTATTTAAATAACCTTTAAAATAAGGCATTTTCATAGTTCCGTCGATCTCTATATTGGTATAATTATAATTATTAAAAAATATTTTTTGAACTTTTCCTTTAACTGCAGTGTTTAAAAATTTTTGTGTAAACCCTTGACCATCAACATCTACTTGAGCAGTAACCTTACCAAAGTTATTGTCATTTAATAGAACTCCTACATTGAAATCTTTTAAATCTAATTCTCCTTGATACGTTGCATTGTCAATATTTCCTAAATCTTGAATAGATAAATCAGCATCAACAATTCCTAAATTAGAAACAACAAAAATATCTGAGTTAATATATTCATCTGTTAACTCAACATCACCACTCAAATTAACTGTACCTAATTTTTCAAGTGAAGTAGGAAGGTTTTCGCCTAAAATTCTTGGTAAAATACTTCCCAAATCATTATAGGTTGAAGTTACTCTATCAAAATTTCCAGTTATATAAAAAGATTCGTCTTTTTTAAATAAATTTTTAAAAGTAATGTTTCCAATTATCTCTGATTGGTTTTTATCCAAAAGTTTAAGATTGTGTGTAGTGAAATTATTTAAAGTACCTTTTAAATTAGTATTTAGATAAAATACATTGTCTTTACCAAATTCATCATAGAAGTAATTTAAATCATTAGAAGAAATTGAAATATTTTCTAATTGAGCATCCCAATTAACTTTGTTATTGAAATCTGAAAAATCTTCGCGCTTATATAAAAGCTCTACTCTACCTTTTACATGAGATTCTTTAGAAACAGCATCAAGATTTTCAAGTAAAATATTTTTCTTAGTATACGTAAAATTTGAAGTAAGTTTTTGAACATCTAAACCTCGGTGATCATGAAAACTAAGTCTTTCGATGTAAGTATTTACATCGGGTCCTTTTATAAAAAAATCGTTAAGTTTCCCGTTAAGATTTGTAAAATCTAATAATTTTGGATTGTTTAGATTTTCATCAATATATCTAAACCTACTATCAAATACATCAAAGGTAGTTACCTTCATTCTAAACTTCCCAGATGAAGGACTTCCATCATCAAAAGCAGCTACAAATTTATCTAGATTAGTTTCACCTTCTCCCTTATATTCTTGCAATTTTGCATCTAAACCGTGAATAGTAACATCGCCTAAATAAGGATGACCGTCTTTATACAGTGCTTTAAGATTTAGAATTGAAGTGTTCAATTTCTGAATGTAAAAAAGCGTGTCTTTATGATGATCCCTAATTAAAACATCACCTAATTTTACTGTACCAAATGGAGATATTGCAATCTTATCAATAGTCAGATCCGTACCAAACTCTTCATTTAAATTATCTGTAGCTATTCTACCAAGTTTAGTTTGAACAAATGGTAACGATAATATGATAGCCATAAAAAGTAAAAACAGCAATAGAATAATCACTGTTCTGATAAATATTTTCTTTATTTTTTTGATAGTGCTAATATTTCGTAAATTTGCTCTTGATTATTTGTAATCACAATTAACAAAAATAAGGATTTTTGTAAGATTATTACAACTGTTAGCACGCAATTTTCGTGCCTTTTTTTTATGAAAGAGAATAAAATTTACACTTTAGCAATTGAAAGTTCGTGTGATGATACTTCAGCAGCCATTTTATGCAACGATAAAGTATTATCAAATATTGTAGCAAGACAAGCTATACATGAAGAATATGGTGGTGTTGTACCCGAATTAGCTTCTCGTGCTCATCAACAAAATATTGTTCCTGTTGTAGACGTTGCCATTAAAAAAGCTGGAATTTCAAAAGAAGATCTTAACTGTATTGCTTTTACGCAAGGTCCAGGATTAATGGGGTCGTTATTGGTAGGCGGTTCTTTTGCTAAGTCATTGAGTATGGCCTTAGATATTCCACTTGTAGCTGTAAATCACATGAAAGCTCATATTTTAGCACATTTTATTGATGAAGAAGGTTTTGACAAACCTACTTTTCCTTTCTTGGCTTTAACTATAAGTGGCGGACATACACAAATTGTTAAAGTCAATAGTTTTTTCGATTTAGAAATTATTGGAGAAACTACAGATGATGCTGTTGGTGAAGCGTTTGATAAATCGGCTAAAATATTAGGTCTTCCCTATCCTGGCGGACCATTAATTGATAAATACGCACAAGAAGGAAATCCGAAAGCTTTTCAGTTTACAAAACCCAAAGTAGATGGTTTAAACTTCAGTTTCAGTGGATTAAAAACGCAGATTTTATATTTTATTCAGAAGAATGTAAAAGAAAACTCTAATTTTATTGAGGAAAATAAGGCGGATATTTGTGCTTCTATTCAGCATACCATTATTCAAATTTTAATGGATAAATTAAAGTTAGCCGTAAAGGAAACTGGAATTAATCAAATAGCAATTGGTGGTGGAGTTTCTGCAAACTCAGGAATTCGTAAAACATTAAAAGAAGCTGAATCAAAATATGGTTGGAAAACCTATATTCCAAAATTTGAATATACAACAGACAACGCAGCAATGATAGGAATCGTTGGTTATTATAATTTTTTAGAAAATAATTTCAGCACAAACAATGTTGTTTCAAAAGCACGAATTAAATTCTAAATTCGTAATTATAAATTCGTAATTTTCACATGCAATTATTCTATAATTCTGAAATAAAAAACACCGATTCTTCTTTCGTTTTCGACAAAGAAGAAAGCAAGCATATAGTTAAAGTTTTACGTAAAAAAGAAAGTGATAAAATATTTATAACAAATGGATTAGGTTTTTTATTTATTTCAGAAATAAGTTTAGCTTCTGACAAAAAATGTGAAGTTAAAATCTTAGAAATTCAAAAATTTGAAAAACCAAAATACAACCTTCATATTGCGGTTGCTCCAACAAAAATGAACGACCGATTCGAATGGTTTTTAGAAAAAGCAACTGAAATTGGTATTCAAGAAATCACACCTATTATATGTGAACATTCTGAACGAAAAGTGTATAAAATTGATAGAGCTGAGAAGATAATTCAATCAGCGATGAAACAATCCAATCAGTTTTATTTGCCTAAAATAAATGAACCCGTTTCATTTAAAGAATTTATTGCAAATACAAATTGCGAGAATAAATTTATTGCGCATTGTGTTGAAACTGAACGCAAAGAATTGAAAGAAAGTGTGAAACCAGGTGGAAATTACGTAATTTTGATTGGTCCCGAAGGTGATTTTTCTGAAAATGAAATTGAATTAGCTTTAGCAAATAATTACAAAGCGGTTTTATTAGGAAATACACGTCTTCGTACAGAAACTGCAGCTTTAGTAGCTTGTCATACAGTTGCTTTAATTAATGAATAAATGAGAAGAATATATATTTTATTTCTGATTTCTTCTTTCTTTGGATTTTCCCAAGAAATAGCGCTATTAAAATACTCTGGTGGTGGCGATTGGTATGCAAATCCTACATCTTTGCCTAATTTAATTCAGTTTTGCAATCAAAATATTAATACAAATATTAATTCAAAACCTGCAACAGTTTCTGCAGAGAGCAATGAACTTACTTCCTACCCTTTTGTACACATGACAGGACATGGAAATGTTGTTTTTAGCCCAAATGAAGTAATTAACCTTAGAAATTACTTACTTTCTGGTGGTTTTTTACATATTGACGATAATTATGGTATGGATGAATACATTAGAAAAGAAATAAAAAAACTCTTTCCAAACCAAGATTTAGTTGAAATTCCGCAAAATCATCAAATTTTTCAAAAACCCTATAATTTTCCGGATGGTTTGCCAAAAATTCACGAACATGACAAAAGTAGACCTCAAGCTTTTGGAATCTTTATTGAAAATCGATTGGTTATACTCTATACTTTTGAATGTGATTTAGGCGATGGCTGGGAAGACAAAGAAGTTCATAAGGATCCAGCGGATGTTCGTTTAAAAGCTTTACAAATGGGAGCTAATATTTTAAATTACGTTTTCAACAATTAATTTTGGAACAATTAGATCACTTCACTACAGAATTTCAGGCTCGCAAATTTCCAATAACAGTTATTTGTGATGAAGTCTATTTTCAACAAAACATTGGAAGTATTTTTAGAGTATGTGAAGCTTTTGGTGTAGAAAAAATCATTTTTACAGGTAAAAATTTTATACTTTCAGAAAGAAAAGTCAATAAAACATCTAGAAATACACATAAAATTGTTCCGTACGAAATCTATTTAAACAAAGAAGAACTTCTATCTTATTTGCAAAACTCTAATGCTGAGATAATTGCACTTGAAATAACTTCTAAAAGCAAACCGATTGAGAATGTTCAACTCAATTCAAAACCTATTATTTTAATTATTGGAAGTGAAATTTATGGTGTTTCAAAAGAATTACTTTCAGTTTGCAATCAATCGGTACACATTCAAATGTTTGGAAAAAACAGTAGCATGAATGTAGTACAATCGCTTGGAATTTCTTTATATGAATTAACTAAAATCCTGAATAAATAATATTTTTTTAACAAATTTGTTAAAAAAGTTTGTTTTGTAACAAATTTATTATTAGAATTGTGTACTGCTGTTAACCAAAATTTTATAACCAATTAATTATTTTAATTATGAAAAAAATTTTGTTAGCGGTCTCTATCTTGACCTTGGTGTTTTCATGTTCAAAAGAAGAAAACACAAATCCTGAAAATTCTCAAGCTAATACATTAGCCAAAGAAAGGCATTGCGCTTCTCATGATGTTTTAGAAATGCAATTAAAAGAAGATCCTGGGTTTGCACAAAAAATCGCAGACATTGAAAGTTTTACTGAAAATGCAATTCTTCAAGGTAAAGCTGCAAATATGGGTACAATAACAATTCCTGTTGTTGTAAATGTTTTGTATAGAACTTCTTCTGAAAATATTTCTCAATCTCAAATTCAATCTCAGATAGATGCTTTAAACAAAGATTTTAATGCTGCAAATAATGATTTCAATCAAGTTCCAGCTATATTTTCGGGAGTTAAAGCTAATGTAGGCGTTACATTTGTTTTAGATGCTGTTAAAAGAAAGCAAACAAGCAAATCATCTTGGGGTACTCGTGATGCTATGAAAAAAACAAAGCGTGGAGGTATAAATCCAACTTCACCTAATACAAAATTGAATATTTGGGTTTGTACTATTGGTGGTGGAATCTTGGGTTATGCGCAATTTCCAGGAGGAAGTTCTTCTACTGATGGTGTAGTAATAGATTCTAGATATTTTGGAACAACTGGAACTGCAACAGCTCCTTTTAATAAAGGTAGAACAGCAACTCATGAAGTGGGCCACTGGATGAATTTAAGACATATTTGGGGTGATACAAATTGTGGAAATGATTTTGTTATTGATACCCCTACACATAATACAGCTAATTATGGTTGCCCTTCTTATCCTCATTATTCAACTTGTTCTGGAAATCCAGTTGAAATGACAATGAATTATATGGATTATACTGACGATGCTTGTATGTACATGTTTAGTGAAGGTCAAAAAAATAGAATGCTTGCAGTTTTTGCACCAGGCGGACCAAGAGCTTCCTTTAATTAATAAAGTTTATTCTTAATAAAACTCGCTTATTCAAGCGAGTTTTTTATTTTTGTGTATGACATCTAAAGAACTTTCAAACGGACTTTTAAGAACTATTGCAATTTTATCAGCAATTGCTTTAGTTTTTTTCTTAATCTACAAACTGTCTTCTATTATAGTTTACCTAATAGTTTCAGTTCTTTTTACTCTTTTAGGTAATCCAATTGTTCGATTTTTAGAAACTAAATTAAAGTTTAAAAACACGCTTGCTGTTGTTACAACTTTAATTCTTTCTATATTATTAATTACTGGAATTGTAATGCTTTTTGTTCCGTTAATTCTTTCTCAAGGAGAAAATTTATCGCTTTTAGATGTTGATAAAATGGAACAAAATTATAATGAGTTAGTAGAGTCGTTAGATGGATTTTTGATTGGTCATGGATATAACTTATCCTCTATTCTATCCGATTCAAATTTATTTTCACATTTAAATTTAAATTTCATTCCCAATATTTTCGGCTCTATTGTAAATATAATTGGTAATTTCGGAATGGGTTTAGCTTCGGTTTTATTTATTTCTTTTTTCTTTTTAAAAGACAAAGAGATTTTATTCAACAATTTCCAATCAGTTTTACCTAAGAATCAAAAGGATAGAATTCTAAATTCAATTTCAAAAATCTCAAATCTTTTATCACGATATTTCGGAGCATTATTAGCGCAATTAAGTATTATCATGATTTTGTACTTAATTCTGTTTTTAATTTTCGGAGTTGAAAATGCTTTTATAATAGCACTACTTTGCGCTATTTTAAATGTAATTCCATATTTAGGTCCGCTTTTAGGAATGATTGTCGCCTTAACGCTAATTTTATTAAGCGGAATTGGACTTGAAAATTTTTCCGATATTCTTCCTAAAACAATTTACGTTTTCATAGGAATGGTAGTTGTTCAGTTAATCGACAACAATTTTACCCAACCTATTTTGTTTTCAAAAAGTACAAAATCTTCTCCATTAGAAATTTTCTTGGTTATTTTAGCATCGGGAACGCTTTTTGGTGTTGTTGGAATGATTGTAGCCGTACCAACTTATACAGCAATTAAAGTAATAGCTAAAGAATTTTTACCAAACAATAAAATCGTTAAAACGTTAACAAAAGAAATATAATGGACCATTTACTTTTGTTAAAAAACGAAGTTCAAGATTTTATCAATGCCAATTTAAATTCGAATATATTAGAATTAGCATTGAAAAAAAATCCTTTATCTGATATTCCTTATTCATTATTAATAGAACAAATTGCCGCAAAACAAAAGGCTAAAATTAAATTACCAACATGGTTTACTACTGAAAATATAATTTATCCTTCTAAAGTTTCTGTTGAACAGACTTCCTCAGAAAAAACAGCAGCATACAAAGCTTCATTGGTTAGCGGAAATTCGTTAATTGATTTATCTGGCGGATTTGGTATTGATGATTATTATTTTGCTAAAAACTTTCAAAATGTAATGCATTGTGAAATAAACGAAGATTTATCTCAAATAGTTGCTCATAATTACAAACAACTAAATGTTTCTAATATTGAATGTTTTGCAGGAAATAGTTCGGAAATTCTAAAAGAAATAAATCAAAAGTTCGATTGTATTTACATTGATCCTTCACGAAGAAACGATGCAAAAGGAAAGGTTTTTATGCTCAAAGATTGCGAACCAAATGTTCCTGAACTTTTAGATTTTTATTTTACTTTTTCTAATAAAATAATCATAAAAACTGCTCCAATACTTGATATTCAAGCGGGTTTAAGCGAACTGAAATTTGTCAAAAACATTCATATTGTAGCTTTAGAGAACGAGGTAAAAGAATTGCTTTGGGAAATTGAAAGAGACTTTACCAGTGAAATTTCAATTGTTACTATAAACATTGAAAAAGATACTATTCAACGATCAAAAATTTTAATTAGCGACGACAAGCATTCAAAATATTCATTGCCACAAAATTATTTATACGAACCAAATGCTTCCCTTCTTAAATCAGGTAAATTTGAAAGTATTGGTACTTTATTCAAAATAAACAAGTTACACCAACATTCCCATTTATATACTTCTGAAAATTTAGAAGGTTTTCAAGGTAGAAAATTCAAAATAATCAATTGTCTTCCTTTTGATAAAGAAGTAGGAAAAAAATACCTTTTAAAACAGAAAATGAATGTTGCTACGCGAAATTTTCCGTTAAAACCAGAAGACATTAAAAAGAAATTTAAAATTACCGATGGTGGAACAGTTTTTGCTTTCTTTACTACAAATTTAGATAATCAAAAAATAGTTTTACTTTGCGAAAAAATTTAATCATGAAATTCATCTACATACTTTTACTTTTCCCTTTATTCTCATTAGCTCAAATCAATTGTAAATATGACATTGAAGAAAAAACAGATTCTACGTATTTAAAAGTTTTACCCGAAAAAGTAATGTATGAAAGAGTTTTTGGTGATTCTAAAGAATTTATTCAATTTTCGCTAATTAACAATAATGGAATTCCAACACTTCACGTGCAATTAATAGAAAAAAGCAGTTTATTTCTTTCAGCTAAGTGTTTCGATTTAAATTCGAAAATCGTTTTACAATTAAATAATGGAAAATTTATAACGCTAAAATCTATCTCTGATAATACATGTTCTGTTTTTGGATATGATGAAAAAGAAAAAGCTAATTTTAGAATTTTAGACGGATACTTTGTTTTTACCAAAACCAATTATGAAGAATTGAAGTCCTCTCCTATTTCGGTTATGCGTTTACAATATGTAGGCGATAAAAAAGATTATAATATAAAGTCTGATTTGGCTTCTGAAATAACAAAATTGAATTATGCACCAAGTTATTATTTTATCGATTACTTGAAGTGTGTGGAGTAAATTTATATGGTAAATATGCTTAATAAAAATAGAAATATACTTGTCGATATTAAAGATTCCAAAATACTTTTTTTAACAGGAGGAAAATCAATAGTTTCTTCAATGTCTGAAGTTATTACTCATAAGGATAATATTTTAAAAATTCAATTTTCTTCTGCCCCAGATAATATTTTATTAAAAGAAGTTTCATTACTTATTAAAAAAAATCCTCATATTAATTTGAGATTCTATGGTAATTATTCAGAAGATCAAATAAAATGGGAATTTTTGAGCGAAATTGAAGGGTTAAATATTGACTTATGGGAAACTAAAAATTTAAATGAAATTAAAAATTTAAAGAATTTAAAAAGGTTAGGAATTACAAAAAACGTAAAATCTTCAGTATCATTAAAAATTATTGAAAACCTTAAAGAATTAGAAATACTTTTCACTTCTATATCTAAAGATATCGAAGCGATAGGAGATTTAAAAAAAATAAATCTTCTAAGTCTTAGTGAAATTAAAACTAATGATTTGAGCTTTTTATCTAATAATATAAATTTATCTAAACTTTTTATTTCACTAGGCTCTATAAAAGATATAAGTGGAATTTCAAAGCTTAAAAACTTAAATACTTTATCAATTCACCAATTAAAACAATTTGATGAAAATGCGGCAAATTCATTAATATCTAACAATAGTTCTATTGAAAATTTAGAGTTAATGAATTTAGTGAACTTGTCTAATTTTGAATTTATATCAAATTTTAAAAATTTAATAACATTAAATCTTGAAGGACTTAAAAAAATAAAATCTTATAGCGATTTAGGAAAAAATAATAATTTAAAAGTTTTATCTGGTTTTGATTGTCGTCCAATTGACAAATCTTTAAAAGGATTAGAAAATATAAATTCAATAAAATTAGGAGACTCCTATTCAAAATCTGAAATTGAAACTTTTTTACCAAATTTTAAAGGTGAGAACTTATGGATTAGAGGAAAACAAATTCGTGGAATTAATATTTTTGGTGGAAGATTTTCAATAATATAAAAAACAAAAAAGCCTAGCAAATGCTAGGCTTTTTGTGATCGCGCCAGGATTCGAACCTGGGACCTACTCATTAGAAGTGAGTTGCTCTATCCAGCTGAGCTACGCAACCATTACAGGCTTAAAATCCTGTTTGTCTTTTATAAAGTTACAAAATTTTCAGGATTATATATCCTAAAAAGGTAACTATGCAAATTAAAACGTTGCTTTAATTTTTTACTAGAAAGTAAACTTTCTGATAAAAAATCACAACACTTTATTTGTCGGGGTGGCAGGATTCGAACCTGCGACCTCCTGGTCCCAAACCAGGCGCGATGACCGGGCTACGCTACACCCCGAAAAGAAAGCGGAGAGACAGGGACTCGAACCCTGGCGACAGTTACCCGTCGACAGATTAGCAATCTGCTCCGTTACCACTCCGGCACCTCTCCTTTAATCTTAATGTATAAAAGAACTTATCTTTTTTGCGGTTGCAAATGTAGGATATCCAATTCGTTTTTACAACATTTTTGCTTATTTTTTCAAATAAATTTTAGCACTAATTCCCGAAAATATTAAATTTCAACAACATAGCTTATTATTTTTTTAAAAAAAAACTACAATTACACAATTCAAAACATTTGAAAAGGGATTTCTTACACTAAAATCAAAAAGTTTCCAATTAAAATAGTAAATTCGCAAAACGAAAATAAATATCACAATCATGAGTAAAAAAGTCGTAATAGTTTCTGCAGTTCGTACCCCAATGGGAAGTTTTATGGGAGCTTTATCTAGCGTTCCAGCAACTAAATTAGGAGCAACTGCCATTAAAGGAGCTTTAAATAAAATTAATTTAGACCCAAAAGAAGTTGATGAAGTTTTAATGGGGAATGTTGTTCAAGCAGGTAACGGACAAGCACCAGCGCGTCAAGCAGCTATGTTTGCCGGTCTTCCAGACACTGTACCATGTACAACTGTAAATAAAGTTTGTGCTAGTGGAATGAAAGCGGTTATGCAAGGTGCTCAAGCAATTGCAAATGGTGATGCTGATGTAATTGTTGCTGGTGGTATGGAAAACATGAGTTTAATTCCTCATTATGTTCATTTAAGAAACGGTGTAAAATTTGGTCCTGCAACTATGGTAGACGGTCTTCAAAAAGACGGCTTAACAGATGCTTACGACAATAATGCTATGGGGGTTTGTGCTGACTTATGTGCGACTGAACATAATATTTCAAGAGAAGAACAAGATCGTTACGCTATTCAATCATATACACGTTCTGCTGCGGCTTGGGATGCTGGTAAATTCGATGCTGAAATTGTTCCAGTTGAAGTTCCACAAAGACGTGGTGATACAATCATCGTTAATAAAGATGAAGAATTTACAAACGTAAAATTAGATAAAATACCAGCTTTAAGTCCAGTTTTTACAAAAGATGGAACAGTAACTGCTGCAAATGCTTCAACGATTAACGATGGTGCGGCTGCTTTAGTTCTAATGAGTGAAGAAAAAGCAAATGCTTTAGGTTTAAAGCCTTTAGCTTACATAAAATCTTTTGCAGATGCTGCACAAGAACCTAAATGGTTTACAACTGCACCAGCAAAAGCATTACCAAAAGCTTTAGATAAAGCAGGTATTTCAATTAGCGATGTAGATTATTTCGAATTTAATGAAGCTTTTTCTGTTGTAGGTTTAGCTAATGCTAAGATCTTAGGATTAACAGAAGATAAAGTGAACGTAAACGGAGGAGCAGTTTCTTTAGGTCACCCTCTAGGATGTTCAGGCGCCAGAATTATCGTTACTTTAATTAGTGTTTTAAATCAAAACAATGGTAAAGTTGGAGCTGCTGCAATTTGTAATGGTGGTGGTGGTGCTTCTGCAATTGTTATCGAAAGAGCTTAAAAATAATTATGAGTTGTGAATTATTAATTATGGATAGCGTTTCTGTTTGTAGTTAATAATTCATAATTCTAATTTTTAATTCATAATTCATTTAATGTTTGGTATTTGCAATCTTGCTATAGTTCCGGTTAGACTTGAACCTTCTGATAGAAGTGAACAAGTTACGCAACTTCTTTTTGGCGAACATTTTACAATTTTAGAACAACAACAAAAGTGGTCTAAAATTAAAATTACATTCGATAATTACGAAGGATGGATTGACAACAAGCAATACCAAGAAATTTCTGAAAAACAATTTAATTCATTAAATGAAATCCCTATTGTTTTAAGTGCTGATTTAATTGAGTTTATTTCAAGTCCAAAAAATGAATTATTACCTATTTCTATTGGTAGTTCACTTTCTTTTTTAAATGATGATTCAATTAATATCAATAATTTTTCGTTTGAAGGCATACGAACTTGCGGTATTAAACCAAAATCGGATTTAGTTAAAACAGCTTATATGTATTTAAATGCTCCTTATTTATGGGGCGGAAAAACACCTTTTGGAATAGATTGTTCTGGTTTTACTCAAATGGTTTACAAACTAAATGGATACAACCTTTTAAGAGACGCCTCACAACAAGCTACACAAGGAGAAGTATTAAGTTTTATAGAAGAAAGTGAACCTGGAGATTTAGCCTTTTTCGATAATGAAGATGGAAATATTATACATGTTGGAATAATGTTAGATAATAATTACATTATTCATGCTTCAGGAAAAGTAAGAATTGACAGGCTAGACCATTTAGGTATTTATAATGCTGAAACAAATAGACATACTCATAAACTTAGAGTTATAAAAAAAATAGTTTAAACAAAAAATCCCAACTTAAAAGCTGGTATTTTTTGTTATCTAATAACTTCAAAAAAACTACTTTATAGTTGATGCTTTATCATTCATTCCTAACATCTCATAGGACATTTTTAATAAAGCTTTAGTATTTTCATCAGCTGAATTTATAGAATAAGCTTTTTCAAAATTAGGTAATGCCTTTTTGAAAATTTCTTTTCTCTCCGCCATTAATTCATCAAATTTTGCTTTATTATCTCTGTTTGCATTAATTTCATCTACTAATTTTTGATCATCTTTTAACATATCATAACCTTCATTAAAATAAATTCTAAAAGCCTCCTTTTTTAAATCAGCATCATTAGGATTAAGCGCTAAAGCTTCTTCTATATTCTTTTTAGCCTTATTCATATTTCCATTATGAGAAGAAACTAAAGCTAACATTTTATATACCTCAGGTTTTTTTAATGAAACTTTTTCGTCTCTAGGCTTTTCATGAGTTCCCATAGCAATTGCTTTTACTCTAGCATCTCTATTAGGAAAAGTTTCTTCATTATCATTAGCTTTGTTCTTTGCATAATAAATTATTCCTTTATTCAAATAATCACTATTCTTATATTCATCATACATTTTTTCTGCTAACTTATAATCTTGAGCCTGTACAGCAGAAACCGATGCATTGTCAAGTTGTTGTCCTTCATTTTCTTTATCAAAAAGATACAACATATAAAATAACGATGATGCTTCTTTAAATTTAGAGGCATTATAAGCATTATTTGCAAATGACTGAAGCGATGCTTTAAACATTTGTTCTTCTTGAATTAAGTCATCGTAATATATTTTTTTACCAGATTTAATTTCAAAATCTTTAGTTTCACGAATAACATTTCCATATTCAATAACAAATTCAGGATTGTACATTTGAAGTTGATCTTGAATTGTTGCCTTATCTCCTTTAGATGCTAAAACAACAGTTGGGTACATTGTTTTGTAAAATTTAGCATAAACTACATCAGATTCTTCTTTAGCAATTGAAGACAATGCATCACTTGCCGCTTTATATTCAATTAAATCCTTTTCAGAAATTGTATTCTTAGAATATATTTTTTTTAACGTTTTTAATTCATCTTTTTGTGCAAAAGTTAAAGTTGAAATAGCTAAAGCTAAAACTAAAAGTATTTTTTTCATTAGGTTTACTTTTTTAAAAATTAAAAAAAGCCCAAAAAGTTTGGGCTTAGTATTTATTCTTGAGTTTCGTTATTTTCAGTTGAATCAATCTCTGGAGTGTTTTCCTCTCCTTCTAATATTTCCTCAGATTCATCTTCACGTAAAACTTTGGTAACAGCAGCAATTGAGTCAGTCCCTTTGATGTTAATTAAACGTACTCCTTGCGTAGCTCTACCCATTACACGTAAATCATCAACACGCATTCTAATGGTTAATCCAGATTTGTTGATAATCATTAAATCATCATCATCTGTTACCGCATTAATTGCGATTAATTGACCTGTTTTTTCGGTAATATTTAAAGTTTTAACACCTTTACCTCCACGGTTTGTTATACGGTATACATCTTCGCCATCTTCATCAACTAATAAAGTACGTTTACCATAACCATTTTCAGTAACTACTAAAATTTGAGATTCGTTAACTTTATCTCTATCAATAGAAATCATTCCAATTACTTCATCTTTTTCATCAGCTAAAGTAATTCCACGAACTCCTGAAGCTGTTCTTCCCATCGGACGTGTTTTCTCTTCTTCGAAACGAACTAATTTACCAGATTTAACTGCTAATAAAACTTGACTGTTTCCAGTAGTTAATTTTGCTTCTAATAATTCGTCATCTTCTTTGATAGTAATTGCATTAATACCATTTTGTCGCGGACGTGAATATTGTTCAAGCGGAGTCTTTTTAACTTGACCTTGCTTAGTAGCCATAATCACGAAATGATTATTTACATATTCCTCATCTTTTAAGTCCTGTGTACAAATGAATGCTTTTACTTTATCATCTGGTTCAATATTGATGATATTTTGAATTGCTCTTCCTTTACTTGCTTTTGTTCCTTCTGGAATTTCAAATACACGCATCCAGAAACATTTTCCTTTTTGCGTAAAGAACATTAAATATTGGTGGTTTGTCGCCACAAATAAATGCTCTAAGAAATCCTGATCTCTTGTAGCCGCACTTTTTTGTCCAACTCCTCCTCTATTTTGAGTTTTGTATTCTGATAAAGAAGTACGTTTAATATAACCTGCATGAGAGATAGTGATAACCACAGATTCATCGGCAATTAAATCTTCAATACTTACATCGCCACCTGCATATTCAATTTGAGAACGACGACCGTCTCCATACTTATCTCTAATTTCAGCTAATTCGTCTTTAATTACTTGCATACGCATTTCTTTGTTTGCTAATAATTCTTTTAAATACGTAATTAACTTCATTATCTCATCATATTCAGCTCGTAGTTTATCTTGTTCAAGACCTGTTAACTGGCGTAAACGCATCTCAACAATTGCTCTTGCTTGAATTTCTGACAATTTAAAGCGCTCCATCAATTTACCTCTTGCCTCTTCTCCATCTTTAGATGAACGAATTAAAGCAATAACTTCATCAATATTATCTGAAGCAATAATTAAACCTTCTAAAATATGAGCACGTTCTTCTGCTTTGCGTAAATCAAATTGAGCTCTTCTTGTTACTACATCATGACGATGTTCAACGAAATAATGAATTAACTCTTTTAAATTTAGTAATTGCGGACGTCCGTTTACTAATGCGATGTTATTAACACTGAAAGAAGACTGTAACTGCGTATATTTATAAAGAGTATTTAAAACCACATTTGGAACAGCATCTCGCTTTAATTCATAAACGATACGCATACCATTTCTATCCGATTCATCTCGAATAGTTGAAATCCCTTCAATTTTTTTATCGTTAACTAAATCAGCCGTTTTCTTAATCATATCGGCTTTGTTAACTTGGTAAGGAATTTCAGTTACAATAATAGCCTCACGACCATTTGATTCTTCAAAACCAGCTTTAGCACGCATTACAATACGACCACGACCCGTTTTAAAAGCTTCTCTTACACCTTCGTAACCATAGATAATACCACCAGTTGGAAAATCTGGAGCTTTTACATGATTTATTAACTCATCTATTTCGATATCATTATTGTCAATATATGCTAAAGTTCCATCAATAACTTCTGTTAAGTTATGTGGAGGCATATTTGTTGCCATACCAACAGCAATACCAGAAGCACCATTGATTAATAAGTTAGGAACACGAGTTGGCAAAACTTTAGGCTCTTCTAATGAGTCGTCAAAGTTTAACTGAAAATCAACAGTTTCTTTCTCAATATCAGCAAGCATTTCTTCTGATATTTTCTTCATTCTAGCCTCCGTATAACGCATCGCTGCAGGACTATCTCCATCAATCGAACCAAAGTTACCTTGTCCATCAACCATTAAGTAACGTAAACTCCATTCTTGAGCCATACGAACCATAGTATCATATACTGATGAATCTCCGTGTGGGTGATACTTACCTAACACTTCTCCAACGATTCTCGCTGATTTTTTATAAGCACTATTAGAGCGAATTCCTAATTCGTGCATTCCAAACAATACTCTTCGATGTACGGGTTTTAATCCATCTCTAACATCAGGAAGCGCTCTCGAAACAATAACCGACATCGAATAATCGATGTAAGCTGATTTCATTTCATCTTCAATGTTAATAGGAATTAACTTTTCTCCTTCAGACATAAGTATTTATATTTAATTTATCTTCATTTGTTAAACGTGCCAATATACGGCTTTTTGCACTTTTCACTAAGTGTTTTTAATGGTTTTTTGATTTTTTTATTAACAATTTTATCTTGAAAAAATCTTCAACGTTTTTTCATTTTCATTTTTATATGTGAAATAAATTTTGTCAATTCGTCAGTAGACTAAGTTAAGGCATATTATTTGTGAATTAATATTTAAACTTAGTATCTTTACAAATAGAAACATTGAATTATGGATGATAATTTTTCACCAAGAGTTAAAGACGTTATTTCTTTTAGCAAGGAAGAAGCATTGCGTTTAGGCCATGATTTTATTGGAACTGAACATCTTATGCTTGGTTTATTGCGCGAAGGAAATGGCAAAGCAATGACTATACTCAATAATCTAGCTGTTGATTTTGATTTTCTACGTCGTAAAGTTGAAATCTTAAGTCCAGCAAATACAACTGGAATTCAAAATAACGATAAGAAAAACTTACATTTAACAAGACAAGCAGAAAGAGCTCTAAAAACTACTTTTTTAGAAGCTAAATTGTACAATAACAATATGATTAGTACAGCTCACCTTTTGCTATGTATTTTGAGAAATGACAAAGATCCAACGACTAAGTTGTTGAACAAATTAAAAATTGATTACGAAACAGTTAAAGAACAATATACTGCTATGTTAACAAACGAAAATGATTATTTAGAAAATCTTCCGAAAGCAGAATCTTTTAATGAAGATTCAGATTCTGATGATTTATCAAAAGATAGCGGAGCGTTTAACAATCCGCCACAAAGTGGAAAAACAACTAAGAAGTCTAAAACACCTGTTTTAGATAACTTTGGTCGTGATTTAACCGAACTTGCAGAAGAAGGGAAATTAGATCCTGTAGTAGGTCGTGAGAAAGAAATCGAACGAGTTTCCCAAATTTTAAGTAGAAGAAAGAAAAACAATCCGCTTTTAATTGGTGAACCAGGTGTTGGAAAGTCAGCTATTGCAGAAGGTTTAGCGTTAATGATTGTTAAAAAGAAAGTTTCTCGTATTCTTTTCAATAAGCGTGTTGTAACTTTAGATTTAGCAAGTTTAGTAGCTGGAACAAAATATCGCGGACAGTTTGAAGAGCGCATGAAAGCGGTAATGAATGAACTAGAAAAAAATGACGATATTATTCTTTTCATAGACGAAATTCATACTATCGTTGGTGCTGGTGGAGCAACCGGTTCTCTTGACGCTTCAAACATGTTTAAACCTGCTTTAGCAAGAGGCGAAATTCAATGTGTTGGAGCAACTACTTTAGACGAATACCGTCAATACATTGAGAAAGATGGCGCATTAGAAAGACGTTTTCAAAAAGTAATTATTGAACCAACATCTGTTGATGAAACAATTACAATTTTGAACAACATTAAAGGTAAATACGAAGATCATCACAACGTTATTTATACACCTGAAGCTATTGAAGCTTGTGTGAAATTAACAAGTAGATACATGACCGACAGATTTTTACCAGACAAAGCTATTGATGCATTAGATGAAGCTGGCTCTCGTGTACACATCACTAACATTGATGTTCCAAAACAAATACTTGAATTAGAGCGTCAATTAGAAGATGTTCGTAACAAGAAAAACGAAGTTGTTAAGAAACAGAAATATGAAGATGCTGCAAAGCTTCGTGACGATGAAAAGAAAATCGAAAAAGATTTAGCAATTGCTCAGGAAAAATGGGAAGAAGATTCTAAGAATAATCGTGTAACTGTAACAGAAGATAATGTTGCAGATGTAGTTTCAATGATGACAGGAATTCCTGTAAATCGTATAGCTCAAACTGAAAGCAATAAATTAGCTAAGTTACCTGAACTAATTAAAGGTAAGGTAATTGGACAAGATGAAGCAGTTGAGAAAATTGCAAAATCGATTCAACGAAATAGAGCAGGTTTAAAAGATCCAAATAAGCCAATTGGTTCATTTATTTTCTTGGGTTCAACGGGTGTTGGTAAAACACAATTAGCGAAAGTTCTTGCAAAAGAATTATTCGATTCTGAAGATGCATTGGTAAGAATCGACATGAGTGAGTATATGGAAAAATTTGCTATTTCAAGATTAGTTGGAGCACCTCCAGGATACGTTGGTTATGAAGAAGGCGGACAATTAACTGAAAAAGTTCGTAGAAAACCGTATTGCGTTGTTTTATTAGATGAAATTGAAAAAGCGCACCCAGATGTTTTCAATATGATGCTACAAGTTTTAGATGACGGACATTTAACAGATAGCTTAGGTCGTAAAATTGATTTTAGAAACACTATCATTATTATGACTTCAAATGTTGGAGCACGTCAATTGAAAGATTTCGGACAAGGTGTTGGTTTTGGAACTTCTGCAAAAACTTCTCAAGCCGAAGATCATGCAAAAGGAATTATTGAAAATGCCTTAAAAAAAGCTTTTGCTCCCGAATTTCTTAACAGAATTGACGACGTTATCGTATTCAATCCACTTGAAAAAGAAGATATTGATAAAATTATCGATATCGAAATGGAAAAATTATACATCAGAATCAAAGATTTAGGATATACATTAAGATTATCTGAAAAAGCTAAAGATTATATTGCAGATAAAGGTTTTGATAAGCAATTTGGTGCTCGTCCATTAAAAAGAGCTATTCAAAAATATGTTGAAGATGCTCTAGCAGAGGAAATAATTACATCTAAAATTCATGAAGGAGATGAAATCTTTATGGATTTAGATGAAGAAAAAGGGGAACTTACCATTGAAGTGAAAACCAAAGAAAATCCTGCTAAATAAGCAGGATTTTTTTTCTAAGATATTTCGTAATAAAAAAAAAGTAGTACTTTAGAATAATAATTTACCTATTATAAATGATTGATAAAGTTATTGTGGGTAGCGAGGAATGGTGTTCCTTCCCTACTCTTGGAATTCCTACTATAAAAGCTCGTGTTGACTCAGGAGCAAAAACTTCGGCTTTACACGCCATAAATATTAAAACCTTTCAAAAAGATAACGAAGAATGGGTAAAATTCGACGTTAATCCTATTCAAAATAATGCTAAAGCTGTAATTCATTGCGAAGCTAAATTAATAGACCAGCGTGTTGTGAAAAGTTCGAGTGGTTTCCGCGAAAAACGTTTTGTAATTAGCACAAAACTCTCTATTGGCGGTAAAAATTGGGATATTGAAGTTACTTTAACCAATCGTGATTCGATGGGTTATCGCATGCTTTTAGGTCGTGAAGCGATGTCAGGAAGGGTTTTAGTTGATCCTGAAGCACGTTTTCTATTAGGTCAACCTACAAAGGAAAAATTAAAAGAATATTATTATTCTGATGTTGACACAAAAAAAGGTCTAAAAATTGGTCTTTTAGCAAGTAATCCTGAATTATATAGTAACAAACGTATCATTGAAGCTGGTGAAATGCGTGGTCACGAAATGCATTTCCTGAATTTGAAATATTGTTACATGAAACTTGATGCTGAAACACCAGAAATTCATTATCGTGGTGGAAAAATATTAAATGATTTTGATGCAGTAATTCCACGTATTCGTCCAAGTATGACCTATTATGGATGTGCCTTAACAAGACAATTTGAAGCCTTAAAAGTGTTTGCATTAAATAGCGCTTCTGCTATTACACAATCGAGAGATAAATTATATTCGCTTCAATTATTATTAAACAACGGAGTTGACATTCCTACAACTGGTTTTGCTAACTCTCCTCTTGATACCGACGATTTAATTAAAATGGTTGGTGGTTCACCTTTAATTGTAAAATTACTGGAAGGAACACAAGGAAAAGGAGTTGTGTTGGCGGAAACTAAAAAAGCCGCAGAATCGGTAATTAATGCTTTTAAAAGTCTAAATGCCAACATATTAGTTCAAGAGTTCATTAAAGAGGCTAACGGAAAAGATTTACGTTTGTTTGTTGTTGATGGAAAAGTAGTTGCCGCTATGCAACGTGAAGCCGCTCCTGGAGAATTTAGAGCAAATATCCATATGGGAGGTTCTGCTTCTGTGGTGAAAGTTACTGCCGAAGAAAAGAAAATTGCCATTAGAGCTGCAAAAGCAATGGATTTAAAAGTGGCTGGTGTTGATATTATCCGTTCATCTAAAGGCCCATTGTTATTAGAAGTTAACTCTTCTCCTGGATTAGAAGGAATTGAAGGCGCAACTCAAAAAGATATTGCTGGAGAAATGATTAAAGCTATCGAGAAAAACTTTAAATGGAAATAATATCAGTAAACAGTGTTTAGTTTTCGGTTGACAGTCTAATTATTAAATTATAGAAAATGAATAGTAAGTACAAATTACCTTTAGTCCTTTTTTTAGTAGGTATGATATTCAGTATTTTAGGAGCTTTATTTAAAATGATGCACTGGATGGGTGCTCATTATCTCTTAATCTTTGGAATGCTTACAGAAGCTTTTGCTTTAATTGTTTTAATTTTCGCTATTTTAAGAAAAGACAAACTAAAATAAATGTTCTCCATAATTCACAATTTTACAATTCAATCTAATGCTGAAAAGGTTTTTGAAGCAATTAGTACACCAGAGGGCTTGAACAATTGGTGGACATTGAATTGCACTGGAAAACCTGCTTTGAACGAAGAGTACAATTTGAATTTTACTGATGAATACAATTGGTTTGCCAAAATTTCAAAATTTGAAGAGAATAAACTTATCGAATTTTCTATGCTAAAAGCTATGGACGATTGGATGCCAACAAGATTTGGTTTTGAATTAACAGAAGAAGACAATCAAACTCATGTACATTTTTATCATACGAATTGGCAAGAACAAAGCCAACATTACGGAATTACAAGCTATTGTTGGGCAAATTTATTACGCCAAATGAAAGATTATATCGAAAAAGGAATTATAACCGAATTTTCAAAACGAAATTAATATGATAGTAATAGGCAAAGTTTTAATCGTTATTATAGCACTACTCCATTGCTATTTTTTGATTTTAGAAATGTTTTTATGGACAACTCGCGGACCAAAAGTGTTTCGTAATTTCCCTAAAGATTTATTTGAACCTACTAAAACGTTAGCTGCTAATCAAGGTTTGTATAACGGTTTTCTAGCCGCTGGATTATTGTGGTCGTTGTTTATTTCAGATGAAATTTGGCAAAAAAATGTAGCGCTTTTCTTTTTAGGCTGTGTTGCTGTTGCAGGAATTTATGGTGCTTTAACAGCAAGTAAAAAGATTTTTTATATTCAAGCGTTGCCAGCGATTGTGGCGATTGTTTTGTTTTTGGTTTAATTATCCATGCCAAACATAATAATTGACAACGAAATCATTTTCATCAAATTGAATAATTAAACTACCTGTATCAATTCCATGTTTAGCCATTCCTAAATAATATCTAAAGTTATCTTTTGTTTTATTTTCAATTGGTTCACCAAGTAATTCAATAATTTCTTTTTTAGTTTTACCTTTTAACTCATGCTTATTGCGTAAACTATTCATCATATCCCAACGTAAAGAAGAAGTATTTTCAGTTTCTATCCAGTTTTTCCACTTTTCAGAACTGAATTCTTCATAAGTAATATGGCTTCTCAAATAAATAACAAAAAATGTCAAAGCTATAAGTCCTAAAACTAATAAACTATATTTTATTTCTTTCTTCAAATTTTAATGATGAGATTCCTCATTTCATTCGGAATGACAAAAATAATTACCAACTTTGTTTTTTACCTCCACTACTCCACGGATATGGAAACGGTCTATCATAATGCAACCTTTTATTAAAAGCATTATTTTCTAATTTTCATAATTCAGGATAATTACTAACTCTTAAATCAACAACTTTTATAATTGTATTTAACTGTTCTGATTTTAGGTATTTATTCCAAATTAATTTATCTCCATTCGAAGCAATCCCTTTTATATCATTCAATTCAACAGATTTAAGAAATTTATTCCAATCTTTATCTAAATTCAATTTATCATTTAATCTATCTTTCCAAATCAAATAATAAATTAAAATTCCAATTAACAGAATTACTCCTAATGAATATATTAAAATCATAATTTAATATTTCTACAAAATCTCTTCATCCACTTGAAGTGTTTGCAAATAGCTGATAGATTTTTCAATATCGTAATGTAATAATCGATCCACTTCTACAACAGGTACTTCTTCTCTATACGATTTTAAAAACATTTCGATAAACTCACTCGATTTTAACGGACGTCTAAATTCAATAGCTTGAGAAGCATTTAATAATTCAATCGCTAAAATGCGCTCTAAGTTTTCAACAATACGAAGTGTTTTTGTCGCTGCATTGGCACCCATACTTACATGATCTTCTTGTCCGTTACTCGAAACAATACTATCAATACTTGCTGGAGTTGCTAATTGTTTGTTTTGACTAACAATACTCGCTGCTGTATATTGCGGAATCATAAATCCTGAATTTAATCCTGGATCTTTTACTAAAAAAGCTGGTAATTCGCGTAAACCAGAAATTAACTGGTAGGTTCTTCTTTCTGAAATACTTCCTAATTCAGCTAAAGCAATTCCTAAGAAATCTAAAGCTAAAGCTAAAGGTTGTCCGTGGAAATTTCCACCCGAAATAATTTGGTCTTCATCCACAAAAATATTCGGATTATCTGTAACTGAATTAATTTCCGTACGGAAAACACGTTTCACATAATCAATAGTATCTTTACTCGCACCGTGAACTTGAGGAATACAACGGAAAGAATACGGATCTTGGACATGTTTTTTAGGTTGTTCAATAATTTCACTTCCGTCTAACAAATCACGCATGCGTTCTGCTGTTTGAATTTGCCCTTTGTGTGGACGAACTAAGTGAATTAAATCGGTAAATGGTTCTATTCTTCCATCAAAACCTTCTAAAGAAATGGCTCCAATTACATCTGCTAAATACGAAAGTTTACACGATTTTATTAAACTATATACTCCGTAGGCACTCATAAACTGAGTCCCGTTTAATAAGGCTAAACCTTCTTTTGATTTTAATTGGATGGGATTCCAACCAAATTTTTCTAGCATTTTACTAGAAGGTTGGCGGAAACCATCAACATAGACTTCTCCTTCACCAATTAATGGTAACGATAAATGTGCTAATGGCGCTAAATCTCCTGAAGCTCCTAAAGAACCTAATTCATAAACTACTGGTAAAACATCGTTGTTATAAAAATCAATTAAACGCTCTACCGTTTCTAACTGCACTCCAGAATTTCCATAACTTAATGATTGAATTTTAAGCAACAACATGATTTTTACAATTTCATGAGGTACTTCTGCTCCAGTTCCACAAGCGTGAGACATCACTAAGTTTTCTTGTAATTTCGTTAAATTTTCGTTAGAAATTTTCACATTATATAGCGAACCAAATCCGGTGTTAATTCCGTAAATCGGACGATCATTGGTTTCCATTTTCTTATCTAAATACGAACGACATTTTACAATTAGCGCACTAGCCTCTTCTGATAAAGCTAGTTTTTGGCCTTGAGAAATGATCTCGTTGATACGTTCTATAGATAATAAATCTGAGCTGATATAATGTGTAGTTTCCATTTGTTTATTTTGAGACTCCAAAATTCTGCAAACAATTGTTAAAATGCAAGATTTGTTAATAAGATTAACAATAAAATATTTATTCTGAAATAAAACCAACAAACTAAACCTCAATTTTGAAGAATTTTGAATAAATTAGCGCTTTCAAAATTTGAAACTTAAACACAATGAAAAATACAGCATTAACACATATTCATGAACAATTAGGAGCAAAAATGGTTCCATTTGCTGGTTATAATATGCCAGTTCAATATGAAGGCGTAAACGCAGAACACGAAACCGTAAGAAATGGTGTTGGTGTTTTTGATGTTTCGCACATGGGAGAATTCTTATTAACTGGACCAAAAGCTTTAGATTTAATTCAGAAAGTTACTTCTAACGATGCTTCTACTTTAACAATTGGTCGTGCACAATATTCTTGTTTACCAAATGCTAATGGTGGAATTGTAGATGATTTAATTGTTTATAGAATTAAAGAAGAGCAATATTTATTAGTAGTTAATGCTTCAAATATTGAAAAAGATTGGAATTGGATTTCTTCTCATAATGATATGGGCGTTGAGATGCGCGATTTATCAGAAGATTATTCGTTATTAGCTATTCAAGGTCCAAAAGCAGTTGAAGCTATGCAATCGTTAACTTCGGTAGATTTATCTCAAATTAAATACTATCATTTTGAAGTGGCAGATTTCGCTGGAATTGAACATGTTATTATTTCTGCAACCGGTTATACAGGTTCTGGTGGATTTGAAATTTATTGTAAAAATTCAGAAGTTGAACAAGTTTGGAATAAAGTTTTTGAAGCTGGTGCAGCATTCGGAATTAAACCAATTGGTTTAGCAGCACGTGATACATTACGTTTAGAAATGGGATTCTGTTTATACGGAAATGATATTGACGATACTACTTCTCCACTTGAAGCTGGATTAGGTTGGATTACAAAATTCACAAAAGATTTCGTTAATTCTGAAAATCTTAAAAAACAAAAAGAAGAAGGCATTTCAAGAAAATTAGTTGCCTTCGAATTATTAGAAAGAGGAATTCCACGTCACGATTACGAAATTGTAGATGCAAACGGAAATGTTATTGGTAAAGTAACATCAGGAACACAATCACCATCATTAAACAAAGCAATTGGTTTAGGTTATGTTCCAACAGCTTTAGCTACAGAAGGAAGTGAAATTTTTATTCGCATTCGAAATAAAGACATTAAAGCACAAGTGGTAAAATTACCATTTTATAAGAAATAGAAAAAGCGCTCAAATGAGCGCTTTTTCTATTTTAATTTTAAACTTAAAGTTTTATAACTCCACCAACATTGAAAGAACTGTAAGCATTTTTAATAGAGTATTGATTATCATTTGAAATATTAGTCAAACCTGTCATGCCTTGATAGTCAATTGATATACTTAACATCTCATTTATAAAAATCTTATAACCTATGCCAAAATTTAACCCCAATTGAAAACTATTAACAGAATCTTTAATATCAAATGTTCCATTTGAAAATGTAAAATCTGATGGATCAAAACTTCCTTGTTTTATGTCTGCTTCAGCTGAAATTAAAAATCCAGCGCTTGGTCCAAAATTTAAATACCATTTTCTTGTACTGCCAAAATGCCAATTTGCATTTAAAGGAATAGTTATATAATTAATTTTTTCACTATAATAACTGGTTACATTACTACCCATTCTTTGAAATAATAGCCCTGAGTGAAAACTCCATCTATTATTAAAAAAATAGTCAGTTTCAATTCCTAAATTAACACTTGATAAAGGATCATTTTCTAATCTAACTTCACCATAATAATTTGAAGCTGCTGTTCCTATTTTGGGGTTTAATTCGATATCGCCTCTATTTCTTTGTTGAGAAAATAACTGAATACTCGTTAAAATCAATACTACTAATATCAATTTTTTCATAAATAAGTTATTAAAATTAATTTTTTGTAAATCTAATTCTAAAAATAAAGTATCAAAACTTTTTTTATCATTTTATTAGTACTTTTGTAACTCAATTTAGTATAAAACTAATTTTAGTTTTAACAATAAAGTTTTATTATCCTAAAAAAATTATTTAAAACTTAATGAAATTATTTTTACCCTTTTTTATATTTCTTTTTTTTATAAAAATTAACGCACAACAAGCGTTCTGTGATAAACTAGAAAGAGTAAATTCACTATTGAAAGAAAATCATTACTCTGCTAAACCTTTAAATGATAGTTTATCTTATCATGTATTTAATTCCTTTATTGAAAGCATTTTAGATAGTAGAATATTATTTACAAAAGAAGAGTTTAATGACTTGAAAAAAAATCAGTTTGAATTAGATAATCAAATTAATACTAATTCATGTAATTTTATTTTTGATTTTAAATCTAGTTTTCAAAAAAGTTTAAAAAGAACTCTTGGTTTTTATGAAAAATTAGAGAAAGAGAGTTTTACTTATGATTCCTCAGAAAATTTAAGCTACAGTAAAAACAAGCCTGAATATCTTTCAAGTGAAAAAGAAATTTTAAATCTTTTAAGAAAAAGAACTAAAATGGATATTCTTATTGATATTTCAACCGTAAGCCAAAACAAAGACTCTTTAAAAAAAATTTTTCTTTCAATTGAAAAGGATTTTAAAAAAAGAATTATTGAGCAAAAAAAATGTATAATTGATTACTATTTAAGCACACCGGAAAATTTTTCAAATGAAATTGAATTATCATTTTTAAAATCTTTTGTAAATTATTTTGACCCCCATTCTGATTATTTTTCAGAAAACGAGAAAAATATTTTTATAAATGGTGTAAGTGAAGACAACCTTACATTTGGACTGCATTTTTTATTAAATGATGATAATGAGTTTTATGTTGCAGAGATTATTCCTGGAAGCCAAGCTTTTAAAACCAAAAAAATTGAAACACAAGATAAACTTTTAAAAATAATTAATAATAAAAATGAAATTTGGGCAAACTGCTCTAATATAAATCAAATTTTAACTCTATTAAATTCTAAAAATACAAATCAACTTGAATTTCATTTTAAAAAAAATGATGGAACAATATATAAAGAAATATTATCAAAAACGAATCTAAAATCCATTGAAAACAAATGTTATAGTTTAATTATTGATAATAATGGTATTAATTATGGATATATAAATATTCCAAGTTTTTATACAGATGAAATAGGTTATAATAATTTATCCAATGACTTGTCTATTCAACTCATTAACCTGAGTAAAGAAAATATACAAGGTTTAATAATTGACTTACAAAATAATGGTGGTGGTAGTATTTATGAAGCTGTTAAAGTTTCAGGAATGTTTATCGATATTGGCCCTTTAGCTTTAATGACCACTAAAGAAAATAAAAATGAAATTTTGAGAGATTTCAATAGAGGTACTAATTATAAAGGCCCAATTGTTATTTTACAAAATAATCGTTCTGCATCAGCTAGTGAATTTTTTGCAAATGCTATACAAGATTATAAGAGAGGGATAATCATTGGCCAGCCAAGTTTTGGAAAAGCTTCAATGCAAGAAATTTTTCCTCTTTTTGAAAATTCAAAATCAACTGATTATTTAAAAATAACTAAAGAAAAGTTTTATAGAATTACAGGGAAAAGTCATCAAAATATAGGCAACCAACCAGATATATATATACCATCTATTCTAGACAATTATTCCAAAACCGAAAAAGACCTTCCTTTTGCATTTTTAAATGATGAAATTAATTCTTCAGTAAGATATCAAGTTTGGTATAAAAATTATCAAAAAGGTATAGAAAATAGCTCAAAAAGATTAGAAAATAATACCTATGTAGATAGAATCAATAATTTTAAAAAAATTGTTGACAAAATTTACAATTTTGATGATAAAAAAATAATACTTGATTTTAATAATGTTTTCGACTATATTCATAATAACGATAGCTTTTATAAAGAAGTAGAAGATTTTGAGAAAACTGAATATTTAAGTAAAATTAGAATCACTTTTGAAGATCATGATAAATTTAAGAATGATGAAATGATTTTATCTATTTTTGATGAAAGAATTAATAAACTTAAAACTAACTACCTTTTATTTGAAGCAGCAAATATTTTATACGACTTAAACAATTAATTTATGAAAAAACTAATTACTATTTCTTTATTATTACTTTCAACTACAATTAAAATTAACGCTCAAGAATTCAAAACTGCAGTTGACTATTTATCTTATGTTAATAATATTGAAGAGCCAATTTCTAAAGAAACTTGGAAATATACTAAAACCATTGCCCATTCAAAAAGTGCAAAGAGAATTGAAAACGTTAGAAAATCATTAATTAAAACGATACAAAACGCAAAATCAAATCTTGAAAAAAACAAAAAAGGTTTTAATGGAGATTTAGAGTTTCATCAAAAAGTTATTAGCTATTTAGAATTTTCAGAATTAATGATTTCAGAAGAATATGCTAAAATTGTAGACATGCAAGAAATTGCTGAGCAATCATATGATTACATGGAAGCTTATATTTTAACTAGAGAAAAAGTTAATGAAAGAATTAAACAAGAACATGACAATTTAATAGAAAGTCAAAAAGAATTTGCAAAAAAATATAAAGTAAATTTGGTTGAAAGTGACGATTCTTCAAAATTTAAAAAGAATATGGAAATTTCTGGAGAAGTTTTTAAATATCAAAGCAATTTATACTTAATATTTTTTAAGTGTAATTATACTGATATGTTACTTAGTCAATCAATACAAAATAACGATTTGGCTGCAATTCAACAAAATTCTAATTCATTACAACAGTATGCAGAAGAAGGATTAGAAAAAATAAAACTTTATAAACCATACAAAGGTGATACAGTCCTTGAAATTGCAACTATTAAAAGTTTAAATAGTTATAAAGATCAAACGGAAAAATACATTCCTCAAATAATTGATTTTTTGACTTACTCTTCAAAATTTGAAGAAATTAAATCTTCGCTTGAAAGAAAGTCTGAAAAAGACAGAACTAAAGAAGATGTTGATCTTTACAACAAAATGGTTAAAGAAGTTAACAAAAAAATTAACGACTACAACAAATTAAACAGCGAAAATGTTAGCTCTAAAAACAAGCAAATCGCTGAATGGAATGTTGCCTCAGAAAAATATATTTCAAGACATGTTCCTAATGATTAATTTAGGAAGTTTTTAAAAATATCATATTTTTGCATCCATTAATAAAAACAATAAAACCATAAATAGAAATGGGAAGAGCGTTTGAGTTTAGAAAAGCACGTAAGATGAAACGTTGGTCAGCCATGGCTAAAACGTTTACAAGAATTGGAAAAGATATTGTAATGGCAGTTAAAGAAGGAGGTCCAAATCCTGAAACTAACTCAAGACTAAGAGCTGTTATTCAAAATGCGAAAGCTGCCAACATGCCAAAGGATAATGTTGAGAGAGCTATTAAAAAAGCATCTGATAAAGATACGGCTAATTTTAAAGAAGTTTTATTTGAAGGATATGCACCTCACGGTATTGCAATTTTAATTGAAACTGCTACTGACAATAATAACAGAACTGTTGCAAATATTAGAAGTTATTTTAATAAATGTAATGGCACTATGGGAACTCAAGGTTCTGTAGAATTTATGTTTGACCATACTTGTAATTTCAGAATTCCTGCTGAAGGCTTAGATGTTGAAGAACTTGAATTAGAAATGATTGATTTTGGTGTGGAAGAAATTTTCGCTGACGAAGACGGAATTGTAATGTATGCACCTTTTGAAAGCTTTGGAACGATTCAAAAAGAATTAGAAAATCGAAATATGGAAATTTTATCTTCAGGTTTTGATAGAATACCTCAAGTGACTAAAGAATTAACTGCTGACCAAGTAGCTGATGTTGAAAAATTATTAGAAAAAATTGAAGAAGATGATGATGTAATGAATGTTTTCCATAACATGCAAGAATCATAATCATTTCAAGATATAAAATAAAAAAGCTCCAAATAATGGAGCTTTTTTTATGTCAGTAAATAAACATATTATTTAATAATTTCAATTTTTTGAGCTTCTTCAACATTAATACTGTCAAAGAATCCTTGATCACTCATCCATTCATCACTATAGATTTTACTCATATAACGAGAACCATGATCAGGAAAAATAATTACAACATTACTTTCAGCGGTAAATTCTCCTTCTTCAGCATATTGCTTTGTAGCTTGAAATGCTGCACCTGAAGTATAACCAACGAATAAACCTTCTGTTTTTGCTATATCTCTTGCTGCATGTGCACTATCTTCATCATTTACTTTGATAAACTTATCAATAATATCAAAATCAGTAGCTGTTGGAATTAAATTCTTACCTAGACCTTCAATTCTGTATGGAAAAATTTCATTGCTATCAAACTCTTTAGTTTCGTGATATTTCTTCAATACAGAACCAAAAGCATCAACTCCTAAAATTTTAATATTAGGGTTCATTTCTTTTAAAAACTTAGCAGTACCAGAAATTGTTCCACCAGTTCCACTACAAGCAACCAAATGAGTGATTTTTCCGTTAGTTTGTTCCCAAATTTCTGGACCTGTAGTTTTGTAATGAGCCTCAATATTTAACTCGTTAAAATATTGATTAATATATACAGAACCTTTAGTTTCTTCATGAAGTCTTTTAGCAACATTGTAATATGAACGTTCGTCATCTGCCGAAACGTGAGCGGGACAAACATAAACTTTTGCGCCCATTGCTCTTAACATATCTATTTTATCTTTTGAAGATTTTGAACTAACCGCTAAAATACAATCGTAACCCTTAATAATACTTACCATTGCAAGACTAAAACCAGTATTACCTGAAGTTGTTTCGATAATTGTATCACCTGGTTTTAAAATTCCTCTTCTTTCGGCTTCTTCAATAATATATAAAGCTATTCTATCTTTAGTAGAATGTCCTGGATTAAAAGCTTCAACTTTAGCATAAAAATTACCTTGCATATTTTCGGTAATTTTAGATAGTTTTAAAATTGGAGTATTACCAATTAATTCCAGTACATTGTTATAGGCTTTTATTTCTTCTTTCATAAAATCTATATTAATTTGCGAAGTGTTTAAACAATTTTTTTAAAACACCAAAACCTTGCAAATTTAACAAAAAAAGTTAAACTATTCCTTAATTTTTTCTAAATCTAATAAAAAGGCAAATTCTTTCGCAACTTCTTTTAATGCTTCAAATCTACCTGATGCGCCACCATGTCCTGCATCCATATTAGTATCAAGGAATAACAGATTATTATCAGTTTTTAACTCCCTTAATTTAGCAACCCATTTTGCAGGTTCCCAATATTGAACTTGTGAATCGTGAAGTCCTGTGGAAACATACATATTTGGATAATTTTGTGATTTTACATTGTCATATGGCGAATATGAAAGCATGTAATCATAATATTCTTTTTGATTAGGATTTCCCCATTCATCATATTCACCAGTTGTTAATGGAATAGAATCATCTAACATTGTAGTTACTACATCAACAAAAGGAACTTGAGCAATAACACCATTATAGATTTCAGGATTCATATTAACAATTGCTCCCATTAATAAACCTCCAGCAGAGCCTCCTTCAGCATATAAATGATCTTTTGAAGTGTAGCCTTCTTTTATCAAAAACTTCGAACAGTCAATAAAATCGGTAAAAGTGTTAATCTTTTTCAAAAGTTTTCCATCTTCATACCATTGGCGTCCAAGATCTTCTCCTCCTCTAATATGTGCTATTACAAAAATAAATCCTCTATCTAGTAAACTTAATCGCGTAGTTGAAAACCAAGGATCCATAGACGAACCATAAGAACCATAAGCGTATTGTAATAATGGATTATTTCCATCCAACTTAATTCCTTTTCTATACACCATGGAGATTGGAACTTTAGTTCCATCATTAGCTGTTGCCCAAACACGCTTTTCTTCGTAGTTATCTTTATTGAACTTTCCACCTAAAACTTCTTGTTCCTTTAAAACTGTTTTTCCTTTAGTTTTCATGTTAAAATCAATAACCGAAGAAGGTGTTTTTAACGATTGATAACCAAAACGAAGAATGTCCGTATCAAAATCAGGATTTGTAGTTGTATACGCTGTGTAGGTTTCGCTTTCAAAAGGTAAATAATAAGCCTCTCCTCCATTCCATGGACGAATTTGAATTTTATTCAATCCGTTTGAACGCTCTTCAACTACTAAATAATCTTTAAAAATATCAATTCCCTCTAATAATACATCACCTCTGTGTGGAATTAAATCTATCCAATTTTCTGATGAAGTTTTAGTTTCTGGAGTTTTCATCAATTTAAAATTAGTAGCTTTATCTTTATTGGTCAACACATAAAAACTATCACCATAATGAGAAATAGAATATTCTAAACCTCGTTCTCTTTTCGAGAAAATTCTAAAATTACCTGTTGGATTATTAGCTTCTAAAATTTGGAACTCAGAAGTCATCGTACTCGTAGATCCAATTACTAAATATTTTTTTGATTTTTCTTTGTAAACAAAAGTGTAAAAAGTATCGTCTTTTTCATGAAAAACTAAGGCGTCACTTTTAACATCTGAATTCAATTCATGTCTATAAATTTTATCAGAACGTAATGTTTGCGGATCTTTTTTAGTATAAAAGAAAGTTTTGTTATCACTTGCCCAAGAGGTTCCACCCGTTGCATTCTCTATTTTCTCAGGAAGAATTTCGCCTGTTACTAAATTTTTAACTTGAATTGTATATTGACGACGAGAAACCGTATCGACACCAAAAGTAACCCAATTATTATCCTCACTTACAGAAATTCCGTTTAAGTTGAAATACGAATGACCTTTTGCCATTTCATTACAATCGAACATAATTTCTTCAGCAGCATCTAAGTTTCCTTTCTTTCTCGAATAAATTGGATAATCTTTTCCTTTTTCATATCGAGTTATGTAATAATAACCATTGTAAAAATAAGGAACAGATTCGTCATCTTCTTTAATCCTCGACTTCATTTCTTCAAATAAATCTTTTTGAAGTTGCTCAGTATGAGCCGTCATCTTTTTATAATAATCATTTTCTGCATTTAAGTATGCAATAACTTCTAGATTTTCTCTATCATTTAACCAATAATAATCGTCATTTCTAACATGTCCATGCTTTTCTAATGCATGAGGAATCTTTTTTGCTATTGGTGGTTGAATCGTATCTTTCATATTCTCTTCTTTATCTTTACAAGCGGTCGCAAAAATAAGAGAAAATGCCATTAAAGAGGTCATTTTTTTCATGAAGTTAAATTTTATATAACTGCTAATTTACTAATTTTGTAACTTAAATTTAAAATTTAACATTATGTTTGGAGACTTAATGGGTATGATGGGAAAAATCAAAGAAACCCAAGAAAAAGTTGAGGCTACTAAGAAACGCTTAGATACGGTTTTAATTGACGAAAAAAGTAGTGATGGTTTATTAGAAGTAACTTTAACTGCAAATCGAAAAATAAAAAACATTTCAATATCTGATAACTTATTGCAAGACAAAGAAATGCTCGAAGATTATTTGGTTAACACTTTGAACAAAGCTATTGAAAGAGCTACAAATGTAAACGAAACGGAATTAGCTGCTGTTGCCAAAGAAGGAATGCCAAATATTCCAGGAATGGATTTATTCAAATAAAAAAGAGGTTATTAAACCTCTTTTTTATTACATTTTCTCTAAAACTTCCAAAACATAATCATGCATTACTTGTCGGTAATCCATATGAGTAACCATTCTTAATTTTCCTTGCCCCATTGAACTGATTAAAATTCTTTTTTGCTTTAATTTTTCAATAAAAGACTTTTCGTCAATAGTTGGTTGCAATTTAAAAATTACAATATTTGTTTCAATTGGTTCAACTTCTTTAACCCAATCCTTTTTAACTAAAACTGAACCTAGTTCTTTTGCTTTTTGATGATCTTTTTCTAAACGCTCAATATTATTTTGCATGGCATATAAACCTGCAGCAGCTAAATAACCCGCTTGACGCATATTTCCTCCAAATAATTTACGAATACGCAATGCTTTCTTTATGTCTTCATTACTTCCTACTAAAACAGAACCAACAGGAGCTCCTAGGCCTTTCGATAAACAAACGGAAATAGTATCAAACATTTCTCCAAACTGCTTCGGTTGCTGATTTTTAGCTACCATTGCATTCCACAAGCGCGCTCCATCTAAATGATATTTTAATCCGTGTTTATTACAAACTTCTTTTATGACTTTTAATTCTTCAATTTCGTAGCAAGCTCCTCCACCTTTATTAGTCGTATTTTCTAAGCTTACTAATCGTGTAATTGGTGCATGGTAAAATTCGGGGTCATTTATAAACTGGGTAACTTGATTGGCAGTTATTTTTCCTCTGTTTCCATCTACTAAATGACAAGAAACACCACTATTTGCAGCAACTCCTCCACCTTCATATAAAAAAATATGTGACCATTTATCGCAAATAACTTCATCTCCTGGTTTTGTATGTAAACGAATAGCGGTTTGATTTGCCATTGTTCCACTAGGAAAAAACAAAGCAGCTTCTTTTCCAAATAATTCAGCAGTATAACGCTCTAGCTCATTAACTGTTGGGTCTTGTTTAAAGACATCATCACCAACTTTTGCGTTAAACATAACATCCAACATTTCTTGTGTTGGTTTAGTTACCGTATCACTAATTAAATTTATTTCCATATAATCGAAAGGAATATCTTACTTTTGTGACGTAAAACTACAATTTTTATGGTAAATACTGAACAAGTAAAGGATATTATTGATCGCCTTGGTGCGTTAAGGAGGTATCTTTGACATCGATAAGAAATTAATCGAAATTACAAACGAAGAAGAAAAAACATTAGCTCCTGGCTTTTGGGATAAACCAAAAGAAGCCGAAAAATTAGTCCGTGAAATCCGTTCAAAGAAGAAATGGGTAGACGATTATACTAAAGGAGTAGATATGGTGGAAGAACTCCAAATCATGTTAGATTTCCTAAAAGAAGGAGAAATTTCAGAAGAGGAAGTTGACGAATTATACCATAAAACCATTTCTCATATCGAAGATATTGAGTTTCGCAATATGCTTTCCGATGAAGCCGATAGTATGAGTGCTGTATTGCAAATTACTGCGGGTGCTGGTGGAACCGAAAGTTGTGATTGGGCTTCAATGTTAATGCGTATGTATTTAATGTGGGGCGAAAAACAAGGCTACAAAATTAAAGAATTAAACTTTCAAGAAGGTGATGTTGCCGGTATTAAAACCGTAACTTTAGAGTTTGAAGGCGATTTTGCTTTTGGTTATTTGAAAGGTGAAAATGGTGTACATCGTTTAGTGCGTATTTCTCCATTTGATAGCAATGCCAAACGTCATACATCATTCGTGTCAGTTTATGTTTACCCATTAGTTGATGATACTATCGAAATCGTGGTAAATCCTTCTGATATTGAAATTACAACTGCTCGTTCAAGTGGTGCTGGTGGACAAAATGTTAATAAAGTGGAAACCAAAGTACAATTGGTTCACAAACCAACAGGAATTCAAATTCAATGTTCTGAAACGCGTTCGCAACACGATAACCGTGAAAGAGCGATGCAAATGTTAAAGTCGCAATTATATGAAATTGAGATGAAAAAACGTTTGGAACAACGTGCTGATATCGAAGCCGGAAAAATGAAAATCGAATGGGGTTCGCAAATTCGTAATTATGTCATGCATCCTTATAAATTGGTAAAAGATGTTAGATCAGGTTATGAAAGTAGCGATGTTGATGCCGTAATGAACGGAGAAATTGATGAATTCTTAAAAGCTTATCTGATGATGATGGGACAAAAAGAGGAAGAATAAAAATTAAAAATAGTTAAAAATCCAAACTTCAAGTTTGGATTTTTTTATTTGCTTATATCTACATCGATTTCGTATTTTAGCACACCGATAAAATTAACCAACACAAAATGGATTTAAATTTCAACAAAAACGAAGATCATAATAAATTATTAGTTTCTGACTTACGTAGCCGATTTGCCAAAGTAAAATTAGGTGGCGGACAAAAACGTATCGATAAATTACATGCGGAAGGTAAAATGACAGCGCGTGAACGTATCGATTATTTATTAGATGATAAAAAAAGTAGTATTGAAATTGGAGCCTTTGTTGGAGAAGGAATGTATGAAGAACATGGAGGTTGTCCATCTGGTGGTGTTGTGGTTAAAATGGGCTACATTCAAGGAAAGCAATGTATTGTTGTTGCAAATGATGCTACCGTTAAAGCTGGAGCTTGGTTTCCAATTACTGGAAAGAAAAACCTTAGAGCACAAGAAATTGCTATTGAAAATAGATTACCAATTATATACTTAGTAGATTCTGCTGGTGTTTATTTACCTATGCAAGATGAAATTTTTCCAGATAAAGAACATTTCGGAAGAATTTTTCGTAACAATGCCATAATGAGTAGTATGGGAATTACTCAAATTGCAGCCGTTATGGGAAGCTGTGTAGCTGGAGGTGCTTATTTACCTATTATGAGTGATGAAGCTTTAATTGTTGATAAAACTGGAAGTATTTTCTTAGCAGGAAGTTATTTAGTTAAAGCTGCTATTGGCGAAAGTATCGATAATGAAACTTTAGGTGGAGCAACAACGCACTGTGAGATTTCAGGTGTTACCGATTTTAAAGCAAAAGATGACAAAGATGCTTTAGACAGAATTAAATCGGTTGTGGGGAAAATTGGTGATTATGATAAAGCTGGATATAACAGAATAAAAGCTGAAAAACCTGCTGAAAAAGAAGAAGATATTTACGGAATCTTACCAAAATCTCGTTCTGATCAATACGATATGATGGAAATCATCAAACGCTTAGTAGACAATTCTGAATTTGATGAATATAAAGCTGGTTACGGACAAACGATTATCACTGGTTATGCTCGTATCGATGGTTGGGCTGTAGGAATAATTGCTAACCAACGTAAGATTGTAAAAACAACTGGAGCCAAAACAAAACCAAGCGAAATGCAGTTTGGTGGTGTTATTTATTCAGATTCTGCGGATAAAGCCACGCGTTTTATAGCAAATTGTAATCAAAAGAAAATTCCTTTAGTATTCTTACAAGATGTAACTGGATTCATGGTTGGAAGTAAATCTGAACATGGTGGCATTATTAAAGATGGTGCTAAAATGGTAAATGCAGTTTCGAATTCAGTTGTACCAAAATTCACGGTTGTTGTTGGAAATTCTTATGGTGCAGGCAATTACGCTATGTGTGGAAAAGCATACGACCCAAGGTTAATCTTTGCTTGGCCAAGTGCAGAACTAGCTGTAATGGGTGGTGCTCAAGCTGCAAAAGTATTATTACAAATTGAAGCAGCTTCATTAAAGAAATCAGGTGAAGAATTAACACCAGAAAAAGAAGCCGAATTATTCAATAAAATTAAAGCTCGTTACGATAACCAAGTTTCACCTTATTACGCAGCTGCACGTTTATGGACAGATGCAGTAATTGATCCATTAGAAACACGCACATGGATATCTATGGGAATTGAAGCTGCTAACCACGCTCCTATCGAAAAACCATTTAATTTAGGGGTTATTCAGGTATAATTTACTATTTTGTAATCTTTTAATATAGTTTTATACAATATTTATTGAAAAAATTTAATTTTTTAAAAGGATAAAATATTTCATTTAAATCATTTTATCCTTTTAATTTTAAATTAATTTTCACAACATTTAACAGTTTTTTTGTTAAATTTTATTCATTTACAAAATACTTACTTTATCATTTTAACATTTTTTTTATATTTACCTAACATTCAACGTTTTAAATATGAGAAAAATTTTACTGCTTTCACTATCAATAATACTATTTATTGGGTGTCAAAAAGATGAAACTAACCCAACCGAGAATCTCACTACAGGAAAAGTTACTGGTACTGTTCTCTCTAATAATGGCCAACAAAGTATCGGAGGAGCATTAATTTTTTCATTTGATGATGATCATGAATTAATCTATACTCGTTCTGACGAAAATGGTCAATTTGTTTTACAGTTACCAACTGGAAATAGAGAAATACATATTCAAACTGGAGATGGTTCAAATTTTAGAACAAATTTTTCTGTAGATATTCAAAAAGATATAACATTAACTATCGATGGAGAACAATCTAAGCTCAATCAAGTAGCTAATATTGCTTATGTTTCTGGTTCTTTTGATGTAATTGAAGATTTAATTTCAAACTTAGGTTACAATGCTACTCAAATAAGTTTTAGTGACTTAGCTGATTATAATATTGTCTCTCAATATGATATCATATTTTTGAACTGTGGCTCTAGAAATGCTTCTATGGCTTCTTTAAACAATACGATTGATGTTAATCTTGCACAATTTGTAACTAACGGAGGAAGTCTTTATGCTTCTGATTGGGATCTAGCTTATTTAATGGGTGGTACATCTAATGTTACTGGGTGTAATATGCCAGGTGGATTTATTCCAGATACTATGCTTTGTTCTGCAACTTCAGGAACTTCTGGTTTTTATAATGGAGTACAAATTGTAGATCCTCTTTTAGCAAGTTCGGTTGGTTTTTCAAGTTTTGATTTGGAATACGACTTAGGTGGTTGGCAACAAATTCAAATGTATGATAGTAATTATTGGACTTGTTTAGTTGAATTGAATTCACAAGCCTTGATGCTAAAAACAGATAGTTTCTTTGATTCTTCATTAGTGACAAACCCAGTTGGTAATGACACTAACGATGAATGGGTAACTATTTGCCATATTCCACCAGGAAACCAAAACAATCCAATTACAATTACGATTAATCAAAGTGCTTTAAATGCACATTTAGCACATGGTGATACTTTAGGAAGTTGTGACGCTAATTCAAATGGAGGTACAATTTATTACACAACTTTCCATAATCATGCTAGTGGAAATATTGGAAATTCGGAAGCAATTTTAAATTATGTTATTTTAAATTTATAATTTAACTTTGCATATACATAATTAAACGCTCTTTATGAGCGTTTTTTTATTCTTATGAATAGTAAATTCCAACATTTTAAATCCAATATTTCAGGTATCACTTTACCTGAAAAATTTACGTTTCCATTTTACTATGAACCGCATCCATTAAGTGAAATAGCAGCTAAAGAACTACAAGAATATCTAGAAAATCAAACCGATTTCGAGCACAACTTTGGCTTAGAAGAGAATCAGGAAGGTTTAGTCATTGGAAAAATGTTTGGGGTTTTAGTTTGTCAAGATGAAAATGGTAATTTAGGCTATTTATGGGGCGTTTCTGGAAAATTAGCCGATAGTAATCTTCACGACAAATTTGTTCCGCCTGTTTTTGATATGTTGACGCAAGACAGTTTTTTCAAACAAGAAGAAGCTATTTTAAATCAATACAATCGAAAGATTGAAGAACTAGAAAAAAGTCAGGAATTAGTTGAAACCAAAGAAAGTTTAAAGCAAACTGAATTTGATGCTAAAACAGATATTCAACGTCAAAAGCAACGCATTAAAGATTTAAAAAAGAAACGTGATGAAAAGCGTACTTCTTTTGAAAATTTATCACCAACAGAAATTGAGCAACTAGAATTTGAACTTTCTGAAGAAAGTAAAAAAGAAAGTATTTTGTTGAAGAAAATGACAAAATATTGGAATTTAACTGTTGAAAGTCGAAAGTTAAAAGTCGAAAGTCTTCAAAGAGAAATAGATAAATTAAAATTAGAAAGAGCTTCAAAATCATCTGAATTACAACAAAAACTTTTTGGAAAATACAAATTTTTAAATATTTCGAAGAGAACTAAATCGGTTGGGGAGATTTTCGATAACAATCCACCTGCTGGTGCTGGTGAATGTGCAGCTCCTAAATTATTACACTACGCTTTCAACCATAATTTAACACCAATTGCTTTAGCTGAATTTTGGTGGGGACAATCGCCAAAATCAGAAGTTCGAAAACACAAACAGTTTTATCCGGCATGTCAAAGTAAGTGCAAACCAATTCTAGCGCATATGTTAGATGGAATTGAAATGGACGAAAATCCTCTTTTAGAAAATCCTGCCGAAGGAAAAGATATTGAAATAGTTTTTGAAGACGATTATTTAGCGGTTATCAATAAACCAGCCGAATTTCTATCGGTTCCGGGTAAAAACATTCAGGATTCGGTTTTTGAACGTGTAAAAAATCGTTATCCAGAAGCCTCAGGACCGCTAATTGTGCATCGTTTAGATATGTCTACTTCTGGTTTATTACTAATTGCAAAATCAGATGAAGTTTATAAAAATCTACAATCGCAATTCATTAAACGAACGGTTAAAAAGCGTTACGTTGCTTTATTAGACGGAATTGTAAAACAACCTGAAGGTAGTATCAATTTGCCTTTGCGTGTAGATTTAGACAATCGCCCGAATCAATTGGTTTGTTATGAATATGGAAAACCAGCTGAAACGCATTTTAAAGTCATCGAAATTAAAAATAAAAAAACACGCATTCACTTCTTCCCTATTACAGGCCGAACACATCAATTGCGTGTGCATGCTTCGCATAGTTTAGGGTTGAATTGCTCAATTGTTGGCGATGATTTATATGGAACAAAAGCCGATAGATTACATCTTCATGCGGAAGAAATTACATTTACACATCCTATTTCAAAAGAAATTTTAACTATTTTTAAAGAAGCTGAGTTTTAATTGTAACGTATTTTTACAATTGACAACTTATTATCAAAACGTAACATAATGAAAAAACTACTTTATCTATCAATTCTAGTTATTGGTTTACAACAAATTTCAGCTCAAAATTTTACACGTAGGGATTCTTTACAGGGAGGTTTACGTTTTGAACGTACTAGTTTTGATGTATTGCGTTATGATTTAAATATCAAAATAAATCCAGAAGAGAAAAGTATTGTAGGTCACAATGATATTACTTTTAAAGTAATTGAACCAACACAAAAAATTCAATTGGACTTGTTCGATAATATGAATGTAGATTCAATTGTTTGGAACAATCAAAAGTTGAGTTATAAAAGAGATTATGATGCTGTATTTATAAGTTTTCCGAGTAAATTAACTCAAAAATCAACTGAAAAAGTTCGTTTTTACTATTCTGGAAATCCTAAAGTAGCTAAAAATGCGCCATGGGATGGCGGATTCGTTTTCAAAAAAGATAGTAATGGAAAAGATTTCATTGGCGTTGCTGTACAAGGAACTGGTGCTAGTTTGTGGTATCCTGTAAAAGATTCTCAAACAGATGAGCCTGATAACGGCGCTTTAATTAAAGTTGCGGTTCCAAATGGATTAATGAATGTTTCAAACGGAAGGTTTAAGGGTTCTGAGGATTTAGGAAATGGTTATACGCGTTGGGATTGGGAAGTAAAAAATCCAATTAATAATTATGACATAACTGTAAATATTGCTGATTACGCTCATATTCATGACAATCACAATGGTTTAGATATTGATTATTATGTTCTAAAAGAAAATGAAGAAACCGCTAAAAAACATTTTGAGGAAGATGTAAAAACCATGCTAGATTGCTTCAATTCTAAATTTGGAAACTATCCGTTTTGGGAAGATGGCTACAAGTTAGTTGAAACTCCCTATTTAGGTATGGAGCATCAAAGTGCCGTTGCTTACGGAAACAAATACCGAAAAGGCTATTTAGGTATGGATTTATCAGGAACAAGAATTGGCTTAGGCTTCGATTATATTATTATTCATGAAACAGGTCACGAATGGTTTGGTAATAGTATAACGAGTAAAGATATTGCTGATATGTGGATTCATGAAGGGTTTACAACATATTCTGAAACCGTTTTTGTAGAATGTACGCAAGGATATGAAGCTGCTCAAAAATATGTAAATGGTCAATCAAGAAGTGTTTCAAATGACAGACCAATTATTGGTAAATTTGGGGTCAATAATGAAGGAAGTGGCGATATGTATTTTAAAGGTTCGTTATTATTGAATACACTTCGACACGTAATTAATGATGATGAAAAATGGTGGGCTTTAATTTTGAAATATTCTGAAACTTTTAAAAAACAAATTATCGATACTCAAACAGTTATTGATTTCTTTAACAAAGTATCTGGAATGGATTTAACGCCTATCTTTAAACAATATTTAGAAACTACTACTATTCCAACCTTTTCATATCGTATTGATAAGAACTATCTTTATTACAGATGGGAAGATGTAAATTCGGATTTTAATATGCCTTTTGATTTTGAGTACGATAAGAAAAAAATTCGTTTATATCCTACAACCAAAGAACAAAAAATTAAATTAAGAAGTTTAAAAAAGACTTCTAGTTATCAATTTTTTGATAATCATTTCTTTGTAAAAGTTGCTGAGAGTAATTAGTTTTAATTTTCTTTTAACAAATATTATTTTCCTAATTACTTAATTTTTAGTAATTTAGACAATAATTTTAAACCCATATATTATGGCTACAATTAGAGAGTTAAATAAATGGGCTAATGCACACACTAGCATTCCTCTCGATTTACTTAGAATTGCCTTTGGAGCTTTTCTATTTATTAAAGGGATATCATTTTTTACCGAAGGTAAATATCTTCATGAGATTTTAAGTACATCGGGAGGTTTTGGTAGTGAAATGCTTTTAATACATTATATTGCATTTGCCCACATGGTGGGAGGAGTCATGATAATAATTGGCTTCTTAACAAGATGGTCAATATGGGCTCAATTGCCTATAGTAATTTGTGCTTTCCTAATAAACTTTATTTTTGAATTTAATTTGAGTAATACTTTACAAGCAGGTATAGCATTACTTTTATGTATATTCTTTTTATTTTTTGGAAGTGGAAAGCATTCAGCTGATTATTATCTACAAATGGAAAAATAATTAAATTAAAAGGACTGTATGTGATATTAATAAAGAAGTGTTAATTTTATGTAGATGTTTAAATTTGATTAGTTATAATACTCTTTAACTATAAAAAAATTATTTAGCATACAGTCCTTACTTTTTTTAAAGTTTCCAATCTATTTACTTTACCTGTTTTAGTTTCATCAAATGCATCTACAAAATAAATCTGTTTAGGTAATTCAAATTTTTCAAGATTATTAAAGATTGTCTTATCAAAATCAAAGGGTTTACTTTCAATAACTACTACTACTCTATTACCAAGTTTTTCATCCTTTTCACTTGAAACAAAAAATCTTTGTGATATAAATTTTTCAAGTTTTTTTTCAATTTGCTCCGGAAATAATTTTATTCCCCCACTATTTATAACATTGTCAATTCTTCCAAGCCATTGAAACTCTTCATTTGAATGTATTTCAACAATATCATTTGTAACAATTTTTTCAGAAGTAATTCTTGGCGCATCAATAACTAAACATTCTCTATCATCTGTAGAAATTGAAATCTCTGGTAATACTTTAAAATATTGTGAATTAATTTCTTTTGCAGCAATATGAGTAATCGTTTCTGTCATTCCGTAAGTTTCATAAGCTTTCAAACCTTTAATTTGTGTTAGCTTTTCAAGAAGGTTCAAATTGGGTTGTGCACCGCCAATAATAAGTTTATTAAATTGATTTAATTTCTCAAAATTATTTTCAACCTGAACAGGAACCATAGCCGTAAAATCATAATTTTTAACGTTTTTTTCAAGTCTACTATTTGGAGAAATAATATCCAATTCTAATCCTAAAATAATTGCTCTTACAAGCATCATTTTACCAGCAATAAATCTACTTGGTAAACAATGTAAAACCCTATCTCCAGGTTTCAAATTAAAATAATCTCCAGTAGCAATTGCAGAATTAACCATCGCTTGTTTAGATAGCTTAATTTCTTTCGGTTTTCCTGTTGTTCCAGATGTGTTAACAACAACAAAATCATTTTCGTCTAACCAATCCAAAAGAAAAAGTCCAATTTCCTTTTCAAACTCCTCTCCTTCTTTAATAAAACTATACGCTAATTGAAATAATGAATCTTTGTTTAGGTGAAACTCATTAATTTTAAATCTGTTATGAATATTTTTAAAATGTGGAATCATTAGTTTCTAATTCTATTAATTTACCCGTTAATTTTTCTTTCCAATTTTTCCATTTGTATACTTTCGAAAAAATAAAAAGTAACGTTGGAAAAATAATAAAGACTGGTAATATAATTTCAAAACCTGTTGATGGTTCTGAAATATCTTTAAAAATTGAATGGGTTTGAAAAGCTGTCCAATCAGCTGTAACTAATAAAGCACTTACTAAATTATTAGCTGCATGAAAACCTAAAGCCAATTCCAAACCTTCATCCATTAGAGTAAGAATTCCTAAAAACAAACCTGTGCCTATATAATACAACATAATAATCCAGCCTACTTTATCTACTTCAGGATTAGCAGCATGCATAATTCCAAACAAAAAAGAAGTTACTAATAAAGGGATTAATCTACTATTAGTAGCTAGTCCCAAACCTTGCATTAAATGTGCTCTAAATAAATATTCTTCAAAACTTGTTTGTAATGGAATAAGTAAAATAGCTAAGACTAAAAAAACAGCAAACTTTTGAGGTTTAAAATTCAATATAAAATTCTCTGGAGTTGAATAATATGCAACTAGAATCATTGTTGATGTGATTGCAGCCCATAAAAAAAATGAAAAGAAAATTCGTTTCCAGTCAACTTTATTTCTTGAAGTAGTTAATATTCGTATATCTAAATTTTGAATAAATTTTGTCCAAAAGAAAACAACAAATAAACCAATAGCTAAAGGAGCTATCATAGCTATAAAAGTTCCATTAACGCCAATCATACTAATAGTTTGTTGAATAACTTGATTGGTGTCTAAATCTAAAGAAGCAAAATAATTCCAAAGCATTAACAACATAAATCCAATCGGTATAATAAAATATAGCGCTAGATTTAAATTATATTTTTTTAATTGTTCAATATACATACCACAAAAATTTTCACTAAAATACTATTTTTTATCTTTGTAAAAAACTGAATTATGATAACAATTTACCATAATCCAAGATGCACAAAGTCAAGAGAGGGCTTATGTTTACTTGAAAACACAAATGAAGAAATTATAGTTAGAAAATATTTAGATGATTTTTTTACTAAAGAAGAATTAAAAGAAGTAATTTCTAAATTAAACATTAAACCTATTGAATTGGTTCGAACTAAAGAAAAAATTTGGATTGATAACTTTAAAGGTAAGGAACTATCTGAAAATCAAATAATAGAAATTTTATTAGAACATCCCAAATTAATTGAAAGACCAATTGTCGTTAAAAATAATAAAGCAGTCATAGCTCGCCCTAAAGAAAAAATCAACGAAATCCTTTAAGTAGTTTTAACAAAGATTTATGACAATAGCTTTAAACCATAAGGTAATTTTGCAATCTAATTTGGAAAACAAACTTTATGAGCAAAAGAATAAAATTTTCTATTTTCTATTTATTAATTGTATCAACATTTTCTTATTCGCAATATAAACCAGAAACAAAACAAGTTAGCATAACTGGAAAAATTCTTGAAAAGGGTACAGATTTGCCATTAGAATATGCTACGGTGGTATTTGAGGATATTAAAACTAAACAATTAACAGGTGGAGTTACTGATTTTGATGGTAATTTCAAATTTACAGTTAAAGACGGTAATTACAACATTCGTTTTGAATATATTTCTTTTAAATCAGTCGAATTAAAAAATCAAACGATATCATCAAATAAAAATTTTGGTACTATTTATTTAGAACCAGATATTGCGCAACTATCAGGTGTTGAATTAGTAGGTGAAAAATCTACAGTAGAAATAAAGCTTGACAAAAGAGTTTACAATGTAGGTTCTGACATGACCGTAAGAGGTGGAACTGCAGGTGATGTATTAAACAATGTACCTTCTGTAACAGTTGATCCTGATGGTACAATTGCACTGCGCGGTAATGAAAGTGTTACTATTTTAATAGATGGAAAACCTTCTGGACTTGCAGGTATTAATCCAAGTGATATAATAAAAATGTTGCCCGCTGATGCAATTGATAAAGTAGAGGTTATTACAAATCCTTCTGCTCGTTACAACGCTGAAGGAGGTGGTGGAATTATCAATATCGTCATGAAAAAAGGGAAAACTAATGGATTAAATGGTTCGTTAGTTGCATCTGTTGGTGACCCTGAAACTTATGGGTTTAATTCAAGCATTAATTATAAAACAGATACTTTCAACGTTTTTTCAAACTTTGGTTATAATTATAGAACGAATAAAGGTGAAGCTGAATTTCAATCTACCTACTTTGATAATGATACTCCTGAAATAGATGATATTACAGGTTTTATGAATGAAAGCAGAACTACAAAAGATATTGATAGAGGTTATAATGCAAACTTTGGTGTCGATTTAAATTTAACTGAATCTCTAACTTGGACAAATTCACTAACTTTTAGAGAAAATTCTGAAAAGAACCCTCAAGATGTTTTAATGGATTATTACGATGAGAATGGAGTTTTTACTCAAACTCGTAACCGTTTTAGCGATCAAAATGAGGAAGATTATGTAATTGAGTATGCTACTAACGTTACTAAAAAATTTGAAAAAGAAGATCATATTTTTACTGCTGATTTCTCAGTTTCAAAAAACCAACGCGATGAAACTTCAGATATAACTGATGTAATTTTAAACTCTTCGAATCCTGCTCAATTTGAAAATACATTAAACAACAATACAAGAAATAGAATGTTAGCAAAAACCGATTATGTTTTACCTTTAGGAAAAGATGGTCGTTTTGAAGCAGGTTACCGTGGTGATTTTTCAAATACATTAACAGACTTTCAAGTAAACCCTAATACTGCTTATAGTAATCTATTAGAGTATGTAGAAAACATCAATGCTTTGTATCTACAATATGGTAATAAAATAAATAAGTTTTCTTATTTCTTAGGATTACGATGGGAAGACAGCCATATTGAAGTAAATTCATTTACGAGTTCTGATTTTAATACGAAATTATATAATAACTTCTTCCCTACTGCAACATTTAATTATGAATTTACAGAAGATCAATCAATTACATTAAGTTACAGTAAAAGAATTAATAGACCTAGAGGTAGATTTGTAAATCCATTTTCTACCTACTCAAGTAACGTAAATTTATTTCAAGGTAATCCCGATTTAGATCCAACATTTACAAATGTTATTGAGTTAGGTTATTTATGGAAAGGTAAAAAATTCACATTAAATTCATCAATTTATACCAACCTTACAGATGATTCTTTTCAATTTATTAGAAGAGAAACTGGAGATGAAGTTGATGGAGTACCTGTAATCGTTTCAACACCTATCAACCTTTCAAAAGAAGTTAGAACAGGTTTTGAATTTAATGTTAATTATTCTCCTTATAAATGGTGGCGCTTAAACACTAATTTAAATTTATTTAGTGTAGTAACTCGTGGTGATTATACTTATACTGATTTTCAAAATCAGTTAGTTACACAAAATTTTGATAATGATGCTTTTACTTGGTTTGCAAGATTAAACAATAAAATAACGTTACCATATAAAGTAGATTGGCAAACTAATGTATTTTACCGAGGTCCTCAAAAAAATGCGCAAGGTAAAAGTTTGTCTATGACTAATGTAAGTATGGCATTAAGTAAAGACGTTTTAAAAGATAAAATGACTTTAGCCTTAAATGTAAACAACATGTTTAATACAATGAAAAGAAGAAATGAAACCTACATAGAGGACGTAACTTCTTCTTATTCTGAATTTATGTGGAGAAAAAGAACTATTTTATTTTCTCTAACTTATCGCTTCAACAGAAAAAAAGAAGCTGATAGAGGAAGACGTGAAGGAGGCGATGATGATGGCGGAGATATAATGGGATAACATATAAAAAAAGGACTACAATTGTAGTCCTTTTTTATTTCAAGTTCAAAGAATAATTACTCTTCGTCTTTTCTGTTTTTTGCTCTTTTCTCTTTAATTAATTCTGCAATAGCCCCACCAATCCAATAAGGAACGAAAGAAGCTAAGAAAATCATTAACCAAAAACCGATAGTTAAAATGGTTAAGAAAAGTAAAAAACCTAAATACTGTTGAAATTCAAACATGTTTTCCGGAATTTATATGAATTCAAGGTCAAAGATAAAAGTTAAATTTATTTTTTACAATTCTATAACAGAAATTCTTTTATAAAATAGCTAACTTTAGTAAAATTTGAAATTATGAACTTTAGAATTGAAAAAGATACGCTTGGAGAAGTACAAGTTCCTGCAGATAAACTTTGGGGTGCACAAACCGAAAGATCTCGAAATAATTTTAAAATTGGACCTGATGCTTCTATGCCTTTTGAGATAATTTCAGCATATGCTACTCTTAAAAAAGCAGCTGCTATTACTAATAATAACCTTGGTGTACTTGATTCTGAAAAGGCAAAACTAATTGTTCAAGTTTGCGATGAAATTTTACACGAGAAACATAACGACCAATTTCCTCTTGTAATTTGGCAAACAGGTTCTGGCACACAAACTAACATGAATGTTAACGAAGTTATAGCAAATAGAGCACAACAACTTTCAAACAGAAAAATTGGACAAGATGAACCTATTATAAAAGCGAATGACGATGTTAACAAATCACAATCTTCTAATGATACCTTTCCTACGGCAATGCATATTGCTGCTTACAGAAAATTAGTATATCATACAATTCCAGCATTAGAAAAACTTTTAGCAACGTTTATTACAAAATCAGAAGAATTTGAAGATGTAATTAAAATTGGCCGAACACATTTAATGGACGCTACTCCACTTACACTTGGTCAAGAGTTTTCAGGTTATTCACAACTCATTCAAAATGGAATTGTTTCATTACAAAAAAGTTTATATTCCTTATCTGAATTAGCACTTGGCGGAACTGCTGTTGGTACAGGTTTAAATGCTCCTGAAAATTTTGATATTGAAGTTGCTAAAAATATTGCAGAAATTACCCAACTCCCTTTCATAACAGCTCCAAATAAATTTGAAGCACTTTCTGCACACAATGCAATAGTTGAAAGTCATTCAGCGTTAAAACAATTAGCCATTTCTTTATTTAAAATTGCAAATGATATTCGCTTAATGGGTTCTGGTCCACGAGCTGGTTTTGGTGAACTTTTACTTCCAGAAAATGAACCCGGTTCTTCAATAATGCCTGGAAAAGTAAATCCAACTCAAGTAGAAGCATTAACGATGGTTTGTAGTCAAATTATTGGTAATGATACTACAATAACATTTGCAGCAAGTCAAGGTCAGTTCGAATTAAATGTATACAAACCAGTAATTATTGCAAACTTTTTACAATCTGCAGAATTATTAGGAGATGCTTGTAATTCATTTAATGAAAATTGTTTAAAAGGCATTCAGCCTAATGAAAAAAGGGTAATTGAACTTCTTTCCAACTCATTAATGCTTGTTACAGCCTTAAACACAAAAATTGGCTATTATAAATCTGCTGAAATAGCTCAAAAAGCGCATCATGAAAATACAACGTTAAAGCAAGCTGCTGTTTCTTTAGGTTATGTTACTGAAAATGAATTTGATGAATGGGTAAATCCAAAAAACATGATTTAAAACCAATTCTTTCGTTTAAAATAAATTAACATTACTATTACAATTAGAAACATCAAACCAATTATTGTGTAATAACCATAATGATAATTAAGTTCTGGCATGTATTTAAAATTCATACCATAAATACCTGCAATAAATGTTAAGGGCAAGAAAACCGAAGAAATTACTGTTAATGTTTTCATTACTTCGTTCATCTTATGATTTTGTGTAGTGTAATAAAAATTACTGGCACTATCTAGTGAAGTCATATCGTAATCAATTTGCTCTAACAATTCAATAGTTTTTTGATGAAGTCGACTAAAAAAGACAAAATTTGAAGATTGAATGCTATTAAACTCATCATCATCTTTGATGGTTTTAATGGTATACAATGCTTCTTTAAGTGGAATTAAAGAGCGTTTTAAATAATGAAATATTTCTCTTAAATGTTCAATCTCTTCAACTACTTTAGGATCATCAGAGGTTTTAGACGTAGCTAATAACAGTTCAATCTTTGTTTCTTTATTTTCAATTGTTATGTAGAAATTTTCGATAATAGCATCTAATAATAAATAAAGTAAATAATCTACGTGTTTTTTTCTAACAACTCCTGAATTAGTTCTTAGCCTTTCTCTAATATGGGTAAAAAAATCACCTCTTTTTTCTTGAAATGAAACAATTAAATTCTCTTTAATTAAAAAGCTAATTTGTTCAATTCGAATGGTATCATCAGATTCATTGGGTAAAATAGATTTTATACTAAAAAAAAGAGATTCGTCCATTTCATCTAGACGAGTCCCTCTTGCTATGTTCAAAATATCTGAAATAATTAAAGAATTCAATTCTAAATTTTCTGCAAGAGATTTAATTAAGTCAATATTTGTTAATCCGTGAATATTGAGCCAATTGTTTTTTTCAACTGAACGCTTTGAACTAAATTCCTCTAAAGTCACTTTTTCATATTCGTCAACTTCTTGTTCGTTATAAACAAACAACTGCATTTCAGTTTGTTTATCCGTATAGATACCTGTATACTCATACGTTTGACCTTGAACTTTTCTTCCTTTTTTATATCTTATTTTTCTCAAAATACCTATTTTTTATTATAAAGATAGGAGTTTTTAAAATTCGGACTTATTTTTACAGAAAATTATTTTTATGCGTACAATTTTCATTAATATAAAAGAATTATTACAAGTTAGAGAGCCAAATGTTACAAAAGTTTCAGGAAAGGAAATGTCGGTTTTACCAAAAATTGATAATGCATTTTTAATTATAAAAGAAGATCGTATTGAAGATTTTGGTACAATGAAAGATTGTCCAGATTTAAATGACTTTAATGTTATTGATATAGAGGGAAAAGTAATTTTACCGACTTGGGTTGATAGCCATACACATATTGTTTACGCTGGAAATAGAATTCAGGAATTTGTAGATAGAATTAACGGATTATCGTATGAAGAAATTGCAAATCGTGGTGGTGGAATTTTAAATTCAGCAAAACGACTTAACGAAACTTCAGAAGAAGAATTATATGAACAATCAAAAAAACGATTAGAAGAAGTTATAAAACAAGGAACTGGTGCTATTGAAATTAAATCGGGTTACGGATTAACTGTTGAAGGAGAGTTGAAAATGCTACGCGTTATAAAACGTTTAAAAGAAAACTATGCAATTCCTATAAAAGCTACATTTTTAGGAGCACACGCCTTCCCTACTCAATTTAAAGAAAATCATTCAGCTTATATCGATTTGATTATCAATGAAATGTTACCGAAAATAGCAGAAGAAAACTTAGCCGATTATATTGATGCTTTCTTAGAAACTGGTTATTTTTCCGTTGAGGAAACAGTACGTATAATGGAAGCTGGAAAAAAATATGGATTAATAGCCAAAATTCATGTTAACCAGTTCACAGCAATTGAAGGAATAAAAGCTTGTGTAAATTATGGAGCACGTTCTGTAGACCATTTAGAAATTGTTACAGATGAAGATATTGAAGTGTTAAAGAACTCGGAAACTATGCCGGTTGCTTTACCAAGTTGCTCTTATTTTATTAGTATACCATATACTCCAGCTCGAAAAATGATTGAAGCTGGTTTGCCTTTAGCTTTAGCTACAGATTATAATCCAGGAACTACTCCATCTGGAAACATGAACTTTGTAGTGGCAACGGCTTGTATTAAAATGAAAATGACTCCCGAGGAAGCTGTTAATGCAGCTACTATTAATGCCGCTTTTGCTATGGATGTTTCTAAAGAAGTTGGAAGTATTACAAAAGGTAAAAAAGCTAATTTAATTATTACAAAACCTATACATTCTTATTACCAAATCCCTTATGAATTTGGTTCAAATTTAATTGAGGATGTGATGATAAACGGAGAGTTTGTAAAATAAAAAAAGGCCAGCTTAAAGCTGGCCTTTTTATGATATGTAAGTTTATATTATCTTAAATTAAAACTTGTTTTAGAAACATTTTCTCCTTTTTCATTAAATACATTAACAAAATAAGTTCCTGATTGAAAATCTTTACCTGAAAGTTCTTCGTTAACTTGAACAGTTTTGTTTTCATATTTAACTTGAGTAATAAAACTATATGTTAAAGACATGCCTTCACCACCCATAGAAATAGTTTCTTTATCACCTAAAATGTTATTCTTACTGTCAATTACCTGAACATAATATGTTCTAGAACCTGACTTAGCAATTTGATTTTCGGCTATAATAAAGCTAACTTTTAATTTATCAGCACGGCTTGCTTTATCTGTATCAATTTGTTTTCCAGAACTTCTTTCTTTAACAGCTTGTACATTTAAATTTAAAACCGATAATTTAGAACCTTTTTCAACTGTTTTTGCTAAGTTGTCATTTTGAACTAATAAAGTATCTTTAAACTTTCTTTCTTCATCTAAAACAACATTTGTACTATCAAGACTAGACGTTAAGGCTACATTTTGTTCTTTTAATAATTTAATTTCAGCTACTAAATTATCTTGTTCTCTTTTTAAGCGGAAATATTCATTTTTATAACGAGCCATTGCAGCTGCATCACCTTCAGCCTTTTCAATTTTTGCTAAAAGCTCTTTATTTTCTTCTAATAATTTTTGTCTTTCAGCATCTAATTCAGTATTTTCACTTCTAGAAGCTTCTAATTCAGCAATGTTAGCTTTTAAATCACTAGCAAACTTGTCCTTTTCAGTAGTTAACTCAGTAACTTCTTTTTTGTTATCGGCTGTCATTTTTATAATGTAACCTATACTTCCTAAAAGCAAAAGTGCTAAAATAACTACTGCAGCTTTTAATCCGGAATTGTTTTGTTTTTTCTCGTTTTCCATTTGTTATAAGTAGATTTTTGGTTAAATTCCTAACAAACTTACAATTTAAAAACTATTTTTTCAATTATTATTCATAGTTATTTATAAAATCTTATTTTTGAAAGTGAAATTACTAAACCAATGGAATCAATTAAATTATTCACTTCTAGCGAATTAGCAAAAATGACCAATCATAGAAGTGGTGAAGTAAAATTTGGAGAAAAAGTTCATGTGCCTAATACAGGTCATAATTTATCAGAAATTTTGAAAAATTGTGATGCTAAATTTGTATTACTTGGAATTTCGGAAGACATTGGTGTTAAAGCAAACTTCGGAAGAGTTGGCACTTCTGCCGCATTTAAAAGTTCCTTAAAAAGTTTATTAAATATTCAACATAATAAATTTTGTAAAGGAAGCGATTTATTGATTTTAGGAGAATTAGAAGTTGAAGAATTCATGATAGAAGCCGAGAAATTAAATCCTAATGTAAAAGAAGATCGCAAACAGCTTTTTAAATTGGTTGAAAAAATTGATAAAGAAGTTTCTCATGCTATTCATACTATCGTTTCAGCTGGTAAAATTCCAATTATCATTGGAGGCGGACATAATAATGCTTATGGAAACATTAAAGGTTTAGCTCTTGCTAAAGGTAAACCCGTGAATGCCATAAACTTTGATGCACATAGTGATTTTAGAATGATGGAAGGAAGACATTCGGGTAATGGATTTAGTTATGCTTTTGAAGAAGGTTTTCTTAAAAATTATTTCATTTTTGGCTTACATGAAAGCTACACTTCAAAAATTTTGTTCAATACATTAAAAGAATTGAATGAAAGAGTTAATTTCATTACTTATGAAGAAATTGAAATAAGAAAATCTAAATCATTTGAAGAAGAGATGCTTAAAGCTTTCTCATTTGTAAAAACAGATTCTTTTGGTATTGAATTAGATTTAGATGCAATTCCTGGCGTATATTCTAGTGCTATGACATTAAGCGGTTTTAATGTAAACCAAGCAAGAGAATTTGTTCACTTTTTTGGCAAACATAAAAATGCTTCTTATTTACATATTTGTGAAGGAGCTCCAGATTTAGACACTACAAATAACAATCATTTAACTGGTAAATTAATTGCTTATTTAATTACAGATTTTATGAAAAGTAAAACAATGAATTAGGCGTTTAATTCATTGTTTTCATTATCTGAATTTTCAACATATTTACGAATCATTCTAAAAAGCTTATAGGCTTCAAAAGGCTTTGCAATTACATCATTAATTTGAGCTTCTCTTGCTTTGTCAACTATTTCTTGTTTCTCAAATGCTGTAACAGCAATTACAGGAATTGTATAACCTTTTTTTCTAATGATTTTGGTAGTTTCGAATCCGTTAATTTTTGGCATATTGATATCCATTAAAATAGCATCAAATTCTTTTTCTTCCAAAATATCGATAGCTTGGAAACCATCATCTACAATTTCACATTCAAATTTGTGGTTTTCAAGTAGCCTTTTGGTAACGATTTGATTAATCTTATTGTCTTCAACTACTAAAACTTTATAGGTTTTCGATTCAGATAAATCTACCTCTACGTCTTGAATAAACTGTTTTGCTTCATCTACTCCCGATTTCAATGGTATTACAAAAGTAAAAGTGGTTCCTTTTCCTTCTTCACTCTCTAGAGAAATTTTTCCATTAAATAAGCCAATTAATTTTTTTACAATCGTTAAGCCCAAGCCTGTTCCTTGGTAATCATCTTCTCTTCTTTCAATTTGAACAAACTTATCAAAAACAGATTCTTGATATTTTTTTGGAATTCCAATTCCTGTATCAATTACTTTAAATTTTATATGAAATAATTCATTTTCTTTTTTCTCTAAATCTGCAGTAATTGTTACTTTACCATTATGAGTGAATTTAAGCGAATTACTCATTAAATTAATAATAATCTGGGATAATCTAATTTTATCTCCTATTAAAAACTCAGGAATTGCGGCATCAACTAATACATGAATTTTATTATTATTTTTTCTTGAAATTGTTTCTAACGATTCTTTAATATTCTCAATTACATCAACTAAATTGAAAATGTTATCTTCAAGAATTACTTTATTCTCTTCAATTTTATAAACCTTTAGAATATCATTTACTAAAGACAATAAATAATTGGCTGAAAACTTTAATGCTTTTAGGTGAGAACTATTCGCTAATTCGGGGTGTTCTTCCTCAATGATATCTGTTGTTCCAATAACTCCATATAAAGGTGTTCTTAGCTCATGGCTAATAGTTGAAATAAATTGAGATTTTATGTTTGAAGCTTGTTCTGCTTCCTCTTTAGCTTTAATTAACTCTTCATTGGCTTTTTTCAATTCTATATTTGTCTCCTTCTTCAATCTGTTATTTCTATAGGTAGAAAATAATAACATCATTAAAATTGAAAATATAACAATGAATAATGTTACAGTTAGTTTTGAATCTCTTAACTTTTCTTCTTGAATTAATTTGTCTTGATTAGCCAAAAATAAATTTCTTTCAATCTCACTTTTGTCAACTTCATTACTTTCTTTTGCAACTTTACTTATACGTTCAGAGTTATAAATTGAATTATTTAATGAATCGCTTTTTTGTAAATAGTAAAATGCTTTTTCATAATTTTTATGCTTAGAATAGAAATTTGAAATATCGCTATATAAATCAGCTATATGAGATTTTATATATTCAACATCATTTTGCTTTGAAAGGTTAAATGCATTTTGATAATAAAAATCTGCTTTATTAAAATCATTTTGAGCATTATTGTAGTAATCAGCATACAATGAGTTAAATGAAATTTTAGCTTCTAAATTATCATTGTTTTCTACAAAGTCTTTAGAATCTACCAAATAGACTATTCCTTCATCGTAATTTGAAACTCTAAACAAAGCACTTACCAAATTTAATTTAGTAAATACAACTTCACTTTCATCATTTAACTTTTCAGCATATTTTAAAGCAAGTTTATAATATTTTACTCCTTCATTAAAATCTAATTCATTATAGCAATATGTATTTGCTAAATTATTTGTTAACCAACTTTTAATGGTATCATTATTTGTTGCATTTGCTCTTTCAATACCACTTTTATAAGCTTCTATTGCTTTTGATAAATCGGAAAAATCAGCATAATTTAAACCAATTAAATTATACGCTTTAGCAGCAAACTCATTATCGTTATTATGAGTTGCAAGCGATAAAGCTTCATTAGCAAAACGAATTGATTCATCGTTTTTTAAATCTAAAAACGATTGCCCCGATTTCAATAATAAATCCTTACAGTTCTTTTTATAAGAAATACTTTCTTGAGAGAAAACAAGAAAACTAAAAGTTAAAAAAAATAAAGTAAAAAGTTGCTTCACTTGTAAGGTTAAAAGGAGATACTAAAATAAAAAAAAATCCTGATTTTAAATCAGGATTCATTACAAATATTTATCGAATTAATTTTTTGTACTTGATTCTTGTAGGTGTAACTTCTTTACCAAGTCTTTTTTTCTTATTTTCTTCATAATCTGAGAAACTTCCTTCAAAGAAATAAACTTGTGAATCACCCTCAAATGCTAAGATATGCGTACAAACTCTATCTAAAAACCATCGATCGTGCGAAATAATTACTGCACAACCAGCAAAGTTTTCTAAACCTTCTTCTAATGCTCGTAACGTATTAATATCTAAATCATTCGTTGGCTCATCTAACAATAGAACATTTCCTTCTTCTTTTAATGTCATAGCCAAGTGTAAACGATTACGTTCGCCACCTGAAAGAGTAGAAACCTTTTTATTTTGTTCGCTACCGCCAAAATTAAAACGTGAAAGATACGCTCTAGAGTTAACTTGGCGACCACCCATCATTATCAATTCTTGTCCATCACAGAAATTTTCCCAAATTGATTTTTCAACATTTATGTCTTTATGTGATTGATCTACATAGGCTATTTTTACCGTATCACCTATTGTAAATTCACCTCCATCTGGTTGTTCCTCTCCCATTATCATTCTGAAGATAGTAGATTTACCAGCACCATTTGGACCAATAATTCCAACAATACCCGCCTGAGGTAAAGTAAAGTTTAAATCTTCATATAACAATTTATCGCCAAATGCTTTTGAAACATGTTTTGCTTCAATAACATTTGTACCTAAACGAGGTCCATTTGGAATATAAATTTCTAACTTCTCCTCTAATTGTTTTTGGTCTTCATTTAACAATCGATCATAATTTTGTAAACGTGCTTTTTGCTTCGTTTGACGACCTTTTGCTCCTTGTTTAACCCATTCTAACTCGCGTTCTAATGTTTTTCTGCGTTTTGAAGCCGTTTTTTCTTCTTGTTCTAAACGTTTTGCTTTTTGGTCTAACCAAGAAGAATAATTTCCTTTCCATGGAATACCTTCTCCTCTATCTAATTCTAGAATCCAACCTGCAACATTATCTAAGAAATAACGGTCGTGCGTAACAGCAATTACAGTTCCGGCATATTGTTGTAAATGTTGCTCTAACCATAAAACAGACTCAGCGTCTAAGTGGTTGGTAGGCTCATCTAATAATAATACATCGGGTTGTTGTAATAATAAACGACATAAAGCTACACGACGTTTTTCACCACCAGAAAGTACTTTAATTGGGGTATCTGCTTCAGGAGTACGAAGAGCATCCATTGCTACTTCTAATTTATTATCTATTTCCCAAGCTCCGGCAGCATCAATTTTATCTTGTAATTCTGCCTGACGATCCATAAGTTTTTGCATCTTATCGGCATCTTCATAAACTTCTGGCAAACCAAAATCGTCATTTATTTTATTAAACTCATCTAATAAAGCGTAAATCTCAGCTGCTCCTTCTCGAACAATTTCAATTACCGTTTTATTTTCATCTAATTGAGGTTCTTGTTCTAAGTAACCAACAGTGTAACCAGGAGCAAAAACTAAATCTCCTTGAAAATTTTTATCTAATCCTGCAATAATCTTTAGTAAAGAAGATTTACCAGAACCATTTAGACCTAAAATACCAATTTTAGCTCCATAAAAAAAGCTTAAATAAATATCTTTTAAAACTTGTTTGTTTGTGCTTGAGTAAATTTTATTTACTCTAGACATGGAGAAAATTACTTTCTTATCGTCTGACATATTAAATTTATGAATTTAGAATTTAGAAAAAGCTGAACACTGATTACTGAGACTGTATACTAGCTACACTCTTCCTTTTAAGGCATTAAAAACCCATGCAATAGCAAAGAAACCGATTCCTACTGCACCAAAACCCCATCCTGCAACATCATCATACCTATAAATTGCAAGTCCAATAATTAATAATCCCATTATTATCATTATAAAAGTTGCCCAAGCTAATACAGTATTTTTATTCATTCCCATTGTTATTCTCTTTTAAAATTTGAGGAGTACAAATATCGTTATTTTAAGTGATATTTTCTATTGATTTAATAAGTAATTATTTACTTCCTGATAATTTCCAACCCAAATATGCCATTGGAATGTAGGCAAATAAAACATCGACAGCCATAAACCAAAATGGAGCTGGTAGCATAAAGCAATTAGATATTCCTGCTATTAAAAATAAAACACCAACAATCATAGCTGTTCGTAGTTTATTTCCAACTGCAATTTTAGAAGCAATTAAAGCGCCAACTAATGTTCCTAGAGCATGTGCTAAAAATGGAAAAATATATTGCTCAGGTCCAAATGATAACATACTTGTTTTTAAAGCTTCATAAGTTGATACATCTGCACCTTCAGGTAGAGCAATAACATAATGACCAATTTCAATTAAGCTCATGTTAACAATACTTCCAATTATAGCTCCAACTATGACAGCTAAAGCATTTCTAAAAAAAGGATTCATAAATATTTATTTTAAAGGTTAGTTATATTTAAATTTTTTAAAACCGTTTTATATAATACGTCAATTTTAACGGGTTTATTCAAAACTTCTTTTATTTTAGCTTTTTCAAATTTATCTTTATTTACTTCTTCGTAAACAGCGGTTAATGCTATTATTGGGATATAAGGTTTTATGTTATTGATCTTTTCAGATGCTTCAAAACCATCCATAACCGGCATCATTATATCCATTAAAATTAATGAATAATCATCCTCGATAACTTTATTTAAAGCTTCTAATCCATTATTAGCTACATCACATTTAAATCCTTTTGATTGTAATATTTTTTGAGTAATTGCTTGATTTATTTTGTTGTCTTCTACTAATAAAACTCTTATATCATTAGTGTCTGAAAATTCTTCAGAAGGTTTTAGAGTTTCGATATTATCGCTTTCATTTTGTGTTATGAAATCTAATTCAAAAAAAACTTCAGTTCCTTCATTACTTTTAGATTTTATTTCCAATTGAGAATTTAAAGCATGTAAAATTTTATTTGCTACTGTTAGTCCTAATCCAGAACCTCCAAACTCTTCTTTAACCTTAGTACTAGCATGTTTAAATGGTTCTAAAATTTTTTTAATATTCTTTTCTTTAATTCCAATTCCTGAATCACTAATTTTAAATCCTAACCTAACCTTCTCTCCTGTTTGACTAACTTTATGAACTTTAATTTTAACAAAGCCTTCTTTTGTAAATTTTATTGCATTTTCTAATAAATTAATCAATACTTGACTTAATCTGAAAGAATCTCCAATTACTATTCTTGGAACATTAGGATTAATATCAGTAATAATTTCTACTTCTTTTTTCTTATTTATACTTACAGAATTTGAGCAATTTAATAGTAAACTATTTATATTAAATGTGTTTTTATGAATTGTTATTTCATCAGATTTATCCAAAATATTAATCTCAATAACATTATTTATAAGGTTTAGAAGATAATCCGAAGAAAAGTTTAAGGTTTCCACTAAAAAGTCATTATTTTCATTTTCTTTACTTAATAAAAAAGATGCACCTTTAATTGAATTTAAAGGGGTTCTTAATTCATGAGTAATGGTATCTAAAAATTTATTTTTTGTATTAAGTGCAGCTTTTATTTGAATATTTCGTTCTTGTAATTCATTATTCTTCTTTTGTAATAATAGATTCATTTTTGCTCGATAATGTGAATTTCTATACTGAATAAATGAAAAAATCAGTAAAGAAAGACATAAAACTGCCCCTAATCCTATTAAAATATTTTTGTAACTATTATTAGTTTCAATGAGTTCAATTTCTCTTTTAATTTTTTTATTTTCTAGTTCTTGTAATTGAAAATTTGACTTCTCTTTTAAAGAAGCTTTAATTTGTTTTGTTCTTTCAAATGATAATTTATTGTAAGCCTCATTAGATTTTTGCAGCAAAGACGACGCTTCTTTATACTTTCCTTTCTTTTGATATAAAACTCCTTTTAAACCATAATAAGAAGCAATTAATAACAGTTTATCGTTTGCAAAATTTATATCGCTTTCAATTTTATTCAAATAATAATCTGCTTGGCTTAAATTTTCAAGATTCAAATAAGACTCCGCTAAAAAAGCATATAAATATTTTCTTCTAACTAATGCTTTCTGAGTTTTTGTAATTAAATCAAGTGACTGAAGAGAATATTTAACGGTTTCATCCCAATTTTTAGCATCTTTATTTATTACAGCTAGATTAAAATTTATGTCTATATTTTCTTCATTAGAACCATAATTTCTCAAATAATATTCAGCTTTTAAAAATGCAATATTTCGAGCTTCATCCTTTTCCAGGGAATAATAAATTACACCTAAAAGTTCATAATAAATACCTAGATATTTTGGACTTTTATAGGACTTATTCAAGCGAAATCCTTTCAAAATATATGTAAGTGAATTCTCATAATCAAAATTTTGAAAATAATTTTCGGTTCGAATTTTATAAAAATCAAGTAAAAGTAAAGTGTCTTTTGTAGCTTTAATTTGTCCTTCAATTTTATTAAACAAATCAATGCCCTCTTGATAGGAATTACCTTCTTTAACTGCTATAAGGTCTTCAGCTTTTGAAATTTCACTTTTAAAATTTAAAATGGATAAACTGTCTGAACTATAATTTTGAGAATTGCTACTAAAAAAACAAAACAAAGAAATTATAAATACATAATTTCTAGCAAGTAAGTTGCTGTTTTTAAAATAGTTTAGGTTCATTAGCGCAAGTATGTAAACTTAAATTTACACCTTTTTATGTAAAGAACAAAACTATTAATTAAATATATGAATAAGCATTTCTTTCATCAAATCGTAATTCGTTGTTGAAGAAGAGCCTACTCCTTTGCTTTTCACATCTAATTCTCTCATTTTAGCGACAATGCTACTCACTTTTTTCATAGGATATCGTCTAGCTCCAAGCTCATAATCAGAAACAAAAAAAGGATTTACTCTTAAAACTTTTGCAACATTTCTTTTCGATTTATCTTTTAATCCGTGAAACTGCAAAAGGTTAGAAAAAAAAGCAAAAACTTGTCCGATAGTTAATACCAATGGATTGTCTTTTGGGTTTTGAGAAAAATATTCGATAATTTGGTAAGCTTTTAATTGATTTCCTTCACCAATAGCTTTTCGTAATTCGAAAACATTATAATCTTTGCTGATACCGATGTTTTCTTCAACATCTTTTGCCGAAATTATGTGACCTTTTGGTAAAATAATTTTCAATTTATCGAGTTCGTTACTAATTTTAGACAAATCGGTTCCTAAAAACTCGACTAGCATAGCAGCAGCTTTGGGTTCTATCGAATATCCTTGTCCGCTTAAAACCCTTTTAATCCAATCGCCAACTTGGTTTTCATATAGTTTTTTACTTTCGAAAACAACTCCTGATTTTTCTAAAATCTTGGTTACTTTTTTACGTTTATCGAGTGTTTTGTATTTATAAGCAAAAACCAAAACCGTTGAAGGTTGCGGATTTTCGGCATACGTTTCTAATTTTTCTATATTTCTAGAAAGTTCCTGAGCTTCTTTAACAATTACAACCTGACGTTCAGCCATCATTGGAAATCGCTTCGCATTTGAAACTACTTCTTCAATGGAAGTATCTCTACCATATAAAACCATTTGGTTAAATCCTTTTTCATCTTCGGTAAGAATATTATCTTCAATAAATTCCGTTAATTTATCAATATAGTAAGGTTCTTCACCCATGAAAAAGTAAATCGGTTTTATGTTTCCCGCTTTTATATCTTTCGTTATTTGAATGACTTCGTCCATTTTTAGGTATTCAGTGTTCAGTAAAAAGTTGGCAGTTTATAATATTTAACTAATTTTGAACTATGCAAAAACTCAACTTTCCTAACTATTCGTTTCGCTTCAAAAATAGTGAAAATAAAACCTTTATTTTTGATGTTATCCGAAAAAAGTTTTTGCTTTTAACTCCGGAAGAATGGGTTCGCCAACATGTAGTAAATTATCTTATTGAAGAAATGTATTATCCAAAATCATTGATTAATGTAGAAAAGTTGGTAAAAGTAAACGGAATTAACAAGCGTTATGATATTGTAGTTTTTCGAAATGATGGTTCTTTTTTCTTATTAGTAGAATGTAAAGCACCCGAAGTTAACATTACGCAACAGACCTTTGATCAAATTGCACAATATAATTTAGTTTTAAATGCCGAAAATTTAATGGTTACTAACGGCTTGAATCATTATTTTTGTCAAATGGATTTTGAAAATGAGAAATATATTTTCTTGAAAGAATTACCAAGATTTTAAATGAATAAAATAGCAGTTGTTATATTAAATTGGAATGGTGCAGATTTATTGCGTCAGTTTCTACCTTCGGTAATTCAGTATTCACCTGAAGCGACAATTTACGTTGCTGATAATGCCTCTACTGATAATTCAATTGAAGTTTTACAAGAAGAGTTTCCATCAGTTAAACGTATTCAGAATACTGGAAACTTTGGTTTTGCTAAAGGATACAATGAAGCTTTAAAAGTTGTAGATGAACCTATTTTAGCTTTAGTGAATAGTGACATTGAAGTTACTGAGAATTGGCTTACTCCTATTCTAACTCAATTTGAAAATGAAACAAATACTGCAATCATTCAACCTAAGATTTTAGATTTTAAAAAGAAAACTCATTTTGAATATGCGGGTGCTGCAGGCGGATTTATTGATAAATATGGATTTCCTTTTTGTAGAGGCCGAATTTTTGAAACTTTAGAAGAAGATAAAGGACAATACGATAATACTATTGACATCTTTTGGGCAAGTGGCGCTTGTTTGTTTATTAGAAATGAAGTTTTTAAAAAACTAGAGGGTTTTGATGAAGATTTCTTTGCCCATCAAGAAGAAATAGATTTATGTTGGCGAGCGCATAACTTAGACTATAAAATAAAATACAACGGAGAATCGAAAGTATATCACGTAGGTGGCGCAACTTTAAAAACTGGTAGTCCCCAAAAAACATTTTTAAATTTTAGAAATTCCCTTTGGATGATGGCTAAAAACCTTCCAAAAGGAAAATTATTTTCAAGATTATGTTTTCGTATGGTTTTAGATGGAATTGCCGGTATAAAATTTCTCATCGATGGAAAACCAAAACATCTTTGGGCTGTGTTGAAATCACATTTTTATTTTTATTTATCGTTTTCAAAATTTATTAGAAAAAGATCTTGTAAACAATTCCCAAAATATTATAAAACCAATAGTATAGTTTATTTGTACTTTGCAAAAAATAAACGTAAATATTCTGAAATTTTTTAACAATAGTTTAGCTATTGAAACGTTAATAAAATTGAAGTTTGTTTATAATTTTGTAATTGAAAACTTATTATTAGTATGAAGAAATTATTTGTATCTGCTTTAGCACTATCATTAACATTAACTTCTTGCGTTTCAAAAAAGAAATTCGCAGAACTAGAAGCAAAGCAAAAAGAAACTCAGGACTTATTAAATACAGCAACAATTAAGTTAAACAGCTGTTTAACTGAAAAAGATGCTTTAGCAAGTCAAGTAGATTATTTAAAGAAAAACAACACCGATTTAATTAACAGTTCTAAAGAATTAACTGTTTTAACTACTAAAGGTGCTGAAAATCTTGAGAAATCATTAGAAAGCCTTAAAGAAAAAGATCTTAAAATTTCGCGTTTACAAGATGCTTTAACAAAAAAAGATAGCGTTACTTTAGCTTTAGTTACAAGTTTAAAACGTGAAGTTGGTATCGACGATCCAGATATTAATATAAATGTTGAAAAAGGAGTTGTAATGATTTCGATTGCCGATAATTTATTATTCAAATCAGGAAGTTATATGGTTAGCGATAATGCTAAAAATGTTTTAGGTAAAGTTGCTAAAGTAATTAACAGCAAACCAGATTTTGAATGTATGGTTGAAGGTCATACGGATAACGTGCCTATTAAAAATGCTGTATTATTAGACAACTGGGATTTATCTGTAAAAAGATCAACGTCTATTGTTAGAGTTTTACAACAAGATTTTAAAGTTAATCCTAAGCAATTAATTCCTGCTGGAAGAAGTTTTTACATTCCTTTAGTTGATAATGATACTCCTGCTAATAGAGCAAAAAACAGAAGAACTAGAATCATTATTATGCCAAAAATCGATCAGTTCTATGATATGATTGAAAAAGAAATGAAAAACTTAGACGGTAAATAATAAATTAAAACAATAAATAAAAAAAGCTTCCAAATTGGAAGCTTTTTTTATTTATTATACCAATCTAGAAATGATTTCTTTTTAGATTTACTTACTGTTAAAAAATCATTCTCAGAATTTAGAACCCTTATTAAAATTTGTGAAGTGTTTTTTATTGAAAAAAGGTATTTCTTATTAATTATATATTTTCTGTTAATTCTGAAAAAAGTAATTGGGTCAACTTCGTTTTCGATTTTTTCTAATGATTTTTGAATTAAATAATGTCTTTTTTCATTTGTATAAATAAAAGTTGAATTATTTTCGCTAATAAAATATACTATATCGTCTGTCAATACTTTTTTTAAATTTAGACCTACATTCACCAAATATGAATTTAAATAATCTACTTTATTAAAATTAGACCAATTAATTTCATTAAGAAAACCTGATTTTAATGTTTCTATTTTTTCTAATAACTTTTTTATTTTTTCTTCACTAATCGGCTTTAATAAATAATCTATCGAGTTATAATTAAATGCATCTAACGCATATTCATCAAAAGCTGTTGTAAAAACAATTTTTGAGTTAATTTCTACTTTCTGCAATATTTCAAAACTGTATCCATCACCAAGTTTAATATCCATAAAAACAATATCGGGAGGGGTATTTTCATTTAACCACTTAATAGCATTTTTAACAGACTTTAAAACTATTAAAACCTGAAAATCAAAAGCTTTTAAATGTCTTTCCAAAAACTTAGCTGACGGAATTTCATCTTCTATAATTACAGCTGTCATTTTAAATTTAAAATTGGCAATTTAACATTAAATCTATTTTCTTCTTTTGATACAATAATTGAAGAATTTGTCAAAATTTCATATCGTTTATTAATGTTATCTAAACCTAGATTATTAGAGTTTGTCGTTAATTTAGAAGTTAATGTGTTTGAAATGATTAAAAATGAATTTTCAATAGAAATATTAATTTTTATCGGATTATCTTCATCTAAACAATTATGTTTAAAAATATTATCAATTAATTCTTGTATTGAAGAAGATAAAATGTATTGATTACTATCAAATTCATCAGAGATTGAAAAATTAAATCCATTTTCAAACTTTGCTTTATAAATTTCAAGATATTCTTTAATAAACAATAATTCATCTTTAAGAAAAACAAAATCTTCTTCTTGCTTCTTTAAATAATACCTATAAACATTAGCTAAATTATGACCAAAATCAATTGCCTTTGTTGGATTTACTTCAATAAAAGAAATTAACGTATTTAGATTGTTAAAAAGAAAATGAGGGTTAATTTGATTTTTCAATTCCTGATATTGTGCATCTTTCTGAATGTTTTGGAGTTTTAATTTACCTATACTCTTTTTTTGTTTAAAATAGTACAACAATCCATATATCATACAAGTTGAAAACAAACTTATCATAAAAAAATTCAAAACTAATCCAAAATGAAATCTATACTTTACAATATTAAAAATTTGAAGAATCAAAAAAGTGAATATAGAAACTAAAACAACTTTAATGACTGTATTAATTTTTAATTTATTTGTAAATAGAATTCCAAAAAATGAAAGAATAACAACGCTAATTAAATATGGTATAAAAAATTTAATATGATCGTAATAATCTAGTAATTTCAAATTAATGAAAGTGTCAAATGTTAATAGAAAAATAAATAGAAAGTCTACAAAAAAAACAAAAAGCAGTAATTTAACATAAAAAAACTTACTAAAGCTAAAATCCAAATTACTCTCCTTTTCATTATTAAATAATCTCACCATTAAGTATTCAATTAGAAAAACCCCAATCGCAACTAATCCTTGAAAAAATGGAGGAAAAAGATTAATTTTTTTCTGATAAATTAATTGAAAACCAATTGAAAAAATGAATACAAATACAAAACAACTAAGAGAAGATAATAATATTTTATTCTTTTCCTTAAATCTAAATGATTCTAAATATCTTGTAATTCTTACATTAGTAAATGAAATTATTGCAAAATAAATTAAAGTAAAAAAAGTTATTTTACTATTTAAAACAGACCAAAAACTATAATTGTTATCCAATACAATTACAGGAATAAAAATAATAAATGGTAACAACCAAAACAATAAAAACGATTGATATGATTTCATGTTAAATTGATTTAAAATTCATTTCAAAAGTATTTATTCCAAAAAAATAAAGGAAAAAAAAGATAGTGAATGAGGTCTTTTTGGAAGTGAATGAATTATAAAATATCAATATCACCTTTTCCTTCACGAACAACTTCTGGTTCGTAACCCGATAAATCGATTATCGTTGAAGCTACATTATCGCCATAACCACCATCGATAACTAAATCGACTTTATTTTGCCATTTTTCAAAGATTAATTCAGGATCAGTAGAATATTCTAAAACCTCATCTTCATCATGAATCGATGTTGAAACAATAGGATTTCCTAAAACTCTAACAATTTCACGAGCAATATTATTATCGGGAACACGAATACCAACAGTTTTCTTTTTACGAAATTCTTTTGGCAAATCGTTATTTCCTGGCAAAATAAAAGTATACGGTCCTGGTAAAGCTCTTTTTAAAATTTTAAATGTAGAAGTATCTATTTGCTTAATATAATCTGAAATATTACTCAAATCGTAGCATATAAATGAAAAATTAGCCTTTTCTAGTTTAACACCTTTAATTTTTGCAATTCTCTCTAACGCACGAGAATTGGTAATATCACAACCTAAACCATAAACAGTATCTGTCGGATAAATTACTAATCCGCCATTGCGCAAAACCTCAACTACTTTTTTAATTGCTGCCTCACTAGGTTTGTCTTCGTATATTTTTATAAATTCTGACATCTTTTTTTGTTTGTTCAGTTTCAGGTTTAATTAGTTTAAAGTTAATGAAAAAACAAACTTGAAACTTCAAACTTGAAACATTTCTACCCTATCACATCAAGCTTAGCAAACTTCAACAATAATTTTTTAACACCGCCAACATCAAACTTAATTTCTGCTTTTCTATCGCCACCAATGCCTTCTAAATTAATCACTTCACCTTTTCCAAAACGTTCGTGCATTACAACATTTCCAACAGCTAAATTGGTATCAAATAAATTATTAGCTTGTGTTTTAATTCCAGAAACAGGTTTCAATTTACGAATATTAGGTTTGTTGTTTGCTTCTGTATTTAAATATGCTGGTGGTTTGCTATTAACAGGTTTTGCTAAACGAAGTTTCGATTTATCAATATCTCCAAAAATATCAACATCCATCATGGGCTTGTATCGATACGAACTAGTTGTTTCTGGATTCAAATAATCTAAAAATTTATCGTCTATTTCTTCAATAAAACGTGATGGTTCACTGTCTACTAATTTTCCCCAACGATAACGAGATTGTGCATACGTTAAATAGGCTTGATGTTCAGCACGTGTAAGGGCTACATAAAACAATCTTCGCTCCTCTTCTAACTCGCTACGTGTATTTAAACTCATGGCACTTGGGAACAAGTCTTCTTCCATTCCTACAACAAAAACATGAGGAAACTCCAATCCTTTCGCCAAGTGAATGGTCATAAGTGCAACTCTATCTTCATCTCCAGTATCTTTATCTAAATCAGTTGCAAGCGCCACATCTTCTAAGAATTCAGATAAAGCACCTCTTGCTCCATCTATTTCTTTTTGCCCTTCTGTAAAATCCTTTATACCATTTAGCAATTCCTCAATGTTTTCAATACGAGCAATTCCTTCTGGTGTTCCGTCTTTTTTCAATTCTTGAACTAAACCAGTTTTCTTGGTAACATGATCGGTTAAATAAAAAGCATCCTGATTTTCATTAATCACTTGGAAGCTTTTAATCATTGTTACAAAATCGTTTAATTTAGTTTTTGTTCCAGCATTTAACTTTAAATCGATTTTATCAATATGTTCCATTACTTCAAAAATGGAACGCTTGTAATGATTGGCTGCAACTGTTAATTTTTCAACCGTGCTATTACCAATTCCACGTGCTGGATAATTGATTACACGTACCAACGCTTCTTCATCTTTCGGATTAATTACCAAACGCAAATACGCCAAAACATCTTTAATTTCTTTGCGTTGGTAAAACGAAAGTCCGCCATAAATTCTATAGGGAATATCTCTTTTACGCAAAGCATCTTCAATAGAGCGCGATTGCGCATTTGTACGATACAAAACTGCAAAATGTCCGTTTGGTAACTGATTTTGCATTTTCTGTTCGAAAATAGTTGAAGCAACAAAACGTCCTTCTTCACTATCAGTTAAACTTCTATGAACCTTAATTTTTGGACCTTCATCGTTATCGGTCCAAACTACTTTTTCAAGTTTCGTTTTATTTTTATCAATAATATTATTAGCAGCTTCAACAATGTTTCTGGTAGAGCGATAATTTTGCTCTAAACGAAACATCTTTACTTCATCATAATCTTTTTGAAAGTTTAAAATGTTATTGATGTTTGCGCCACGGAAGGCATAAATACTTTGAGCATCGTCACCAACAACACAAATATTTTGAAATCTATCAGACAAAGCACGCACAATTAAATACTGAGAATGATTCGTATCTTGATACTCATCAACTAAAATATATCTGAACCTGTCTTGGTATTTCGCTAAAACATCTGGAAAACGATTTAGAAGTTCGTTTGTTTTTAACAACAAATCATCAAAATCCATTGCACCTGATTTGAAACAACGCTCTACGTAATTTTGATAAATTTCGCCTAAACGTGGCTTTTTACTCATCGCATCGGCCTCTTGCAATTCAGGATTATTGAAATAAGCCTTTACGGTAATTAATGAGTTTTTATAAGAAGAAATTCTACCCAACACTTGTTTTGGCTTGTAAACATCTTTATCAAGTTGCATTTCTTTGATAATTTGCCCGATTAAACGAACCGAATCTTGTGTATCATAAATCGTAAAATTTGATGGATAACCCAATTTTTCAGATTCAATACGAAGAATCTTAGCAAAAACCGAGTGAAAAGTACCCATCCAAAGATTTTTAGCTTCATTATTACCCACAATACTCGCAATACGATTTTTCATTTCGCGAGCTGCTTTATTGGTAAATGTTAAAGCCAAGATATTAAAGGCATCAACACCTTGACTCATTAAATAAGCAATTCGCATAGTCAATACACGAGTTTTTCCCGAACCTGCTCCTGCAATAACTATCATAGCACCATCTTTTTGAAGAACTGGCGCTCGTTGGGCTTCGTTTAATTGATCTATATATTGTTGCATCATAAGTCTTAAATCTTCTAAACTACAAAAATAAGCTTTGCTTATTGCACTTACAAATGAAGTTATTAACTATTTTTTTGCAATTTCAATTCGTTTCGTTTTAATTTGTGTAACAATTTAGAAAACGATGGATACAAATAAAATTATAGAATTAGCAAGTTATACGTTACCCGCATTAATTACAGGTGGAACGGCATTTGTTTTATTTACAAAATATTTTAATAATGAAGAAAGCAGAAGGCGTTTTGAATTATTAAAAGAAAATCAGAAACAATCTTTACCATTGCGTTTACAAGCGTATGAAAGAATCGTTTTGTTCTTAGAACGAATTAATCCAGTTCAATTATTGTTACGTATTCAGCCTAATGGATTAGATGCACAAAATTACGCTACATTATTGATTCATTCTATACAAACGGAATACGAACATAATATTACCCAACAAGTTTACATTTCAAATGAAGGTTGGGAAACTGTTCTAAAAGCTAAAAATAGTATTATGACTTTGATTAGAACTAAGTCTATCACTGAAGGAATTACAACAGCCGAAGAAATGCGAAAAGCAATTTTTGATGAAGTTGCTACAGATGAAGTCGCTAGTGATATTGCAATTGCCTACTTAAAAGAAGAATTGAAAAGAGTTTTTTAAATAAAAAATCCCAATCAATTAGATTGGGATTTTTTATTAATTTCTGATGTAATGACAAGTATAAATTCTTGGTCCAGTATTAAATGTAATTGTATACTGAATATAAAACTCATTATTGTTTATAATTAAACCATTACTCGAAGTACCATTATAATTTTCACCATAAATATTATTTGAATAATACCCTTGACATAACCCTTGATTTGGAACAATAATACCATTTAAGTTATTAATTGAAAAATTATAGCCTTGATCCTGAGCAATTGTTCCTGCAGCCCAAGAACCTGTAGTTGTCGTTTTATAATTATTCGGGCTTACAAGCTGAATTATCTCATTTGGAAAAGTGTAAATATTTCCATCATCTCTAGTTACTACTAAATTAAAATCACCAGCTAAATTTATTGTATTAGAATTTAAACAAACAACTAAATCATTTATTGAAACCGTATTTGAAACATTTATATCTGCTTGTCCAGTAACTATTGTTGAAAATTCATTATTACCAAAATTAACACCATATACAGAATAATTAAAGGTGTCTTGGTATGTTGCATAAGAACTTGTAAAAGTTCCATTAACCAATGGCGCATAATCAACATAATTATTAATTGCTATTACTGCATAACCATTTGAAAAATCATTATTGTCACAATCTAATACATTTCCTGAAAAATTGAATGTATTAACACTAGCAGATGAAATTACGATAGTAATTGAAGAATTAGAGTTAAAACTACCAATTTGTTCTTGATAGTTAAATGCTCCTGAAATTTCTAAAGTTAAACTATTATTTGTTGGTATTAAACCTGAAACATTTCCGTTTTGATTTGTAGTTAAAGTTGAAGATATAAACCCACTTTGATCTGTAAGTGTTACTCCTAAATTAGGGATAGGGTTGTTTTCACCATCAACAACTGTTACATTAAGCGTTGTCATCGATTGGTATGCATCAACATTCCACCAAGAAAAATGAGATACATTACCTATATAATAATCTCCTTGACGTGTAGCCTCACCTTCTTCTTTCCAATAACCATTCTCTTCATCAAAATGCCACAAAGGAATTGTACTTGAAGCTGTTGCTAATTGTGTATTATCAATTTTCATAGAAATTTCTGCAGTATGTCCTTCAGCGATTTGAAGTTTTTCACCTGATGCTCCCGCTAATTCTACATTAAGCATTCCAAAAGTTTGTAATACTTTAGCCGAACCATCTTGAGCTTCTGCAAATAGCATTCCTGGCATTAGTTCACTAATATTTGAATTTGAAGTTTCAAGATGATAGGCAAAAACACTTACGGAACCTGAATAAGAATTTCCGTTTTCATCTTCAAAAGCACCATCAAAATTTATTTTTGAACCATTTGGAAGATTTACTTCACTCGTTTGCCCAGAATTTACAGTTGTAATTGGAGCTTTTTCAATCAACATTATTTTTATTTTGTTAATACCGTTTGTAGGAACAAGTGACCGTGAACCTAATAAATAGCCCATTTTTTCAACACTTACATAGGCAAATTTTTCAAATACATTTACGTTATATAAGATAAATACTCCGTTTGAATCAGTATTTACATGGTTTGAACCAATTTTTACAATTGCGCTTTCTATGGGATTATTGTTTTCATCAACAACTTGCCCCATAAAATCTCTTTGAACAGATTGTCCAAAGTTTTGAGAAAATTGATTTGGAGAATTTGAATTCTTAATTCCATCATCTAAATTTTCACATGAGAAAAACAGAAGACTTAAAATAGTAATTAAAAGGATTTTTTTCATAAAGTATCATTTGAAATGCAAAAGTTATAAATTGTTACATAAAAAAACAAAAAAAAAATTATTATTTAAATTGTTTTAAAAAAAAAACCCAATCTTTTGATTGGGCTTTTTTATTCTTAATAGTGGATTAGTTTCTAACGTAAGTATTAGTATATTGTCTATTACCAGCTGCAAACGTAATCTCATAAGTAATTTCAAAATCATCACCAGTTGAGAAATCTACAACAGTTCCATCAGTTCCGTCGTCTGTTAAACCATATACTTCGTTTGAATAGTAACCTTGACATAAACCTTGATTAGCAACTGAAATATCACCACATATATCCATAAAGTTATAACCTTGATCAGGTGCAATAGTACCTGCTGCCCATCCTCCTGTCGTTGTAGTTTTATAAGTGTTAATATCAACTAACTCAACAATCTCATTTGTACGCAACCAAGTACCACCATCATCTCTAACAATTGTACATGTAAAACTATCAGAACCAGCCATAGAAGAAACTATGTTAGATAAACATCCAACAAATACAATTCTTAATGTATTGTATTTAACTTGACCTGCAACTGTTGAACCAGCAGTAGAAGAAGTTAATTTAACGATTAACTCCGTCTTTTGTAATGGATCAAAGTTTCCAGTGTGAACTGCTAAAGGAAACATACCAAAAGATGAACCCGCCGGAATTGTCATAGTACCTGAAGTATCAATAAAATCAAATTCAACACCTTCAACAGCAGTACTTTGAACCAAGTCAACTTCATACTCAACTACTATATCAGTTTCTGAAAATTGACCATTACCATTACCAATTAAATTAATTGGAAACTCTCTATCAATAGTTCCTAAATCTTCAAAATAAGAAACTGTTTGAATGTTTGTATTAAATCCAACTACTTTTGGACCAGAATCTAATTGATGTTCTGTTCTAATATCATCATCTGTACAACTAATAATTAATGCACCAAGAACTGTTAGAGTTAAAAGCTTTTTCATATTTATATTTTTTTAGTTTTTAATGAGATGATAAATACTAAAAAAGGTTGCGTGAATTTTAAAAAAAATTAAAAAATTTATTCATCTTTCTGAATCTCTTGACTATCAATCTCTTTTGTTTTTGCATAATTATAACCTACTTGCCACCATTCTTTCATTTTTTCTTTATTAAAAACTAATGAATTTGTGGTTAATAAAGTTGGTGTATAATAAAAATTTATAGTTGCATCTTTAAAACGAGCTTCGTATTTACCAATTTTAATATTTTGATATTCAATACGATCCATCATAAAAGAAAATAAATTTGTTAAAGCTGTGAATGGACTTCGAGCGGGCAAACGATTATATAAAGGAGTTTCTGTATGTAATATGATTGCATCAACATGTGTTGCTCCACGCTTAATAGCTTCCTCAATTGGAACCATTGCAGCAAAACCACCATCAGCATATTCACAACCATTTTTTCTAACCAAAGACATAAACGGAATATAATTACAAGAGATCCAAATCCAATCGCAAAAATCTTCGTATTCAAATTCGTTAATGGATTTGTATTCTACTGTATTAAGAGAAAGATTTGAAACTGTTACTATTATTTCTTTTGGACCGGATTTTAATTTTTCGAATTCTTCTTCGGTAAAAAACTCACCAATTAACTTTCTAAGGTTTTTACTTTCACCGAAAGTTTTAGAACCTTTAAGAAAATTACGAAGTACATTAAAGTGATTTATCAAGATAGTATCTTCACCAAATCGTTTTTTTATTTTAAAAGGACAATTACTAAAAATACTATTTTGGTTAACAGATGTATAAGCTTCTTTTATTTTTTCAACTTCTTTTAAAGCCAAATGCGATACTAATAAACTTCCAGTAGATGTTCCTAAGTAAAAATCATAATCTTTATGCAAATCTTCAATAAGATATTGAGCTACGCCTCCAGCAAAAGCACCTTTACTTCCTCCTCCTGATATGATTAATGCTCTCATTATTCTGTTTCTTTTAGAAATGTTTGAAGCCTTGCTTGTAACTCTTCAGATAATTTAGGTTGAAGTGCTTTAAATCGCTCTCTGTCTTGAGCATTTGATAACATTCTTCTAATTTTATCTTTACCAAATTTTACAAACTGCCATTTGTGATATAATGTTGACTCTAATATACTAATTAAAACTTGCTCTGAAGGAATTTGCAAACTCAATAATGTTTCTATTGCTGCTTGACGAACTCCTGATTCATAAGGTAATTGTGTCATTTTTTCTAACTCAGTAATTGCTTCAATTTTATCGGAAGGAGAAATTCCTTTAGTAACTATTTTCAACGTTAAGTTAGCTATTTTTAAATTATAGTTCAAGCCTTCCCAACCATTACTTAATTGTGTATAGTAATATTGATCTTCTTTAAAGTTTTTCCATAATTTGAACAAAGCAATTTCTTTGGTTATATAGGAGTTATCCTGTAATAAACTTTCAAATTGCTCTCTGAAATCATCTTGAATTGTATTTACAGTTTGCGCAACTGCTTGGCGTACTTCAAAATTGTTTGTAGCCATTGCTAATTCAATTAATTCTCTTTTTTCTTCAAAAGGAATAACTTCGCACTGATATAAAATTTCTTTTTTTACAGGGAAATAAATATCCGATTGCATAATTTCTTCAAAACGATTTTTCTTATCTGCAAAAGAAATTTGGTAACTATTAATTACTTCATAGAAAGTTTGAATAAATGAAGCATTAGTTAAATACTTTTGTACACCTTGAAAATCAAATCCTGGTGTTTCTAACCAATTTTTCTTATACGTTTGAATGTCAAAATTAGGTGCTACCTTTTTTATTTCGGCTAAAAACTCATCCGTATCCACATTTTTATATTGGTATTTTTCCAAATAATTTTTGACAGCTTTTTTGAAATTTTCTTCTCCAACTTCTTCTCGTAAAACATGCAAAGCCCAAGCACCTTTTTTATAAAAGGTTAAGGAACTCGCCTTTTCACTTAAAATAGGTTCAGTATCTTCAGCTGATGCACGTTCTAATTGGGTTGCCATTTCCCATAATTGGTGATAGAAATAATCATCTCCAAAAACAGATTGCTCTGCTAATAAAGCATAATAGGTAGCAAAACCTTCTTGTAACCAATGGTGCTTGCTCTCTTTTGCGGTAACCAAATCGCCAAACCATTGATGTGCCAATTCATGGGCATTGACATTCAAATAGTTTTTATCGTTATAACCAATTGAATCCACCACAAAATCTTGTGAAAAAATCGTTGAAGTCGTATTTTCCATTCCCGCATATAAAAAATCACGAACCGGAACTTGACGATATACTTCCCAAGGATACTCTATTCCAATTTCTTGTTCTAAAAACTCAAATATTTGTTTGGAATGACGATATGTTGGTTCAAATTTTAAACTGTCTTTTCTGTCTAAATAATATTCTAAAAAAGTATTTGATGTGGTTCTATCTGATGTATATGAAAATTTTCCTATAGCTAACATTAGTAAATAAGAAGACATTGGTTTTTTCATGGAAAAAGACCAAATTGTTTCACTACCATCAGAAACTAATGGGGAAGAAATTATACCATTTGACAAAACTTCATAATCACTATTAAAATTAATATTTATATCAAAAATTACTTTTTCATTTACATCATCAAAACTGGGCAACCAATGACTTGTATATTTTCCTTGACCTTGTGTCCAAATTTGTAAATTTTCATCTTTACCTGTAAAATAAAGTGCTTGTTTTGGCTTAGCTGAATATGTAAATGATATAATATTTTTTTTCTTTTTAAATCCTTTGTACAATTTCAAATGCTTTCCATCATTAACAAATGGAACTTTTTTATTATTAATTTTCACATCTCTTATCTCCATTGCAACTGCATCAATACTAATCGTGTCAATTTTTTTATAAATATTAAATTCATATTCAATTGCTCCAGAAATTGATTTTTCTTCAAAAATTGGATTAACATAGGCATAGCATCTAATAAAATCAACACTTTTGTATTGTTGGGAAAAAGCTAAAACACTAAAAAACAGAAAGAAATATCGTAACATGTAATGATTCTTGAATTTTACACGAATATAATCATTTTCAAATTAGCTTATTTTCAAATTTTCAAATTAAAAACTATCTTCGCTACTGTATTAATTATGTGACTTCTCGACTCCGCTCGAAGTGACAAACTGAACACTGAGACTGAATACTGTAAACTAACTAATGAATTTACTCGACACTCCAATTGAATACTTGAAAGGCGTTGGTCCACAACGTGGCGATTTGTTGCGCAAGGAGTTAGACATTCATCGTTATAGCGATTTATTGAATTTATATCCCAATCGTTATATCGATAGAACACGTTATTATAAAATCAATCAACTAATTAACAGTAATTCGGAAGTTCAAATTGTAGGTAAAATTATTCATATTAAAACCGTTGAACAAAAAAGAGGAAAGCGTTTAGTTGCTACTTTTATTGATGATACGGGCGAAATGGAATTGGTTTGGTTTCAAGGTCATAAATGGATAAAAGAAAGTTTAAAAATTAATGTTCCGTATGTGATTTTTGGAAAAGTAACTTCTTTCAATGGAATTTTCAATATGGCGCATCCAGAAATGGAATTGTTAGACGAACACAAAGCAAGTTTACGAAGTGCCATGCAACCGGTTTATCCTAGTACGGAAAAGTTAGCGAATAAAAACATTACGAATAAAGTCATCAATAAAATGATGCAACAATTGTTTGTAGAAACACAAGCATTATTTACAGAAACTTTACCCGAAAGCATTATTCAAGAATTACAATTAATTCCGAAGAATGCAGCTTTATTCAATATTCATTTTCCAAAAAATCAAGATTTATTAGCTAAAGCGCAATTCCGATTAAAGTTTGAAGAATTGTTTTACATTCAATTGCAATTAATCACAAAAAACTTAATTCGGAAACATAAAATAAAAGGACATCCGTTTGAGATTGTAGGCGATAATTTTAACGATTTTTACCAAAATCATTTACCTTTTGAATTAACAAATGCTCAAAAACGTGTAATAAAAGAAATTCGAAACGATTTAGGAAGTAATGCACAAATGAATCGATTGTTGCAAGGCGATGTTGGTTCAGGAAAAACAATTGTAGCTTTACTTTCGATGTTAATTGCAAAAGACAATGGATTTCAAAGTTGCTTAATGGCGCCAACAGAAATTTTGGCAACCCAACATTTTAATGGCCTTTCCGATTTAGCTAAAAATCTAAATATCAATATAAAATTATTAACTGGTTCAACTAAAACTTCAGATAGAAAAATCATTCACGAAGAACTGGAAAATGGTAGTTTAGATATTTTAATTGGTACCCATGCTATTTTAGAAGACAAGGTTCAGTTTCATAATTTAGGTTTAGCTATTATTGATGAACAGCATCGTTTTGGTGTGGAACAACGCTCAAAACTCTGGAAGAAAAATGAAATTCCACCTCACGTTTTAGTGATGACTGCCACTCCTATTCCGCGAACTTTAGCCATGAGCATGTATGGTGATTTAGATATTTCAGTTATTGACGAGTTACCTCCAGGTAGAAAACCTATTCAAACCGTACATCGTTACGATAGTAATCGCTTAAAAGTTTGGAAGTTCTTAAAAGATGAAATTGCAAAAGGAAGACAAATATACATTGTTTATCCGTTAATTCAAGAATCAGAAAAAATGGATTATAAAGATTTGATGGATGGTTACGAAAGTATTTCTCGCGATTTCCCATTGCCGCAATATTCGATTTCTATAGTTCATGGAAAGATGAAACCAGCCGATAAAGATGAAGAAATGCGGCGATTTGCAGAAGGAAAAACCAATATTATGGTAGCCACAACTGTTATTGAAGTTGGTGTAAACGTTCCTAATGCTTCGGTAATGGTGATTGAAAGTGCTGAACGATTTGGTTTGTCGCAATTGCATCAGTTAAGAGGACGTGTTGGTCGTGGAGCCGAGCAGAGTTATTGTATTTTAATGACGAGCCACAAATTAAGTAACGATAGTAAAACACGTTTAGAAACCATGTGTGCTACCAACGATGGTTTTGAAATCGCTGAAGTCGATTTAAAACTACGTGGTCCAGGTGATATTATGGGAACCCAACAGAGCGGTGTACTTAATTTACAAATTGCCGATTTAGTTAAAGACAGAGATATTTTACAATTAGCTCGACATATAGCGATTAAGATTTTAAAAGAAGATCCAAATATGACAAAACCAGAACATCAAAAAATGAAACAAATCTTCTTAGAAATGAGTAAAAAGAAGAATATTTGGAATTATATAAGTTAACTAAAAACAAATTAACGAATAAACAATAAACATCTTCACACAAAATGGTTCAATACAACCCAAAAGACTGGCTTACTTTTATTTTTCGATTTCATAAATCGGATACCTTTCGTCAATTAATACCAATGATGATATTAATAGGAATTTATTCCTATGTAGTTACGTATCTAGAAATGGAATATTGGCAATTGGCAGAAAATAGTCATGTAAAAAATACAACCATAATGCATGGAATGGTTGGGTTTGTTATTTCTCTTCTTTTAGTTTTTAGAACGAATACCGCTTATGACCGTTGGTGGGAAGGAAGAAAACATTGGGGAGCCTTAGTAAACAATAGCCGGAATTTAGCTATTAAACTATCTGCCTATTTAAAAGATGAGCACGACAGAAACTATTTTAGAAAGTTAATTCCAAGTTATGCTTCCTTTCTTCAAAAACACCTAGCAGATGAAGAAACAGCGTTGATGCTTATTGATGGTTTAGATTTAGATATTGATCATCATAAACATAAACCCAATCAAATTGCTAAAATGTTATTTCAAAAAGCTAATGACTTACATGTTTCTGGTAAAATTTCTGGTGACCAATTCATTATAATTAATGCAGAATTGCAATCTTTTACGGATATATGTGGTGCTTGTGAACGAATTAAAAATACGCCTATTCCCTACTCGTACAGTTCGTTTATCAAGAAATTTATTTTTATTTATATCATGACCTTACCATTTGGTTATGCTTTTAGTTTAGGTTATTATACTATTCCTGTCGTGGTATTTGTTTTCTATGTATTAGCTAGTTTAGAATTAATTGCCGAAGAAATTGAAGATCCATTTGGAAATGATGCTAATGATTTACCCACAAAGAAATTAGCTTCAAATATAAAGAAACATGTGGAAGAAATTTTGTAATTTAGACAGACTCACAAAATAATCAACACATGAAAAAAATAACTATTCTACTATTTATTTTATCAATTTTTACAATTAGTTGTAAACAAGAGATTAAAGAAACTCAACCAAATGTAAATGGCTATTTTTCTAAATCTGAAGATAGTATTCAAAATGGTGGAATAAAAGTTATTCCAATAACAACTCCAAAAGGCACTTTTAATGTTTGGACCAAGCGTATAGGAAATAATCCAAAAATTAAAGTTTTACTTTTAAATGGCGGCCCAGGTGCAACACATGAATATTTTGAATGTTTTGAAAATTTTCTACCCGCTGAAAGTATTGAATTCATTTATTATGACCAATTAGGTTGTGGAAATTCAGACAATCCAAACGATACGATAATTTGGGATTTATCTCGATATGTTGAAGAAGTTGAACAAGTTCGAAAAGCTCTAAAACTTGATAATTCTAATTTTTATCTACTTGGACATTCTTGGGGTGGAATTCTAGCAATGGAATACGCACTAAAATATCAAGACAATATGAAAGGTATGATAATTTCAAATATGATGTCTAGTTGTCCTGAATATGATAAATATGCTAATGAAGTATTAGCGAAACAAATGAGCCCTGAAGTACTAACAGAACTTATGGAGATTGAAGCCAATAATGATTTTTCAAACCCAAGATACATGGAATTGTTACTTCCTAATTTCTATGAAAAACACATTCTTCGTTTCTCTGCAAAAGATTGGCCAGAACCTGTTAATCGTTCTTTTGCTAAAATGAATCAATCTCTTTATGTAACAATGCAAGGCCCGAGTGAATTTGGAATTGCAGGCAAATTAGAAAACTGGGATAGAACTGAAGACTTAAAAAAAATTAACATCCCTACATTAGTAATTGGTGCTACACATGACACTATGGATCCTAAATTCATGGAAAAAATGTCAACTATCTTACCTAATGGATCTTTTTTGCTATGTTCTAAAGGAAGTCACATGGCCTTTTATGATGATCAAGAAACGTATTTTAAGGGGTTAATTTCATTCTTGAAAAAGTAATGTTAAGCTTTTAAACTTTTAAACTTTACGTTATATTTGCACTCTTAAATTCGATACAAAATGCGTATTTCATACAATTGGTTAAAACAATTTATAAAAACTGATTTAAAAGCCGAAGAAATTTCTGAGATTTTAACCGATTTAGGTTTAGAAGTTGAAGGAGTTGAAAAATTTGAAAGTTTAAAAGGAGGTTTACAAGGTGTTGTAATTGGACATGTACTAACTTGTGTTCAACATTCTAATGCTGATAAACTAAAAGTTACAACTGTAGATTTAGGTAACGGAGAAACTCCTGTACAAATTGTTTGTGGTGCACCAAACGTTGCCGCTGGACAAAAAGTACCTGTGGCTACAATTGGAACTAAATTATACGACAAAGAAGGAAACGCATTCGAAATTAAAAAAGGTAAAATTCGCGGTGAAGAAAGTCACGGAATGATTTGCGCAGAGGACGAATTAGGTTTAGGTGAAAGTCATGATGGAATTATGATTTTAGCTGATGATTTAAAACCTGGCACTCCAGCTGCTAAAATTTTCAATATAGAAACAGACGAAGTTTTTGAAATTGGTTTAACACCTAATCGTGCAGATGCAATGTCTCACTTTGGAGTTGCTCGTGATTTGCGTGCTGGACTTGTTCAAAAAGAAAATTCAACAAATTTTGAAATTATCACACCATCGGTAAGTAATTTTAAAATTGATAAGAGAACTTTAAAAATTGATGTTTCAGTAGAAGCCGATAAATTAGCACCTCGCTATTGTGGTGTAACCATTTCAGGAATAGAAGTAAAACCTTCTCCATCTTGGTTACAAAACAGATTAAAAGCTATTGGATTAACACCAAAGAACAATGTAGTTGACGTTACTAATTATGTTTTACACGAATTAGGACAACCTTTACATGCTTTTGATGCTGCAAAAATTAAAGGAAATAAAGTTGTTGTTAAAACTGTTCCAGCTGGAACAAAATTTACAACATTAGATGATGTTGAACGCACTTTAGATGCAGAAGATTTAATGATTTGTAATGCTGAAGGACCAATGTGTATTGCTGGTGTTTTCGGAGGTAAAGATTCTGGAGTTACGGAAACTACTTCATCAATTTTCCTTGAAAGCGCATATTTTAATCCAGTTTCGATTCGTAAATCGGCTAAAAGACATGCTTTAAATACAGATGCTTCTTTCCGTTTCGAAAGAGGAATCGATCCAACTATTACAGAATACGCTTTAAAACGTGCAGCTCTATTAATTCAAGAAGTGGCAGGTGGCGAAATTACTTCTGATGTAGTTGACATTTATCCTAAGAAAATTGAAGATTTTCAAGTATTTCTTACGTTCGATAAAATTAAACGCGTTATTGGAGAGGAAATTCCAAAGGAAGTAATAAAGAAAATCTTAGTTTCATTAGACATAAAAATAAATAATGTTACAGAATCTGGACTTGGTTTAGTAATTCCGTCGTATCGTGTTGATGTACAAAGAGAAATAGATGTAATTGAGGAAATTTTACGTGTTTATGGTTACAACAACATTAAATTCTCTCAAAAACTAAATGCGACTATTTCAAATTCATCACGTACAGAAGAATTTAAAGTTCAAAATATTATAGCCAATCAACTATGTTCATTAGGTTTTAATGAAATGATGGCTAATTCATTAACAAAACCAGAATACGTTTCTTTATCAGAAAGTTTAAAAGAAGAGTTTACGGTACATATGCTAAATCCTTTAAGTAGTGATTTATCAGTAATGCGTCAATCAATGTTGTTTTCGGCTTTAGAAGCTGTGTCTTTCAACATTAATCGTAGAAAAACTGATTTAAAACTATTTGAATTCGGAAAAACCTATCATAAGCTACCTTCAGGTTACGATGAAAACAAACATTTAACTTTAACTGTAAGCGGAAATCGTTCAGATGAAAGTTGGACAAATACCCAACAAAAATCAGATTTCTTCTTATTCAAAGGTTATGTAATGTCTATTCTTTCTAGAATTGGTTTAGATGCTAAAGTAACAACTTTACCATTTGAAGATGCTATTTACAACGAAGGTTTAGCGTTAGCTGTTGGTAAAGAAACTATATTAGAAATGGGTACAATAAAGAAACCTATTTTAAAACATTTCGATATTAAACAAGAAGTTTTATTTGCAGATATCTATTGGGATAAAATTCAAAAATACATTTCTAATAAAATTAAATTTACTGACATTACAAAATATCCAGAAGTTCGTCGCGATTTAGCTTTATTAGTTGATAGTTCAGTTGCTTTTGAAAATGTGTTTAAAGTTGCAAAACAAACAGAAAAGAAATTGTTGAAAGACATCAATTTATTTGACGTTTACGAAGGTAAAAACTTACCTGAAGGAAAGAAATCGTATGCGGTAAGTTTTACTATTCAAGACGATAACAAAACCTTAAACGACAAAGAAATTGAAAAAATAATGTCGAAGTTACAAACTAATCTTGAAAAAGAATTAGGAGCTACGCTTCGTTAAAAATGTAATTTGTCACACTGAGCGCAGTCGAAGTGTCTTATAAAAAAAAACTCCAAAAATACATTTTGGAGTTTTTTTTTATTTACAATTCTTTGTCATTTCGAACAAAGTAAGAAACGTGAGTTCATCGTAGCTAAATCTCATTATTTTGATTATGAGACTCCTCCTTTGTCGGAGTGACATTTTTTTTACTCTTTCACAAACTTAGTCGTTGCACTACCTTTTTGTGTATTTACTTTTACGAAATACGTTCCAGCTTCTAAATTGGAAATATCAATAGTTTTAGTCGAATTTGGAATTGCAATAACTATTTGACCAACCATATTATAAACCTCAGCTGATTTAATTTCAGCCTGATTTTTAGTTGAAATATTCAATGTTTTTTTTGTTGGATTTGGATACAATACAAATTCATTTTCAAAAGGAAAATCTTGATTGCTTAATAAATTATTGATTGTTGTAACATATTCATTTGTTGTTATTGGAAAATTGTAATCGAAATAAATATTAGCATCATTACTAAATGTATCGCCAACAGTTAATGTTGGCAAAGTTCTAATTTTAAACGCAACATAACCATCATTGGTAGCATCGTTAAAATCTAAATTGATGTTCTCAAAAATGAATTCTACTTTGTTGTCTTTAATTCGAGTATAAAATTCATGACTTCCATGTAACGGAACTAAAGTTGACAAATCAAATTTAGAAGTATCAATCATATCTTTTACAACAATGTTTTCCGCAGAATACGTTCCTGTATTTTCAAAACGAATTACATAATGAACGTATTCTCCAACCATTGAAATATCTACCGATTCACCTTCAACACACGTTTTATCATTAGGATCGTAAGAACCAACCACAATTTGACGTAAACTCGATGAATTATTCGACAAATCTTCATCAGTATTTGTGGTTGAAATTTCAGAGAAAATTCCTAAAACATCACCATTGTTAACAGCAGGAGTTTCGGTAGGTGAATTTACATTTAATACAACATCTATTATTCTAGTTTCAAAAGGTAATAAATTAGTATAGTTCCAACTTAATGTAGTTGTATTAAATGAAGTAGATTGTGAATTAGAAGGTGATGAACTTGAAATAAAATCTAACACATCTTCTTGATAAGCAAATGTAACTTCGCCATTTTCTACTTGGTTACCTATATTTTTATAAATAATTCTATACTGCGCATCGAAACCAGGTCGTGCAGGAGTTATTGGAACTAAAACAATTTCAATATTTGAATGTACACCATTTGCTGTAACACAAAAATCTTGCGTAAAAGGACTTGCCTGTGTAGGGAAATTTACTGTATAACTTTGCGGAGAAATACTAAAATAAGATGGATTTTCTATAACAGGTGTAATAGTATGGTTACCAGCTTGCATGTAGAATTTATAATTACCAGAAATATTGGAAATAAAACTTCCTATAGTGCTTCCATTTGTAATGTTAAATTTTAAGTTTGGATAAATAATATCTGATAAGCTACAACCGTCATTATTATAATCAAATCTATTATTACCGTTAACTTCATAAAATGTTCCACCAGGCGTAAATGTGCAATATGAATTAGTATGACAATTTGTATAACCCGCTAAATCAATTTTTTGTTGTATATAACTAATGTCCTCATAATCACAACAAATAAAATTTAAATTAGGACAGGTATTAATATTTAATGAACTAAAGGCTCCTGGTCTTCCATTTTTAAGATTTAAATTTTTCAAATATTGGTTACCTGCACAATCAACATTCATAACATTATAATTATTTTCCAAATTAATTTCTTCTAAAAAAGTACTCCTAACATAAAAATGAATCAGATTTGGATTTTGAGATAAATCTAATGATGTAATGCCCGAATATGTTATAGTTAACCCTTCCAATAATGTGTTATTCGTTAAATCTATATTGCTTAAACCTCTAAATCTAAGTGTTTTTAAAAGCGTATTATTTGTCAAATTCAAATTTGAAATATTATTAGCTGAACAATCTAAATAATCTAAATTGATTAAATTAGACACGTTTAAACTAGATAAATTATTATTAAAGCAATCTATTTTCTCTAATAGGTTATTGTTAGTAAAATCTAATGAAGTTATATTATTTATATGGCATACCAGAGTTTTTAATTGCGTTAAATTTGATGTATTTAATTGTGTTAAATTATTTATATTACAATAAATAAATTTCAAATTAACATTGGAAAGTAAGTTTAAATTATTCAATGAGTTATTAGAACAATTTAAATATTCTAAGTTTATAAAAGCTTCTATACCTGTTAAATCAGCAATTGAACTATTTTGAACACTTAAGTACTTGATTAAACTTGCTTCACTATATTGAATTTCTCCATCTCCATTTGTATCAATTACATGATAAGAGGTTACAGAACCTGTAGAACTTGGAGTTTGAGTGGAAGAGATATTTCCTGGGTTACTACTAAGTAATTTTGCTTTAAAATTAGCATCAGGAATATTAACAATTTGCGCATTAGTTAAAAAACTAAATACAAGAAATAGTAGAAAATAAAGTTTCTTCATATAAATAAATTTGAAAGCAAAAATAAGCTAAAAAAGTTTGCACGATAAATTTAAATCAAAAAAAATCCCGTTTCAATTAAGAAACGGGATTTTGTATTTATAGACACTTAGCTTCTCGACTCCGCTCGAAGTGACGGCTCAGTGTGAAAAGGAATAAGAGATTATTTTTCTCCTTTTTCCATTTTAGCTTTTAATTCAGCTAATGCATCGATATCACCTAAAGTTGATTTCTCAGCATTGTTTGAAGAAGTTGAAGTTGTAGCTTCTTTAACAGCTTTTTCTTCTTCTTCACGGAAAATTGCAGTATGAGATGCAACTACTCTTTTGAATTCTTTGTTGAACTCAATTACTTTGAAGTCAGCAGTATCACCTTTTTTCAATTTTTTACCATCTTCCATTTCTAAATGACGTGAAGGAATAAATGCAACAACATCATCACCGAAATCTACAGTAGCACCTTTGTCTACCATTTCTCCGATTGTTCCGTTGTGAATAGTTCCAACAGCGAAAGCATCTTCATGCTTATCCCATGGGTTTGCAGTAGTTTGTTTGTGACCTAAAGATAATTTACGACCTTCTACATCTAACTCTAATACTACAACATCCATTTTATCACCTACGTTTACAAATTCAGATGGGTGTTTGATTTTCTTAGTCCAAGATAAATCAGAAATGTATACTAAACCATCAACACCTTCTTCTAATTCTACGAAGATACCAAAGTTTGTAAAGTTTCTAACTGTACCTGTGTGCTTAGAACCTACTGGGTATTTAGAAGTAATATCAGTCCAAGGATCTTGCGATAATTGTTTGATACCTAAAGACATTTTACGCTCATCTCTATCTAAAGTTAAGATAACCGCTTCTACTTCATCACCAATTTTCATGAAATCTTGAGCTGATCTTAAGTGAGTAGACCAAGACATTTCAGAAACGTGGATTAAACCTTCAACACCTTCAGCAACTTCGATGAAAGCACCGTAATCAGCTAAAACAACAACTTTACCTTTTACTTTATCACCAACTTGTAAGTTAGCATCTAAAGCATCCCATGGATGAGCTTGTAATTGTTTTAAACCTAATTGGATACGTGTTTTCTCATCATCAAAGTCTAAGATAACTACGTTTAATTTTTGATCTAATTCTAATACTTCACTTGGGTGATTGATACGAGACCAAGATAAATCAGTAATGTGGATTAATCCATCTACACCACCTAAGTCAATGAACACACCATAAGAAGTGATGTTTTTCACAACTCCTTCTAATACTTGTCCTTTTTCTAATTGACCAATGATTTCTTTCTTTTGTTCTTCGATATCAGCCTCGATAAGTGCTTTGTGAGAAACAACAACGTTTTTGAATTCGTGGTTAATTTTTACCACTTTGAATTCCATAGTTTTGTTTACGTATTGATCGTAATCACGAATTGGTTTAACATCAATTTGAGAACCTGGTAAGAATGCTTCGATTCCGAATACGTCAACGATCATACCACCTTTAGTTCTACATTTAACGAAACCGTTAACGATTTCACCAGACTCATTAGCAGCGATAACTCTATCCCATGCTTTGATAGTTCTAGCTTTTCTGTGTGACAATACTAATTGTCCTGTTTTGTCTTCACGAACGTCGATTAAAACTTCTACTTTATCTCCAACTTTTAAGTTAGGATTGTAACGAAATTCGTTTAAAGAAATAACACCTTCTGATTTAGCATTGATATCAACGATAGCGTCTCTATCAGTAATTCTAACTACAACTCCTTCTACAACTTCTTGATCATCTGTTGAAACGAAAGTTTTTGCTACTAAATCTTCGAATTCTTGTAAGTTTTTCTCATCTACTGCATCAATTCCTTCTGCGTAATTGTGCCAGTTAAAATTTGCTAAAAACTCTTCTTGTGTTTTGTTAATTTCAGCCATGCTGATTTAAAAAATTTGTATGTTGAATTTTTCCGGATTTCTAAACAGTAAAAAATACCAACAGTGTTTTACTTAAATAATTGATTCCTAATGGAAATCCGTTACTGCCAAAAGGTGCGCAAAATTACAACTAATTATTGAAATACAAAAACTTACGTTGCTTTTTTATGTAGAAAAATCTTAAACAAAAAATAGACTAATAAAACGATAGAAATTAATCCAGAAAAGAAGAACCATACTTGACTCCAATTAATAATGTTATTCAAAGAAAAGTAACTAGTAATTAAAATTCCACTAAAAAAACTACCTGATAATGAACCAAAACCATTTACAAGCATAACCAAAAGTCCTTGAGCTCCTGCTCTAGTTTCTGTTGGTGTATTTTCATCTAAATATAAAGAACCTGGAACAATAAAGAAATCAAATGCCAATCCGTAAGATATTGATGATAAAATGACAAATGATAATTCAAAATAGATACTTGCAAGATATAAAAACAAAAACTTACTTATCCATGCAATAAATCCAAAAACAAATAACCTTTGATTACTGTAGCGTAATAAGAAATAAGGCATGACAATTAAAAACAATAATTCAGAAATTTGTGAGACTGAAACTAATATAGCAGGATATTCAACTAAAATTGAATTATTATTAATTGATGAGCTAATTTGATGAATAAAAGCATCTGTATAACCATTGGCAACAATTAAAGCAACTCCAAAAAAGAATGCCAATAAATAAAACGGTATTAACTTCTTATTGTTTATCAGGCGTAATACATCAAACCCTAAAACTTGAACCCAATTTTTACCTGTTGCTGGTTTGTGTACTTTAATACTAGGCATTAGAAATGAAATTCCGAATAAAAGAAATGATGCAATTGCCGAATAATAAAATTGATTCACCGATGCTTCATTGCCAGTTAAGCTTATAATCCATAAAGCACAAATAAATCCGAAAGTTCCCCAAACTCTAATTTTTGGATAATTAACTTTTACAGAAATTGAGTTTTCATTTAATAATTGATAGCTATAGGAAATCAACATGGGTAAAGTTGCCATATATAAAATCATATAGATAAGTAATATCCAGAAAAATGATAACGGATTATCTAAAAGTGGAACAAGTAGCATAATTATTCCTGCAGTTAGATGTAAAACTCTAAAAACTGTAGTTGTATTTAAATATCGATCACATAAAAAACCAAATAACGAAGGAAATCCAATTGCCGACAATCCAATTGTTGAATAAATATATCCGAATTGTTCAGGTTGCCAACCCAACGAAAAAAAATAGGTAGCTAAAGTTACTAACCAAGTACCCCAAATGAAAAATTGAAAAAAATTGAGTGTTTTTAGCAGTGATTTTACTCCCATTTTTAAACTAATGTGTTTAAAATTAGGAATTTATTTTATCATTTACTAATTGTAATACTAAATTAAATTGCTCTTCTTTTGAAAGTGTAGAATTATCAACCACAATTGCATCTTCAGCCTGAACTAATGGAGAATCGTCTCTGTGTGTATCAATATAATCTCTTTGTTGAACATTTTCTAAAACTTCTTCAAAAGTTACACGTTGTCCTTTTTCGGTTAATTCTTTAAATCTTCTCTCTGCTCGAGTTTCAGCAGAAGCAGTCATGAATATTTTTAATTCTGCATTGGGGAAAACAACTGTACCAATATCTCTTCCATCCATAACAACTCCTTTTTCTTTACCCATTTCTTGTTGTTGTTGGACTAATTTAGCACGTACTTCAGAAATTTCAGCAACCTTACTAACATTTTGAGAAACTTCTAATGTTCGAATGGCTTGTTCTACATTGGTATCATTAAGATACATTTCGGCAAATCCTAAATCAGCATTATATTGAAACTTTAAATTAACATGATTCAAATTAGAAATAATTACTTCTTTGTCTAAATGATTTTCGGAAACCCAATTATTTTGCATGGCATAAAATGTAACTGCTCTATACATTGCTCCTGTATCTACATAGACATATCCTAAAACATTAGCAAGTTGTTTAGCTAAGGTACTTTTACCAGTTGATGAAAACCCATCTATTGCAATTGTAATTTTTTTCATTCTTTAATAACGATTATAATCTCCGTCTAAATTAATAAGTAATCCAAATAGACTTGTATTTGCCGCAGCTGTATATCTAGAATACGAATAATTAAATCGAATTCTTCCAATACGTAAACCTATTCCCGCTGATATTCCGGAGAAATTTCTTTGATCGACAATTCTTAATTCTTCTGCTCTTCTAAAATTATATCCCAAACGAATATTAAATCCTTTTTCTGGAAATAATTCTGCCCCAATTATTACGTGACGAAGTGCATTATTTATAAAAGATACTTTTTCTTCTGTTACTTCACCATCCAAAGACTCTTCTGCTCTATTCGGATTTGAAAAAGCAATATTCCATTCTTGTAAATTCTCTAATGTTAAATGCCAACGAATTGGAACGTGTTCTAATAATTGTGAAATACCCGCATCTATTGACAGTGGTAACTTTTCGTTTGTATCAGCATAAGGTTTTAACTGAAAACCAATATTTCTAAACGTTAAGCCGTAGTTAATATCATTTTTATCATCAATATAAAGAAAACCTACATCAGTTGCTGCGCCCCACGAATTATAACTTTCTAAAGTTGAAGAAATCAATTTTACATTAGCCCCCATGTAGAAGTTGGTCCAAGGAACATTGTAAGCATACCCAAAAGACAAAGCCGCTTCACTTCCTGTAAAATCAGAAGTTGGATTACCTAACTCATCATACCCTTCAAAAGTCCCATAATTTACATATTGAACTCCAGCATGAAACGTTTGCACGTGTTGATCCCAAGTGTAGGCATAAGCTGCTGTTCCATAAGAAACTTCACCATAGTAACTTCCATAATTAACAGAAAGTTGTTTATGCATATCTATGTTTATAGTAGCTGGATTATAAATTGCTTGCATTACATCGTAATCGACAACAGTGACGGTTTTACCACCTAATGCAGCTTGTCTTGGAGATTGTGAAAGATTTAAAAACTGATAAACATACTTCCCTCCAATTTGTGAAAAGCTAGACAGCGATAAAATAAGGAAAAAGTAAACCAGTCTTCTTTGTAGCATTTTTTTTATTTACTATATACTAAACGCAAATGCGAAGATAAAATTATATACACATATAAAAAACAAAATCCGATTATTTCTAATCGGATTAAGCTTTGAATTATAATTTCTTAGCATTTTTAACTTTCTGATTTATAATTGCTATATCAATTACTTCTTTCATTGTATCAACATAATGAAACGTTAATCCTTTTAAATATTCCGATTTTATTTCATCAATATCACGTTTATTTTCAGAGCATAATATAATTTCTTTAATATTTGCTCTTTTTGCAGCCAAAATCTTTTCTTTGATTCCACCAACAGGTAAAACTTTACCTCTAAGCGTAATTTCTCCTGTCATTGCCAACGATTTTTTCACACGCTTTTGTGTAAAACTAGAAACCATTGAAGTTAACATCGCAATACCAGCACTAGGGCCATCTTTCGGTGTAGCACCTTCAGGAACATGAATATGAATATTATGTGTTTCTAAAACTTCTGGCTTAATTCCTAAAATTTCTGTATTCGATTTAATATATTCTAATGCAATAGTTACAGACTCTTTCATTACATTTCCTAGACTTCCCGTCATGGTCATTTTCCCATTACCTTTAGAAATGGTAGATTCGATAAATAAAATATCTCCACCTACCCTTGTCCAAGCTAATCCTGTAACAACACCAGCAGAATCATTATTTTCATATTTATCACGCTCTAATTTAGGTGCTTTTAAAACTTCTACAATATCTTCATCTGTAACTTTTACATTGTAGTCTTCTTCCATGGCAATAGACTTAGCAGCGTGACGTACCATTTGTGCTATTTTCTTTTCTAAACCACGAACACCAGATTCTCTTGTATAACCTGTTACAATTTTTTCAAGTTGTTTCTTTCCAATAGTTAAATCTTTATCAGTTAATCCGTGCTCTTTTAATTGTTTAGGCAACAAATGTTGTTTAGCAATTTCAACCTTTTCTTCAATTGTGTAACCCGACATATTTATAACTTCCATTCTGTCTAATAATGCAGGTTGAATAGTTGAAAGACTATTTGAAGTCGCTATGAACATTACTTTCGATAAATCGTAACCTAATTCAAGAAAATTATCATGAAACTCTGAATTTTGTTCAGGATCTAAAACCTCTAACAATGCAGAAGACGGATCACCATTATGACTAGATGATAATTTATCAATTTCATCTAAAACAAATACTGGGTTAGATGTCTTCGCTTTTTTTATAGATTGTAAAATTCTTCCTGGCATTGCACCAATATAAGTTTTACGATGTCCTCTAATTTCTGCTTCATCACGTAAACCACCTAAAGACATACGAACGTATTCTCTTCCAAGTGCTTCAGCAATTGATTTTCCAATTGATGTTTTACCAACACCTGGAGGCCCGTACAAACATAAAATTGGAGATTTCATATCATTACGTAGTTTAAGAACCGCTAAATGTTCAACAATTCGTTTCTTAACATCTTCTAAACCATAGTGAGCCTTATCTAATATTTTTTGTGCCCGTTTTAAATCGAAATTATCTTTTGTATATTCATCCCAAGGTAATTCTAAAAACAATTCTAAATAATTTCTTTGAATTCCAAAATCGGGAGAATTTGGATTTGTTCGTTGTAATTTTGAAACTTCTTTTTCAAAATGTTGAGCTACTTTTTCATTCCATTTTTTCGTTTTGGCTTTAGCTCTCATTTCTTCAATTTCAGCTTCATGTGAAACACCACCCAATTCTTCTTGAATAGTTTTCATTTGTTGCTGTAAGAAATACTCGCGTTGCTGTTGATCTAAATCAAAACGAACTTTAGATTGAATGTCGTTTTTAAGCTCTAATTTTTGAAGCTCTAAATTCATGAAACGTAAAGTCTCAAGGGCTCTTTCTTTTAAGTTATTTACTGATAAAAGCTCTTGTTTCTCTTTTACCAATAAATTCATATTAGAAGAAACAAAATTTACTAAAAACGGATTACTTTCAATATTTTTAATTGCAAAAGTAGCTTCTGTTGGAATATTTGGACTTTCCTTAATAATTTCAATAGCAAGCTCTTTAATTGAATCAATTATAGTTGAAAATTCTTTATCATCTTTTTCAGGGCGGATTTCAGGAACTTCCTTAATAGTAGCTTTTAAATAAGGTTCTTCTTGTGTAAATTTATCAATTGCAAAACGTTTTTTTCCCTGAAGAATAACAGTTGTATTTCCATCTGGCATTTTTAAAACTCGAATAATTCGAGCAACAGTTCCAATATGATAAACATCGTTAGCTGTTGGTTCTTCAACAGCTTCATCTTTTTGTGCAACAACTCCAATTACTTTTCCTGAAGCATTGGCATCATTTATTAATTTTATAGATTTATCTCTACCTGCTGTAATAGGAATTACAACACCAGGAAATAAAACAGTATTACGTAAAGAAAGAATAGGTAAATCATTTGGCAACGATTCATTATTCATTTCCTCTTCATCTTCGGGAGTTAATAATGGAATTAACTCTGCATCTTGATTCATTTCTTGTAGTGACAAATTGTCAATAGTAATTATTTTTGAATTTGGCATATCGTGTTTATGGGTCATTTTGTCATTAAACATCTAAAAATGTAAACCTCTAATTATATATAAATAAAACATAATCAGTAGTTTACAAATTTACATAATGTATTTCTATATAACTAAGTCAAGATTTATGCCATAAAAAAACCCGAAACTATACTTCGGGCTTTTGTGATATTATATTATATTTTATTGATAAATTATATCAAAACTTCCATTAGTTATTTGATAACTTCCAGAAGTCAAAAAGCTTGTAGCAGTAAACTCAAAAGTTCCAACAATGCGTTTTGAACTTGTGTTATGAGTTGTAATTGTTACTGTACCTGGATCAGCTCCAAAAATATTTCCTGTATTATCTAAATTATACATTCCTATATTATTATTCCCTAAAGGTAAATCATCTAAAGGATATGTGCCTGGTGAAATTGTTTGATTTAAGGTTAAACTAATTGTTTCTACAGCACCTCTTCTTCCAATAAGTGATATTTGACTACCTGTTATATAACCATCAACATTTGTTGGGTTATAATCAGCACCATCAACCTTACAAAAAAAACTATTATTTCCTGGTGAAGTATTATTAGCAGTATAGCTTAAATTAAACACTCCGTTTGTGAAAACTTTTGTTTCTGTATTTGTTAAAGTACTATCAAATCTAACTCCTGTAAATTTAAAAGTTCCAGAAATTGTATTATTTGTAGTGTTTATAGAAGAAATAACTATTTCAGCAGTATCTGTATATCCAACATAACCTGTACCACTGGCTTGTGAATTGCTCAAACTTAAAAAAGATGTTTGTCCACTACCTGGAGAATAAGTAACCGCCATTGGATTATTTGGCGATGAATTAGCCCAAGTGTATGTCCCTACTGTACCATTTGGAATTGTAATTTGAAAAAAACTACCATTTAAATGTATTCCTGTCAATGCAATATAACTCGAATTTACAATAGCTTGCGTAGTGTTTGCATTCCAAGTTTGTCCATCAAAATCTGCTTTAAAAACACTTGATCCAGAACTACCACCAGAACCTCCACCGTTCCCTCCAGAACCAGAACCTCCACCATTATTTCCACCTGAGTTATTTCCCGAATTTGACAGTAATGATGGATCTAAAGGTTCAACATCACTACATGCTGCAAAAAATAAAATTGCAAAAACAGATAAAACTAAATTTATTTTTTTCATTATTTATTAGATAAAGTTTTTAGAATTGTCAAATATAATTATTTCTTTGGTACGCGCAATAATAAAATAATTCCTACAACGAAAAACAATGTTAAAAACACTATTGAATTTCTCATAGAACCAGTAATTTGGTCAATCATTCCATAGATTAACATTCCAATTACAATTCCAATTTTTTCTGCAACATCATAAAAACTAAAATACGAAGTTGTATCATTAGTTTCTGGCAATAATTTTGAATACGTTGAACGAGATAATGATTGGATTCCTCCCATTACCAACCCAACAAATCCAGCTGTTAAATAAAAATGAATAGGTTCATAAATAAAATAGGCTACTATACATATAAAAACCCATATTATATTAATTATTATCAACGATTTAATATTTCCAATTTTTTCAGACAATTTAGAGGTTAACAACGCACCAAAAATCGCTATAATCTGAATTAACAAAATACTAATTATTAGTCCTAGCACCTTTTCACTATCGTTTTTCCAATTAATTTCTTGCTCGCCAAAATAAGTTGCAACTAGCATTACTGTTTGCACTGCCATACTATAAACAAAAAATGCTCCTAAATATCTTTTTAAAGCAATTTTATGGAATAATTCTTTTTGAACTTTAAGTAATTCTTTAAAACCATTCAAAATTACATCTCGAGAAATCTTATCTCCTTTTTTATTACCTTTAGGTAGATAATAAAAGGAATATTGGCTAAATAGTAACCACCAAACTCCAGTCAAAACAAATGAAATTCTCATTGCTTGCAACCTTGATTCTTCTGATGAGGCAGTGAACACAAAATACAAACATATGAGAAGAAGTAAAACACTTCCTGCATATCCTAGCGAATATCCTTTTGCACTTAATTTGTCTTGTTGTTCTGAATAAGCAATATCTGGTAGATAAGAATTATAAAAAACTAAACTTCCCCAAAAACCAATTAATCCTAAATAAAAACATAAAATTCCAAAGTAAATGTTATCAGCTGTAAACCAATACATTCCTATACAAGATAATGCTCCTAAATAACAAAAAAACTGCATAAAGCACTTCTTATTTCCCATATAATCAGCAATCCCTGATAATAATGGGGATAAAATTGCCACCGTTAAAAATGCAAATGCTGTAACAAAACTTATTAAAGCCGTATTCTTTACATCAAATCCCAAAAAATTAATTGTAGGGTTATCCTTTGGAAATAAAAAACCATAATAAAGCGGAAAAATTGATGACGAAATTACAAGAGCATAAACAGAATTTGCCCAATCGTAAAAAGCCCATGCATTGCGAAGCTTTAAACTACCTTTTTCTAATAGAATCATAGTTGAAATAAAAAATCCCGACTAATATCGGGATTTGTATTTATATAGAAAACAATTTTACTTAAAAGTAACACCAAATTTAGCAGCTTCCGCTTTTGCTTGAGGCACTAATTCAGTTAATTTTTGAATTCTAGTTTGATTACTTGGGTGTGTACTTAAAATTTCAGGTGGAGCTTGTCCGTTAGATTGTGCAGACATTCTTTCCCAAAGTGAAACAGCATTTTCGGGATTATATCCTGCAATCGCCATTAATGTTAATCCTATCATATCGGCTTCACTTTCATGTGATCTAGAAAAAGGCAGCATACCTCCAACTTGACTACCTACCCCATAGGCTTGCATTACTAAAGCTTGAGTTTGTGGATCTTTATTACCAACAGCCACTTGCGTTCCAACAGCACCTATTTGCTGAACTAATCCAGCACTCATTCTTTGTTGACCATGATTTGCTAAAGCATGAGCAACTTCATGTCCCATTACAGCTGCAATTCCAGCATCATCTTTACAAATAGGCAAAATCCCTGTGTAGAAAACAATTTTACCACCTGGCATACACCATGCATTTAATTCATCACTTTGTACTAATTTGTATTCCCATTCATAACCGTTTAAATAATCTGCATGACCATTTGCATTTAACCATCTTTCAGCAGCAGTCTTAATTTTCATACCAATAGTTTCAATTTTTTTTGCGTCAGATGTTCCTGTTATTACTTTATTTTCATTCAGAAACTGATCATATTGTTGAAATGCCATTGGAAAAATTTGACTATTAGGCACCAAAGCCATAGTACTTTTACCTGTAAAAGGGTTTTTAGCACATGATAAAACCAATGCTAACATTAGCCCTAGTATAATTCTAACTTTTACATTCATAACTTATGTTTTTAACAAAATTAATCAATTATATTACTAACTTCAAAATTTGTTCCAAAAATTATCTTAATTACAATAAGTGTTTTTTTTGATATACTTAAATTTGAAATAAAAAATATAAAATGTCAAAAAAGAAAAATATATCTTCTGATAATATTCCAAAAACAATAATATATACCGCAAAAGCACTTCAATTTATATCTACTGATTTAGCCGTAAAATTTGCTAAAAAACTTTTTACAACTCCCATAAAACATAAACTCCCGAAAAGAGAATTAGAGATGGAAACCAATTCAATTCAAGAATTTATTAAATTACCATCATTAAGTAAAAAAATAAGAATATACCATTATGGTTGTAGTAATAAAAAGGTTTTATTAGTACATGGATGGTCAGGAAGAGGAACACAATTAGTTAAAATTGCTGAGAAATTACTTGAATTAGGTTATAGTACAATTAGTTTTGATGCACCAGCACATGGAAAATCTCCAGGAAATAGTACTTTAATGACTGAATTTATCGCAAGTATACTTGAACTGGAAAAGAAATTTGGACCATTTGAGTACATTGTTGGTCATTCCTTAGGTGGAATGTCAACATTGAACGCCATTAAACAAGGATTAAAAGTTAAAAAGGCAGTAATAATAGGTAGCGGAGATAGTGTTAACGATATTCTCCAAGATTTTGTCTCAAAATTAGAATTGAATAAGAATATAGCTATTAAAATGAGAGATTCTTTTGAAAAAGAATACCAAATGGATATGGAAAGCTTTTCAGCTTATGTCGCAGCAAAAGAGGTTAAAGTTCCAGTATTAGTTGTCCATGATAAACTAGATAAAGATGTTCCTTATTCTGCTTCTGAAAACATTCACAAACATTTAGAAAATAGCGAATTACTTCTGACTGAAGATTTAGGTCATCGTAAAATATTAGGAGATAAAGAAGTTATTATTAAGATAGTTGATTTTATTTCTAAATAAATTAGAAGAAATTTTGATATAAACTAAAAAAATAGTCCTAATTTTTAAAAACAAAAAATCCCCATCATTACTGATGAGGATTTTCAAAAGAAAGGCGGCGACATACTCTCCCACCGGATGGCAGTACCATCTGCGCAATCGGGCTTAACTTCTCTGTTCGGAATGGGAAGAGGTGAGCCCCGACGCAATAACCACCTTAAGTTTTAAGTCTAAAGTTAAAAGTTACAAGTCAAAAAGTATATCTTACTTTGGACTTTTGTCTTTCGACTTTTGACTGCAACCATGGTTGCCAATATCTTAACATACTGAGAAAAGAATCTATTTGATTCAGAAAGAAAGTGTCCCCGCCCTAAAGCGGGGAGACGCGTACATAAGCTTACGGGTTATTAGTACTACTCGACTATGACATTACTGCCTTTACATCTATAGCCTATCAACCTAGTCATCTTCTAGGACCCTTAAAAGAAATCTCATCTTGTGGTGGGTTTCGCGCTTATATGCTTTCAGCGCTTATCCCTTCCCAACGTAGCTACTCAGCAGTGCCCCTGGCGAGACAACTGATACACCAGCGGTTAGTCCAATTCGGTCCTCTCGTACTAGAATCAGATCCACTCAAATTTCTAACGCCCGCAGTAGATAGAGACCGAACTGTCTCACGACGTTCTGAACCCAGCTCGCGTGCCACTTTAATGGGCGAACAGCCCAACCCTTGGGACCTTCTCCAGCCCCAGGATGTGACGAGCCGACATCGAGGTGCCAAACCCCCCCGTCGATGTGAGCTCTTGGGGGAGATCAGCCTGTTATCCCCGGCGTACCTTTTATCCTTTGAGCGATGGCCCTTCCATGCGGAACCACCGGATCACTATGCTCTACTTTCGTACCTGATCGACCTGTATGTCTCTCAGTCAAGCTCCCTTATACCATTGCACTCTACGCACGGTTACCAAGCGTGCTGAGGGAACCTTTAGAAGCCTCCGTTACTCTTTTGGAGGCGACCACCCCAGTCAAACTACCCACCAAGCAATGTCCCCCGAATCATCGGGGTTAGGCCTCAGACAAGCAAAGGGTGGTATTTCAACAATGACTCCACAACGCCTAGCGACGCCACTTCAAAGTCTCCCACCTATCCTACACATCACGTGTCCAAGGTCAATACTAAGCTATAGTAAAGGTGCACAGGGTCTTTTCGTCCCACTGCGGGTAATCGGCATCTTCACCGATACTACAATTTCACCGAGCTCATGGCTGAGACAGTGTCCAGATCGTTACACCATTCGTGCAGGTCGGAACTTACCCGACAAGGAATTTCGCTACCTTAGGACCGTTATAGTTACGGCCGCCGTTTACTGGGGCTTCAATTCAATGCTTCTCCGAAGATAACATCTCCTCTTAACCTTCCAGCACCGGGCAGGTGTCAGGCCCTATACATCATCTTACGATTTAGCAGAGCCCTGTGTTTTTGATAAACAGTCGCCTGGACCTTTTCACTGCGGCCAGCATTGCTGCTGGCGACCTTTCTCCCGAAGTTACAGGTCTATTTTGCCTAATTCCTTAGCCATGAATCTCTCGAGCACCTTAGGATTCTCTCCTCAACTACCTGTGTCGGTTTACGGTACGGGTACTTATCATCTAAGTTTAGAAACTTTTCTTGGAAGCCCTTAGGCACACTATCCCTTTGTCCGAAGACTCCGAGTACTATCGTATCTCACCAAAATCTACGGATTTGCCTATAGATCTTATAGCTACATACTTCAACGAACTATTCCGTCAGTTCGCGGTGCTTTCATCACTCCGTCATTCCATCACAATGATAAGTAGTACGGGAATATTAACCCGTTGGCCATCGACTACTCCTTTCGGATTCGCCTTAGGACCCGACTAACCCTCAGCTGATTAGCATAGCTGAGGAAACCTTAGTTTTTCGGTGTGCGGGTTTCTCGCCCGCATTATCGTTACTTATGCCTACATTTGCTTTTCTAAACAGTCCAGCCAACCTCACAGTCAACCTTCAACCCAGTTTAGAATGCTCCCCTACCACAGTTTCCTGTCCATAGCTTCGGTAGTATACTTATGCCCGATTATTATCCATGCTCGCCCGCTCGACTAGTGAGCTGTTACGCACTCTTTAAATGAATGGCTGCTTCCAAGCCAACATCCTAGCTGTCTAAGCAGGCAAACCGCGTTTTTTCAACTTAGCATACATTTGGGGACCTTAGCTGATGGTCTGGGTTCTTTCCCTCTCGGACATGGACCTTAGCACCCATGCCCTCACTGCTTACAATCATTTACTAGCATTCGGAGTTTGTCAGGAATTGGTAGGTGGTGAAACCCCCGCATCCAATCAGTAGCTCTACCTCTAGTAAACTAAATAAGCGCTGCCCCTAAAGGCATTTCGGGGAGTACGAGCTATTTCCGAGTTTGATTGGCCTTTCACCCCTACCCACAGGTCATCCGAAGACTTTTCAACGTCAACCGGTTCGGTCCTCCACTATGTGTTACCACAGCTTCAACCTGCCCATGGGTAGATCACACGGTTTCGCGTCTACCACTACTGACTAAAGCGCCCTATTCAGACTCGCTTTCGCTACGGATCCAGTACTTAATACCTTATCCTTGCCAGCAACGGTAACTCGTAGGCTCATTATGCAAAAGGCACGCCGTCACCCCAAAAGGGCTCCGACCGCTTGTAAGCGTATGGTTTCAGGATCTATTTCACTCCGTTATTCACGGTTCTTTTCACCTTTCCCTCACGGTACTGGTTCACTATCGGTCTCTCAGGAGTATTTAGCCTTAGCGGATGGTCCCGCCAGATTCACACAGGGTTTCACGTGCCCCGCGCTACTCAGGATACCACTATTCTTATCTTTTCTTACTTGTACGGGACTATCACCCTCTATGGTTAACCTTTCCAGGTTATTCTAATTCAATCCGCAAGAAATATCGTGGTCCTACAACCCCAGCATTGCCGTAACAACACTGGTTTGGGCTAATCCGCGTTCGCTCGCCACTACTTACGGAATCACTTTTGTTTTCTTCTCCTCCGCCTACTTAGATGTTTCAGTTCAGCGGGTTCGCCCTCCTATCGGAGTAATGCATCTTCAATGCATTGGGTTGCCCCATTCGGATATCTACGGATATAACGGATATGTGCTCCTCCCCGTAGCTTTTCGCAGCTTATCACGTCCTTCTTCGCCTCTGAGAGCCTAGGCATCCCCCATACGCCCTTATTTTGCTTATTGTACTTATTTAGCTTTACATTATAAAATGCAAAACTGTGCTTTCTATTCTACTTATTATATTTTTTCTTTTCTCAATATGTCAATGAACGGTTATCCTTTCGGATATGTGGAGAATATCGGAGTCGAACCGATGACCTCCTGCGTGCAAGGCAGGCGCTCTAGCCAGCTGAGCTAATCCCCCATTCTTAAATTCAGAATTATGAATTCAGAATTACGAATTTTGAATTCTCAACTTCCAGAATTTCCTTAAAAAAAACTCAAAAATAGTAGTCCCGGGCAGACTCGAACTGCCGACCCCTACATTATCAGTGTAGTACTCTAACCAGCTGAGCTACGAGACTCTGTATTTTTAGCTTTTTCATTAAATTTTTGAACTAACAGCGAGAGTAAAACTCATATCCAAACAAACCATCTTATCATTTCTCTAGAAAGGAGGTGTTCCAGCCGCACCTTCCGGTACGGCTACCTTGTTACGACTTAGCCCCAGTTACCAGTTTTACCCTAGGCAGCTCCTTGCGGTCACCGACTTCAGGTACCCCCAGCTTCCATGGCTTGACGGGCGGTGTGTACAAGGCCCGGGAACGTATTCACCGGATCATGGCTGATATCCGATTACTAGCGATTCCAGCTTCATAGAGTCGAGTTGCAGACTCCAATCCGAACTGAGACAGGTTTTATAGATTCGCTCCTTATCGCTAAGTGGCTGCTCTCTGTACCTGCCATTGTAGCACGTGTGTGGCCCAGGACGTAAGGGCCGTGATGATTTGACGTCATCCCCACCTTCCTCACGGTTTACACCGGCAGTCTTGCTAGAGTTCCCGACATTACTCGCTGGCAACTAACAACAGGGGTTGCGCTCGTTATAGGACTTAACCTGACACCTCACGGCACGAGCTGACGACAACCATGCAGCACCTTGAAAGACGTCCGAAGAAAGTCTAGTTTCCTAAACTGTCGTCTCCCATTTAAGCCCTGGTAAGGTTCCTCGCGTATCATCGAATTAAACCACATGCTCCACCGCTTGTGCGGGCCCCCGTCAATTCCTTTGAGTTTCACACTTGCGTGCGTACTCCCCAGGTGGGATACTTATCACTTTCGCTTAGCCACTCAGTTTGCACCGAACAGCTAGTATCCATCGTTTACGGCGTGGACTACCAGGGTATCTAATCCTGTTCGCTCCCCACGCTTTCGTCCATCAGCGTCAATCGTTTGTTAGTAACCTGCCTTCGCAATTGGTATTCCATGTAATATCTAAGCATTTCACCGCTACACTACATATTCTAGTTACTTCACAAAAATTCAAGCCCTACAGTATCAATGGCAGTTTCCTAGTTGAGCTAGGAGATTTCACCACTGACTTATAAGGCCGCCTACGGACCCTTTAAACCCAATGATTCCGGATAACGCTTGGATCCTCCGTATTACCGCGGCTGCTGGCACGGAGTTAGCCGATCCTTATTCTTACGGTACCGTCAAGCTCCTACACGTAGGAGTGTTTCTTCCCGTACAAAAGCAGTTTACAACCCATAGGGCCGTCTTCCTGCACGCGGCATGGCTGGGTCAGAGTTGCCTCCATTGCCCAATATTCCTCACTGCTGCCTCCCGTAGGAGTCTGGTCCGTGTCTCAGTACCAGTGTGGGGGATCTCCCTCTCAGGACCCCTACCCATCATCGTCTTGGTGTGCCGTTACCACACCAACTAACTAATGGGACGCATGCTCATCTTGTACCGTTGGAACTTTAATAATTTGAAGATGCCTTCAAAAGATACTATGAGGTATTAATCCAAATTTCTCTGGGCTATCCCTCTGTACAAGGTAGATTGCATACGCGTTACGCACCCGTGCGCCGGTCTCAAGTTAGCAAGCTAACTCTACCCCTCGACTTGCATGTGTTAGGCCTGCCGCTAGCGTTCATCCTGAGCCAGGATCAAACTCTTCATCGTAGTTTTTAAATATTGTACGATAAGTGCTAGGTTTATTTAATTTCAATTCGCCTTACTCTCTTAATTTTTACAACTTACATCTCTGTAAGTCGTGCTGTCAATCCAATATGTCTATGAACGTGTCTTCTATTCTTCTCGCCTCTCTCTCGATTAGCGGGTGCAAAAGTACAACCTTTTTTTTATCTCGCAAATGTTTTGCAAATTTTTTTTGAAAAAATTTTAAAACCTTACTAAACACTAAAAAAATTAAGAACTCCTGCTTACTTTCCCCTCATTTAGGGACGGCAAAGATACTATCTTTATTTCTTACAATCCAAATAAATTTTTAAGTTTTTTAAAACTTTTTTATTTATTCAAACTTCTCTATAAATCCAATGAACTTGCCTTATCAAAGCGGGTGCAAAAGTAGAACTCTTTTCGCAACTTCCAAACTTTTTCCTCCCTTTTTTATAAAGTTTTTTTCTTAAACCTAAATATCAATTAGTTACAATTAATCAATTACGAATTAAAAATTACGAATTACGAATCGTTAACAACAAAACGCCTTGAATAGCCCCGATGGTAACGACATCCTTTTTGAAAAAAAAGATATAGTGGACAGCGGGAAATCTAACGAACTGAATGGAAGATTGTGTGCTACTCTCCTTCTTTATTTGATTTAGCCTTTTCGATACGCTCTCTCCAAATAGAAGCTAAGTTTTTTAAATCAATAGGTTTTGCAGGATCTTGTTTAACCAAATGACCTTGACGAAATGCAGTAACTAATATACTTTCTATATAAAAATCTTCAAGTTCATTAAAAGGTTGGTAATCTTCTTTAATATCAATATCAAACAACTTTGCAGTTTTACTAGACCAAAAGGCTTTCCAACCACTTTTATATTCTTTAATTAAATCGAAAGTTGTTTCTCCTGTTTGTCTATTGATTAATTTTACTAAAATTTGTCCGTCTTTGCGAGAAAGTTTTTTTAAACGCGGTTCAAACTCTTCTTCCAAATACTTTTCAACTATCTTAAAATATTTTTTCTTTTCTTTTTTAGTTTTCAGTTTTGCCATAGTTGTGTTTAACTGAACTAACTTTTCAGCTGTCATCTTTGCATAAGGGTAAGTTTTATAAACCCTTCTTTTAAGAATTAACATTTTTTTACGCTCTTCATCTAAAGCGCTATTTCCCGCAACAACTACTTCTTTTAATTCAATTGAATATAAAACAGCGGAATCTTGCTTAGTCATTTTAATAGTATCTTGCTCTTGAGCTGAAACTAAAAAAGAAAAGATTAGAAAATATGCTAATAAAAAATGCTTCATAACTTTACAAAACTAGTTTCAAAAATAAACAAATATTATCAAGTCTAGCACCAATTTCATATTTTAGCAAAAATTTAAATTAATTATGAGTTCAAAATCGATATTAAAGAAATCTTCTTTAACCTTTTTAGAAAATTATTTGAATAATGCTTCTCCTACTGGTTGGGAAGCTTCAGGTCAAAAATTATGGATGGATTACCTTAAACCTTATGTTGATACCTTTATTACAGACACCTATGGATCAGCTGTTGGTGTTATTAATCCTGATGCTCCATATAAAGTAGTAATTGAAGGACATGCTGATGAAATTTCTTGGTACGTTAATTATATTACTGATGACGGGCTAATATATGTAATACGTAATGGAGGAAGTGACCATATGATAGCTCCTTCTAAAAGAGTAAATATACATACTAAAAAAGGAATAGTTAGAGGGGTTTTTGGTTGGCCTGCAATTCATACACGTAATAGAGATAAAGAAGAACCTGCAAAAATTAGCAATATATTTATAGATTGTGGATGCGAAAGTAAAAAAGAAGTTGAAGATTTAGGAATACACGTGGGGTGTGTTATTACTTATCCAGATAATTTTGAAATCTTAAACGGAAATAAATTCATTTGTCGTGCTATTGATAATAGAATGGGTGGATTTATGATTGCAGAAGTTGCCCGTTTATTAAAAGAAAACAAAAAAAAATTACCTTTTGGTTTATATATTGTAAATTCAGTTCAGGAAGAAATTGGTTTACGTGGTGCTGAAATGATTACGCAAACAATTAAACCAAATGTTGCTATTGTAACTGATGTATGTCACGATACTACTACTCCAATGATTGATAAAAAAATTGAAGGTGATTTAAAAATGGGACGCGGACCAGTTATTGCTTACGCACCAGCGACTCAAAATGTATTACGAGAAATGATTATTGACACCGCAGTAGAGAATAAAATTCCTTTTCAACGTCATGCTTCTTCTCGTGTGACAGGAACTGATACTGATGCATTTGCTTATAGCAATGGAGGAGTTGCTTCGGCATTAATTTCTTTACCATTACGTTATATGCATACAACAGTAGAAATGGTTCATCAAGAAGATGTAGAAAATGTGATTAAATTAATCTACGAAAGTTTACTTAAGATTGAAAACAACGAAACGTTTTCATATTTTAAATAATACAAATAATGTATAAACTAGCCTTTTCTGTTTTAGTTTCTTTATTCTTATTTATAAATGTAGCTTTTGCAAACGATACAATTGTAAATACATTTAAAAAGAAAAATGAAATAGAAAAGGTTTCTTATTTTAGAAATCTTCATAAAGAAGATAAAATTCAATACTTAAAATTTTTCGAAACGTCTTTTTTAAAACTTTTGAATGATAATTTAAAGAGTAAAGAAAAGACAAAAAGTTTTCTTTTTTGCTTAGCATTGATTGAACAGCTTCAAGAAAAAGATATTTTAGCTATTTCCGATTTTAAAGCTTTACTTGAAGATGAAAAATTCAAATTAACTAATAGAGAACGCATGGATATATATGTCGCCATGCAAGAATCATATTTAAAGCTCAATTTATATTCAAAAGTTTTCGATTGTAATAATCAAATTAATAATCTTATTGAACAAGGAGTCGATTATCCATTGTGGAGTTATAATATTCAAAGTAGATTATATTTACAACTTCAACAGTATGATAAAGCAATTCCACAATTAAAAAAAGAAATTTCCTTTTTACTCCTAAACAAACAGCGTGATTCATTAATTATTCCTTCTGCTTATAACGATTTAGGATATTATTATTCGTTAGTCAATAAAAATGATTCTGCAATTTATTTTTTTAATAAATCGCACCAACTTACATTAAAAAATAAAAACTACATTGATTCTGTAAGTTATAATAGCCTACTTTTAAATACTCAAGAAAATATTGCTAATAGTTATTTGCATAAAAATGAATATGACAAAGCAATAAATCAAATTTTATCAATTAATAATCAGTTTGACTTAAATAAAGAAAGTCCTAATTATATAAGTCGACAAATAATGTTGGCAAATGCCTATTTAGGTAAAAATGATTTTGAAAAAGTCAGAAACCTAATAATTGAGATTAATCAACTTTGTTGTTTCAATATTGTTTCTATAAAAATTCAATTTTTAAACTTAAAACATTCTTATTATAAAAAGACTGGAAACGATAAGTTAGCCTACGAAAATTTACTTTTAATCAAAAATTACAACGATTCAATTTCAAACATTCAACAACAAAAACTTTTAAAAAGTACGGAACTTAATTATGTAATTGAAGAAAACGAACGTGAGGTTCTTGAAAAGAATAAGATAATTAAAGAAAAGGAAGATACTATTTTTACAACAACTATTGTTGCACTTTCAATTTTGTTAGTCATTAGTTTTTTGTTTGTAAGAATTAACCGAAAGAAGCGATTTGAAATTGAAAAAATGAACAATTCAATTGCTCAAAAAAACACGCAAATTGAAGCTTCATTGAAAGAAAAAGAAATACTCCTTAAAGAAATTCATCATCGTGTTAAAAATAATCTTCAAGTTATTTCAGGAATTTTAGACATTCAAAACTTTAGCATAAAAGAACCCGAAATTAAAGCGATTTTAAATGAAGGTCAAAACCGAATTCAATCTATTGCTTTACTACATAAAACAATGTATCAAAATCAGAATTTTAATGCTGTAGATTTTGAACAATACGTAAATGAATTAATAACACATAGTAAACAATCTAATTATTCATTGAATAAGAATATTGATATCGATGTAAAGGTAGATTCAGTTCAACTAGAAATTGATTATGCAGTTCCACTTGGATTAATTATAAATGAACTCATAAACAATGCTTACAAACATGCATTTAATGATATTGAAAATGGTTCAATTACTATAAAGCTGGAAAAACTTGTAAAAAACAATTATTCACTTTTATTTAAAGATAACGGAATTGGTTTTCCTGAAAACTTTGATGAAAATAAATTGAATTCTGTTGGATTTGAATTAATAAACGGACTAACAAAACAACTAAACGGTAAATTATCCATTTTGAATAAAAATGGAGCAATTATCAAAATAAACTTCAACACCAACTAAAATGCAAACACCTTTACAAATATTAATTGTAGAAGACGAATTTATTACCCAAAAAACTATTTCTAATTACTTGGTTGAAATTGGTTACGAAATTGCTGGTTTAGCAATGAGTGCGAAAGAAGCCAAAGAAATTTTAGACACTAAAAATGTAAATTTCGTAATCTTAGACATTAATATAAAAGGCGAACATAATGGAATTTGGCTTGGAAATTATATTAAAGAAAATTATAACCTTCCGTTTATCTATTTAACTGCTTATTCCGATAATGAAACAATCTCTAATGCATTAGAAAGTGAACCTTTTAGTTATTTAGTTAAACCATTTCAAAAACATGACTTACTTACTTCAATTGAAGTTAGTGTTCTAAATTACAATAAATTAAATCCTAAAAAAGAAGATACTTTATTAATAAAACACAACGAAGTTTATAAAAAAGTTATCATTTCAAATATCAATTATATTGAAAGTGATAAAAATTATTTAAAGCTCTATTGTGAAGAAGAAATATATAGATATCGTTCTACTATTACAGATTTTATAAGTCTTTTGCCAAAAGAATTCATTCAAACACATAAAGGATTTATTGTAAATTCTAAAAAAATAACTGGTTTTAGTAATTCGTTTGTTGAAATCGAAAAAGTAAAAATTCCTATTTCTAAAACATTTAAAGATGATGTTTTAAACACTTTAAGTCTTTAAAATTAGATTTCATCCCAAAATAATTTCATTCTTCCCAATAATTTTATAGATCTAACATTTCATTCAATTTTTGTGTCGCTAAACAACAACCATACACAAAATGAGAAAAATTCTGCTTTTACTTATTTTTCCTTTAGTGATAAATGCTCAAGTAGGAATAAACACCACAACACCACATTCAAGCTCAATGCTTGATATTACTGCAACAAACAAAGGACTTTTAGTACCTAGAATTTCAATTCCAAACCTAAATGCTGCTGCTCCAGTATCAACTCCAGCCGAAAGCTTATTGGTTTACAATACTAATATATCAACAGGTATAGGTTTTCATTATTGGAACGGTTCTCAATGGGTTCCATTTACGGGTGCCGCAGATAATGACTGGATTATTATAGGTAATGATATGTATAATGGTAATTCTGGAAATGTAGGTGTAGGAACCACTACTCCAACGACAAAATTTCACGTTGAAAATATTGGAGTTCCATCTACAGTTGTTAATCAAGATTTTGAAAGTAATTCAATTACACCTTTAACAACTTCAGGAAGTACGAACTGGGCAACACAAAGTACACAAGTACAAGCAGGAACCTATGCAGCTGCTTCTGGAACAATTGGAGATAGTCAAAGTACATCAATTCAATACAATGCAACAATTCCTTCAGGCGGAGCAAATTTAAATTTTCACTATAGAGTAAGTAGTGAAAGTGGTTATGATTATTTACGTTTTTATATTGACGGAATTCAACAAGGCGAATGGTCAGGAATAGTAAATTGGACATTATTTACAACTGTTCTAACTGCAGGTTCACATACTTTAACTTGGACTTACAGTAAAGATAGTTCAGCATCTTCTGGTGATGATAAAGCATATTTAGATAATATTATCATTTCTACTTCTGCTCCAGCTGCGGTAAGAATTGTAGATGGTAATCAAGCTGTTGGTAAAGTTTTAACTTCTGATGGAAATGGAAATGCAACATGGCAACCAATTACAAATACAAGTATAACTGATATTCCACTTATGGCTTCAATTCCAGGAATGGTAATACCTATTTGTAATAATATCTCAGCAGGTTCCACTGGTAGTTTTAGTATAACTATTAAAGGAGTTCCAACTACAGTTAACTGGGAAGTTTTAATAAAACAAGCTAAAAGTGGTTCAACAAATGTTTCTGGTCAACAAGTTGCAAACGCAGAAGTTTTAGCAGAAAGACTCCAAGTTAGATATGATTTTACGCCTCAATTACCATTTAATCCAAACGGTTTTATATTCAGTGCCAATAATAACAGCGGTCATCCAGATGTGTTTGTATTAAACTATGCAAATAAATCGCAAAGTTCTATTACTGTTAATATTGCAAGAGTAGATCGATTTGCAGAGCAGTCTGGAGCTAACTGTTGGCAAGGTCAGTTTTATTTTGATGCATTTATTACTGACTAATTAAGTTTGACTTTCTTTTCATTTATAATTAATAGAGAGTAATTTAGAGGTTATGTTGAAAAGCCCCGCATTGCGGGGCTTTTTATTAATTACTTAGAGTCAAAATTATTTTCTTTTCTTAGCTTCTGTTAAAACTTGAATTACTTCAGTAGCCTTAACTGATTTTGCATGATCTAAAGCTGTATTACCATTGTTGTCTTCTGTATTAATTTTTGCTCCTTTAGACAATAAAAAACTAGTAATTTCTACATTATTATAGCGAGCTGCCATCATTAAAGGCGTTGTGCCTCTTTGAATTTTATCATTAACATCGGCACCATACTCTACAAGTTTTTTAACCAAATCAAAATCTCCTTTACTAATCGCAACACATAAAGGTGTTGCATCATAATAAGTTTCTACTCCTACTATTGTGCGAAAATCATTCACACTTGATAATTCGTTTGCATTAACAGTTCCTAATCCTAGAAAAACTAATGCCATTCCTAAATAACTGATCGTTTTTTTCATGATAAAAAAATTTAAATGATTAATGATTGATAATTGTAAGACGTTCGAAATATATTTCTGTTACCAATAATTTTTATAATAATATTTTTTTAACACTTTAGTTTTCAAACACCTACAATTCAAAAGTATTTATATAATTACAAAAACTCATTATTAAAAATGTTATACAATCATTAGTATATCTTAAATTATAAATCTTAAACTTAAATAGTGTTTACCATATAAATTAATTATCTTTGCAGGCTTATTTATTTTTAAAAAATGAGATTACATAGAAATTTGTGTTTTACGGTTATCGATTCATTAATGGCTATCTTTAATGAGGGTGTTTATGCTGATAAAGTTGTTGCATTAGCCTTAAAAAAAGATAAACGTTGGGGAAGTAAAGACCGTAAGTTTGTTGCAGAAACTATTTATGAAATAGTACGATGGAAAAGATTATATGCTGAAATTGCAGAAGTAAAAGAACCATTTACAAGAGATAATGTATGGCGCATATTTGCGGTTTGGGCAGTTTTAAGAGGCATTACTCTACCAGATTGGAAATATTTTGAACATACCCCAGTAAGAAGGATAAAAGGAAAGTTTGATGAATTATCTAAAATTAGAAAATTCAAAGAGTCTATTCCTGATTGGATGGATGAAATTGGTGTTAAAGAGCTTGGTGAAAAGAAATGGAGTCAAGAAATTGCAGCTCAAAACAAGCAAGCTGAAGTAATTTTAAGAGTTAATACGCTTAAAACAACAAAAGAAAAATTACGCGCCATTTTAATGGACGATAACATTGAAACTGAATTCTTAAAAGATTATCAAGACGCTTTAATTTTAAAAGAAAGAGCAAATGTGTTTTTAACACAAGCATTTAAAGATGGACTTTTTGAAGTTCAAGATGCTTCTTCACAATTAGTTGCTTATTATCTTGATGTTGAACCAGGTATGCGAGTTGTAGATACTTGTGCTGGTGCTGGTGGAAAGACGTTGCATTTAGCTTCTTTAATGAATAATAAAGGGCAATTGATCGCAATGGACATTTATGAAAGTAAATTAAAGCAATTAAAAACCCGTGCAAAAAGAAATGGCGTACACAATGTAGAATTTAGAGTTATTGATTCTACTAAAGTAATAAAAAAGCTTCACGAAAAAGCTGATAGAGTTTTGATTGATGCTCCTTGTAGTGGACTTGGTGTTCTTAAAAGAAATCCAGATAGTAAATGGAAATTGCAACCAGAATTTATTGAAAATATTAAAAAAACTCAAGCTGAAGTCTTAGACAATTATTCAAAAATTGTGAAACCTGGTGGAAAAATGGTTTATGCAACATGTTCGGTTTTACCTTCCGAGAATGAAGAACAAATTAAGCATTTCCTAAACTCTGAAGCTGGAAAAAATTTTAGTTTTGTAAAAGAACATAAAGTTTTAGCTCACGAAAGTGGCTTTGATGGATTTTACATGGCTTTATTGGAAAGAAATAAATAAATTTAAGATTATGAAAAAAAATTACACAATATTAACTTTATTATTTGCTGTTTTTATGACAGCACAGCAACCATCTGATTATTATGATTCAGCTATTGGTTTAACTGGGTATGCATTAAAAACGCAATTAAAAAAAATAATTGACGATCAACCTGATGGTATAACTAATGAATATTTACATAGTGATCAAGGTTATCCTGCTTTATGGACTTTATACGCTGGTAATAATGCATTTCAAGATCAGTATTATGAAAATGACGGGACTCTTTTAGACATGTATTCTGAGAATCCTTCGGGGCCAGATCCATATAATTTTACATTAGTAACTAATCAATGTGGTTCTTATTCTGGTGAAGGTGATTGTTACAATAGAGAACATTTAGTTCCGCAATCTTACTTTGATCATTTTGCCGTAAACCCTATGAAAAATGATCCCTTTCATGCTGTCCCTTCTGATGGGTCTGTAAATGGTGCAAGAAACAATTTACCTTTTGGTGTTGTAAATTCTGCTAATTATACTTCTCAAAATGGTTCTAAAAGAGGTTCTAATTTAGTTGATACTTATTCTACATACAATGGAACTGTTTTCGAACCTCTAGATGAATTTAAAGGCGATATTGCAAGATGTTTATTTTATTTTGCAACACGTTATGAAGATTTAATGGATGATTTTTACATTGGTGCAAATGCTGCAACATGTGAATCAAAAAATATGTTTGACGGTTCTACAAATAAAGTATTTTCAGATGCCTTTATCTTGAGATTAATCAAATGGCATTTAGACGACCCTGTTTCAGCTAAGGAAATTGCACAAAATCAAGCTATTTGGTTTCACCAAACAAATAGTAATCCTTTTATTGATCATCCAGAATTTGTTTGTCAAATTTATACTGCTCAATGTGCTGCATTAAGTACAGATTCATTTGCTCTAGATACAATTTCTGTTTATCCAAATCCAAGTTTAAACGGAACATTCTCTATTAATTCTCCAGTAGATTTATCTAAAATATCTGTTTTAAACGTAAACGGACAATTAGTAAAAGAGTATAATAACCCATCTAAAGTAAATAATGAATATGAGGTTTCAGATTTGTCTTCAGGGTTTTATTTTATTCAATTAGAAACTGGTATAACTAAAGAAATTAGAAAAGTTATAGTACATTAAATCATAGTTTAATTCTATAAAATAAAAAAGCATCAATTCTATTATGAAATTGATGCTTTTTTTAATTAACCAATTAAAACTAATATTTTTAATGACAGTTTGCTTCTTGTTGTACAAATAAATCCATAGTACTTGGAGAAATATATGGAATACTTAATCCTAAACCTCTCATAATAAAAAGGACACCTATACAAACTGCAATAAAAGGAATTACTTTTTGAATTTTAGAACGAAATGATGTACTAAATGCATTTGAAATATAAGTTACAAGACTCATTAGTGGAATTGTTCCTATTCCAAATAAAATCATATATAAAATTCCTAAATCAATAGAGTTCATTGCTAATGCCCCAAATAAAGCGACATAAACCATACCGCAAGGCAAAAATCCATTGAGTAAACCAATGGTAAAAAAAGAAGAAAAGGATTTCTTTTTAAACTGTTGTCCTAAAGAAGACTTTACTTTTGTTATAACTTTATAAACAGGCTTTGAAAAATTATATTTTGCAAACTCCTTTTCAGGTACAATTGCAATTAAAATCATTATAACGCCTACTGCAATTGAAAGTTGTTGTTGCATTCCTGCGAAAAAAAATCCTTTTCCTAAAATTCCAAATAACAAACCTAAACTTCCATAAGAAACTAATTTTCCTAAATGATATGTTAGGGTTTGTAATACTCTTTTCGCTTCATTATTTTGGTCAACAGGGAGCATTAAGGCTATTGGCCCACACATACCTACGCAGTGTAAACTACTAATTAAACCAAATATTAAAGCTGTATACAACATTATTAATAATACATTGTTTCTTTATTCATATATGTATTAGATTCATAAGACCAATCAACTGTAATGTCCCAAAGACCGCCTACCAAACTATTCTTAGGTATGAGCAAATATGGAGTAGAAATTGAAATTGGAATTTCAAAATCTAACTTTTGGTCAGACGGTCTATATAGGAACACTTTTCCTTCAATTTCAGCCGGATTAAAATCCTTTGGAAAAGAAATTACAATACCTTCTTCGGTTTTATTAAATACTACTTTATCTTTTAACTCTAAAGCATTTTGCTGCTTTTCAATATCACTTTGTACAGTAGATTCTTTTTTATAATACTCTTCAGTAACTAATTCATTATCATATTTTGAATTAGATTGTACTTTTATTACAAAGAATAATATAAAGCTAATGAACAACCCAAAAGCAATTACTATTCCTGTTCCCCAATTAATTTTCATCTTTTAAAATTTTAGTTAAAGCTTCTAGGTCCAAGGAAGTTTGTTGAAACTGTCTCAATTAATTCAGTACCATCATAAACTTCAATTTCAATTTTTGTTTTATCTCCTTCTAAAAAAACCGGGTGTATTTCTACAAACAAACTACCTTCTCCTAGCCCTTGTTTCTGAACTTTTACATATTTATTTCCTACAGGTATTAATGTTCCTTTAGGACTCTTTAATTCAAAATAAATGCTATCTAAATCTTTTACCGTTTTGTTTACAATTTTAAACGTGTAAATATTACTAATATTCTCGCCTTTGTGTTGGAAAGTTTGACCTGGTAAACGCAATATTGTTGCTTCAACTTCGCCTCGCATAAACAGCATAGCAACAAGTGCTAAAATTAATAATGAAAGTACAGCAATGTAACCCTTCATTCTTGTAGTAAGTTTGAATTTTTCTTTAAAATTTATCTCATCCTCACTAGCATATCGAATTAGCCCTTTAGGTAACCCTACTTTTTCCATAATAGTATCACACTCATCTATACAAGCCGTACAGTTAACACATTCTAATTGAGTTCCATTACGAATATCAATACCTGTTGGACAAACTACAACACATTGATTACAATCGATACAATCTCCATAACCTTCAGCAGTTCTATCTTCTCCATTTCTCCATTTTTTTCTTCCTTTTTCTCCTTCTCCTCTTACATGATCATACGCTACGTTTATCGATTTATTATCTAATAAAACGCCTTGCATTCTCCCATACGGACAAGCTATTATACAAACTTGTTCTCTAAACCATGCAAAAACAAAATAAAATACAGCCGTAAAAATTAATAATGCTACAAGTGTATGCATGTTTTGCGCAGGTCCTTCAGTTATCATCTTGATTAATTCTTCATTACCAACTAAATATGCCAGAAAAACATTAGCTATACCAAAAGAAATAAGAAAAAATATAAACCATTTGGTTACACGTTTTCTTATTTTTTCTGCATTCCACTTTTGTTTTGCTAAACGTATTTGCGCTCCTCTATCTCCATCTATCCAAAATTCTATTCTACGAAAAACCATTTCCATGAAGATTGTTTGTGGACAAAACCATCCGCAAAAAATTCTACCGAAGGCTACGGTAAATAAAGTAAGACCTACAACACCAATAATCATAGAAATAACAAAAAGGTGAAAATCTTGAGGCCAAAAAGGAAAACTAAAAATATTAAATCTTCTTTCTAATACATTAAACATTAGAAATTGATTACCATTAATTTTAATAAAAGGTGCTGATATAAGAAATACTAATAAGACATAACTTAAAACTTTTCTTTTATCATAAAATTTACCAGAAGGTTTCTTTGGAAAAATATAGTTTCTTTTTCCATCTTTTGTAATAGTTCCTATACTATCTCTAAAGCTTTCTTCTGGAAGATTATTATTTGACATGGCAATTTTTTATTGAGATTAAAAAGGATTTGAGTTTTCTCAAATCCTTTTTAAAATTAATTATTCAGTTTTTGTTGAATCCACTACAGTTTCAACAACTTCAGCAACTTCTTCAGTTGGAGCTGTTTCTTCTTTCCACTCATCACCCTCTGCAGGTTTTGCATCAACAGGATTTGAGCCTTGTAAAGAAAGTACATAACTTGCTACTTTTTGAATTTCAGTTGGTTTAAGTGATTCTTTCCATGGAACCATTCCTTTTCCTGAACGTCCACCTTCAGAAATAGTAGTAAATACATTTTTAATACCTCCTCCAAGAATCCAAAATTTATCTGTCAAGTTCGGTCCAATTGCTCCACCTCCATCTGCTTTATGACATGCAACACAATTTTCAGTAAAAATTGTTTTACCTTCTGCTAAGGCAGTTGCATCAGTTAATAAAGTAGCCTTTTCAGCATTCATTAAATCTGGAGCAGTTTTTAAATACTCCTGAATTTGTTTATCACTTTGTTCCATTTCAGCAATAAACTCTTCATCTTGAGTATAATCACCAATAATATGAAAACGTACTAAATATATTACAGCAAAAACAATACACGCATAGAATAGTCCTACCCACCATGGCGGCAAAACGTTATCAAGCTCTTTGATTCCATCGTAATCATGATCTAACATTACATCTGCTTCATGATCAATATCTTTAGATTTAGTAAGCATCTTCATTAACTTACTATCAGCAAAAGATACAGATTGAGCCTCTTCTAATTGTTTCTTTTGTTCATCTGTTAATAAATGATAAGTAACTTTATCAACAGCACTAACAACAATTTCGATTGCAACTAATAAGAATAAAAACACTCCTAAAAATAAAGCAACCATAGGGAATTTAATAAATGCAGGTCTATCACCTGAATCTATAAAGAATTCCAATCCGCCCATAACTAAGGCAAATATCAATGGAACTCTTACATATGCTGGAATTAATTTTTTCATTTTAATCTTGTTTTAGTTTTCTTCTTTGAAAGGTAAATCACTAAGTTCTTTAATTTTATCTTTACTGTAGGTCATAGCCCATATTCCGAATGCTACGAATACAATAAAAAATATTGTCAAAGAAATAATCGGATAAACCTCTACATCAGAAATGGTTTCTAAATTATGTTTTACAAACTTTAACATGATGCTTTATTTTACTTGTTTTTTACCTTAATGTCAGTACCTAATCTCTGTAGGTAAGCAATTAAAGCTACAATCTCTCTATTTTTCATAGGAACAAATTCTTCTCCTCTAGCAGCAGCATTCTTTTTACTTTCTTCATAAGATTTTACAAAATCTGGATCAGCATGTAGGTTTTCTTCAATTTGCGAAGCTTGAGCATCTATACTCTTCATTGCATTTGCAATTTCTTCATCAGTATAAGGAACACCTAATGTTTGCATTACTTCCATTTTCTTTTGTATTAAAGAAAAATCCATTGGCTTATTATCATACATCCATTTGTACCCTGGCATAATAGAACCTGGAGAAGTACTTTGTGGATCATACATGTGGTTAAAGTGCCAATTGTCATTATACTTACCACCTAATCTATGTAAGTCTGGTCCAGTACGTTTAGAACCCCACAAGAATGGATGGTCATATACATACTCACCTGATTTAGAATATTCTCCATATCGTTTCACTTCTGAACGGAATGGTCTAACTAATTGAGAGTGACAGTTATTACAACCTTCTCTAATGTATAAGTCTCTACCTTCTAACTCTAATGGTGTATAAGGTTTAACACTTGCAATTGTTGGAATATTAGATTTAACAACTAACATTGGCACAATTTGGATAATACCCCCAATTGCAACTGCAATTGTAGTTAAAATTGTAAATTGGATTGGTCTTCTTTCTAACCATGAGTGCCATTTTTCTCCTTTTAATTGGTATTTTGAAATTTTAGCTAAAGCTGGAGCTTCTGCTAGTTCATCTTCAATTGCAGAACCTGCTTTAACTGTTTTATAAATATTGTAAACTAAAGTTAAAATACCAATAAAATATAACGTTCCTCCCATAGCTCTCATTGCATGCATAGGGATGATTTGTGTTACCGTTTCAAGGAAGTTACCATAAACTAGTGAACCATCTGGATTAAATTGTTTCCACATAAATGCTTGTGTAAAACCTGCTACATACATTGGTAATGTATATAAAACAATACCTAAAGTACCTATCCAGAAGTGGAAGTTTGCTAACTTTTGTGAAAATAAAGTTGTTTTTGTCATTCTTGGTATCATCCAATAAATCATACCAAATGTTAAGAAACCGTTCCAAGCTAAAGCTCCAACGTGAACGTGTGCTACAATCCAATCTGTAAAGTGAGCAATTGCATTAACATTTTTTAATGATAACATTGGTCCTTCAAAAGTTGCCATACCATAACCTGTAATAGCTACTACCATGAATTTTAAAACTGGATCAACTCGAACTTTGTCCCAAACTCCTCTTAAAGTTAATAATCCGTTAATCATACCTCCCCAAGATGGAGCAATTAACATAATTGAGAATACAACTCCTAAGTTTTGAGCCCAATCTGGTAATGCAGAATATAATAAGTGGTGAGGACCTGCCCAAATGTAGATAAAGATTAACGACCAAAAGTGGATAATTGACAATCTATAAGAATATACGGGGCGATTAGCTGCTTTAGGAACATAATAATACATTAATCCTAAGAATGGTGTAGTTAGGAAAAATGCTACTGCATTATGACCGTACCACCACTGAACTAATGCGTCTTGAACACCTGCGTAAACAGAATAACTCTTGAATGCAGACACTGGAATTTCAATATTATTAAATATATGAAGTAATGCAACTGCTATAAATGTTGCAATATAAAACCATATTGCTACATAAATATGACGCTCTCTACGTTTTAAAATTGTACCTATCATATTTATACCGAAAGCTACCCAAACAATTGCAATTGCAATATCAAATGGCCATTCTAATTCGGCATATTCTTTTGAAGTTGTTATTCCTAAAGGTAATGTAATAGCAGCTCCTAAAATAATAAGTTGCCATCCCCAAAAGTTTAATTGGCTTAAAAAATTACTAAACATTCTTGCTTTAAGCAAACGTTGCATTGAGTAATAAGCACCAGCGAAAACAGCATTACCTACAAAAGCAAATATTACTGCATTTGTATGTAATGGTCTTAAACGTCCGTAACTTAACCATGGAATCCCATCGGTCATGTTCGGAAACAAATAAAAGAAAGCTACTGTTAAACCTACTAGCATCCCAATAACCCCGAATGCAATTGAGGCGTACAAGAAGTTTCTTACAATTTTGTTGTCATAATAAAATTGTTGCATCTCCATAATTAGATTGATTTTTGTTTCTCTTTTTGTGTTTGTATTATTTTGTTAGGGTTTTTCTTAAGTTCATCGTCAAAAAGCATTCTGACAGATGGAGTATAGTCATCATCATACTGACCACTTCTAACTGCTTTTATAAAAGCACCTAGAAAAATAATAGCCACAACTATACTAACTGTTATTAAAAGATAAATTACACTCATACCATTCCAAATTTGCTTTAACAAAGTTATTATCCCTTACATTCTTAAAATATGACTTTTATCATACTTTGAAATTATTTCTTTTTGGAATAAATATTTGACATTATAGTTACGAAACTAACTACAGTTATTGAACTCAATGGCATTATAATAGCCGCGACTAATGGAGATAAATTACCTGTAATTGCAAAGCTTAATCCAACAATATTATATAGCAGCGAAAGACCAAAACTCATATAAATAGTTTTCATTGCGTTTTTTGAAAACTTTAAAAAATAAGATATCGATTGAAATTGGCTTGCATCCATAATTCCATCACAAGCAGGAGAAAACACGTTTACATTTTCAGAAATTGCAAGCCCCACATTACTTTGTGCCAAAGCGCCAGCATCATTTAAACCATCACCAACCATCATTACATTTTTTCCCTGTTTTTGAAGTTCTTCAATAAATTGAAGTTTCTGTTCAGGTTTTTGATTAAATACTAACTGAGTATTTTTTGGTAGTAATTTTTCTAAAATTGGTCGTTCTCCCTCATTATCTCCAGAAAGTACTTTTAATTCATATTGATGAGATAGATTTTCAAATAAGTCACTTAATCCTTCTCTATATTGGTTACTAAAAACAAAATTCCCTAAATAAACATCATCAATTTCAATGTGAACTTTAGTCTTTTTATGTGATGTTTCGCTAAACGTATCAACAAAACTAGATGAACCAAATTTTACTTTTCCTTCATTAAAAGTAGCATCAACACCTTTTCCTGTAATTTCTTCAAAAGAAATAGAATTGAGCTTTTCTACTTCGGGTAAATAATCATATAATCTTCTACTTAATGGGTGGTTTGAACCACGTAAGGCATTTTTTAATAACGTGATTTGAAAATCATTTAACTCTTTTCCATCGTATATTATAGCTGTTTTTTTATTTGTTGTAATGGTTCCCGTTTTATCAAAAACAATGGTATCTACTTTTGCCAATTGTTCTATTACAATGGCATTTTTCAGGTACATTTTTTTTCGTCCCATTATACGTAAAACATTACCAAGAGTAAAAGGAGCCGTAAGGGCTAATGCACAAGGGCAAGCAACAATTAAAACTGCTGTAAATACGTTAAAAGCTTGGTATGTATCTATAAACAGCCATACAATTAAGACAGTAATTGCAAGTAATAACAAAATTGGCGTAAAGTATCTACTTACTCTATCGGTAATAGTTTTATGTTTTTGGTCTATTTTCTTCTGAAAAACATCATTACTCCACAATTGTGTTAAGTAACTTTGGGAAACCGAAAACAAAACTTCCATTTCGATTGTCGTACCTAATTGCTTACCGCCAGCAAAAATTTTATCCCCCGATTTTTTTTCAATAGGCACCTCTTCACCTGTAACAAAACTGTAGTCAATGGAAGATTTTGATGAAATTAATATTCCATCAACAGGAATTAATTCTTGATTACGAATTAATAATCGATCACCTTTTTCAATATCATATACTTGAACTTGTTCTTCTTTGTTATTGTTTATTCTAGTAACCGCAATTGGAAAATATGATTTATAATCGCGTTCAAAAGACAAGAAACTATAAGTTTTTTGTTGGAATAATTTTCCTAATAACATAAAGAAGACTAAACCAGTTAAGCTATCAAAAAAGCCTTGTCCATATACCATTATTATGTCTATTGTACTTCGTACAAACATTACTATAATTCCAAGGGCTATTGGGATATCAATATTTAAAATTCCTGAGCGTATGCTTTTATAAGCCGACTTGTAATAATCACTTGCAGAATAGAAGAAAGATGGTAATGATAAAGTAAAAATTAGCCATCTAAAAAAAGGTTTATATTGTTCTATCCAAAATTCATCAACTTCAAAATATTCTGGAAAAGAAAGAAGCATAATGTTTCCGAAACAGAAAAAAGCGATACCTAATTTGTAGATTAAGCTTCGGTCTAGATCTTCTTTTCCAGCCTCATAGTTCTCTAAACTTATGTAAGGTTCATACCCTATTGAACTAAGTAAATAAACAATATCCTTTAAAGAAACTTCGGTTTTGTTGAATGAAATTCTAACTTTTTTCTCTGGAAAGTTAACTTGAGAAGTTATAATTCCTTTTTGAAGTTTTTGTAAATTTTCCAAAATCCAAATACACGAGCTACAGTGTATATGAGGAATGTATAATGAAACAATTGCTGTCTTATCTTCATCAAACTCTAATAATTTAGTAACGATTTCATCATTACTTAAAAATTCATATTTACCTTGTATGTCTTGTGGCGTTGCTCCTGGAGCATTTTGAAAATCATAATAACATGTAAGATCATTTTGACTAAAGATTTCATATACAGTTTTACAACCTGTACAACAAAAACTTTTATCATCAAAAACGACTTCGTCTTTTGGTGTGATTTCAGTACCACAATGGAAACAATTTTTTGTATCCATAATTTGCTCATTTTACCTGTTACAAAGGTTACAATTCATTAAAAGATATTATATGATATTTGTCATACTTTAATTATATTTGATAAAAATTTTACAACACCGAAAATGAGTAAATGTGAACAATGTATTGTACGAGAATTAAGTTCGTTAAAAGCTCTAAATAAAGATGAATTAATAAAACTCGCCGATTGTAAATCAACTTACACTATTAAAAAAGGTGAGCCAATTTTTGAAGAAGGAGAAACCATTAATGGTGTTTTTTGCATTAAAGAAGGAGTTTGCAAATTAACAAAGCTTAGTGCAAATGGTAAGGACCAAATCGTAAAACTTGTAAAATCAGGAGAATTACTTGGACAACGATCTATGATTAGTGAAGAACCTACAAACTTAAGTGCTGTTGCTCTTGAAGATATGGATGTTTGTTTTATTCCAAAAAGTGAAGTAATGAGTTATTTCAATTCGAATAACCAATTTTCTATGGAAGTTATGAAAACTATCTGTGGCGATTTAAAAGATGCTGATGATCACATGGTTTCTATGGCGCAAAAAACAGTTAAAGAACGTTTAGCGGAAACGTTATTATTTTTAGAAAACAACTTTGGTACAAATAACGATGGAACTTTAAAAATTCAATTGACAAGAGAAGAACTTGCTGGAATGATAGGAACTGCTACTGAAAGCTGTATTCGATTACTTTCTGAATTCAATAAAAACGATTTAATTGAATTAGTAGGAAAGAAAATTGCACTAAAAGATAAAACAAAATTGAAAAAATTATCTGAATAAAAAAGCGACTTTATAAAGTCGCTTTTTTATTAATTATTCTTTAGGTCCATCCCATTCTGAAAAGCCTCCAACTAAATTATAGGCATTTTCAAATCCCATTTCACGCATAATGTTGCAGGCGTTTGCACTTCTTCCTCCTGCTGCACAATACACATAATAGTTTTTAGATTTATCTAATTCATCAATTTGATAAATAAAACCTTGTCCTTTATAAATATCGATATTTATTGAACCTGGAATTTTTCCTGCATTTACTTCATCTTCTGTTCTCACATCAAGTATAACTCCTTTTTCATCAGTTAAAAACTGACTCCACCATTGTTGTTGTGATAAATTCATGTCTTTTAATTTTTAAGCAAAAATAACACCTAATTTGATATACAAAAATTTTAACACAAAATTAATACACACTTGTATATACAAGTATTAAAATTTAATATATATTTGTACGTACAAATTTTGACATTACAAATGAAAATAGAAGAAATAATAAAAGCAGTGTCTACAGTGAGCATTGAAAAGAAAATTTTACTAAACATTCTGTATACTCAAAATCTTATTTCAGAAAAGTTTAATGAAATTTTAAAACCTTATGACCTATCTACAGAGCAATTTAATGTTCTTAGAATTTTACGTGGACAAAAAGGAAAACCTGCAAATATGTGTGTTATTCAGGAGAGAATGATTGCTAAAACTAGTAATACTACTCGATTAGTTGATAAATTACTGGCAAAAGATTTAGTAACAAGAGAAGTTTGTCCTGATAATAGACGAAAAATGGAAGTATCAATTACACAAAAAGGTTTGGATTTATTATCAACATTAGACCCATTAGTTATTGAACATGAGAAAAGTTTTGGATCAAACTTAACAGAATCAGAGCTTCAAGAATTAAATGTTTTATTAGAAAAAATTAGAAAAATCAAATAAATTGCAATGAATACCTTTATCACAAATCAAAATTGGCGCTATGCTACAAAAAAATTTGATGCATCAAGAAAAGTCTCAAATGAAGATTTACAAACATTAAAAGAAGCTATTCAATTAAGTACTTCATCATACGGATTACAACCTTATAAAGTTTTAATCATTGAGAATCCAGAAATTAGAAAGCAGTTACAACCTGTTTCTTGGGGACAAAGTCAAATTGTCGATGCTTCACATTTAATTGTTTTTGCAAACTTTACTAATATCGATGCTTCTCATATTGACAGCTATATAAAAAACATAGCTCAATCAAGAGATTTACATCTTGAAAATTTAACAGGATATGCAGATTTTATGAAATCAAAAATTCTAGGTTTACCAAAAGAACAATTAGCCATTTGGACATCAAAACAAACCTATCTTGCTTTAGGTAATTTAATTAATGCAGCAGCTGAATTAAAAATTGATGTTACACCGATGGAAGGATTTGAACCTGAACAATACAATGAAATATTAGGATTAAACAAACAAGGTTTAAACGCTTCTTTAGTTGCTCCAATTGGCTATAGGCATTCTGATGATGTTAACCAACATTTAGCTAAGGTAAGAAAACCTCTAAACGAATTATTTGAAACAATTTAAACTTAACATTTATACTCTTAATTTATTACATTATGAATAACACTATTAAATCATTTTTTTTAGCAGCTGTTACTATTTTAACATTTTCTGCTAATGCTCAAACTTCTAAGAAAGTAGATGCAACTAAAAGTTCTATTCACTGGATTGGTAAAAAAGTTACTGGTCAACATGACGGGACTGTTAATATAAAAGATGGAATTTTAATGTTTAAAGAAGACAAATTAGCTGGCGGTAAATTTACTGTTGATATGACATCTATAAGCACTAAAGACTTAGAAGGTGAATGGGCTGGTAAACTTGATGGTCACTTAAAATCAGATGATTTCTTTAGCACAGAAAAACACCCAAATGCTAATTTAGAGTTTAAAAAAATAGCTGATAAAGGAAATGGAGTTTATACTATTTTTGCCGATTTAACTATTAAAGGAATTACTAATCCTATTAATTTTGATATGACAGTAAACGAAAATTCGGCAACTTCAAAATTAATTATCGATAGAACCAAATACGACATTAAATATAAATCAGGATCTTTCTTCGAAAACTTAGGAGATAAAACAATTTACGACGATTTTGAATTAGATGTAAATCTAGTTTTCTAATCCAAATATTGCTATGAAAAAGAAAAGTCCGAAATTAAATTTTCGGACTTTTTTAATTTTTTATTTGGAATATCTAAATAAGTTTATATAAATTTGCAAAATACAAAATACAAAATACAAAATGCAAAACATTTTAAACAATACTTGGTGGTGGATTAACTTACGTCGAACGTCGTGAGCAAATCCTCTATTTGTATAGTTTAATCAAAATACATTCAAAGGCTTGTCAATCACGACAAGCCTTTTTTTATGCTCAAAAATTAACAATATGACAAAATATAAATTTACAACATACAGCAAAAAAATAATCGCCGATACGATTACACCGGTTAGTTTATATCTAAAAATTAGAGATGAATTCCCAAACAGCATTCTTCTTGAAAGTTCTGATTATCATGCAAATGACAATAGTTTTTCATATATCTGTTTCAATCCAATTGCTTCTTTCAAAGTCGAAAATCAAAACATTCACATACAATTTCCAAACGAAAATGAGGCAATCAATCCGATAATAGAAAAAAATCAAGTAATAACTGAATTGCAAAAATTTAGAAACGCATTTAAAACGGAAACAAATGAATTTAAATTTATTTCCAATGGTTTATTTGGTTACACGGCTTACGATGCCATTCAATATTTTGAAAAAATAAACGTTGAGAGAAAATCAAACGACAGTACAATTCCTGAACTTTATTACGCAGTTTATCAAAATATAATTGCTATTAATCATTTTAAAAACGAAGCCTATTTATTTTGCCATAGTTTAAATGATGAAAACAATATTTCTAAAATTGAACAAATCATCGCTAATCGCAATTTAGCGACCTACAACTTTATAAAAATTGGTGATACATCTTCAAATATTTCAGATAATCAATTTAAAGAAAATGTAGCCAAAGCTAAACAACATTGCAAACGTGGTGATGTTTTTCAATTGGTTTTATCAAAACGATTCGATCAAGAATTTAAAGGAGATGAATTTAATGTTTATAGGGCTTTACGAAACATTAATCCTTCACCTTATTTATTTTATTTTGATTATGGAAATTTTAAAATATTTGGTTCTTCTCCAGAAGCGCAATTAGTAATTCAAAATAATCATGCCGAAATTCATCCTATTGCGGGAACTTTTAAAAGAACTGGAAATGATGAACAAGATGTTGAATTAGCTAAGAAACTAACTGAAGATACCAAAGAAAACAGTGAACATGTTATGCTTGTTGATTTAGCTCGAAACGATTTAAGCACCTATTGTAACGAAGTTAAAGTAGAAAAATACAAGGAAGTACAATATTTTTCCCATGTAATCCATTTGGTTTCAAAAGTAGTGGGTAAGCTAAAAAAATCCGATGCTGATTTAAACTTGGTTGCTAAAACTTTTCCAGCAGGAACGTTATCGGGAGCTCCAAAAGTAAAAGCCATGCAACTAATCGAAAATATTGAAACTACAAACAGAAGTTTCTATGGTGGCGCAATAGGAATGCTAGATTTTAATGGCAATTACAATCATGCCATAATGATTCGTTCCTTTTTAAGTAAAAATCACAAGTTGTATTTTCAAGCTGGAGCTGGAATTGTTGAAAGTTCTAATGAAGAAAACGAATTACAAGAAGTATATAACAAAATAAATGCTTTACAAAAAGCAATAGAATTAGCCGAAACAATTTAATCTTATATTTGCAGAACTCATGAAAGTAGCCGTTATAGATAATTACGACAGTTTTACATACAACCTAGTTCACTACTTGGAAGATTTAGGTGCTGATATAACTGTGTTTAGAAACGATGAATTCGAATTAGAAGAATTAGATTCTTTTGAAAAGATTTTACTTTCTCCTGGTCCTGGTATTCCGGATGAAGCCGGACTTCTAAAAGAGGTTATCAAAACCTATGATAAAACGAAAGACATTTTTGGTGTTTGTCTAGGTTTACAAGCCATTGGTGAAATTTATGGTGGAAAACTAACCAACTTAGATACTGTTTTTCATGGTGTTGCAACAAAAATTTCAGTAACCAATGATGATTACATCTTTACTAACTTACCACAAAATTTTAATGTTGGTCGCTACCATTCTTGGGTTGTGGCTACTGAAAACCTACCCGAAACTTTAATCATCACTTCAACTGATGAAAATGGGGAAATCATGTCGTTAAAACATCAACATTTAAAGGTTCGTGGTGTACAATTTCATCCAGAAAGTGTTTTAACTCCAAACGGAAAGCAAATTTTAGAAAATTGGCTTAAAGCCTAATCCTTATCACATATTAATCCAATTTGAGAAACCTATTTATAGATTTCTTCAGTAGACTTTATTTCAATTTCTAAATTATTCAAAAAATGAAAACTATTTTAAATCAATTAATTACACATCAAACACTATCAAAACAAGAAGCAAAAGAAGTGTTACTTAACATATCAAAAGGTGATTATAACGAAAGTCAAATCGCTGCATTTATCACTGTTTATTTAATGCGAAATATCACTTTAGAAGAGTTAACTGGGTTTCGTGAAGCATTATTAGAATTGTGTATTCCTGTTGACTTTAGTGATTATAACACTATCGATTTATGCGGAACTGGTGGCGATGGAAAAGATACTTTTAATATTTCAACCTTAGCTTCATTTATAGTAGCCGGTGCCGGAATTAAAGTTGCAAAACACGGTAATTATGGAGTTTCCTCAATTTCTGGTTCAAGTAATGTTATGGAAATAATGGGTGTGAAATTTTCAAATAACCAAGATTTTCTAAAAAAATGTATTGAAGAAACAAATATTGCCATTCTTCATGCGCCACTCTTCCACCCTGCTTTAAAAAATGTGGGGCCTATTCGTAAAAATTTAGGTATCAAAACATTCTTTAATATGTTGGGACCAATGGTCAATCCTTCGTTTCCAAAGAATCAAATGGTAGGTGTTTTTAGTTTAGAATTAGCTCGAATGTATGCCTATTTATATCAAAATACAGAAGTTAATTTCAGCATTTTACATGGCTTAAGTGGATTTGATGAAGTTTCTTTAACCGATAATGTAAAAGTTATTACGAATACATCGGAACAAATTATTTCTCCTGAAGATTTTGGCTTTCATAAAATTAAATTAGAAGCTATAAAAGGAGGAACAACGACTGATGAAGCTGCTAAAATATTTTACAATATTATTTCAGGAAAAGGAACTTTGGAACAAAAACAAGTGGTTTGTGCAAATACAGCGTTAGCAATTCAAACCGTTGAAAAATTAACCTTTGATGAGGCTTTTTCTAAAGCAGAAGAAAGTTTATTAAGTGGGAAAGCGTTTGAAAAACTAAATAAATTAATTGCAATTAGTAAACAATAAAACTTACAGAATGAACATCTTAGATAAAATTATATCCGACAAAAAACGAGAAGTGGAATTAAAGAAAAAATTAGTTTCAGTCAACCAATTAGAAGCTACTGATTTATTCAATTCGCGAACAAAATCGTTAAGTAAAATTTTAGCCAATAGTAACATTGGAATTATTGCCGAACATAAAAGACGTTCCCCTTCAAAAAGTATTATAAATTTTAATCATTCAGTTGAAGATGTAACGTTGGGTTATCAAAACGCTGGAGTTTCTGGAATTTCTGTTTTAACGGATGGAAAATATTTTGGTGGAAGTTCAGACGATTTACTGTTAACAAAAGCAACTGTAAATATTCCAGTTTTGAGAAAAGAGTTTATTATAGATGAATACCAAATTTTAGAAGCAAAAGCATTTGGAGCTGATGTTATTCTACTCATTGCAGCTGTTTTAACTCGAGAAGAAATTCAACATTTATCACTGTTTGCGCAAAGTTTAGGTTTAGAAGTTTTATTAGAAGTTCACAATCGGGAAGAATTAGAAAAATCGATAATGCCAAGTTTAAATATGATTGGTGTTAATAATAGAAATCTAAAAACATTTGAGGTTAGTTTAGATTACAGTAAGGAACTAGCACAACTCATTCCTGATGAATTTGTAAAAGTTTCGGAAAGTGGCATAAGTTCAATTGAAGCTATTAAAGACTTACAACAATTTGGTTACCAAGGCTTTTTAATGGGAGAACATTTTATGAAAACTGATAATCCTGGAAACGAAGCTAAAGCATTCATTCAAAAACTGATTAAATTATGAAACCCAAATTAAAAATATGCGGTATGAAAAATCTTGAAAATATTCAGGAAATTTCAACTTTAGAATCTGAATTCATAGGCTTTATTTTTTGGGAACCTTCAAAAAGATATTGCGATTTAGAATCATTACCCTTGCTACCAAAATCTATTAAAAAAGTTGGTGTATTTGTAAATGCTTATTTCTATGATATAATGGAAAAAGTAAAACAATATAATTTAGATATAGTCCAACTTCATGGCAACGAATCACCAACACTTTGTAGAGATTTAAAGAAAGAAAATATTACGGTTATTAAAGCTTTTGCTTTAAATAATGGGTTCAATTTTAGCATTTTAAAATACTTTGAAGCCACTTGTGATTATTTTTTATTTGATACAAAAGGTAGACTTCCAGGTGGTAACGGAACTACTTTCGATTGGAAAATATTAGAAAATTATAATTTGGACACTCCATTTTTTTTAAGTGGCGGAATTGGACTCAATCAAACCAAACAATTAAAAGAATTCTTCAGTTTAGAAGTTTCAAAAAAATGCTATGCTATCGATGTAAACAGCCAATTTGAAACTGAATATGGAATTAAAAACAAAAGTGAATTAAAACAATTTCAACAACTACTAAACACATTTTAAGATGAATTATACTGTAGATGAAAACGGATTTTACGGAAAATTTGGTGGCGCATTTATTCCGGAAATGTTGTATCCAAATGTAGAAGAATTAAAACAAAAATATCTTCAAATCATGAACGAACCTTCTTTTCAAGAAGAATATCAGGATTTACTGAAACAATATGTGGGCAGACCTACGCCATTATATTTTGCAAAACGATTATCAGAACAATACAATGCTAAAATCTATTTAAAAAGGGAAGATTTATGTCATACTGGTGCTCATAAAGTGAACAATACCATCGGGCAAATTTTAATGGCTAAACGTTTAGGCAAAAAACGAATTATTGCCGAAACGGGTGCTGGTCAACATGGTGTGGCAACGGCTACAGTTTGTGCTTTAATGGGGTTAGAATGTATTGTATATATGGGCGAAATTGATATTCAACGCCAAGCTCCAAATGTTGCAAGAATGAAAATGTTAGGTGCCGTAGTTCGTCCAGCAACTTCAGGCTCTAAAACGTTGAAAGATGCTACAAATGAAGCGATTCGTGATTGGATTAATAATCCTACAGACACTTTTTATATTATCGGTTCTGTGGTTGGTCCACATCCTTATCCAGATATGGTTGCCAAGTTCCAACGCATTATTTCTCAAGAAATTAAGTCACAACTAAAAACTTTAGAAGGAACTGAAAATCCAAATTATGTTATTGCATGCGTAGGTGGCGGAAGTAATGCCGCTGGTGCATTTTATGAATATTTAGAGGAAGAAAATGTACAATTAATTGCTGCTGAAGCCGCTGGTAACGGTGTAGATTCTGGTGAAAGTGCTGCTACTTCTGTTTTGGGAAAAATAGGAATTATTCACGGAAGTAAAACCCTTTTAATGCAATCTGAAGACGGACAAATAACGGAACCCTATTCTATTTCTGCAGGATTAGATTATCCAGGTGTTGGACCTTTACATGCACATTTGTTCGATTCCAAAAGAGCCATTTTTGAAGCGGTTACTGATGATGAAGCCATGCAAGCTGGATTAAATTTATGCAAAAAAGAAGGAATTATTCCTGCAATTGAATCATCTCATGCATTAGCTGTTTTAGACAAAAGAAAATTTCAACCTGATGATATAATTGTCATTAATTTATCGGGTCGTGGCGATAAAGATTTAAGTACTTATATAGATTACTTTGATATATATTAAAATTACGAATTATCAATTACGAAATAAAAGTATCAAATAAACGCATTAACAAACTAACGACTAAACATTGTTATGAATAGAATTAATCAAAAACTTCAAGAAGATAAAAAACTTTTATCTATTTATTTTACAGCTGGTTTTCCAAACCTAAACGATACCACTACTATCATTAAAGAATTAGAAAAAAGTGGAGTCGATATGATTGAAATTGGTTTGCCATTTAGCGATCCTTTAGCAGATGGGCCAACCATTCAAGAAAGTTCAACAATTGCAATCGAAAATGGAATGACTACAAAAGTTTTATTTGAACAACTGAAAGACATTCGTAAAACAGTACAAATTCCGTTAATAATAATGGGCTATTTTAATCCAATGATGCAATTTGGCGTAGATAATTTCTGTAATAAATGTGCAGAAATTGGAATTGATGGGCTAATTATTCCAGATTTGCCTTTAGAAATTTATAAAAGTGAATACCAATCTATTTTTGAAAAATACAATTTGAAAAATATCTTCTTAATTACGCCACAAACTTCCGAAAGTCGTATTCGAGAAATTGATGAATTATCCGAAAGTTTCATTTACATGGTGAGTTCGGCTGCAGTAACAGGAAGTCAGTCTGGTTTTGGAATCGAACAAACGGAATATTTCAAAAGAATTCACGATTTAAAATTGAAAAACCCTCAAATTGTGGGCTTTGGTATAAAAGATAAAGAAACATTTAATCAAGCTATAGAATATCAAAAAGGAGCGATTATTGGTAGTGCATTTATAAATTTTATAAGAAATCAACATTTCAATAAGATAAATGATTTTTGCAGCAACATATTGTAATTCAATAGAGCCAAATAAATTATGTACCTTTGCCGCTTTTAAGCCAAAAAGTAGATTTTTAAATGCAAAAAGTATTCAACTTATTCGATTTTTCTCAAAAAGTAAATTATAAAACTGAAATATTAGCTGGATTAACCGTTGCTATGACGATGATTCCAGAATCGTTGTCATTTGCTATTCTAGCAGGATTTCCTCCTCTTGTCGGACTTTACGGCGCTTTTATCATGGGATTAATTACGGCTATTTTTGGTGGTCGTCCTGGTTTAATTTCGGGTGGTGCTGGAGCAACAGTAATTGTTTTAATTGCTTTAATGAAATCTCACGGATTGGAATATGTATTTGGTGCCATCATCATCGCTGGAATTCTTCAAATATTTGTTGGATTATTCAAATTAGGAAAATTCATCCGTTTGGTTCCGCAACCTGTAATGTATGGTTTCGTGAACGGATTAGCGGTTGTAATTTTCATGTCACAATTGGAACAATTTAAAACCGTAATCAATGGAGAAACCACTTGGTTAAGCGGAAGTCCAATGTTAATCATGTTAGGATTAGTTGTATTAACTATTGCAATTGTTATTGGCTTACCAAAAATTACTAAAGCTATTCCTGCTTCATTAGTGGCTATTATGGTTGTTTTTGGAATTGTTTTAGCATTTGGAATCGAAACCAAACAAGTAAAAGATATTGCTTCTGTAAGTGGAAGCCTTCCTCCTTTTCATATTCCTTCAATTCCATTAACTTGGGAAACCTTACAAATCATTTTTCCTTATGGATTAGTGATGGCAGCTGTAGGCTTAACCGAAGGTTTGTTAACGCTTAATTTAGTCGATGAAATAACAGCTTCAAAAGGAAATAGTAACCGTGAATGTTTAGCGCAAGGAACAGCGAATATTGCCAACGGATTTTTCTTCGGAATGGGTGGTTGCCCTATGATAGCACAAACTTTAGTTAACTTATCTGCTGGTTCAAGAGCAAGATTATCAGGAATAATTGGGGCTTTAACCATTTTAGTAATCATATTAGTCGGTGCTCCAGTAATTGAATTATTACCAATGGCTGCTTTAACGGGTGTTATGATTATGGTAGCGATTGGAACTTTTGAATGGACAAGCTTCAAAACTTTCAACAAAATGCCAAAATCGGATATTATTGTGATGTTAATTGTTACTTTGATTACGATTTTCATGCATAATTTAGCTTTAGCAGTCTTAATTGGAGTAATTATTTCAGCTTTAGTTTTTGCTTGGGAAAATGCAAAACGTATTCGTGCGCGTAAATATGTAGATGAAAATGGAATAAAACATTACGAAATATTCGGACCCTTATTCTTTGGTTCTACGACAGCTTTTGCTGAAAAATTTGATATTCAAAACGACCCAAAAGAAATTATTATCGATTTTGCTGAAAGTAGAATTGCTGATATGAGCGCAATAGAAGCCGTAAACAATATTACAAGCAAATACGCAAAAGAAGGAAAAACCGTTCATCTTCGTCATTTAAGCAACGATTGTATTGTGTTACTTAAAAATGCGGAAGCGATTATCGATGTCAATATCTTAGAAGATCCTTCTTATAATGTAATGCCAGGAAAATAAGAATTTCAATTATTAATAAATTATAATTAGCTTTACTTTTTGTAAAGCTTTTTTTATGCAGAAAATTTTCAGTGCTATACGAATATTGATCTCAATTACAATTATTGCAGTATTATTTAGATTAATGCATTGGCCTAATTCAATGTATCTTTTTCTTATTGGACTTGGAGGAATATTTATTTTATATCCAATTCGATTTTATTTAAAAAAGGATAAAGTAGTTTTAGATTATATCAAACTTATTTTTGTAGAACTTTTTTGCTTTACAAGGTTTATTAAAATTCATCATTTACTCAAAATTGATACGTTAGAAATTATAACCGATATAATTGGAATTATTTGGATACTATTTGAAATCTTTAATTTTATCAATAATATTAAACCTGAATACAAACCTATACTTCCAAAGTTTAATTTCAATTATATTTTTGCTTTAATAATACTTTTAGGAGCAATTTTCAAACTGATGCATTGGCCATATGCAAATATTCTGCTTGTAATAGGATTAATTTTATTGGCTCTATTTTTAATTTATGATGCTTTAAAACAAAAATCATGAAATACATTTTATTTTTCTTTTCAATATTTACAGTTGCCCAAAACCTAAAAACGCCTTTCGAATTAGGAAACGGAAATCAATCGACAACTTATTCGGAATGTATTTCGTATTATGAAAAATTAGACAATCAATTTGAAACCATACAAATGCAAAAAATGGGTTTGACAGATAGTGGCGAACCGTTGCATATTGCAAGTTTTTCTTCTGATAAGAATTTTGATTTTAATTCGAATAAAGCTGTCATTTTACTTAATAACGGAATTCATCCTGGCGAACCTGACGGAATTGATGCTACTATGATGCTGATGCGAGATTTGGCAACCAATACAATTAAAGTTCCGAAAAACTCAATTATAGTTGCGATTCCTGTTTACAATATTGGTGGCATGTTGAATCGAAATTCGCATTCTCGTGCTAATCAAAACGGACCAGAAGCCTATGGATTTAGAGGGAATGCACGTAACTATGATTTAAATCGTGATTTCATTAAATCGGACTCTAAAAATTCGAGAAGCTTCCAAGAGATTTTCCAATTGGTAAATCCAGATATGTTTATCGATAATCACGTTTCAAACGGTGCCGATTATCAATATACGTTTACTTGTATTGCTACGCAACACCAACGTTTGGGTGGAAAATTGGGTGAATTTTACAAAAACGAAATGCATCCTACTATCATGCAAAAATTAAAGCTGAAAAATATTGAAAGTGTTCCGTATGTCAACATTCATGGCGACATGCCGGATAACGGATTTGCGCAATTTATGGATTCGCCTCGATATGCTACTGGTTACACTACGCTATTTAATGCATTAGGTTCGGTTCCAGAAACGCATATGCTAAAACCTTTCAAAGATCGTGTAAGAGTTACTTATGAGTACATGGTGGAAACCATTAATTATGTAGATCAAAATGCTACAAAAATTAAAGCGTTGAAAAATCAAAATTTAGATAATTACAAAGCTGGAATGCAATATCCGTTACAATGGGAAATCGATTCGACTAAAGTTTCTTATATCGATTTTATGGGTTACCAAGGCGGATATAAACCAAGTGATGTTTCGGGTAAAGAACGCTTGTATTATGACAAGAAACAACCTTTTACTAAGAAAATTCCGTTTTATAATGATTATAAAGCAACGAAAGAAGTTACCATTCCAAGTTTTTATATCATTCCACAATCGCAATGGCCAATTATTGAATTATTACAATTGAATAAAATTGAAATGCAACCGCTAGCTCAAGATACTGAAATTGAAGTGGAAAGCTATAAAATTGCATCTTTTGAAACGACTAAATACCCATACGAAGGACATTACGGTCATTACATCACAACGGTTTCAAAATCAACTGAAAAAGTAAAATTTAGAAAAGGCGATTTTATGATTTCAACCAACCAAAAAGGAGTGAAATATTTATTGGAAACATTAGAACCAGAAGCAGTGGATAGTTATTTTAACTGGAACTTTTTTGATACGATTCTCCAACAAAAAGAATATTTCTCAGCTTATGTTTTTGAAGATTTAGCAAAAGAGTTATTAGATAAAAACGCAAAATTAAAAGCGGAATTTGAAGCTAAAAAACAAAGTGATTCAAAATTTGCAGAAAATGGTGCAGCCCAACTCGATTGGATTTATAAACATTCACCTTATTATGAAAAAGCGCATTTGCAGTATCCGGTTTATAGAGTTAAATAATAAAATAAATATGAAATTGAGATTTTTAATTATATCGTACTTTTTTAGTATTATGTTATTTGCACAAGATAAAAATGAAAAAGATATTAAATACTATCAAATTCAACATATTAATTCTGGCAATATTTTTTTAAAAAAAGGAAATGATTTTAATGCACTTCTTTCATTTCATTCTGTATTAGGATATAATTTTGATAAAAATCCAATGACTGAGTATGAAATCTATGCAAGAAAAAAAATTGACTCATTATTTCCTATTTATCAGAAAAAGGAAAAGGAGAAATGGAAAGGAAAATGGAAACTTCAACAACTACAAAATTTTGAATATAATTATGAATATATTGAGTTTAAAGATAGTTTAGTTCTTTTTTATAAAATTGAAGATGCTTTTAAACCATGTAGAATTGAAAATTTAAAATTTGCAAATTATAATGACCTAGATACATTAAATTTTTATAATTCTTTAGAATTTAAAAATAATGAGATTTGGGAATTTACTTTTGAAGTAATTAATGGAGAAAAAAGACTCAAAGTTTATTTACTAAGAGATGAAAATAAAGTTTATCGTACTTTATTGGATGAAAGAGGTCTTTTTAGAGATGAACAAAAAAGAAAAAAAGCATTAGAAGAAGAAATACTTACATATTATGTTTTTGATCAAAATCAGTAAACAATTAGTTTGTCCCGTGTTTAATTCCACAATCTTTAAAAAATTCTTTCATTAATTGCATTTTTTGAGTGCAAAGCTCTCCTACTGTAATTTCATTATTACTAGACCTATAATTATTACATTCAAAGCAAATTTCAAGAAATCCAATTAAATTATTTTCATTGTCATAAAATAAAATTGCATTGCGGGGCATATAACAATCATTTACAACTAAGGTATTAACTTCTTCTTTAAACCCATAATTATAAATTAAATCTGTAAGTCTTTCTATTTGTTGAATATTTAATATTTGAATTTCATAAAAATTACTATCATTTAAAGAGTCTTTATTTGAAATAATTAAATCAAGATATTTTTGCAATTCTTCGCCTTCAACTCCTTCACCTTTATTTTGATAAGAAATAATTTTTATTTGGGAAGTAAAATTATAAGGGAAACTTAAAATCCTTTTTTCAAAACTTAACTTATTGCTTTTGAAACAGTTTGCTTTTTCAATTTCTTTTTCATACGTACTTTTCTTTTTTTGAGAAAATGCAAAATTTGAAATTAAAATAGTTGAGATGCAAAAAACTAAAAACTTGATTGAATATTTCATTATAAATATTAAATTACATTTTCAAACTCAAACAACAATTTAATATTCTCGTACGAATTATCTAAAATAGTTGGAATATCTTTTGGTTTAATCCAGGCTACTTTTTCAATGCCTTCTTCAATTTGGCCTTCTGGAATGCCTTCAAAATCAGATTTCATTTCAAACCAATAGGTTTGTTTCAATTTATAACGTCCGTTACGTTTAAAAACATGATAGGTTTTCGGAAGTTTTTTTACAATCGATAAACCGTTCACTCCTGTCTCCTCTTCTACTTCTCGCATCGCCGTTTCTTCTATAGTTTCATTTTTCTCGGTTCCGCCTTTTGGCAAATCCCATTTTCCATTTCTGAAAATAAATAAAACTTCTCCTTTTTTGTTATAAACCAATCCGCCGCCAGCTTTCACAACTGGAATTTTAGCTTTTAAGGTTTTCATAATCAGCTTTTCATCGGGATGATATAAAAAAGCTTTCTGAATTTTATTTTGGAAAATCTTAACTATAAGTTTCTTAATATCAACACTTTCTAAAAGAAAAAGTTGAAAATCGGTTTCCTTTTGAACTTCATTAGTCAAAAAAAGTGGCTTATCGTTGACAAAAACTTTATACATTTGTAGTATGATTTTTGATAACAACACAGCTAAAAAAACAGCCGAATTGCTTTTACAAATAAACGCAATTAAATTAAATTCTAAAAATCCTTTTACATGGGCTTCAGGCTGGAAGTCTCCAATTTATTGTGATAATAGAATTATCCTATCATTTCCCCCTGTTCGTAACTATATTCGCGAAGCTTTTGCTAAGCATATAGAAGAGAAATTTGGAAAGCCCGATGTTATTGCTGGCGTTGCCACTGGCGCTATAGGTATTGGCATACTTGTTGCTGAATATATGGGACTGCCATTTGTATATGTTCGTCCAGAACCTAAGAAACACGGACGTCAAAATCAAGTGGAAGGTTTTTTACAAAAAGGACAAAATGTGGTTGTTGTAGAAGATTTAATTAGTACTGGTGGAAGTAGCTTGTTAGCGGTTGAAGCCTTACGTAATGAAGGCGCAAATGTGAAAGGTATGGCGGCTATTTTTACGTACGGATTTGATATTTCGGTAGAAAAAATTGCTGCGGCAAATTTAGATGTATTTACGTTAAGCAATTACAATGTATTATTACAAGAAGCTGTTAGTAAAAAATACATTACAGAAGAAGAGTTAATTACTCTTGAAGATTGGCGTAAAAGTCCATCGGAATGGAATGTAGAAGTTTAAAATTATAATAGAAAAAGAATAAAATGAATTTAGAAAGTCCAAAAGTTACTGTAGATAAATCAGCTGAATATATTTTCAATGCTCTAACTGATGTTAAGAATTTTGAGAAATTAATGCCTGAAAATATTGCTAAGTTTGAAGTAATTGATGAAAATTGTTTTGAATTTGGTTTAAAAGGCATGCCAGAAATTAAATTGGTAAAAAAAGAAGCTATTCCAAATGATAAAATTGTTTTAGGAGCTGCTTCAAGTAAATTACCTTTTACATTAACAGGAATTTTAACAGAACTTGACGTTGAAAAAACTGAAATTCAATTACAGTTTGAAGGAGATTTTAACCCAATGATGGCCATGATGGTAAAAGGCCCAATTGGTAAATTTATAGAAACGTTAGCGCAAAATATGAACAAACTTTAGTTTGTAGTAATTTGCTGCTATTAACCCGAAAAACTCTTGCCAAAAGCGAGAGTTTTTTTGTTATATTTGATAAAACCCTGAAATGCTTCAAAAAGTTAGTTTTCTTTTCCTTGTTCTTGCTTTAATTGCAGAAATTGTTGGTACCATTGGTGGATTTGGTTCTTCGGTTTTCTTTGTGCCATTGGCTAACTTTTTCTTCGATTTTCAAACCGTTTTAGGCCTAACAGCACTTTTCCATGTATTTAGTAACATTAGTAAAATAGCACTTTTCAGAAAAGGGTTAGATAAAAAACTATTGTTATCCATAGGAATTCCATCTGTAATTTTTGTAATAATTGGTGGGGTTTTAACGCAATTCTTAGATAATAAAATACTCGAAATAGTTTTAGCTGTTTTTCTAATTGCTTTTAGTTTGCTTTTCTTAATCAAAAAGGAATTGGTAGTTAAACCAACATCAAAAAGTACATTTCTTGGCGGTTCTCTTTCTGGATTTACAGCTGGTTTATTAGGAACTGGTGGTGCTATTAGAGGAATTACAATGGCTGCTTTCAACCTGGAGAAAAATGTTTTTATAGCAACTTCTGCAGCGATTGATTTTGCAATTGATTTTACGCGAACAATTGTATACTTCTTTAACGGATATATAAAAAATGATATTTTAATTTACATTCCATTTCTGATTATAATAAGTTGGGTTGGGACATACATTGGGAAATACATTTTACAATTTATTCCTCAAGAAAAGTTTAAGCAAATTGCTTTAGGACTCATTTTATTTATAGGAATTGTAATGTTTGTTAAGATTATTCCATAAAAAAAAGCTCAGATTTCTCTGAGCTTTTTCAACATTTAAGGGTGAAAGACGGGTCTCGAACCCGCGACCTTCGGAACCACAATCCGACGCTCTAACCAACTGAGCTACAATCACCATTTGTTTTGCGAGTGCAAATATAGATGTTTCCTACAATCTTACAAAGATTTTTTTTACTTTTTTATTTCAAATCTGCTAAACTATTGACAGCCAAATATCTTTCAGTTGTAAAACCTTCAGCATAATCTACTCCAACCAATCTTCCTAAGTCTTGTGCACGATAGGTAACGCTATCTGAAAAGTTTTTTGAAGTTATAGGTGAAACAGGTTCTTTCGAATCGGGATTGTAAAATTGAGAATCATAAGCCATTACGGCATCAATCTTATTTTGCATAAAACCAGAAACATCAACCACAAAATCTGGTTCAATATTTTCCCATTGAATGTAATGATACACAACTTTTGGTCGCCAAGCTTGTTGTATTTCTCCGTTTAGTTCGGTTTCAATCTTTCGTAAACCCGATAAAAAACATGCATCGCTTACTAATTTACTTCCTTTTGCATGATCGATATGTCGATCTTGAATGGCATTGCATAAAACAATTTCAGGTTGGTATTTTCGAATCATCTTAATGATTTCTAATTGGTGTTTTTCATCATTTACGAAAAAACCATCTCTAAAACCAAGATTTTCTCGTACAGAAACTCCTAAAATTTTAGCAGCTTTTTTGGCTTCTTCATCTCTAATTTCTGCAGAACCTCGTGTACCTAATTCTCCTCGAGTTAGATCTATAATTCCAACTTTTTTACCTAACGAAATTTCTTTTGCAATGGTTCCACTACAACCTAATTCAACATCATCTGGATGAGCACCAAAGGCTAATATATCAAGTTTCATTATTTTTTTTATTTTAAAAGTAAATTTATTTCTGCTTCTGAAAGTTGCAATTTATTCATCAAAATTTCAAGATATTCATCACTATTATATAATGGATAATCTGTTCCAAAAACGATTTTTTCAAAACCTATTTTTCTGCAATAATTAGCCAATTCTTTAAATTCTGAATCTGTCAATTTATTCACACCTTCAGAATCTTTGTCTAAACAAACTGCCGAAATATCAAATTTAATATTTTGGTTTGCTACCTTATTATTTGTTTTAAAAACTTCTATAAAGGTATCTAAAATCTCTTTTGTTTTAGAATTAAATCCGCCAGAAGTACCAAAATGAGCTATTTGCAAATTAACATAATCAAGATTATTCAAAACTGAATTTGCAAAAATCTTGATGTCATTTTTTCCAAATTTTGGATGCGAATTGTCAAAATGCAATAAAATAGGTAATCTATTATCAGAAGCGTATTTAAAAATTTGCTGAATTTTGTGTAAATGTTCATTTTCAGTTAAATATACTTGAGAAGCATTATGATGAAGTTTTATACCATCTAATTTTAAAATTTTATGACAACGAATAATTTCTTCTAACATATTTTCTTGTAATGGATCAACGCTAAAAAAAGCTTTAATTCGTTTTGGATATTTATTTTTGACTGAAGCTAAATAATTATTCTCTGCTTCCATTTGAGACTTTACTTTATCTGACTTAGCTCCAAATTCTGGAGAAGAATATACATAAGCCATAGAAATTAAAGACACTTTTTCAGCTTTATTAAATTTTAAAATACTGTCGATATTTGAATAGTAATAATCTGGTCTTGAAAATGGAATTCCCATATTTTTCCAAAGTGAAATTAGCTCTGGACTCATAATATGGACATGGTTATCTATAATGTTTCTACTTGTAACCCTTTTTTCAATACTACAAGAAAACATAATCCCGAAAATTATAAATAAAACCGATTTTGAAGCTAATTTCATTTCAATACTTTTTTAATTGTTTTCGATTTGTTTACCGTTTCGAAAAACTCTAATTCTGGTTGACTATCTTTTGTAATACCACAACCCACATAAATGTTAGCAATTTTATTTTCGATTTTCATACATCTCAAATTTACAAATAAATCGGAATTTTCGCATTCTTGATTTACAGCTTCATAATTCAGTTCGCCTAAAAACCCAGCGTAAAACTCACGATTATAACCTTCATTTTCTAAAATAAAGTCTTTAGCTTTTTCTTTTGGAAACCCACAAACGGCTGGTGTAGGATGCAAAATATTTATCACTTCACCTAATTGCATTTTATTTTTCAATTGAGCCGAAATATCAGTTTTTATATGCAATAAATTTCCCGCCTGATACGTGTAAGGCTCTGAAACTGATTTTTCAGCAATAAAAGGTTCTAAGCTTTCAACAATAAAATCAGTAACTAACTGCTGCTCTACTACCTCTTTTTCGCCCCAATCTTCATCAATCTTATCTTTTGTTTTGGTTCCAGCTAAGGCGACTGTTTGAATAGTGTTTTTATTTACTTTCAATAATTGTTCAGGAGTAGCACCCATCCACATTCCTATTTCAGGATGAAAAGCACAATATTTAAAAGCAGTTGGATATAATTGAACCAATACTTTAAAACTTTTTATAAAGTCAAAATCTGGAATAGAAACAGTTTCACTTCTTGAAGTTACAATCTTTTTATAATTGCCAACTTCAATTTCTTCAATGGCATTTTTTACTAAATTTTCAAACTTTAGCTTAACTTCTTCTGAATACGTTTCTTTTAATTCTGAAGTGGTTTCAATACCTTCAAAATTATTTTCAGTAGAAATTTGTAGACATTTATCTAATGGAAATAAAATCTTTTTTTCTGAAGTAAAGGAATTCAAAATAAAACCTTTTCTTTCGTAATTTTCTAAAAAATAAGAGTTAGAATCTTCTTGCAATAATCCAAAACTAGTTGATGAATTTGGTTTTGAATACATTACAAAAGCCAATTTTTGATTGTATTGTTGAGAAACTTTCTGAAAGAAATCGGACATCTTATTTTTTTCTAGATAAAACCATATTAGACAACTTACAAAGTGAAATTAAATTTCCCTCTTCATCTTCAATTCTAATTTCCCAAAGATGTAAACTTCTTCCTTTGTGAATTATTCTTGCTGTTCCGTAAACTATTCCCTCACGTTTCGCTTTTAAATGATTTGCCGAGATCTCAATTCCTCTCACCTCTTGTAGTTCAGGATTGATGAACATGATTGAAGCTGCACTTCCCACACTTTCAGCTAAAGCTACACTAGCACCGCCATGTAATAATCCCATGGGTTGATGCACTCTTGGATTGACTGGCATTTTTGCCATTAAAAAATCTTCTCCTGCATCTATATATTCTATCTCTAAAGTTTCCATTAAGGTGTTTCGAGATACTTTATTACATAATTCTAAAACTCTTTCCTTATCGAACATTCTTTTTTTCAGTAAAAATACTATTAAAATTTGTCTTGAAAAAGTATAAACTAAATCGAATATATTTTCGTTATCTGTAAAAAGTACTATTTTTACCTAAAATTGTTTTTTAATGAAGCATTATATTTTTGCCTTAGTAGGTTTATTCACAATACTTTTATCTTCTTGTAGAAGTGATTTTGATTTTCAACACGATGTAGGGAATCTAGGTTTTTCAAGAGACACCGTTTATTTAGATACTGTTTTTACAAACATTGGTTCAAGTACATATACATTAAAAGTCTACAATAAAACAGATAGAAACATTTCGATTCCTAAAGTTCAATTAGGTAATGGTGAAAATTCAAATTACCGATTAATGGTCGATGGAATGCCAGGAAAAGTATTTGAAAATGTAGAATTATTAGCGAAAGATAGTATGTTTGTTTTTATCGAAGTAACTTCTGATATCACAGACGCTAATCCAACTGATTTTTTATATACTGATGAAATACAATTTGGAACAGATTTAAATTTTCAAAAAGTAGAATTGGTAACACTTATTCAAGATGCTGTTTTTCTTTATCCTGAAAAATTAGGGGATGGAACTACTGAAACTTTACCCATTGGAGATGATGAAATTTACGGTTTTTATCTTGATAATGCAGATCCTATAAATGGAAACGAATTGCATTGGACAAATACAAAACCATACGTTATTTATGGGTATGCAGCAGTTCCTTCAAATGAAACTCTTATCGTAGATTCTGGCGCAAGAATTCATTTTCATGCAGAATCAGGTTTAATTCTAGCTAATAACGCATCCATTCAAGTTAATGGAGGACCTTCATTAACTGAAGATTTAGAAAACGAAGTTATTTTTGAAGGTGATCGATTAGAGCCCGACTTTTCTGATGTTCCAGGACAATGGGGAACCATTTGGTTTACACAAGGAAGTACAAATAGTACAATTTCAAATTTGACTATAAAAAATGCAACTGTTGGGATGTTAGTGTCTGGAAATGATGGAACTCCTACTCCAACTATAGATATGCAAAATGTTCAAATTTACAATTGTTCAAATGTTGGAATTTTAGCACGAACAGGTAATTTGGTTGGGAGAAATGTTGTTGTAAACAATTGTGGCGAAACTGCTTTCGCTGGAACTTTTGGAGGAAGTTATGATTTTACACATTGTACATTTGCAAACTATTGGCCTATTCCAAATCAGTTTTGTGTTGTATTAGATGATTATGATGGAAGTGTTGAATATGCGCTTACAAAAGCAGATTTTAAAAACTGTATTGTTTATGGTTCACCAAATCGATCAATTTCGATAAACAAAGAAGGAACAGATGCTAATTTTAATTTCAACTTTGATTCTTGTTTACTAAAATTTGTAAACGGAAGTCAGTTTTCTTCAATTCCTGAATACGATTTTACAGGCTCTCATTATACAAACTGCCTAGTATCCTTAACGTTTAATTCCGGTTTCATTCCTGATTTTAAAAATGAAGATAATAATGAGTTAATCATTGGTGAAAACTCAACAGCAAAAGGAAACGCAAATTCTACTTATTCAACTTTTAATGATATTTTAGACAATCCAAGGAATTCAACTATTGGATATGATATTGGTGCTTATAATTTCATTATCTTTGATTAACCAAAAACTACAAATTATGAAAAAAACTATTTTTACTCTTGCTCTTGCAACGCTTACTTTAGTTTCTTGTAAAAAAGAAGAAAACCAACAAGTTGAAATTCCATTAGAAGAAGCTCCTGTTGAAGAAACGGTTGTAGAAGAGGTTTTAGAAACACCAGATTCAGCTGCAGTAGCTAAAGCATGGGAAGACTATATGTCTCCATCTAAAGCACATGAAATGTTAGCAAAAGATACTGGCACTTGGGAATCTGACCTAACTTTTTGGATGCCTGAAAGTCCAGAACCTCAAAAAGCTAAAGCACAAGTTGAATATAAAATGATTCTTGGAGGCCGTTACCAAGAGGGAATTCATACTGGAAACATGTGGGGAATGCCTTTTGAAGGTAGAGGTTTAGTTGCCTATGACAATGCAACTGAAGAATTTATATCTACTTGGATTGATAATATGGGAACCGGAATGATGATGACAAAAGGTAAATATGATGAATCTACAAAAAAATTAACCTTAAATGGTAGTATGGTAGATCCGGTTACTAAAAAAGAAAAAACAGTTAAAGAAGTAATTACACATATTGATGAAAACAACCAAAAAATGGAAATGTTTGAAATCAAAAAAGATGGAACAGAATTCAAAACCATGGAAATTACATCAAAAAGAAAATAGCATAAAACTTATTCACAAAGGAGCACAAGAAAACTTGTGCTTTTTTTGTTTACAAACTTTGCCAACTAACATTTTTAAGATAAATTTGCACTTTCAACAACACACTAACTTATACATACAATGATTCATTTCTTCGGAAACCAATCCAATGTAGTTTATGCGGTTCAATCGCAAAACGAATTATCGACTGAAGATATCAACAAATTAAACTGGTTATTCAACTCGCAATTAGACAACATTTACACGAAAATAAATACTAAAGAGGCATCGCTTGATGCTTTTTTTGTTGGCCCTCGTGCGGCGATGGTAACCCCATGGAGTACCAATGCGGTTGAAATAACTCAAAATATGGGGATTTCTAGTATTATTCGTATTGAAGAATTTCAAGTTGTAGATGCTGATTTTTCAGACTTTGATCCAATGTTATCTCAAAAATATTTGCAATTACATCAAGATATTTATACCATCAATATTCAACCAGAACCAATTTTAGAAATTGAAGATATTGATGCTTATAACCAACAAGAAGGTTTGGCTTTAAGTGCTGACGAAGTTGAATACTTACATAACTTATCAAACAAAATCGGAAGAAAATTAACAGATTCTGAAATCTTTGCTTTCTCACAGGCAAATTCAGAGCACTGCCGTCATAAAATTTTCAACGGAACGTTTGTTATTGATGGTGAAGAAAAGCCAACTTCATTATTCAAATTAATCAAGAAAACATCTGAAACACATCCAAACGAGATTGTTTCGGCTTATAAAGATAACGTAGCTTTTGTAAAAGGTCCTAAAGCAACACAGTTTGCTCCTAAAAGTGCAGACAAACCCGATTTCTACCAAGAAAAAGAATTTGAATCGGTTTTATCATTAAAAGCAGAAACGCACAACTTCCCTACTACGGTTGAGCCATTCAATGGAGCTGCAACGGGTTCAGGAGGAGAAATTCGTGATCGTTTAGCTGGTGGACAAGGTTCGTTGCCATTAGCTGGAACAGCTGTTTATATGACATCGTATTCTCGTTTAGAAAAAACGCGTCCATGGGAAAAAGGAATGGAAGAAAGAAAATGGTTGTACCAAACTCCAATGGATATCTTAATTAAAGCTTCAAACGGGGCTTCTGATTTTGGAAACAAATTTGGTCAACCTTTAATTACAGGTTCTGTATTGACTTTCGAACATGAAGAAGAAGCTCGCAAATTAGGTTTCGATAAAGTAATCATGTTAGCTGGTGGTGTTGGATACGGAAAATTAGATCAAGCCATAAAACATGAACCTAAAGAAGGTGATAAAATCGTTATTCTAGGTGGTGAGAATTATAGAATTGGTATGGGTGGAGCTGCGGTTTCATCTGCAGATACTGGCGCTTTTGGTTCTGGAATTGAATTAAATGCGATTCAACGTTCGAATCCTGAAATGCAAAAACGTGCTGCTAATGCAATTCGTGGTTTAGTAGAAAGTGATAACAATCCAATTGTTTCTATTCACGATCACGGTGCTGGTGGACACTTAAACTGTTTGTCAGAATTAGTTGAAGCTACTGGGGGTTTAATCGATTTAGACAAATTACCTGTTGGTGACCCTACTCTATCTGCAAAAGAAATTATTGGTAACGAATCGCAAGAAAGAATGGGATTGGTTATCGGTGAAAAAGATATCGATACTTTACAAAGAATTGCTGAAAGAGAGCGTTCTCCAATGTATACAGTTGGTGATGTTACGAATGACCATAGATTTACGTTTGAATCGAAAACTACAGGTGCAAAACCTATGGATTATGCTTTAGAAGATTTCTTTGGAAGTTCTCCTAAAACCATTATGAACGATAAAAATGTGGCTCGTAATTATGCTAATCCAGATTACTCGACTTCTGAAATACCAAATTATTTAAACCAAGTTTTACAATTAGAAGCAGTTGCTTGTAAAGATTGGTTAACGAATAAAGTTGACCGTTGTGTTGGTGGTCGCGTGGCAAAACAACAATGCGCAGGTGCATTACAATTACCTTTAAATAACGTAGGTGTAATGGCATTAGATTTCAAAGGAAAAGAAGGAATTGCGACATCAATAGGTCACTCACCTATTTCAGCTATTGTTGATCCAGTTGCGGGTTCTAAAAACTCTATTGGAGAAGCCTTATCCAACTTAGTTTGGGCGCCTTTAAAAGACGGATTACAAACGGTTTCATTATCTGCAAACTGGATGTGGCCATGTAAAAATGAAGGTGAAGATGCTCGTTTATACGATGCTGTTCAAGGTTGTTCTGATTTCGCAATTGAATTAGGAATCAATATTCCAACAGGAAAAGATTCGTTATCGATGAAACAAAAATATCCAAATGATGAAGTTATTGCTCCGGGAACAGTTATTATTTCAGCAATTGGAAATTGTTCAAATATTACTAAAGTAGTAGAGCCCGTATTAAAAAGAAATGGTGGTAATATCTATTATTTAAACTTATCGCAAGATGCCTTCAAATTAGGTGGAAGTTCATTCTATCAAATTTTAAATAAAGTGGGTTCGGAAGTTCCAACCGTTACAAATGCCGATTATTTCAAAAAAGCGTTCAATACGTTACAAGATTTAATTAAAGAAAGAAAAATTAAAGCAGGACACGATATTGGAAGTGGTGGTTTAATCACAACTTTATTAGAAATGTCGTTTGCTGAAGTTGGTCTTGGTGCTACTTACGATTTATCTATTTTAGGAGAATCGGATTCTGCAAAAACACTTTTCAATGAAAATATAGCAGTTGTTTTTCAAGCGGATGCTGAAGTGGAAGCAATTTTCAAAGCAAATGGAATAGAAATTTTCAATATTGGTTCGGTTGTAGAAGGTGATTTCGTTTCTATTAAAAATGGAAATGATAACTTTAATTTCTCGGTAACAGAAACTAGAGATACTTGGTACAAAACATCGTATTTATTAGATACAAAACAAACTCGAAATGGTATGGCAGAAGCGCGTTATGCGAACTATAAAAACCAACCATTAGAATTTACATTCCCTGTTAACTTTGATGGTAAAAAGCCAGAAATTCCTGCAGGTGCTAGACCGAAAGCAGCTATTATTCGTGAAAAAGGAAGTAACTCGGAACGTGAAATGGCAAACGCTATGTATTTAGCTGGATTTGATGTAAAAGACGTTCACATGACCGATTTAATTTCGGGCCGTGAAAACTTAGAAGATATCCAATTTATTGGAGCTGTTGGTGGATTCTCAAACTCAGACGTTTTAGGTTCAGCAAAAGGTTGGGCAGGTGCATTTTTATACAACGAAAAAGCGAATACGGCGTTGAAAAACTTCTTCAAACGAGAAGACACTTTATCAGTTGGAATTTGTAATGGATGCCAATTATTAATGGAATTAGAATTGATTAATCCAGAACATGAAGTGCATGGAAAAATGCATCACAATACTTCTAACAAACACGAAAGTGGTTTTACTTCAGTAAAAATTCAGAAAAATAATTCGGTTATGTTATCTTCATTAGAAGGATTAACATTAGGTGTTTGGATTTCACACGGAGAAGGTAAATTCAAATTACCGTATACTGAAGATAAATACAACATTGTTGCCAAATATGCTTACGAAGGGTATCCAGCTAATCCAAATGGTTCAGATTTCAATACGGCTATGATGTGTGATACAACAGGAAGACATTTGGTAATGATGCCTCATATTGAACGTTCAACTTTCCCTTGGAACTGGGCAAATTATCCAGAACGCGGACAAAAAGATGAAGTTTCTCCATGGTTAGAAGCATTTGTGAATGCAAGAAAATGGATTCAAAATCAAAAATAATAAAAGAAAAAGCCATTCAATTGAATGGTTTTTTTATGCTTTAAAATAAAATTTATTTTACTGAATCTTTTCTAGAAATGTATGAATGAAGAAAATCACCTTTTGGTTTTCCTAAATCAAATGAAGACCATTTTGTTAAAAAACGAGTCGAAGTTCTTGCCTCATCTCTATCCATTCCTTCATATTCTATTCTGTAAATTGCTGAATACATTTCTGCTCTACCTACTCCATGATAACAATGGATCAAAACAGGATAATTAGTTGTATCATCCATAATTTTGAAGAAATAATCTAAATTGTGTTTCTTTGGAACTTGATCAGAGCCATTATTATAGTAATTTACACCTGAAATTTTAGCAATAGCTTCCTTTTCTGCGATCAATTCTTCAGGAACTTCAGGATTGTTTTCTAAATCTCCAGTTCCAGGAAAACGTAAATCTACAACACTTTTAATATTATGTTCTTTAATATAAGCTTCCAATTCATCTGGTGGAATAACTCCTGATTTGTATACTTTTCCTTCAGTAATTGTTTCAAAATTGTGGTTAATATGCATATCATACACATATTTTCCACCAAAAATAGCTCCTACAACTAGCACTGCTATTAAAATCTTTTTTACCATGGTTTATCCAATTTTTGGTCAATTATTTTTTCCATATAATCCTGAACAAATGCTTTACAAGCTTCACCTACTTTTTCCATTTCAGAAGTTTTTTTGTCTATTAAATTATATTCAAGACCTTTATCATTTATATCGTAATATCCAGTAATTTCTTTTCCATCAAAATTACAAATATAATTACCCATTTGTAATTGATAGCCTCCACTATTGTAACTAATAACAAATGGTTTCACCTCTTTATCATTGATTAGACTTCTACCCCAACTTCGAAACGGCTTTTTATACCCGATTAAATCCATAATTGTAGGGTAAATATCAATTTGTTGTGCCAAATCATTATTAACACCAACTAAACTACTATTTGGTTTAAAAATTAAAATTGGTACCGCATCTCTATTTAATACTTTTCTATATTCATCATAATTCTTAAGATTTCCATGATCTGCAGTTATGATAAAAATCGTATTATTATACCAAGGCATTTTTTTTGCTTCTTCAAAAAACTTCTTGAAAGCGTAATCAGTATATCCAACACATTTGTGGATTGCAATTTCCCCTTCAGGAAAGGTGTTTTTATATTTTTCAGGAACTGTGTAAGGTTCGTGTGAAGAAACTGTAAAAATTGTACTAAAAAATGGTGATTCTTTTTTATCTAAAGTTTCTTTCATAAATTGAAAAAAGGGTTCGTCCCAAATTCCCCATGATCCGTCAAAATCATCATCATTATTATATTCAGTTTTTCCATAATAATGATCAAAACCCAAAATATTTGAAAAACCTAAAAATCCCATTGAACCATTTGGTGCTCCATGAAAAAATGAAGTATCATAGTCTAATTCATTCAATATTGAGACTAATGATTGTATTTTTTGTTTAGGATAAGGAGAAGAAGTAAAAGCATCTTTAAAAGATGGAATCCCACTTAAAACAGAAGACATACCATGAATTGATTTTCTTCCATTAGCATAAGCATTAGTATAAATTAAACTATGTTGTGCCAAAGAATCAATAAAAGGCGTATACCCTTTATAGTTAGGAATATTTGTATCTTTATTAAAAGAACCTAAATATTCTCTTCCATAACTTTCTGTAATAAAAAGAACAATATTCGGTTTAGATTCAGGAAAATTCGCATATTGTTTTGTTGGCTTAAAATACTTTTCAACTAAAGTTGAATCAACTAAGTTAATCTTTTTAAAACTCGTTTGATTAATAGTTCTTATAATTGAAAAAGGAGTATTTAAAACCACATCAGCATGTTGAGGCTGTTTTACATGACGATTAGCATCTACTAAATTAATTGGCCTAGTACTCTTCTTAAAATCACCTCTTATTCCACCAACAGCTAAAGTTGCAATTATTAACAGTCCAATTATTGAAGATAGGAAATAACTTACTCTATTTGAAGGCAATACCTTTGTAACTTTCACTTTTTTGTATAAATAAAACCAAGAAAAAGCCATTACGAAGAATAAAAGATAAACGTGCCAATAAGTAAACATAAATCTTGTAAACATGCTTGCTTTGTTTTCTTCATGTTCTAAAACAGCTAAAACAGCAATACTTGTTCGAGAAAAAATGTACTTATAGTATATAAAATCAATGAAGTTCGTTGAGTAGGCTAATAGATTAAATATAAAATAAACATACATTAAAAATTTTTGATACTTCTTACTTGTGTTATACCAAAAAGGTAAAATTGAAAGTAAAATAAATAAACCATTTGCATATAATATTGCAGTTGTATCAAAAGTTAATCCATAAAAAGCTAATTCAAAAAATTGTCCAATTGAATCAACCTTCAATAAGTTATAATTGTATATTAAGAAAAGTAATCTTGCAAAAAAATAAAATAGATAAGCTAATAATAATCTATAAGCTAAAACTTTATATTCTTGAATTCGAAAAAAAGACTTCATAAAAACCTCAAAAATTTGTTCAAAAGTACAAAAACAAATTATTTCATCTTTTTAAATACCAACTTTTTAAGAAACTTTTAATCAATTAAAATAAATTATGCATGCATAACATTTTGCTTTTCAATCTCTTATAAATTCTTCATTAACATATTCATAAATAATTGGTTAATTTATTTTATTTTCATAATTTGCAATCATAAATTTTGATAAAACATGAATAATATTACTCGTTTATTTGATTTTCCATATTATCAGTTAGAAAAGTATAATCTTAAAGATGCTTTAGTTACAAAAATTGGAAATGAATGGGTTAAAACATCAACTCAAGAATATATCGATAAAGCAAATGCTATTTCAAGAGGTTTATTGAGACTTGGTGTTCAAAAAAACAATAAAATTGCTATTATCTCATCAAATAATAGAACTGAATGGCATATTTGTGACATTGGTATTCTTCAAACTGGAGCACAGACTGTTCCAATCTATCCAACTATTTCTGAAGACGATTACGAATATATATTAAATCATTCCGAATCAACTTATTGTATTGTTTCTGATCAAGAAGTTTATGATAAAATTAATGCAATAAAAAGCAAAGTTGGTTCTTTAAAAGAAGTCTATTCTTTTGAAAAAATTAATGGTTGTAAAAATTGGTCTGAATTATTAGAATTAGGCTCAGATACTTCAAATCAAAATGAAGTTGAAACCATAAAAGAAAGTATTGTTACAACAGATTTAGCAACTATTATATACACTTCGGGAACAACAGGAAGACCAAAAGGTGTAATGCTTACCCATCAAAATATTGTTTCTGATGTTTTAATGAGTGCTCCTAGAGTTCCTTTAAGAGCTGGTGATACAAGAGCATTGAGTTTCTTACCTATATGTCACATTTTTGAAAGAATGTTGACATATTTATATCAATACTATGGAATTTCAATCTACTTTGCTGAAAGTATTGAAAAGATATCTGACAACTTAAAAGAAGTACATCCTCATGTAATGTCTGTAGTGCCTCGTTTACTTGAAAAAGTATATGATAAGATTTATGCAAAAGGTACAGATTTAACAGGTATCAAAAAGAAACTTTTCTTTTGGGCTTTAGACCTTGGCATGGATTATAAACCATATAAAGAAAATGGCGCTTGGTATGAATTTAAATTAAAAATTGCAAGAAAGTTAATCTTCTCTAAGTGGCAAGAAGGCTTAGGAGGTGAGCTAGAATTATTAGTTTGTGGTAGTGCTGCATTACAAGCACGTCTTGCAAAAGTATTTTGTGCCGCAAATATTCCAGTTATGGAAGGTTATGGCTTAACGGAAACTTCTCCAGTAATTTCTGTAAATGACATGAGAAATAATGGTTTCAGAGTTGGGACTGTTGGTAAAGTACTTGATGGAGTTGAAGTTAAAATTGCCGAAGATGGTGAAATTCTTTGTAAAGGTCCAAATGTAATGATTGGTTACTATAAAGATGAAGAAAAAACTAATGAAGCACTACAAAATGGATATTTTCATACTGGAGATATCGGAGAAATTGACAACGACGGATTCTTAAAAATTACCGATCGTAAAAAAGAAATGTTTAAAACTTCGGGTGGAAAATATGTTGCGCCTCAAGTGCTTGAAAATGCTTTTAAACAATCTAGATTTATTGAGCAGATTATGGTTATTGGAGAAGGCCAAAAGATGCCAGCTGCATTTATTCAACCAAGTTTTGAATTCATTAACGAATGGGCTCAACGTAAAGGTATAGAATTAGGTAAATCAAACGCAGAAATCATCAGTAATGAAAGAATCATTAAACGTATTCAAAGAGAAGTTGAAGAAATCAATGAACGTTTTGGTAATTGGGAAAAAGTAAAACGTTTCGAGCTTACTCCTGATTTATGGTCTGTTGAAGGTGGTCATTTAACACCTACAATGAAATTAAAGCGTAAAATAATTCTTGAAAAATATAAAGATTTGTACGATAAAATATACAATTAAAAAAAGCACCCTTTCATGGGTGCTTTTTTTTGAAATAAAAGTTTTAAAAGATTTTCTAAAAATCTTATAACAAAATAGATAACTCGAATAACGAAATTTGTTTCATATTAATTTAAAAACAAATTTGCTATGAAAAAGTTATTTTTATTATTAGGATTAGTTTCAGTTCTTTTTATTTCATGTAGTGATGATTCAGAATCAAATGAAACATACACTTACAAAGTAAGAATGACAGATGCACCTGCACCTTACGATGCAGTATATATTGATGTACAAGGTGTTGAAGTTAAATCTTCTAATGGAGAAACATTCACATTAGATACACAAGCACAAGTTTATGATTTATTAGAATTGTCTAATGGTTTTAGTATTGAAATTGCATCTGATGTAATTACAGAAGCTAATGTTTCACAAGTTCGATTAATTTTAGGTCCGAACAATTCAGTTGTCATTGATGGGCAAACTTATCCTTTAAGTACCCCTAGTGCACAACAATCAGGTTTAAAATTAAATGTTAACCAAACGCTATCTGCAAATATCGAAAATACTTTATTAATTGATTTCGATGCTCATCAATCAATCGTTATTGAAGGAAATGGCACATATTCATTAAAACCGGTACTTAGAGTGATTAATGTTCAAATTAATGGTTCAGTATCTGGATCTATCTCACTTGTTGGTATTCCTGCAACTGTAACAGCAGTTTCGTCAAGCGGTGTAGAATATACAACAATTGTAAATGACCAAGGTGAGTTCGTAATTTCAGGTTTAAATCCCGGGACTTACACTTTTGTAATAACACCTGAAGATCCTTATTTACCAATAACAATTGAAAATGTCGAAGTAATGGCTGGTTCAAATACAGATTTAGGCGTTGTAGTGATTCCTTAATATTAAATTTAAAAAAAAATTAAAAAATACTATGCATGCATAGTATTTTTTTTTATATTTGGTACAAATTTACAAAATTATCTTATGAAAGATAAAACGATTGACTATATACTTCGCTCAACTTGGCAAGCAGTTGCAAGAATGTATAATGAAGAAGCATCAAAATATGGTGCTACTATGGCTACAGGATTTACATTGTTAAGTATTGATAGAGATAAAGGAACACCATCAACAGCATTAGGCCCTAAAATGGGGATGGAGGCAACAAGTTTAACTAGAACTTTAAAGTCGATGGAAGAAAAAGGCCTAATAATTCGTAAAAAAAATCCTGAAGATGGTCGTGGTGTATTAATTCATTTAACTAAAGAAGGACTAGAAAAAAGAGAATTATCAAAAACGACAGTTTTAAAGTTTAACGATACAATTCGAGACAATATTTCTGAAGAGAAATTACTTCATTTTATGGAAGTTGCTGATATAATTAACGATTTAATATCTGATAAAAAAATATTTACCAATTCAAAAGAATAACCAAATAATATGAAACGTAATATTAAAAAAGTTGCTGTTATAGGTTCTGGAATTATGGGAAGTGGTATTGCATGTCATTTCGCAAATGTAGGTGTAGAAGTATTACTTTTAGACATCCTTCCTAGAGAACTAACAAATGCTGAACAAAAAAAAGGTTTAACACTTGAAAGTAAAGTTGTTAGAAACAGAATTGTAAACGAACACTTAGCTAATGCTTTAAAATCAAAACCTTCACCAATTTATCATCAAAGTTTTGCCAACAGAATCACAACTGGTAATACAACTGATGACATGGCAAAAATTGCTGATGTAGATTGGATTATTGAAGTTGTTGTAGAACGATTAGACATTAAAAAAACGGTTTTTGAACAAGTTGAAAAATATAGAAAACCTGGTACTTTAATTACTTCTAACACTTCTGGTATTCCTATCCAGTTTATGAGTGAAGGAAGAAGCGAAGATTTCCAACAACATTTCTGTGGAACGCACTTCTTTAATCCAGCGCGTTACTTAAAATTATTCGAAATTATTCCTGGACCAAAAACTTCACAAGAAGTTTTAGATTTCTTAAATGGTTATGGCGAAAAATTCTTAGGCAAAACTTCAGTTGTAGCCAAAGATACTCCTGCTTTCATAGGTAATCGTATTGGTATTTTCGGAATCATGAGTTTATTCCACCAAGTAAAAGAAATGGGATTAACAATTGAAGAAGTTGATAAATTAACTGGTCCAGTAATTGGTCGACCAAAATCAGCTACTTTTAGAACAGTTGATGTTGTTGGTTTAGATACTTTAGTTCATGTTGCCAATGGTATTTATGAAAATTGCCCTAATGACGAAGCTCACGAATTGTTTAAACTTCCTGGTTTCATCAATACCATGATGGAAAACAAATGGTTAGGAAGTAAAACAGGACAAGGGTTTTATAAAAAAGAAGGAAAAGATATTCTTTCATTAGATTTAGATACTTTAGAATATCGTGCAAGTAAAAAAGCTTCTTTTGCCACTTTAGAATTAACAAAAACAATTGACAAACCAATTAATAGATTTAAAGTATTAGTTGGTGGAAAAGATAAAGCTGGAGAATTTTATCGTAAAAACTTCTCAGCAATGTTTGCTTACTGTTCAAACAGAATTCCTGAAATTACAGATGCTTTTTACAAAATTGACGACGCTATGAAAGCTGGTTTCGGTTGGGAAAATGGACCATTCGAGATTTGGGATGCTGTAGGTGTTGAAAAAGGAATTGAAATGATGAAAGCGGAAGGTTATGAACCAGCTGCTTGGGTTACCGAAATGTTAGTTTCTGGAAACAAATCTTTCTATTCCGTAAAAGATGGAGCTACTTACTTCTACTCTATTCCTTCAAAATCTGCTGAAAAAATTCCTGGGCAAGATGCATTTATCATCTTAAATAATATTCGCGAAAGCAAAAAAATTTGGAACAATAACGAATCTATCATTACTGATTTAGGAGATGGTGTTTTAAATTTAGAATTTACTTCTAAAATGAATTCAATTGGTGCTGGAGTGCTTCAAGGAATCAATAAAGCTATTGATATGGCTGAAAAAGGCTATAACGGATTAGTTATTGGTAACCAAGATGCAAACTTCTCAGTTGGAGCCAACTTAGGAATGATTTTCATGTTAGCAGTTGAGCAAGAATATGACGAAATGAACATGGCTATCAAAATGTTCCAAGACACTATGATGCGTTGTCGTTATTCAGCTATTCCTGTTATTGCTGCTCCACACGGAATGACACTTGGTGGTGGATGTGAATTAACCATGCATGCGGACAGAGCTGTAGCTGCTGCTGAAACTTACATTGGATTAGTAGAATTTGGTGTTGGATTAATACCAGGTGGTGGTGGTTCTAAAGAAATGGCATTACGTGCTGCAGATACCTTCCGTAAAAATGACGTTGAATTAAACGTTTTACAAGAGTACTTCTTAACCGTTGGTATGGCAAAAGTGGCCACTTCTGCATATGAAGGATTCGATACAGGAGTTTTACAAAAAGGTAAAGATATTGTTGTAGTAAACAAAGACCGTCAAATTGCAACAGCTAAACAAGTAGCTTTACAAATGGCTGAACAAGGGTATACACAACCTATGAGAAGAAAAGATATCAAAGTGTTAGGTAAACAAGCTCTAGGTATGTTCTTAGTTGGAACAGATAGTATGGAAGCTGGTAAATATATCTCAGAACATGATAAGAAAATTGCTAATAAACTAGCTTATGTTATGGCTGGTGGTGATTTATCTGAACCAACACTAGTAAGCGAACAATACTTATTAGATCTAGAAAGAGAAGCTTTCTTAAGTTTAACTACAGAACGTAAAACTCTAGAGAGAATTCAACACATGTTAACTAAAGGAAAACCATTAAGAAACTAAAAACATGAAAACAGCATATATAGTAAAAGCATATCGAACAGCGGTTGGAAAAGCACCAAAAGGTGTATTCCGATTTAAAAGACCTGATGAACTAGCTGCAGAAACTATCGAGCACATGATGAGTGAATTGCCAAATTTTGACAAAACACGTATCGATGATGTTATGGTTGGTAATGCCATGCCTGAAGCAGAGCAAGGATTAAATGTTGGTCGTTTAATTTCTTTAATGGGATTAAAAATTGAAGATGTTCCAGGTGTTACGGTAAATAGATATTGTGCTTCAGGTTCTGAAACCATTGCAATGGCAACCGCTAAAATTCAATCGGGAATGGCTGATTGTATTATTGCTGGAGGTGCAGAAAGCATGAGTTATATTCCTATGGGTGGTTATAAACCTACTCCTGATTATAAAGTAGCTGCTCAAGGTCATGAAGATTATTATTGGGGAATGGGATTAACTGCAGAAGCTGTAGCGCAACAATTTAATGTTTCTCGTGAGGATCAAGATGAGTTTGCTTACAATTCACACATGAAAGCATTAAAAGCTCAAGCAGAAGGTAAATTTGACAAACAAATTGTTCCTATTACTGTTGAGCACACTTTTGTAAATGAAAACGGAAAAAAAGAAACAACTTCATATACCGTAAAAAAAGATGAAGGTCCTAGAGCTGGAACTTCTGTTGAAGCCTTAGCTAAATTACGTCCTGTATTTGCTGCTGATGGAAGCGTTACTGCTGGTAACTCTTCTCAAATGAGTGATGGCGCTGCATTTGTATTGGTTATGAGCGAAGAAATGGTTAAAGAATTAAACCTTGAACCGATTGCTCGTTTAGTAAATTATGCTGCAGCTGGAGTTGAGCCAAGAATTATGGGTATAGGTCCAGTGAAGGCTATTCCAAAAGCATTAAAACAAGCTGGTTTAAAGCAATCAGATATTGATTTAATCGAATTAAATGAGGCATTTGCATCACAATCATTAGCTGTAATTCGCGAATTAGATCTAAATCCAGAAATTATTAATGTTAATGGTGGTGCAATTTCATTAGGACATCCTCTTGGATGTACCGGAGCAAAATTAGCTGTTCAATTATTTGATGAAATGCGTTTACGTAATAATAAATATGGAATGGTAACTATGTGTGTGGGTACTGGACAAGGTGCTGCTGCAATTTATGAATTCTTAAAATAATCAACTTAAAACTATAAAGACATGGCAGATATATTAAGAGGAGGACAATTCCTTGTAAAAGAAACAAAATGTGAAGATGTTTTCACTCCAGAAGATTTTTCTGAAGAGCAAATTATGATGCGTGATTCAGTCATCGAATTCGTAGACAAAGAATTATGGCCAAATAAAGAGCGTTTCGAAAAGAAAGATTATGCACTTACTGAGGAAGTAATGCGTAAAGCTGGAGAATTAGGTTATTTGAGTGTGGCAGTTCCTGAAGCTTACGGTGGAATGGAAATGGGCTTCATCAATACGGTTTTAGTATGTGATTATATTTCTGGCGCTACAGGTTCATTCTCGACAGCTTTTGGTGCACATACTGGAATCGGAACTATGCCAATTACTTTATACGGTACCGAAGAACAAAAACAAAAATATGTTCCAAAATTAGCTTCGGGAGAATGGTTTGGTGCGTACTGTTTAACTGAACCAGGTGCTGGATCTGATGCAAATTCAGGAAAAACAAAAGCCGTTTTATCTGAAGATGGTTCTCATTATAAAATTACGGGTGGAAAAATGTGGATTTCAAATGCTGGATTTTGTAATGTATTTATAGTATTTGCACGTATCGAGGATGATAAAAATATTACAGGATTCATTGTTGAAAATGATCCTTCAAACGGAATTTCTTTAGGAGATGAAGAACACAAATTAGGTATTCGCTCCTCTTCTACTCGTCAGGTTTTCTTTAATGAAACTAAAGTTCCTGTAGAAAATATGTTAGCAGGTCGTGGTGAAGGTTTTAAAATCGCTATGAATGCATTAAATGTTGGACGTATTAAATTAGCAGCTGCTTGTTTAGAAGCGCAAAGAAGAACGGTTGGAACTGCTGTAAATTATGCCAATGAAAGAGTTCAGTTTAAAACTCCTATTTCAAGTTTTGGAGCTATCCAATCTAAATTAGCTGAAATGGCAATGAATGCTTATGCTGGTGAAAGTGCTACGTATAGAGCTGCTTCAGATATTGAAAAAAGAATCAACATTCGCGTTGAAGAAGGAAATTCTCACCAAGAAGCTGAATTAAAAGGTGTTGAAGAATTTGCTATAGAGTGTTCTATATTAAAAGTTGCTGTTTCTGAAGATGTACAAAATTGTACAGACGAAGGTATCCAAATCTTTGGTGGTATGGGATTCTCTGAAGATGCACCAATGGAAAGTGCTTGGAGAGATGCTCGTATTGCTCGTATTTATGAAGGTACTAACGAAATTAACAGAATGCTTTCTGTAGGGATGTTAGTTAAAAAAGCTATGAAAGGTCATGTTGACTTATTAGGTCCGGCTATGGCTGTAGCTGAAGAATTAATGGGAATTCCTTCTTTTAATGTACCTGATTATTCAGAACTTTTTACAGAAGAAAAAGAGTTAATTGCCAAATTGAAAAAAGTTTTCTTAATGGTAGCTGGTGCTGCGGTTCAAAAATACGGACCAGAATTAGAATCTCACCAACAATTATTAATGGCAGCATCTGATATTTTAATTGAAATTTACATGGCGGAAAGTACTATTCTTAGAACTGAAAAATTAGCTAAGAAAGAAGGTGCTGATAAAGTTCAAGAACAGATTGCTATGGCTCAATTATATTTATACAAAGCGGTTGATATCGTTAACCAAAAAGGAAAAGAAGGAATTGTTTCTTTTGCTGAAGGCGACGAACAACGTATGATGTTAATGGGACTTAAACGTTTTACAAAATATACAAATATGCCAAATGTAGTGGCATTACGTGAAAAAATTGCTGCTAAATTAATTGCGGAAAATAAATACTGCTTTTAAGTAACAGCATGTTTTGGTTTAGTTTGTTTGTAAAAAAGCTGTCAATTATGACAGCTTTTTTTTATTGAACATTGTCGTCGTTTTCTAATTCATTTAAATTTAATTTCTTTTCGTCTTTGTCTTGTTTGTTAAATATTAAACCTACCATCATAATTAGAGCCGATAACACAATAACCTGTATAATTAAAGCCTTATTCACTATAGGAATTTTACTGTCTACAGGAATACTCAAAAATAAAAGAATTGTGATTAATCCTCTTGGTGCTATAAATAACAAAGGCATTAACTTAACTTTAAAAATCTTAAGTTGAATAGCTCTCACTAAATATATTACTAATAAAATACCTATTGCTATTTCAATAGTATAAGGATTCAAAACTTCTTCTGTTTCCATTAAAAAACCAAATAGCAAAAAGAATAACGAACGAACTAAAAATGCTGCTTCAATAACTAATTCTTTAAACTTGGTTACCTCTTTATCTAAAGCTCTAGGTTTTAGCTTTTGAATGAATTTAAAGCGTTCTAATTCATCAAAATTACCCATGAATAATCCTAATAGCATAATGAAAATTAATGCCGGTAAATGGTAAATTTCAGAAATCGCAAATATTAAGATAATTAGTAAAATAATAGGTGCAAACTTAACATGGTGGTCTATCCTACTTAATAAGAACGCCAAAAAGGCTGTAGCAATAAATGAAATTACCAACATTATCAAAATTTGAAGTCCAAAATGTCCTACAGTATCTAAATCAATAACTGAATTTAAAGCTAGAAAATTAAAAAATAGCACCCCAATAATATCAGACAAACTACTTTCATAAATTGCAAATTCTTTATTAAATACATTTAAGTTTCCTACACTCGATATTGCAATGGCACTACTAATTATACACAAAGGAATTGCATTTAAAAGTCCGTCTTTATAATCTGCATCAAGGAAATAATAAAAAAAATGTCCAATTGCAAATGCAGTAATAATTAAAGGTACAATTGCTGTAATGAATGTTTTACCAACAAAAGGTAACTTCCTTCTATTCAAATTCAATTCTAGTGAACCTTCTAATACAATTAAAATTAATCCTATTGTACCAAAAAAAGGTAATAACGGATTTAAGTCTGGAACAATTATATGTAAAACACCCGTTACTTGTTTAACAGCCCAGCCCAATAAAAGCAATAAAACAACCGAAGGTATCTTTGTCTTTGAAGAAGTAATTGTAAATAAATAAGCAAGTAACAATAACACACAAACTGTGATTATAATTGCAAAGTTCATAGGAAATCATTTTTCAGCAAGATATAAAAATGTTTGCATATTTACTCTCATTGGCCAAAGATTTTTATAAATTTGTTTGCACAATTTACTTATGATAAACCCTTCTATAAACGGCTGGATTGAAAAGTTTTTTCAAGAATGTGATAGTAATTTTCAAAATTATGAAAATGACTATCATTTGTTTTATGAAAAAATACGTGAATCAGGTTTTATATATGGGTATACCATTTCTGTTCCTTTAAATTTCAATTTGCCTTTAGAAGGTAATTCACAAGATGAAATTACAAAAATTGCATTACTTAATTCATTATTTTCAGTTTTTGTTATTGTAAAAAAATCTACAGATTGTGAAGAATTTATCCAACAAATTAATTCCTTTTATAAGGTAGTTCAACACGAAAACTATAACTTTTTAAATAAATTATTACCAAGCGGAAATAACAGTAGTAAGCTTGAAGCAATAATTAATAACAGAGTACAAACAAATGCAAATTTTGTAAGCAGGAACTTTTCCCATATAATTACAAATGCATTACTTTTTATAGATGTTTTGGCTTTTCATTATTTTCTTATAAAAGGTTCTATTACATCTAAATACATTAAGGAAATTGAGCAATGTTGTATCAATCTAATTATGCTTGCTTTTAAAGTTAAAATTAATAAAAGTAAATATGATGAGTTATTAATAAAGTTATTTGAAAACTCACTTCGTTACACAAAAATTAATGCTTTACAAGAAACTTCATTAGTAGATTTAAATTTAAAAAAATACATCTTTGAGATTGAAAAACTATACCTTTTAGACATAACTGAAATGGCGCTTTGGAGCGATGAAAAGCTTGATATTTCTGAAACATTTTTCTTACAAAGAGTAGCAAAAGAGCTAGATTTAGCTCAATATGATATATCAAGAAGTTGTGAAAATATTGATGATTTTATTCAGAATTACAAGGATGAAATTCCGTATTTTAATTATTCAAATCCTGTAAAACATTTTTACGACCAAACAAATAAGACTGTTACAAAACTTATTAACAGAAATAAAAAAAGACTAATTAAGGAAATAACAGAAAGTAAAGAGTTGATGGTTCTTTTAGCACAATCAACTAATAGAGAATTGGATGAAGATGAAAAAAAGAAAGTAAAAAAACAGCTACTCGACATTTGTAAAACTATTCCGTCTTTAACTATTTTTTTACTTCCAGGTGGCGGAATTTTATTACCAATTTTAATAAAATATATTCCGCAATTATTACCTTCGGCTTTTAATGAAAATTTAGAAGATTAATCTAATTTATAGATTTCCATAATATTAGATAATATTTCTTCAAAATCGACTTTAATATCAATTAATTTTCCAGTATGAATATCGAAAACCCAACCATGAACTGAAATAGGTCTTTCGTTATGTGCTTTTTGATACGCTGCAGTTTTAATTACGTTTATACATTGCTCTTCAACATTTAGTTCAACCAAACGCTTATAACGTTCTTCTTCATTTTCAATTGCATTAAGCTCTATTTTATGCAAACGATACACATCGCGAATATTACGTAACCAAGGGTTTAAAATTCCTAAATCTGCAGATTGCATAGCTGCTTTAACACCACCACAATAATAATGTCCGCATACAACAATATGATTTACTTTTAAATGAGTTACTGCATATTCGATAACCGACATAGAACTTAAATCGGTATTTGGTACAAGATTAGCAATGTTTCTGTGTACAAAAACATCTCCAGGAGCAACTCCCATTAATTCCTCAGCAGTTACACGACTATCTGCACAACCTATGTATAAAATTTCAGGGCTTTGACCTTCAGATAATTCACTAAAGTAATTTTTATCTAATTCTAATTTAGATTTTACCCATTCCTTGTTGTTCTCAAAAATTTTTTGAATGTTCATTTGTGGTTTATTTAGTTAGTTTCGTTTGTTTTAATTTTATCGAGTTTTAAAAATTCTATAAAACTTTCGGGATTATCAACATTACCTCTTTCTGAAAGCAAATGTACGTGTATATTTTTATTTCTAGCTTGTATTAAGAAATCTTCGATAATTTCTACTACATCGTAATCTAAATATCTTGTTTTTCTAATATCTAGTTCCAATGAACTATTTTCATGTAAATTAAACAATTCTTTTTGAATTGTAGCTTTATTTAGAAATGTAACTTCTTCTGCTAAAACAAGCTTAGTCGTTTTTCCAGCATCTATTTCAGATATTTTCATAAACATAGAATTCTGGTAACTTTTCACAAGAATTACAATAATTCCAATTACTAAACCAATTGAAATTCCCCAAAGCAAATCTTTAAATACAATTACTAAAATAGTAACTATAAAAGGAACAAATTGCGTCCAACCTAAGCTAAACATTTTCTTAAACAACGAAGGTTTAGCTAATTTATATCCAACTAAAATTAAAATTGCAGCCAAAACAGATTTTGGAATATGATTTAATAGCATCGGAATGGTTAAAACAGAGATCAATAATAAGAAACCATGAATAATTGCAGATAATTTAGATTTTGCATTTGACTGTATATTTGCAGAACTTCTAACTATTACTTGGGTTATAGGTAAACCACCTATTAGTCCTGATGCAATATTTCCAAATCCTTGAGCAAATAATTCTCTGTTAGTAGGTGTTACATTTTTTTCAGGATCTAATTTATCTGTAGCTTCAACACTTAAAAGAGTTTCTAAACTAGCCACTAATGCTAATGTAAAGGCTATTAAAACAACATCTTTTGAAAAAATTTGACTAAAATCAGGAAAGCTTAAATAATCAATAAAATTTGATAGTTTTTCTGGGGCAGGCACTTGTACAAGATGTAAACTTTCAATTTTCAATGCTTCATTAGAGCTAAATACAACTTGAAGAATTGTTCCTACAACTACTGCTACTAATGAGCCTTGTAAAATTTTAAAAAAGGCATGTTTTTTTGATAAAATATTATCCCAAAATAAAATAATTACAATACCAACTATACCAATAATCATGGAACCTAAAGTAATATTATCAGTAATATGAGCTAATGCAGAAAGTGTAGTCTCCCCAGATTTTTCAATAAAACTATCAGCACCTTCAGGTTCAGAATCATAACCAAAGAAATGTGGTATTTGCTTAAGAATAATTATAATTCCAATTCCAGAAAGCATTCCTTTAATAACGCTATTTGGAAAGAAATAACCAATAATTCCCATTCGGATTACTCCGAAAAAAATTTGTATTGCTCCAGCTAAAACTACTGCCGAAAGAAATAATTCAAAACTTCCTAATGTGCCAATTGCAGCAGCAACAATAGCTGCTAGTCCTGCTGCTGGACCACTAACCCCTAATCTTGAACCACTAAAAAACCCTACAACTATACCACCAATAATACCTGCAATTAATCCTGAAAGTGGTGGTGCATCACTAGCTAAAGCAATACCCAAACAAAGTGGTAGCGCTACAAAGAAAACAACAATACTCGCAGGAATATCGTTTTTTAAATATTTGAACATAAATGTATTTTTTAATTTAATAACTGTTTAACCTAAAGTTATCAAATTAATTCAGGTGGAGGTAGTAAAATTGTAGATGAATATTTACAGTTAATATTTTCATTGATAGGAATAAAGAAACTTATTAAATTTGATTCAAGAGACAAATTAAAACAAAAGTTAAATTCGTTGTTAACCATCTTAATTTCATTAAAAGATGAAATACTCTCTTCTTCTTCCTCATTTATATTATAAAAATATGAAGTATCAACTTTTTTATCAACAATTCCAACAACAGTTGGCATCGCAATAAAAACGATAAATAATACTAAAACTATATTTATAAAAAACTTCATCTGTACAAATTTACAAAAATGAAGCCTTGCTTGTTAAACAAAATAAAAAAAACCTCAAAATGAGGCTTTATTTTTTTAGACTGCTTCGTTTAACCAAGCTTTCATCATCCAAATTGTTTTCTCTTGTTCGGTAATGAAATCACTCATCATTGAATTTGTACCTTCATCGTTAATTTCTCCTGAATCTTCTAAAATTTTTCTTTCAATTTGAAGTAACTTAGCTAATGAATCAACAACAAGAGTTACCGCGACTTCATCATTGTTAATGTTTTTACCAACTTGCAACTGATTTACTTCAACATAATCTGAAAAAGTATGTAATGGAGTTCCTCCTAAAGTTAAAACTCGTTCTGCAATTAAATCTATTTTTAGTTGAGAATCATTATATAATTCTTCAAACTTTAAGTGTAATTCGAAAAACTTTCTCCCTCTAATATTCCAATGCAATCCCCTTAAATTCTGGTAATATACTTGAAAATTAGCTAGTAATATATTTAAGTCATTTATTAAGTTTTTCGTTTCTTCTAAAGGTAATCCTAGTGTGTTTGTTTTCATTTTGTATAATATTTTATATTAATTCTACTACAAATTTACTTAATCTTAAGGTTTAATGTTGATAAATCAAATTGATAGTTATTATATTTGCATCAAAATTATTTATATGACAATTACCCAACTTCATTATGTTTTAGCAGTTGCTGAACATAAAAATTTTACTTTGGCTGCCGAAAAGTGTTTTGTAACTCAACCAACTTTAAGTATGCAAATTCAAAAATTAGAAGATGAGCTTGAAATCCAAATTTTTGACAGAAGTAAAAAACCAATTTCTTTAACTGAAATTGGAGAAAAAATTGTCATTCAAGCTAAGAATATTGTTAACGAAGCTGGGCGAATTAAAGATATTGTAGACCAACAAAAAGGGTATATTGGTGGTGAATTTAGAGTTGGAATAATTCCAACGATTACGCCTACTCTTTTACCAATGTTTTTAAATAATTTCATTCATAAATATCCTAAGGTTAATCTAATAATAGAAGAACTAACTACAGAAGAAATTATTTCTAAGCTAAAAAAAGGGCATTTAGATTGTGCAATTGCAGCAACACCTTTAGAAGAAGAAAGCTTAAAAGAAATTGTTTTATACTATGAACCTTTTGTCGCTTATATTGCTGAAGATCATGCAAGCATAAACAAAAAAGAAATTGAAATAAACGATTTAGACTTAGACCACATTTTACTTCTTCAAGACGGACATTGTTTTAGAAATGGAATAATTAATCTTTGTAAAAACAATAAATATATTGCTGATAGTCATTTTCAATTAGAAAGTGGAAGTTTTGAAACTTTAGTCAAATTAGTTGATGAAGGTTTAGGTACAACTTTGTTACCTTATTTACATACGCTAGATTTAAATGATAAAAGCAAAAAACGCTTAAAATCATTTAAAGATCCTAAACCAGCAAGAGAAGTTAGTTTAATTTATCCCAAAAATGAACTTAAAATTCAAATTATTGATGCATTAAGAAATACAATTTCTGGAGTTATTAAAGGCGCAATCGCTTTTCAGGATGTAGAAATAATTAGTCCGAAAACTAAATAAAAACAAAAAAGGAGCTTGATTAGCTCCTTTTTAATTATAGGTTAGTTAATATAAATCAAACACTGTTTTAATTCTGGTTTTTCTTTAGTAAACTGAAATAGCCAGTCTCTTAGTTGGTCAACTTCATAAGGCAGTAATAATTTAATAGCCTTTTCCAATTCTTTACAGAATAGTTTGGGGTCAAAACTTACTCTTTCAAGTACAGATTTTGTGTACGAATACATCGATCTTGCCATACTTTTAGATAGAATTAATTAGATTAAACTTTATAAGAATGTATGGTAAATATATAAAAAAAATATTTACGAAAACGTTTTAGTATCTTAAATTTTGTTAAGAATTGTTAAGATATACTTTCAATATTAATTTTTTATTGCTCGTAACATTTCCCTTTTACCAGGTGCGCCCGGAAGCTTTTCAACCTGAAAACCAACACTTAACATAGCTCTTTTTATACTACTTCTACAAGCATAAGTTACTAAAATTCCGTTGGGTAAAAGTGCGTCAAACATTTTCTTAAAAATTTCTTCATTCCACAATTCGGGTTGCACATTAAATCCAAAAGCATCAAAGTAGATTAAGTTATACTTTTCTTTATCTCTTATATCTTTAAAAAATTGCTTTCTTTTTGTGAGCTTAAATGTATTATTAACTTCAAATTCTTTATCCCAATCTGCTTTATGCATCAAATTAAAAGTTAATTGAAATTCACTAGCTTTTAATTCCTCCACATAATTTAATTGGTTAACTTCTTCAGATGAAATTGGATATGCTTCTACTCCAACGTAATTTATACTTAAATTTCTTTTTTTAGCTTCTAAAAAGGTTATAAAAGCATTCAATCCTGTTCCAAAACCGATTTCAAGTATTGAAACCGAATCATTATCTCTAAAGTTATCTAAACCATTCTTTATAAATACATGATAAGCTTCTTGAATTGCTCCATGTTTAGAATGATAACTTTCATCCCATTCTTCTATATGAATGGTAACCGAACCGTCGTTTGTAACTATAATTTTTCTTTGCATATGACGTAAAAATAAAAAAGTTTAAGATTGCTCTTAAACTTTTTACTATTATTCGATGTATAATTTTTTAATCTTCGGAATGGGTCCGCCGCATTTTACTTCGTGACATTTTATACAAGCATCTATTCCATTATTAAAATGTTCTTTAGCATTTTCAGGATCTTTATATATTAATTCCTGTGCTTCAATGAATTTCTTTGCTTGCGTATTAAAAAAGTCGTCTTTATCAGTATCATCGGTTAAAACCGCTTCATGAATCCTCATAAAATGTTGTGGAAATTGACCAATGGTATCACCTTTTAAAATTCTATCTTTTAAACGCTCATTATCCACATACATTTGTTCCATTAAAGCAGCCATTTCACTCATCTCATACATTTCAAAACCATCTTCATTGGTTTTAGAATCTGCTTCACAAGCTACTTTTTCATCTGCTTTAGCTTCTTCTTTTTTATCTTGACAAGAAACTAAGATTAATGTACTTAGAAATAAATAAAGAATTCTTTTCATTATTGTATAGCAATTAAAACACCATCAGCCATAAAAGAATATGTAACTTTTGGTTCAGTAATACTATCAATTGCTTCTTGCGATTTTCCTTCGTCTTTTGCATAGTGTTTTAATTCATCTACAGAAACCACACTAACAAAGGCTTTACCATTTACAACTGCTTCTTTCTCTTGAGCATTTTTAGGAACGAAAAATCCGTAATCTTTAAACTTTACAAATGCTTGTTCTTCGTTTCCTAAATCTAAAGTCATCCAACAACCTTTTTTCTGACAAACTTCATCAATAGCAGTAGTAAATTTTACATTTAAAGTATCACCTTCTTTTAAATCTTTATATTTTGCCATCATCTCTTCAGCTGAAATAGCGCCTTCTTTTGAAATAGAATCACCAAAAACTGCATATTCAATAGTATTTTCAACAACTTCATTAATTTCTACATCTTGAGTTTTTTCATTTTTACAACTTGCTAAAACTGCAATTGTAGCCAGAGTAAGTACAATATTTTTCATAATAGTTATTTAATAATTTTCGACAAAAATAAGCTAATTCTTTAAAAATCAAGCATTGAATTGTTAATAATCTTCTAAATTAAATTTTTAATATTCTCAAAAAAATTCTGTATTTTTTGTTAGATTTGCAGAAGAAGTCCGAGAATTGGATTTTTAGTTATTAAATTCACATTTAATCAAGTAGACAACTAAGCAATCAATGGAAATTAAAACTTTAGAGAACATCGACATTACATTGTCACCTACTTCTAAAATTAATGAAGTAGATTTTGAAAATATTTCTTTTGGAAACACATTTACAGATCACATGTTAGTTTGTGATTTTGCAGATGGTAAGTGGCAACAACCTAAAATTGTTCCTTATGCGCCAATTACGTTAGATCCTTCGGCTAAAGTTTTTCATTATGGTCAAGCAATTTTTGAAGGAATGAAAGCTTACAAAGACGATCAAGATGATGTTTGGTTATTTCGCCCAGAACAAAATCACGATCGTTTTAATAAAAGTGCTGTTCGTATGTGCATGCCAGAAGTTCCAGAAGATATTTTCTTAGGCGGATTGAAAAAGCTTTTACAAATTGAAAAAGATTGGGTTAAAAAAGGTCAAGGAAACTCATTATACATAAGACCATTCATGTTTGCCTCTGGTAAAGGTGTGGTAGCTGCTCCTGCTCAGTTTTATAAATTTATGATTTTACTTTCGCCTGCAAAAGCGTATTATTCTGGCGAAGTTAAAGTTTTAATTGCAGAACATTACAGTAGAGCTGCAAATGGAGGAATTGGTGCCGCAAAAGCGGCTGGAAACTATGCTGGACAATTCTATCCAACGAAATTAGCGAACGAAAAAGGTTACCAACAAGTAATTTGGACAGATGATGCTACACATACCAAATTAGAAGAAGCAGGAACCATGAATGTTTTCTTTAGAATTAACGATATTTTATATACAGCGCCTACAAGCGAGCGTATTCTTGATGGAATTACACGTAAAAGTTTAATTGAGTTAGCAAAACGTGAAAACATTAACGTTGAAGTTCGCTCAGTATTAGTTGATGAATTAGTTACAGCTGCAAAAGATGGAAGTTTAAAAGAAATCTTTGGAGCTGGTACAGCAGCGGTTGTAAACCCTATTGTAGGTTTTGGTTACAAAGAAGAATATTACGAGTTACCAAAACTTGAAAACTCATTGGCATTAGAGTTAAAAGCAAAACTAACAAACATACAATACAAAAAAGCAGACGACACGTTTGGCTGGACGGTTAAAATATAATTTTACAGCGAACAGTCGCAGTAAAAAGATTAAAAGGTTTCCAAATTGGAAACCTTTTTATATTTCGATTAATACTAAAATTTATTTTTTTTAGTTTTAAAATATATCAATGTTAAATTATAAAATTATGATTAAATATTTTCCATTAAGCATATTACTTTTGTTAATTGTTAGCTGTAATGAAATTAAAGTTGAACAACCTATAGCACTTGAAGATGAGAGTATTTTTCCAAAAGTAAAAAAAATTACAGAACTTAAAAATACTGATTTTTCACCAACTCTTGAAAGTACATTCAATCCTAAAAAAAATTCAATATATGGAGCTACAATTCCATTTGTTTGGGAAGAAATTAGAAATGAAATTGGTCCCAACTTATCAAGTTTTACCAGTAATCAACTGAATGAGATCAATGAAAGTGAAAGTTTTAAAGATGTATTGAATAAAAACGAATATAAAACTACATTAGAAATTGAAGGTAATCTTATTAGCGCAACAGCATATTTCAGGAAATCATTACCTTTTGAAATTCCTTTAGATAAATTTGAAATACCGCTTGAATTTGAAAATACAAAAGTGGAATCTTTTGGCTTTTTCGGAGACCACTATTATTCCAAGTTAAATTATTACAATAATGAAGACGATTTTTCTTTATCGTTACTACCAAGTGATTCTGAACATGAAATTATACTCATTATGAATAAAGATATTTCAACTAATGAATCAAATTTTATTTCTTATTATACCTATTTTTTAAATCAAAAGAAAAATAACATTGAATTCAATGAAGAAGATAAGGTAGAAATACCAATTATTGAATTTAATCTAGAAAAGTATTTTAATGAAATCATTGGAAGTCAATTTCTTTCAGATAATGAATTGTATAATATAAAAGATTTTTATCAACGAAATGCCTTTATCTTAAATGAAAAAGGTGCTGAAGTTGAAAGTGAAGCTGTCGCAGCAGTTGAAGCATTAGAAGAGATGGAAATAATTGAAAAACCTGAGCCTAAAATGTTGATTTTTAACAAGCCTTTTGTTGTATTTTTAAAAAGAAAAGATGCAAATAATCCTTATTTTGGTGTCTATATTGCAAATAACGAATTATTAAAAATTGTTAAATAAAATAAATGACTAAATATATCTTTTCTCTTGTATTTCTTTGTATCGCAATTAAGGAATCAAACTCGCAAAATACCCAACAAGAAGTAATTGGCTCTAAACATTCCATACAATCCAAAATACTTAATGAAGAACGAATTTATGAAATAAGTCTGCCAGATTCTTACTATGTAAAAGAAGCTTCCCAAAAAAAATATCCGATTCTTGTTTTACTTGATGGTAATGTGTTTTTTAAATCCATTTCTGGAATGGTAAACTATATGAGTTCAGATACGTATAGAAGTTGGAAAATTCCTGAAATGATTGTTGTAGCCATTCATAATGTTGATAGACGAAGAGATTATACTCCTGACAAAATAATTACCGTTCGTGAAAACAACTCTGGTGGTGGTGACAATTTTTTAAACTTTTTAGAAAAAGAATTATTACCCGAAATTGATTCAAAGTATAGAACCACAACTAATCGCATTCTTTTCGGACATTCACTTGGCGGATTATTGGCTACTCATGCGTATATGAAAGAAAACTCATCATTTACTTCTTTTCTTGCAATTGATCCAAGTTTTGGTACTTGGGACACTGAAACTATGGATAAAAAACTTAATGCTATGACTGAGAATTCCTTTAAAAGATACATATACATAGCTTCTGCAAATTGGGGAAAACGAAATATTAACAATCGCGATCGTCATGTAAGATTTTATGAATCTTTAAATAGTAAATGCAAAGATAAGTTACCTGCAAAATTAGAATACTTTGAAAATGAAAGCCATAGTTCTGTTCCATTAATTGCTTTTTATAATGGTATTACAGCTATATTTGAAGGTTATACTAATACTAGATAACATAGATTTTAAACTACATTTAAAAATATGTTTTAGAAATTTAGTAAATTTGAAAAATTGTTCCGCATAGTAATCTAAATTAGTTGTATATGCAGAATAAAGGTAAGCATATAAACTAGTTAGCAACAATTTTATGACGAAACGGATAATTCAAGAACATATTGATAATTACAGCTCTACTTTGACAGAAATACTAAATCGAGAAGTTGAACTAGGAAACGAAATTGAGGAAACTTCAAAAGGTTGGCCAGAAGAAAATACTATAATTATTTTTCTTAAAAAACCTTTTATTGCTGAGTATAAATTTGAAAATGTTGAATACAGAAATATTGACGACCCTCATTATTGGAAAGCAGAATATGAAGACAATTTAACAAAACACCTTTTAGCTTGTAAGTTTTGAAAAATATTAGATAATGAATAAAGAATTTTACTTTTTTAAAACAACAATGCCTGAAAGCAGAAAAGCAGACTTCTATTTAGGCTGTTTAGATAGTTCTGTATTTATTGACTTCAATCTTACGTCAGAAAAACGAATAAGTTTATGTAGAATTTCCTTTGATGGATATGGCTGTTGCAATCTTGACAAAAATTCAAAAAGTTTAGGGGATAAATCATCAAAAGACTTCATTGACGAAATCGACAAAGACAATTTAAATCAAGAAAAAATCACGAGACTTGTTTTGGAACTAATCCAAATTAATAAAGACAACATTTGGACAGATGCACTTGAAGAGTATAATTTAATAGACAAACAAATATAAAAACTGTTGCTAACAGCGGTTTGCTTCAATGGCTACTTCCGGATTTTCCTACGGAAAATCCGCTGCTGAATGGAATGTTTTGTTATATTTGTAATGACTTGGTGTTGGTTCAACGCCACTGAGAGCAAGCCGCAGAACGTTAGAACACATTCAGCTAAAGCTGACTTTTGTTGCTATATTTTGCTGCGCTAAATCCCACCCCAAAAGAAATGTGTTCTAACGACCTGCTAAACCAAATTGCTTGGAATATTTGCTATAATACAGCTTTAACTGCCCATCGAGGGAAAACGTGTACTAACATAAGCTATAAGCAATTTGGTCCTATAATTTTTGCTCCCAATAACCGAAATTTGAACCAATTACGTAAACTACGTTTACTATTGGACAATCAATTATCCGATTGGTAAGCGGAAGTCCTTTAATCGGATAATTGCTCAACAAATTTCTTATATTTACGCAAAAATCATAGAACTGCGTTTAGCAGGTCGTTGGCTACAAATTGAACAAAACTAAATATGGGAATATTTGACATATTTAAAAAAGACAGAGAAAATATTGATTGTAGTTTGATTAAAAATTCGGCGGACTTATATCCGCAAAATTCGTTTTCAGTTGTTATGGTCCAAACTGAATCTGGAAAACCTGCAACTGGATGGGTTGACATGGCTTATGTGGATTACAAATACAAAAAATGCTGTCCATTTAATTTGCAATTCAATATCGAGATTTCTGATAATCAAGCTGAATCAAAGGAAATGGACTTTGCAACTATTGAGGACTACTTTATAAACGAATTGAAAAAAGGATGTATTACTCATCCTGTTGCGAGAGTTGCTACGGATTTTGGGTTCATAATGGATATGTATATTGATAATGCCGAATTTGCATCACAAAAACTTACTGAAATATATGAAGACCCGAATAAACTGGTTGAATTTGGATGCGGATTTAATAAAGACCCAAAATGGAAAGAATACAATCGAATAACTAAACTGACAAAATAAAAATGTTTGCTAACATTGGTTAGCTGGTATTATGGTTTCTCGCCTACTTCCGATTTTTTTACAAAAATCCGAAAGTAATCGTATATTTGATTTGATTAGTGTTAAACAACGCAACTACTCATAGCCTAGGCCGTTGTGGTGCATATTAAAAAACCCGACCGAAAAATAAATGAACGAATTACAATTAACAGGGGGAGCAAGAATTGGGATGGCTAATGCAACATTTCCATTTGCTACTTTGAAAGTGAATAAAGATAGATTAGAATTAAATGCTTCAATAGTTGGAAATTTGACTTTTCAACCAACCGACATAATTTCAATCGAACCTTATACAATGATTCCTATTCTTGGACAAGGAATTAAAATAAACCATAAAGTTTCGAATTATAAAGAAAGAGTGATTTTTTGGACTTTTAAAGACCCTAATTCAGTTGTTAGACAAATTGAAGAAACTGGATTTTTAAGCAAACAGAATTTGACCGAACAAAAAATTGACAGAAAAATAATTGAACAGCAAGCCAAAGGAGGATTTCCAATCAAAAAAGGTTTTGCGATTGGAGCAATAATCGTTTGGAATTTACTATTTCTAACTGACATAGTTCCTTTCTTTCTGGGAAAAAGAGAAGGGTTTCCAATCGGAAATGGAGTTTCAATTGCAATTGGACTTTTATTTCTGACTGCTCTTTTAAGTCTAATTTCTTCTGACTTTAGAAGACTGATTTTAAAAGAAGGGCGAGAATTGAATGACATAAAGAAATTCGCAATTTTCGCAATGATAATAAGCGGATTTATGTTATTGCAATTAGGATTAATGACAAAGTTTATGAACTAAAAAACACTAATGCCAACAATGGCTATAAGTAATTGCAAAGTTAAGTTTAAACCCTCGTAACTACTTAAGCTGAGGCCTTGTAGAACATAAAAAAGGTTTCCAAATGGAAACCTTTTCTTTTACTTCAAAATTTCTTCAAAATTAGGCTTAAAGTAATTTGGCCCTTTCATTACTTTCCCATCTTCACGGTAAATAGGTTTTCCGTCTTCACCAAGCTTACTCATATTGGAACGTTGTATTTCATCGAAAACTTCTTCAATTTTATATTGTAAGCCGTGTTCTAAAATGGTTCCGCATAAAATATATAGCATATCGCCCAATGCATCGGCAACTTCAACGATATCATTATTTTGTACCGCCTCTAAATATTCTTCATTTTCTTCTTTCATTAAATTAAAACGAAGCATATTAATTCGTTCTCCTAAATCGGCAGCTGGTAAGTGTTTTACACCTAAACCAAATGACTCATGAAATAATTGTACGGCTTTGATTTGTTTCTCCATAATGCAAAAATTTATTTCACTAAAAATACAGTGAATCGCATTTCAATACTTACTTTTGTATAAAATTTTATCACTATGTTTTCAACAGGCCAAATTTACTTTGCTATTTTCTTCGTTATTGCTTTTATCATTACAATGATTATTGTGTATAGAAAAGATGTAAAAGAAATGAAAACACAATACAAAGGAACGTATTGGATATTAATTAGTTTTCTGGGATTTATAGGTTTACTAGCATTAATTAAAGCTTTTTTAAAAGATTAAAATAATTTTTTGTTAGAATTTTCACATTTTATAGAAAAAAATGTAAATTTGGGAAAACCTACCCAAACCAACCTCTATTAAAATGAAAATAGCAAAATATATATTTCTGCTTTTCCTCTTATTAGCATTTGCTTTATTTGTTTTCATTTCCACCCAACCCAATAGTTTTACTTTTCAAGAATCTAAAACCATAAATTCAAATAAAGAACAAGTGTTTCTTTATGTAAACGATTTAAGTTCTTGGAAAAATTGGTGGATTCCTTTAAACGGAACACAGGAAACTATTAAGATAGATAGCGCGCACGTTAAATACAACGGAAATACTCTTCAAAAATTAGCTTCATTTGAAAACGATTCTATTCAATTTACAATTACTGATGCTAATTTTAATGGAAATAGTACAATAATAATTAAAAGTATTGATAATAGGCAATCAGAAATTAGTTGGAAGCTTAATGGAGAAGTTTCTTTTAAAACAAAATTTTTAGCCTTTTTAAAAGGTGGAATGCAAAACGTGCTTCAATCGGATATTCAGCAATCTTTTTTAAACATAGAAAACGAATTGCAAAAGAAATTTTTAGATTATTCGATTACCTTAAACGGTTTTGAAACTAAAAATGCTGTTACGTACATTGCCATTGCCGACTCCACTTCTACTACTTCTTTTGACGAAAAAAGAAAACAAAACTTGAAAAAACTTGGCGAATTTATTACAAAACGTGATTTAACGATTAATGGCGATCCATTTGTAATATTTAAATCTCGAAATAAAGAAAGTTATAAATATTTAAGTTGTATTCCTGTTACTGCAGTTTTAGATTCAATTTCTATTGACTCTACCATGACAAAAGGAAGATTTGACTCATATTTAGCGCTAAAAACGACTTTAAAAGGAAGTTTTACCAATAGAGCTAATGCTTGGGAAGAAGCTAAAAAATCTATTGAAAAGAGTAATTACAAAGAAAACAAAGACGGCTTATATATTGAAGTGTACAAAAAAGAAAGTAAGCAATCGCCTGCAACTAATGTAACTGAAATCTATATTCCGGTTCGTAAACCAATTATTGTAAATGAACCTAAAAAGGATTCGTTACAACCAACAGAAACTATTCAAGATTCTATATAAAAAAAAGCCGCTCTATCGAGCGGCTTTTTTTATTTCACTTTCTTTTCAAGAATATCTAAAACAACGGTTTCTGCTGCTTGTAAGCCAAACGCTGCTGGAATCCAACTATTGGTTCCGTAAAATGATTTTTTAAAGTTAGAACCATCCGTTAATTTCACACTTCCAGTATCTGGGCGTTCATCAGAATAAACAACCTTCACTCCTTTTGAAATCCCTTCTTTTTTAAGTCTTTTACGAACGTTTTTCGCTAACGGACAATAATCGGTTTTACTAATATCACGAACTTTAATACGAGACGCTAAAAACTTTCCTCCTGCTCCCATATTACTTATAATGCGGACTTTTTTACGTTTTGCTGCCATAATTAAGTTCAACTTTGGCGTAACGCTATCGATACAATCTAAAACGTAATCAAAATCTTGTGTAACTAATTCAAAAGCTCTTTCAGGCGATAAAAACTCTTGAATTCGTGTTAACTCTAATTCTGGATTAATATCTTGTAAACGATCACCTACAACAGTAACTTTAGGTTGGTTTACTGTAGAATGTAAAGCTGGTAATTGACGGTTTACATTCGTAATATCAACTGTATCACCATCAACTATGGTCATTTTTCCAACACCTGCACGAGCTAAAAATTCGGCTGCGAAACTACCTACACCGCCTAATCCTACAACCATCACATTTGCATTGGTTAATTTTTCTAATCCTTCTGGTCTAAACAACAACTCTGCTCTTTCTTGCCACTTTGCCATTATATAAATTGTTTATTTGTTTTTCGTTTTATTTGTTTAATTGTTCCAATTGAAAACTTCAGAAAAAGTATTAAAAACTTGCTGTTTCATTTCTTCCAAAGTCCGGTTCTTGTAATTTGCAGCTTTTTGATATACTTCCGCTATACTTTCTTCAATTGTATCCGTTTCTAAAAACAGTAAATCATTGGGTACAAATTTAAAAACCTTTTCTAAATCTGGATTACGCAATAAGTATTTTCCGAAAGAAAGATAAAATCCGTTATCCAAAAGGCTTTTAGCAACTTGCTCATTTTTAGAAAATCCGTGAATAATCATAGGATTTTCAATGTCCATTTCTTTTTTTATTCCAATAACTTCTTGATACGCTGCTACACAATGCAAAATAATTGGTTTAGTAGTTTGTTGTACCAATTCTAACTGCTGCTGAAAAACTTCGGTTTGCATTTGCAATGGCATTTCAATTCGCTTATCTAATCCGCATTCGCCCAAAGCCAAACATTTTTCAGAAATCATTTTTTCAGAAATCATTTTTAAATCATCCAATAATCTTTCTTGGCTAATATACCAAGGATGAATGCCAATAGAATACTGCGGAATCTCATATGAAAACTCCCAAGGATATTGGTTTACGACTTCTATAACTTCCTCAGAATTTGAAAAATGATGTGTATGTAAATTGATAAATTGCATTAATCGTGAAACTTTTTAACTCCTGCTTGAATCTCAATATCTAAATCATTCTCTAACGGAACAATCGGACACGAATATTTGTAATTGTAAGCACAATATGGATTATAGGCTTTATTGAAATTGATAATTACCGTTTTCGTTTTCGGTATTCTCATATCAAGATATCGTCCACCAATATACGTTTCGTTTCCATTCGTTTGATCAGAAAAAGGCAAAAACAAATAATCTTTAAATCCTGGTTTTTGAATTAACTCTAAATTTTGATATACATTTAGTTTGAATGACTTTTCATCAATTTTAAAATGTAATTCACCATATTTCTTATACATTGGCGTTCTCTCAGTTGAAGTTTTCATTTTAAAAACCTTTTCTTTCTTCGTTCTAATGAAAGTCGCTTCCACAATAAATTTCTCAGAAATCGGATAAAAATCTAAAGCTTCAAAATGTGCTAAATCCTCGTCCATCAAAGGCGAATGTAACGAATCTTTAAATTCAGTATTTAATTGCTTTTGAAAATCTTCGGCTAATTGTACTTGATTTTCTTGCCCAAATGCAAAAAAGGAAAACAATAAAACAAATAGAAATTTATACATTTTATTTTTTTAGCAAAAATAAGCTTTTAAAACAATTTAATTTGTTTGTATCTTTATTCAATAAAGAAAACTAAAGATTTAAGTTTCACTTAACGTTTCATTTCAATTAGCTTTCTTAATTTTGAAATCAAACTAACCAACCTCAATGCTTAAACAAGCTTTTAATAAATACATCGATAATTTTAGAGGCTTTTCTAGAGAAATTTGGATTCTTACGCTCATTACTTTTATTAATAGAGCCGGAACCATGGTGCTTCCTTTTTTGTCGAAATATTTAAAAGAAGACTTAAATTTTGATATTTATCAAGTTACATGGATTTTAACAAGTTTTGGATGTGGTTCCATGTTAGGTTCTTGGCTTGGTGGAAAGTTATCTGATAAAATAGGCTTTTATAAAGTCATGATTTTTAGTTTATTCACGAGTGGTTTGATGTTTTTTGGATTACAACACATAACTACTTTCGTTGGATTGTTAGTTGCTATATTTTTAATCATGGTTGTTGCCGATATGTTTCGACCAGCTATGTTCGTGTCGCTTGCAGCTTATGCAAAACCTGAAAATAGAACTCGAGCTTTAACCTTAGTTCGACTTGCCATAAACTTAGGGTTTGCTGCAGGACCTGCACTTGGTGGATTAATCATTATGAATATTGGTTACAAAGGATTATTTTGGGTAGACGGAACAACTTGTGTGTTAGCTATTTTAATTTTTTGGTACAAAGTAAAAGAAAAAGAAAAATCTAAATATCAAGACACTAAGCATCCTGGGGAAGTTTTAACTGCATCGGTTTTTAGAGATTTACCGTTTTGGATTTTCTTATTCACTTGTTTGATTACTGGAATTATATTTTTCCAATTGTTTACTACACTTCCTCTATATCATAAAGATCAATTTGATATGACTGAGTTGAAAACTGGTCTTCTTTTAACTTTTAATGGTATTTTAATCTTTATAATGGAAATGCCTTTGGTCAGTTTCATTGAAAAAAAAGGTTTCAATAAAGTAAAAGTAGTTGCGTTAGGAACATTAATCATGTCGGTTTGTATGTATATGCTATTACTTAATCGATGGGAAATAATATTATGGATAATGATGTTTTTTATGACTTTTGGAGAAATGCTTGCCTTCCCTTTTTCGAATTCGCTTGCTATGAGCCGAGCGCCTAAAGGACACGAAGGTCGCTATATGGCCATTTTTACAATGAGCTATAGTTTTGCGCATATACTTTCACCTCAATTAGGATTAGGAATAGTTGCTTACTACAAAAGTTACCAACATAACTGGTTCTTTATGGGAACATTAGGAGTGATTGGTTCACTTCTCGCTTATTGGGTTTTTCTTCTAATTAAAAAGGAAAACTTAAAAAATAGTTAAATAACTATTTTTATAGTTGCATAACTAAAAATATAGTTGTAAGTTTGGTTTATCAATCAAATAAACAATTATAAAAATGCAAAAGCTAACCAACAAAGAAGAAGAAATAATGCACATTTTATGGACGCTTAAAAAAGCTTTCGTAAAAGATGTTTTAGCTGAAATTACAGAAGAAAAGCCTCACTACAATACACTTTCTACTATTATTCGAAATTTAGAAGACAAAGGTTATGTTAGTCATACTGCATATGGAAATACTCATCAATATTTTCCAATAATAAGTAAAGAAGACTATCGTAAAACTTTTATGAATACGGCAATTTCGAATTACTTTAATAATTCGTATAAAAATTTAGTTTCATTTTTTGCAGAAGAAGAAAAAATTTCGGCAGATGAACTACGTGAAATTTTAGATATAATCGAAAAGAAAAAGTAATATGGAAAATCTACTATTTTACTTCTTAAAAGTTAATATAATCCTGGTTTTATTCTATGGAGTATATTATTTGCTATTACGTAAAGAAACTTTTTTTCAAGCAAATAGAATGTTTTTATTAGGAGGAATTGTTTCAGCTTTTATTATTCCGCTTCTTTCCTATTCTAAAATAGTATTTATTGAACCTGTTGAACTAAACTATGATGATTTATTAGCAAATGCAACCTATTCGGAAGAGTTTGTTCCAATAGTTGAGCCTTCATCTTTTGACTGGAATTACTTTGTAATCGTTTTATATAGTTTAATTGTGACTATTTTACTTGCGAAATTAACTTTAGAGCTTTATTCTTTTTTCAACGCAATTAAGTCGGGAAATAAGAATAAGGTTAATAAAATAGTTCTAGTTGAAACCACTCAATTTGAAAGTCCATTTTCATTTTTTAATTATTTAGTATACAACAAAGCGGCATTTACCGATGAAGAATTAGAATTTATATTAACGCACGAAAATGTACATATAAAGCAATTTCACTCGTTAGACGTATTAGTTGGTAAATTAGTTTCATTAGTTCTTTGGATAAATCCTATCGCTTGGCTGTACAGAAAAGCTATGCTTCAAAATTTAGAGTTTATTGCCGATGCTGAAACCACAAAAGAATTACAAAATTCATACGGCTATCAAAAAACTTTACTGAAAGCTGTAAATAATCATAATCAATTATCAATCACAAATCAATTTTATCAATCATTAATCAAAAAACGAATCGTTATGTTAAACACAAACCCTTCAAACAAAAGAAATGTATGGAAGTATTCGGTAGTTCTTCCAATGTTAGTAGCTTTCTTTTTACTGTATCAAGTAAAAACAATTGCACAAGTGAAAGAGACAAAGGTAATTACGGAAATACAGGATGTTAATCGAGTTGAATTTATTATAGACAAAAACACAACCGATAGCCAAATTAAAGAGGAAACTGATTTATTAAAGAAAGAGCACGATGTTACGGTAAAAGTTTCTAAAATAAAAAGAAACTCAAAAAATGAAATTAAAGCTCTTGAAATTAAATTTAAAGACAAAGATGGAAAAACTGGAAAAATGTCGGCAAATGGTGACGATCCAATTCAGCCTATCGTTTTTTACAAAGAAATAGATACAAATGGAAAAGTAAATATTGGTTTTGGACATCCAAACAACAACGTAATTTCAACTTTTTCAGAATCGATGACTTGGAATAGCAATTCGCCAGAAATTGAGACCATTGAAATTAAAAAAACAGAAAATGGTAAAAACGTTTATATAATTAATGGAGAAGAATACTCTGATAAAGATCTAAAAGATAAAATGGTAACTGTTGATGGATTTATTGATGAAAGTGAAGATGCAGAAACTAAAAAAAGAATTATAGTTTTTAATGGTGATTCAAAAATTACTACTAAAGAACCAAAAACAATGATATTTTTAGATGAAAAAGAAATCTCTGAAGACGAGATGAATGCTTTGGATACTAAAATTATTAAAACTGTTAATGTTATTAAAAACGGTGATAATGACGAAATCAAAATCATTACTAAAAACTCAAATGGAATTCCTGAAGATACCGAAATCTATATTAATGGCGTTAAATCTACAAAAGCTGATTTGGACGCAATAGAGAAAGAACATATTGAAATGGTCAATATCAAAAAATTAAATGATCAAAATGTAATTGAGATCAAAGCCACCAAGGAAAAGATATATGATCAAAAAATGCCTAGGGAAATTGAAAAAATAGTTTCTAATCAATTAATTGAAATGAAGGAAACTAAGCTCGATTTAGAAAAAAGAAAAGCTGAGCTTGAAAAGCGCAAAGAAGAAATGGAAAAGAGAAAAGCTGAAATGAATGAACGAAAAATTGAAATGGAGAAAATGAAAGCCGAACTTGCAAAAACTAGAGCGGAGTTAGAAAAGCTTAAAGAAGAATTAAAGAAAAAGAAATAAAACAATAAATCCCGAATTTAGATTCGGGATTTATTTTTTCTACATTTGCCAAAAAAAGAAAATGTATAAATTTTTAGCTCAACTAAACAAAGTCTTGTTACCTAGCTATTCTAAAAAACGATTGGATTTATCTAAAGCAACAAAATTTCAAAAAGCAATAATCGCTTGGCGTTACTTTGTTACAACAAGGTCGTTAGATAATTAATCTTGCGTTTCGTCTTTTAAATGTTGTATGTATTTAGCTTTTGAAACCTCTTCTCTTCTAGCAACCGATTTTTTTGTGAAATGTTGATTTTCTCTCAATTGCTGTACTTGTTTCACTTTTCTTACTTTGTTTTTGAACTTTTTTAAAGCTCTTTCAATATTTTCTCCAGATTTTACTTCTACTATTAGCATAAAATATTTTTTTTATATCAGCATATTGCTGAAGCGATTAATAAATATGTCAATTTAACTTTACCATTTTCTAAATGTTTAATGCATGTACTAAACTTTTATCAAATTTACATTTGACAAAACCATATTGATGCTGAGAAATTACATTCTCAAAATCAAATCAAATAAACTGCTTTAAAACACAGATGCTTTTATTTCAGAATAGATAAAAAGCGAATAGGTTAGATAAAAATATTAGGAAGGAATTAAGCTGTAAAGAAAAATACCGATAAATAATAAACTGACTAACTTTTGCAAAGATACAAATTTTAAACGGGAAAAGCTAATTGAATATAATTTGCATTTAAAACTTATTGATTTTCAAAACAATACTAAATATAAACCATTTTTTTACTGCTTTTTTCAAATTAGTGTTTGTGTATTACGCAATTCTTCATATATTTGCACCCGCAAACAAGGTAATAATTCCTGAATGCAAACGGCCTCGTGGCGCAACTGAATAGCGCATCTGATTACGGCTCAGAAGGTTACAGGTTTGAATCCTGTCGAGGTCACACATGAATCCCTAACGTCTTATATATCAAGATTTTAGGGATTTTTTCTTTCATTTTTGTGCCAAGCGTGTGCCAAAATCTAATTTTTTTCTAAGTTAATTTTAATTTTTTAGATTACAAAAACTCCTACTCTTTTCTTCTTCAATTCGCGGAAATCATCTCAATATGTTACAAATATTTAGTAGATTTGAGAAAATTAATTGACCTACATTTAAACAATGATTGAAAAATTATTATTAGTTGTAATATTATCATTTTTGATTTCTTGTAACCATAAAGATTCAAAAAAAGTAATAATTGAAAATGAAAAGAAAATTGTATTATCACATAATGATTTAGAAATCAAATACGATTTAAAAGATTCAAATAATGATACATTAATTGAAGTTGAAATTGGAGAAATTAATTTACCAAGTGGTAAAATTATTGTTGGTGATCCTTTTTTTACATTTTCAGTAAAACCTTTAACAAAAACTGTTGCACCAGGTAAATATCCCGTAAAAATCTACCTTAGAAAAATTAATACTAATCATTATCGCATAGCATTTAGCAAAATAAAATTTAAAGAAGAAAAAGCCAATAATTGGTCTCTAGCAATTTCTGACGATATGAATTTACAAGAATTGAACAATTTGAAAGAAGATGAATATTTTGGATTTCTTGTGGATTCTGGGCTTGGATGTTTTTTGGACTCATTAACAAATGAAATTTATAATAAAAAACTAGATGAGTTTGAAAAGAAAAAAGGGTTTAACTATTATAATAATATTCTTGCAAAGGAATTTAAAGAATATTCTGCAAGTAATAAGTATTCAAGTGAAATTGGTGATTGGAACAATCATATTGTAGATAAAACTAAGAATTTAAACATTATTATGTTTCAATCTGGTTGGGGAGATGGTTATTATCCGACCTATTGGGGATATAATAATAAAAATGAAATTGTAGAATTAACTATAGATTTCATGCTTAATTTTGAATAATATTTCTAAAAATGAAACATCTCAAAATATTTATATTAATAATTTGTTTTACAACTTTTTCTTATTCTCAAGAAAAAACTATGTATAAAGAAGAATATAAAGATCTTACAATAAGATGTGCTCTTATTGCAAATTCGATTATAAATAAAAATGAGCAATCCAATATTAAAGAATGGTTTGAAGGGGAAAACTTAAAAGATAAGAAAAAGGAATTCAATAAATTTGAGAAGTACATTGATCAATCATCTCTCGATATAACATATTATGTTCAAATGATTCATAACGAAGATATAATTTATATTATTAGCTTTTACGATAAGAATTCTTCCGAAGATTTTGGAATCATCTATTTTAAATTTGATGACAACAGCAACAATCTAGTTGACGATTTAAAATGCATTGATAAGAGTATCGTTGATAAAAATAAGGAAGAAAATAAAATCGATTCCTTTCAAAATATTCCTCCACCTCCACCACCATCTCCGTCAATGTTTAAAGTTGATTAATTAAAATTATGCAAAAAGAAATTTTTGAATATGTAGACAAATCTCTTTTAAGTTTAAAAGACGCTAGTTTAATGTTTATCCCACATTCGGATATGCCAATTGAAATGATTGACGAGAATGTTATTAAAAAAAATGATTGGATTCCATGGAAAGCAATACCAAGTAAAGTAACTGATGATGATATAACCGGCTTGGAAAATAAAATAAATTTAAAGTACCCAGAATTATATAAAGATTTTCTGAAATACAAACATTTCTATGATTTAGAAAACATTAATGATATTATTTTTTTTAAACATTGTGTAAGAGATTGGAAATGTGATCTTTTAGAAAATTATTTTGAGTATTGGGAACCTGATGAAATAATAAAAAAAGGATTTATTCCATTTGCAAATTACAGTGACTGGGGTGTTGTTTGTTTTGATACAAATCGGATGAATAATAATGATTGTCCAATTATTATGTTTGACCATGAAAACTTTTATAATGAAGAAGTATATTTTGAAGAATTGTATTCAAGTTTCGAAGTAATGGCAATTGAATTAGTAAATGGAATTTAATATTTATGTTAAGTAAAATAAAAACTATCATAAAAAACTTAAGTGGTTTCTGTAAAATTGAAAATAATACTAAAAGTAGTATTTATTTCCATGAAGATTTTTTTAGTCAAGTTGAATTTTGTCCTTATGAAAATTTAGAATATTTAAGAGCCGAAAATTTTAAAATCAAAGAATTTTCTGAAGAGTATTCTGATGGTAATGGATTATTTACAAGTGTTTATGTTAGAGAAGAAAATATTCCAAAATTAATTTATGAAAAACAAATACTTAGTTCTGAACTTGAACTTTTTTTAATAGATTTAGGATTGTTTAAAATTGAAAATGTTTTCACTGGTTATGGCTCTCACAAAGAAAAATGTAAAAATACTGTTGCATACAAATTTGAAAGAATTGAAATATTTGTCACTTCAAAAAATGATTATGTAAATGATTTTTTTATTACAGGAAACAGATTTCAAAACGATGATGTAATAAAAAATAAACTTGAAGATATTTTATTCAAAATTGGTATAAAATATAATTTAGTTTTAAATGATTGGGACATTACAGAAGTAATTAATCTGAGTGATAAACACGAGATTAAGAAATATATAAATGAAGAGTTTTAGAATTAAAAAATAAAATGGATTTTATAGCTGAACTTAAATATAAAACAAGTGAAGATGGTGGAAGAAAAACTCCAGCATTTTCTGGTTATCGTCCACAGCTTAAATTTGTTTTTACAGATTTACAGTCTTCAGGTTCACAATTTTTTATAGACAAAAATATTGTGAAACCAGGTGAAACAGTTATAGCCCAAATAAAAATTACATCTCCTCAATTTTACACAAATCAATTAGAAACTGAAATGGAATTTGAATTTAGGGAAGGTGAAATAATTATTGGTACAGGAAAAATAATTGAAATTATTAATAAGACGTTAGAAAAATAAACTTGATAACCTACAAAAAATGAAAAAAGTAATTCTTATTATTTTATTATCAATCTCAACTTCGATATACTCTCAAATAAATGAAGGACAAAATTTTTGTACTCCAACTAAAGATGGAGATTATTTTCCTTTATCCATTAATAAAAAACGTATTCTTTGGCAAGATAGATCCTATTTTGAAACAATAAATGACACTGTCGTTATTAATGAAAATAAATATATTGAATACTTACAAGACTGGGGCGAAAACAACGTATCTAAAATGTATTTAAGAGAAGAAAATGGAGTTGTTTATGAATTTAAAGAAGACGATGGAAAAGAAACAATCCGTTATGATAAAAACTTCAAAAAAGGACATACTTGGAAAACTGCTAAAGGTGATTGTGTTTATAAAATTATTTCCTTTAAAGGAAAGTTAAAAACACCCTTTTGTGAATATGAAAACTTACTAGTTATTGAGGCAAAATTTAAAGATGTAACTTTTGATTTTTATTATTTACAAGGTCATGGTTATGTGGGCGCAACAGTTAAAGACAAAATAATGTCTTGTGTCTCCCCTGTTTGGAATGATTAAATTTCAATCTAATTTACTATTAAATTACTCTATATTTGTGTTCATTAAATAATTAAACAAAAAGTATATGTTTGGAATAAAACACATCAAATTTGATTCAATGACTTACGTTCTACATTTTATGAACGGAAAAGTAAAAAGAGAAGGTCGTGGTCTATCATTTTTCTACTTTGCTCCTAATAGCTCAATTGTAGCAATTCCTATGGGAAGTAATGATTTACCTTTTATTTTTAACGAATCAACTAACGATTACCAAACTGTTACTATTCAAGGACAAATAAGCTATAAAATTAGCAATCCAAAAACTCTAGCTGACGTTTTAGATTTTACAGTCAATGATAATGGATTATACAAAAAGAACGATATAGAAAAATTAAATCAAAGAATAATCAATGAAGCTCAAACTGCGACTTCTTCATTTATTCATGAGATTAAATTAAAAGATGCTATTCGTTCTGCTAAAACAATTGAAGAACGAATTTTAAGCGGACTTAAATCTTCTGAGGCAATTGGAATGTTAGGAATTGAGATTTTAGGCGCTAATATTTTAGGTATTCAAGCAACACCAGAAATGGCAAGAGCTTTAGAAACTGAAACGAGAGAGAAACTTCAGCAAGAAGCCGATCAAGCGATTTATGAGAGAAGAAATTTTGCTGTAGAACAAGAAAGAAAAATCAAAGAATCTGAGTTGAATACGGAAATTGCGGTTGAAGAAAAACAAAAGCAAATAGCGGAAAAGAAAATGGAGTCTGAAGTTCAAAAAGCGGAGAATGATAGAAAGCTTCGCGAAATGAAATTAACGGCTGATATTGCTGTTGAAAATCAGAGAAAAGAACTTATTGAGCAAAAAACTTCTAATGATAAAAAAGAAGCAGAAACTCAAGGTTATGTTTTAGAAACTACTTTAAAACCATATAAAGATTTAGATTGGAAAATTTTAACTGCTCTAAACGATAATCAAGATCCTAGATTTAATATTTCACTTGCTTTTAGAGAGCTTGCGGAAAATGCAGGTAAAATTGGCAACTTAAATATTAGTCCTGAACTTCTTGATACATTATTAAACGAAAAAGAGCGCTACTAAAAATGAAAATCGAGTACGCAATAATTGTTAAAAATAAAACTCGACTTGAATCTTTAATTGAGCGTTTTAATACAAAAGCACAGGCAAAATTTTATATTGAAAATCTTGGTGGAAATTTTGAGGATTATGTTTTAGAACATGAAATATTTCATCATTCTTTAAACTCTTTACAAACCCAACTTTCTAAAATTGTAAAAAATAAAACAGTTGAGCGCTTATACTTGCCATCATTTATTTTTTCAGATAATCAATTAATTATTGTAATTGGTCAAGATGGACTTGTTGCTAATACCGCAAAATACTCAAAAGGTTGTCCTATAATTGCTGTAAATCCAGATAAAGATAGGTACGATGGTGTACTTTTACCCTTCGATACTTCTGACTTTGTTTTAGGAGTTGAAAATGTATTGAGTGAAAAATTAAAATCTAAAACTATGCGTTTTGCTGAAGCTCGACTTAACGATGGGCAACGATTGTTAGCCTTTAATGATCTTTTCATTGGAGCTGCGTCACATGTTTCAGCTCGATATAAAATATCCTTTAACCAAAATACTGAAGAACATTCTTCAAGTGGATTAATAGTCTCTACTCCTGCTGGTTCCACTGGTTGGCTTAGTTCAATTTTCAACATGGCGTATGGAGTAACAGGAATGTTTGAAAAAAACTTAAAACCTAAACGTCCAAAGTTAAAGGACAGTGAATTACTTTTTGCAGTTAGAGAACCTTTTCAAAGTATACGAACGCAAACTGGAATAACAGCAGGTATCATTAAAAATCAGAATCACTTAACTATCGAATCGTTAATGCCGTCAAACGGAATTATCTTTAGCGATGGTATTGAAAAAGATTTTCTTCAATTTAATAGTGGCGCCATTGCAAAAATTGGAATTGCTCCTGAAACTGCTGAATTGGTAATTAAGTAATTAAAGTTTTCTTTCATATTGCTCTTTTACTTGTTTTTACGTATAATTTAATTAAAACTAATATTAGAGATTAATCTCAGAATTTAAAAAATCGAAATAAAATGGCTAAAAATAAAAATGAATAAATTTTTCATAAACAAAAACTACATTTTAATTTTTGAAACCAAACAGATAATAATATATCTTGAGATACTTACCATTTTAGCAAAGAGTTTCCTTTTTGAAATAAAAAGTTGGTTTTCTTCAACTAGCTCCAAAATTGCTAATAACCCGTAAAACTTATAGATTGTAGAGGTACTATTTAATACAGAAGCTAGTCTTTGAATGGGGAGATTTTGTGAATGTGGAAGATTCATTTAAATATTTTTAATTGTATCAACATAATATGATGCATAATAAATTTGTTTAACACTAGGTGATTCGCCTGATTTTAATTTTTTACCAATTTCACCGAATATAGATTCATACTTAATACCTTTTGATTTAGCTAAAAAGCCTATTTTTTCAAAAAATGATACTACATCTTGATTTGTTTCTATACAAGAATTATATTTTTTAATAATATAATATAACGTATTTTTTAATAGATTATCATTTTCAATTTCGAGTTGATCAAAAACTTCTGGATGATTACTTCTAATTTTTTGAATAAAATTATTTTCAAATCTTATTAATTCCTCAGATAAATCCTCAAATTGCTTTATCGAAGCACTTAGTTTTGAAAGTCTTATTTTATCATTATCAGATATTTGATTCCATAAAATGGAATTTATCTTTTTGTAGAATAAATCAGTATTACAAAATATATTAATGGTATCACTAATGTGTTTAAAATTAACTTCTTTATTTTTAGAATTAGCTTTTAATTTTTTCTCCAAATCTTTTTTAGAGATAGAATATTTATTGAATATTTTAGAAGAATTTTCGCTGTTTAAAAAATCTTTTATTTCATATGAATTATATATGTCATCCCACATTTCTTTCTTTTTACTATATTCTCCTAAATCATCGCTTTTTGCATATTTTTTTATCAATTCATTTACTAGTATCATTAAATCTTTTAGATATACTTTCATATCATCTTCAAGACCTTCTTTTGACCATAATCTTGCTAAATCAAAAGTGTTTGGATTTTTTTTATCGCCTTGAGTTTTTGAAAATAAAATTGACATTGTATATGGAACAACAGCTGAACGTAATTGACCAATTGCATTATTTCTTACTCCATGAATTTCTTCTAATGATTTAAATAATATTATTCTTGAGATTAAAAGCTCATAAAAGTTTCTATCAATATTTAATTTTTTTTCATTTTCCTCAGAACTAATCTCTTCAAGGAATTTTCTAAAAATTGCTTCTCCACCTTTTTTAACTTTGTATGGCTCGTCACCCCATGAAGAATAATATTTACCTAATTGTTCTTTTGTAAACCTATATTCTTTCGGATATTCTTTTTCTATTCTATTCTTACCTGATTGTCCAGCTATTCTCAGTTTAGTATTGAATTCACCTTTTGACTTTTCAAAGAACCATTTACGACCTGATGGTGTAATTATACTTTCTGATAGTGCTTTTATTTTATTTAATTGAGGATTTCTTGAGCGTAAATCAACGGTAGTAACTTTTGATTGAGAATTTGAAAATTCACTGATACTAGAAATTAAGTCGTTTAAATCTTCTTCGGAAACATCTTTGGCAACATTAATTTTTGCCATAACTTTTACTTTACTTACGTCAATTCCATCTTTTTGACTAAAATAAATGCTGGCTGTAGTTTGTCCACCATTTACAATTTGAAAATCTGAAAGCGACTTTAAAAAATATTTACCACCAACTTCCTCAATTTCTTTGTCACTAGCCGTTATTGTTAATCCATTGTTGAAAGCTATAAATTTTTCAGGATCTTTTGTTAATGTTCTTCTCATTCCGAGATTTACACCTCTAAACTGAAGGAAAGAGCGAACATTTTTCTCTAGTAATCTTGAGCTATGTTTAAGATATAATTTAGAAAGAATTGTTGCTGGCAATACACATAAATAAGATTCAAAATTAACTTCGTCAGCTGCTTTTATGGCTTCAATCTTATAATTAAATTGCTCTTCAAAATCTATCTTAAGAGGTAATCTATTTCCTTGAGAAATTAAAATGCTATATAGAAAATTTAAATCTATCAATTTCTTTATTACAAGAATTTCTTTTTCAATTGATTCTCTGTTTTTAGTAAACTTTATTTTTATGTTTTCATCTTTAAAATCTAACCTTTTTGGTTGAGGTACTTGACCTCTATTTTCTACTGTAGCTGTTGCAGAAATTAAAAATATTTCCACAACATCAAATTGGTCAGCACCAAGGGAAGAAGAAATTTGGTTTATTAAAGCGTTTATTGCTCCAATATCTTGTATTTCATTCAAATGCCCTTTTATTGCTTTATTTGTGAAATTTGTACCTTTTTTAAATATGCCATCATAATATTCTTTTAATGAAATTTCTAAATTTTTTGAATCTAATGAGATTGACTCCTCATTTAAAATAAATAATTGTAATCTTTCTCCAGAGTCATTAATGATATAACCATTAATTTTAATTGGTGTGCCATCAATTTCGGTCGAATAATAAGTCTCAGTAAAATCTTCTGTGTCTATTAGTTTAGCGTCTAGCATTGAAGGAATGATATTATTAATAAAATTACTTTCATTAATAAATCCATCTTCATCTTTCGATTCATTAAGTAAGTCAACTCTATATTTTAAATATTCTTGAATTTCCATTTAGAATTGTTTTTTATTTATAATAAATTCCTCTATTAGGTTTAAACTTATGCTGTAATTTAGTTTATTGATTTCTTCGGGTATTGAAGAGCGAATTAGTTTTGGGAAATTTTCACTAGTACTATCATATGAAATTTCTCCAATAGGTGTGTAACGATAAATTTCATATTGATCTAAATCCCCAATAGTCAAGCCTTTTTGAGCTAACGCATTTATAAAAATTGAGTTGTCTCCTAATTTATCAAGAACAATTGTTTTAATATCATTGATTAATGATTTTAGGCTTAATCCATTTTCATTATCTGGATTTACAAAAATTACCACTAATTCTAACTCTTTACCTTTTTCAGATTCTAATTGAAATTCACTTGAGATACGAACACTATTTTTTGAACTTTCAATTGTTTTGATTTCATAATCTCTAAATTCAAAAATAAAATCATGTCCTTCATCGTATGGTCCTCTCCATGAAATTAAAACATCATCAACACTTATTTCTGAGCTATGTAGTAAATTCTTCAAATAAAAGAGTTCACCAATAAATCCTTTTACTTGTTCTCTTGTGAGACCATCTGTTTTTTTGTTTTCAAAAAAAGCACTCCATTTAAAAAAATGTCTTGTAAATAATTCTGAATACTCTTCAGTATTAGAGATGTTGTAAATTTTACTGTAAATAGACAATATTAAATCATCGAACAAGTCATTAAAAAAATCATCATTTAGGATAATACACAAGCATTTTTCTTTTTTAAAATATTTTAATGACAAATTTTCTTTTTCAAATTGTTGAAAAGTTTTATCAAAATCAAAAGGCAATTCAAGAATTAAACATCGTTGACTTTTTTTATTAAAACCAATGTTTAATTGTGGAATTGACTCTTTTGAAAGTAATTTATATTCAAACTCTCCTTCACCAGATGGAATAATTTTCTTCCAAATATTTTCAATGATTTCTTTATTCATTTTCTAATGATTCAATTTCGTCACTTTCATCCTCCTCTTCTAGACTATTATTTTCATTTTCTCTTATATGAACATTAATTAAATAATCTTCACCAAGACCAGCATCGATTGGAGGAATACCAATTGCATAACCAATTAAAGGTATAGTTAAATCTATATTTTCATTATCTGCTTTTTCTACAAGGGCATCATCTCTAAAAACTTCAGTCAAATCCATTAAGAAAACAACTAATAATCCATCTGTTGGTTTCATTTTTTCACGAAATGCCTTTTCAGGAGTATTTTTATTATATTTTGCTTTGAATTCTTGTTCAATTAATGCGATTTTTTCTTCTTCTAAAGTCATACTCATATCACGACCACCAGATAAAATATTTGAAGATCCACCAGATACTTTAAATATATTCTTATCAAGAAGTTTAGTGTAATACTTTGTTCCCTTTTTTGAACTACTTCTTTTTATTAATTCAATATTATTAGCAAAATTTGTCTCATTTTTTTGCAAATACTTATCTGTAGATCCTGTTGTTTTTATTGCAATTGTCCAATTAGTTAATTTTTCAAACTCGTTACACTTTCTTACGAATCTTACAATTGCCTCAGTTGGGAAATCAACAAAAGTTGTTTGCGATATAAGAAAATCCTCTAATCCATTTACATCTGTTTTTAATAATATTGCCTTTCTAAAATCATCATAAAAGAAATTTTCTTTGTGTTTACTATAAATAGATTTGAAATTATTCCAAGAAGATTCTATTGTACTTTTATTAATTAATAAATCGGTAGTTTGCAATAGTTTATCTTCAAAAGACCATTTTTCAGTAATTGTGTTTTTTAGAATTGCAGGTCTAGTAATTTGTAAAGCGCCTGGATGAGTTAGAACTTTAGTTGCATAATCTCTAGGTTTCTTTTTTGCTTTTGACAACATTCTGAACTCTTCCTCTAATTCTTCTATTGTCCATGTACATTGGTCAAATTTTTCAAATGAATCGGCAGTTGTAAATAATTTACAACAGTCTAAATATCCTGGTCTGTAACCAAACCATCTACCCATTTGTAAAAGCGTGTCTGCATAATTTGTGTTTCTAATGAAGTAATTAATTGTCAGTCCTTCAAGTGTAAATCCCCTTGAGAGTTTATTCCCTCCTATTACAATATATTTTTTTTCACCACTTTCGTAATCCAGAATATCTTTTTCAACAGTATTCACTGCTTTTACTTCAATTCCATTAATTGCAGAAACTAATAAATCTCTAACTTCAAGGAATGTTTTCCTTGTCAAATATTCATCTTCATAGTTTTCAGGCAAATATTCTCTAATGTTATTTATTGCTTCTGCATAATATTTAATCCAAATCCTTTCAAACTCTATAAAAATTGAGTCACTAGCAGATAATGTGTCGTTATTTAATCTAGTCTTTAAGTAATCTATTTTTTCTATTATAAGTTTTTTAGTTTTACATTGCCAATCTGAAAATCTTGAGATATGAATTAGCATTGTATTATGAGGATGAAATAACTTTGATTGAATTAATTCAGGTCTTCTTGATAATCTAATAGCAATTGAAACTATAAAACATTTTATCGCTTCATCTAAAGATTTTGGTATTTCAATAGGAAAGTTATCATATTTTGTTGTAGCCCTTGTAGCTTCTTTATAATCTTTAAAAGTACCGAATCTAGTTCTAGCATTTAAATCACAATCAAACTCTCTTTGATTATTGTATTTTTTCACACCAAGTAAACTATCATCTGATAGAATTTCAACTCTTTCAGGAAAGTATTCAATATAGTCATTTAAAGGTTCAGCTAATAAAGGTTCAATTTTCTTTATATCTTCAATCCTTGTTTCAAAAAAGTTTTTTGGTCCAATATAGTTTGATGGTGGAATTAATAATTCAATAAAATCATCTGGAAATAAATTACCCTCTTGGTCAAATTCAAGTTCAAAATTGTTTCTGGAGTCTTTTACTTTCCATTTTGTTTCTGGCTTTTTATTCCAGTCTTGAAGAATATTAGCAAAAGGCGTTGCTGTATAACCTATATAGGTTTTACGATTGAACAAGGCAAGTAAAGCTCTAATATGACCGTTTATTTTGTTTGCATATTCGCTTCCTTTGTGACCTAAATTATTGATAGATGCATTATCAGCTTCATCATCAATAATAAGAAAAGGAATATTGTGCTTGTCATTATTTTCCAATAAATATTCATTTAGCCATAACAACAAATTTTGTAATACACTAGTGTTTTTTTTACATATTAATATGTTAGTATTATTTAGACTAAAATGTGCTTGTTGCATTGTTCTATTAAAGTCATTTTGAGTAGATGTTGGAAGAATTACTTGATTTACATCTGCAAACTGTCCTAATTGACCAAAAGATGCAATTTCACCAACACCAATAAATTTGTCTTGAGCAATCATTTTACCCTCAACTTCCTTTTCAGTTCTGATTTGAGTTTGTCTTCTCAAATCTTCCATAATACCTGATAAAACAATTATAAGTTTATATCCAACATCAATAGAGCTATTTACAACAGCATTGAAATTTGATGTTTTACCTGATTGAACACTACCTACAACCAAACCTTTTACAAAGAAATTATTTGTATTTTTGGGATCCCCAATTTTTTTTATAATTTCTAAACTTGATCTTTCAGTTTCATTTATCATTGATTTAGATCGACCAAGCTTTTTTTCTAAATAAAGCAGGTATCTTCCTCTATATGTTTTAGCTTTTGTTTCGTCATTATACCAACCAATTTCTTTAATTCTCTCATCATTTAGCCAAGTATCTTTATATTCATTTTGAATTGAAAGACTTGGGTTCATAATAGTTTTGTAATTGTATCTAACATCTCTTAATGCGATGGAATACTTTTCATCAAAATCATTATCAGATAAGTTGTAAGTTTTTCCACTAAATAATATTGGAAATATAATTATTAACGATGATTTACATTTATTTTTTAAATCATCACCTTCAAAAAAATCTCTATCTACATAACCATTAGCTTCAAAAAATTGATTGTAGTTAGACACTATCAAACTTTTTATTTGATCAATAATTTCATTCATGAATGTTTTAATTTAATAGGTTTGATATTTCTTCGTGAGCATTAGAATTGACGCCAAGGTTTGGCAAAATATCTTTCTTAATTTGTTGTTTAGACATTCCAAGTTTTAAAAGCTCATTAATTGATTTTACGATTTCATCAATTGATATACCATCCTTTTCTACATTTCCTGTAATTTCAACATTATCTACTTGACGTACTTTATTAATTAAGTTAGAACTCATTTTTAGTATAAAATTTAGTTCTGCTTTTTGCTTATTATTAAGCGATGATTTAAGTGATTTTAATAATGGAAAATCATCATTAATTCTAAGTAAAACTCCTTTATTTGAAGCAGTTTTATAAAATAATTGACTACTCTGCTCAGAAGGTTTTTGAGTAAAGGTTTTTAATCCGTGATTAAAATATTCTTTTTGTGCTTCCATTTTTAAGTCAACTATTGCTCTTAAAAAAGAATTTTTTAAATCATGTGGGATATTAATCTGAGATTTTGCTACATTTAGATGAAACAAATGATCCACTTTATTACCAATATCTATTTTTAATCTTCCTAATTGAAGTCTAGGCATTTTTTTTATTAATCCATTCCAGCCACCAAATAAAATTAATCTATCAGCTCTGTAAATATATAAACCTTCCATATCCATAAGACTTTTATTTTGAGGAGTCCATGGGTTAGAATTTTCTTTAGTTTCTTTAATACTAGTATTAGGTAATACAAAACCTTGAATTTTTACAATGTCCTCTCCAAATTCTTTTTGTAGAGGTTCTAATGCTCTTAAGTTTGAATTTTCAATAGGAAAAGGGTTAAAAGGTTTAACCATTGTATTATTAATTCTAATATCTAATCGATTTGTTTCCCTTTCTATAAATTTATGAAAGACTATCGACAGATATTCACTTGTTGTATTTGTAATTTCTTCTTTGAGTGCGTTTTGCTTGTTTTTTACATCTAAAAAATTTTCAAATTTGTATAAACCCCTCCAAACGATAATAGTATTTGGTATAAAATCGTTTGAACTATTAAGATGTGAATTTGAAATATTATTGTATTTATCTATAATATCAGAAATTTCATCTTCGGAATTAATTATTATTTCCCATTTTCCGGTATCTTTTAGATGTTTTACATCCCAAGTTAATCCAGAAAAAATGCTAGTTCCTTTCTTTCTTGATAAAACAGTAAAAGCTCTCGTTTGAGAAAATGAAGCCGTTTTTAGTCCTAAACCAAATCTTCCCAAATCATTTGATTCTCTTGAATCTTCGGGTGACTTACTAGGGAAATGCATATTTCTTTTTAAAGTTTCTTTACTCATTCCGTCTCCATTATCACTTAAAAAAAGGGTAAACGGTTCTTCTTCTATATTAGTTAATACTTCAATTCTTGATGCATTAGCTGTAATGGAATTATCCATTAAATCAGCTAAAGCAGTTTCTAAACTATAACCTTGTTCAGCAATAGATTTAATTAGAAATTCAGGATTAGGATTTGCTAATTCAAAATTCTGATTTCTTTCATTCATAACATTTCCTTTATTTTATTTGCAATACCTTCAGCCATGAGAACAGGTACCGCATTTCCAATTTGTTTGAATGCTGCTGTTCTACTAGATTCAAAAAAGTAATCATCTGGAAAAGATTGTATTCTGGCTGCTTCTCTTACAGTAATTGATCTATTTTGTTCAATATCAGGATGAATATAATAATGTCCATCAGCACAAATATGTGCAACAACAGTATGAGATATTCCTTTATGATTTACAACTTGAAATCGATTTGAAAATGTTTTTGTATTACTATGTTTAATTAATCTCGCAGGCAATTCACCGTAATTTAATCTTTTATTTTCTTTAATCCATTTTTCAACAGCTATTCTGTAAATTTCTAAATCATTTTCATTATTAAATCTTGCTATATGTTGCGTTGTAAAATCTATACCGTTCCTTATTCTTGTTGAATCTAAGTAAACATTTGTTTTTTTTGTATATTTAGAAACATTCCATTCACCTTGTCCACTTTTTAGTTTTGGTAAGTCCGAAAAAAGATGTTTCAAAACTTCAAATTGCACTTCTTTTTCCTCAAATTTTGGATACTGTAATTTTAAGTCTTTTCGCCAGCCAATTATTATTACTCTTTTTCTATCTTGTAAAACATTAAAATTTTTAGCATTCAAAACTTGCTTTTCAAGTTCATAGCCTTCTTTTTTTACTGCCTTAAATATTTTCTCTAAGTACTCCCCATTACTAGCAGAGAGAATACCCGGTACATTCTCAAAAACAAACATCTTTGGTTTATATCGGCTTAGAAATTTGACATAATGTTTGTAAAGATGATTTCTTGGATCATCTTCCATGTTTTTTCTAGCTCTTCCAGCTACAGAATAAGCTTGACATGGAGGACCTCCAATAACTAAATCTACATCTTGTCCGTTCAATTCATTGTCAATAATATTAAATATATCAGGAAGTGTTTTGGGAGAAATTTCTTTATTAATTACAGATTTGATTAAATGAGTTGGAATTTTACTCCATAACTCTTCTCTTGAAATATTTCCTTTCAAATATTTGTAGTATTCATCAATTCTATTATTCTCTTTTAGAAAATGAAAAGCAGTTCTAGTTCGTAAAGTATCACATGCATCTTTATTCATTTCAACATGAGCAATAGGAGTAAAACCAGTCCTAATAAAGCCTTCAGATAATCCACCAGCTCCAGCAAATAAATCAATAAAATTTAGTTTTCTCATTTATGATAATATGATTATTATAATTGTAAAAATAACAAATATCAAAATTTAAAATATTTTATAATAAAATAGTAATTCAAAACTTATGAACGATTTTGAATAGCTAAAATAAAAAACATAAGTTAAAAACGATTACGAAAAACCACATTCCAGGTTAAAATTATTAACATAAAATGTGAATAAGTCAATATAAGTTATTTTTTGAATTATAATTTCTAAAGTAAGAATTAATTTGGCGTTTGAAACTTATTAAGTTTGCTAAAATCACCTTTTATTCCTAGATTATTTTAATACTGCTCTAATAAATATAAGCAAACATTCATTATATTTCACATGCTAATAAATGATTTTCATATTATTATTTCTCAATCTCTACAGATAATTATATGTTTAACTATATAAATACTATTTTTTCATTTTATTCGTTTTTATTGAAATCTCGTGTTTATGAAAAAATCAATTTTATTTCCAGCATTCCTTCTGTCAATGTTATCAATAACAAGCTGCAAGCAAGAAGAGAATAAAAATATTCAAAACAATGCTGAAGAAGAATTTATTTCTTTAGTTCCTCCTATTAAAGAAGCTGATATTAAATTCGAAGAATTTAAAATTGATCCGTCAAATGACACTATAATCTATCATAGTAGTGGAACCGAAATTAATATACCTAAAAATGCTTTTCTTAATGCAAAAGGAGAAGTGATTAAAGAAAAAGTTGACTTAAAATTTAGAACTTTTTCGAACCCATTGGAAACTTATTTAGCAGGAATACCAATGACCTACAGCATGGAAAATGGAGAAGAAATGGTATTTGAATCGGCTGGTATGTTTGAGATAGATGCTTATTTACCGGAGGAAAAGGTTTATGTAAACCCCAATAACAAAATAAGTGTTTCAATGGTAAGCTTTACCAAAGAAGATAATTTTAAAACCTATGATTTAGATCCAAATTCACAAAAATGGGTAGAAACAGGGAAAGATAAAATTACTGAGACTTCTAAAGAAGATGCATTGAAAAATGCTCCAAAAATGCCTGAGCCACCAAGAAAAGCTGGAAAATTTGCCTTTCAAATTGAAGATGTTTACAACACGGAAAATAGCTTAAAAGATTATAAAAATGTTTGGTTTGAACCAATTGATGGAAAAGAAGTTGGTTTCGATAGTAAAGATATATTAGTCAAAGATTTAAAAAATGGCACTTATGAAATAACTTTTGTTCCATGGACTACTACATCTGAAAAACTTCGAAATAAAACGGTTTGTGTTTTAGCATTTAAAGATGATGAAAGTTACAGTAATGCTATGAATGCTTATCAAAAGAAATATGAAAATCAAATTAAAATTGCCCAAAAAGAGCGTGACAAGATAGAGAGAGAATGGAATGCTTATGAGAAAGAATTGAGAGTATACAATACTTTTATGGCAAAAAAATCGGTAGAAGGTTTAAGTTTTGAAAGAAGAATTACTCGCACAATGCAAATAAATAATTTTGGTTTTGTGAATTGTGATTATCCTTCTAGTTATCCTTCTGGTGCTAAAATTCATGCAATTTATGTAGATTCTAACAACAAGGAAATAAAACTACATGACATTGTAATGATTGAAAAAGGAAGGAATGCATTATATCGATATATGTCTAAAATCCGTTTTAATCCTAAAAAAGAAAATCTTCTTTGGGGCATTACAAATGATGGAAAACTTGCCTATTTCACAACTGAAGATTTTAATAAAATAGATTTATCAAAAAAAGAAGCAATTTTCAAAATGAGAATTCATCCAACGGAATTAAAAACTTATGATGAAATCATGAGCGTTTTGTTTCCAAATAAATAATAAAAATCAATTTCATCATTTAACTAAAAAATGCATGCTTAGCAATGCGTTTTGCGTTTTCAATTTTATCTACTTTTACATAACTTAGAAAAAACTTTCTTATTTAAGGTCACTAATAATCAAAAAGCCCTTCAATTGAAGGGCTTTTTGATTATTACATAACTTCAATTAATTTTGAGTGTAATTCATTTACATTTTCTTCTATAATTACTAATTGATTAATTTTTGAATCGAATTCTTCTTGGTATTTTGAATTAGAAAATTCTACAAAATTTAAATCACTTGACTTCCATTTTTTATCCTTAGTAAATTCTAAAATTTCAACCATCTTTTCACCATACTTAATATGATTATCAATGTATGGTATAAACACAATACCTTGTTTTTTTATTTTTTTTCTAAGTGATGTTGTCATTTTATTTGCAAAATCATCATTAATCCCGTTATTCTCAATAATCGCGTTTAACCTATTCATTCTTTGCTGAAAGAAATCTTTATACCTATTTGATGCTTTAATATAATCCTGAGCAATTTCTATTTGTGATTCAAATTCTCCTTCATTTTTCAAAACATTAAAATTAAAAAAAGCATCATCATTAATTTTATAATAAGCATCATTCCATAAGTTAGCTTCATCAATAGATTCATTTAAAAAAGCTTTTAAACTGATATAAAGTTTCTTTTCATTTCCACTTGAATCATCAATTAACTCATCAATTCCTTTTTCTAAAGAAACGGCAAAAGAATCTAAAGCTTCATTCCCTTGAAGTGAATCATTCTTAATATCATCTTTATATTTTTCAATAGCTTGTCTAATATCAACTTTATTTTCTTTTCTGGAATTTATAGTTCTGCTAAATTCACCTAATTGTCCAAATAACATTAATAGTATTAAAACATTAAAAGTATAACTTCCTCCATTTTCTTTTCTACCTAAAATAAACCAAAATATAACTCCAAATAGAGATGCAAAAATTAAGAATCCGATACTTAAACCAATACAATTTCCAATAAATTCAGGAAAATTCTCAAAAGTTAGTAACCTTAACAATGAAGCTAATATTATGGCTATTATGTAAAATATCCAATTAAATTTAGTAATCTTATATGGAAACTTTTTTCTTTGTATTTCTTCAAATTCACTCATAATAATTTATTAATCTATCAAAAATATAGTTAATTAATTTTTAACAATAAAAATTCAGATTAAGTTAAAGATCCTATTTTAAACTATATCAGTTCAAATATATCTAAAAAAATGAGTCGATTATAATGTTTAATCGGCTCAAAGTATTTTAAAACAGAATAAATTAGTAATTATTTTACTTAATTAGAACATTAAGAATTTGATGTTCAGTAGCTAAAATTTTTATTTGTATACTATTTATATTTTGCTTTTAGTTGCACAAAAACATCTTGATTACCGTGATATTTTTCTCCAAATTTAATATCAATTTGATAATCGATTTTATAGAGTTGAAGTACCTCATCTAAATTAATTTTCTTTTTTTGAGCTAATTTAAATTCTTGTAAGTGATTATTTAAAGTTCCGAAAGCTAATCCTAAAGGAGCAATCCCCACACCCATAATTATTAATGGAACTGTAGATATTACACCTTTATCTAAAATAAATTTTCCTAATAAATACCCTCCAATGATAACAGTTAACCCTATAATTAAAAAGACAACAAAATAAATATAGGTTAAAAGTTTCTCGCTTTTAATTTTTTCATATTTGACATTTATCTCTTTTAACTTATTTTCAAATTTATCATTTAGTTCAATTTTAATACACGTTTTATTAAAGCTAGGTTTTTTATCTGTTAAACTACAAGTAGTCCCAGTTTTAATATTGTATTTTTGAAGATCACATAGCTCGCAATGTTTTGTTAGATTCATTAGCTAAATAATTATACGTTTTCAAAAAATTGAACCGCAAATGAACAAAAATCAACAATTACTTCTTTGTCTAAATCAAATTCTTTACGATTTCCAAGATAGTTTTTTGAAGTTGGAGAAATTTCTTTACCATCGAGTAATTCAGTTACAGTAATACATTTAATATGTTTTTTAGATACTAATATTATAAAAGCATTCTCATAAGGATAATCTTTTGGCAAGTCCTTTTGTTTAAATTCTCCACTTGCTCTAAATTTAACTTCAATAAAATAAACAGATTTAGTTTTTGGATCTTGGATTACAAAATCAGGCATTCTCCTGATTTCTTGAGCAACATCGGAACGAACTCCTTTTAATAGTTCCATTATACCAGGAATTGTGTTTTCCATTCCGTATCTAAAAACATTATAGCCTAAACTCAAAAAAAGCTCTTGGATTAAAGTCTCAGCAATTCTTCCTTTAATCATTCCAAAACGATAATTAAAATCCTTATCATTTAATCCTTTAGGCTGATCTTTTTCAGGAATATCATCAACTATATTATTTTGACTTTTGTAACAACTAAAACATAAACCACCATTAAATTTTGTATAACTTCCACATTCGATACATTCTGCCATTTAAATTATTTTTAATTAAATATTTACTTACAATTAATATTTTTTGAAAATAAAAAATTCATTTTAAAAAATACTGTTTAAAAATAAAAATTATGAGGTAAATAAAAAATGGTTAGAGGTAATACAAGTTTTATGGTTAAGTTTTTCATCGGATTAACCTACAATTTCATTTATTAATTCTTCAAATCTATAAATATCGTTTTTTGTCATTTCCTTTTTGGTTTTGAAAAATAAATTCCCTTCGAAATATTCAATATCTAAACCTGCTATTTCTGAAACTTTTTCAAATAATTGAAATAATTGAATTTCATGAAAAGTTTTCTTTATCGATTCACAATGATAGGAACCAAATGCTTTCAATTCAATTGAATTTAACTTAAGTAAATTTTCTTCAACTTTTGTTTTTTCTGTTAAAATATAATGACCTGAAAAATCTAGATTTTTTATCCAACAGAACAATTGATTAGTCCTACTAAATTGCATATCTCCTAAAGAAACTGCAATAAAACCAATAGTAACATTTTTCTCATATTTTGTTATAGATTCAAAAAAATACCATTCTTTGTATTTGGTAAACATATTTATGCTTTCAAACAATTCAATGTCTGAATCAACTAATTCAATGTTTTTGTAATTTAGTTCTTCTTTGTAATACTCACCTATTTCTTTAAAAGCTCTATATTCATCTGTTATAAAAGGGTCTTCTTCTTCATTATAATATTCTACTTCCTCAGGATTCCAAATTCCTGACTCAGCTTGCTCTAAAGTTAATTTAGCTCCTGTTTCTGGATCAATTATAAATTCATCCTCTAAACTTTTTTTCAAATTTTTAAAATATTGCTTTTCAGATTCTGAGCTTTTAAATAAAAAATAAAAACCAATTACTAATACAATTGCTACAATTATTATGAGAACAAATGATGAATTCATATTATAAACTTTTAGATATATAATTTATTCTTCAATAATAGTAAAACAAATCCAAAAAAATAAGAGCCGATTCAAAAATAAATCGGCTCTCTTCTACTTCACAAAAATCTCACGTAACTGTTCAATGACGTTTCCACTTCCTGAAATGGTAATTTCTCCAATTCGATCTGCGATTTTCTCTACATATTCCATTTCTTTCAATTTCCACAACATTTCGTTTTCTTCCATCAATTTAGCCGTATTTAACATGCTACGCATAGCTGCTGTTTCTTCACGACGCATAATGCTATTGGCTTGTGCTTTTTTCTCAGCAACCAAAACTTGGTTCATGATTTCTTTCATATCACCTGGCAAAATAACATCACGAATACCTGCTTCATTAATTTTTACTCCTAAAGCAGCAGCTTTTACACGAGTATCTTCTAAGATAATTTCGGCAATGCTTTCTTTTTTACTCAATAATTCATCTAATGTGAATCCGCCAACAAAAGCACGCAACGCTAACTGCATTAAAACATACAATTGTTTTTCATAGTCTTTGTTATCAACAACTGCTTTGATAATATCCGTTACTTTGTAGTTTACAAAGAAATTGATACGCAATGCAGCTTTATCTTTAGTCAACAATTCTTGACCTGAAATTTCCATTTGTTTTTGACGCATATCTACATTGATTACATCAATTGGAATGGCGTTATTCCAGAAGTAGTAAGTTCCAGCTGTTAATTCTTTAACGAATTTACCGTTCACGAACAACAAACCTTTTTCATAGTTAAAAACTTGAAATTTACGTGTGTACATTCGCAATTTGATGTTCTCTAATAAAGCGGTAGCAATGCTTTCAGTAATTTCAACTTTTGTTAAATCTACTTTTACGAATTCATTTTTCAAATAACCTTTCCAGAAAGCGTAACGCCCTGTTTGCAATACTTCTTTAAACATTCCGTTTGTGTAGTACAACGCAATTTCGTTATCACCTACTTCTACTACTTCTAACATTGAAGCCAATTCTTCATTTTCCAATAAAATATTCAATTCTATTGGCGCAACAAATGATTGCTTCATTTCAAAGATTTTAACTTCTTTATTTCCAAAAATCCAGTATTCTCCTTCTCGTAATACTTTTACCAACTTACCACGTTCAAATACCAAACCTACTTGGTAAGCGTTAATAGTAATTAATTTAATCATCTCTTTATATTTTTAAAATTTTAATATTTTTTTAAAAGAAAACTTTCGGTTTTTATCCTTAACCCAAAACGGAAAAAGGTTAGTTAACAGAAGCATTCGAATGGTTAACTGTTTTGTTTTATTCTTTCACGGAGAACTAATAATCACACAGAAAAGCAAAAGAACGGTTTTGAAAACGAAGCCCTTTTCAGGTTTCTTCGTAAGTGTTTCGCTATTTCGAAAAATGTTGAAACTGATAAAAACCAAAATGTTTTCATTTTTTTAGGTACTATTTTTAAGAGTTGTACTTCTCTGTTTGAACAGATTTTGAGTCTGTTGGTGACAACCACTGTCAAATGCAAACCAAAATTGCATGTAGGATTCGAACCTACGCTTTCTATTGTTCTAACCGGACTGAACTATCTCGTTATAGCGAGAGTGGGACTCGAACCCACGACCCATAGAGTGTAGATCGTTTTTTGGAAAACAACCTCAAACCTCCAAGCCAAGTTGCATACTACTACTTCATACGCTTTTGCGCAAAGAGTAACACATTAGTGCTATACAGAAACACCCAACAGGACTTGCTTGATATTTTTATTTTAGAGTAAAGTATTTAAACTTCATCTCTTCAAATATTCCTTTATCATTTATTTGTTTAACAATCGTATTTTTTAAACTAATTTCTATGTAATACGATGTGTAACAATCTGAAAACTCTGTAGCTACTTCATGATTATTTGAACAAACTTTATTGTACCCATATGAACCATCACTTCCACAACATCCATAAAACCTACTTGAATCTGCGTGATCTTTTAATAATGATTGTTTTCTATTAACTAGAATTGACAACATCGAATTGTTTTTAAAAAACACAAACTTACCTTCAGGTATAGCTTCAGCTTCATCTGGAAAATAAATTTTATCCTGAGGAATTTCTAGTAAATCTTCAGTTAGTCTTATCTTACATTTTCTACAATAAATTCTAATTGTTTTCATTTTGAATTTTCATTTTTCAAAGATTCAAAACATACTACGCAATTATTTTGCGTAGTATAAAAAAAATTATAATCCCATATTTTTTTGATGTTCTTTATCTCGTACATCTATGGCTCCAAAAGGACTTCCTTTGAAATAACCAATATTTACAAATCCGTTTTCTTCTGTAATTAAGGATTCTTTTTTGGTGATTGCTCCCGTATACTTTGAACCATATTGACCTGTAATTTTTTTCGTTGCAGGATCAACATCACCCCATTGTGGTGTCTTACCATTGTAAAGTGGTTCTACAAAATAGATGATTCCAGTAATTCTCGACTTCATCAAAAATCTACCTGTTTCATCCGTATTGGTTAGAAATCGTTTTAAAATGTCTTGTCTCATCTTCTTTTGATTTAAATTAAACTTCATTTTAGTGGAACAGATTCGAATCGAACGAATACCTTATGTGCTTCAAACATACGTGCAACACCAAGTACACCAATGTTCCATTTTGTACAGGAAGAGAGAGTCGAACTCTCAAAATTCAGATTCTAAGTCTGACGCGTCTACCAGTTTCGCCATTCCTGCAATTTGTGGAAGTAGTAGGATTATTCATGAGTTATTATTTTTAAATTGAATTCATGAATGTTTCACATTTCGAACCTACTCAGTCTTAAGACAACGGTGTTTAGCTCGTTGTTTATAATATTTATTGACTCGCTGAATGAGTGAACTCATTTCAGCCGCTTCAGCTCTCCTACTCTGACGTACTTCCAAATTTGTCTGGGAAACAGGACTGTTCACTTATACTATTTTTTTAAGTGTTCACGAATGCTTCGCATTTCGACCTGTAACCTTCCCGCTTAAGCGGGACAAACAGCCAATCGTTATCTTCCCAGTTTTGGGTGTTTTCGGGAATCGAACCCTGTTCTTTGAATTCACAGTTCAATGCTTTACCAAATAAGCTAAAAACACCATTTGCGGCTTATACGGGATTACTCAGTTTACTATTTAGCCTAAGGATTTCGTGAATGCTAAAGCATTTCGAACCCGTTTCTCCCGAGAGACAGTCGGGAAGGTTAGCCAGTAGCCCAATAAGCCAGTCCCTTTCTAAAGACTCGTGTAATTCCGTCAGGATTCGAACCTGAGACCCATCGCTTAAAAGGCGATTGCTCTAACCAACTGAGCTACGAAATTATTTGTGATTCTGTTAGGATTCGAACCTAAAACCCTTCGCTTCGTAGGCGAACACTCTTTCCAGTTGAGCTACAGAATCTTGCGGAGAGCAAGGGAATTGAACCCTCATTACTTTTTGAGTAAACCGTTTAGCAGACGGACGTAACAAACCAATATTTACCTACTCTCCAAAATGTTGTGCATAAAAAAAGCACCTCTTTTGAAGGTGCTCCATAACAATACAATAGTATATAACTATCTATTCCCTAAATGGAGGCACCAATTTATAATAACTATAAAAACTCGGACGATTAAGTCTTACTAAAGCTGGTTTTGCTTTCATATCTACTAGTGTTATATGTTTAAAATCTCGTTTCATTTTATTTTTATTAAAAGAATTTTTTATTTCTGTCAACTGATCACTAAAAACTGTCAACTGATTTCTGGGGCAAAGATAAAGTCAAAAAAAACTAACTTCCAAATATTTTTTAAATTTATTTTATTGATTTTCAGATAGTTATATTAAAATTTAAACAATAGAATTCCTGTCCGTTTTTCAACAGATACTCTAAAATTTGCAAATGACTGTCTCTCATTTGGTTACTCATTTTCGATTATTTCAGCTCGGGTTTACTTCGCATCCAATATTTTTTTAATTATTTTCATTTTTTTTCATTTTTGTCACACTGTAAGTGTCCCATTTTTATAATTATTACTGTTTTCACTTCGTTTTTGAACATAAAAAAAGCGTCCTTTTGGAAAAAAGGACGCTTTGAAATATAATATAATCGTTTACTTTAACGCATACGTAATGATACAAAACACCCTTTTCGTTTACGAGGAAAATCTCCTCCTAAGCGATAAACTGACTTTATAAGTGCAATACTATGTGTGTTTTGTGTTCTCATTTCGAGGGCAAATATACTAGAAATACTGAATTTTTAAATAATGAAGTGCTACTTTTTCAATATCATCATATAATTTAAAAACAATATAGTACCAATTTTTATCTGGAACATCAACAGTAAAAACATCTCCTTTTTTATGCTTTTTAACTGCTTCACGAAAAGTTGACTCTACTCCTAGTTCATCAATCCAGCCAAAATTACCTCCAGGTTTAACATTACGATCCATTGTAAATTCAGCTACTAATTCATCTGATGTAGCTCCTTTTTTATATAGCTCTAAAATTTCATTTCGCTTTACATCAATAGCATCTTTTGAAAGTTGACTTCCATCAAAGAAAATATAGTTTAGTTTCATTTCAACAATTGGTTTTGCTTCTAAAAACTTCTGTTGTTCACGTTCCTTTTTTATATTTATTTGATCTTTATAAAATGCTATACTATCTTTTGTAGTAGGAATGTATTCTATCATTGCAAATACATTTGGATTGTCTTTAATAAAAACTTGGGCATCTGACATTGAATTTACTTTACTTAAATCAATGTCTTGCGCAAACATATTTGAAAATGTAATCAAAAATAGTATTGTTAAAATTCGTTTCATTTTATTTTTTGTTAATTATATAATTCTTTACGCATTTCTACTAAAATAGCTATTATTTTCTCAATATCGGGTGTTTCTTGTAATGTTGAAGTGTTATAAAAATCTTCTATTGAAGCAATTAAATCATCTGCTTTTTGTAACAACGCATCATATTCCATTTCGCCTGCTTTTATGGCTAATAATTCTTCACGGTTGGAAACTCGAATATTCAAATTCCCTGTTGCTAAAATTTGTTCAGCAGTTTGTAACAAGCGAATGGTATGCATCATGTTTTTACTGTCATAATTTTTACCGTGCTGCTGATTAGTATTATAGCGTTCCTCATTTCGTTTTTCTATCCAGTCCCAATATTCCGCATATTCTTTACAATATTTAGAATAGCCTTCTAAATTGCAAGACAAATACCCAGTGGGTTCCTCTCCTTTTGGAATAGATGACAACGAAACTTCATTAGACAATTCATTTTTAATAATGCCTCGATAACCCAAGGTTTTATCAGCATCATAAAACAAAGCATAAATTCCTTTTGCATTAGGAACGTTAATTAAACCACATTGCTCCTGATACAAATTGTTTTTCTCCAACCATTTTGACAGCGGAACCGAATCGTAACCGTTTAAAATAGCACAAAAATCCAACAGGCTTTTGCGTTCTTTTGCCATTGGATTCACAATTTTCTTTTTTAAACCGCGCGCTTTTTTAATTTGTGTCATGGCGTAACCGGCAAAACTATCTTTGCATAATTTTGACAAGAAATCGTGCAATTGCAAACGCTCCATTAAGGGATGTTTATATAAAATACAATCCTCTGGTGAAGCTAAAATTTCTAAAATATTTGGGTTATTTTTAAGCAACAACTCCACAAAACGACCCAACTCATAATACACCTCATCATTGGTTTCGTTACTGATTTGCGTAATATACTGCAACCCATAAAACTGTTCTTTAGGTAAATAATATACGCCTTTAATATCCGTATCAGAAGTTGGCGTATTTAAACCAAACGACTTACTGCCCGAAATGACTTCGAAAAGAATAAGATTTTGGGATTTGAGGTCTTGGATGGTCATTTTGTTTTAAAGTTTAACCCAAGCCTATCATCTTTCCAATCACATTGAGACAACTCTTCGATAAACGGACAACCTCCCATACAAGTTTTTTGAAAAGAACAAGAAGTACATCCATTATTCAAAATATTATTTCTATACTTTTTGAAAAATTCATTATTCTGCCATATATCCAACATACTAACTTCTCTTAAATCTCCATACCAATTATTATTTGTCATAAATGAGCAAGGCATCATTCTTAAATTTTCATCAATAAAAGCAGAAAATCTTCCAGCATCACAACCTTCATAAAAATTAGAATTTACATCAAGATATTTTACGACTCCAGAAATACTACAACTATCAAAACCTATTTTAAGAACATTTTTATTAAGCCCAACTAAACTATAAAATTCCTTAATTTTTTCAGTATCTTTTAGCAATAATGACAAATCAGGCTTTCTACCTATAGGCTTATAATTCAAAAAAATAAGTGAATTAATTCCTTTAAGAAAAGAAGGCGGATTTTTCAACCAAGAAATCGCAGTATCAATACTTTTACTATCAGTAACAAAATGTACGTTCGCTTTTATATCATACTCAAATAGTTTTTCAAGATGGCTTCTGAATTCAGAATAGGGTTCATAGGCGCTAATAGCTACCGAGCCACAAAATTCTTTAGTAGCTTTTAATATCTCAGGAGTTAATCCTCTTCCATTTGTAGTATAACAAGGAACTATTCCATATTTAACAGTAGTTTCTAAAATTTCAATAAATTCAGGATGTTGATTCGGATTTCCACCTCCTAGCGCAACTTGAAATACATCAAGTTCTTTAGCTTGTTTCATTATAAAATCATAATCACTTAAGCTCATATGGCTCCCTCTAGTAGTCGATTTTCTATAACAGAAACTACAGCCTTGATCACACCAATTAGTTATACTAATATCCAAAAGTTCAGGACCGTGTTTTGCCCAAAGAGGTTCAGGAAAACCTTTGTCCTCAGCACGTACAAAATAGCCAGTTTTTTTATTAAATATAACTGAGTAGTTTTGGTCAGGATATTTCTTGTATATTATATTTACGCTACCATGCATTTTCTTGAGCATTTATATAAAGATTACCATTTTCATTTTCAATAATAAATTCATCAGTACAAAAAAAACATTCTATTTCATTTGTATCACTGCTTAATGAACCCGCATAAACATTTTTTCCTTTAGATTCAGCCTCTAATATTAAAGGCAATAATTCTTTACCATTTTTCCAAAAATAACTCTCTACAAAATTTTCAAAATTATCATAACCTCTTCTGTTCTCGGTAAACACTTGTCTTATAGGTGTCATATCTTCTTTAAAAGAATTAAATAGTTCTTGGTATATGTCAAGAAATTCAGAATCTCCTTTAATTCCAACAGCTTCAATAAATTCCTTAAAATTGAATTCTCCATCAGAAATTATTACGAATGATGTTGAGGAGCTATTGGTTACAAAGTCATATCTTATTTTCATTTATTTTGTTTTAAAACATTCATAATTCGTTTATACATAGGTTCAGAAGTAATAAACTGTGGGATAGTATAGTCCCCATAAGAATGATCATCCTTTTTAAAAATTCTACAATGCGGATTCTTTTTCTTTTTCTTCATTAATCTTTCTATGTCTTTAACTTCAACATTATATTTTTTGTACAGATAGTTTTCAAAACTTTCATATTCAAAAGAATAGTATTTTTCAAATTCGCTTTCTAAATCAATCAATTCAGAATATATCGAGTTATGAATTCTTGTGAACATATTTAATGCATATCCTTTCTCTGCACCTACAATTTCTAAAAAAGTTTTTAAAGAAAGGCTAGGGTTAATCAACCAAAACGATTTATAAAAATCATACGCTAATTTCATATCTTTTCAAAAATTTGGTTATTTCTAATTTTAGGCTTTCATTTTTTGACGTTAAAGCTCTCTTTATCTGATCCTTTCCGTGACTAAGGTATCTAAAACAATACCTTTCATATAATTCTTTAATGTCATAACTATAATTATTTAAAAACATATAAAGCAATAATTCAAAAAGTTTATGTTGAGAATCAGTTTCTACAATCGTATTATTCAATTTTTCATCTAGTATTTTTACAATTTCTTCCTGATTTATTTTTAAATAGCTAAAACTACTTTCTCCAAATACATTAACAAAATTTTCTCTATACTCTTCCTCGTTCATTTCTCGAATAGAATCAAAGAGAAAATCAATACTAAAAACCTGATTATCCCTTCTATTTATAAGATCTACAAAAATTTTTTTCTTTTTGAAATCAGCATCAAATAAAATCTCCTTAAATATTTTTTTATCATCATCAGAGATAAGCTCATCTTTAATGTTAAAAACACATCTCGAAAAGACATTTTTATACCATTCTTGGTTATTTATTACCAATTTTAATGCTTCGTCAGTACTTCTTTTAGATTTATAAAATAAAAATGTACTACACCCTTCTATCAAAGGCGAGTCTTTATGTAAATCTTTTAAAAATTCAAGGAACTTATCCTTAGCCTTTACATAAAGTTCTGAAATTAAAAAGTCGGAGATTAAAAAATCTCTGAATTCGTCAAAAGTAAAATTCACTACTTCTGTTGGACTAAACACGTTGTTTTCAGATTCAATTAAATCTCTTTTTATCAAAATATTTTCATCTAAGAATCTCACATAAATTTCTTTTTCTGAAGGAGTATCTATAATTTCATCTAAAACAATATTTACGTATTGCTTTTTTTCAATCATTTTAGCAATTACCTTTTTTATAAATTTTTTAATATCAATAGAGCCACTAATTTGACCAGCATTAATGTCATTTAACATTAAATTGATTTGCTCAGATTTTCTATCGTAGTAATAAGTAAATAGCTCTTCTTTATAGATATTATCAATTGTGTCTAATTCTTTACCTTGATAAGTTTCACAAAAAATTCGAAGAAGTAAAAAATTAGAAAGTAATTGATCTTTTACTTCTCTATTGATACTCTTGTATTTTATCTTAAAATTTTCAATATAGATTTTAAACAATTTCTTTTTTATATTCCTATCAATATTACGTTTCATCAAACTATCGATAACTATCATATCGTTTGAAAAGGTAGATTTTTCAAGATTAGTAAAGTTATCTTTATAATACTCACTTCTACAACTTATAATAATCTTAACGAAATCATATTGCTGCATATCAGAAATAAATATTTCCAGATTTTTAGCAAATACTTTAGATTTATAATTTTCATTAATCCCATCAATTATTATAACAAAGTATTCTCCATTTTCCTTACTTATCTGTTTAGCTACATCTAAAATCTCTGAAAAATCTATATCATCATAATCAGGAAATATTCGTTTAATTATAGATTTTCTTATGTCATCTGCGCAAATTTCAATACCAGTTAAAAATACACTTAGTATCTTTTTCTTTAATAAAAAATTTTCGGTATAATCACACAAGAAATTAGTTTTTCCTTGACCAGCCATCTCAGTTATTAGTACAACATTTGATTTAAAAAAATCCAAGTCGTCAACTAAATCTCTAATTTTAATTTCAAAAGTTACTCTAATGTTATTTAATTCAGGATGTGAACAAATAATTCTTTTTTTAGAATCTAAATGTGCATGAAGGTCATCAAAAAACTCTTTAGCGTTGTTTACCGACAATTTTTTTTGGCGCAAAAGAAACGGTTCTATATCTAGATTAAAAAGTTCTAAATTCTTCTTGGCCAAAAAATCATTTAAATATCTAAAATCAAGAACTTTAATAACATCAAATAATTTTTCAGAATAAAAAATCGGAGACGAAAAATATCTCAAAAAATCTTTTTGATTTCCAGTTTCTATAAATGTATTTCTCAAATATTTTCCAGAATTAACTTGAGCTTTAATTTGTCTTATATTTAAGTTTGTTAATGCCTCAATAAGCTCAACCTTAGTGATTACTTTTTTATCACTAATAATTATAGTAGAATGCTTATTTCCTTTAACGCTAATAAATCTAAACGAAGGAAATTTAATGTTTTTAAAATTAAATTTCATTAATTAATCTCTTGTTTTAATTTTTATATCAGAATTTTCATTCTTATTTGCATTTATTAAATCACCTTTTGAAACATCCAAATCAAGTTTGCTTCTAACATTTTTATTAGCATTTATAACAGTATTTATCTTACCTTCTAATAAAAGTACTATTAAGGCAGAAAGTTGTCCTAAAATCGAAATTAAAGGTTCTTCTTCATTATTTTTTAAATACCACTTTATAGAAAGTAGAATCATTACAATGTTAATTATAAATAACAAGGCTTTTACTGATTTACTCATAATTTATTACTCTTAAATTAATATTAAACTTCTAAAAAACTCCTCCAACTCCCCTTTAACCTTCTTACCACTCCCTAAACCAACTGCATTTTCTTTGTTAAACTGCACCGTTTCCTGTAAAAAAGTCGTGATTAACGTCTCTTTTGGGTGTAAGTAGCTTTCTTCTTGGTTGGCTTTTATGTTCAGTAATTCATTTATTTTTTCTTGTATGTTTAGTGGAGCAATCGGTAATAATTCCATAAAATCTACTGGAGGAAAGGTGTTGCGTTCTATAATCCATTTTCCAGCCAATGCTGTGCGTAAAGCATAAAAATAACTTTTCAGTTTTACCTCTTCTTGCTCGCAAACGTCCATGAAATTCTTAGTCGTACCCAAATAATGGTGCAAACACGCTACAGGCGAAAAACAATCTTTGGCTAGTGTTCGCATTTGCTTCATAAAGGCTTCATTTTCATAATACACCACAGGTGAATAAATCCATTCTAGCAAAGGTGCATTGGATTTGGCTAATAATTTTATGGTTTTCCGTAAATCCCAACCACTGCCATCCAAATCGTCTTCGGTCATAAACTCAATTACATCGGTTTGTTCCCATAATGACAAATAGTAATCTAAATCATGCTTGTAGATAAAGCGTATGTCATAATCGCTATCTGGCGAAGCAAATCCCCATGCTCTACTCCCCGATTCAACTGCGTATAGTATTTCAACTCCTTTTTGAAGTTCTATTTCTTTTAGTTTATTAAGTATTGCTTCTTTCATGTAATTCTTCAAATTTAAAAAAACAAAACCACAAACCGATAGTAACTATTCTAATTTGTGGTTAAGTTATTAATATTTATTAATCTTCTCTACTTCCATCATCTGCCATTCGTACCATTTTAGGCGTAAATTTAGCCACTACATCTACCAAATCTTCTTGGCTTGCCATAACTTGATTGATGTCTTTGTACGCCATAGGCGCTTCGTCTAAACCGGCACCAATTAACGTTACGCCATGATCTTTTAAAATGGCTTTCATCTCATTTCGGGTAATGTTTTTAATGGCTTGTGTTCTGCTCATTTGTCGTCCAGCACCATGTGATGCGGAATGTAAAGCTTCGGTTTCGCCTTTTCCACGAACTAAAAATCCTGGAGCCGTCATACTTCCTGGTATAATTCCCATGACACCTTCAGCAGCTGGCGTTGCGCCTTTTCGATGCACAATTACTTCTTCGCCATTATGGATTTCTTTCCATGCAAAATTATGATGGTTTTCCACTTTGGCTAAAACAGTTGCACCTAATGCTTTGGCTATTTTGTTATGAATCACTTCATGACAAGCTGAAGCATAATCGCCCGCTAAATTCATTGCCATCCAATATTCCTGACCTAATTCGGTATCTAAACCTAAATACGCCAAATTTTTTGCTTTCTCAGGAAGTTTACAGTTTTCTTTGGCTAATTTGGTGTAATGTCCGGCAATAGTAGCACCAAAACCTCTAGAACCCGAATGTGTTAACAAAGCCACATATTTTCCTTTAGGAATATTTAAAACGGCATCATCTTTTTCGAATTCGATTATACCAAACTCCACAAAGTGATTTCCACCACCCGAAGTTCCCAATTGCGACCACGCTTTATCTTTCAACTCTTTAATGAATTTACTATTGGTAAAGTCTTTTCGTTCTAAAACTTCATGATCGGATTTGTATTGACCGTGAAATCCATATCCGGCACCAAATTTAGTATGCGCTACCAATTCTCTTTTGAATTTAGCTTCATTTTCGAAATAAAAAAACTCTGGAATATCATATACCGACAATGCCATTCTACAACCAATATCCACACCAACTCCATAAGGAATAACCGCATTTTTAGTAGCCAAAACACCACCAATTGGCAATCCATAACCTTGATGCGCATCGGGCATTAATGCACCGGCAACCGTAACGGGTAATTGCATCGCAACTTCCATTTGTTTTCGAGCACCTTCTTCAATATGATCTTCTCCGTACATCGCAAAAGCCGACGGATTTTCATTTAATGCAATAAAATCTTCAGGTTTTTCATTTGACTTATCTATAATTGCTTGTGCCAAACCACTGAATAACTTATCCTCTAAATACAATTCTGGATGTTCCAAAACCTTTGCGTAGTTTTCCAACATTTGTTCTTTGGTAAATCCGGTTCTTTTTCGGTTACACTTTAAAGCGATTCCAATTAAACTTCCTTCTGGATAACCTAATGCTAATAAATCGTTTCCGTTGATTGCTGTATTCATAATCGTAAATTTAATTCATTTTCTTTTGGCAAGCCCAATGTATTCCCCCGACACATTGGGCGCACTTCCCTTTGTTTGATGAAGCAAAGGTTTTGTATAAGTGCGCAATTATTTTGCGTAGTAATATTTTTTTATTTATAATCTAAAAAATGTAATTTGGTACTAATTATAAAAGCATGGAATCATTTGAACATTTAATAAAAAGTTTTTCAGAAATAATTACACTTGAAGAAAATGAAAAAGAGTTGTTTTTAAAAGCTTTCAAACCAATAAGCATTAAGAAAAATGACTATTTTCTACAATCATCAAATGTTTGTAATCAAATAGGATTTCTGTCTAAAGGTTTAGTACGCTATTTTGTTTTCAGAGATAATGAAGAAGCAACTTTGGAATTCACAAAAGAAGGTGAATTTGTCGCCGATTATGAAAGCTTTTTAACCAAAAAACCTTCTCTACAAAACATTCAAGCATTAGAAGATTGTGAACTACTCATCATTGATTTTGATTCATTACAACATTTATATTACGTTTCTAAAAATGCAAACTATTTAGGTCGAGTTATAATTGAACATCGATTTATCATAATGGTAAGTCAATTGGTTACTTTACATCGCTATTCTCCTGAAGATCGCTATCGATTCTTTTTAGAACAATACAATGACTTAAATCAGCGCATACCACAGTATTTAATTGCTTCTTATGTAGGTGTAAAACCTCAATCTTTGAGCAGAATTAGAAAAAGAATTCACAAAAGCATTAATTAACTTAGGTGCATCAATCTAATATCTAAGGCGTATTAATTTTGATGTCATAATCAAAAGTTTTCATTATGACATTAACAATCATTTTTATCGTATTTGCATTTTGTTTTGTTTTAGAACGTTTAATTCCTGGTTGGAAATTACCAGATGTACCTACTTGGACAATTCGTGTTTTGGCAGTAAACTTTATTCAATTAGGTATAGTAATTTTAGCAGGTTACTCTTGGGAAATCTGGTTATCAAAAATATCCATTTTTCATTTATCAAATTATGTAAACTCTTTTTGGGGAGGCTTAATTGCTTATTTTATAGCAACTTTTGTTTTTTATTGGTGGCACAGATGGAGACATACTTTGGATTTTCTTTGGTTACATTTTCACCAAATTCACCACAGCCCTCAAAGATTAGAAGTTATTACTTCATTTTACAAACATCCTTTTGAAATGACGCTAAATTCAATCATAGGAAGTTTATTGGTTTTTACAACATTAGGTTTGGATGTTGAAGCTGGAGCAATATATACTTTGTTTACAGCACTTGGAGAATTCTTCTACCATACTAATGTAAAAACACCACAATGGGTTGGTTACATTTTTCAAAGACCAGAAATGCACCGAATTCATCATGAGTATGAAAAGCACAGTAATAATTATGGCGATATTGTTTGGTGGGATATGCTTTTTGGCACCTATGAAAATCCGAAAGAATTTAAATCAACCTGCGGATTTGATAATGAGAAAGAACAACGCTTATTTGACATGATAAAATTTAAAGATGTTCATAAAGAATAACTAATGATCTTTTTAATTATACTTTTACTGCGCAAAATGATTTCGTAGTAAAAAAAGAATTGTATTTTTGAGAAAATACTTCGTATGAATCTTGAAAATATTTTTACGGCATTACTTTTAAAGATAGGATTTGAATCCAACGAAATAGGAGTTCTTTGGAAAGGTTTGGAAAAAGCTTATTCAGCAAAATCTAGGTATTATCATAATTTGACGCATTTACAGGAAATGATTGCAGCTTATGATGAATATCATTCTCATTTGCAACATCCCGACGAAGTGTTATTCGCTATTTTTTATCATGATATTATTTATAAAACGACTCGAAAAGATAATGAACTAAAAAGTGCTGAATTTGCTGTTTCGTTAATACAACCTCAACATGAATTGGATAAAGAATTAGTTTTTGAAATGATTCTAGCAACTCAACATCATCAGTTTAACATAATTGAAGATATAAATTGGTTGATTGATTTCGATTTGAAAATTCTATCTAAAAGTTGGGAAGAATATCAAGTATATTGCAATCAAATTCGCAAAGAATATAAGATTTACCCAGATGTCTTGTACAAACCTGGACGTAAGAAAGCTTTGGAACATTTTCTGGAACATGAGTTTATTTATCAAACGGAAACTTTTAGAAATCTTTACGAAAAACAAGCACGAGAAAATATTCAGAGAGAAATTAATTTGTTGTAAGAATGGCACAAAATAAAAACGCATTAATTCGCTACAAAACCATTGATAAATGTTTACAGAATCAATACCGTCAATGGACATTAGAAGATTTAATTGAAGCTTGTAATGAAACATTATACGAATACGAAGGTAAGCAAAATCCAGTCAGTAAACGTACCATTCAATTAGACATACAAATGATGCGCAGTGAAAAATTGGGTTACAATGCGCCTATTGAAGTTTACGATAAAAAGTTTTATCGCTATGCCGATGAGGATTTTTCAATTACAGATATACCGCTTACCGAAACAGATATTAATGTTTTGACCGAAACGGTTTCAATGTTGAAGCAATTCAAAGACTTTTCACTTTTTGCAGATGTTTCGGATATTTTACAGCGTTTGGAGGATAAAATTTATGCAGAAAAAACACATTCGCAACCGATAATCCATTTGGATAAGAATGAAAAACTAAAAGGTTTACATTTTTTGGATAGTATTTATCAAGCTATAGTTAAAAAAGTAGTTTTAATGATTACTTATAAATCATTTAAATCAACCGAAGAAAGTACATTCCAATTTTATCCATTGTTATTAAAGGAATTTAATAATCGCTGGTTCTTAATAGGCAAACGTAATGCTGCTCAACCCATTGTGAACTTAGCATTAGATAGAATTGTTTCAATTGATTTTGATTTTAATAGAGATTTTGTTGAAATCAATTTTGATCCTGAAGAATATTATAAAAACGTAATAGGCGTTACCGTAAATACGGGTTTAAAGCCAAGAGTTGTTCAACTATGGATTGATGCTAAAAACGCACCTTATGTAATTACAAAACCCTTGCATTCAAGTCAACGGTTATTACAAACGAACGATGACGGAAGTATCATTATCAATCTTTTCTTAATTGAGAACTACGAACTGGAACGTGTTTTACTTGGTTTTGGAGACAGTTTGGAAGTCTTAAAACCAGAAAGATTAAGAAATAGAATGAAGCAAATTTTAGAAAGAGGTATAAAAAGATATAATTAATAATACATTTTAAATCCTAAGCTAAAACAAAGCGCATATTGTTTTTCATATAAACCTTCTACAATCTTAAAAATAGAATCTTCCTCTTCGTTTATTGAAAAATATAAATTGTCTAAAATTGTACTAAGTATTGGTACTCTATTTCCATATCCAGAAATTACTTTTGCACCAGTTACATCCAAAAAGTATTGAAAAGTTTCTTCTTCTAAATCCAAACAAAGTGTGTTCGCAAAATGAACTATTTTACCCTTAAGCTTACCCTCAAATAATTCTGCAATTTCTTCAAAAGTAAAATAATAATTTCCCAATTTAATTTGATTACCACTTCCTTCTAGAACCAAATAAATTATGGCATAATCTTTAAAATGCTTATCTTCATATAGCAATGTGCTCAAACTTTCTTCAAACCCTTCAATACTATCACAAGATTTATACACATTAGTTAAACCATATTGAAGTGCTAATGATTCCAAAGAATTTAATACTAAACTTTTCTTTTGAAACTCTAAGTCATCAACAGATTCTAAGCAATATATAAAATGATTATTATTCAATATGTTATTTGCATTTTTAATTTTCAATTTTAATAAGTGTAACTTATTATCAATTTTTCTACTAATTTAATAAAAAACAAAAAATGCGTTACGTTGTTGCTTTTTTCTTTCCATGGCTTAGTCTAATGTTACAAGGAAAAATTGTTTCTGGAATTATTTGTCTTTTACTCCAAATCACTATTATTGGTTGGATTCCTGCTTTTATTTGGGCCGTTACTGCATTAAACAGAATGTATGCTGATAGAAGAACGAATAAAATAATTAGAAAAATGAAAAAAAGTTAAATTTTCGTTTTATAATTTTCTTCCATAACTTTTCTAATGGAAACAAATCCTATTTGATTTATATCAATTTCTAAACGTTTTACCCAAATTAAATCTTGAATTTCGTCTTCTGCATTTATGCTGATTACATTTGTTTGTAACGGACACTCATAAAAAATATCCATTGTTCGATACGGAACATTTTTGTACAAATAATTATTTGGTGAAGTCGTTATATATTTTAAATCATTTGGTTTTACTTCAATTCCTAGTTCTTCATTTATTTCTCTACATGCTGCTTCTTCAGCATTTTCACCTGGATCAATAAATCCGCCTGGTAAATCCCATTTTCCTTTATCAGGATCAACATTACGAACCGTAAACAAAACATTATCTTCAAAAGTAAAAACAATGGCAACCGCCGCTGCTATATTATGGTAATAGGTAAAATTACAATCATTACAAATGAAACGAACATTATTGGGAAATTCAATATTTTCAGATTTACAATTGGGACAGTATTTAAAAATGGACATTAAAAATTGATTAGTGATTAGCGCAAATTTACTTTATACTTTTTACTTACTTCGTAAAAACTCTATTTTCTTGTTCGGTAACTCTAATAAAAGTGGTACGTTTTGATAATTCTCTTAATTGAGCCGCACCAACATAAGTGCAAGTACTTCGTAATCCTCCTAAAATATCTAAAACAGTATCTTCAATTGGTCCGCGATAAGGAACTTCAACTGTTTTTCCTTCACTCGCTCTATATTCAGCAACACCACCTGCATGTTTATTCATCGCAGTATCCGAACTCATTCCATAAAATAGCTTGTACATTTGACCATTTCTTTCCACCAATTCTCCTCCACTTTCATCATGACCTGCAAGCATTCCTCCTAGCATTACAAAATCGGCACCAGCACCAAATGCTTTTGCAACATCACCAGGAACACTACAACCGCCATCACTAATAATATGTCCGCCTAAACCATGAGCAGCATCAGCACATTCTATAATTGCTGATAATTGTGGATAACCAACACCCGTTTTAACTCGAGTAGTACAAACTGAACCTGGTCCGATTCCTACTTTTACAATATCGGCTCCAGAAAGTAATAATTCTTCTACCATTTCACCAGTAACTACATTTCCTGCTATGATAACTTTTTCAGGCAAAAGAGTACGCATTTTCTTTACAAAATGCACAAAATGCTCTGAATAACCATTGGCAACATCAATACACAAAAATTGTAAAGTTGGGTTTTCTTTAAATATGGTTTGAACTTTATCAACATCTTCTTTTCCTGTTCCTGTACTAACCGCTATATAATTGATAATATCTTTTGGAGCACTTTTCATGAAAGTATTCCATTCTTCAATCGAATAATGTTTGTGAATGGCTGTAAAAAGTTGTTTTTCTGCTAAAGCTAAAGCTGCTTGAAAAGTTCCAACCGTATCCATGTTGGCCGCCATAATAGGAACGCCTTTCCACTTAAACGGACTATGCAAAAACTTGTATTCACGTTCTAAACTAACTTGAGAACGACTTTTTAATGTAGAACGCTTTGGCCGAAACATAACATCTTTGAAACCTAATTTTAAATCACTTTCAATTCTCATAAGTCAAAAAATTATACTTTAAAGTTAAGATTTTAAGAGTCTATTAAAGAACGATTTAAAATTTAAAAGTCAACATTTTATTAACATTTTAATTTTTACATTCATTTTCTTTGCTTATCCAAAGAAAACGAATCAAAAGAAAGGACACTTTTACAAGGAATTTTTAATCTTCGATTAAAACCATCTGAAAAACTCTGCGGACTTTGTCCTGAATTTCAGAGCTTTTTCAGACTATTCTGTGTAAAAGGATACAATGCTTCGCATTGTTTTAATAAACAGAAAAGCTAAAACTAAACTTTATTTATATTTGCACAATGCAAAAACATTTAGTAATCATTGGAACAGTTTGGCCTGAGCCGAATTCAACAGCCGCAGGAAGTAGAATGTTGCAATTGATTACATTGTTTCAAAAACAAAACTTTAAGATTACCTTTTTGTGTTCGGCATCTAAAACTGATTTTTCTTTTGACTTAGAAAAGCTAAATATTGTTACCGATTCTATTGAATTGAATAGTGAAAGTTTTAACAACCAAATCGCTTTATTACAACCGGATGTAGTTCTTTATGACCGATTTATGACGGAAGAACAATATGGTTGGCGTGTAAAAGAAGTTTGTCCGAATGCACTAACGATTATAGATACCGAAGATTTACATTTTCTACGAAAAGCGAGAGAAATAGCCTTCAAGCAAAATCGAGAATTGGTTTTTGAAGATTATATTTCTGATGTTTTTAAACGTGAACTAGCTAGTATTTATCGTTGCGATTTGAGTTTAATCATTTCGGAACACGAAATGAAATTGTTAACCCAAACCTTTAAGGTTGATGCTACCCTTTTACATTATTTACCGTTTTTAGTTGATGTAATCAATACAAATCACCCCAATTTTTCTGAAAGAGCGCATTTTGTAAGTATTGGCAACTTTTTACACGAACCAAATTGGCAAACTGTTTTACAACTGAAAAAACTTTGGAAATCAATTAAAAAAGAACTTCCAGAAGCTGAATTACACATTTACGGCGCTTATGCTACCGAAAAAGTATTCCAATTGCATAATGAAAAAGAAGGCTTTTTAGTAAAAGGAAGAGCTAATTCTGTTGGAGAAGTTTTTAGTTATGCGAGAGTTTTATTAGCTCCTATTCCATTTGGTGCAGGTTTAAAAGGAAAATTATTAGAAAGTATGCAATTTGGTTTACCCAATGTCACTTCAACTATTGGTGCTGAATCGATGCAATTTGAAAACCTTTGGAATGGCTTTATTACAGATGATGAAAAAGATTTTGTTGCAAAAGCAATTGAATTATATTCCGATGAAAATCTTTGGAATGAATTTCAACAAAATGGTTATGCCATTTTAGAAAATAAATTTAAAACGAATTTGTTCCAAAATGAATTTTCAAATAAAATTGATTACTTGTTAAACAACTTGAAAGAGCATCGCCAACAAAACTTTTTAGGACAAGTATTCCAACATCAATCTTTACAAAGTACAAAGTTTATGAGTAAGTGGATTGAGTTGAAGAATAAAAATTAATAGAATATTTTTTCAGAATTAAATTCACTATTGTCTATAATCAAGACGTTCTTTGATTTAATTTCATCTTTAAATTCAATCCAATTTTTTTCAAATAAATTATCAGAACTAATTGAAATATTTTCAAAATATTTAGTTTTAACAACTATACTTTTTCCAAATTGCCTATTATATTTATATATGACAATAGATTCAATATCGTTTAATCTGATATAACGATTTTTCCAAAAACAAATCGAATTCTTAACTATTAAATATTTATCAGTTATTCTAAAATAATGAGCATTACCTCCGAGTAAAATTAACAATAAAAGAATAAAAACAGTAGAAATTATAAGTTTACTAATAACTACTGGTTTCATTGAAACGACATCATAAATTATTGGCAAAATAAAAATTAACAGTATTAAACCTGAGAATGAGATTAAAAAAGAGAAATTAATTGTTTTGGATTTTTCATAGGAACTAATATGAATGTTTTTATCAGGAAAATCTAAATCTGAAAAATTAATCGATTTTAACTCATCATTTAACAAAAGTTTGTTCTTAATATAATTTAATACAATTCTTAATTTATAGAAACTAAAATACTTAAAAGAATAAAGATTTATCTCCTTATCATCAAATAAAATAATTTTTGTTCTATCAACTGTAATTCCATAATAATTAACAATTTCAGATAATATTATTTGTTTAATATTTTCAATTTTAACTACTTTCTTTCGGAATAAATAATTTATTAAAATATTAGTCTTTGTTACTTTAATAATTGAAATATAATTAACGGAGAAAATTAAAGAACTTATAAAAAGAAACAACAATATGATTAGAATTACTAAGATTGAGTGTTTAGTCTCTTTGTTAATTTCCTCAAAATATCTAAAAATCATGTAAATTGAAAGAAATCCAAAAATGAAAAATACAATTAACCCAAGTAATAAAATTAATTTAAAATTTGCTTGTATTTTTATTTTTTCAATCATAAAGCCAAAGTACTAAAACTACCCATGAATAGTTTCTTTCTTTCCGTAACCTTGAATAATTTTAGCTTCGGCTTCTAACCATTCATTCCAACGTTTATCAACGTCAATATTTCCAGCATATTTACGTGCAAAACTTATAAAAGTCGTATAATGATTGGCCTCGCTTTCCATTAAATCGCGGTAAAATTTAGCTAAATCTTGGTCTTTTATGTTTTCGCTTAACACTCTAAAACGTTCGCAACTACGTGCTTCAATCATAGCAGCAAAAAGTAAACGTTCGATTAAACCTGATTCTCTAGAACCATCTTGGTTTTGCTTTAAGTATTTCATTAATTCGTTTACATAATCGTCTTTACGTTCTCGCTGAAATTCATAACCTCGCGCCAAAATAATATCGTGTACTGCTTTAAAATGTTCCATTTCTTCAATCGAGATTTTCAACATTTCTTCAACTAAATCTGGCTTTTCAGAATTATTAATAATTAAATTAATGGCGTTAGTTGCTGCTTTTTGTTCGCACCAAGCGTGATCTGATAAAATCTCTTCTAAATTGCCTTCGGCTATGTTGGCCCAACGTGGATCTGTTGGTAATTTTAAACGGAACATATATTTTAAGTTAGAAGTTAGAAGTTAGAAGTTAGAAGTTGTATAACAACTTTAAACTTAAACTTTAACTAAAATTACTTTGCAAATTTAAGTGGTAAACCTCTAATATTAAAATTATATAAGTGTTTTAAAAAATTGTGTAACAAGAGTTGTAACTTCTGAACGTAACTTGCAATTGAATTTAAAAACAAAAAGTCATGAAAAAAGTAACCTTAATTATTGCTACAATTGCCATGTTAGGAATTGTATCGTGTAAAGAAACAAAAGAAGAAAGTAAAACAGTAGTTGTTGAACAAGAAGCTGCTCCGGCCACTGAAGAACCAAAAGAAGGAACTTCTCTAAGTGTTGGTTCCGATGGTGTTGAGTTTTCTACAAACGATGGTGAATCGCAAACAGAAATCGATATTAATACGAAAGACGAAAAATAAAAGCAAATAGTAACTTCACAATGCGTTATAAAAAAAGCAACTCAATTGAGTTGCTTTTTTTATAATCTGAAGTTCCAGTTTTCACTTGGATTATAATGAATTCTTCCCTTTTCGATATACAACGGACTATCAAAATTGTTAGTATATAAACCACCAGTACCTAAACCTTGAGGCATTGGATTATTCAAAGTAAATGTAAATTGGGTAATTGCATTTAATCCAACATTACTCTCTAAAGCAGATGTAATCCACCAACCAATATTGAGTTTTTCAGCAATCGAAATCCACTCTAAAGTCCCTTTAAAACCACCAACCAAACTCGGTTTCAAAATGATGTATTGTGGTTTAATTTTTACTAATAATTGTTCTTTATTTTCAATTCCGAAGATACCAATTAGTTCTTCATCTAAAGCAATAGGAAAAGGTGTGCTTTTACATAGCTCTGACATGTTGTCAGTATTACTTTTTTGAATAGGTTGCTCAATACTATGTAATTTATAATCAGATAATTGATTCAATTTATTTAAAGCTTCATTTAAACCAAAAGCACCGTTTGCATCTACACGAATCTCGATTGTTTTTTCATCAAAATTTTCACGAATAAAACGTAATAATTCTAATTCTTTTTTGAAGTCTATAGCACCAATTTTTAACTTTATACATCGGAAACCTTGCGCTAATTTCTCTTCAATTTGTTGTTTCATAAACACTTGTTCACCCATCCAAACCAAACCGTTAATTTCCATTGATTCTTTACCATCTGTAAACGCACTTGGAAACAATTCAAAAGGTGATTTTGAAGCTAAGGAAAGAAAAGCCATTTCTACTCCAAACTGAATGGAAGGAAACTCGATTAATTCATGCCAAAGTTTGTCTTTTCCTAAATGAATATTCTCGCAAACCCATTGTAATTTTTCTTCATAATCGGGACGGTCATCAATAGAAAGTGTTCGAAGAATACCGCATTCCCCTATTCCTGTCTTTCCGTTTTCTTCTAAAATAAGAAACCAAGTTTCTTTCTCTGTTAAAATGCCTCGAGAAGTTCCACTTGGTCTTTTAAAATTTAAAATATATTTTTTGTAACTGGCTTTCATTTGTAAATGTCCCATCGAGCGGAGTCGAGATGTAATAATTTGTCTAATCTCTCGACTCCGCTCGAGATGACAAACTAAACTAACATTATAATTCTATACTCTCTCCAATTTCTAACAACATTAAATCCTTGTTTTTATCAAAGAACTTACGTTTTGCTTCTTCATGATTGATTTCGATGTAACCAAAAGTATCAAAATGGTAACCTAATACTTTATCGCATTGTATAAAATCAGAAGCTACAATAGCATCGTCAACATCCATCGTAAAATTACTACCAATCGGTAAAATGGCTAAATCTAACTTGGTTCGCAATGGAATAAGCTTCATGTCCATTGTAAGCGCCGTGTCTCCTGCAATGTAGATGTTTTTATGTTCACCTTCAATTACAAATCCACCCGGTTGACCACCATAACTACCATCAGGAAAAGATGACGTATGAATAGCGTTTACATACTTAACTGTTCCAAACTCAAAATCCCAACTTCCACCGTGATTCATCGGGTGAAATTGAAAACCTTTATTTCCGAAATGAGAAGCAATTTCGTAATTTGAAACAATTACAGCATCAGTTCGTTTTGCAATAGCTTCAACATCTAAAATATGATCTTGATGTGCATGTGTTAAAAGAATATAATCCGCTTGGATTGAATTGATATCAATATGTGAAGCTTTTGGATTTCCAGTGATAAATGGATCAACTAAAATGTGAATATCTTCAATTTGAATTCCTAAACATGCGTGTCCGTAAAAAGTAATTTTCATGATTTAGTAATTAGTTGTTAGTAAATAGTAATTAGCTAATAAAAATTAAAGTTAACCAAAATAATATACTTAATGCAAATGTACTCAAAGCAACTTTTTTTAATTCTGGATCGAAATCTTCGTATTTTGTAGCTTTATTTACCTTGTTCCAATTCATGAAAATTGAAATATTAATAATTAAAATTGGAATTAATGAAAAATCTTTTAGTATACAAAATAACATAAATACAACTGAAGAAATAGCCAAAATTATTTCATGATATCTTTTAGCTTTTTTCAAACCTAATTTTACTACTAATGTTTTTTTGCCAGCTGCTTTATCGTTTTCAATATCGCGCATGTTGTTTAGGTTTAAAACCGCCACACTTAATAATCCTATTGAAATAGCTGGAAGAAAAATTTTCCAATCAATGAAATGGGAATACAAAAAGTTTGAACCAACCACACTAACTAATCCGAAGAAAACAAACACAAATAAATCGCCCATTCCGTTATAACCATAAGCGTTACTTCCCACAGTGTATTTTATAGCCGCACCAATTGCGCCAATTCCCAACAAAATAAAAACTGAGCTAACAAGAAAATTCTCTTTACCAAAAGCTACATAAATTAAAATCAAAGCACTTAAAAGCGATAAAATTGAGAATAAAATAACCGCTTTTTTCATTTGTTGAGCTGAAATAACTCCAGCTGCTACCAAACGCTTTTCCCCTATTCTATTGGCATCTGTTCCTTTTACGCCATCGCCATAATCATTGGCATAATTCGATAGAATTTGAAACAATAATGTAGTTAAAATGGCTAAACCAAAAACAGTCCCGTTAAAAGTATTTTGATAATACGCATACGCGCTTCCCATAAAAATACCGGAAACCGATAATGGTAATGTTCGCAAACGCGCAGCTTGAATCCAGTGTTTCATTTTAAGTAGTGATTAGTGAAAAGTAAAAAGTGATTTGCTAAAAACTATTAACTAATCACTCTTCACTAATTACTTATTAAGGAATATATTTTTTCTCGAAATTAGGCTTACGTTTTTCTAAGAAAGCATTTCTACCTTCAATGGCTTCATCACTCATATACGCTAAACGTGTAGCTTCACCTGCAAATACTTGTTGTCCCACCATTCCATCATCGGTTAAATTCATGGCAAACTTCAACATTTTGATAGAAATAGGCGATTTTTCTAAGATTTCTTGCGCCCATTGGTAAGCAGTATCTTCTAATTCATCATGAGGAATTACAGCATTTACCATTCCCATTTCGTAAGCGTCTTGAGCCGAATAATTTCTACCTAAAAAGAATATTTCACGCGCTTTCTTTTGCCCAACCATTTTTGCTAAATATGCCGAACCATAGCCACCATCAAAACTAGTAACATCAGCATCGGTTTGTTTAAAAATAGCATGTTCTTTACTTGCCAAAGTTAAATCACAAACCACATGTAAACTATGTCCGCCACCAACAGCCCAACCTGGGACTACTGCAATAACCGCTTTTGGCATAAAACGAATTAATCGTTGCACCTCTAAAATATTTAAACGATGGTAACCATCTTCACCTACATAACCTTGCTTACCACGTGCTTTTTGATCGCCTCCGCTACAAAAAGACCAAATTCCATCTTTAGATGAAGGCCCTTCTGCCGACAATAACACCACTCCTATTGAAGTATCTTCATGTGCGTCTTTAAAGGCATCTAATAATTCAGAAGTCGTTCTTGGACGAAATGCATTTCTAACATCTGGTCGATTAAAAGCAATTCGAGCAACTCCATCACATTTCTTATACGTAATATCGCTATATTCTTTTACTGTTTTCCACTCAATTTTACTCATTATAAAAGTTTTAATTCGTTAAATTAAAATTTGATTAAGATGTATAATTTTAAATTTAAAAGGTAAAAATACGCCATTTTTATATTAAATTGCAGCAGAAACTTAATAAATTAAAGCTATTAACCGATGACTTCATTTATTAATTTCTATTAACTTTTTGATTACCAAACCATTTAATAAGATGAGAAAATCATTCTTACTACCTATTGCTATACTTTCCTTTGTTTGTAGTTTTTCGCAAAACTATGAGTTTAAGGAAACTATTAACCTTGAACATTTACCTGTAATTTCTCAAGATAAAACAGGAACATGCTGGAGTTTTTCAACTTCTTCTTTTTTAGAATCGGAAATTATTCGGTTAACCGGCAAATACATTGATCTTTCTGAAATGTACCAAGTACGCACAACTTATCCTAAAAAAGCTGAGAATTATATAATGCGTCAAGGAAAAGCGCAATTTGGAGAAGGTGCTTTAGCTCATGATGTTATTAATAGTGCTACACAATATGGATTAGTTCCGGTTTCAGTATTTACTGGACTTTCTGAAGATGAGAAAATTCATAATCACGCCGAATTAGAAGCTGTTTTAATTTCGATGCTGAAAACTTATATTGAAAACCCTGGCAAAAAGTTGTCTCCAAAATGGAAAGAAGCAGTTTCAAGAGTTTTAGATGTTTATTTAGGGACAATCCCACAAAAGTTTAATTACGAAGGAAAAGAATATACGCCAATTTCATTTATGAAAATGACTAAGATTAATCCTAATGATTACTTAACCGTAACAAGTTTTACTCAAGCTCCATTTTATGAGAAATTCATTTTAAATATTCCTGATAATTTTTCAAATGGTAGTTTGTATAACTTACCTCTAAATGAATTTATAACTGTTATTGATAATGCTTTAGAAAAAGGTTATACTTTATCGTTGGATGCCGATGTTTCTGAAGCTACTTTCTCAGCAAAATATGGAGTTGCCTTTATTCCTGAAAATGAAGAAGATGAAAAAACGGGATTAGCAGAAATTATAAAAGAGAAAAACATTACACAAGAATACCGCCAACAAGAATTTGAAAATTTTAATACTACAGATGATCATTTAATGCATATTGTTGGAAAATTAGTAGACCAAAAAGGAAATGTTTACTACAAAGTAAAAAACTCTTGGGGTACTAATGAAAAAAGAGTTAAAAATGGAGGTTATATTTATATGAGTGTTGCTTATATGAAAGCTAAAGCTATTTCGGTTTTAGTTCATAAAGATGCTTTAGATAAAACTATCAGAAAAAAATTATTCTTATAAATGACGTTTCGTTCAGCATTTAGTAAAAAAAGTAAGATCATTTTCAGTGTGGTTGCATTAATTATTATTGCAAGTACACTTCCTGTTTTTTTTGATACTAATATGACTGGAAATTGGCAAGCTAAATTAATTGTACTAACAATTAACATTTTAAGTTTAGTTTTAATATGCTGGATAATTACTAAAACTTTTTATGAAATTAAAGGCGATAGTTTACTCATTTGCAAATCAGGACCTTTTAAAAAGAAAATTCAAATTAAAAACATTAAACGAATTGAATTTCACAACGGTTTAATAATTCCTTCATTATGGAAACTTTCCTTAAGTGACGAAGGAATAATTATCCACTATAATCAATTTGATGAAATTTATATTTCACCCAAAAACAAAGAAAAATTCTTAACCCAAATACTAAAAATAAACCCAAATATTTTATTACCTATCAATGCCTAAAATTTTATTAATCGCCATTTGCTCAATTCTAATTTTAACATCATGCAAAAAAGAGCATAAAAAAGAAAAGCTTAATGAAGTAAATAAAGAAACTGTTTCCTTTCCAGTAGATTTCCCTGAATTAAAAGAAAGTGAAATTAAACAATTTAAGGAAGAGATTCATTCATTCTACACTTCAAAGATAAATTTAGATGATTTCAGTGGATCTTTTCTGGTGGCAAAAAACGGACAAATTTTGTTTGAAAATTATATAGGTTTTTCAAATTATAAAGAAAAAAGTACCATTACTGAAAATACCCCTTTACATTTAGCCTCAATTAGTAAAGTTCTTACAGCAAGTGTTATATTGCGAATGGTAGATGAAAACAAAATTAGTTTAGAAGATTCTTTTCAAAAATACTTTCCAAAATTTCCTTTTGAAAAAATTACTATACGTATATTGTTAAATCATAGAAGTGGATTGCCAAATTATGCTTATTTTACAGACAATGATAGTATTTGGGATAAATCTAAAACTTTAAAAAACAGCGATGTTCTTGATTTATTATGTAGTAAAGAAATCCCTTTAGATTTCACTCCAAATACTAAATTTAGCTATAGTAATACAAACTATGCTTTGTTAGCCAGTTTAATAGAAAAAGTTAGTAAAATGTCTTTTCCTATAGCAATGCAAAAATTACTATTCGAACCTTTACAAATGAATAACACTTTTGTTTTTGAATTAGAAAAACAAAAAGATAGTATTAGTCAATCTTATAAAAGTACATGGGAAAAAATTCCCTACGACCATTTAGATGCAGTTTATGGAGATAAAAACATTTATTCGACACCAAAAGATTTATTAAAATTTGATATTGCTACTTACTCCGAAAATTTTTATTCTAATAAACTACGTTCAGAAATTTTCAAAGGTTACAGCTACGAAAGACCTGGAGTAAAAAATTATGGTTTGGGCATACGTTTAAATGAATGGGATCATACCCCAACCTTATTTTATCACAATGGTTGGTGGCACGGAAATACCAATTCTTATACAACTTTAAAAAATGAAAAAGTTTGTATAATTGCGCTTTCTAACAAATACACACGTAAAGTTTATCAGGCTAAAAAACTTTCTAGCATATTTGGGAATTATCCTTTTGAAATAGAAGAGGAATAACCAATCTTTACGGAAGTCATAGTTAATGAACCTGCAACTAATTTATCGTTAAAAAATTCCACTTTATCATTATCAGTTTGTAAGGCCAAACTGTAAATTAATGGAAAATAATGATCTGGTGTAGGTATAGCAAGTTTTGCTGCACTATTCAATTTTTCGTATTCGAATAAGGCTTTATGATCTTTACTTAAAATTTTATTTTTGAAGATATCATTCATTTCAATTGCCCAATCGTAACCATAATTATCCACATTCATTTTATCCCAAGCTACCATTCTAAGATTATGTACCATGTTTCCACTTCCAATAATTAAAACTCCTTTTTTACGTAGGTTTAATAATTGCTTTGCTAATTGATAATGATATTCCGCAGGTTTATGATAATCTATACTTAACTGTAAAACCGGAATATCGGCTTTTGGATACATATGTTTCACAACCGACCAAGTTCCGTGATCTAATCCCCAATCATGATCAAACTCAACAGCAGGATTAGTTATCATTTTTTGAATTTCATTTGCTAATGAAGGATCTCCAGGCGCTGGATATTGTACATCAAATAAAGCTTGGGGAAATCCACCAAAATCATGAATTGTTTTAGGTTGGTTCATTGCAGTTACAAAAGTTCCTATTGTTAACCAATGTGCTGAAATTACAACAACCGCTTTAGGTTCAGGAATTTCTTTTCCCATTTTCTGCCAGCGTTGTGAAAACTCATTATCTTCAATAGCATTCATGGGTGATCCGTGACCGATAAATAAAACCGGCATTAAGATGTCGGCCTCATTTAAATCATTAGACCAACTATAGAATTGATTTGTAGTTATCATTGCTCCTCCTCCTATTAATAATTTAATAAAATTCTTTCTATTCATTTCTATACAATATTTGTATATACAAATGTATGAAATATTTTTAAATAGAGCTAAAAAATTCTAATGCTTTTATTTCAGCATAACTATATTTAGAATCTTTAACAGGAAAAGCACAATGCCCACCATAATTTGTAACCTCAAAAAAGACATTCGATTTATTTTCAGAAAGTTGTTTAGGAAAACAACCCTCTCCTAAGAAAGGATCATCGTATGAGTTTAGTATTAAAACTGGATGAAAAATATTATCTAAACTTCTTGCTGGTGATACTTGGTAATAATAATCATGTCGGTCAGTAAATCCGTGTAAAGGTGCTGTGAAATTATCATCAAGAAAATCAAAATCTCTAATTTGTTTTACTTTTTCCATGGTAATTACATCAGGAAATTGTTGCGCTTTTAATTTCAGTTTATGTTTTAAGCCAATTAAAAAATTATACATATACACTTTATTAAAACCTTTCTTTAGTGCTTCGGCACTTGCTTTAATTTCAATAGGAACAGAAACTGAAACACCTGCTTTCACTCTACTATCAATGTTTTTAATCCTACCTAAATAATTTAAAACTTGCGCTCCACCCATAGAGAAGCCTACTAAAAAAATTTGTTCAATTCCTTTATTTAAAGCAAATTTCACAACAGCATCTAAATCTTCGATAGAAGCATGATGATACATCTTAGGTAAACGATTCATTTTTCCGCTACATGTTCTATTATTCCACGCAAAAACTGAATAATCTTTTTCAAGAAATAATGTAGCACAACTGTTTATATAAGTTCTTTGCGAATTTCCCTCTAATCCGTGACAAAGTATAACCGCTTTTTTTGGATTCTTTAAATTAAAATCAATTTCTAAAAAATCACCATCAAACAACTCAATAATTTCTCTTGTATATTTTGGAGCAGCAAATTTTTTAAACTTACCTGCATAAATCGTCGAGTAATGCGCATTTTTATGTAATAAGGGAACTTGTGAATTATATGTATTATTTTGTATAAAAGGCATGCGCTGTGTAATTAAAAAAACCTACAAAATTGTAGGTTTAGTGCGTTATAATAATGATATTCCGTTTTCTCTAATTTCGATTACTCTTTGTTTGTATAAGTTTCCTACGGCTTTTTTAAATGACTTTTTACTCATTTGTAAAACCGATTTAATTTCTTCAGGATGACTTTTATCGGTTAAACCTAAATAGCCATTATTAGCTTTTAATTCTTTCAATAAAATTGCAGCATCATCATCAATTGATTCTACACCTACTTTCTTAAACATTACATCAATTTTTCCATCAGGACGAACTTGTTTGATGTAAGCTTTAGTTTTAGTTCCTAATTTTAAATCTTTAAAAACTTCACCTGAAAATGCAAGTCCTTTATACTTATTTTCAATAATAACGTTTATTCCTAAATCGGTAAAATGAGAAATCATAACTTCAACTTCCTGATTAGGTTCATACGAAGGAAAATCTTCAGAAAAATACTTATTAACTTTACTCGTAGCAACTAATCGATTCGTTTGTTCGTCTAAATAAACATAGATTAAATATCGTTTATTTACTTCCATGTTAACTGCTTGTTCTTTAAAAGGAACAAACAAATCTTTTTCTAATCCCCAATCTAAAAATGCACCAAATTTGTTAACAAAATTAACTTTTAAATGTGCAAATTCATTAAGTTTTACATAAGGCTTTAAAGTAGTAGCTACAGGTCTTTCTTCATTGTCAAGATAAACAAAAACTGTCATTTCATCTCCAATAAAGTACTCTTTAGGAACATACTTATTTGGCAATAAAACATCGTGTTCTTCGTCTCCTAGGAACAAACCAACTTTTGTATTTCGTAAAACTTTTAATGTATTGTATTGACCAATTTGCAACATAGTGTAAAAAATATGCCACAAAGGTAGTTAATTGAATTGGATATTTTAAATACCAATTTCTAACTGTAAACGTAAATACCAATTATTTTGAACATCACCTGAGTAATATTCCTTCTCATCCATAGTAACTTCTGCTTGAAGTTTAAATGCATGCTCTCTTAAATATTTTGTAACACCGAAACTATATTGTTTTAAATCGGGTGTAAAAGGCTTTATTTCCTTATCTACATTTTGATTAGAAAATCTTCCAATGATTTCAAAATCATTTTTAAAAATATAGCTTAATTGGTAATCCATTCCTTTACCAGCATAAACATAGTTGAATTGAGTAATATCGTCTGGATTATATGTCACCAAATCAGAAGATTCTCTTTGCATGTAAGCCGACATAAAAGCCCAACCATTATATTTAACCATAAAATCGGCAAAATATGAACGTAAGGTTTTAGGTTCGTAAAGTAGATTTCCTAGTTGTCCATTTGTTCTAACTGCTCTGTTATTTTGTTGATATGCCCCCGAAAATAAAACTTTTGGTGTTTTCTCTCGAGCTAAATCTCCTTCAAAATAAATACCATTATTTTTGAATGAACCAAATGGCATAATTTCTACTTTTCCTGTTAAAGCAACTCCATCATCTGATGTTTGGGTCCAGTTTCGACCTTCGCCTGTTGAAACAGCAGTTTTAACATTGTATGAGAAAGCATCGTTTTTTTCATTAAGATAGTAGGCTTGAAAACCAAAATCTCTATCGATTGTAAAACGAGCATTATTTATAGTTCTATCGGTTAATTGTAAAGCTCCGGATGAATTAACACGTTGACGATTACCTGGCAATTTAGTTTGTCCAAAAATAAAGTTCCAATGTTTATTTGGTCTATAATAGAATGCTGCATCCCTAATAATATTGATATTATCGCCTTCTTGAACCTGACCAACATCGCCTGGAGCAAAAGACAATTGAATAATATATATAAATTTAGGATTCCAAACATAACCATCAAAACGCAAACGAAGACGCCTTATCTGTGCTTCATATCGATTATCTCTATCCTCTTCATTAAAATATGTCACCCTATTTTGCATACGGAAACGAATATTTAATTGAAATAAACTATCTGCTGAAGTAACTCCTAAACCCTTCCCATAACTATAATAAGGTAAGGCTGCTAGTTTTAAATCGTTATTTTTAATTGAGTCATTGTGTGTTTGTGAAAAACCAATACTCGCAAAAAAAACAATAAAAAAAAGTTTATAAAAGAATTTCATTTGCGCGGTGTTTGTTGTGTTGTTGCATTAAGAAGCTGCAAAATTAAAATAATTAATTCATAAATCTAATCTTTAGTTACCTTTGCAAAAAAATTAGAGCATGTCAAACACATATATTGGATATCATTTTAATGTTGAACCAAAAGAACCGGGAACAGAAATTTTAATAGCCGAACTTGGCGAATTAGCTTTTGAAAGTTTTATTGAAACTGAAGAAGGTGTTTCTGCTTATATTCAAAAAGAGTTTTGGAATGAAAATATTCTAGAAGATATTTACATTTTAGAAAATCCTGAATTTAAAATTTCATATACTATTGAAGATATTGAACAAGTCAACTGGAATGAAGAATGGGAAAAGAATTTTAATCCAATTGATGTTGATGGGATTTGTTATGTTCGCGCTCCATTTCACGAAGCTTCAAATGTTAAATACGAAATTGTAATTGAACCAAAAATGAGTTTTGGTACTGGTCATCATGAAACAACTCACATGATGATTCAACATATTCTAGATACTGATGTTGTTGGTAAGAAAACTCTAGACATGGGTTGTGGAACTGCCATTTTAGCCATTTTAGCCGAAATGAAAGGTGCTGAACCTATTGATGCAATTGATATTGATAACTGGTGTTATTTAAATTCAATTGAAAATGCAGAACGTAATAGCTGTAAACAAATTTCGGTTTATGAAGGCGATGCTGAATTGTTAAAGGATAAAAATTACGATGTAATTATTGCAAATATTAATCGTAACATTTTATTAAACGATATGCAAACTTATGTAGATTGTTTAAATGAAAATGGAATTTTATTTTTAAGCGGATTTTACACAGAAGACTTTGATGCCATAAACGAAAGTTGTGTTTCTAAAGGTTTAATTTTTGAAAAAGAAATCGTTAGAAATAATTGGATGTCACTAAAGTATACAAAAAATTCTTAATTTTGAATATTCAATAGTCAGATTATGAGCACAATAGAAAAAGTACAAGAAGAAGTTTTAGTAGAAGAACTTGTTGGTTTAAACAACGAAATTATTCTTTTTAATGATGATGTTAATACTTTTGATCATGTAATTGAAACGCTAATTAGAGTTTGTAATCACGATGCGCTACAAGCAGAGCAATGTGCTTTACTAGTTCATTATAAAGGAAAATGTGGCGTAAAAACTGGAAGTTATGACGAGCTTAAACCGCAATGTTCCGCATTACTCGATGCTGGCTTAAGTGCCGAAATACAATAATAAAAAAGCCGAAAATTAGTTTCGGCTTTTTTATTATTTTGACATCTTCCCTACTGCACAACTCACATACGATTTAGCTTTTGCAGTAATTGAATTGGCTTCTCCATCTTCTGGATAACCCAAACGATTTAATGTATTCTTTACATTTTCTAATTTTTCATCTGAAGAAAATTCAAAACTAACTGAACTTTCTTCTACATTAACCAAAACATTCGATATACCTTCAATTTCAGTTAAATTTTTGGTAACCGTATTGGCACAACCACCACATTTTAAATTTTGTATATATATTGTAGTATTCATTGTAATAAAGATTTAATACTACAAATTTACGTAATTTTAAAGCTGCATATTGGTAACAAAAGTCACTTTAACTTAATTTTAATGCGGTAATTTATCTTTAAAATAACCATAGATAAAATTTCCAATAAGAGCTCCGAATAATACAATTCCAATGGTTCCAATACCTGCTCCAAGTAAAACAAAAATTGGTCCAGGACAAGCACCTACTAATCCCCAACCTAAACCAAACATAATTCCTCCTATAATATAACGGAACTTTGAAGGTTCTTTATCTAAAATTTCAATTGGTAAACCTTTATAATCCTTAATTTCTTTTTTCTTGATAAATCGAATTCCTACAACACCAGTCAGGATTGCTGTAAAAATGATTCCATACATATGAAAAGAATGAAAATTGAACATTTCAAAAATTCGATACCAAGAAATGGCTTCGGCTTTAGTTAATACAACTCCAAAAATAAAACCTACTATAACAAAACGTAATAATTTCATCTTATCCAAAAATTAAAGGAATTATAAAATGAACCGCTATAAGTCCGCCAATAAAAAAACCAATAACAGCAATTAAAGATGGTAATTGTAAATTACTCAAACCTGTAATAGCATGTCCAGAAGTACAACCTCCAGCATATGGTGTTCCAAATCCAATTAAAATTCCACCAACAAATAACATTATTACAACTTTATAATTGCTTAAAATTTCCCAACCGAACAATGCTTCTGGAACAATTTTACCGTTTGGAGCATCAATATTATAATCGTTTAATAATACTAACGTTTTTGAGTTTAATTGGAGTATTGAATCGCTTTCTAAAAAATGAGTTGCAAAAAAACCTCCTAAAATAGCTCCAATAACAACTGCTAAATTCCACTTTTGCTCTCGCCAGTCAAACTTAAAATAATTAATTTTTCTTCCTACACCAGCTATTGAACAAAATGTCCTAAGGTTTGAAGACATTCCAAAAGTTTTTCCAAAATATATTAAGGACAGCATCACCAATCCAATCACCAGTCCAGAAATTGACCAATGCCAAGTACCTGTTAAAATCTCCATATTGCAAATTTGAGAATACAAATATAATCAACCAAAAACGAATAACTTCTATCAAATATAGTATCTTTGAAACGTTAAACTAAAATTATGAACAAATATTCAGTTGAGATAAAATGGGCGTTTATTTTTGGTGTAGCCTATCTAATTTGGATGTTACTTGAAAAGTCATTAGGTTATCATTCAATTAAAGCAGTACAAGAACCAATTTTTAACTTACTCTTTACTTTAATTTCATTTGTAATTTATTTTTTAGCTTTAAAAGAGAAAAAGACAAAAATTTATCAAAATGAAATGGAATGGAAACATGGTTTTGCAAGTGGTATAGTTTTGAGTTTTTTTACAACAATTATTACAACAACAGTTGTTTTTATCACTTTTAGTTTAATTTCGCCTACTTTTTTTGAAAACGCTATTGAATTAGCTGATAATAAAGAATTAGCTCAAATTAACTTTAATCTACCCGTCTTTGTTAAAAACAATATCTTCGATAAACTTTCGTTTGGTGTAGTATTTACTGCTTTAATTAGTTTCATGATAAAATCTAAGTAAGATGAAATATCTATTCTTTTTTACGTTTTTTATATTATTTAGTTGTACTAGTACAAAATCAACTATTCAAAATATTGACAACACTGCAATAAAACCGAAAATTAAGAATAATGCTTTTTTACTAACGGAATATTCGAATGACGCAAAATATGGTTATAATGCTGACTACCCTATCAACATAGGCTTAATTTTAGAACGCCAAGAAGATATTTATATTGGCTATTTTTTTAACGCACTTGAGGGTGAAAAAGGAAAAAAAATAGAAAAATTTGAAAAAGTTGATACTTGTTGTCCTTTTCCAACTACACATAATACTATGGGCGCAGGAACATTATCGATTTATGAAATTACTTTTGAAGGTAGTAATAACAAAGTAAAATTACATTTTAACATTTACGAAAAAGGGAAATTAGTTTGTCCTAAAGGATTTATAATCAAAAATTCCATTTCAACAAATTAATATTTTGTAACAAAAGTTTCACATATAAAAGTTTAATAGTTAGTATCTTTGCAATCAAATTTTTACCATGAATTTAAATAATATTCCACAAATAAAACATACTGATAGTGGTAATTTCTTTGTACTAGCCGGTCCATGTGCTATAGAAGGAGAAGAAATGGCAATGCGAATTGCTGAAAAATTAGTGACTATCACAAATAATTTAGAAATTCCTTATGTATTTAAAGGATCTTTTAAAAAAGCAAATCGTTCTAGAGTAGACAGTTTTACTGGTATTGGAGATGAAAAAGCTTTAAAAATTTTAAATAAAGTTTCTAGAGAATTTGGAATACCTACTGTTACAGACATTCATACTAATGAAGATGCTGCAATGGCTGCTGAATATGTGGATATATTACAAATTCCAGCTTTTTTAGTTCGTCAAACCGATTTAGTTGTAGCAGCTGCAAATACTGGTAAAACAGTTAATCTAAAAAAAGGACAATTTATGAGTCCTGAAAGTATGAAACATGCAGCTCAAAAAGTACTTGATAGTAATAACGAAAACTTCATGATTACTGATAGAGGAACTATGTTTGGTTATCAAGATATGATTGTAGACTTTAGAGGAATTCCTACAATGAGAGAATTTGGAACTACAGTTTTAGATGTTACTCATTCCTTACAACAACCTAATCAAATGAGTGGTGTTACAGGTGGTCGTCCTGATATGATAGAAACAATTGCCAAAGCTGGTATTGCTGTAGGAGTGGATGGAATTTTCATAGAAACTCACTTCGACCCTGCAAATGCTAAAAGTGATGGTGCTAACATGCTACACTTAGATTATTTTGAAGGACTAATGACAAAATTAGTTGCTATTCGAAAAACCATAAATCAATTTTAACCTATATTTTAAATTTTAATGAAACAATCATTTTTAATGGTTGTACTATCTTTTTGTGTTTTTTCACAGTACGCCATTTCGCAAGAAATAGTTGAAGCACCTGAAAAATACACGGCACATAACAAAGGAAAGTTTTATATTTTCTGGGGAGGAAACAGAGAAAGTTATTCTAAATCTGATATTCGTTTTAAAGGTAGTGATTACGATTTTACACTTTATAATGTAGAAGCTCACGATAAACCTAAAGGTTGGCATTGTGATTATATCAATCCACTTCGAATGACAATTCCTCAAACTAACTTAAGAATAGGCTACTTTATTAATGATCATTACAATATTTCAATAGGTGTAGATCATATGAAATATGTAATGTATCAAGATAAAACGGTTAAATATTCTGGTTATTATCCTAATGCTGGTTCTTATAATGAAAATCCAACCTCTGACGAATTAACGCTTCACGAAGATTTTCTAACATTTGAACACACAGATGGACTGAATTATATTAATACTGAGTTTTCTAGAGTTGATGATATTTCTACACTTTTTTGTAAAACTTTAAATACCGACAAATTTCAAATTAATGTAACTGAAGGATTAGGTGCCGGAATACTTTATCCTAAAACTAATACAACGCTTTTAGGAAAAGATCGTTATGATGCATTTCATACCGCTGGTTATGGACTTTCTGCTAAAGTGGGATTAAACTTTACATTCTTTAAGCATTTCTTTATTCAAACTGAATTGAAAGGTGGGTATATAAATATGAATGATATTAGAACTACAAGTAATACATCCGATCATGCGGAACAAGATTTTTGGTTTTTCCAACAAATTATAGCCTTTGGAGGTATCTTTAGAATATAAAATAAAAAAGCCGATTAGATGTAATCGGCTTTTTTATTTGTATAATGTTATGGCTTCATGAATTACAGAAAGTAATATTTCATGATTAATCTCCTCTAAACTTGAATACCTTAAAGACTTAACGGTATTACGCTTCTCTCCTATTAATATTTCTTGATTCAATACAAGCTGATATCCTCTTGTAAATCCTAAATCGACATATCTCTTTTTATTGGGAGCCATATATAAAAAGGGTTTCTTCTTATAATAGAAATAAGGAATTCCCCATTTAAACAATAACTCTGTTTCTTCGAGTTCATTCTCAACAACGTTTATGACATACAACATAATATCTTGAAAAGATTGAGGTTGTTTTAAAATATATTCTTCAACTGGATTCATTTGATAAAATTAATTCAAAAAATATTTGGTTGGAAAAAAAATTTACACTTACTTTGTTTTTCAAAGTACTTTAATATGGAAGCAAGCAAATACTTAAACGACATCAAAGAAATTAAGGATATTATGAATCGTTCAACTCAATTTTTTTCTTTGAGTGGCCTTTCAGGAATATTAGCTGGTGTATATGCTATTTTTGGTGCATTATATGTAAATCATCTTATCAATAATCACTATGACCGTTACATAACATTAGAAAGTTTAGTATTTAAAAAAATAGTGTTAACAGCATTTGTTACTTTGCTTGCTTCATTAGTTACTGCATATATTTTAACTGCTAAAAAGGCTAAGAAGAATAATGAAAAAGTTTGGAATACATCATCAAAAAGATTACTTGTCAATTTTGCAATCCCGTTAGTGGCTGGTGGTATTTTTGCTTTACTTTTACTTCGTAATGGCTATTATGGTTTAATAGCTCCAATTACACTTTTATTTTATGGTTTAGCTTGTTTTAGTGCTAGTAAATACACATTACGAGATGTTCGTTATTTAGGAATTACCGAAATTATATTAGGTTTAGTTGCTGTAGAATTTTCTGGTTACGGACTTTGGTTTTGGGTGTTAGGTTTTGGGGTTTGTCATATTGTATATGGTAGTATGATGTATTTTAAATATGATAGAAAATAATGTTATTTAAAAAACATATCTATATAATATACATTGGCTTTTGGTGTCTATTACCAATAGTAATTGTATCTTTTTTTTGCAATACTATTGTATTAGAAAACTCTAAAAATAAAAGTTTCTCAGACGCGAGTAAAATTTCACACAACAAAGTTGGACTCGTTTTAGGAACCTCAAAATATTTAAAAAATGGAAAATTAAACCCTTATTTTACATGCCGAATTAAAGCTACACAAAAACTATATAATGCAAATAAGATTTCATTTATACTAGTTAGTGGTGATAATTCACAAATAGATTATAATGAGCCTTTAGATTTTAAAAAAGAGTTAGTATTACTTGGCATTCCTGAAAACAAAATAATTTTAGACTATGCTGGCTTTAGAACTCTGGATTCAGTTGTAAGAGCAAATAAAATTTTTAATTTGAATTCATTTACTATTATTTCACAACCATTTCATACAAGAAGAGCATTATTTATATCAAATGTGAATAATTTAAATGCAATTGCTTTTAATGCTGAAGAAATAGAAGGAACTGCCAATATTTTCTCATCAATTAGGGAATATTTTGCAAGAACTAAAGTACTTTTGGATTTTCTTTTTGGAATTGAACCCAAATTCTTAGGTGAAAAAATTTTAATCAAATAAAATGAAAAACATTATCCAAAATATCAACAAAGCTTTTGATCACCGAATTCGTTTGGGGATTATGTCGGTATTGATGGTTAATGAAAGTGCAGATTTCACCTCGCTAAAAGAAATCCTTGGTGTTACTGATGGCAATCTTGCCAGTCATGCTAAGGCTTTAGAAGTTGAAAATTATATTGTAGTAGAAAAGCAATTTATTGGAAGAAAACCAAACACAAAATACATTGCAACAAAAGCTGGAAAAAAAGCATTTCAAGAACATATTGAAGCTTTAGAAAAATTAATATCTGGCCAATAATATATTTTTTTATTATTTAACTTTGAAATACAAAGTACTTTATGAAAGATAAAATAATTGAATTTTTGTACAAAACGATTAAAATCCCCTACTCGTATTTCTTTAAAAATAGCGAACCTTGGGGCGTTACAGTAAGCTCTTTGCTACAAAATGAAACAGGAAGCTTGGGTCACGATTTAGGGCAATTTTTATTAATTAACAACTACCAAGTACAAGATAGTTTAGAAGAACACGATGTTTTTCATGTATTAACGAAAATTGGTACTTCTGTAAAAGAGGAAGTTGATATGCAATTTTATCTATTGGGAAATGGCAAAAAAAGTCTGTTTGTTTTTATAGTTATTACTACAGGAATCATCTTTTATCCTAACCATTATAAAAGTTTTATCGACTGCTACAAAAGAGGAAAAAATGCTTATCAATTCTATGATTTAGAATTTATTAGATTATTACATCAACCCACAAATGTTATTCAATCAATTTTTAATATTAAATAATTATGGACGAATTAAGACAATTTAAAAATTTATATCCAACAACTCAACTTATGCTGGTTTCATTGGCTTTTGGCACATTACTATTAATGATTCACTTAGTACTACCAAAAAATGAATTTGTAATTATAATCGGCTACTTCTATGTGATACTAACTTTCATAATAAATTTTTTAGCCGCTATAATATTGATTATCAAATTATTTTTAAATCTAAAAGAATATGAAATGTACGTCATCCGCTTGCTCATTTTATTCGCTAATATACCTATTGCTGCATTATACTTTTATATCACAATAATTACTTTTTAAAATCAAAAATCATGGAAAATCAAACAGAAAAAGAAACATTTGAAAGATCAACTTGGTTTCAAACCAATACTGCCAAAATGATGATGGTAGGAATTTTAACTTTAGTTTTATTAATTCCCCTAACCATAGTTCAAGATCTTATTAAAGAAAGATCAGAAAGAAAAAATGAAGCTACAATTAAAGTCACGAATTCTTGGGGAGATAATATAAACTTAATGGGGCCTATTTTAAAAGTTCCGTATAAGATTTATTCACAGACCGAAGAAATAGATGAAAAAACTAAAGAGAAAACCATTAAAAAATATTCCTACACACAAAATGCTTATTTCTTTCCATTTGAACTTAATCATACAACTAAAGTTGATAAAGTTGATAAACTAAAACTTGGTTTATATAAACCAATAGTATTTAAAGCTAATGTGGGTGTTAATGGAAATTTTAAAGAATTAAACTTCGAAAAACTAGGTATTAAACCCGAAAATGTACTTTGGGACAAAGCTACTATTCAAATAAGAACTTCAAACTTGAAAAGTATAAAAAGTGATTTGTTCATTAAACTTAATGGCGATAAATATACATTAGAAACAAATGGAGAATCTAAAGGTAATTTTGATGTTTTAGAAACTAAAAATTTTAACCTAGATTCGATTACTAATTTAGATTTTAACTTTGATATACAATACAACGGAAGTAATTCTATCGAATTCATTCCAATAGGTAAAACAACCAAAACTAGTATTGATGCGAATTGGAATTCGCCTTCTTTTATAGGAAGTTATGCGCCACTAGATACAACGAAAAACATTACAAACAAAAGTTTTCATGCCGATTGGAAATTAATTCATGTAAACAGACCATTTGCACAACAATATTCAGAAAAGATTCCTAATTTAAATGAATATTCTTATGGAGCTAAACTAATTGAAACGGTTGATCAGTACCAACAGAACGAACGTGCATCTAAATACGGTTTTTTAGTAATTGGTTTAACATTTTTAATTTTCTTTTTAATACAAACCATCAGTAAAATAAACATTCACATTTTTCAATATACGATGATTGGTTTAGCTCTAATTATGTTTTACACATTATTAATTTCAATAACCGAACATTCAAGTTTTATGATTGCATATTCTATTGCTGCAAGTTCAGTTATTGTAATGTTGTTATTATATTCGATATCAGTGTTGAAAAACAAGAAATTTCCATTATTTATAACTGCTGCATTAACACTACTTTATAGTTTTATTTATGTAATTATTCAGTTAGAAGATTATGCTTTATTAGTAGGAAGTATTGGATTATTCTTAATTTTAGCAGCGGTAATGTATTTCTCAAGAAAAATTGACTGGTCTAAAAACTAAGTACTATGAAACCAATTAATCTATCAACCTTAATAAAATTTGCAATTACTGGAGCAGTTATAGCTTTAATCTTAATTTCATTATTGATTTTTAGTGTTAATACTCCAAAACCCGAATGGGGTCAACATTGGTATATAAGGCCACTAATAGTAACTCAATTTGTAACGTCAATTGGAGGAATTGCTTTATATCTCTTGAATTTAAAAGATTTTAAGTCTAAAATTCTCAACTTAATTTTATTAATATGTAGCATTTTAATATTCGTTTTCTTCCTATGGATAGGTACAATTCTTGGCTTAGACGGAACACTATGGAATTAATTAAAAAAGGGATTACATTTTGTAATCCCTTTTTTAATATTTTATTTAATTTTACTTCCCATCAACATAACTCTGAAGATAAGCAAAACGTTCTGTTAGTTTTCCATTCTCGGTAATTTTAGCTCTTTGTAAAATTCCATCGGCATCATTATTAAAAAATGCTGGAATTACCCTTTCTAAAAACACTTCACCAAAACCTTCACTAGCATCTTTAGGTAATTCACATGGTAAATTATCTACAGCCATAACCGTTATTGCAGCAGGATGATTAAAAGCCACTTCTTTATGTTCGCTTGGTAAATAACCATAATTTGGTTCAGCAATTGTGCTTGGTTTTATTGTACAAGCAATAGGTCCATCAATATCACAAGAAACATCAGCTACCACTTTCAATTTACATTTTGGGGAGCGTAACATTTCTCTTGACAAAATAACAGGGGCTCCATTTCCATAAAAATGTCCAGTAATTAACATATCTGAAACTTCAGCAAATCTTTCAAAATTTGATTCGTAAAGTTCTGGTTGAGAATAAAACTCTTTCTTATCAAACTCACCACCATCTTTACGCTTATTGTAATCATGAACATCAATAAAAGTATAGACTGGCTCATCATAACTTTTAGTTAAATAATTTTCAACAGAAACTTCTTTAAGTTTCATACCATCAAGCATTTCTTTTGCACCGTAAGCTACTTTACCTCTACCTGTTAATACAATTTTAATATTTGGAAGACGATTTTTACGCAGTCGCTCAATTAAAGCTTTTTGATCTGGTAAAGTTTCAGCTTTTGCAATATCAAATAAATCATATTTTAATCCAAAAGCTCTAATTCCATTATAGGCACCAACGATTCCAGCATATCGACCAAAACCAATCAATCGATGATTTTTTTCATCAACTATAGTTTCATGGTCAAATAATTCGATGTTTTTATCTAAAATAGCTTTAAGTAGTTTTCTATTATATGGCTGTTTTTTTATCGTGTGTGAAAAGAAAAAGTATTTTTTGTTTGGGATTAATGCTTCAATTGGAACTTCTTTTACGCCAATTAAAACATCACAGTCATCCATATCAGTTGTTACTTCAAAACCTTTTTCAAGGTAAGTTTCATCTGAAAAAACTCTAATATCTGAACTTTCAACTTTGATATTAGCTTGCGGAAATTGGGCTTGTAATCGTGTTAATTCATCGGGTGAAAAAACGACTCTTCTATCTGGCGGTGTCTTACGTTCTTTAATTATACCAAAAGTCATGTTTAATTGTTAGTTTGTTTAAGGTTCACAAATATACTATTTTCATAAAAAAATTTAGTCTTATTTTTATTTATAAGTTATAAAATGTACTTTTGGCCTAAATTTTGCAGTTTTTATAACTGAAATTTCAAATTCTCCACTTAAGGGGTCGACTGGTTTTGACAGCGAGTGGAATTGATTTGTAAGCACGCCGAGCCAAGTATGGTAGGCTCGTAAATATCTGCTATACGAACTTTAAACGGCGAAAATAATTACGCTTTAGCTGCTTAATCTGAATTATAGTAAGATTTGCCTAGTTCCTACAAGGTAGGAAAGCTAGATTCTCCTCAAAAGCCTTGGTTTATGGCGTTTGGTTATGGAGAACCGTAAAAGTAAACCTAGAAGTGGTAAAGCTTTAAATCCACTTTGACACTTATAAAGCTAAGCTAAAAGTGACGGTTTTCAGTCTAGCTTTTAGTCGAAAATCTAAGTGAAGACTAAGCGTGTAGAAAGCTCTTCGATTGCTTGTTTGGACGAGAGTTCGATTCTCTCCGACTCCACAAAAAACCCTGTAATACATTGTTTTTACAGGGTTTTTTATTTTCAACTGACAGTTTTGCTGACAATTTAAATTTTATATTTCATCATTTTAGTGATTATGATTTGAATGATCTTCTGATTTCATTTCACCTGATTGATTCATCATCATTTCGTGGTCGTATTGACAACAACCTGGTAAATTATTATATGCTTCTTCATTACCCGCAACTTTTTCTGTATCATACCCTGAAGCTGCAATTGCATTGTGTATTGCCATTTCATTAGTTTTTGAACTATCAAATGAAACATCAATTTTCTTCTTATCTTTATCCCAATTAGCAGCTGAAACACCATCAACACTATTAACCGCTTCTTCAATTGTTTCTTTACACATACCACAGTTCCCTCTTACTCCAAAAGACAAATCTGTCATTGCAATTTCATTTGATACTTCTGTTGTTGTAGTGTCTTCAACTTTTTTAGTTTCATTTTTACAACTAATTACCCCCATAGCTACTATTATAGCTACACTTAAAATTACCTTTTTCATTGTTTAAAAATTTAATTATTATATGTATTTATTTATTCTATTGTTTGTTTAACTTCACCACACTTCAGCATTGCATCACCAAAATATGGATTTCGAATTTTTTCTTCTTGACTTAACCAATACGCTCCTTTATTATTATCTGCCATAGGGCAAAATTCTACATATACCTTTTCATTGATACCAAAAAGTTGAATCGCATTTATGAAATGTGAAGATAAATGTTTAAAGTGATTTCTTTGCGTTTTAATGTTTTTAGAACTAGCTATGGAAGTTGCAGAAGATTTAATTTCAGTTTCAATAGTCATCCAATGATTATGTGCTTCTTCATTAAGTAATTTCATATCTACTTTACTTAAATTTGATAGTAATTTTGATGCATTTTGTGAACTACCTTTTATATCTTCATTTATTAAAGCGTCTTTTAAATTGATGTAGTTATTGTATATATCTCTTAGCTGTCCTTTAAACTTCTCTGACACTTTTAGTCGTTCATTCATTTTAGTTTCATTCATTTCGGTATTTGATAAATTCTTATCCATGCCTAAATGACCTTCATGACCTGTCACCGTTTTACCACCTTTCTTATTCATCATTGATTTTTTGCCTTGGAGTTGTGCGGCGGCATCAACTGTAAATGTACCATGAGTTACTATTTCGTTTCCAGAATATAAACCTTCTAAAACTTCATAAGAGTCTCCTATTTTATTTCCTAAAGAAACTTCTTTCATTTCAAATATTGGTTCGTTAGGATTTGTTTTTAGATAAACTACTGAACGTTCTCCTGTCCACAAAACAGAAGAAGAAGGAATAGTAAGTATTTCATTTGAAAGAGAATTTGTTGCTTTTACTTTTGCTGTAACAAACATACCTGGTTTAAAAATAGCTTCCTTATTATTTAAAACAACTCTTAATTTAACTGTTCTAGTTTTAGTATTTAAAATAGGGTCTATAAAATCTACTTTACCTTTAAATTCTTTATTAGGATACGCATTGGTTATTATATTAACTTCTTGACCTTTCTTGAATTGTTCTATTTGGTTTTCATATACATCAAAATTTGCCCAAACATTATTTAAATTAGCAATTTTAAGTAAAGGTTGACCTTGTTTAATGTAATCGCCTTGTTCTACTAATTTTTCCGTTACGGTCCCTGAAACAGTTGCATAAACTGGAAAATTCTCCATGACTTTTCTTGTTTTTTCTATTTGATTGATTTGATTTTCAGAGAGTTTCCATAATTTCAATTTATTACGGACTGCTTTGTATAAAGCAGGTTGAGATTCTTTTAAAGAAGCTGCTGTGATTAATTCTTGTTGTGCTGCATAGAGTTCTGGCGAATAAATGGTTGCCAATAATTGACCTTTACGAACTTCTTCGCCTGTAAAACTCACATTCAAACGTTCAATTCTTCCAGCGAAATAACTTACCTGTACTGCATTGGCTTCTTCGTTTTCAGCAATTTTACCAGATAACTTTATGGTGTTGCCTTCAACATTTCCCTTGCCTACAACAGTTGTTTGAATATTGGCTAATGCCATCGCATTTTCTGTTAGTTTAAATTGGTCTGCCATTAAGCCATCACTTCCGCTTTCCGCAGGAATTAAATCCATACCACAAATAGGACAATCGCCTGGTTCTGGTTGCATAATTTGTGGATGCATAGAACACGTCCACATTTGATTGGTTGCTGCAACCGCATCGTGATTATGGTCTGTTTCTTCATTTGTCGAGCCACCAAAAAGCAACCAACCCAATAACACACCTACTACGAGTATGCCAATATATATGACTATTTTATTATTTTTCATTCTCTAATCGTTTTATCATTGCTTTCATTTCTTCTATTTCTTTACGTTGTGCTTTTATAATGTCTTCTGCTAATTTTTTAACTTCTGGGTCTTGAATATCTGCTCTCTCACTTGTTAAAATAGCGATAGAATGATGTGGTATCATTGCTTTCATCCAAAGGACATCACCAATAATGGGTGCTTGTGTTCTTACCAACCCTAATGCACCAACAAACAGAATGAAACTACTTGCGAGTATTGCGATATTCTTCTTTTTATCATTATACATTTTTCGCATAAAAAACCACATTATTACTGCCATTGTTGAAATCCCTAAACACGTCATATAGAATCGTGTTAGACTAAACCATACGTGGTCTATGGAATAGGTGTTTAAATACATCGTTATGTACATTGCTACAAATGAGCAAGCCAACATTATAAAGAAGGTTTTGTAATTTCCTTTGTTTGAGTGTTCTTTTGAATTTTCCATATTTTTTGATTTTATAGTTAAACTTTTTACTTACTTAATTTTAATATCCTGAATGCACCTTGTATCACCAATCCAAATACAATGATTCCTATAATTAAATCTGGAATACCAGAATGCAGCCAATTGACTAAAACGCCTGCTGTAATTACGCCAAGATTTATTATAATATCGTTAGAGGTAAAAATCATACTGGCACGCATATGTGCTTCTTGACTTTTAGATTTTTGTAAGAGGTACAAGCAAATGCCATTTGCAATCAAAGCAAATACTGAAACTATAATCATTGTTGAAAATACAGGTAAAGCTTCATAGCCTAAAAATCTACGTATTACCTCAACGATTCCGATAATTGCAAGTGTTATCTGAAAATAGCCTGCATATTTTGCAATCCGTTTCTTTTTTAAAACTGTACCACCAACCGCTATTAAACTCAATCCGTAAACAAATGAATCTGCCAACATATCTAAACTATCAGCAACTAATCCCATTGATTTTGAAATAAGTCCTGTACTCATTTCGATAATAAAAAATGCAAAATTGATGATTAGAACTGTCCACAACAGTTTGGATTGACTCCTTGTAGATTCAGTAATAATTGTGTCTGTATCTTCTGAACTGATTAAACTTTCATTTAATTTTAATTCATTTAAGGCATTACCAATTTCATTTACATTTGAATTATGATATAGTGTTAAGATTCTTTCTTCTAAATTAAAATCAAGTTGTTTGATACCATCTATATCAGATAGCTTCATCTTAATTAGATTTTCTTCAGAAGGACAATCCATTTTTGATATTTTGAAAACTGTTTTCTGCATATAATTAAATGTTTTTTGTTCTTAATCGTAATGCGTTACCTATTACCGAAACCGAGCTAAAACTCATTGCTAAAGCTGCTATCATTGGCGAGAGTAGTATTCCGAAGAATGGAAACAACACACCTGCTGCAATAGGTACACCTAAAGTGTTGTAGATAAGTGCAAAAAATAGGTTTTGCTTAATGTTCTTCATTACAGCATTACTCAAATTTTTTGCTTTTACAATACCGTGTAAATCGCCTTTTACTAAAGTTATCATAGCACTTTCTATCGCTACATCTGTTCCTGTTCCCATTGCAATACCTACATCACTTTTTGCCAATGCTGGTGCATCATTAATACCATCACCTGCCATAGCAACCACTTTCCCTTTTTCTTGCAGTTTCTCTACTTCTTTGAGTTTATCTTCTGGTAGCATACTGGCTTTAAAATCTGCGAGATTAAGTTCTGATGCTACTGCTTTTGCAGTATCGTGATTATCGCCTGTAAGCATTATAACATCAATGCCTTTATCTTGAAGTGCTTTAATGGCTTTAGCACTTGTTTCTTTTATTTTATCGCCTATAACTACATATCCAACTACGGTTTCATCTATTGACAAATAAGAAACTGTTTTACCCTGTTCTTGGTAAGATTTAGCTTCGTCTTTCATTTTAGAAGTAATATCCGCTTTAGCATATTCCATCATTTTAGGATTACCTAATGCTACATTTTTTCCATCAATTTTAGCTTCAACACCTTTTCCTGTAACAGCACTAAAATCTTCGGACTTTAAAATTTCTGCGTTGTGTTCTTTGCCATATTTAACTGTCGCTTCTGCCAAAGGATGTTCACTATTGGTATTTAATGAAACGATGTATTGAAGTAGCTCATTTTTGTTTAAAGCATCATTAAAAGCTCCAACGGTTTCAACTGTTGGTTTTCCTTCGGTAATTGTTCCTGTCTTGTCAACGATAAGCGTATTTACCTTATCCATTTTTTCAAGAGCTTCAGCATTTTTAATCAATACACCATTTTGAGCACCTTTACCCACACCAACCATTACAGACATTGGTGTTGCTAAACCTAAAGCACAAGGACAAGCAATGATTAGTACTGCAATTGCATTGACAAACGCATACACATAAACTGGTTCTGGTCCCCAAATAGACCATACAATAAATGTGATAATAGAAATAAGAACTACAACTGGCACAAAATAGCCTGAAACTTTATCTGCTAAATTTTGAATAGGTGCACGACTTCTACTGGCATCATTAACCATATGAATGATTTGTGATAATAAAGTGTCACTTCCTACCTTTTCTGCTTTCATTAAAAAGGATTGATTCCCATTAATGGTTCCGCTACTTACTTTATCTTCTTGAGATTTGTTTACAGGAATAGGTTCGCCTGTAATCATAGATTCATCAATAGTTGTTTCGCCTTCAGTTATCACACCATCCACAGGAATTTTATCTCCTGGTTTCACTTTTAGAATATCATTAAGTTCTATCTCGTCAATACTGACTTCAACTTCTTCACCATCTACTATTTTTATGGCTTTATTAGGTGCTAATTTCAACAGTTCTTTTACTGCCGAATTGGTTTTACTATGTGCACGAGCTTCTAACAATTGACCTAAAAGCACTAACGTTAAAATCACAGTTGCTGCTTCAAAATAGACGTGAACTGCACCTGATTCTGTTTTAAATTGACTTGGAAATACGTCTGGAAAGAACATACCAAAAACACTAAACGACCACGCCACACCTGCACCAATCCCAATAAGTGTAAACATATTGAGATTCCAAGTCTTAATGCTTTTATAGGCACGTTCAAAGAACATCCAAGTGGCATAAAACACTACTGGAATTGATAATGCAAACTGAATCCAGTTCCAATATTTCTGTTCCATTATATCGTACAACGGATTGTTATTGAGCATTTCGCTCATAGCCATTAAGAAAATGGGCAAGGTAAATGCTGTGGCAATCCAAAATTTCTTTAATAGCTTTTTATACGTTTTTTCTTCTGCTGAACTATCTGCTTCCATTGGCACTAAATCCATCCCACAAATAGGACACGAACCTGCTTCGTCTTTGACAATTTCTGGATGCATCGGACACGTCCATTGTTCCTTTGAAGTTGCTGATAGATTTTGTTCTTCCACCAAATCCATTCCGCAAACAGGACAATCGCCTGGTTTATCATAAGTTTTATCGCCTTCGCAATGCATAGGACAATAAAATGTGCCTGTACCTTTAGGTTGCTTTTCCTTTTTAGCTTCTGAATGCTGATGGTGTTCACCTTGTTTATGAATGCTATATGTACCACCATCTTTTTTTAAGGCTTCTTGAAATGTTTCTATGGGAATATGTGATTCCATTTCTATGTTAGCTTCTGCCTTATCTAAATCGACTGTTGCTTTTGAAACACCTCCTACTTTAGAGAGCGTTTCCTCAACGTGACTGCGACAACCGTTGCAAGTCATTCCGTGTATGTGATATGTGTGTTTCATTGTTATAATTTTATTTAAAATCTAATTGAAAGTCCACCACCCCAACCATATCGGTTGTTATAATTCCCTTGAATTGAAAAATTTCGAGATAAGATGTACGATGCTCCAATTAACCATTGAGTTTCACCTTCATAAGAATTGTTGTTTTCTAAATCATTGACCCATCCAAAATCCGCTCTATACTCGTATTCTCCTTCGAGAAAAATTCTAGGAAAAATCAATAGTTCTCTGTCCAAACGTATTCTTGGGCGCAGTTGATGGTCCATACTCACATCCACATTAAATCTGTAAGGCGTGAAATATTTAACTCCAACTAATCCTACAGTATTAAATGTATCATAAGAATTTGGTGTAGAAGTTTCAGTATTTACACCTGCATACACACGTACCCAATCATTGAGATATCTGTTATAATTTACTTCTATCTCGGCATTTTGGTTATAATCAAACTCGGCACGTAGTCCAAATTCGTTACGAATGTTGCTTGACATCAATAAAAGTTCATTAAAGTTTGAACCTACACGTGCAGCTCCCCAAGAGTAATAATGGTCAGTTTCATCAATTAGTTTTTGAACTGGATAAGGTTTCATCCTTTCATCGCGTGGTGTATCATAGCTAAATACTCTTGCCATACCACCCATCATATGATATAACACGTGACAATGAAAGAACCAATCACCATATTCTTCGTTATAAAATTCGATGACCACTTTTTGCATAGGTGGTACATTGACGGTATGTTTTAATGGGGAACGTTCGCCATTTTCATTGATGACCCTAAAGTAATGTCCGTGTAAGTGCATTGGATGATGCATCATTGTTAGGTTATTCAAAGTAATTCTAGTAACCTCTCCACCTTTAATTTTAATTTTGTCTGTTTCCGAAAGTGGTATGCCATTCAAACTCCAAACATAACGTTGCATATTACCTGTTAGATTAAGTAAAAGGTCGGTTACAGGTATGTCTGCCTTATAAGTCGTGTTTTCTTTTGCCTTTAAAAAATCATAATTGAAATAGGTTTTACGTGTGTCATAATTAAATGAAGTGGTGTCCTTTTGCATCATCTTATGATTCATTGGCATCACATCCTTTTTCATTTCCATATTCATTTCATTCTCCATCTGTCCATCTTTCATATCCATATTCATCTTCATCCCATATTTCTGCATTAGGACTTCTGGTGTGTTACTGTTTTTATTTCCTACTAAAGCAGGTGCACCCATCTTCATATCCATTTTTGCCATTTGCTTCATCATAGCTACTTTATCTGGTCTGTCTATAACTGTTGCTGGATACAGTTTTCCGCTACCTAAACGAATGGACATATTACCAGAACCATCTTGTGCTGTTGCGGTAATTTCCAATGTGCCTTCTGGAATGGTTACAATCACATCATAGGTTTCGGCAATTGCAAAAAGAAATCGGTTTTTATATTTTGGTGTTACATCCACACCATCACTCGCTACAATCATCGGGTTACCACCACCAAAATCCAGCCAATAATAAGATGAAGCAGATGCATTAATAAAACGTAGTCGTACTTTTTCACCTGCTTTAAACTCTGGATATTCTGCAACTTTTTTACCATTGGCTAAAAACGCAGGATAGTAGATATCTGCAATATCTGCACCTTCCATTCTATCGCGCCAAAATTTGAATTGTGCGCCTAATGCATCTTCTTTTATAACTCTGCTTAATGGTACCGCTGTTCCTTTTTTTACCTGATACCACTCATTTCCTCGTTTAAGGTTTCGCAGTACATTTATTGGTTTTTCATTTGTCCAATCGGAAAGGACTACGACTAAATCCTTATCATAGTCCAAGGTCTTTTCTTTAGGATGAATGACTATTGAGCCATAAACTCCTTTTTGCTCTTGCAACATCGTGTGGGAATGATACCAATATGTGCCAGATTGGTTTATAGGTATTCTATATTGAAATGTAGTGTTTGGTTTTATAGGTGGCGTAGTTAAATAAGGTACACCATCATAAAAATTAGGAAGTATTAAACCGTGCCAATGTACAGAGGTTTCTTCATCCATTTTATTGGTTACGTTAATAATAGCGAGGTCACCTTCATTAAATTCTAATGTAGGACCTGGAATTCCACCATTAATTGTCATTCCTTTGGCGGTTACACCTGAAAGAGTTATTTCATTTTCTTCTATAGTAAGGTTATACTCTTGTATGTTTCGGCCTTCTTCTTTTCTATCTTGACCATTTGTACCAACTTGGGCAAATGCCATTGAAGTTAGAAACAAGAGAAATATTGTGTTAAATGTTTTCATTGTTTACTGAATTAAATAATTAATGATTGTACTTTGCACATAGTAGGTCTTCACAGATTCTATTTGGTTCATTTGAAACTTTAGCTGCAACTCTTGAATATCCAAAACATCATTAAAATCAATCGTTCCTGTTTCATAGCTTTTGATTAAAATGTCTTCTGCATCTTTGGCTTGCTGTAGGTTTTTGGTTTGGGTAGCATAACTTATTCTTGCAGAAATGCGTTCGTTATTCGCTTTGTCTAAAAGCGTTTCCAATGCATTTAAACGTTCCTGTTTTTGAGCAGTAATTTCCTGCTGTTGCAAATCATTTTGTTTGGTTTGGGATTTATATTTCTTATTGAAAATTGGGATAGATACCGAAACCATTGGCATTACAATATCCTTTCCGTTATCGCTGAAATCCATATTTGGTCTTTCAGCAACATTGATATAATCTAATCCAAAACCAATCATTGGACTACTTTCTTTTTGATTCAAAAGTTCCGATTTTTCAATAGATTGATACAGTTTATCAAACTTCAAGAGTTCAGGATGTACCGATAAATTTTCAGAATTAATTTCAAAATCTACTTCAGGAATGTCCAAACTATCGAATATTGTGATTTGAACATCATTTTCTCTATTTAAAAGATTATTAAGATAAGTTTGTTCTGATAAAAACTGTTGCTCTAATATTTCTTTTAATTGCTGTAAATCATTTTGGCGCATTTGCAAACGCAATACATCTACTGCTGAAGCTTTTCCTATTTCAACAGATGTTAAAGCCATTGTTTCATAAGTTTTTAATAACTTAATGTTTTCACCTAAAATATTTTGTTTTGCTTGATTAGTATATAAATTATAATATGATTGTGAGACCGAAGCCATTAATTTACGTTTAGCAATAACGATGTCTTGGTATTTTGTATCTGCTAATGATTTTACATAATTTTCTCTTGAAGTAATTGTACCAAACCACGGCAACATTTGTTTAGCGGATACCTTAAAACGCTGTGCACCTGTTCTTGTTTCAGGTTCACTAATAAAATATCCAACACCGAACTCAGTATTAGGAATCACATTAACCTCATTGACTTTTTCGGAAGCTATTTTGTATTGCAACTCAAATTTTTGAATTTCAGGATTATTTGCAAAGGCATCATCTATTAAAGACTGTAATTCTTGTGCTTGACTAAAATTACTTATGCCTACAAAAACAACTATAAAACTATATTTAATTAATATTTTCATAAATTCTTTTTTAAACCGTTGTGGATTTTGATTGAATTTTTAATTTCCTACCTGCAATAAATTCTTTTCTCCAACTGAATAATACAGGAACAATAAAGTAAGATGTGATATCGATTAGCATACCACCAAAAATTGGAATAGACATCGGTATCATTATATCACTACCTTTTCCAGTAGAAGTTAGAACTGGTAATAATGCCAATATGGTTGTAACTGTTGTCATTAAACACGGTCTAATTCGCTTTGAAGCCGCTTCTAAAGTAGAATTTCTAATTTCTGGAATAGTAGTTGGATCATTTTGACTAAAAGTTTGTGTTAAGTAGGTTGCCATAACCACACCATCATCAGTAGCAATACCAAAGAGAGCAATAAAACCAACCCAAACCGCAACACTTAAGTTAATGGTTTTCATATTGAACAATTCCCTAAGATTTTCTCCAAAGAAATTAAAGTTTAAAAACCAATCTTGACCATACAACCAAATCATGACAAAACCACCTGCAAAGGCAACTGTTATACCAGAAAACACCATTAAAGTAGTGGCTACGGAACGAAACTGGAAATAAAGAATTAAAAAGATTACTATTAATGCTAAAGGAACAATAACCGATAAAGTTTTTTCGGCACGTAATTGGTTTTCATAAGTTCCTGTAAACTTATAACTGATACCATGAGGAATAATTAATTCTCCAGAATCAATTTTACTTTGAATTAAAGCTTGTGCATTTTCTACTACATTCACTTCTGCAAAACCATCCAATTTATCGAATAAAACATAGCCTACTAAAAAAGTATCTTCACTTTTTATTACTTGTGGACCTTGTTCATAACGAATAGATGCTACTTCTTTTAATGGAACAGGACTTCCTTTTTCAACAGGGACATAAATTTGTTCTAAATCTGTTGGGTTATCTCTTAACTCTCTTGGATAGCGTACACGAATACCATAACGCTCTCTACCTTCAACAGTTTGTGTTAACACCATTCCTCCTACGGCTACTTTAAGTACATTTTGAACTTTTTCAATGCTTACACCATAACGCGCTATTTTCTCTCTATCAATATCTATTAACAAATAAGGTTTCCCTACAATTCTATCTGCAAAAACGGCTTCATCTTTAACACCCTCAGCTTCTTTTAAGATATTCTCTAATTGTATCCCAAAAGCTTCGATTTGTTTTAAACCTTGACCTTTAATTTTAATTCCCATTGGTGCTCTCATACCAGTTTGAAGCATTACCAATCGGGTTTCAATAGGCTGAAGCTTAGGTGCAGAAGTTACGCCAGGTAATTTGGTCACTTTTACAATTTCGTTCCAAATATCATCTGGTGATTGTATTTCAGGTCTCCAATTTCGATAGAACTCTCCATTATCATCTTCGATTAGTTGAGTACTTTCGATTGCACTTAAAGTTACATTTTCAGTATTATTTGGGTTTGCTATTAAACGACCGTCTTTTAATTCAAATAAACCATCATTATTTACTTTGTATCGCTGACGAATTCCATTTTCATTCAGCATAAATTCTGGTTTATACTGAATAATGTTTTCATACATCGATAAAGGAGCAGGGTCTAAAGCAGATTCCGTTCTACCTGCTTTACCCACCACAGTTTCAATTTCAGGAATACTTGCGACTGCCATATCCAACTGTTGTAACACTCGTTTATTTTCTTCAACTCCTGAGTGTGGCATGGAAGTAGGCATTAACAGAAAAGAACCCTCGTTTAGTGAAGGCATAAACTCTTTACCTGTATTTTTATAAATATAGAAGCCAAATATTAATAATGTAACGGGAATTGTTAAGAAAAGTAATCTATTGGCTAATGCCCATTTTAATATTCTAGTATAGTAACTTTTAAAGACTGAAAAGGTTCCTAACAAACCAAAACAGATAATAGCCACAAATAAAAGATTCCAAAAAACACTTTTATCAACCCCAAGAGGTCTCCAATATTCCGCTAATAAAAAAATTATGGCTAAAGCTGAAAGGTAAATATTGTAAGTAGTAGCTTTTTGACTGCTTAGTTTATCTCTAAGTTTTAAATAACCTAGAATACCAAAACCTATTAGTGCAATACCCATCCATTGTCCTAATATCATTGTTAATACACCTAATCCTATTAAAATTATATTGAAGAAATAACTTAGTCGTTTTGTTACATTCATTTTCTTAAAAAAGAAAGCAGCAAAAGGAGGTATAAGAAATAATGCTATTATTAACGAAGCTGTTAGTGCAAAAGTTTTAGTAAATGCTAATGGTCTGAATAATTTACCTTCAGCACCAATCATCGTAAATACAGGGATAAAACTAATGATTGTTGTCATTACTGCTGTAACAATTGCTCCTGATACTTCAGCAGTAGCATTGTATACAATTTGATTAATGGATAGATTTTTATTATCTTCATCTAAATGCCTTATGATGTTTTCGGAGAGAATAACACCTACATCTACCATTGTTCCAATCGCAATGGCAATTCCGGATAAGGCTACTATATTCGCATCTATACCAAAGAATTTCATTGCAATGAAAACCATTAAAACAGCAACCGGTAATAATCCAGAAATTAAAATTGAAGCTCTCATATTAAACACCATCACCACGATTACTAAAATAGTAATGAGAATTTCTAAAGTTAAAGCTTCATTTAGTGTTCCTAATGTTTCTTGTATCAATTCAGTTCTATCGTAAAAAGGAACTATAGTTACTTGAGAAGTTCTACCATCGCTTAATTTTTTTGCGGGTAACCCTGAACTTAATTCTTTGATTTGATCTTTTACATTATTAATTACTTCTAAAGGATTTGCGCCATAACGAGCTACGATAACTCCACCTACAACTTCTGCACCTTCTTTATCTAAAATACCACGTCGGGTTGCAGGACCCAGAGAAACTTTTGCTATATCTTTAATTTTAATAGCGGTGAAGTCTTCTGAATTTACTACAGCATTTTCAATATCTGATAAAGATTTTACATATCCTAAACCACGTACTAAGTATTCTGCTTGATTAATCTCTAAAGTTTGAGCGCCAATATCTTTATTGCTTTCTTTTATTGCCTTTACAACATGGTTTAGCCTAATATTGTATTGACGCATTAATTCAGGATTTACATCAACTTGGTATTCTTGTACATAGCCTCCAATTGAAGCTACTTCAGAAACACCACTTGCCGAAGAAAGTGCATATTTTACATAGTAATCTTGAATACTTCTTAATTCATGTAAATCCCAACCTCCTGTAACATTACCGTTTTCGTCACGACCTTCCAATGTGTACCAAAATATTTGACCTAATCCAGTTGCATCTGGACCTAAAGCTGGATTAACTCCATCTGGTAATAAACCACTAGGTAATGAATTGAGCTTTTCTAGAATACGACTACGACTCCAATAAAATTCAATATCTTCTTCAAAAATGATATATATACTTGAAAAGCCAAACATAGATGAACTACGAATGGTTTTTACTCCTGGAATACCTAATAAGGAAGTAGTAAGTGGATACGTGATTTGGTCTTCAATATCTTGTGGAGAACGACCATCCCATTTTGTAAATACAATTTGTTGATTTTCTCCAATATCTGGAATAGCATCAACAGCTACAGGATTATTAGGTAAAAAACCAGTATCCCAATTGAAAGGAGCGTTTACTATTCCCCATCCTACAAAAAGAATAAGTGTTAGTACTGCTACTAATTTATTTTCTATTAAAAATTTTATGCTTTTATTTAGCATGATTTAGATTTTAAAACGGTTAGACATAGTATTTTGAATATACCGAATACAAAAATTCTCCCAACAATATATATCTATGGGATAAATTTGTCTATGTTTAAAATCAAATTAAGTACGTTTCGTCAATTTTGTAGATTTGCCTTATAACGAGTGGCGGTTTGTATTCTTCAAAAGAAAAAACCCTTCTATTTTCTTCAATAAATAGATTGTAATATGAGTATACAAATGATGTAATGAAAACTTTTTGTTCAAATGAAATTTTGTCTACAGATTTTTGAACTTCATCCTGACCATCATGTATTAATTGTTTTTCATCACAACAATTTTTTTTATTAATTGAGCAATCGCTGTTTTCTGGTTTTTCCATTTCCATCCCACAGCCTTTAGTTTTATGGAAGAATGCGGTTTCTACTAAATTTCCACCACAATAATGCATATTTATTGAAAATGACATTGTAGAGAATAACAATACAAAAGCCATTGCTAAAGACATTATTTTATGGAAAAATTGCTTCATATCTATTTGCAAAGGTATAAAATTTTAATCATTATCATTTTAATTAACAGTTTTTTTAAAAAAAATCACTTATATTAAAGTATAAAAACAATTAGTTAATTGAGTTAACTTTTAATAAATTTACAGTTCAAAAATATTAACGATCGCGTAAGCTGTTAATCTTGGAAATAGAAAACTAGGAATCTTCTAAACAAACCAATGAATTAATAGGCTTACGCCCGTGCATGATACTTGCGTGGGCGTAGTCTTCTGTTTGTTGGGTCTCCTAGTACCTCTATTTCGGTTGGCTAATGTCTCACGCATTTTATTTATGCATATTATGGAAGATTTAATCAAAAAAACTTACAAAGTTTTACAACCAGTAATTAATCAATTGTTGTTTGAAAAAACTAACAATCCTCATTTTAGGGAAGATAAAGTAAACCTTTCAGATAAGTTTTCTAATCTTATTAAAAAGAAACATAACAAATCATTTCTTAGAGAATCAACAAGTCATTCGGTAGAAACAATTATGAATATATTTTCTTCATTAGAAGAGAATGAAAGGTTGTCAATATTAAAAATTATGATGAGTGATTTAGAATTTAAAACATATATAATGTTTAAGTATTTAAGTGTAAATGAAAAGAGTATTGATAATCTAGAGATGCTACCTAATTTGGTTGATGAAGAAATAATAAGATATGGAAGAACTGGAAAGTTAAACGTATTTGTAGTACTCTATTTTGAAAATTTCTTTGAAGACATTTATAATTATAATTTTTCTGAACAAACTATTATTACCGAAAAAGAATATCAAGAAATTTTAGACCAATATTTACAAGCTAAAACATTAGTTTAAGTTTTATAGATTACTTTTAAATAATTCAATATGATTGACAGAACAACCCTTTTATCATTAATTAGTTGTCTTGAACTAAGACATACTATTGAAGAACATGAATTGTCTATAATGGAAAATTATTTATGGATTGAAACTGGAATTCGTGAAGAGTATCCGCTAACATTCCATCAATTAAAAACTTGGAATAAACTTAATAATTATTTAGTCATTAAGGCAAATACAACTTTAGATAGAGAAGCTGAATTATGGGGAAAAGGATTTCGAGGTAGAACGCATATTGAGATTGCAAATGCTGAAATTTGGGAACAAATTCAATTAGAAATAGGACCTCTTGAACTGTTTTTTGATGAAAATGTATTCACTTTTGAAGATTTAAACATTTCATTTATTAAAAATGAAACTGAAACAAATAGATTAAAACCAACTTATATAGAAACTACAGAAGCAGATATATTTGAAGAAATGTCAAATTATCTTCTCCCAAATGACGATGATTTAGATGATTATGACCTAGATAACAATCCAATGATTGAATCTAAGAGTTAGTTGTTTTTATCACATTAAATGAATAATGCTTTATCTTATTTGGTTTGGGAGTTGGATTAATTCGATTGTACTTTTTATTGTCATTACATCAAAAATCCCGGCTTTAGTTGGAATTAGTATTATTTTGCCATATCATTCATTTTTATTCCATTCTCTGTATGCTTTTAAAGCTTTTGGGTTATCTTTAAAAAAACTGTCTATATGAATAAAAACACTTTTCCTGCCTAGTTCAAATGCTTCTTCTTTAGCATTCAAATTTGTTCTAAATTGAAGATAATTAATTGAAATACTTATCATTATAATACTTAAGCATACAAGAAATGACAAACCTATCCAATTTGGAACATTATTTGACTTTGTTTTCCCATCTGTTTGAATTCTAAGTTTTTCTATATCGTGATTTAACTGCTTTAAAAATTGAGAAAAAATACTTTCAATTTTTGAGGAGTCTATTATAAGTTTTGTGTTATGTATTTTATTGGATTCTTCTTTAAGTTTTGAGATATTTTGTTCAAAAATTTTAATTTCATCCATTAATAATGCTGTGATTTCTTCTATTTTAGCCATAATTAAATTCTACGTTTATTTGTTTTAAAATTTGTTCTCCCTTTTTCCTCTTTATGTTTAATTAAATTGTTTATAGATAGACTTCTATGCACTTCACTTCCTTTAAATGATTTGTTTATAAATTCATATCTAAAGCCTTGCAGTTTACTCTTATTATTAATAACAGGTTTAACTTTTATTCCACTTTTTTCAAGTTCATCGATGTAGATACTACAATTTTTAATATCAAAAAAAGCAAAGGCTTCATCGTGTTTAACCTTAATAAAATTTCTAATATCCTTATCATTTTCAAGTTTTTCCTCAATGACTTCTTTAACTGTTTTTAGTCCTAATTTTAAAGCTACAATTTCAGCGATTTTCTGGGTTTTTTTACCAATAAAACTATCATTGTAAGCATTTCCATTGAAATCAATTCTATTAACATATAAGTGAATGTGCTTATGTTTCTTATCTTCATGCACAAAAGCTATTGATTGATGATTAATCAATTTCATTTCAGAGATAAAACATGAAGTAATTTTATTTAATTCTGTTATACTTAATTTTTCACCATCTTCTATAGTCGGACTAAGAACAAAACTAAAAGTGTTTCGTTTACAATTTGAGTTCATCGATTGAATGATTTTGAATTCATCGGTTACTTCAGTTGGAGATATACATGCTAAATTATTTTTAAATACAATTTGTGAGCGTTTTTCCTGATTCCATCCATATAGAATGGATGCTTTTGTATGTGATATAGATTTACCTTTACCTATCATTTTTGAAAGTTTTTTAGATGAGTTCTGATTTCATCTGCCAGTTCATTTACTTTTTGATGTAATAAAGGGTCTTTATTTTTAATTAAATTCCCTATACTTTTAAAGTTATTATGATATTTAATTAACATTTTATAAAATTCAATATGCTCTTGATTTAATTTTTCAACTATTGTTTTGTCAAGTGCTGAATTTCTACAAAAATCACTTACAGTTAAACCTGATTTTTGAGCTTTAATTTTAATTAACTTTTTATCAAAAAGAGAACATCTAAATTCGATTTTAACATTTTTCATTAATTCCTTTTTCTTTTGCGACCGAAGGGAGAAAAAGCAAGATTTGTCCTGACAAGGACACATCTTGAAAACTCAACGCAACGGTAAGTTTGTTAAATAGTCATTTAAGTCTTTAAAACCTTTATAAAACACCCTACAATCTTTTGCATTTTTGAATTTCTCTAGTGTCAACATCGTTTGTTGATTTCCTGCTTCATCATTATCAAAATACAGTTCGATTCCATCATATTTTGATAAAATTTCGTCACATCGATTGATTAATGTTATTGAATTAAGAACAAGAAAATCACTATCTAATTTGAAAGCATTTTTGAATGATAAGTAATCGAAGAAACCTTCAAAAACTCTTAATTTGTTTTTATAACCTTTTACCAATAGCGTGACATCTTTTTTACCAATACATATTTTAGAATATTTAGAACGAATTTCAAATCCGTCAGTATTATTTTTGAAACCAATACCGAAATACTTTTTATTATTAATTTGAAAATGAACTTCTTTTAAATTTGGTTCATCTTCATACAGGTAAATTTTTCTATTTTCTAGATATTCCTTTAAAGCGAAATGTTGAATATCAATTACTTTATTTATTTTAATTGTTGTATCTTTTTTAGCATCATTTTTCACTAAAGCTTTTTGCTTTTGAAAAGAAAAAATAGAAATTTCATCATCAAAATCTTCTAAAAAATGTAAAGTTTCTGAGATTGAAAAATGATACATTTCGATGATTAAATCGACTAAATTTCCTCCTTTTTGAATACCATGGTCATACCATTTATTTATTTTAGTATTAACTTTAAACGAAGATGTTTTTTCTTCACGGAAAGGACTTAAATACCAAGAATCATTACCTCTAATTTTTGAGGGTAAATGATTCAATTTTTGAAGTACAAATTCTATAGGAATTTGCTTTGCTTTTTCAATATTCATAGAAATAAAAAATTTTGAGTTTTTTTTGATGCAGTGATGCAAAACCCTGTAATTAATTGATTTTAAAAAACTTACCTTGCATCACTTCTGCATCATTGCATCAAACTATTTTCATTTTCTGCATCACTCTTGCATCAAAAAGGGAGTTTTTCAGGTTTGATGCAAATTTTGATGCAGACTAAGTTTTTGTTATTCAATACTTTAACCTATTCTTGCATCACTGCATCAAAAATTTTAGAAAAAAAATCTCGATTTATAGTATAAAATCTACCTCGCCTACCAATAGTTGTAAACTCTCCATGTGATAAAAGTTCGATTCCTTGATAAGATTTTGTGTTATTTTCAGGTTCTAAATTCCACTTCTTTAATATCTTTCTTATTTCATTAGCAGAACCTATATACAACTTTGGATTATACTTTTTAAGCATTAGAAATATTTCTCCTGGAGCGAGATATAATTCCTCATCTTCAGTTTTATCAAAGCACTCATTAATAAATTCAATTAAGGCTAATTCAATTTTATTGTTACTGATTAAACGAAGCAAAGAATCGGTCATAATTTGTTCGCGAGTAAACCACATTCTTGTTTTTTGTTTACTCTTATATTCTCGAGTTAATAAGTATTTTAAGAAATAAGGAATTTCTTCTTTGAGTTTAGTCAAAAAGTGAACGTCTTCCGATTTTAAGGGTCTAACTTTTCTAATCCAAAATCGAATTTCTTCTTCGTCAATCTGAATGAAATTATCCTCATTATTGGAACAAAGTATAAACTTGGCAAAAAATTCAATTTCTTGTCTGTCTTTTCCTTTCGCTTCTACTTTATCCTTATCAGTTGTAGAAAGGTATTTTAAACGCTCTGTAATCTCTTTTCTATCAAAAAACACTTCATCAATAGCCACTAGAACCATGCTTGCCCAATCGCTATTAAATTGAGAACTAAAAGCATCTCCTTTGATGTATGTCATATTCAAACTAAAAATAGATTTCATCCATTTAATGAATGAACTTTTACCTGTAGCCCTTTCTTTACTTATCAAACAAAGAATTGGTAAAGTTTGAGTTGGTTTTTCGTAAAGTATTTTAATGTAATCTAATCCAAACTCATAATGTTCACCAAAAACATGACGAATAAAATTGAGAGAATTCGGAATATTATTTTCCAATTGTTGTAAAGTAAGTTTTTCATCTATTGGCTTTACATCAAGTTCATTATAGGTATTGTAAAAATTTTCAATAATTAAATTATACTCCAAATGGTTTGGAATACAACAAAAACCATCTAATTTTAAAATTTTCTCCAGGAATGATTTTCCGTGATCGGTAATAATGGTATCTCGATTCCATTTTACCATCACTTTTACCTTATCTCCTGAAATAAGTGGTTTATCAATAATTTTATAGTAGGATGTTCCTACACGAATATAGGGAATATCTAAATTCATAAATAATACAATTTATTCGTATATTTGTAGTTCATATACGAAGGTTAATAAATGAAAAAGACAAGCACAGAATGGCAGTTCTATGCTTGTCTTTTGTATTTTAAAGATTTCACTTCGTTCAAAGAATCAAACAGCTCTTCATGTCTGATTAACTTTCTTCTTCCTATAAAAGTAGCTTTTATATTACCTCTATTAATGTGGTTGTTAATAGTCTGCTTATCTACTTTTAAAATAGCAGCAGCTTCTTTTACTGTATAAAGTTTATTAGATAAGTCTTCTTTGGGTGTAGTCAAAATTTGTTTAACCATACCTTTCAATTCATTTAATTCTGAATGAATTGCTTCAAATGGATTTGTGTGTGTCATAACATTGCATTTTTAAATTCCTTGCAATGTTACACTTGGATATACTTTACATAACTTTATGTAGATTCAGATAAAGTAAATTTTATATGTAAAAATACTTTTTAAGAGTTAATATCCCTAAATTTTTCTTGAATTTCCTTAAACCTTTCGTAATGAAGTGAATGATTACAAACTTCTTTAATAGACTTTATTTTTGCTTTTCCATCCTTCCAAATAAATAAATTATTTGCCGTTTGACTAAAATGTGATTCAGAGAAATTATCAAACTCAAATGAACCATTAATTTGCCTTAATAATTCAGAATTGCTGATTTTTTTATCAAAAATATAGTATTGAACATATAAAAAAAGAATTGCAAAATCAGTTTTAGAATTTAAATTTAATTCAGAAATGACAAAATTAATTTTTTTCTTTAATTTTTTCTCAACCAATTCTTCATTAGTATAAGGCATTACCTTATCATGTGTTCCTAATTCAATCTCGATTTTTTTTACTGATCGACTTGGGTTAATCAAAATAATCTTTTTTATTAAGGGGATAATAAATAAAAAAGTAAGAATTCCGTATAAAAAGACATAATATAAATAATAAGAATTTTGGTCTCGGATATTCCAAAAATGAATTGAAGCAAATAAATAAATTAATGCTAATAAAAACATACTTGATTCCACATCAAATGAATTTAAATTTTTAGCAATTTTATCCTTTATCATACAACTTTCATTTTAAGTTCAACATTAAATACTTCCTCTACAGCTTCTTTAGTCTGATTATCATCAACTTGGTAATACTGATTTAAAGTTTTCATATCAGTATGCCCTGTGATTCTACCAATTAATTTATCACTTTTCCCTTCTCTTTTCATCATCGTAATGAAAGTTCTTCTAGCCGTATGAGTACTTATACGATTATAAAACTCTAATTCTTCCTTAATATTTTCTTTACCACGCGTAGTGATTTTTTGAACCTTATGATTATATTCTAATTCTTTAAAAACCTCTTTGATATATTCATTTTGCTTTTGGTTAGCTATTAAAGGGAGTTTAAAATTATACTTCTTCAAAATAAATTTTGATATAGTTGTCAACGGAATATTTCGAGCTGGTTTATTCGTGTCTTTATCTTCTTTTAGTAAAATTTCGGAATCGGTAACATTACTTTTTGAAATTAAAGACAATTCACCAAAACGCATTCCTGTAACACAGGCAAAAACAAACACATCCCTTACTTTTTCAAGTCTTTCGCTTCCAAAATCATGCTCCATTAATTTTTGCAAGTCTTCCAATGTTAAAGCAACTTGGTTCGTAATTACTCTCTCAACTTTTTTAAATTCGATAAAAGTGTTATTGAAAGTGTATTTATTTTTCATAGCCCAAAACATAAAAGTTTTGAACAGCCCTAGATTACGGGCATAGGTGTTGTTTATATGTTTTAAATCATCCATACAATAAGAGGTAAACTCTCGATGAAAAGAATGATTAATTGCACTAAAAGTTAGTTTGAAATTTCTTTTTTCTTCAAAGTTTTTTAAAATATTTTTGATATTATTATATCTTTTGATTGTTGCTTCAGACCATTCTTTCCCCTTTTTTTTCTCTTCCATAAATATATCATACGCATCGAAAAATATATTTTTACCTTTCAAGGTCTTTTTGAAAAAATCATCAAATTCTTTCTTTAAAATTTTTGAAGTGAGTGGTTCATTTATCCTTTTATACAAACTATCAGTTTCTAACAGTAAATCAGAATATCTCCCTATCTGCTTTTTAATAGTACTTGCGAATTTATCCTTTTTTTGCCCTTTTAAAATAGGACTATTTGTTTCAAAATTCCAATGAATTGGCAGTATTTTCTCACCTGTAGAATACACAAACTTCTTATTTTCTTCTTTAAAATAAGTCGCAAAAAATATTGTCGTTGGCTTGTCTGACTTCGGTTTATCTAAATAAAAAAAGTATTTCATGTAATAATTTTTACTGACAATTTAACTGACAGTTTTAATATATTTAGTTATAAAATTGAGATATAAACAAATATAAAAAAAAATTGTATATCTTTGTAAAACAGAGGTTTTTAACATTATAACAAATATTAGAAGATATAAAGTTCGATTCTCTCCGACTCCACAAAAAAGAAAGTCATAAGGCTTTCTTTTTTTTATTAACAAATCATTACAAAAAAAATATTTGCTCAATTTTTAACTTTACATACATTTGTACAAGAAATGAGCAAAACAAAGTTTAAATATTTAGTTTCTATTATCACATTGTTGTTATGTGTGAACTTTCTTGGTTTTACATTAGGAACTAATTATATAAACCAACCCTCAATTGCAACTATTCAAAATCAAAATGGTCCGCAAAAACGTACATTTAATTCAGCTCATAACATTCTTGCCAAAATTCAAACCGATAAAGATGAAACTGATGAGGATGTTGAAGAAGAATTAGAAGAATATTTCAATAAAGATTTAAATTCATTCAATTATTTTTCTCATTTCACTAAATCTATTGCTAATAAAAGTTTGATTAGCAGTAAATTTGGCTCTAAATCTCATCCCTACAATTCTTTAAATACACTCTATATAATCTTTAGAGTATTTCGACTTTGATTTTTAATTTGAAAGCTTAACCGCTATCGTTTTTTTATGCTTAATTATTTTATAAAAAAATAATTATCCTGCATTGATACGCTATTGTATCATCTAAAAATCAAATTAAAATATAAGTAGAAATGATAAATAAGAAAAATCTCATTTTATTGATTTTAAGTATTGTATTACTTAATACGAGTTGTAATTCTCATAAAGAACATAAAGAAGAACATACCAAATTTGCAATAACAAATCCTGTAAAAAAAGATACTGTTATTGACAGAAAATATGTTGCACAAATTCATGCAATAAAACATATCGAATTAAGAGCTTTAGAAAGAGGTTATCTCCAAAGTATTTATGTTGACGAAGGACAATCACTTACACAAGGGCAACGCATGTTTAAGATTATGCCAAATGTTTATGAATCTGATTTACAAAAATACCAAGCTGAAGCTGAAATTGCTGGAATTGAATACCTTAACACAAAAAAATTAGCAGACAAAAACGTTGTATCTCAAAATGAACTAGCGTTAGCTAAAGCAAAACTTGATAAAGCAAAAGCAGAAGTAAAGTTAGCTCAAACACATTTAAACTTTACAAATGTTAATGCACCTTTCGCAGGAATTATGGACCACCTACATGTAAGAGAGGGAAGTTTGTTAGATGAAGGCGAATTATTAACTACTATTTCTGACAATAGTAAAATGTGGGTATATTTTAATGTTCCTGAAGCTGAATATTTGAATTATGCTTTGAACAAAACAAATAAAAACCCTTTAAAAGTTCATTTAGAATTAGCAAACGGACAATTCTTTAATCATGAAGGTATTGTAGAAACTATTGAAGGAGAGTTTAACAACGAAACGGGTAATATTGCTTTTAGAGCAACTTTTCAAAATCCTGATAGAATCTTACGTCATGGAGAAACTGGTAATATTGTAGTAAAAAATCGTTATGAAAACGCAATTTTAATTCCTCAAAAAGCAACTTTTGAAGTTTTAGATAAAAAATATGTATTTGTTATTGACAAAGATAATGTGGTACACCAACGCGAAATTCAATTAGCTGAATTAGAATTACCATATTTATTCATAGTAACAAAAGGATTAAATGAGAACGATAAAATTCTTTTAGATGGTATTCGTAAAGTAAAAAATGGGGAAAAAATAGCGACTGAATATAAAAGCCCTAAGGAAGTAATGTCTTCACTTGAACTTTACGCAGAGTAATTAACTTAAAAATATACCATTATGTTTAAGAATTTTATCAAACGTCCCGTCATGGCGATAGTAGTATCGCTTATGATTATATTTTTAGGATTACTGTCAATTAAAACTTTACCTATTTCTCAGTTTCCTGAAATTGCTCCTCCGAGAGTTATTGTAACTCTAGCTTATCCAGGTGCAAGTGCAGATGTATTAGTAAAATCTGCATTAATTCCATTAGAGCGTTCTATTAACGGTGTACCAGGAATGAAATATATGGTTTCCGATGCAACAAGTGCAGGTGAAGCTACAATTCAAGTTATTTTCGAATTAGGAACCGATCCTAATCAAGCCGTTGTAAACGTTAAAAATCGTGTTGACAAGGTTATCAATAACCTTCCAAAATTAGTCCAAATGGAAGGAGTTATTGTAAACGTAGTTCAACCTAGTATGTTAATGTACATTAACTTATATAGTAAAGAAAAAGGCTCTGATGAAAAGTTCTTGTATAACTACGCTAACGTAAATATTATTCCTGAAATTCAGCGCATTAACGGAATTTCTCAGGCTCAAATTTTAGGTAACCGTAACTATGCAATGCGTGTTTGGTTAAATCCAGACAGAATGAGAGCTTATAAAGTCTCTATTGATGAAGTAATGGAAGCTATGGCCGAGCAGAGTATTATTGGTAGGCCAGGTCGTTTAGGACAAGCAACTGGTATTAAAGCACAATCTTTAGAATATGTTTTAGTTTATCAAGGGCGCTACAACAAACCTGAACAATATGAAGATATCATTATACGATCTAACTCTGAAGGTGAAATTATTAAGCTCAAAGATATAGGAAAAGTCGAATTTGGAAGTGAATTCTTTGATATTTATTCCAATAAAGACGGACATCCATCAGCGGCTATTCAATTAAAACAAGTTTACGGAAGTAATGCTAGTGATGTAATTGATAAAGTAAAAGATAAAATGGAAGAATTAAAAACTTCTTTCCCTCCAGGAATGGATTACGAAGTAAGTTATGACGTTTCTAGTTTCTTAGATGCTTCAATTGATAAAGTTTTACATACTTTAGTTGAAGCCTTCGTTCTTGTTGCATTAGTAGTTTTTATTTTCTTAGGAGATTGGCGTTCTACACTTATTCCAACAATTGCAGTACCTATTTCGTTAATTGGTGCATTCATGTTTATGAAAATGTTCGGGCTAACAATTAACTTAATCACTCTTTTTGCCCTTGTTTTAGCTATTGGAATTGTGGTAGATGACGCCATAGTAGTTGTGGAAGCCGTCCACGCCAAGATGGAAGAAGAACATGTCAGTCCATATAAGGCTGTACAAAAAGTATTAGGAGAAATTGGCGGAGCAATTGTTGCCATTACTTTATTAATGACATCAGTATTTGTTCCTGTAGCATTTATGACAGGTCCTGTTGGTATTTTCTACCGACAATTCTCCATTACTATGGCTTCTTCAATTGTAATTTCTGGAGTTGTAGCCTTAACATTAACACCTGTTTTATGTGCTATGATTTTGAAAAACAATCATGGTAAACCAAGAAAGAAAACACCAATAAATATTCTTATAGATGCTTTCAACCGTTGGTTCGAAAAGTTAACAGGCCGCTATACTAACATTTTAAATAAAATTATAACTAGAAGAATAGTTACATTTGGTGCTTTAGGAATATTTGCAGTAGCAACAATTTTTGTAAACAAAACACTACCTGCTGGGTTCATTCCAAGTGAAGACCAAGGTATGATTTATGCGATTATTCAAACGCCTCCAGGTTCAACATTAGAATATACAAACGACGTAGCGCGTAAACTTCAAGGTTTAGCCGAAAAAGTTGATGGTATTAAATCGGTTTCTTCATTAGCCGGTTACGAGGTCTTAACAGAAGGTCGAGGTTCAAACGCAGGTACTTGTTTAATTAACTTAGAAAGTTGGGAAGACCGTGAACACTCAGTAACAGAAATTATTGAAGAACTAGAAGAAAAATCAAAAGATTTTGGTGCTGTTATTGAATATTTTGAACCACCTGCAGTTCCAGGGTATGGAGCCGCTGGAGGTATTTCTTTACGTATGCTTGATAAAACTAATGGAGAAGATTATCATGAGTTTGAAAAAATAAACAATGAATTCATGGCTGCTTTAGGCGAAAGAAAAGAATTAACAGGTTTATTTACTTTTTACGCGGCTAATTATCCGCAATATGAAATAGAAATAGATAATCAAGCTGCTATGCAAAAAGGTGTATCTATTGGAGATGCTATGGAAAATCTAAATATTCTAATTGGTAGTACTTACGAACAAGGATTTATCCGTTTTAATAATTTCTTTAAAGTGTATGTGCAAGCCGATCCAGAATATCGTCGATATGCAAGCGATTTATTGAACTACTATGTAAAAAATGATAAGGGTGAAATGGTTCCTTATTCTGCATTTATGAAGTTGAAGAAAAAACAAGGTCCAAATGAAATCACTCGTTACAATCTATATAATTCAGCAGCAATTAGAGCTGTTCCTGCAAAAGGTTACACAACTGGTGAAGCCATTAAAGCGATACAAGAGGTTGCAAAACAACATTTACCAAGAGGTTATGATATTGATTGGGAAGGTTTAACCTTTGATGAAGCAAGGAGAGGTAATGAAGCTGTTGTAATTTTTATAATTGTATTAATATTTGTTTACTTCGTTTTAGCTGCACAATATGAAAGTTTTATTTTACCTCTAGCAGTAGTTTTATCATTACCTTCCGGAATTTTTGGAACTTTCTTACTTTTAAAATTATTCGGATTAGCAAATGATATTTATGCTCAAGTAGGACTCGTAATGCTTGTTGGTTTACTCGGTAAAAATGCCGTGTTGATTGTTGAGTTTGCCGTCCAGAAAAACCAGCAAGGCATGTCAGTACTCGAAGCCGCTATTGAAGGTGCAAAAGTACGTTTTAGACCAATTTTAATGACATCTTTCGCATTTATCGCAGGATTAATTCCATTAGTAAAAGCTACAGGGGCTGGAGCAATTGGTAACCGAACAATTGGAACATCAGCTTTAGGAGGAATGTTGTTCGGAACCATATTCGGAGTTCTTTTAATCCCAGGATTATACTACATATTTGGAAGACTTGCAGAAGGTAGAAGAATGATTAAAAATGAAGATTTTAAACCATTAACTGAAGATTATAATTATAACGACAAAAATGAAAATGATAAAAAAGATAAACATGAATAAAGCAAAGTTTATTTTAGGTGTAGTTGCTTTACTTATTCTTCATTCTTGTGGAATTCCAAAAATATCAACTAAAGAAAGTGAAGTAACTTTACCTGAGAACTATGTAACCAGTTCAAAGGATACTTTAAGTTCATCTGAATTAAAATGGAAAGATTTTTTTGATGATGAAAACTTAAATGCATTAATTGAAGAAACTCTTAAAAACAATCAAGAGTTAAATATTCTAATGCAAAAAGTTGCCATTGCGCAAAACGAAATTCAAGCTCGTAAAGGTGAATATTTACCTAGTGTAGGGTTTGGAGCTGGAGCTGATGTAGATAAAGTTGGAGAATTCACTAGAAATGGTGCAGTGGAAAAGAACTTAGAAATTAAAGACGGAAAAGAATTTCCAGAACCATTACCTAACTACCAATTTGGTTTATATAGCACTTGGGAAGTAGATATTTGGAAAAAATTACGTAATGCTAAAAAAGTAGCCTATATGGAATATATGGCTTCTCAAGAAGGCAGAAATTTATTGATTACAAATTTAGTTGCCGAAGTTGCTAATTCATACTATGAGTTAATTGCTTTAGATAGCCAACTTTCAAACCTTGAGCAAAATATTGAGATTCAAAAAAATGCTCTGGAAATTGTAAAACTTTTAAAAGAGTCAGCAAGAACTACTTCGCTAGCTGTAAAACGTTTTGAAGCAGAAGTTCAAAAAAATCAAAGTGAGATTTACAACTTAAAACAGGAAATCGTTGAAACCGAAAATAAAATTAACTTTTTAGTAGGACGCTTGCCTCAACCTGTAATAAGAAACTCGGCTAACTTTATAGAAATGCGACCAAAAATGGTTAATGTTGGTTTGCCTTCACAATTACTTGAGAACAGACCTGATGTTAGAAAAGCACAATTAGAATTAGATGCTGCTAAATTGAATATCAAAGTTGCTAAAGCTAACTTCTACCCTTCTTTAGGGTTGAAAGCTGGTATAGGTTTCGAAGCTTTTAAGCCAGATTTTCTATTAGAATCTCCTGCTTCATTATTGTATAATATTGCAGGAGAATTATCGGCTCCTTTGGTAAACCGAAATGCAATTAAAGCACATTACAAAAACGCTAGTGCAAAACAAATTCAATCAGCATATGATTATGAACAAACACTTTTAAATGCTTATATAGAAGTTGTTAATCAATTATCTAAAATTGATAATTTAGAGAAAAACTACGATTTAAAGAACAAACAAGTTGCTTCTCTAGATGAATCTGTAGAAATTTCTAATTTACTATTTCAATCGGCTCGTGCTGATTATATGGAAGTTTTACTAACTCAACGAGATGTTTTGGAAGCCAAAATGGCTTTAATTGAAACCAGAAAAGACCAAAAGATTGCTATGGTTAATCTGTACAGAGCACTTGGTGGTGGATGGAATTAATATGTAAATATTCATATCTTATATTTAGTTTATTTTGATTTTATGAAAAGCTACTTTTGAAAGTAGCTTTTCTTTTTTTAATTACTTAGAGTTAGAAAACATTCTTTACTTTTGAAATCTTAAAACATTAAATAATTTATAATGAAAAGAATAATATTTACAGACAAAGCGCCAGCTCCTATAGGTCCATACAATCAAGCAGTGTTAGTTGGAAATATTCTATACACATCAGGACAAATTGCAATTGATCCTCAAACTAACGAATTAATTCTTAGTGATATTGAAACGGAAACAAAACAAGTCATGGAAAATATGAAAGCGGTTTTGGAAGCTGCTGATATGAAATTTGAGGATGTTGTAAAAACTTCAATATTCATAAGTGATATGAATAATTTTGCAAAAATCAATACTGTTTATGCTAAATATTTTAATGAAGAGCTTGCCCCTGCAAGAGAAACTGTTGAAGTAGCATGTTTGCCTAAAAATGTAAATGTGGAAATTTCTATGATTGCTATAAAATAAAATAGCTACCAAAAGGTAGCTATTTTATTTTATTACTTCTATTTATTTTCCTGAAGCTTTCCAAGCAGAATAACCCCCTTCTAAATCAGTTACATCTTTGAAACCCATTTCTTTTAGTATTCCGGCAGCTTTTGCGCTTCTTCCACCCATTTTACAATAAACCATTACCGGTTTATCTTTATCTAAATTCGCAACTTTATCTTGAAAATCATCTTGTAAAACATCAACATTAGTTGCATCTCCTATATGTCCTTCTGCATATTCACCTGCAGTTCTTACATCTAATACTTGAACATTAGACTCTTGCATTTTTTGTTCAAATGCCTCAGGTGATGCTACTACAACTCCTTCTTGCTTTTGGTTAACACAAGATACTGCCATTAAAATAATTGATGTAATTCCTAAAACTAACTTTTTCATAATTTATTTTTTTATAAAATTACAAATTAATTTAGATGCTGACGTAATAAATTCACTAAATCATTCGTACCTAAAACACCTGATTGACGCCATAACATTTTTCCATCTTTAAATAACATCAAAGTCGGTACACCTCTAACCATAAATTCTGCAGCCAAATCTTGATGTTGATCTACATTTATTTTTATAATCTTAACATCGTCTTTAACCACTGTTTTAACTTCTTGCAAAATTGGTGACATCATTTTACATGGACCACACCAATCCGCATAAAAATCTACCAATGTTAATTGTTCTTGACTAATTATCTCGTTAAACTTTGCGTTCATATCTTTTGAATTTTTAACAAATTTAGTGCAAGAATTGTTCCTAAACTGTGATAAATGTTACATTTCTGCCAATATGACAATTGTCATTTTTTTTACGTGAAAACCATCTTAAATTTGAACCTATATTCATCTAGATTATGGCAGTTTCACTAATTCAAAAATATAATGTCCCTGGACCTCGATATACAAGTTATCCTACAGTTCCGTATTGGAAAGAAAATAGTTTTACTCCAAATCTATGGCTTAAATCATTAATAGAAACATATTCTGCAACCAATAAAACTGAAGGAATTAGCTTATACATTCACCTCCCGTTTTGTGAAAGTTTGTGTACTTTTTGTGGTTGCCATAAAAGAATAACTAAAAGACATGAAGTTGAACATCCATATATTGAAGCTGTAATCAAAGAATGGAATCTTTATTGTGATATTTTACCAGAACGCCCTAATATTAAAGAAATTCATTTAGGAGGTGGTACCCCAACCTTTTTTTCTCCAGAAAATTTAAAATACTTAATATCTTCAATTCTTGCCATTTCAAATGTCGAAGAAAATTACGAATTTAGTTTTGAAGGTCATCCTAATAACACATCTAAAGAACATCTACAAACTTTATACGATTTAGGTTTTAGAAGAGTAAGCTTTGGAGTTCAAGATTATTCAGATAAAGTCCAACATGCAATTCATAGAATCCAACCTTTTCATAATGTTGCTAAAGTGACACTTTGGGCCAAAGAAATTGGTTACACTTCTATAAGTCATGATTTGGTTTTTGGTTTACCTTTTCAAACCTTAGATGATGTTTTAGATACTATTGATAAAACCAATGCTTTACATCCAGATAGATTAGCGTTTTATAGCTACGCTCATGTTCCTTGGATAAAAGGTAACGGTCAACGTGGATTTAAAGATGAAGATGTTCCTAAAGATGATGAAAAACGAAAACTTTACGAGCAAGGAAAATTACAACTAAGCAAACATGGTTTTGTGGAAATTGGAATGGATCATTTTGCTTTAAAAAGCGATTCTATGTACCAATCATTTAAAGAAGGTAATCTACATCGAAATTTCATGGGGTATACAACAACTAATACTAAAGTAATGATTGGTTTAGGTGTTTCGTCAATTAGCGATAGTTGGAATGCTTTTGCGCAAAATGAAAAAGTTTTAGAAGACTATTATGCTCGCTTAGATAAAAACGAAATTCCTGTTTTTAAAGGTCATATTTTATCTGAAGAAGACTTAGTTATTCGCCAACATATATTAAATATTATGTGCCAATTCGAAACGAATTGGAATAACGAACATTTACAATTTACTGAATTGACAGAAGTAATTGATTCACTTTACGAAATGCAACAGGATGGTTTACTCGAATTACAAGAAAACAAACTCATTGTTACCGAAAAAGGAAAACCATTTGTGCGAAACATTTGTATGGCTTTCGATTTGCATTTAAAACGTAAAGCTCCCGAACGTCAATTGTTCTCGATGACGATTTAAACCTTCATCTCAATTAAAAACACTATTTTTGCAGAAATTCTGCATAAAATGAAGACTTTCCAAGATTTTGATTTACCTAAATCGCTTCAAAAAGCAATTGATGCTTTAGGACTAACCAATCCAACTCCAATTCAAGAGAAAGCAATGCCTGTTATATTATCTGGTAGAGATATGATGGGAATTGCGCAAACAGGTACTGGTAAAACTTTTGCTTATTTATTGCCTATTTTAAAGCAATGGAAATTTCAAGACACCGAAAGTCCTCGTGTCGTTATTTTAGTTCCAACACGTGAGTTGGTGGTTCAAGTTCAAGAAGAATTAGAAAAATTAACCGAATTCATGTCCGTTCGAGTGGCTGGAATTTTTGGAGGAGTAAATATTAATACCCAGAAAAAAGCTGTTGCAGAAGGAGTTGATATCGTGGTGGGAACACCCGGACGAACAATGGATTTAGCTTTAGATGGTGTTTTACGTTTCGATTCATTACAAAAGTTGGTTATTGATGAATTTGACGAAATCTTGAATTTAGGATTCCGTTTTCAAGTGACTTCTATTTTAACGATGATGAAAAACAAACGTCAAAACATTTTATTTTCAGCCACCATGACAGATGAAGTGGATGAAATGCTTGACGAATATTTTGATTTTCCTGAAGAAGTTTCATTAGCACAAAGCGGAACGCCACTTGAAAAAATCAAACAAATTGGGTATCATGTTCCAAATTTCCTTACCAAAGTAAACTTGCTAAAACACCTATTAGCAACTGATGAAAGTATGGAACGTGTGCTTGTTTTTGTGAATAATAAAAAGATTGTTGATACAGCACATACAATTATAGATGAAGATTTTCCAGAGCAATTTGGGGTAATTCATTCTAACAAATCGCAGAATTATCGTTTGAATACTATGGCTTCATTTCAACGTGGTGAATTACGTGGTTTAGTTACGACAGATATCATGGCGCGTGGTTTAGATATTTCAGATATTACTCACGTTATCAATTTACAATTCCCTGAAATTGAAGAACAATACATTCACCGTATTGGTCGTACGGGTCGTGCTGATAAAGATGGCGTAGCGATTAGTTTAATTGCTCCAAACGAAGAAGAATCGCAAGTGGAAGTTGAACTATTAATGAATCAGGAATTAGAAATTTTAGCTATTCCTGATGAAATCGAAATTTCTGAAAAGAAATTAGAATTTGAAAAAGACCGTCGTAAGTTTAAAACGATTGGTAAAAAACTAAATACGGTAAGTAAAGGAGAAGCTTTCCATGAGAAAAAAGATAAAAACAAAAAAGTAAATCTTGGCGGACCTGGAAAACGTAAACCGAGAAAAACGGCACCAAGGAACAGAGCTGCTGAAGCTAAAAAAGCACAGAAACGTAAAAGAAAATAGTACAAATTTGTCATTCCGAATGAAATGAGGAATCTCATAATGTGATTTCTCGACTTCTCTCGAAATGACAATAACATAACTCATTTTATGTCAGATTTCATCTCCGAAAAGAAATACAAAGACAACATTTTCAATGAAAACGATATTAAGTTTAAAGAATTTGAAAATTGTGTTTTCGATACTTGCGATTTTACCGCTTGTATTTTTCTAAGTGTGGTCTTTGTCGATTGTACGTTTATCAATTGTAATTTTCACGATACAAAAATTAATTACGTTTCACTTCGCGGTGTAGAGTTTAACGATTGTGATTTTACGAATGTAAATTTCGCCATGACCGACCAAGTCATTTATTATTTCAACTTTACCAATTGTCGCTTAGATTACACCAAATTTTACAGTTTGAAATTAAAAAAAATGCGTTTTACAGGTTGTAGTTTAGTTTCCGCGGATTTTATGGAAACCGATTTAACCGAAACTATTTTTGATAATTGCGATTTGCGTCGCGCTGTTTTCTATAAAACCAATCTTCAAAAAGCAGATTTTTCAACAAGTCGCAATTTTGTTATCGATCCGGAACAAAACAAAATGAAAAAAGCTGTATTTTCGTTGGAAGGCTTAAAAGGTCTACTCGAAAAATACAACCTGAACATAAAAGGATAAATATGAAATTAAAATTTCCTTCTGCACAAACTATATTATTATTAATTACAGCGCTTACTGTTTTACTAACTTGGTTTATACCTTCAGGAAAATATGATACGCTTGCATATGATAAAGAAGCTAATGGATTTGTGTTAAAAGGAAAGGAAACTTCATTACAACTAAAAGCGAGTCAACAAACTTTGGATTCGTTAGCGATTAAAATTCCATTAGATAAATTTACTTCTGGTGATATTTGGAAACCGATAAACATACCCGACACTTTTCACTACATTGAAAACGAACCACAAGGTTTAGTGTCGTTTCTGAAAGCTCCAATTAAAGGTATTATTCAAGCAGCCGATATTATTTTCTTTGTATTGATTTTAGGCGGAACTATTGGAATTATGAATTATTCTGGTGCTTTTGATGCAGGAATTACAAGTTTAGCTCAACTATTAAAAGGCAAAGAATTTCTACTGATTATCATCATTACAACGCTAATCGCATTGGGCGGAACAACTTTTGGTTTAGCTGAAGAAACTATTGCCTTCTACCCTATTTTAATTCCGGTTTTTTTACGAGCAAAATACGATGCAATGGTTCCATTAGCTGCGGTATACATTGGTTCGAGCGTTGGAACCATGATCTCTACGGTAAATCCGTTTTCGACAATTATTGCTTCAAATGTTGCAGGTATTAACTGGACAACTGGACTAACTTCAAGAATTATATTTCTGACTATTTGTACGATTGTTTGCATAGCTTACATCATGTGGTATGGAAAGAAAGTCCAAAAAGATGCTTCAAAATCGATTATTTTTAATCAGAAAAAAGAAATTGAACAGCATTATTTCTACAATAAAACAACAAATATTACATTAAATATTCCACAAAAAATTGCTTTAACCATTTTTTTATTATGTTTTATGGTGATGATTTATGGCGTTTCACAATTAGAATGGTGGTTTGAAGAAATGACTGCTGTTTTCTTAACGGGTTCAATCATTATCGGATTTGTCTTACTAATTAACGAAAAGAAATTTGTAACTGAATTCATAAAAGGTGCTGGTGAATTACTTGGCGTAGCTTTAATTATTGGAATTGCTCGTGGTGTTTCAGTAATTATGGAAGAAGGAATGATAATCGATACCATTTTATATCATGCAAGTACAATTACAAGTGGAATGAACAAAGGTATTTTTGCTAATATGATGATGCTAATTTATTCGGGATTATCGTTTTTTATTCCATCTTCATCTGGAATGGCAGTTTTAACGATGCCTATTTTTGCTCCTTTAGCAGATACTGTTGGAATAGGACGAGAAGTAATTGTAGATGCTTACCAATTAGGGCAAGGTTTGTTTGCTTTCATTAATCCAACAGGTTTAATTTTAGCTTCTCTCGCGATTGTAAATGTTGGTTATGACAAATGGTTAAAGTTTGTAATGCCATTAATTGGAATTTTATTGGTTCTAATTATTGGATATTTAACTTTAATATCGATTTAATTTTAATAATTTCCTCTTGAACTTTATCAGACTCAGTATTAAATATTGTATGTCCTGACTCTTTAAAACAAATAAACTTCTTATTTTCAGCATTTAATGCTTTAAAATATTTCTTTGTAATCTTAAAATGAGTTTGATTGTCATATTTCCCGACAAAAAAGTAAATTGGACATTTAATCTCAGGAGCAGTTTGGAACAAATTACTTTTTGCATTTTCTTTCCAAATTGGAAACCAAGTTTCCATCCATTTATAATAATTCTTCTTAAAATCTTCATTTAGAACACCATCAACGCCATTATGCACAAATAACCATTTTTGAAATAAAAAGAAATATGTTTCAGTTTTAAATGGAACATTTATGGTATTCAATTCTTCAATTGCAACATCCATTTTTTCATTTTTAGCCCATTTTTTTAATTCTATTAAAGATAATAAAGAACTCTCATCACAATCTACAACAGGACTAATAGGAATATATGCGGAAATTAATTCAGGATAATTTTTTGCCAAATAAAATCCCATTACAGAACCCCACGAATGAGATATTAAAAATATTTTCTTACGATTAAATTTTTTGAGTAAATACTTTACCATTTCAACAGCGTCTTGCTGAAATAAACTAACCGTAAGTAAATTGGGTGAAGAATTTAAATCTAATGTTTTTGAAGTTTCTCTTTGATCCCAATTAACAATAGTAAATTCATTTCTCAATTTGTCGGTAAAAATATTAGAAAACTGAAGTAATGATCTTCCTGGACCACCATGTAAAATCAATAGAATTGGGTTTTCTTTATTATTTCCTTTTATATCAATAAACTGTTTTATACCACCAATCTGAACAATTTCAGTAGTATCAATTTTAATTTTATGATTTTCAATTGAACTTTTAGCTTCAACCGAAAATGTAATAAACATTAATATTATTAATACCTTTTTCATCAAATGAACAAATATTAAACCTAATTATGCTGTTCAGAGAAAACCGAAAGTAACGTATCTCCATCAACCATTGCGTTTGGTGAGTTTTTCATAAGGTGTAAAACACGTTTCATCGCATAAGGATTCAATCCCATATTAATGCCAATTTCATTAATTTTAACTTGTTCGCGCTCGTGTAAAACGCCATCGGCATGCATTAATAACGCTAAACGATAAAACTGACAAATTCTATTAAATTCGTCTTTGATAACTGTTTTCTCGTGTTTTTTATCGAAGAGTTTATGCAAAGTTTCTTTGTCGATTTCAAGCTCTTCGGCAACAATTTGAATAAAATCGTATTCTCTGTCGTGCAATTCTCCATCTACAACAGCAAACGCAATCATTTCTTGTAATAAACCTATTCTTTCTTGATAATCTTCCATAATAAATAACTTTACTAGTGTAAAAGTAAACATTCTTTGGTTTTTATTGAATATCTTTGACTCATAATTTATTAACATGACAAACAACGATATATTTAAAAAGCTTCGTGTAGCCTTGCAATTACGAGATGATCAAATTGTTGAAATCTTACAGCTAGTCGATTTTAGAATGTCTAAAGGCGAATTAGGAAATTTCTTTAGAGATGAAAAACATCCAAAATATATGGAATGTGGCGACCAAGTTTTGCGTAATTTCTTGAACGGATTGGTTATTTATTTACGAGGCACGAAAGAAAACCCGAATAACCCTATGACTGTTTTGGCTTCTCAAAAACCTACTTCTGAAAAACCTAAAACAGAAGAAAAAGCAAAACCAAAACAAGAAAACAAACCTAAAAAATTCACACCAAAACCAACAAAAAAACCTGTTGTTGAGAAAGTTAAATTCAAAAACGGTAAGAATAAAAAATCATAGTTATAATTTTTTTCGTACATTTAAGGTAACAATCTAAAACGTACGACTATGAAAAAAAACATGGGAAAAACAGATAGAATGATTCGAATTATTCTAGCTATCATTTTAGTTTCAGTAGATTTTTTTAATGTTTTAAATTGGGAATATTCTTGGGTTTTATCACTATTTGCGATTGTACTCGTATTAACTTCGCTAATAAATTATTGTCCTCTTTATTCACCATTTAAAATAGATACTAGAGAAAATAAATAATAATAAAAATCCTCGTTAAGAGGATTTTCTTTTTCCTAAGTAATTCGTATTTTTGAAAACTGAAATAAGGCAAAACAAATTCAATGCACTTTAAACATCCAGAAATTCTATATTTCTTGTTTCTTTTGGTTATACCAATTCTTGTGCATTTATTCCAATTGCGAAAGTTCAAAAAGACGTATTTTACTAACGTAAAACTCTTAAAAGAACTTCAGCAACAAACTCAAAAAAGTAGTACTATAAAAAAATGGCTTTTATTGGTCACTCGCCTACTTTTAATTGCTTTTTTAATTCTTGCTTTCGCCCAACCTTTTTTTAAGGCTAAAGACGACACCAATGCAAAAAACGAATTGATTATTCTTTTAGATAATTCGTTTTCGATGCAAGCTAAAGGTGCAAATGGAGAATTGTTACGTAAATCAATTCAAGATATTTTAGAAAATATTCCTGAAAATCAAGAATTTTCTCTATTAACAACATCCGATATTTTTTGGGATACCAATAGCAAAGCCATTCAAAGTGATTTACAAAAACTGAAATATTCAAGTTATGCTTTTCAACCGCACTATTTGATTTCTAAAGTTGAAGCTAAAAAACCAAATACTACAAAAGACTACATTATTATTTCTGATGGAATTGGTTTTACTGAAAAGGAGTTGGAAAAATTCAATACTGAAACTACTTTTTTAAGTTTATCAAAAGCCGAAAATAAATCGAATATTGCAGTTACAAAAGTTGATATTTCTGCAGTAACTGATAATTTCTACGAAATAACCATTGGTTTACAACAATTCGGAAATAATGAAAATGAAATTCCGTTAACGATTACTGAAAACGAAAACACAATTGCTAAAACGCAAATCAAGTTTTCAAAAGAAAGCGAATCGGTAAAAATTAATATTCCAAAAAAAGCAATTAGCGGAAAAATTTCTATTGAAGATGGAAGTTTGCCTTACGATAACAATTTTTATTTCAGCATTGAAGAACCTAAAAAACTAAATGTTCTTATCATTGGAAACGAAACTAAAAATGATTTTTTACAACGTATTTTTAAAGGTGACGAATTCGAAACAACTGAAACAACTTTTGCCCAACTTAATTTCAATAAAATTGAAAACCAACAAACGATTATTTTAAACGAATTAGATGAAATTCCGCAATCGTTACAAAATACACTTTCGGTTTTTTACAAAAATGGTGGAAATTTAGTTCTTATTCCTTATGAAAAAATGAATCTTTCTAATGTAAATTCAGCATTGAAAAATTGGAGTTCAATTTACTTTAGTTCATTAAATAATCAAGAAAAATTAATTACTAAAATCAATTTCAATCATCCGCTATATAAAAATGTTTTTGAAAAGAAAATTAGTAATTTTCAATATCCAAAAGTTAATTCGAATTTTGCAATTCAAGGTAATTCTTTTTCGGTTTTACAATATGAAGACGGCAGTAACTTTCTAGCTTCAACAACAAATTCACTTGGAAATCTTTACCTTTTCAGTGCACCAATAAACAAGGAAAATAGCAACTTTCAAAATTCACCTTTAATAGTTCCTACTATATATAACATGGGAATTAACAAAGGAAATAGCAACCAATCGACATTTACTATTTCGGAAAATGAATCTGTTGTATTAGATGCTGTTTTATCGAAAGATGAAGTGCTTTCGGTTAGTAATGCGAATTACAGTTTTATTCCTTTGCAACAAATTTTGAATGATAAAGTAAAATTGTCGTTTGGCGATTATCCAGAACAAGATGGAAATTATTCGGTAACACAAAAAAACAACACTATAGCTAAATTGAGTTTTAACTATCCACGAACAGAAAGCAATTTGACTGTTCAAGATGAGGCTAATTTTAGTACTTTTACCAAAATTAATTCGGTACAAGAAGCCATGGATATTTGGCAACAAAAACGCACCGAAACTAATTTATGGAAATGGTTTCTAGCAACAACACTACTTTTACTCATAATTGAACTACTAATCCAAAAATTCGTAAAATGACAACGGTCGTACTTAAACAAGCAACAATACACGATTCTTCGAGTAAACACAACCAATCAACAAAAGATATAAAAATTGAAAATGGCGTTATCACTGAAATTGCCGATTCAATTGCTACAAATGATTCAGATATTGTTGTAAAACACGATGATTTACATGTTTCGCAAGGTTGGATGGATAGTTCAGTAAGTATGGGTGAACCTGGATTTGAAGATAGAGAAACCATTTCAAACGGACTTGATGTTGCAGCAAAAAGCGGATTTACAGCGATTGCTTTACAACCCAATTCGTATCCAGTAATCGACAATCAAGCGCAAATAAAATTTGTACAAGGAAAGGCAAAAGGAAAAGCCACAAACTTATATCCAATTGGTGCTTTAACTAAAAATAGCGAAGGAAATGATTTGGCTGAATTATTCGACATGCAAAATGCTGGAGCCATTGCTTTTGGGGATTATAACAAAGCTTTAGAAAATGCCAACATTCAAAAAATAGCTTTACAATATGTTCAAGATTTTGATGGATTAGTGGTCAGTTTTTGTCAAGATGCAAATGTTAAAGGAAAAGGAATTGTAAACGAAGGTGTTATTTCAACCCAATTAGGTTTAAAAGGAATTCCAACATTAGCTGAAGAATTGCATATCGCGAGAAACTTATATTTACTAGAATACACTGGCGGAAAATTACACATTCCAACAATTTCAACTTCAAAATCTATCGCTTTGATTAAAGAAGCGAAAGCAAAAAGCTTACAAGTAACGTGTAGTGTTTCAGTACATCATTTAGTTTTAAACGACGAAGTTTTACAAGGTTTCGATTCGAGATACAAAGTTTGTCCGCCATTGCGTGATGAAGCAACTAGAAAAGCTCTAATCGAAGCTGTTTTAGACGGAACAATTGATTGTATTACTTCCGATCACAATCCAATCGATATAGAACATAAAAAATTGGAATTCGATTTAGCAAAAGATGGAACAATTGGTTTAGAAAGTGCTTTTGGAGCATTACAAACCATTTTACCAACAGACGTTATTATCGATAAACTTACCGCAACAAAAACTATTTTCGGAATTGAAAAATCAAGTATCGAAATTGGTAACCAAGCTGATTTAAGTTTATTCACAACAAAAGGAAATTGGACTTTTAGCAAAGAAAATATTATAAGTAAATCTAAAAATTCAGCTTTCTTAGGACAAAATATGCTAGGGAAAGCATTAGGAGCTGTGAACAATGGACAATTGATAATGAATAATTAATATGGAAAAAGGAAAAAATACAGCAATTGTAGCTTACGTTACAATAATAGGGAGTGTAATCGCAATTTTTATGAATCAAGATGAAAACAAATCTGAATTTGCAAGTTTTCACATTCGTCAAGCGCTTGGAATTTTTTTAACTTGGGGTTTGTTTGGATATATTGTTGGAAACTTAGATAATTGGATTATGTCATCTGCCCTTTATATATGTATTTTTCTTTTATGGGTTTTCGGTTTTATTGGTTGTTTAAATGGTGAAAAAAGAGTTGTTCCTATTGTTGGAGAATTTTACCAGAAGTTTTTTAAAAGCTTATAAACGAATATACAAATTAACAATAGAATGAACCTACATTACCTCATACGCGAACCAAAAAAAATAAAAGAACAAAATCCGGTTTTAATCTTAATCCATGGTTACGGTAGCAATGAAGAAGATTTATTCTCATTTGCCAGCGAATTACCTTCAGAATATTACGTAATTTCTCTACGAGCTCCTTACGATTTACAACCTTATGGACACGCTTGGTATGCCATTCATTTTGATGCCGATGCTAATAAATTTTCAGATGATGAACAAGCCAAACAATCTCGCGATTTAATTGCTAGTTTTATTGATGAAATCGTAACTAAATATCCAATTGACAAAAACAATATAAATCTAATTGGTTTCAGTCAAGGTGCTATTTTAAGTTATGCCACTGCTCTATCTTATCCAGAAAAAATAAACAAAGTAATTGCTTTAAGCGGTTATTTAAATAAAAATATTTTAGTGAAAGATTTTGCATCAAAAAACAACCAACATCAAAAATTCTTTATTTCACACGGAACTGTTGATCAAGTGATTCCTGTTGATTGGGCTCGAAAAGCAGCGCCTTTTATTCAAAATTTAGGCTTAGACGTAACATACAAAGAATATCCAGTAGGACATGGAGTAGCGCCTCAAAATTTTTATGACTTTAGAGATTGGTTAAATAGTTAATTTATTTTGGAAGAAGTAAAAAATATTTTTTTTAAAAGTAATCTTTTCAGTAGTGATAAGAAACTAGTTTTTCATCCAGAATATTTAGAATTAACAAATAAAAAATCAAATATTTTCAAATCAAAATTTGAAAAAGAATCAATTGCAAATTTTAGATATGGAATAAAATGGTTGAATGGTTACGCTTTTACTTTTGGAAGAATATATTGCATTGATATTGAAAACGATAAAAATGAAATAATTAAAATTAGATTAAAATCATTTTATGGCTTTAATCTTAAATCATTGTCAGATAAATATGTAAAAATTATTGATTTTCTTCAAGATTATTACTTTGATGATATTTCTAGAAAATATTTGTACAATTTTACAAATGATATTTCTTTTATAATTAATAACATAGAATTTAACAAAAATGGAATTATTTTAAAAAAAAAACATTGTTCTTTGGGAAGATGTAGAAACTAAAAATTTCATAAAATACTTTTCAATAAGCTCTAAATCTGATCACTCAAAATATGTTCTTGTAGATTATATGAATGATTGGAATGGGAATGTTATTTACTCTGTTACAAGAAAAATACTAATGGATAAAGGTTTATTGTAAATAAAAAGCCCTACAAGTAGGGCTTTCACTTTAAAAAATTAACTAAAACTACATTTTTGGCAATACTACAGTATCAACAACATGTATAACTCCATTTTTTTGAAATACATCAGCAATAGTTACTTTAGAATTGTTCCCGTTTTCATCAGTTATGTAAACATCTTTTCCTTTCATCCATGCAGTTAAAGTTCCTCCGCTTAAAGTTTTAAAAGAATATTTACCATTTCCTTTTTTAATAGCTCCCATAATATCTTTTGCACTCCAATTTCCAGCTGCAACATGGTATTTTAAAATCGTTTGAAGCATTTCCTTGTTTTCTGGCTTTAAAAGTGTTTCAACAGTACCTTTAGGAAGCTTATCAAAAGCTGAATTTGTTGGAGCAAAAACCGTGAAAGGTCCATCAGAAGATAATGCTTCTACTAAACCTGCTGCTTTAACTGCAGCTACCAAAGTTGTATGATCTTTAGAATTAACTGCGTTTTCAACAATGTTTTTAGTAGGATACATAGGAGCTCCTCCTACTTCAACCGTTTTTTCTTTGCTTTGAGCATTCATTTGAGTTCCTAAGAACAAAGTAGTTACAACTAATAATGTTGCTAAAATTTTGTTGGTTTTCATAATATTTAATTTTATCATTTCCTTTTACTTACGTAAATAGTTTTATTTTGGTTTTACATCAAGAAAGAAATTAATCAAACATTAATAAGGGTCAATATTAATTTTAGTATTTTTGTAACTTATTATAATAAAATAAAACTATGGCAACAGTTACTTTGGGTGGAAACCCTATACATACAAATGGTGAATTACCAAAAGTAGGTGATTCTTTAAACGATTTCATTTTAATCCAAAATGATTTATCTACAGCTTCTTTAAATGATTTTAAAGGTTCTAAATTGGTTTTAAATATTTTTCCAAGTATCGATACAGGAACTTGTGCAACTTCAGTTCGCCAATTTAACGAAAAAGCAAGTTCATTAGACAATACTAAAGTTTTATGTATTTCTCGTGATTTACCATTTGCACAAAAACGTTTTTGTGGTGCTGAAGGTTTAGATAACGTAATTAATCTTTCAGATTTTAAAGAAGGTAGTTTTGGAAAAAACAACGGATTAGAAATCGTTGACGGGCCTCTAGCTGGTTTACACTCTCGTGTTGTAATTGTTACCGATGAAAATGGCAAAATTTTACACACTGAACAAGTTTCTGAAATCGCTAATGAACCTAATTACGAAGCTGCTTTAGCTGTTTTATAAAAAATGAAATTTCAAAAAGACGAAACTTTATTTACAGGTCGTTTAAAAAGTATGGTTTTTGCCGCTAAAGGCGCTTTTAAATTAATTACTACCGAACATAGCGTAATGGTACAAAGTACAGTTGCTGTTTGTATGATTATTGCAGGATTTTACTTTGGTATTTCCAAAGAGGAATGGTTAGTTCAAACACTTGCTATGGGATTAGTTCTAGGAATTGAAGGCTTAAATACTGCTGTTGAAAAAATTGCCGATTTTATTCATCCTGATTATCATGAAAGAATTGGATTTATTAAAGATATAGCTGCTGGCGCTGTCTTTTTTGCTGCATTAACAGCTATTGCAATTGCTGCAATAATTTATATTCCGTATTTAGGATAATTTCTCTATTTTTGTAAAATACACAAATAGCTGAATGGCAAAAAAAGCAAAGACAAATACTTCTGAAAATAAACCCAAAAAGCCAAAATTTAACTGGCAAATAACACGCCAACAAAAATTTGCAATAGGAATACTTCTTGTATTACTTTCTATTGCATTATTGTTGTCGTTTGTGTCGTATTTCATTACTGGAAATTACGATCAAAGTCAGGCTAATGATGTTTTCAATAGAGAATCTCGCGTACAAAATTGGTTGGGTAAATTTGGAGCCTATTTAGCCGATTTCTTTTTATATAAAGGTTTCGGTGTTGCTTCCTTTATAATCATTAGAATACTTTTCTTAGCCGGAATTTATTTGGTATTAGACATTGCATTGAGTAAACTAAAGAAATCACTTTTTTGGGATTTATACTTAATTATTATAGTTTCTATTCTATTTGGATTTTTTTGGGAATATCTTCCGCAATTAGCAGGAACTGTTGGTTTCGAAATGAATTTATTCATTCAAGACTACATTGGAACAATAGGAACATTACTGACTCTTATTTTTGGAATTATAATTTTCTTAGTCTTCAAAATAAAAGTTTCACCAGATTCGGTTAAAAATTTCTTCGAAAAGCCAGAAAAAGAAATTACTGAAGAAACAATTGATGAAGTAATTCCTGTAACAGATGAAGTAATTTCAACAGAAGAAACTCCGAATATTATTTCACCTAAACAAGATGATGATTTTATTATTCGTGAAGATGAAGAAGCAATTTCAAATATTGAATTGAAACCTAAATCGGCTTTTGAAATTGATAAAGAGGCTTTAAAACCTACAATTTCTTCTGCATCAGAATTAAATTTAAAATCAAAAGAAGACGAACCGACTTTGGTTACTGAAAATAAACCAGAAGTTCTAGAATCAAAAACTGATGAACCAACTAATGATAGCGATTTTGTAATTGAGAAAATTGCCGAAGAAGAATCAGTTGAAGAAAATTTAGCGGCTAAATTGGTTCAAGATTTTGGTGAATTTGATCCCACATTAGATTTATCGAATTACCAAATGCCTCCAATTGACTTATTAAAAGAATATTCAACTGGAGGAATAACTATAGACCAAAGTGAATTAGAAGAAAATAAAAACCGAATTGTAGATACATTAAAAAACTACAACATTGGAATTTCACAAATAAAAGCTACTGTTGGTCCAACGGTTACATTGTATGAAATTGTTCCGGAAGCTGGAATTCGAATTTCAAAAATTAAAAACTTAGAAGACGATATTGCGCTTTCATTAGCCGCATTGGGTATTCGTATTATTGCTCCAATTCCAGGAAGAGGAACAATTGGTATTGAAGTTCCAAACAACAAACCTTCAATGGTTGCTATGAAAACGGTAATTGCTTCGTCTAAATTTCAACAAGCAGAAATGGAATTACCAATTGCCTTTGGTAAAACTATTTCAAATGAAACTTTTGTTGTCGATTTAGCTAAGATGCCTCACCTATTAATGGCAGGTGCAACAGGACAAGGAAAATCTGTTGGTTTAAATGCGATTTTAACTTCGTTATTATATAAAAAGCATCCTGCAGAAGTAAAATTTGTTTTAGTCGACCCTAAAAAGGTTGAGCTTACACTATTCAATAAAATTGAAAGACATTATTTAGCGAAACTTCCCGATACGGAAGAAGCTATTATTACCGATAACACCAAAGTTATCAATACTTTAAATTCGTTGTGTATTGAAATGGACAACCGTTATTCATTATTGAAAGATGCGATGGTTCGTAACATTAAAGAATACAACGAGAAATTTAAACAAAGAAAATTAAATCCAGAAAACGGTCACCGATTTTTACCTTACATTGTATTAGTTGTCGATGAGTTTGCCGATTTAATTATGACAGCTGGTAAAGAAGTGGAAACACCTATTGCACGTTTAGCTCAATTAGCCCGTGCGATCGGAATTCACTTAATTATTGCTACACAGCGTCCATCGGTAAATGTAATTACAGGTATTATTAAAGCCAATTTCCCTGCGCGAATTGCTTTTAGAGTAACTTCAAAAATTGATTCGAGAACGATTTTAGATTCGCCAGGAGCTGATCAATTAATTGGACGTGGTGATTTATTGTATACACAAGGAAATGAATTAACTCGTGTACAATGTGCTTTTGTTGATACACCTGAAGTTGAGAAGATTTGTGACTTTATTGGTGGACAAAAAGCTTATCCTGATGCCTACTTACTTCCTGAGTATGTTGGTGAGGAAAGTGGCACGACTCTTGATATAGACATAAACGACCGAGATTCGTTATTTAGAGATGCCGCAGAAGTAATTGTGACAGCACAACAAGGAAGCGCTTCTTTAATACAACGTAAACTCAAATTGGGTTACAACAGAGCGGGTAGAATAATTGATCAATTAGAAGCCGCTGGAATTGTAGGTCCATTCGAAGGAAGTAAAGCAAGACAAGTTTTAATTCCAGATTTAGTAGCATTAGAACAATTTTTAAACAACGAACAAAACAATAATTAAAATGAATAAGTTAGTTAAGATTGCATTTGTTTTCTTAGTAAGTATTACGAGTATACAAGCTCAAAATTCTCAAAAAGCTAAAGCACTTTTAGACGAGGTTTCAGCTAAGGTAAAATCATATGAAAACATAGTAATCGACTTTAAATATGCTTTAAACAATCAAAAAGAAAACATTAACCAAGAAAGTAAAGGTAATGTTGCATTACAAGGAAATTTATACAATTTAAATTTCATGGGGGTTACTAAAATTTTTGATGGTAAAAAGGTTTATACAATTGTTCCTGAAGACGAAGAAATAAGTATTTCAAAATATGATGAAAATGACAAAGATGCTGTTACTCCTAACAAGATGTTAACTTTCTTTAATTCAGGTTATAAGTACAATTGGGATATTTTACAAAACATAAAAGGAAGAAAAATTCAATATGTAAAGTTAAATCCGATTAGTTCAAAAGATCAAAGAAAAGAAATCTTAATAGGTGTTGATGTTCAAACTAAAAATATTTACAATTTAATCGAAATTGGGAAAAATGGTACAAGAACTACTTTAACTGTTAATTCTTTTAAAACAAATCAGCCTTTATCAAAAAATCATTTTACCTTTGCTGAATCAAAATATCCAAACTATTACATCAATAGGTTAGATTAAGATTTCAGGTGAAAATATTAGATCGATATATAATAAAATCTTACATGATTACATTTACTACGGTATTTGTAATCTTGTTTTTTATATTCGTATTACAAGGAATTTGGCTTTTTATATCAGAATTAGCTGGAAAAGATTTAGATACTTTTACTATAGTAAAGTTTTTATCTTTTTACGCTCCTACAATTGTTCCATTAGTTTTACCATTGTCTGTTCTACTAGCTGGTATTATGACTTTTGGTAGTTTTGCCGAAAACTATGAATTTGCCGCAATGAAATCATCAGGTATTTCGTTGCAACGTGCTATGAAATGGTTATCTGCTGCAATTATTTTATTAAGTTTAATATCTTTCTTTTTTGCAAACAACGTAATTCCGGAATCTCAATACCGTTTTTTAAACCTCAGAAAAAACATAGTTCAGCAAAGACCCGCTATGGCAATTGCTGAAGGACAATTTAATTCTATTGGAACAATTACAATAAAAGTTGGTAAGAAATCAGGTGACAATGGAAACGAATTGGAGAATGTCGTTATGCACGTAAAAAACCAACAATTAGGAAATGGTGCAAGTACAGTAATAAAAGCAAAAAGAGGCTTACTGAAAAGTGAGAAGAATTCTAATTACTTACAACTACAACTTTTTGACGGTAATTACTACGAGAATGTTTTACCAAAAGACTATAATGAACGTAAAAAAGTTCCTTTTGCCAAAAGTAGTTTTAAAGAATATATTTTAAACATTGATTTAACTAAATTAAATACATCTGAAGGAGATGAAAGCGATATCACTTCTGAAAAGATGTTAAACATCAATGAGCTTACTTATACAATTGATTCATTACAGACAAATTATGATAAGGATATAGTTTCATATAGTGAAAATATTATATTACGTTCAAATATTTACACTCCAGAAAATTCAAACGATTCAATTATCAAACCTGTTAATAAAAAAGTAGAAAACATACTTGATTTATTCAATTTTACTGATAAAAAAAGAATCTTAGAAATTGCTAAAAATAATACTGCAAGTGTACAATTTAGCATTGAAAACAGTAATAACGATTTAATGTATAAAAAGAAAAACATTTATGCGCATTGGATTGTATATCATGAAAAATTTATGATTGCATATTCATGTTTACTTATGTTTTTCATTGGTGCTCCCCTTGGGGCAATTATTCGTAAAGGTGGAATTGGATTGCCTATAGTTTTTGCTATAATAATTTTTATTGCTTACCATTTTATGAATGTATTTGGTAGAAAACTTGCCCAAGAAGCTGCTATATCTCCTTTTTTAGGCACATGGCTTGCTTCAATAGTTTTAACACCACTAGCAATCTTTTTAACCTATAGAGCTACAAATGATATTGGATTAATGATAAGTTTCGATTGGATTACAGAACCTTTCCAAAAACTTTTTTCAAAGTTTAATAAAACAAACAAACAAAATGACACAACACAACATACAGCTTAATACTATTGAAGAAGCGATTGAAGACATTCGAAATGGAAAAGTAATTATCGTTGTAGATGATGAAGACAGAGAAAATGAAGGTGATTTTTTAGCAGCTGCAGAAAAAGTAACACCTGAAATGATAAACTTTATGGCAACTCATGGCCGTGGCTTAATTTGCACACCTTTAACGGAAAGTAGATGTAAAGCATTGGACTTGCATGCAATGGTTAGAAACAATACTGACCACATGGAAACTGCTTTTACGGTATCTGTAGATTTAAAAGGGCATGGTGTAACAACTGGAATTTCAGCTGCAGATAGAGCCAAAACGATTGAAGCCTTAATAAATCCAGAGACAAAACCATACGATTTAGCACGTCCTGGGCATATATTCCCATTAATTGCAAAACAAGGTGGAGTTTTAAGAAGAACTGGTCATACCGAAGCTGCAATTGATTTTGCAAGATTAGCCGGATTTCAACCAGCCGGTGTAATCGTTGAAATTATGAATGAAGATGGAACAATGGCAAGATTACCACAATTGGTAGAAGTTGCAAAAAAATTCGATTTAAAATTAGTTTCAATTGAAGATCTAGTTGCCTATAGAATGCAACATGATAGTTTAATTCAAAAGAAAGAAGATTTTGATATCGAAACCCGTTTTGGAAAATTTAGACTAAGAGCTTATCTTCAAACAACAAATAAACAAGTACATATAGCATTAACAAAAGGAACATGGAGTTCTGGTGATCCTGTTTTAACACGGATAAACTCAACTCAAGTCAGTAATGATATTTTGGGTACATTAACAAATAATGTAGATTCAAAATTAGACAATATGTTTAAAAAAATAAATGAGGAAGAAAAAGGAGCTATAATTTTTATTAATCAAGAAATTCAATCCATGGAGCTTTTATCTCGTTTAAAAGAGCTAAAAGAGCTTCAAGAACAAGGAATTACTAAAGCACCAAACATTAAAATGGATACAAAAGATTTTGGTATTGGAGCTCAAATCTTACATGATTTAGATATTTCCAAAATGATGCTACTTTCTAATAGTAATGCACCTACAAAAAGAGTTGGAATGATAGGCTATGGTTTAGAAATAGTCGACTATGTAAATTATTAAAAAAACCACAATTTTATAGCTAATGACGATACTGTAATAATTAAAAACAATTTTATTACTTTATCGTCTTTTTTTACGCTCCATCTACTTGCAACCCAAGCTCCCGAAGCATTACCTAAAGTAAGTATTAAAGCTAATGGATAATTTATTTTATCTTCGAATGCAAATACTAAAACAGCTCCAATAGTATAAACAGCAACAACAAATACTTTAGTAACATTCGATTTTAATAATGATAAGCCATTTAGGTAAGGTAAAATTACTAACATTAAGAAACCGATTCCTGCATTTATAAAGCCTCCATATATACCCAAAAAGAAGAAAATAAATATAGAAACATATAAATATTTGCCTGTTGTTCTTTCCGGTAATTCTGTGTAATTTTTTATGGGATTCAATAAAATTGTAGTTAAAACCATAACCATAATTATAGCTAAAATTTTATTGAAAAGTTCTCCTGTAATATTAATGGCAAGCTTTGCTCCTAGCAAAGATCCAAAAAAAGCTGATATCCCTAAATACAAACTAAAAGGATATGTTGAAACCCCTTTACTTTTAAACCCCCTAACTGCAGTAAAAGTTTGTATTAAAATTGCAATCCTATTTGTACCATTTGCTATTGGAGCTGGCAGACCTAAAAATAGTAAAGTTGGCAAAGTTAATAATGTACCTCCTCCTGCAATTGTATTTAAAAAGCCCGCAATAAAGCCAATTGGAATTAAAAGTAAATATTCTATAGAAAAATCCATCATTTTAAATAATACTACAAAAATATTGAATTCTTAATTAAAAAAAATTTAATTATTATTATTTTGAATTTCAATCACTTGAAAAAAAACCTAAAAAAAAGTTTATTTTTTTTCTTCATTTCTTTTTGTAGGTTAAAAAAGGTTTATATATTTGCACTCGCAATACAGAAATAATTGCACGTCTTATTGGAGAAATGGCAGAGTGGTCGAATGCGGCAGTCTTGAAAACTGTTGACTGTAACAGGTCCGGGGGTTCGAATCCCTCTTTCTCCGCGATAAACATTGAAATACAATGTTTTACAGGAATTACACCCAATTTTACACCCAAAAATGTAAAATTGGGTTTTTTGTTTTAAAAAGTAAATTACTGAAAAAATTGAGCAATAAATAAAATCAGAATCTTTGTATTCAAGCCTTTGTTTTTAAAATGAAAATAGTCGCCAAATGACGACTACTTGAATATTTTTTTAATTTTGCTTTTGAGGTATTGTAAATTGGAATCCCATATTAACCAGTATTTTTTTCATATTAGCAATTGCAATTAAAATGACTTGAATTGCTTTTTCACACTTTTTTTTATTTGGTTATTTATTTCTAAATCAATGAAATTTAATTGCTCATTATTAAAATTTCATCCTCTGAATTCTAACTGCGTTTAAGATTGCAAGAAGTGCAACCCCAACATCGGCAAAAACTGCTTCCCACATTGTTGCTAATCCACCTGCTCCAAGAATTAAAACTATAGCTTTTACAGAAAAAGCAAGAATGATATTTTGCCAAACAATTTTTTTAGTTTGTTTACCAATATTAATTGCCATTGGTATTTTGCTTGGCTTATCGTCTTGAATTACTACATCAGCAGTTTCAATTGTTGCATCGCTACCTAAACCACCCATCGCAATCCCAACGTTACTTAATGCTACTACTGGTGCATCATTAACTCCATCACCGACAAAGACAACGGTTTCATTTCTACTTGTTATTTCTTTTACTTTATTTACTTTGTCTTCTGGTAATAAATCTCCAAAAGCATTTGCAATACCTAGTTTGTCTGCAACAAATTTTACTACATTAGTTTTGTCACCACTTAACATCGTTGTTTTTACATTTAATGCATTCAATTTATTAATTGTTTCTTGAGCATCTTGTTTTATACTATCAGCTATTGTAAGAAAACCAACAAATTTTTTATCATAAGCCACTGCAATTAATGTGTAAACTATACTTGAAGGATCAATATCATATGCAATAGAAAATTTATCCATTAATTTGAAATTACCTACTAATAATTCTTTTTCATTGATTGTAGCTTTTAGACCATGCCCCGCAATCTCGTCTACATTTTCTAATTTTATGGAATGGTCAATTTTGCCAACAAATTCATGAATAGCAGTTGCAACTGGATGTGTGCTTTTGCTTTCTAAAACGTTTATATATTTTAGAATTTCATCTTTATCAATATCAGAATTAAACACAACTTCTTGCACTTTAAAAACACCTTCGGTCATTGTTCCAGTTTTATCCATCACTACATTTTGAATAGTAGCAATTACATCTAAAAAATTGCTTCCTTTAAAAAGAATTCCATTTTTTGAAGCTGCACCAATACCACCAAAATAACCTAAAGGAATAGAGATAACTAAAGCACAAGGACAAGAAATAACTAAAAACACTAATGCTCTATACAACCAATTTGAAAAAACATAATCATCTACAAAAAAATAAGGAATAATTGTTATTAATACTGCTAATAATACTACAATTGGAGTATAAATTTTGGCAAATTTTCTGATAAATAATTCTGTGGGAGCTTTCTGTGAAGTGGCATTTTGCACTAATTCTAATATTTTAGATAGCTTGCTATCTTGATAAGCAGTTGTAACTTTGACTTGTGAAACTGTGTTAAGGTTAATCATACCTGCTAAAACGGTTTCGTCTTTTACTATAGAATCTGGTTTGCTTTCACCTGTTAAAGCTGCTGTGTTAAATGAAGCTCTATCTGAAATTAATGTTCCATCTAATCCTAATTTTTCTCCTGGTTTTAATTGTATAATATCACCAATGTTTACTGCTTCTGCTTTAACTGTTTTAGGTATATTATTCTCAATAATAGTAACTTCATCTGGTCTTTGGTCTAATAGTGATTTAATATTTGATTTAGCTCTTTTTACAGCTAATGTCTGAAATACTTCTCCTACTGCATAAAATAACATTACTGCAACTCCTTCTGGATATTCACCAATAGCAAATGCACCTATAGTAGCTATAGTCATTAATAAAAACTCTGAAAATATATCTTTTTTGATTATACTTTCAATAGCTTGTTTTATTACCGGGAAGCCAACAGGAAGATAAGCGATTAAATACCATGCTATTCTAAAATAACCTTTAAACCAATCTTTATTTATATAATTATCTAATGTAATAGCTATGATTAGAAGTATAAACGAAATAATAGCCGGTAAGAACATCTTGAAAGTACTTTCATTACCACTATCGTGATTATGACCGTCATTTTCACTATGTTCTTTGACCGCTTTATTTACTTTTTTTTTCGGTTGTACAACAATCTTCGTTTATTAATTTATTTTGATTTTTCATATAAATATATATTTAAATTAAAATAACCCCCATCGTTAAATGGGGGTAGGGGTGACTTTAGTGGTCGTGACCTTCATGATTTTCGTGGTCATGACCTTTATGGTTTTCTAAACCAACAGTCGTTTCTAATAAGTCCATGTTGCAAATTGGACATTTTCCTGCCTCAGTGTATGTTTTTCCTTTTTCACAATCCATAGGACATGAGTAGGTAATTTTATCAGACTTGATTACAGTTTCTGTTGAGTTCTCTGTATTAGAATCTGTTTTTGGGTCTGATTTACATGATTTCATTGAGAATGTAGCTAAGGCAATTGCCATAATTAAAATTGTTTTTTTCATCTTATAATATAGTTTTTAAGTTAATAAAAATTAATGCTCATGACCTCCACCACCTTCAGACTTTAATAAATGACTTTGGATATAATATGCTCCTTTTAATGCTATTTTTGCATCAGAATCTATTTTTTGTAATAGTGATATTTGTGTAAAACCTAATTGTTTTGTTCCTGATTTAACCTCAATTCGTTGAAAATGATTCATTTTTTCTGTTTCAATTTTTTCTTCATGATCTTCTTCTAATATAAAAATAAACTCTCTACCATCTGCTTTTACTATTGCCTCATCAGGTAAAGCGAAAACTTCATTAGTGCCAATACTAATTAAAGCATTTATATACATACCAGAAATTAATTTTTGATTGTTATTATTTATTTCTACATGAACTGCTACTGCTTTTGTATCGTTCTCAAATGCTTTTCCAATACTAAAAACCTTTCCTGTTATTTCTATTTGATTTTGATTTGTGAAAATAAAACGTACTTTTTGACCGACATTAATCTTGTATAAATCTTTTTCGTAAACTAATAAATCCACATGTAATTTAGAATTGTCTACAATTGAAAGTAATGGTTTACCTATTTCTACATTGCTACCTATTTTAATGTTTATTGTTGTAACATATCCAGAAATTGGTGCACTAACAGCAACTGTTGCAGTTGCATTACCGTTACCATTGATATTAAAAACAGCTAATTGTTTTTGTAAAGAATTATAACGTGCTTTTTCTATTTCATACTCGGATTTGGATTTTTGGTAGGCTTTTCTCGAATTTACTTCTTCTTCATTTAATGTTTTTTGTCTTTCAAATTCTAATTTTAGGAATTCTAAGTTACTTTTTGAAGTTAAATAAGCTTCTTGTAATTTAGTAAATTCTGGACTTTCTATTATAGCTAAAGTTTGTCCTTTATTTACATATTGTCCTTCTTTAAACAAAATTGATTTTATTACACCAGTAGTTTGTACGGAGACATCGGCTTGATTTTGAGGTGGTAATTTTGTATAACCATTTGCCTCAATAACTTGGCTTAAATTTTTTTTGGAAAATGTCCCCAGTTCTATATTTGCTGCTTTGAATTGTGCATCGTTTAATACAACTTCTTTTATTGTTGCTAGTTCTACAACTCCTTTAGATGTTTTTTCATGAGCATGATCGTGTCCTTCATGGTTTGTATTACGAAATACAAAGTATAGAATGCTACATAAAATAATTAAAGCTATTGTTATATATATTATATTAGATTTTTTCATTTTATTGATTTGTTAAGTATTGTAGATTGATAATTGTTAGATTGTAATTTAAAATAGCTTCATTATAATTCAATTGTATCGCTGCTGCTGTTTCCAAACTTGTTGCATATTCTAAATAAGAAATATTACCATTTTGATATTCTTTTGAAGCATTTTTCAAAATCTCTTTTGCATTTGGTAAAGCTGTTTTTGTGTAATACTCTAAATTTGCTTTATAAGTATTTAATTGGTCAACTTGCTGGTTGAATTGACTTTGCATCTGCACTTGTAAATATTCTAAATTTATTTCTTCCAATTTAATTTTAGTTTTAGCTGCTTTTGATTTTGCAATAGAGCTTCCTGCAAAAATGGGTAGTGAAACTCCAACAGAGAAGCCATTGAATTGAAGCGAATTATCTGCTAATGAACTGCTATTTGTTTCTGGTGTTCCAATAATGGATTGCATGAAATAGCCTGCTGAAAATTCAGGATATAGAGTTGATTTTTCAAATTTATAATTAGCTTTTGCAATTTCAATATGATTAGAAGCTAACTCGATAGTTGGGTTTTGTTTTATTAAAGTAGAATCTACATCTATAGTATTGGCAATAAATAATGTATCAGTTATAATAAAATCTGACTTTAAATCTAAAAAAAATTTTATTTTAGACTTTTCAATTTCTATTTGCGTTTTGGTCTGTTTTATTTTTTGCTCTAATTCTTGTTGTTTTACTTTGGCAATATTTTTCTCTAAAACATTTGTTTCACCAGTTGTATAGCGTAAGGTTGCAGCTTTTACAAATTTCTGATATACGTTGTTTTGTTCAGCAAGTAATTTATTTTGAGCTTCAAAAAATAATATGATATTCCAAGCTTGACGAATAGAAAATGTAAGTTCTTGTTTGGATATTTTAATTTGTGTTTGACTAGCAAAATTGTTTTCATTCAGAACTTTTTTACGAGCACTAATTTGAAATGGACTAAATACTTGACTTATGGTTAAGTTCTTGTCTCTTGCAAAAGTATTCATCTGGCCAAAAGTTCCTGTAAAATCTGTTTTGGGTAACTCAAATGCTGATTTTGTTAACTGTCTGCTACTTTCAGCATTTAGTTCAGCAGCTTGAATATTTTTATTTTTTTGCAGTCCAATTTCAATGGCTTTTGGTAAATTTAATTCTTGCATATTTTGTGCATTTACATTAAAAGAAACAAACGAAATAAGTAGAATAGTTATAATTTTAGAGTTCATTTTTACTGATTTTTTAATTCCTTTTTCTAAATAATAATAGAGAATTGGTAGTACAATTAAAGTTAACAAAGTAGCTGATAATAATCCACCAATTACAACAGTAGCTAATGGTTTTTGTACTTCTGCACCAGCACTGCTACTTAAAGCCATTGGTAAGAACCCAAGTGAAGCAACTGCAGCTGTCATAATAACTGGACGTAATCTTACTTTTGTTCCTTCTTTAATACGTTCATTTACATTCTCCATTCCTTCTTCTCTTAATTGATTAAAGTATCCAATTAATACAATACCGTTTAAAACTGCTACACCAAATAGTGCTATAAAACCAACTCCTGCTGATATACTAAAAGGCATATCGCGTAACCAAAGTGCAAAAACACCACCAATTGCAGAAAGTGGAATTGCTGTAAAAATTAATAAAGATTGTTTGATAGATTTAAATGTAAAATAAAGCAAAACAAAAATTAATAATAACGCTATTGGAACTGCAATAGAAAGTCGTTTGTTAGCTTGTATTAAATTTTCAAATTGACCACCATAAGTTATGTAGTAACCATCAGGTAATGTTAAACTTGACTCTAGTTTAGTTTGAATATTCTCAACTACTGTTTTTACGTCAGCACCACGAACATTAAAACCTACTACAATTCTACGTTTTCCATTTTCACGTGAAATTTGCATTGGTCCATCTTCAAAATTAACATCAGCAATTTGGCTTAAAGGAATTTGATTGCCAGATGATAAAGTTATAAATAACGCCCTTAAATTATCGATATCGGTTCTATCACTGCTGTCTAATCGAACTACTAAATCAAAACGTTTTTCTCCTTCATATACTACACCAGCAACTTCACCTGCAAACCCCATTCTAACCGTTCTGTTAACATCACTTATTTTTAAACCATACGCTGCCATTTTATTTTTATTGTAACGAATCGTTATTTGAGGTAAACCAGCTACACGTTCAGCTTTGGCTTCTGAAACCCCATTAATAGAATTAATCAGTTGAAGTACTTCATCACCTTTGCTAACTAATACATCTAAATCTTCTCCATATATTTTAATAGCAACATCACTTCTAACACCTGTCATTAATTCATTAAAACGCATTTGAATTGGTTGTGAGAACTCGGTAAAAGCACCAGGAATATCTTCTAGAGCTTCTTCCATTTTTTCCATTAACTCTTCTTTTGTTTCAGCAGAAGTCCATTCACTTTTATCCTTTAATAAAATAATCATATCTCCAGCTTCGATAGGCATTGGGTCTGTTGGAATTTCAGCAGCCCCAATTTTTGTAACGATCATTTTAATTTCTGGAAACTTTGCTTTTAAGATTTGTTCTGCTTTTGTAGTGGCTTCAATCTCTTGTGATAATGAACTACCAGATGCAATAATTAAATGTGTTGCAATATCTCCTTCATCTAATGTTGGAATAAATTCTCCACCTAGTGAATTAAATACAAGTAATGCTAATACAAATAATCCTAATGCAATTGAAACAACAATAGCCTTAATTTTTAAAGCTTTTTCTAAAATGGGTTCATATAAATTGTGTAGTTTTTCAATAATTTTATCACTAAAATTTTTCTTATGACCTGTTAGTTTTTTTAATGTTAGTGCAGTCATCATCGGTACATAAGATAAGGATAAAAGAAAGGCACCAAGTATAGCAAATGAAACCGTTTGTGCCATAGGTCCAAACATTTTTCCTTCAATTCCTACCAAAGCTAAAATTGGCAAATAGACAATTAAAATTATTATTTCACCAAATGCAGCACTACTTCTAATTTTTGATGAAGCTTGATAAACTTCTTCATTCATTTCAGCAGTAGTTAATTTTCCTTTTTTACTAACCTGCAATCGATGTACAATTGCTTCTACAATAATTACTGCACCATCTACAATAAGACCAAAATCAATTGCACCTAAACTCATTAGATTTCCACTTACATTAAATAATTTCATCATAGAAATTGCGAATAATAAAGCTAATGGAATAACTGAAGCTACCACTAAACCAGCACGCCAATTACCTAAAAGAAGTACCAAAATAAAAATAACAATTAATGCACCTTCAATTAGATTAGTTTGTACAGTTCCTATTGCTTTATTGACTAATAATGACCTGTCCATAAAAGGTTCTATATCTACTCCATCAGGCAACGTTTTTTTGATTTGTTCCATTTTGGCTTTAACAGTTTGGATAACTTCTCCACTGTTTTGTCCTTTTAACATCATTACCATTCCAGATACTTCTTCGCCTTTACCATCTTTAGTTACAGCACCGTATCGAATACTACTACCTATTTGCACTTTAGCAACATCGCGAACTAAAACAGGAATTCCATTTTGATTTTTTATTACAATTTTTTCAATATCTTCTATCGAACTTACCATTCCAATACCTCTAATGAAATAGGCATAAGGTTTTTTGTCTATATATGCACCACCAGTATTTTCGTTGTTAGCCTCTAAAGCATCAAAAATTTCAGCAATTGAGATATTCATGCTTTTTAACTTGTCAGGTTGAACAGCAACTTCATATTGTTTTAAATTTCCACCTAAAGTATTTACTTCTGCAACTCCTTTTGTGCCTATTAGTTGTGGTTTTATGATCCAATCTTGTATAGTTCTTAATTCTGTTGCATCATATTTATCTTCAAATCCTTTTTTAGGAAATACAACATATTGATAAATTTCTCCTAACCCTGTTGATACAGGTGACATTTCTGGTATTCCAACGCCTTTAGGAATTGTGTTTTCAGCTTCTTTAATTCTTTCGGAAATTTGAGTTCTTGCCCAATATATATCTACATCTTCTTCAAAAACAACTGTTATAACACTTAAACCAAATCTACTTATAGAACGAAGTTCAACGATGTTTGGAATAGATTTTACTGATAATTCTATAGGATATGTGATGAATTGTTCTACTTCCTGAGTAGCTAATTTAGGAGAAGAAGTGATTATTTGTACCTGATTATTTGTAATATCCGGTAAAGCATCACTAGGAAGTGTATATAGAGAATAACTCCCCACAATTATTAATGCTAATGTAAATAGACCAATAATGAATTTATTATTGATACTAAAATGTATGATTTTATCTAACATTGAAAATTAAGTATATGAATTAGAATTTAGCAAAAAGGGAATTTGCAGTTATTTTGCGTTTTTAACGCAAATATCTAACCCGAAATTACTCGGGCTTCATTATACTAATTGAGGCGGTTGCCAAATACTTCTAGAGAAAATTTTAATTAGGTTAGAATTGTAGTTTGAATTAAAAGTTCTTAATTCTTGAATTTGAACAGAAAAGTCATAAACTATTGCTGGATGATAGTTAATAATTGTTTGTCCACAGCAATTACATACACAAAAAGGAGAACATGAATCATCATTAGTATCATGAGAATGGTTTTCATGGTTTGAAGAATACTCATTAACAGAATTAATAGCAATACCTTCTTTTGTATCTGAACATGGAATACACGATAAAAAGATTAAATATAAAGATAATATGAAATTAATGATTTTCACAACTGTAAAAGTAGTAAAAAAATAATACAATCAAAATAACAAGAATTTTGTTTGCATTATATATTATTTATAAGGAATTTAATATTTTGTTTTTTTATATTCCAATAATGTGAATTTCTCTGTCAAAATCTTCATATCGTCACTCACTTTTCTATCTAATACTTTTGCGTAATGTTGTGTTGTTCTTAAATTTTTGTGTCCAAGCATTTTGCTCACAGTTTCAATAGGAACTCCATTTGTAAGCGTTACAGTCGTAGCAAAAGTATGTCGAGCGATATGAAAAGTTAATTCTTTTTCAATTTCACAAATTCCAGCAATTTCTTTTAGATACGCATTCATTTTTTGGTTGGTTAGAATAAAAATTACTCCTTATTTTTTTATACAAATATATTTTTAAACACAATATTATCGTTTTTTTTCTGGAATTCTTTACTAACTTTACAATTCGAAAATATTAACGCTTGCGTAAGCTATCTTTATTGGTTACTGAAAACTAGGAATCTTCAAGACAACCGAATAATAGATAGACTTACGCCCGTGCCTAATCCAGGCGTGGGCTAAGTCTTTCTGGTTGTCGGGTATCCTAGTACCTCAGTAACGGATTGATTTTAGTTCCACGCTTTTTAAATTAGGTACTATGGAAAATACAATCAAACAAACTTATGAAGTTTTAAAACCTTTAATTAACAAAGTCTTATTTCAAAATTTTGATGAACCAGACTTTAAAGAGTTAAAAAATGTAAAGCTAAATACATCATTTGTTAATCTTATTAATAAAAAGAAAACTGATGAAAATTTAAGATTATCTACTAGTTATTTATTTGAATGTTTTACTGAAGTTTTCTCAAAATTTACTGAAGCAAATAGATTGTCTATTGTTAAAATTTTACTGCACGACATTGAATTTAAATCATTTGTAATGTTTAAGTTTTTACTTGGTTATAAAAATATCAATCCGGAATTAGATTTAACTGCTGATGATATTCAAGACATGATATTATTATATGGTAAATCTGGTAAAATGAATGCGTTTGTTGCATTATATTTCGATTTGTTCTTTGAAGATATTTTCAATTTTAAATTCTCTGAACCAGATAGTATTACCGAAAATGAATATCAAGAAATTTTAGATCAATATTTACAAGCTAAAACATTAGTTTAAGTTTTATAGATTACTTTTAAATAATCTTTTTGCGACCTTCGGGAGAAGAAAGCGAGATCGCTATTTTGGATGCAAAAACGAAGTTTTTGTGGCCACAATGGCACATCTCGATGAATTAACTCATTTTTGTTCATTTTCAAATCCTTAAAAATAATTCAATATGATTGACAGAACAACTCTTTTATCATTAATTAGTAGCCTTGAACTAAGACATACTATTGAAGAGTGTGAATTAGCATTACTACAAAATTATTCATGGATTGAAACTGGAATTCGTGAAGAGTATCCGCTAACATTCCATCAATTAAAAACTTGGAATAAACTTGAAAATTATTTAGTTATTAAGGCAAATACAACTTTAGAAAGAGAAGCTGAATTATGGGGAAAAGGATTTCGAGGTAGAACGCATATAGAGATTGCAAATGCTGAAATTTGGGAACAAATTCAATTGGAAATTGGACTTCTTGAACAGTTTTTTGATGATAATGTATTTACATTTGAAGATTTAGATATCTCATTTATCAAAAGTGAAACTGAAAAGAATAGATTAAAACCAACTTATATAGAAATTACAGAAGCAGATATATTTGAAGAAATGGCGAATTATCTTCTCCCAAATGATGACGATTTAGATGATTATGACCTGGATAATAATCCAATAATAGAATCTAAGAGTTAGTTGTTTTTATCTACCCAATTTTCTAAATCGTTAAGAGCTTCTGGGTGTTGTTCATAATATTCCTGGAATAATAAAACGAAGGCCTCTCTTGTCTTTATTTTTTCAGATTTGTCTTTATTCGATTCGTAGAATTCAAAACACAAAATGATTTCAAGTAGAATAAATACTATTTTGAAATAAAAATTCACTTTTTGATGTAAATAACTAACTTGATTTTCACGGAAACTTTTTTGTATTAATCGAAGATTTGAAAGTTCATTTTCGACTAATTTTATTTTAACATCTAAATCTTCTTGAATTTTCATTTAAATAAAAGTATAAAAAACACAAAAACTATTAAACCATAGGCTATATATTGATGTTGAAGCAGTCGTTTTTCGGTTTCTTCAATTCTTTTGATTAACGACTCATCATTTTTAATGGTTAACTGCTCAGCTAATGACAGGTGATTAGCTAACACACTTTTTAATAATTCAATCGTCTTTCGGTATTCTGAAAGGTTCTTTTCGTTTTCAATTCTATAACTGTCTATGTTTAATTTTGGTTTGTGATTTTTAAGAAAATCTATAATTTTCTTCAACTCTTCAGTTTCTTCAATTAATATCGAAACAGTATCTTCTAATTTGGGTCTGTGCTTAGTCATTTCTTCTAAATTTAGTTGCTTTTGTTTTACTAGTTTGTTCACCAATTTTTTGAATTTCTCCAAAATTTTTCAAGTTGATTTTTCTGTTTATCTCTGAAGTTTTAAAATTTTCATTTGTGGCCACATTTAAAAATCGGTGTCCTTGAATTTGCCCTTGCTTATTAATAGATGGTTGAACAATGATACCCATTGATTTCATAACATCGAAATATGAGTCTAATGAGTCTAATTGCATGGAAATAGCTTTTTGATGCTTTTCAAAAATTTCTTTTTTTGTTGTTTTTAATTCCTTATCATCGGCTGAATTAATTTTGTTAACCATGATTTGTTTTGCGGAAATCAATCCTCGTTTTGTAGCAATTTTATGTGCGGCCCACTGGGCTTTTTTGCCAATAAAATGATCGCTCAGAGCTTTTCCAGTTAAATCTATTCTTGAACAATATATGTGAATATGCTTGTGTTTTTGTTTCTCATTATGAATAAATGCAAGAAACTGATGGTTTTCTGTGTTAATATTTAATTCCTTTAAAAATTCAATTGTGAGTCCTTTCAAATCTTGATCATTTAGTTTCTCAGTATCTTCAATAGATGGAGATAAAACTAAACTCAACACCTTGTTAGTTGTTCTTTGATTTAACTCTTGAGATATTCTAAACTCTTCCAGCAACTCTTGTGATGTGTTCCCACATAAATTACTTCTAAATAATTCATAACCTTTTCTCTCATTAATGATGTAGTTTAGCAAGGAACCACCACCTGGACAAGCTTTAGCCATTCCAATCATTTGAATTTTTGTATTAAAATTTCACGTATTTCCTTTGCAGTTTCCATTGATATTTTTTTGAATGAATCATAATCTTTTTCGCGTACTAGATTTGAAATTCTCGTAAAATTCAAACTATAATTTGTTAGCATTTTAAAAATTTCTAGCTCTTCTTGTGTTAGTTTTGATTTCACTTTATAATTTAATAATGCTGCTCGAATTAATTCAGATGTACTTACACCTAATTGATTTGCTTTTTTGGTAATTATCCTCTTTTCTAATGTTGAGACTCTTAATTTTAAAATTTTGTTTCGCATTGATTTATTTTTTTGTTTCCCTTTTGTTCATTAAGAACATGAGGGAATGAAAGATTTTTTAAAAACTAGTTACCAAGTTACCAAAGTCACATATAGTCTAAAAGGTAAGTGGTTTTATATACTTTTTTTAAGTTACCTTTCTTACCAAATCAACTATTAAATGGTAAGTTAGGTAACTTATGGTAAGATTAAATTAATAGTCTCTTACCCAGTAAAAAACCAATGTTTAAGCTAGTTAATTTAAACAGAGGTAACTTGGTAAGAATAAACTATAGATTATGTTACTTCATACAATGGCAATGTAATAACCAAGTATCCGTAAACTCCTCTTTCTTTATCCTTAACTCTTTCAAACCCCAATCCAGTCATTGCTTTTCCAATGCTAATATGATTGAGTCTAGGATATTTAATTGATAGAAAATGCATAACATCACTAGCTGTCATAAAAATCGGTTCTGAATCTTTTACAGGAAGTTTAATGTATTTACTGATGACTTCCTGTTCAAATGATACAGTTGCATATTTTAAGTTTCTTTTTTCGTTTTCTTTTACATCATTAAAAGAAAGTTCACAATCAAAACCATTTATAGAAAGAGCATAGGCTTGAGCCCAAACTTTGTCAATATTTATTTCATTTTTATAATCAAAGTTTATAGTTCCTGATAGTTCAAAACATAACCACCTTACACTACCAGTTTCATCATTTAAAAAAGTCGCCATATTGGTGCTTCCAATAAAAGAACATACTCTTGGTAAAATACTATTCTTTCGATCATAGGGCAATCTCTCATTAATTACAGTTTTAGAGAAATATGATTTTAATTGATTTATTTCTTTTTTTGATAAAACAGCTAATTCATCAAGATTAATCAAAAAGTTTTTTGCCAACAAAATTCTAGCATCTTTATCATTTGATATATCCTCGGCAATATAGTTTGAAAGAGTAGGTGGACACATGAAGCGACAAAAAGTACTTTTCCCACTACTTTGTCCTTTATGAACTAAAACCAAAGCTTGTTTATTAAAATAGTCTTCTATAAAAACACATTTAACACACCTTACGCACCATTTTAGAAAATGGTATTCAAATTGCTCTTTATCAAATGTAGGTACATAACTAGACAATTTTTGAATATGAGGTTGGCCATCCCATTCAGGTAGACTTTTAAAATAATCTTTAATTGGATTAAAATTTCCAACAAAATCACTTTTTAATAATGCTAAAAGATTATTTATGGATATTTTAATTCCTCTTTTTTGAAGTTCTATAAAAAGAGAATTTTCATTTAGAGGTTTAAAAACTCCGCAATTATTCTTTCTATATTCGATTTCTAGAGAGACTTCATTAAATCTAAATTCATATTTTTTTGAAAGGTATCTTTCAGTTATATCAAATATATTTGTTACAACTTCCTCTTTTTGGTTATCAATTTCCATAGTAATGCTTTATTGTGGAAAACATTACGTATATTTGTAATGGATTCCGATTAGAAAAAATTTAAGGCGTAATACTTTTGACGAGGTTAACGCCTTTTTTAATTAAGTTACTTTCTACCTGTTTTTCTGTTTTTGCTAATTTTAAAGCTAAGTCAGCATCGACTATTATTTTTCTACCTATTTGAGTGATTGCAGCATCTATTTTTTTGCTCTTTTTTAATCTATTTGCTGTAGGCTTACTACATCCAAATAATTTAGCAATGCCATCTATTCCATAAACATATTTTTTTGAGCTTGGGTCTAACGAAAATTTATTGTCATTTTCAGAAGAATTTTCCTTATTTAACATTAGAAATTCTTCAGTCGTTAGTTGCCATAATGGTTTTTTTAACAATTCTTGAATGTCCATAATTTTAAAATGTTTCATTTAACAATAGTCTTGTACATAGACTTTTAGCGTTCGAACATTGTAAAATTATGTTCTTAAAGAAGGGGAAATAAGGGGATTTAAAAAATAAATTAAATATTAAATATATGGTTATCAGTATTTTATATATTTTTTTTTTAAAATTAAAAGGGGAAAAGATACTTTTTGATACTTTACTAAATCATTTTTGTAAAATTTCATCTAATTCATCAATAAAACGAGCTGCTTTTTTATTATTATTTGATGTCTTATTATACTCTAATTCATTAGATTTCTTTTTATAAAAATCTAAAAAATCTAATTTATTTAAAATTGCTTCTCTCCAAATAGTTCTATTATCAGTATCAATTAAAAGTGATATTCTTTTTATCAAATGACAGATATATATTTTTTTTCCTTTTCTGATTATTAAATCTTTTGAATCATTAGAAAGATTAAAAAAAAGATAAAAATTAATACTTGTAGTTTCTTCAAAATATTCGTCTTTGCAAAATTCAAAAACTTGTGATAAAACTTTAACATCTAAATATTCATTAACTTTTAAAATACCTAGTGGTAAATATTTTTTTAATATGTCTAAAATTTTTACACTCAATATAAAGGTATCATTAAATCTATTTTTTAAAAATTTTAAAGAATATTTCTCTCTTTCTTTTTTTTCATCGTATAATTCATCAAGTTCCTTTTTTTCATCATAATAAATTTCTTTAGCTTGATAATACTCTATTTTTCTCTTTTCAATTTCCTCTAATTTATGACTTCCATAAGCTGTTGCTTCTAAACTTTTATTCGTTTCTTGAAATTTATTTGCTATAGGCTTTATTGAAATCAACTTTTGTTTAATTAAATTGTCATAAAGCCCACTATATTCATAATATAACTCTTTTATATTCAAACCATCTAGAAAAATTTTATTTTCGTTGTAGGATTTAACAAATTGATCAACCTCTGCATAAAGGACTTTTAAAAATTTAGTTTCATTAATATTATTTAAAAGAACAATACTTATTTGATTTGAATCTGAGTATTTATCAAAATAATTACTGATTTCAACTTGTTGATCAAAAGTTATTTTTCTTACACTTAAAATACTATTTAAAAGTCTATTTATTTCTTGGTAATCAACAATTATTCTTTTTAACTCTTCTATCATAATAAATTAAATTTTTGCATTTCACTTGCTTTCAATTCATCAACTACATCAATGTAAGGCTTCATAGCTTTATAGTCACTATGTCCAGTCCATTTCATAACAATTTGAACTGGAATACCAATTGAAAGAGCATAACAAATAAATGTTCTTCTTCCTGCATGAGTGCTTAACAATGCATACTTTGGTGTAATTGTATCTATTCTTTTATTTCCTTTGTAATAGGTTTCATGTACAGGTTCGTCAATACCTGCTAATTCTGCCAACTCCTTAATGTAATCGTTCATCTTTTGATTACTTATAACAGGTAAAGCTCTATCATCTTCAAAATGAATATCTTTATATTTATCAAGTATTTCTCTTGAATAATTATTTAGGTCAATTAAAAGATTATCAGCTGTCTTAACTGTTGTAACTTCAATATGATTCTTTTTTACATTACTTCGTCTTAAATTATTAACATCGGAATATCTAAGAGAACTATAACAACAAAAAATGAATACATCTCTAACTCTTTCGAGATATTGTTTAGTTTCAGGCAATTTGTATTCACGAAGTTTTTTTAATTCTTTAGGAGTAAGAAAAATTACTTTTTTTGGAGTACTTTTTAGTTTAGGTTTGAATGTTTCAAAAGCTAAGTTTTTGTTGTAACCTTTTTGTTTTGACCATCGTAAAAACCATTTCAGGAAACCAATTTGTTTTCCGATTGTACTATTTCGCATTTGTTCTACATCACGAAGAAAAATTACATAATCATTCAACCCTTTTTCATCAAAAAGGTCAAAAGAGAGTTTAGTGCTAAATTTAATTAGATGATTTTTTACACTTGCAAACTTTTCAAATGTAGAATAAGTCCAGTCATTTTGTCTACCACTTTCTTTAGTAAATTCATCAAAAACTTTTAAAAATCCTTTTTTAGAACTCTTTTCTTTTTCATTATCATCTTTGAATAAATTCTTAAATTCTGTTTTAAGTAATTCAGTAGTTGGATTTATATCTTGAGTTTCAAATATTTTGAATATATTTTGAATATTGTTTTCGTATTCCTGGAGTTTCGTATTAATATCAGAAGAGCTCTGTTTTAGTTTATTTGTACAACCATTTTTAACTCTTTGTTTTTTCTCATCCCATTTAGAAGTATCTATTCTAAATCCAGTTGAAAAATCAACACGATTACCCATGAAAATTACTCTCATTCTAATTGGAACATTCTCTACAACAGGAACACCATTCTTTTTTCTGTTTTCAAGTGAGAAAATAACATTACGTTTAATATCAATCATATCATTTGGATGCAAAAGTTACACCCAAATTTACACCCAATTTTTGATATATTCAATGATATTTTATGATTTTTAATGAAATTTAAAATTTGTAATAACTTGCTATATAACAGATTATTAATACTAATTGAAAATTTATGATATTGTAGGTTATAGAGCCTCTTTCTCCGCAGGTAAAGCTTCAGATGAAAATCTGGAGCTTTTTTTATTGAAATACAGAAATAAAAAAATCCCCACTATTTAAGTGAGGATTTTTTTTATGATTTTTGTTTATTATCTTTTCATTGCGAAGTGTGCCTTAAACTCTTTAGCTACTCCGTTTTCTAAATATTCTAAACTAAACCAGTAATCTGTCGATGGTAATTGCTCACCATTATACGTTCCATCCCAACCCGGTCCTACTGTACTTAATTGCTTGATTAACTTACCGTATCTATCAAAAATGTACAACTTCGCCTCTGGTTGGTTTAAACCTATTATATTCCATGTATCATTATATCCATCTCCATTTGGTGTAAAGAAGTTTGGATAATCTATCACCAATACTGTCTCTTGTAAATAAGTACACCCTTGTGAATCGATAACCGTAATAACATGTTCTCCTGCACTTACTCCTGTAAACACATTCGATTCTTGGAATGCTCCACCATCTATCTGATACAATAACATACCATTTCCTCCTGTTACCGTAACAACAACTGTTGCGTTATCACTAAATGCATCAGTTACCGTTGTGATAAAACTTGTCGCTGGATTGGTCTCTATTACACTTACTGTGTTTGAAGTACCCTCACATGAAGTGTCCGTTGAACTTAAATCTCTTACCACTACATAATAACTACCCGCTACAGCTACCTCTAAACTTGGAACTCCTGTTATTGCAATAGGATTAACTGGATCTGATGACTCATACCATGTATACTGATAATTTGTCCCTGGTAATCCTTCAACTGTTAACCAATACGTTTGGAAAACTGTTCCTATATCATTAACACATATCGCACCATCTGTTAAAACCGGTTGTGGATTAGGATTTACATAAACCGTAAAGTCTCTATACTCTCCATCACATCCATTTAATGTAGCCCAAATGCGGTAAACCACATAACCTTGAACATAGGAATCTGTTAATGTTAAAACATCCTCTATTAATAATGGCTCCGGTAATGGTCCGCCTGAACTATATCCCGTTACATTATAATAATCTACAACATCATATATCAATTCTGTCCCCGCTACAAATGGATCTGAAGTGATACTCATCGGCGTAGCTTCTCCATCACATATGTAATATTCTGGTAATCCGTTTGGAACTCCCGGAATAGGATTAACAGTAATTACTTCACTCACTACTGTCGCTCCTGGACATCCATCTCTATAAGGTGTAAAATCAACTTCTATTGTTCCTGATAATCCAGGTGTAGAGTTCTCTAATACTAACATTAATGTACCTGTAGTTATCGTTCCACTTGTAACGCCTCCCACAACAGTAACTCCGGTATTATTTATTACCGACCAATCGTAAGTCGTTCCTCCTAAATTACTCGTTACAGTAAAAGTAACTTCATTGCCTGAACAAATCGTATTCTGATCTACTGAAACAGAACTTATAACCGGATTTGGATTGATTCGAACTGGTACTTGTATCGCATCTCCTGAACAGCCATTAGCAAAAGGGGTAATTGTTATCGTAATATCGCCTATCTGATCCGAATTTATTAATGATAAAACTTGATCTAATGTACTTTGATCTCCATTACTAGGATAAGTAACATTATTGCTAGAAGCCGTATACGTTAAGGTAGTACCCGCTACATTACTTGTCCAGTCTACATGTAAAAACTCTCCATCACATAAAGTTATTGGCAATGGATTATTTATTGTTAATACAGGTCTAGCTGTAATTTCAATTGTTGTTGAAACAGTATAAGAACTACATGCACCGTTTGTAGGTACTAAGTAATTGATTGTATAAAATCCTGGTGTACTATTTTGTGTATTAATTTGACCTGTAGATATATTTATATCCAATCCTGCAGGAACACTTGTATAAGTTCCATTTACACCTGTACCGACAAAAACAATATCTACTGTACCGTGGCTTACACAATAAGATAATAAAGGATAAGAGATTGTTGCTGACAAATAAGGATCAATATTTACTGTTGCAACACTACTATCATCAACACATGGTGCAACTCCTGCTATAATATATTCAAAAGTAGATGTCGTTGCGCCTGGTGCCGGTGTATACGTTCCTGCTCCTGCATTAAACACTCCTCCTGTTCCCGATGTCTGTGTCCAAACGCCACCTGATTGTTCTCCTGTAATTAACGAGAATAAATCGATTGTTGCTGAACTATTATCACAAACTGTTGTATTACCATCTGTTCCAGCATTTGGCTGTGCATTGATATTTATCGTTGCTACACTACTATCATCAATACATGGAGCAACTCCTGCTATTGTATACGTAAACGTTGATGTTGTTGCGCCCGGTGCTGGTGTATAAGTTCCTGCTCCTGCATTAAATGTTCCACCTGTTCCCGATGTCTGTGTCCAAACTCCGCCTGATTGTTCGCCTGTGATTAATGAGAATAAATCGATTGATGCTGTACTACTATCACAAACTGTTGTTGAACCATCTGTTCCAGCATTTGGCTGTGCATTGATATTTATCGTTGCTACACTACTATCATCAATACATGGAGCAACTCCTGCTATTGTATATGTGAATGTTGATGTTGTTGCGCCTGGTGCTGGTGTATACGTTCCTGCTCCTGCATTAAATGTTCCGCCTGTTCCTGAAGTTTGTGTCCAAACTCCGCCTGATTGTTCGCCTGTAATTAATGAGAATAAATCTATTGCAGCCGTACTACTATCACAAACCGTTGTAGAACCATCTGTTCCAGCATTTGGCTGTGCATTTATTGTAATTGTAACTACACTACTATCGTCAACACATGGTGCAACTCCTGCTATTGTATACATAAAGGTTGATGTTGTTGCGCCCGGTGCCGGTGTGTAATTACCTGCTCCTGCGTTAAACGTTCCGCCTGTTCCCGATGTTTGTGTCCAAACTCCGCCTGATTGTTCTCCTGTGATTAACGAGAATAAATCGATTGCTGCGGTACTACTGTCACAAACTGTTGTATTACCATCTGTTCCAGCATTTGGCTGTGCATTGATGTTTATCGTTGCTACACTACTATCATCAATACATGGCGCTACGCCTGCTATTGTATATGTGAATGTTGATGTTGTTGCGCCCGGTGCCGGTGTGTAAGTACCTGCTCCTGCGTTAAACGTTCCGCCTGTTCCCGATGTTTGTGTCCAAACTCCACCTGATTGCTCTCCTGTAATTAATGAGAATAAATCGATTGTTGCTGTACTACTATCACAAACTGTTGTAGAACCATCTGTTCCAGCATTTGGCTGTGCATTGATGTTTATCGTTGCTACACTACTATCATCAATACATGGCGCTACGCCTGCTATTGTATATGTGAATGTTGATGTTGTTGCGCCTGGTGCTGGTGTATACGTTCCTGCTCCTGCATTAAATGTTCCACCAGTTCCTGAAGTTTGTGTCCAAACGCCACCTGATTGCTCTCCTGTAATTAACGAGAATAAATCGATTGTTGCTGTACTACTATCACAAACTGTTGTATTGCCATCTGTTCCAGCATTTGGCTGTGCATTGATATTTATCGTTGCTACACTACTATCATCAATACATGGCGCTACGCCTGCTATTGTATATGTAAATGTCGATGTTGTTGCGCCTGGTGCCGGTGTGTAAGTTCCTGCTCCTGCATTAAACGTTCCGCCTGTTCCCGATGTCTGAGTCCAAACTCCGCCTGATTGTTCGCCTGTAATTAATGAGAATAAATCGATTGTTGCTGTACTACTATCACAAACTGTTGTAGAACCATCTGTTCCAGCATTTGGCTGTGCATTGATATTTATCGTTGCTACACTACTATCATCAATACATGGCGCTACGCCTGCTATTGTATATGTAAACATTGATGTTGTAGCACCTGGTGCTGGTGTATAAGTTCCTGCTCCTGCATTAAACGTTCCGCCTGTTCCCGATGTTTGTGTCCAAACTCCACCTGATTGCTCTCCTGTAATTAATGAGAATAAATCGATTGCTGCGGTACTACTATCACAAACTGTTGTAGAACCATCTGTTCCAGCATTTGGCTGTGCATTGATGTTTATCGTTGCTACACTACTATCATCAATACATGGCGCTACGCCTGCTATTGTATATGTGAATGTTGATGTTGTTGCGCCTGGTGCCGGTGTATACGTTCCTGCTCCTGCATTAAATGTTCCACCAGTTCCTGAAGTTTGTGTCCAAACGCCACCTGATTGTTCTCCTGTAATTAACGAGAATAAATCGATTGTTGCTGTACTACTATCACAAACTGTTGTATTGCCATCTGTTCCAGCATTTGGCTGTGCATTGATATTTATCGTTGCTACACTACTATCATCAATACATGGCGCTACGCCTGCTATTGTATATGTAAATGTCGATGTTGTTGCGCCTGGTGCCGGTGTGTAAGTTCCTGCTCCTGCATTAAACACTCCTCCTGTTCCCGATGTCTGAGTCCAAACTCCGCCTGATTGTTCGCCTGTAATTAATGAGAATAAATCGATTGTTGCTGTACTACTATCACAAACTGTTGTAGAACCATCTGTTCCAGCATTTGGCTGTGCATTGATATTTATCGTTGCTACACTACTATCATCAATACATGGCGCTACGCCTGCTATTGTATATGTAAACATTGATGTTGTAGCACCTGGTGCTGGTGTATACGTTCCTGCTCCTGCATTAAACGTTCCGCCTGTTCCCGATGTTTGTGTCCAAACTCCACCTGATTGCTCTCCTGTAATTAATGAGAATAAATCGATTGCTGCGGTACTACTATCACAAACTGTTGTAGAACCATCTGTTCCAGCATTTGGCTGTGCATTGATGTTTATCGTTGCTACACTACTATCATCAATACATGGCGCTACGCCTGCTATTGTATATGTGAATGTTGATGTTGTTGCGCCTGGTGCCGGCGTATACGTTCCTGCTCCTGCATTAAATGTTCCACCAGTTCCTGAAGTTTGTGTCCAAACGCCACCTGATTGTTCTCCTGTAATTAATGAGAATAAATCGATTGCTGCGGTACTACTGTCACAAACTGTTGTATTACCATCTGTTCCAGCATTTGGCTGTGCATTGATTGTTACAGATGTGGTTGTCACTACTGGTGAACATCCAGGTGTAGCAGGAATAGTATAAGTAACTGTATATGTACCTACAGTAGAAATAGATGGATCAATATCTCCATTTGCAACATTAATTGATAAACCAGTAGGTGCACTATAGCTTCCTCCTGTGTAAACTCCAGTACCATTTAAAGTAACATTTTGTAAAGTGGAATTAGAATTACAAAATGGTGATGAGTAACTAATTGATGCCGTTGGAGGTGTACAATTATTTGACACACATGTTTGATTTGTAAACGTAAAACAAGTCCCAGCTCCACCAACAGGTGTAACTGTAATTAAAACACTATCAGCAGGTACTAATCCTGAAACTACATAATTTAATACATTCCCAACATCTCCAACATTAACTACAGGATTAGAGTTAATTTGGTAACTAATTGTGTAACTAGTAGCCCCTGTAACTGCAGCCCAATTAAACTCAACTGAGGTAGAAGTTAATACTCCGCAACTAATAACAGGAGAAAGTAATGGGTTTATATTTATTGTTGCTACACTACTATCATCAATACATGGTGCTACGCCTGCTATTGTATATGTGAATGTTGATGTTGTTGCGCCTGGTGCTGGTGTATACGTTCCTGCTCCTGCATTAAATGTTCCACCAGTTCCTGAAGTTTGTGTCCAAACGCCACCTGATTGCTCTCCTGTAATTAACGAGAATAAATCGATTGTTGCTGTACTACTATCACAAACTGTTGTATTGCCATCTGTTCCAGCATTTGGCTGTGCATTGATATTTATCGTTGCTACACTACTATCATCAATACATGGCGCTACGCCTGCTATTGTATATGTAAATGTCGATGTTGTTGCGCCTGGTGCCGGTGTGTAAGTTCCTGCTCCTGCATTAAACACTCCTCCTGTTCCCGATGTCTGAGTCCAAACTCCGCCTGATTGTTCGCCTGTAATTAATGAGAATAAATCGATTGTTGCTGTACTACTATCACAAACTGTTGTAGAACCATCTGTTCCAGCATTTGGCTGTGCATTGATGTTTATCGTTGCTACACTACTATCATCAATACATGGTGCTACGCCTGCTATTGTATATGTGAATGTTGATGTTGTTGCGCCTGGTGCTGGTGTATACGTTCCTGCTCCTGCATTAAATGTTCCACCAGTTCCTGAAGTTTGTGTCCAAACTCCACCTGATTGCTCTCCTGTAATTAATGAGAATAAATCGATTGCTGCGGTACTACTATCACAAACTGTTGTAGAACCATCTGTTCCAGCATTTGGCTGTGCATTGATATTTATCGTTGCTACACTACTATCATCAATACATGGCGCTACGCCTGCTATTGTATATGTAAATGTCGATGTTGTTGCGCCTGGTGCCGGTGTGTAAGTTCCTGCTCCTGCATTAAACACTCCTCCTGTTCCCGATGTCTGAGTCCAAACTCCGCCTGATTGTTCGCCTGTAATTAATGAGAATAAATCGATTGTTGCTGTACTACTATCACAAACTGTTGTAGAACCATCTGTTCCAGCATTTGGCTGTGCATTGATATTTATCGTTGCTACACTACTATCATCAATACATGGCGCTACGCCTGCTATTGTATATGTAAATGTCGATGTTGTTGCGCCTGGTGCCGGTGTGTAATTACCTGCTCCTGCGTTAAACGTTCCTCCTGTTCCCGATGTCTGAGTCCAAACTCCGCCTGATTGTTCGCCTGTAATTAATGAGAATAAATCGATTGTTGATGTACTACTATCACAAACTGTTGTATTGCCATCTGTTCCAGCATTTGGCTGTGCATTGACTATAACTGTCGTTGTTGTTGTAACAACTGTAGCACAACATGCACTAGCTGGAATGGTATATGTAACCGTATATGTTATACCTGTAGTACTTGTAGAAGGATCTATTTGACCTGTAGTAGGATTTATAGATAAACCTGCTGGAGTAGCACTAAATGTACCTCCAGTAAATCCGCCAGTTCCCGTTAAAGTAACATTACCTAAAGCTGAATTCTCACAAAATGGATTTCCAACATAACTAATATTAGCAGTTGCACATTGAGGAGCTACATTAATAACAACGTCGCGGGTAAACTGACATCCAAACTCATCTGTTGCAGTAACAGTATATGTAAAGGAGCCTAAATCATTGAAAGGTCCTACTGTAGGAGAGTTATTTAATTGTGTACCAGTACATGTTCCTGTAACAGGACAAGTGTCTGGCCCTGGATCTACTACAACAGTTGTTGTAGTTGTTTGAGTTGGTAATGAAGGTGCACTTGGCGAAACTGTTGACCAAGTTAAATCTGTAATATCTGGAGTAACAAATTCAACAGTTCCATAACAAGCTGCAGGAAAAGTTAAAGACCATCCACTAATAAATCCATCATCCCAAGTAAGGTTATCCGTAATTTGTAATGTCCAAACTCCATTTAAATCTGAACCATTAAGTACAGCAAAAGAATTTGTAGAATTATAAGTTTGAGGTATGTAATTGTTACCTGTCTCACAAGCACCAGTCCAGTTAGCACAAGTACTAGTTGCTGTTGTTGTTGCAGCAGCTGCAGTCCAACTTATTCCTCCTGAATTAACTACAGTATAAGTAGCAGTACAACCTGGCACTCCATCATCTGCTCCATTGGAACAAGTACCAAAATTTGTTCCTCCTCCATGCTGATCATAAACTATTACCGATTGACCAGTAGGTGAGATTAATGTTATCTCTAAATCACCAGAATATGAATGTTCTAGATCAAAAGTTAATGTAGGGTAACATCCAGCATTTAGGGTAGCACCAACCGGAAATAAACCAGTAAAATCTAATGTAGAAGTATAACTAGATCCTGAACCATCTGGTAAAGAAACAGGGCTTCCTGATACAGAAGGAGCTTGTTGGGTAATTGTTTGAGAAGTTGCAATCCCAGTTAAATTAACATTGTCTCCACAATTAATATTAATCGGACCTGTTGTTGTTCCAGTAAAATCAGCATCGGGTAAAACTCTTACTACCCTAGTCTCTGAATTAGTATTTGCACAACCTAATGGATTATTATCTTGAACCTTTAAAGAAACATTGTAAACTCCAATCCCTGGAAAAGTATGAGTAGTGGTAGGTGAAGCTGTTGTAGTAGTTGTTCCATCATTCCAATCCCAAATATATGAAGTAATAGGGTTCCCAACAGGTGAATATGAAGGTGATGCATCAAATGCAACTGTTAGAGATCCTGGATTAACAGCATTTGGAGAACAAATATTAACAGTTGAATTGTCAGCCATTTGAGCTACCGGTGGTGTACAAGGGGTTGAACAAGCTATGGTTGATGTCCAACCAGCGAAACTCGTTCCCGAATCGGATACAAAATGAAAAGTTAAACATCCATCTGGACTTGTTGAAAAAACAGTAAAAGGAACTGGTGGTGTACCCATAAGTACATCATCTGCAGGACCAGTCATAGAGTTTCCTTGCCAAATTTCTAAATAATCAAAACCGTCTTCAGTGTTAAATGCTGTAAATGTTATTGCTACAACTGTACCGGGTGTAGAAGGACAAAATGTAACGCTACTATCTTGGTTATTAGCATAATTTCCAGCACCATCTCTAAAAGTTCCTGAACAAGTTGAATAAGATGCGGTACCTGTTCCGGTAGGCATATTATAAGTTTGCCCATAAGTAATGCTTATTGCGAAAAGCAATAATAATTGCAATAGGTAATTGTTTCTCATAGGTTAAATTATATGGTAGTAAGTTTTTCTTTAAGTGTTTGATCAAAAGCAAAAATATACCAAAGCTCTTCTTTTGAGTATATTTTCTTAACCTTGTCTGAAAGTGAATTGATAAACAAATTTCCATTTTCTAAATATTTAAAATACTCTGGATTAGAATTTTTTAAAGTAGAAATTTCATTTTCAGGAATATCTTTTAAAAATTTTAAATCTTTATTTGAATAGTCTTGATTTGTAAATTTAGTATCATCTAATTTAAAAGATAAATCGATAATTGATTTTTTAGGATGAAGTTTATAACCTGGAGGTAAATTATAATTTTTGTTATTTGTTTGGGAATATATGTTTATCGCAAAAACAAATAAAATAAGTAGTAAAGCTTTTTTCATGAAATTAACATTTGATAAGGATTAAAACATCTAAAATTAATTTTTTTTTAACAAATACAAAACTTTTGGAGATATTTTTTAACTTTTTAACGAATAAATTTAACTAATCAAAAAATTCCCTTTTAAAAACATTATATAAAAATTAACAATTTGGTATCCTTTTTTTATTTTATATTTGAAAAATTCAATCATGAAAACTAATAAATAGTATTAGAATGAAAAAAATTTCACTTTTCGCTTTAGCTATAATCTTAGCAAGTTGTGCTTCTTCTAAGTCTCAAAAACAAGCAGATGTATCAAAATACATGAATACAATTACACCAGACGAATTAAAAACTCATTTATATATAGTTGCTTCAGACGAAAATGAAGGTCGTGATACAGGTAGTAAAGGACAAAAAAAAGCTGGTAAATATTTAATTTCTCAATATGAGAAAAATGGAATTAGTTACCCTAAAGAAGGAAATGGATGGTACCAAAAAGTTCCTTCAGAATTTATGGCAAGAGGATTTGCTCCAAAACTTCCTGATTCTGAAAACATTTGGGCCTTCATTGAAGGAACTGACAAAAAAGATGAAATCGTTGTTATTTCCGCACATTATGATCACGTAGGCATGAAAAACGGTGAAGTTTATAATGGAGCTGATGATGATGGTTCAGGGACTGTCTCATTGCTAGAAATTGCTCAAGCATTTAAACAAGCTGAAAAAGAGGGTTTTAAACCTAAACGCTCAATATTGTTTTTACATGTAACAGGGGAAGAGCACGGACTGCATGGTTCTCGATATTATTCTGAAAATCCATTGTTTCCAATGGAAAAAACTGTTGCCGATATTAATATTGATATGATTGGTCGTCGTGATACGCTTCACCCAGATACAAATAATTATGTTTATGTAATTGGTTCGGACAGACTAAGTAGTGAACTTCATGCAATTAATGAAGAAATGAACAATAAATACACTAAAATGGAGCTAGATTATAAATACAATGATAGAAATGATCCTGAGCGTATATATTACAGATCTGATCATTATAATTTTGCTAAACATGGAGTTCCTGCGATTTTCTATTTTAACGGAATTCATGCTGATTATCATATGCCTAGCGATACTCCTGATAAAATTGAATATGATGCTTTAGCCAAAAGAGCTCAATTAGCATTTTTAGTGGCATGGGAATTAGCAAACAGACCTGAAAAAATTAAAGTCGATAGAGACGGGAAGTAATTACAATTAATTAAATTACTAATTATGATATAAAAAATCCGAGCATTGCTCGGATTTTTTATATCATAATTAAACTATTTAATTTTCAATTAAAAAACAAACATAGGCTTATCAGCCATAAAGTCGTTTACTTCTTCAGCTACTTGCTCTAATACAGCTTCATCTTGGAAATTCATAATAACCTTATCGATTAAAGCAACGATAGTTTCCATATCCGCTTCAACTAATCCTCTTGTTGTAATTGCTGGAGTACCAACACGAATTCCAGATGTTACAAATGGTGATTTATCATCAAAAGGAACCATATTTTTATTAACCGTAATTTCAGCTTTTACCAAAGCATTTTCTGCTTCTTTACCAGTAATATTTTTATTCCTCAAGTCAATTAACATCATATGATTATCTGTTCCACCAGAAATTATATCATAACCTCTACTCACAAATGCATTAGCCATCGCTTTTGCATTTTTTTGCACTTGAAGTGTGTAATTGAAAAAGTTTTCAGTTAAAGCTTCTCCAAAAGCCACAGCTTTAGCTGCAATAATATGCATTAAGGGTCCACCTTGGTTTCCAGGAAAAACAGCCATATCTAAAACATGACTCATCATTCTGATTTCACCTTTTGGAGTTTTTAACCCCCATGGATTTTCAAAGTCTTTACCCATCAAAATCATACCACCTCTTGGACCTCTTAAAGTTTTATGAGTTGTAGTAGTTACTATATGACAATGTGGAATTGGATCGCTTAACAAACCTTTCGCGATTAAACCAGCTGGATGTGATACATCAGCCAATAATAGTGCTCCTACACTATCAGCTATTTCTCTGAAACGTTTAAAGTCCATATCACGAGAATAAGCAGAAGCACCGGCAATAATTAATTTTGGTTTTTCAGCAGAAGCAATTTCTTGAATTTTATTATAATTTAATCTACCTGTCTCCTTCTCTACACCATAGAAAACTGGACTGTATAATTTCCCAGAAAAATTTACAGGAGAACCGTGCGTTAAATGTCCGCCATGTGATAAATCAAATCCTAAAATTTTATCTCCTGGTTGTAGACAAGCAGCAAAAACAGCAGTATTAGCTTGTGAACCTGAATGCGGTTGAACATTAACATATTCTGCTCCAAAAAGTTCTTTAGCTCTATCAATTGCAATTTGTTCAACAATATCAACTACTTCACATCCACCATAGTATCTTTTACCAGGATACCCTTCAGCATATTTATTAGTTAAACAAGATCCTGCAGCTTCCATAACTTGGTCGCTAACAAAATTTTCAGAAGCTATTAATTCAATACCGTGTTGTTGTCTATCTTGCTCGTCAAGAATTAAGTCAAAAATTTGTTCGTCGCGTCGCATTTCTTTAGTAATTCGTTAAAATTTGCTCAAAATTACGAAAAAGGTTTGTTAAATAGACAGTAAAGTTTATATTTGATTTATATTTTTTCAACAACAAACTAACAACTTATTATGCCAAATATAGCAAACGACCCAAACAGAAAATCTTGGATTTATGTGAAAGAAAATTGCGATTTCCCAATCCAAAATATTCCATTTGGAGTGTTCATAACAAAAAACAACGATATCACAATTGGAACCCGAATTGGTGAAACTGCTATCGACATGGGAGCTTTACAGCGACTTGGTTATTTTGATGGGATTGAGCTAACAGACGACATGTTTATGCAAGATACCTTAAACGACTTTATTTCTGATGGAAAAAAAACATGGCGCTTGGTAAGAAATCGCCTTGCAGAACTTTTTGATGCTGAAAATCCAAAATTAAGAGATAACGCAGAACACAAAGAAATAATCTTATTCAATGTTTCTGAAATTGAGATGCTATTGCCTGTTCAAATTGGAGATTATACCGACTTCTATAGTAGTAAAGAACATGCGACAAACGTTGGTAAAATGTTTCGTGATCCAGAAAATGCTTTATTACCAAACTGGTTACACATTCCTGTAGGTTATCATGGTAGAAGTTCTACAATTGTTCCTAGTGGTGTTCCAGTGAGACGACCAAACGGACAAACGTTACCTGCTGGTGAAACTCAACCTGTTTTTGGGCCTTCAAAATTAGTAGATTTTGAATTAGAAACTGCTTTTATAACAACTGATGCTAATTTAATGGGAGAACCAATTCCTGTTTCAGAAGCCGAAGATTATATTTTTGGAATGGTGCTTTTCAATGATTGGAGTGCTCGAGATATTCAAAAATGGGAATATGTTCCTTTAGGGCCATTTCTTGCTAAAAATTTTGCGTCTTCAATTTCACCATGGATTGTAACCATGGATGCTTTAGAACCTTTCAGAGTTAAAGGCCCTGAACAATCTCCTACTCCTTTATCGTATTTACAGCAAGAAGGAGCACACGCTTTTGATATTAATTTACAAGTTGCAATTCAACCAGAAAATAAAGAAGAAACAGTAGTTTCAAATTCAAACTTTAAATATATGTATTGGTCAATGTCGCAACAATTAGCACATCACACAGTTAATGGTTGTCGTGTTAATTCTGGTGATATGATGGGAAGTGGTACAATTTCTGGACCTACAGAAGATAGTTTTGGTTCAATGCTTGAATTGACTTGGGGTGGAAAAAATCCAATTCAAATGAAAGACGGAAGTGAAAGAAAATTCATCAACGATAACGATACTGTTATTATTCGTGGTTATTGTAAAAATAATGATGTAAGAATTGGTTTTGGAGAATGTTCTTCGAAATTACTTCCTGCAGTTGAGATAAAATAAAAAAGTAAAAAAACCGGAAATTAATTTCCGGTTTTTTTTTAATTAAAGAATTGGCATCTTTTTTGTTTTGAGCATTTAAACGAAAGATATAAGCAATTCTATTTTCTAGCAATCAAAAAATTATATCTTTGCCAAAATCAATATTTTATGAAGAAAATTACCTTCCTATTTTTAAGCCTAATTGTTATAAGTTGTGGAGTAAAAAGTACTGAATCTTTACTTAACACAGGAAATTATGACGCTGCAATTGATAAAACTGTAAATGCACTACGTACAAATAAAACTTCAAAAGGAAAGCAAGATTATGTTTATCTTTTAGAAGAAGCTTTTGCAAAAGCAAAAGCAAGAGATCTTGAATCTATAAAATTATTATCAGTTGAGAATAATCCTGCAAACTATGAGCGAATTTTTAATCTTTATAACCAACTTCATAACCGTCAGGAAAGAATAAAACCTTTACTTCCACTTCCATTACATAATGAAGGAAGAAATGCAATTTTCCCAATGGATAATTATTCTGAAAAAATTGTTTCAAGTAAAAACAATTTATCTGGATACTTATATTCTAATGCAAGAAAATTGATGCAGTCTAATAATAAAATGAACTATCGTCAAGCGTTTGATGATTTAAGTTATTTAGATCAATTAAATCCAAATTATAAAGATGTAAGAACTTTGATGGATGAAGCTCAATATAAAGGTACTGACTTTGTTCACGTTTCTACTAAAAATGAAACGGGAATGGTAATTCCGAAACGTTTACAAGATGATTTATTAGATTTTAGCACTTTTGGATTAAATGACAAATGGACTGTTTATCATAATAATCGCCAACAAAGTGTTTATTATGATTATGGAATGATTGTTAACTTCCGCCAAATAAATATGTCGCCAGAACAAGTTCGTGAAAAGCAATTTATCAAAGAAAAACAAATTAAAGACGGTGTAAAAAATCTTCTTGATGCCAATGGTAATACTGTTAAAGACAGTTTAGGGAACCCTATAAAAGTTGACAACTTCAAAACTATTTCAGTAAATATTTATGAATTTACGCAATTTAAATCGTGCCAAGTAACAGCAAAAGTAGATTATATTGATTTTAGAAGTAATCAGTTAATCGAAACTTTCCCACTAGCAAGCGAATTTGTTTTTGAATATATATATGCAAACTACAATGGAGATAAACGTGCTTGTGAAGAAACGTATTATCAATATTTCGACAGAAGAGCTGTTCCATTTCCAACTAACGAACAAATGATATTTGACTCTGGTGAAGATTTAAAAGCCAAATTAAAAGCAATTATTACAAATAATCGATTCAGAAGATAAATAAAAAAGCAACTCGGTGAGTTGCTTTTTTTATACATATTTTTCTAAAGCTTCTGCTTCAATATCACTGTGCGAAGCATCATAAACTGCTACTCCATTTTTAATTACAATTAATTGTGGAGATTGATGAATTACTTGAAAACGATTTGCAATTTCATTTGAAACATCACGATGATTTAATAAATCGAGAAAATACAAGTCTACTTTATTTTCTATATTATATTCGCTCTCAAATTGTTTTAAAGTAAACCTACTTATACTACAACGTGTACTATGTTTGAAAATTCCAATAGTTTTATCATTCGAATTTTCTACAATTTCATCTAATTGAGAAAATTCTGTTAAAGGAATCCAATTCACTTTTGAATTTACTTCGCTGTTCTCGCTACCAAATATTTTATCAAAAAAACTCATGATTTGTCATATTTTACGACATTTTGACCGATTAAAAAAGTATAAATCACTTAAAATCAGTCATTTTGTCTTATTTTTTACATTGGAACATAAATTGACTTATGCTATACAAAGTTAGTAAAACAACTTAAAAATAACTTGAAAGGAAAATTTTATATATGAACTTAAAAAACTTAACTATTAAATCGCAAGAAGCCTTACAACAAGCACAACAAATTGCCCAAGGTTTCGGACATCAACAACTTGAAAATGAACATATTTTCAAAGGTATTTTAGAAGTTGATGAAAATGTAACGCCGTTTCTTTTGAAAAAACTAAACGTAAATGTTGACTTATTTAAACAAATTTTAGACAGCACTTTACAAAGTTTTCCAAAAGTTAGTGGTGGAGAGATTATGCTTTCTCGAGATGCTGGCTCTACTTTAACAGAAGCCAACATTATTGCAAAAAAAATGAACGACGAATATGTTTCTATCGAGCATTTAATTTTAGCCATTTTTAAATCTAAAAGTAAAGTAGCACAAATCTTAAAAGATCAAGGTGTAACCGAAAAAGGTTTAGAAGCTGCCATTGCTGAATTACGCAAAGGAGAACGAGTAACCTCAGCATCGGCCGAAGAAACGTATAATGCATTAAATAAATATGCTAAAAATCTATGCGAATTAGCTAGAAATGGAAAACTTGACCCAGTAATTGGTCGTGATGAAGAAATTCGTAGAGTTTTACAAATTTTAACACGTAGAACCAAAAACAACCCAATGTTAATTGGTGAACCTGGTGTTGGTAAAACGGCAATCGCAGAAGGTTTAGCGCATAGAATTGTAGATGGTGACGTTCCAGAAAACTTAAAAGATAAAATCATTTATTCACTCGATATGGGTGCACTTATTGCTGGTGCAAAATACAAAGGTGAATTTGAAGAACGATTAAAATCGGTTGTAAAAGAAGTCACTTCTGGTGATGGTGAAATTGTATTATTCATTGATGAAATTCACACACTAGTTGGTGCTGGTGGTGGCGAAGGCGCAATGGATGCGGCAAACATCTTAAAGCCAGCTTTAGCACGTGGAGAACTAAGAGCAATTGGTGCGACGACTTTAGATGAATACCAAAAGTATTTTGAAAAAGATAAAGCACTTGAAAGACGTTTTCAAAAAGTAATGGTTGATGAACCTGATACGGAAAGTGCGATTTCAATTTTACGTGGTATTAAAGAGAAATACGAAACACATCATAAAGTTCGCATTAAAGATGATGCAATTATAGCTGCGGTAGAATTGTCGCAACGTTATATTACGAATCGTTTTCTACCAGATAAAGCTATTGACTTAATGGACGAAGCCGCTTCTAAATTACGTATGGAAATCAATTCGAAACCAGAAGAATTAGATGTTTTGGATCGTAAAATTATGCAGTTAGAAATTGAAATTGAAGCGATTAAACGTGAGAACGATGATGTAAAATTGAAAACATTAAATCTTGAATTGGCGAATTTAAAAGAAGAACGTAACGAGATTTTTGCCAAATGGAAATCAGAGAAAGATGTAGTTGAAAATATTCAAAATGTAAAACAAGAAATTGAAGATTTCAAATTGGAAGCTGAACGTGCTGAACGTGAAGGTGATTATGGAAAAGTGGCCGAATTACGTTACGGAAAAATTAAAGAGGCTCAAGAAAAATTAGATGCTTTTCAAAAAGAATTACAAGAAAATCAACAAGGGCAAACTTTAATAAAAGAAGAAGTTACGCATGATGATATTGCTGAAGTTGTCGCAAAATGGACTGGAATTCCTGTAACGAAAATGCTTCAAAGCGAACGCGAAAAATTGTTGAAACTAGAAGACGAATTACACAAACGCGTTGTAGGCCAAGAAGAAGCTATTGAAGCCATAAGTGATGCCGTTCGAAGAAGTCGTGCTGGTTTACAAGATGCGAAAAAACCAATTGGTTCTTTCTTATTCTTAGGAACAACTGGTGTTGGTAAAACTGAATTAGCCAAAGCATTAGCTGAATATCTTTTCGATGATGAAAATGCTATTACGCGTATTGATATGAGCGAATATCAAGAGCGTCATAGTGTAAGCCGATTAGTTGGTGCACCTCCAGGATATGTTGGCTATGATGAAGGCGGACAATTAACAGAAGCGGTTCGTAGAAAACCCTACTCTGTTGTATTGTTAGATGAAATTGAAAAAGCTCATCCTGATACTTTTAATATTTTATTACAAGTTTTAGATGAAGGTCGCTTAACAGATAATAAAGGTCGTGTAGCTGATTTTAAAAACACTATTATAATTATGACGTCTAATATGGGGAGTCATATTATTCAAGAAAAATTTGAAAATCTAAAAGGTAGTATTGAAAGTGCTGCTGAAGCAGCAAAAGTGGAAGTTTTAGGTTTATTAAAACAAACGGTTCGCCCAGAGTTTATTAATCGTATTGATGAGATAGTAATGTTTACTCCATTAACGCAAGCTAATATTAAACAAATTGTTGGCTTACAATTAAAAAGTGTTACTAAAATGCTAGCACACCAACACATTACAATGGATGCAACTCCAGAAGCTATAGATTATTTAGCTATAAAAGGATACGATCCAGAGTTTGGAGCACGACCGGTAAAAAGAGTTATTCAAAGAGAAGTTTTAAACGAACTTTCTAAAGAAATTCTATCGGGGAATATTAAAACCGATAGCATAATATTATTAGATAGTTTCGATGGAAAATTAGTTTTTAGAAATCAAGAATAAAATAGTTTTTTTTCATACAATTAGGTTTGGTTAGTTTTTAAAAAGGCTTGGAAGTTATCCAAGCCTTTTTTGTATTCAATTTCAATTAATCCTTTAAAATCTCACCTGATGGTGAAAGTATAATTCGTTTTGTTTTGTTACCGTTTTTAATTTTTAGTTTATATTGTTTTTTTAAAACATCTCCATCTGCTTGAGTATATAAATACTTGTCGTTTACGATACCCCAACCTGGATAATTTTTAAAAACAGAAAATATAATCTTATCTGGTAATGTTACATTCTCATATTTTTCAACAACATGTACTAACTTTCCGTTTTGATTATATGTTGCTGTTAAAGTACCTTTATCATTTCTCATTAACACTAAAAAATTATCATATCCTTGATAATCTTTGCCTAAGTTGTATGCAATGAAATGGTTTTGTAAATTTTGAACACTTAAGTCCGGGTTTTTATCTGTTAAATAAAATGAAAAGTCATCACCAATTTTAGTAATTACAATTTCTGGAAGATCTTCTAATTCAATATTCTCTTCAATTATTGAATTTTGTGAATTAGATTGCGCGTGAGTTAATAGCACAGAGCAAAACATAAAAATGATTGGAATTGTCTTCATAATGTTGGCCTTTTTATTCGATTAACTCATTAAGATTAGTTAATAACAGGACTTACAAGGTTTATAATTTCTTCCCCTTTTTGTTAATTAATAAGACATCATTTTAATTGCATTCTATTTAAATTTTAGTTTACCCAAAATTAACTACTTCTATTAATTTATCACGTTAATTTATTTTCTAATTATACTTAATAAAATGTTATTTATTCTTTTAAACAAGCATTAAATCGATATAAATTATAGCTGTAAAAATTTTACTAATAAATACGTTAAAAAGGCTTAGTTAAACTAAGCCTTATAAATTTTATCCTTTTAAAATTTCACCATTAGGTGTTACAAGTAATCTTTTTGTTTCTCTCCCTTTTTTTATTTTAACTTTATAATGTTTTTTTAATACATCACCATCAGTTTGGGTGTACATGTATTTATCATCAACAATTCCCCAATCTGGAAATTTTTTTATGACGGAATAAATAACACTACTCGGCAACCTAACATTTTCATATTTTTCAACAACTTTTATTAATTTACCTTTATGATTATAGGTAGCTGTTAAAGTTCCTTTCGCATTATTCATAATAACCAAATAATTATCATACCCTTCAAAGTCTTTTCCTAATTCATAAGCTATGAAATAATCTTGAAGTTGCCTAACATCTGTGTCAGGGTTTCTATCTGGTAAGTAAACTGAAAAATCTTCTCCAATTTTCTTTAATACAATTTCGGGTAATTCTTCAATTTTAAAATCTTCGTTTTCATTATTATTGGTTGTTTGAGAAAAACCAATTGTAGAAAAACTAACTAATAAAAATAAAATAATTGCTTTCATAATTGTCCGTTTTTTGATTAATGATTGTGATATAATTAAATCAATAACAAATAAATGAAGGCTTAAAAATTTCTTCCCCTTTTAGTTGAATTACTTTTGTTACTGACAGATTTTAAATCTTTTTCATTGAGGCAAAAAGGACTTGTCTCAAAATTACCCAATAAACTAAAATTTCAATGTTAACAAATACCTTATAATTAGTTAATTAACAATCTATTGGATTAACAAAAAACTTTGTTAAAAGTATATTTAAAATTAAAAAATTATCACGATTTTTACCTTATGCTAGAATTAAACTTTAAACCTTTTCCTAATTTACAATCTGAAAGATTAACTTTTAGAAAATTGAAAGATAGTGATGCTCCTGAAATTTTAAAATTACGCGGAGACAAGGAAACTATGAAATTTATACCTCGTCCGTTTGCAACTTCTCTTGAAGATGCACTTAACCACATCAAAATAATCAATGAAAAAATCAAGGAGAATGCTGATATTAATTGGGCAGTTACTGAAAAAGGGAATAATAAATGTATTGGGATAATGGGTTTTTATAGAACACAACCTGAAAACTATCGTACAGAGCTTGGTTATATGATATTACCCGAATATTGGGGAAAAGGTTATGTAACTGAAGCTGTTAAAACATTACTTAATTATGCTTTTAATACTTTAAATTTTCACTCTATAGAAGCAGTTATAGACTCAAGACATATTGCTTCAGAAAAAGTTTTAATTAAAAATGGTTTTCGAAAAGAAGCACATTTTAAAGAAGATTTTTTCTATAACAATGAATTTAGTGACACCGTAAAATATGGTATTTTAAAACGTGAATTTAATCGATAATGATTTATACAATTTCAAATAATAACACTTCAGCAGAAATTAACACAAAAGGTGCCGAATTAATTCGATTAACAAAAGGAAATCAAAATTACATCTGGGATATTGATGAACAATTTTGGAATAAAACTTCACCAATTTTATTTCCAATTGTAGGTAGGCTAAAAAACGATGAATATCGTATTGAGAAAGAATCGTATAATTTGCCGCGACATGGTTTTGCTCGTGATTTCGAATTTGAAGTTGTCGAAAAAAGTGATTCTAAAATTGTTCTCGAATTAGTATCAAATCATACTACTTTAATCAATTATCCTTTTGAATTTCGTTTGAGATTAAGTTATGAATTAATAGAAAATAATATTGTTTTGACTTATGAAACAAAAAATTTTTCGAACAATAAAATGCCATATTCTATCGGAGCACATCCAGCGTTCAAAATTGAAAACATTGAAGAATATAGTTTAAGTTTTCCTAATGATAACGAGCTAACATTTTATTCATTAGAAAATGAATTATACAATACTAAAACAAATAAAATTAGTCTAGAAAATAATAAACTAGCCTTACATTACAACCATTTTAGAACTGATGCATTAGTCTTAAAAAAATTTAATTCGAATGAATTTAGCCTTTTAAAAGCAGAAAAACCATACATAACATTTAGATTGACGAATTTTCCTCATTTAGGAATATGGACTAAAAATAATGCCCCTTTTATTTGTATTGAACCTTGGAATGGCTTCGCAGATTATAATGATTCAAATGGTAATATTTTTGATAAAAGAGGAATTACAATTCTTGAACCTGAAGAATTAGCCACAAACAAAATTGAAATTACCATGCATTAAAAAAATCCCTCAGTTGAGGGATTTTTTTAAATAATCTTATGAATTCTATTTATTGGAATTACAACGCCTTGCTTTAGTATAATTCGGTCAGAAGTTACTCCCCAAACTGTAGTTTCTACTACATGACCACATATGTCATCTTCAAAATAAATTTTCATTTTCACATGCTCTAAATTACCTAAAGTTAGTGCTCTCTCTAAATCAGTTTTACGTTGAAGAACTTCCTGTGCATCATTTAAAACCTCTTGCTTAGGAAATGATAAAGACGCTACTGCTTCCTTATCAATTAATTGATAATCTACTACCATAATTATATTTAGTTAGGTTAATTAACATAAATATAGTAATTATTTTTAATTAAATTGTTAATTATTTAATTTTAACAATCAATAAATCATTCATTCCTTTATTTTCTTCTACATCAAAATCTGAACTTTGTGTTTCTCCAACAATTATTAAATTGTTATCTAATAATTGCGTACAGTCATAGGCAAAATCAAAACTTGTTCCCCCAAATGTTTTTTCCCAAAATAATTTTCCTCCTGAATCTATATTCAAAACCCAAAAATCATTTTGACCTATATTATTAGAAACATCACCATCGTTGCTTCTCGTATGACCAACAATTACAAAACTTTCATCATGAATTTTTTTAATAGAATTTGCAGTTTCATATTGTAAACCTCCAAATGATTTATCCCAAATTTTTTGTCCCATATCGTTAATCGCTAAAACCCAAATATCGTTACCTCCTATATGACTAGAAATATCTCCATCTAAACTACTAGATGTACCAACGATAAGATAATTACCATTTCGCGTTTTAGAAATTCCATATGCTTGATCTAGATCAGATCCTCCAAAAGATTTTTTCCAAATTAAATCTCCCAAGCTATTTACTTTTATAACCCAATAATCATAGCTACCATGATTGTCTGTTGCATCAAAATCATTACTCTCAGAATATCCAACCATAACATAACCTCCATCATTAGCTTCTACAACATCAAAAACTCTATCATTTTGTGTTCCTCCAAAAAACACATCCCAAATCATATTACCATTAGAATCTAATTTCATTCCATAGAATTCACCTACACCATGTAATATATTTTTATTACCTATTCCTCCACTATAGTCTGTAAAACCTACTACAAAAAATCCATTATCCGAAGTTTTTATAATTTTATGAGCATGATCATGACTCGTGTAGCCATATGTTTTAGACCAAATTAAATTTCCATTAAAGTCAATTTTGAAAACAAAAAAATCATGCATACCTAAATTGCTTGAAACATCACCATCAATACTTTTAGTATAACCAGCGACAACAAAATCTCCATTTTCCAATTCAACTGCACTATAAGAATAATCATCTAAAGAGCCTCCATATGTTTTACTCCATAATAAATCGCCTTCTGAATTATATTTAGACAACCAAGCATCTTCAATATTATCATTAGTATCAACTATATCTCCATCACTACTTTTTGTGTAACCAATTACCAAAAACCCACCATCTTTAGTAGTAATTACACTTTTAATAGTCTCATCATTTGAGCCTCCAAAAGTTGTCGACCAAACTTTTTCCCCTTTAAGCTTGTAAAATGAATTATCACCAAAATCTTCATCTTTTTGACATGCAATGATGACAAGCAAACAACATATTAAAATAATCTTTTTCATATTTTTAATTGATCACAATTTTTTTAGTGGTAGCGTTATTAATCTTAACAATATAAACACCTGAATTTAAATCCGAAATATCTAAATCTAGTGTTAATAATTTATTTCCGTTACCATTTTTTACTTGACTACCTAAAATATTATACATACAAACTTCATCTATTTCATTTGAAGCTTCTATCTTCAATAAATTTGATTTATTATCAACGTAAACCCTAAATTCATTTTCATTAAATGTATTTGAACTTAAAGTATTGGATTTTTTTAAAACAAAAAGTCCTCTTTCTATATCACTAACAATAATAGATCCACTAGCAAAATAAGGATAAACACTCCATGCACCATTATAGTTAGCCGTATTACTAGTTGGATATGTATCAAAAAAAGCTACTTCATTAAGATTACCATTATCAATATCTGCAATATCAATTATTCTAAGACCAGCTCTGTAATTTGCTAAGTAAAAATCATTACCATCAACGTATCCATTATGATCTATTGCATTTGTTGGACCAAAATAATTTGTTTTAAGCACTGGATTATCCAAATTACTCATATCAATAATAACTGATTTTGTATTAAACCCATAAGTAGATTCATCAGTTTCATCTCCTAAAATAAAGTATTTTTGATCATCTGTTAACCAACCTTGATGTACATAATCTGCATTTGTGTAAGTAAACGTTGATAACAAAATAGGATTAGCTTTATTTGAAACATCAACAACTACAACCTGATTTTCATTTGCTCCAAAAAATATTTCTTTTCCGTTATGTTCAGTATCAGGACCATTATAAATAACAACTTGAGCATCATGAGTATAAGCTTCTGCACTATATCCACCAGCAGCTGTAGGGTTCAAAGGGTCTTGAATATTAATAAAATGTGGTCCTCCACTAAATGTCAAAGTTCCAACAGCATATGCAAATCCAGTAGCTTCATTTATAACAATGTTATGACATCTACCAAAACCATTATAATAAGCATCTTGAGTAAAATTCACTGGTGGTGAAACAACATTTCTAAGCTTTGTTAAATCAAATACTTGCATTCCATGATTGGAAGCTTCACTAACAATAAAAGCATAGTTATTGTAAACTTTAATGTCTCTCCAAATACTATTAACTGTTGCAGTTGGCAATTTACCTAGATAAATTGGGGTAGTTGGATTTGTAATATCTACAAAAGCTGTATGACTCGTCAAACCAATAATTGCATATTCTTTATTATCTAGCGGATCTGTCCATCCCCAAATATCATTCCCTTCAGCAGTTGCAGTTCCTCCTAATTGAGTAATAGTTAAATTTGAATAAAGATCAATTTCATTACAAGGAAAAGAAGATGCAAATCCACCACTACAAGGTGTTTGAGAAAATACTTGTATACAAAATATTAGAGTTAAAGTAAAGAAAAGTTGTTTCATTTTATTATTAATGTTTAGACTTGGGCTATAAAAATACTAATTTTAAAAAAGATTTAATCAAATAAAATTATATTTTATCTTAAATTTGCATCCCTATGCAGAAAACCATAAACATACTCAATAAAAGAGCAAAATTCGATTACGAAATTTTAGATAAATACACTGCTGGAATAGTACTTACAGGAACCGAAATCAAATCAATCCGTTTAGGTAAAGCTTCTATTGCTGAAAGTTTCTGTGAATTTCATAATGGCGAATTATTTGTAATCAACTCTAATATAGAAGAGTATGCTTTTGGAACACATTACAACCATAGAGCTAAAAGCGAACGCAAACTTCTTTTAAACAAAAAAGAATTGCGTAAGCTTGAAAAAGATGCTCAAAATAAAGGATTAACTATTGTTCCATTACGTTTATTCACAAACGAAAAAGGATTAGCTAAACTCGATATCGCGCTTTGTCGTGGTAAGAAAAACTATGACAAACGTGAAACTATAAAAGATCGCGATACCAAACGTGATTTAGATCGAATTAAGAAAAGTCATTAATTCGTTATGAAAGATTTACTTAAAAAAGGTCGAGAAACAAAAGGTTATTCTACAAGAAAACTTGGAGAATTAGCCGAAATTGACCAAGCTTTGATAAGTAAATTTGAAAATGGTTTTCGTATTCCTACTAAAAAACAAATTCAAACCTTATCGAGTTTACTTGAAATTGATTTAAAACAATTATTAGTCGCTTGGTATAAAGTTAAATTAGATAAAAACTTCGATTTAAATCCGTTTGCCATTCAAGCAATTACTGAAATTCTTCAAGAAAAAGGAATTGAAGTTAGTCCAAAATCGAAAGAAAAAGAAATTGCTTCAATCTTAGACGAAATCGAAATCTTGAAACAAAAATTAACGGGATTAAAATAATCAGTTACGTTTTTCATTTTACCCAAATCTAATTTTTATCTTCTAAAAGTGGAACAAATCGAAATTCACCAAATTCATGCTTTTCAAACTGTGTTTCATTCTTGCGAATTAAAAGTGTCATAATTTGTTCTTTATCACCTAAAGGAATAACTAGCCTTCCTCCTACTTTTAATTGCGCCATCAATGGTTCAGGAATAAATGGCGCTCCTGCCGTAACTATAATACTATCAAACGGAGCTTCTTCTGGTAAACCTTTATAACCATCTCCAAAAATTAATCGTTTTGGGCGAATATTCAACTTTGGAAGTAATAATGATGTTTTTTTAAATAATTCGTTTTGTCTTTCAATGGAAAAAACTTTGGCTCCCATTAAACATAAAACAGCGCATTGGTAACCACTTCCCGTTCCAATTTCTAGAATTTTATCGTCTTTTTTAACTTCTAAAAGCTGACTTTGAAATGCAACTGTATAAGGTTGTGAAATGGTTTGTCCTGCTGCAATAGGAAAGGCTTTATCTTGATAGGCAAAATCTTCAAAACTCGACTCCATAAAGTTGTGCCTCGGAATTTTTCGAATGGCTTCCAATACTGTTTTATCGGTTATCCCTTTTTCTTCTAAAAGTGTAACCAGTTTATTACGAAGTCCTTGATGTTTTTGGGTATCTCTCAATTTTGAAGGATTTAGTTTCGGTAAAATTATAGCTTAAAAAACAAAAAATCAAACAGAAAAACTTTAAACTTTAAACTTTTAAACTCAAAACTAAAATAGTACATTTGTTGAAAATACTTTGTTTATGTTAAAAGTTGGTGTTCTGGGTGCTGGCCACTTGGGAAAAATACATTTACGATTACTTAATCAATCTTCAAAATATGAATTAGTTGGTTTTTATGACCCTTTTGAAGATAATGCCAATAAAGTTTCTAAAGAGTTTGGCTATAAAAAATTCAATACTATTTCCGAATTAATTGCAGCCGTTGATGTTGTGGATATTGTAACACCTACATTATCCCATCATGATTGTGCTTTAGAAGCAATTAGAGCTGGAAAACACGTTTTTATTGAAAAACCTATTTCAAACACTGTTGCTGAAGCCGAAGAAATTATTGCTTTGGCAAAAGAATACAATGTAAAAGGTCAAGTTGGACATGTAGAACGCTTTAATCCTGCTTTTACTTCGGTTAAAGATAAGATAGAAAACCCAATGTTTATTGAAACGCATCGTTTAGCAGAGTTCAATCCAAGAGGAACTGATGTTCCTGTGGTTTTAGACTTAATGATTCATGATATCGATGCTATTCTAAGTGTAGTTAAATCGAAAGTAAAATCAGTTAATGCTAGCGGTGTTGCCGTAATTTCAGACTCTCCAGACATTTCAAATGCACGTATCGAATTTGAAAACGGTTGTGTTGCGAATGTAACGTCGAGCCGAATTTCAATGAAAAATATGCGTAAATCGCGTTTCTTTCAAAAAGATGCTTATATCTCTGTTGATTATTTAGACAAGGTTTGTGAAGTTGTAAAAATGAAAGACGCTCCAGAAGTTCCTGGTGATTTTGATATGATTCTTCAAAATGCCGAAGGCGTTAAAAAACAAATCTATTTCGATAATCCACAAGTAAGTGCTAACAACGCTATTTTAGACGAGTTAGAAACATTTGCTGATGCTATCAATAACAACACCACTCCTATTGTTACATTAGAAGATGGAACGGAAGCATTACGCGTAGCCTATATGATTATTGAATCAATGGAAAATAAAAAATAGTTTAAAAATTTAAGATTTAATTAGTTCAAAAGTTGAAACAACTTTAAACAAATTATTAAACAAAATTAAAACTCAAATAAAACAAACAAAACTTAAAAAATGAATACAATCGCAGTTATAGGTGCAGGAACTATGGGCAACGGTATTGCTCATACATTTGCACAATCAGGATTTACAGTAAAATTAATCGATATTTCAGAAGCCGCTATTGAAAGAGGTATGAAAACTATTGCAACTAACTTAGACAGAATGGTTGCTAAAGGTAGTATTACCGAAGACGATAAAATGAAAACCATTGGCAACATCATTACATATACTGATGTTAAAGATGGCGTTGTAGGTTGTGATTTAGTAGTTGAAGCGGCTACAGAAAACATTGATTTGAAACTTAAAATCTTCAAACAGTTAAGTGACGTTTGCGACCATAATACTATTTTAGCAACAAACACATCTTCGATTTCAATTACACAAATTGCAGCTGCTGTGGTTCATCCAGAGCGCGTTATAGGAATGCACTTTATGAATCCGGTGCCAATTATGAAATTGGTTGAAATTATACGTGGTTACAATACTTCAGATGAAGTAACTAAAATCATCATGGACTTATCAGTTAAATTAGGAAAAGTTCCAACAGAAGTTAACGATTATCCTGGATTCGTTGCGAATAGAATTTTAATGCCAATGATTAACGAAGCTATCGAAACGTTATACAATGGTGTTGGTGGTGTAGCTGAAATTGATACGGTAATGAAATTAGGAATGGCACATCCAATGGGTCCATTACAATTAGCCGATTTTATTGGACTTGATGTGTGTTTATCTATCTTAAACGTAATGTACAACGGATTTAAGAATCCTAAATATGCTCCATGTCCATTATTAGTAAACATGGTAATGGCAGGAAAATTAGGAGTAAAATCTGGTGAAGGTTTCTACGATTATTCTGAAAGTAAAAAAGCAGAAAAAGTAGCTTCTCAATTTAGTAAATAGTAAAAAGGGATTAGGGATAAGTATATTTTGCTTATCCCTTATTTCTTATCCCTGACAACTTAAAGTAAATGGCTAAAATCATTCCTTTTAAAGCGGTTCGTCCTGCTGAAGATAAAGTTTCCTTGGTAACTTGCAGAAATTACGACGATTATAGTCAGGCTGAATTAGCGGCTTGGTTAAACTTTAATCCGTATTCATTTTTACATGTTATCAATCCGGCTTATGTTCATTCACATACCACAAGTTGGGACAAACGTTTTAAAGGTGTAGCGCTAAAATATCAAGATTTTAAGCGAGAAGGTGTTTTTGTGACTGAAGAAAAGCCTAATTTTTACATCTACGAAATTAAATCGAAAACCAATTCTTTTACTGGAATTTTAGCAGGAACTTCGGTTGATGATTATCAAAATAATCACATAAAAAAACACGAAGACACTTTACAATATCGTGTAGAATTGTTTAAAGATTATTTGCATCAAACACGTTTTAATACTGAGCCTGTTCTAATTACGTATCCTGATAGTGTTGAACTGAATACTTGGATTTCTCTCAAGAAAAAAAGCAAACCTTTATATTCATTTTCAACAACTAACAAAGAAACACATACACTTTGGAAAATTGATACTGAAAGTGATATCGATTGGTTAGTACAACATTTTGAAAATATTCCGAATCTTTATATTGCCGACGGACATCATCGTTCGTCATCGGCAGAATTGTTAAGACAACAGGACCAACATCTAAACAATCCTAATTTAGATTATTTCCTAAGTTTTTTAATTGCTGAAAGTAATGTAAAAATTTACGAATTCAATAGAGTAATTCGCGATTTAAATGATTTTAGTAAAGATCAATTTTTAGAAAAATTAGGAGAAAATTTTAATATTGAATTAAAGGAACAAGAACTTTGGAAACCTTCTAAAAAGGGGAAATTCGGAATGTACTTAGATGGAAAATTCTATGCTTTAACATTTAAAGACTCTGATTTTCTGGACAAAAATGCTTCGGTATTAAACCAACTCGATGCGCAAATTTTATACGATACGGTTTTACAGCCCATTTTAAATATTGGTAACTTACGTAACGACGAAAGAATCGATTATATTTCTGGGAAACAACCCATTACTGAAATTAAATCTGCTGTTGATGGTGGCGAATTTGCCGTTGGCTTCATGTTATATCCTTCTGATATTAATGAAATTAAATCAATTGCCGACGCCGATTTAATTATGCCTCCAAAATCTACTTACATCGAACCTAAATTTAGAAGCGGTTTGGTTGTTTATGAATTATAAACAATGGATAATATATTAAAAATACAATTTAAACCATTAAAGGTAATTCTATTATTCACCTTTTCATTAATAATATTGCTTCTTGCAATCTATGGCTTTTTAAATACAATTTATTTATTAATACTCCCTTTTATTATTTTTATATTTCATATTTTATTCTATGTAATTAACTTTTATCATCTTTTAAAATATAAATACGTTTTAGAAATAAATGAATCTGAAATAATTTATCTTCCATTAAACTTAAAAATAGAATTTACAAAAGTTGATTACATAGAAATTGGTAGTTATTCTAGAAGTGATTTGTTAGTTATAAAATTATCGGATTTTGCTTTAGTGAAAAAGCTATTAACTAGTAATTTATTGAGGTATTTGTTTTACATTAATTTCAAATCAATGGGAAAAAATATCATTTTTTTTCGCTTTTCAATTTTAGATATATCTGAAATTGAATTAAAAAAACATCTAATAAAATATATTTCTAAAGAAAAAATATCAATTTAACAAACAATGTCAATCTCACAAAACCTAAATAACATAAAATCTTCACTACCAGAACACGTTACTTTAGTTGCGGTTTCAAAAACAAAACCAAATGCTGATATTTTGGAAGCGTATGAAGCTGGTCAACGTGTTTTTGGAGAAAATTATGTACAAGAATTAGTCGAAAAACACGACCAACTTCCTAAAGATATTGAATGGCATTTTATAGGACATTTGCAATCGCGTAAAGCCAAATTAATTGCGCCTTTTGTAAGTTTAATTCATGGCGTTGATAGTTTAAAATTACTTCTTGAAATCAACAAACAAGCGCAAAAAAACAATCGAGTAATCGATTGTTTACTTCAAGTTCATATTGCCGATGAAGAAACGAAGTTTGGTTTAGATGAAAGTGAGTTAGAAGAGATTCTTCACTTCGTTCAGAATGACAAAAATGAGATAAAAAATGTTCGAATTGTTGGTTTAATGGGAATGGCAACCTTTACCGAAGACCAAAACCAAATTAAAAAAGAGTTTGAGAGTTTAAAATCACTTTTCGATAAATTCAAGACTCAAAATCCCGATTTCAAAACGCTTTCATTGGGTATGAGTGGCGATTATGAATTAGCAATTTCTTGCGGAAGTACTATGGTTCGAATTGGAAGTAGTATATTTGGAAACAGAAATTACAATTAAATTACATTTTTTAAAATTACTTGTACGCTATTCTCGACATAGAAACAACTGGAGGCCAATACAACGAAGAAGGTATTACCGAAATTGCTATTTATAAATTCGATGGCCATGAAGTTGTGGATCAATTTATAAGTTTAGTTAATCCCGAAAAACCTATCCAACCTTTTGTTGTAAAATTAACGGGTATTAATAGTGCTATGTTACGTAGTGCTCCAAAATTTTATGAAGTTGCCAAAAGAATCATAGAAATTACAGAAGGTTGTGTTATTGTAGCTCATAATTCATCTTTTGATTATCGAGTAATCCGTACAGAATTCAAACGTTTAGGCTACGATTTTAAAAAACCAACACTTTGTACTGTTGAATTAGCTAAAAAATTAATTCCAGAACAAAAATCGTATAGCTTAGGAAAATTGGTTCGTGGATTAGGAATTCCAATTGCTGATAGACATAGAGCAAGTGGTGATGCTATGGCTACCGTAAAGCTTTTTAAACTTCTTTTATCGAAAGATAAAGAGAAAGAAATAGTAAAAAGTTTTGTAAAAACGGAAGTTAAAGCTGGAATGTCGCCAAAACTTTTAGACATTGTTGAAAGTTTACCATCCAAAACGGGAATTTATTACATTCACAATGAAAAGGGTGAAGTTATCTATATAGGTAAAAGTAAAAACATAAAGAAACGTATAAATCAACATTTTACTGGAACTTCTAGTAAAAGTAAGAAGATTCAGCGTGAAGTTTATGCAGTAACTTTTGAAGAAACTGGAAGTGAATTAATTGCTTTACTTAAAGAAAGTGAAGAAATAAAAATTAACAAACCCATTTATAATCGTGCACAAAGGCGAACCATTTTTCAATGGGCTTTGTATCAAGAGAAGACAGAAAAAGGATATATTTCTTTAAAAATTCAAAAAGCTGACGGAAGAAAAAAAGAAATAACTTCCTTTAGCACTTTACAAGAAGGAAAAGCATTTTTGTTTAAAATTACTGAGAAATACAATCTTTGCCAAAAAGTAAACGGATTGTATGATACTAAAAAAAGTTGCTTTCAGTACGATATAAAACAATGCTTTGGTGCTTGTATTGAAAAAGAAGACCCGAAAACATACAATGAAAGAGTAAACCAATTTATCACCGATTATTCGTTTACAAACAATAATATGGTTATTATTGATAAAGGAAGAACTCACGATGAAAAAAGTGCTGTTTTAATTGAAAATGGTATATACAAAGGCTATTGCTTTTATGATTTAAATTACCAAATAACAAATATCGATATACTTCGAAATTTAATCATCTCTATGCAGCACAATAGAGATATTAAAACCATTATTCAAAGCTACATGAAGAAAAACAAAGTAAAGGTTGTTTCATTTTAAATCTCTATTTTTGTTTTATGACTTCGAATAAATCAAAGTGGGAATCTATCCAACAGAAAATTAACATTGTTATTTATGGCACAAGTACGCCAGCTGGAAGATTATTCGATTTAGTGTTACTTGGTGTTATTTTACTTAGTGTTATTTTAGTTATGCTTGAAACCGTTCAAGGTTTTGATGCAAAATATCACGATGAAATCATTTTACTAGAATGGATAATTACTTTTTTCTTTACAATCGAATACGTTTTTAGAATAATAGCTTTAAAAAAACCTTGGAAATACATTTTCAGTTTCTATGGAATTATCGATTTAATTGCGGTTTTACCCATGTATTTGTCTTTATTCTTAACAGGAACAAGTGTTCTAACTATTATTCGAGCTTTCCGATTAATTCGATTATTCAAAATATTAAATCATCCACAATTTACTGGTCAATCGATACATTTGATTGATGCCTTGTATGCAAGTCGCGGTAGAATATTTGTCTTTATCTATTTCGTTTTAATCAGTACTGTCTTTGTAGGTTCACTTATGTATGTGATTGAAGGTCCTGAAAATGGATTTACAAGTATTCCTACAAGTATTTACTGGACAATAGTTACGTTAACAACTGTTGGTTATGGCGATATTTCACCAGGAACTCCATTAGGTCAGTTTTTAGCTTCTTTTGTAATGATATTAGGTTACGGAATAATTGCAGTTCCCACAGGAATTATTACTTCTGAAATAGCTTTAAACAGTAAAAAAGGCGACACAAAACCAAAACAACATCCATGTTCTAATTGTGGGATTGAAGGGCATCAAAATAATGCTAGCTTTTGTTTTAATTGTGGAAGTGAATTAAATGATGAATAACTACTTAATTACAATAATTGGTCCAACAGCCATTGGAAAAACAGCTTTAAGCATAAAATTGGCACAGCATTTCAATTGTGAAATTATTTCGTGTGATAGTCGCCAATTTTTTAAAGAAATGAAAATTGGAACTGCAGTTCCCAGTGAAGAAGAATTAGCAGCTGCTAAACATCATTTTATCCAAAATAAATCCATTTTTAAAAACTATTCAGTTGGTGATTTTGAAGTTGAAGCTTTACAAAAATTAGACGAACTTTTTCAAACCAATACCATTCAAATTATGGTTGGCGGAAGTGGTTTATATGTTGATGCAGTTTTGAAAGGTTTTGATGAGTTTCCAGATATTGATGCTTCGGTTAGAGATGAAATCAATTCAAAATATGACGAACTTGGAATTGAATATTTACAATCGACTTTAAAAGACTTAGATTCCGATTATTATCAAAAATTAGAAACCGAAAATCCACAAACATTAGTCAATCCGCAACGCATGAAACGCTTTGTTGAAGTTTGTTTAGGAACAGGTAAACCCTATTCTAATTTTATAGGGAAACGTTCAGTTAAGCGAGATTTTATTCCAATTATAATCGGTTTACAAGCCGATAGAGAAATAATGTACGATAGAATTAATCAGCGCGTTGATATAATGCTTCAGGAAGGACTTCTGGATGAAGTTCAACAATTATATCCACATAAAGATTTAAATGCCTTACAAACGGTTGGTTATCGTGAATTGTTTGATTATTTCGATGGGAAAACTACTTTAGATTTTGCCATAGAGCAAATCAAAATGAATACACGCCGATTTGCCAAACGACAAATCACTTGGTTCAAACGAACAGAAAATACTTCTTGGTTTGATTATAAAACGGATGTAAATGAAATCATACATTCCATAGAATCAAAAATCAATAACTTTTAATTTATATTTTTTACATGCCTATTTCACCTGAATTCACTTCAAAATTTGAACAAAAACACGAAATCAACTTTTTACAATGTTATCCTAATGGTTGTTTGAAGTATACTGATTTGTGCAATTTATTACAATTAACCGCAGGAAAACATGCCGAATTAGGTGGAATTAGCTTTAAAGACATGATGCCTTTTAATCAAACTTGGGTTTTGAGTAGAATGCTTGTTGAAGTAAAGAAATTACCTAAATGGAATGATACAGTTGTGGTAAAAACTTGGATAAATTCGTTAGAGAATTCTAGGTCTATACGCTGCTTAGAAATGTATTTAAATGATGAAAAGATAGTAGGTTGTGAAACATTATGGGCTATTTTAAATACAAAAACTAGAAGACCTGATACATTAGCCGTTGAACATGAACATTTTGAAAAATTTCCGATTAAAGCAACTGAAAAAAATGTAGACCGAGTTAATTTAAACGATGTAAATACAACAATCTTTGAAAGAGAAGTACACTTATCTGATTTAGATGTAGTAAATCACGTAAACAATGTTAAATATTTAGAGTGGTGTTTAAATTTAATAAATCCAAAAGATGTTTTAAATCAAAACATTACTTCTTTTGAAATGAATTTCCTTAAAGAGCTTTCACTTTTCGATAAAGCTTCTATAAAACAGTTTGAAAATAGTTTTGCTATTACAAAAGATGATAAAGTTTGTTTTGCTTTACAACTTACTTTAAAATAAAAAAGCTCTGATTAATCAGAGCTTTTTTATTATTTTTTAACTACTAGTCTAAAACCTTCACCGTGAATATTTAAAATTTCCACGTTTTCATCTTGTTTTAGATATTTTCTCAACTTCGCGATATATACATCCATACTACGAGAAGTAAAGTAATTATCGTCTCTCCAAATTTTAGTTAATGCTAATTCTCTTGGCATTAAATCATTTTCATGAAGTGCTAACATTTTTAAAAGTTCACACTCTTTTGGTGATAATTTCACTGGTTCTTCTCCATTATATGACAAGAAACGTAATTTTGAATTCAAATGAAACTTACCGATAATAAATTCAAACTTAGTATTATCAGGCTTAATTTCAGTTGCTTTACGTTGCATAATAGCCTTAATCTTCATTAGTAAAACTTCTGAATCAAATGGCTTATTTAAATAGTCATCAGCTCCTACTTTATATCCTTTTAAAACATCTTCTTTTAGTGTTTTAGCAGTTAAGAAAATAATAGGCACTTCTTGATTCTTTTCACGAATTTCACGAGCTAAAGTATATCCATCTTTGTAAGGCATCATTACGTCTAAAATACACAAATCATAAGTGTCTTTTTTAAACTTTTCAAAACCTTCCATTCCGTTTTTAGCCAAAGTAACATCAAAATCATTTATAATTAAATAATCTTTTAGTACCGCTCCAAAGTTTGGATCATCTTCAACTAATAATATTTTTCTTGCTTCCATAGTAATAGTCGTTGTGTTATTTCTTAATTTATTAATGGCATTTTTAAAATAAAAGTACTGCCTTTTCCTTTTTCACTTTCAACAAAAATTTGTCCGTTATGATCGTCAACAATTTGTTTAACATAAGCTAAACCTAATCCGTGACCTTTAACGTTATGTATATCACCTGTATGTTCTCTATAAAATTTCTCAAAAACTCTTTTTTGAGCCACTTTACTCATTCCCGCACCTTGATCTTGAATTTTAATTAAAATAAAATCTTTTATATTTTCAGTATACACATCAATAATTGGTGCATCAGGCGAATATTTAATAGCATTATCTAGAATATTTACCAATACATTAGTAAAATGCATTTCGTTTAACAAAATTGTTGTTCTATTTGCATTAAAATGTGTATTGATAACTCCTTCCCTATCTTCTACAATTAAACTAATATGTTCAATTGCATTTTCAAGTGTTTCGATTACGTCAGTTGGTTCTTTAGAAATATCTAATTCATTTTTTTCTAGTTTCGAAATTCTGAGAACATTCTCAACTTGTGCATGCATTCGTTTGTTTTCATCCTTAATCATTTGAAGATAACGTTGAACTTTTTCTTTATCATCTATAATTTTAGGATTTTTAATAGCATCTAAAGCTAAATTAATTGTAGCAATAGGTGTTTTAAACTCATGCGTCATATTATTTATAAAGTCAGTTTTAATCTCAGAAATTTGCTTTTGTTTCAATAATTGATTTAAAGCACTCGAATAAGTTAAAACAATTACCAATGTAAACAATATCGACAAAGCAGTAATTCCAACGATAGAAGAAAATAAAAATTTACTCTTTTGAGGAAATGAAACTAATAATTGATATTGTGCTACACCATCTCCATCTTTAAATATGGGTACACCATAAGTTGATTTTTTATCGTAACGAAATAAATTTGATCTTACTTTTGTTGCTAATCCGTTACTATAAACACCAAATTCAAATGGAGTGTTTACACCATATTTTATAAGTTCTTCTGTCAATAAAGCTTCTATTTCTTCTTGTGATATTCTTTGTTGTATAGGTCTAACGCTAACAATATCTTTACTATACAATTCAAAATATGCTTTTTCTAAAGATGAAATTCCACCTTTCTTTTGAATGGTAACATCTGGTGTTGGATTCATCGATACCCCTGAGTTGTCAATAGGATTTCCTTTATAAATTTCAGTTTTTCTATCAGCAACTAAACCACTAACATTAACCGAATCTAAACTTTTATCAAAGAACGAACCACTTATCCCATAATTTTCAGCAATTAATGTATTCGTGTAAATTATGGTTTCTTTAGTTTTAGTATCTTGTTCTAAGAAGAATATTTTTCTTAAAACTGATGTTTCAGGCTCTTTACCTATACTGTCTTTAAGTTCCTCGAATTTTGTAACAAACTCTTTTAACTCTTTATTATTAATCTTATCCGCAACGCTACCTATAACTTGCTGAACATGATACTTAAACTGTTCATCATTTTTTGCAAGAGAAGTATTAATCCAATATAATTGTACTAATATTATTCCAATTAGCGACAAGCTCATAAAAAAAACTAGTAATCGGAATCTTTTCTTGTTCATCGATACAAATTTAACTTTTTAACATTTATAGTTAAAATACATTAACCAAAGATTAACAATTAATTATTTTTTTGAGGATTTTATATAATTTTAAGTAACTTATCTATTTGATTATAAGTATCATTTAACACTATATTATGAATAACATAATCAGATTTTGATATTTTTTCTTCCTCAGACATTTGATTATTCATTCTGGCTAAAACATCTTCTTTTGAAACATTATCACGTTGCATTACTCTCATTAGACGAACATCTTCAGGAGCTGTTACTAAAATTACCTTATCACAATCTAAATGTCCATTTGTCTCAAATAAAATAGCAACTTCCTTAACAATAAAAGGTTCGTTTTTATGTAACAAAACCCATTCCATAAAATGCTTTTTTACTTTAGGGTGAACTATGCTATTTAACTTGTTTAATTTCTCTTTATCGCTAAAAACTAAATTTGCTAATGTCTTCCTTTTTATTTTTCCTTTTTTGGAAATAACTTTTTCTCCAAAGTAACTTTTAATTTCGTCAATAACTTCTTTTGATTCCATTAATTTTCTTGCTTCAACATCTGCAATGTAAACAGAAATACCTTTCGAAGCTAGGTATTTAGCTACAGTAGATTTACCACTACCAATTCCTCCTGTTAAACCAATAATTCTAGTCATTACTTAAAAAATAATTCTGGAAAAGCATTCTCTGGTTTTTTCTTTAAAATTGAAACTTTATAAAAAGACAATAAAAATCCTTTACCATATCCATAAAACTGTATAATAGCAGCTATAATACTATATAACGCAATTTTAATGCTCTTATTTTGAATTAACGATAAAATTCCTACTAATATAAAATATAAAACGTAACAATAAAGCAATTGATTTATTCCAAAAAACAAAAGTAAAATTGCTAATGTAAATCCTAATAGAAATAATGAAGGAAGCCAAAAAGTTGGTTTAGCATATTTTGGATACCAGTGATTTAAAATTGGTCTTGCTTTACCAAATTTATTTACTTGTGTGGAAAACCTTTTCCAATCGATTCTTCTTTTATGATATACTGAAACATTCTTTAAGAGTTTTGTTTGATAACCTAAACTCCAAAGACGGATTGATAAATCTGGATCTTCACCAGGATGAATATTTCCAAAACCTCCTGACTTTTCAAAAGCTTCCTTCGAAAGTCCCATATTAAAACTTCTAGGCTGAAACTTTTCTAATGCTTCACTACCTCCTCTAATTCCACCAGTAGTAATGAATGAAGTCATTGAAAAGTTGATTGCTTTTTGTATGTCAGAAAAAGAAGATAATGCATTATCAACTCCTCCAAAACAATGAACATAATCTGTTTGAAGGCTATCATATGCGTTTTTCAAATAATTAGCAGGTAAAATACAATCTGAATCAAGAATAAGAAAATAATCTCCTTTTGCAACACGCATTCCAAAGTTTCTAGAATCACCTGGCCCAGAATTTTCTTTATAGAAATAAGAAATTTTAAGTTTAGAATTGTACTTTTTAATTATATCCTCACAATTAATAGATGAACCGTCTTCAATTACAACAACTTCAAAATCATTTTCATAATTCTGATGTGTTAAACTTAGAAGTAATTCATCTACTTCTTCAGGTCTATTATATACAGGAATAATAAAAGAGAAATACATTTATTAAAATTTCACCAAAGATAATCTTAAAAAAGAAAAGTCCCGAATAAATCGGGACTTAACATTTTATATTTAGTGTACAATTATTGTTTTACAACTTTAATTGTTTTTTGAACATCACCTGAAGTAACATTTACTAAATAAGTACCTGCTGCTAATTGAGACATATCAACTTGAGCAGAAGTTGCATTAACTGTTCTTGTTAATACCACTTGACCTAACATATTAATTACGTTAACATCAGTAATATCAGAAGAATATTCTAAAGTTAATACATCTTTAACAGGGTTTGGATATGCAACAAACTCATTAGAATTGAATGTATTTGTTGATAATGAAGCATCGTATGCAGAAACTTGGAAAGTATCTTCAGTTCCTCCACCAAACTCCCAAACTACAACATAAAGAACTTGGCCTGGTGTTAATCCCATCAAAGAAACTAATGAGAAGTTACCATCAGCACTATCATCATCATCACACTCAATTAATGTTAAAGAACCACATGTACCACTATAAACTGCGATAGCTGTGTCAGTTAATGAACTTGAGTTGTTATTAGTCTCAATTGTAATATTACCTGAAGCAGGAACTGTAACTGAATACCAAACATCAGCTCCAGCATAAGAACCGCAACCTGGTGCTGGTACTCCAGAATTTGTACCGCCAACTAATGTACCTACTACAGAATTATCTGCAAATACTGCACCTGGAGTTAAAACTTGTGCATTAGTACAGTCATTGTTTGCTGGAGGACAAACTGCATAATTAAATGTTCCTACTGGAATATCACAAACGTTATCTGAACCATGAAGTAAAGTTAAAGTAACTGGTGTACCATAAGTAAATGGACCAACTGTAACAACACCTGTTCCAGAAACTGGCCATGATGAAGTACCATCTGTAATTGAAGGAGAACCACTACCTAGAGCAGTAATATCTATATCAACACTAAATTGTCCATTTCCACAATCATGAGAAACTGTAGCTGTTGCAAATGCAGGTGGTGTACAAGATGGTGCTATAATGTTAACAGTAAAGTCTGAAGTTACACCCCAAGTACCATTATAACAAGGATTTGGTGGTACTTGACCTGAATCAGCAGTTCCAATTCTCATTCTATGTTGTCCTAATGGAGCTCCACCAGGCATTAAGAATGATGCATCTAAAGTTGTTGGATTTGTAGCTGTAGAAACTCCTGTATAAACTAATTCACCAGCATCGTCAAAATCAAAATCATCATTAAAATCAATCCAAATGTTAGTATCATAAGTAAATCCTGTAGCAAATGTTATTTGAACATTAGATGTTACACCTTGCGCTAAGTCAACAACTGTTGCAGTATTATCATAATACGTTAACACACTTCCACTAGGGAAACTTGTTGCTCCTAAATCCACATTTGTAATACCTGAAGCATCTACAGATGAAGGATTTGATGTACAATAACATCCATTAGCATTTGTAGTAAAAGAAACTTCTGAACAACCCGTAGCAGGTCCATTAACATTATATGGAGAAACCGTAAAATAATATGTAGTTCCAACTGTTCCTGCAAAAACATAAGAAGTAGTTGAACCTAAATCTTGGTTGTTAAGAATATCTGTTCCACCTGTAGTAGTACCAATGGTTAAATAGTATCCATCAGCTCCAGTTACTGCATCCCAAGTAAGCGTGTTATCAAAATTACCACAAGAGGCATCTGGTGTACCAACAACATTTGTAGCACAAGCTGGTGGTGTTGCAGGTGTTAATCTAATTTCAAAGTTATCAACTGAAAAATCAATATCTGCAGAACCATTGGTTGCACCTTCAACAGCTCTAAAAGCAAATCTTACAGTTTGACCTGCATAAGCATCTAAATCAATAATGTTTGTTGTTCCAGTGTTTGAAGGTACGTTTGCATCATTATATGTATAAAGTACAGTCCAGTTTGTAGTACCAGTTGAAACTAAAACCTCAACAAAATCATCAGATTCCCAAGGATTTGTAGGTGGATTTGTACTTGCAAATTGCGTTGCAGCAGCATCAAATTTTAATTCCCATCCTGTCGCTGGGATATCATATAACGGTGATAATACCCAATCATTAGCTCCAGTTGTGAAAATATTATTTTTTATGGCTCCAGTAGTTCCAACATTTCCAAAACCATCAACAACCCAACCACCTGTACCGAAAGTATTTGGTCCAGCTACAAGATCTCCACCATCAGCTTCTTCCCAACAATCTGGTAAAAACACAGCAAAATCTTCTAATTCAGGAACTGAATAAACACCACATTCAGTAGTAATTGTAAGAGGACCAACCCAAGTAGTACTACAATCTGCTCTAACATATACTTCATAAGCTGTATTAGATGTTAACAATGTATTAGCACAATCAGTAATATCTGTACATGTAACCGTAAAAGGTGTACCACTAGAATAATCGTAATAGTTTTCAGGGTTTGCTACTGGTAAACCTGTACCTGCTGGTTGTACAACATAATAAAAATCAAACTGCGAACCACCTGAACCATCTACCCAGTCTAAATCAAATGAACCTGATGTTACATTTGAAAAAGCTAAATTAACAGGATTAAAACATGTTGGTGCTTCATTAATTCTCACATCATCGATAGCTATATCATCATAAAAACTTGAAGACTCAACAATAATAAAACGAACTTGAATATCACCTGTTATAGTTAATGTAGATAAATCAATTATTCTTTCTACCCAACCATTTGTGTTAGTATTGTATGTTGCAACAGCATTCCAAGCAGCACCATCCCATACTTCAACATTTAATGTTGAGTTTGGATTACCGCCCTCATTATCACTTAATTCATAAAAGAATAATGTCGGAGTTGTTAATGGAGTAACATCAATAAAAGGAGAAGTTAAACTAGCATCAGCAGTATCTGGGGTTGAATCATCAACCCAAGCAAAATAACCATTTGAAAGTGTTGTACCTACAATTGTACCATTATTTCCAATGTGATTTCCTGCACCTGTATTAGAAAATCTCCAGTTTTCACTTCCAGACATATTCCAACATGATGGAATCGTTCCTCCATTTTCAAAATCTTCAGCATATGGAGCAATAAATGTAGAACACAAAGTAGTTACATTTAAAGGACCAACCCAGTTTGCACTACAATCAGCTCTCAAATAAACTTCATAAGCAGTATTTGAAGCTAATAATGTATTAGCACAATCAGCTAAATCAGTACATGTAATAGTAAAAGGCGTTCCACTTGAATAATCATAATAATTCTCAGGATTAGCTACAGGTAAACCAGTACCTGCTGGTTGAACAACATAATAAAAATCAAATTGTGACCCACCAGAAGCATCAGTCCAATCTAAATCAAACGAATTTGAAGTAACATTTGAAGCTGCTAAATTAATAGGATCAAAACAAGAAGGAGCTTCTGTAACACTGATATCATCAATAGACATATCACTTTCAAAACTTGATCCTCTAATTCCTCTAAATCTAACTTGAATATCTCCAGTTATTGTTAATGAGCTTAAACTTACTACACTAAAAGTCCATGCGTCAGTATCAGCTGTTTGTTGTTGACCAACAACTACAAACATATCGTTATTCCAAGCAGCACCATCATAAACATCAACATGTAACTCTCCCATGTTTACACCATACATATGATAATAAAATTGTACAGTAGGAGTTGTTAAGCCACTAACATCAATCATTGGTGTATATAATTCAGCTACAACACCAGCTGTACCACTTGTAGCTTCTGTGTAAAAATATTTAACTCCACTATAAGCACCAGAAGGACCTGTTCCAGTAGAAGGCGTTGATCCCGAAGCATCTACATCCCATCTGAACGCAGCAGTTGTCCCTGTTGGATTTGATGACCAACAATCAGAGATTGATGAATTCGTTGTTGCTGCAGCAGCTTCAACATCATAAGTCCATGGAGCTACAAACGTTGTACATAAAGTTGTAAAGTTAAATGGTCCTACCCAATTACCGTTACAATCTGCAGCGACATAAATTTCATAATCTGTATTTGAAGACAGAGAAGATACTGGAATCGAATAATTGATTCCGTCAACAGAATTTGAACCATCTTCATAAACACCTGAAGGAAAAGTAGCTGGCACACCAGTTCCAGCTGGTTGTACCACATAATAAAAATCAAATTGAGAACCACTCGAAGCATCTGTAAATAAAACATCAACACTATCTGAGGTAATATTTGCTACACCTAAATTAATAGGATCAAAACAAGCAGGAGCTTCTGCAAAACTAATGTCGTCAATTGAGATATCTCCAGTTATACCTGTACCCCTTAATGCTCTAAATCTAACCTGAACATCACCAGTAATAGTTAAAGAATTTAAACTTACTATACTTAAAGTCCATGCATCAGTAGCAGCAGTTTGCTGTTGACCTGTTAAAACTAAAAGATCATTATTCCATGCAGCACCATCGTAAACATCAACATGTAATTCACCCATAGTTGCGCCATACATGTGATAATAAAATTGAATTGTAGGAGTTGTTAAACCACTTACATCAACCATTGGAGAAACTAACTCTGCAACAGCACCTGTAGTCCCACTTGATGATTCTGTATAAAAATATTTAACTCCACTATAAGCAGCAGAAGGACCAGTGTTTGCCGTAGGTGTAGAACCTGCACCATCAACATCCCATCTAAAAGCAGCTGTAGTTCCTGAAGGATTTGATGACCAACATTCAGCAATTGTAGAGTTTGTTGTATTCGCAGCCGTTTCAATATCATAAGTCCATGGAGCCATCATAGTACCACAAGATGTAAAAGTTGTTTCTGAACAACCCGTTGCATCCCCTATTCCATTATAAGGAATAACAGTGACATAATATGTTGTTCCTGGCAAAAGTGAACCTAAATCATAAGATAATACATTTCCAACGTCAAAGTTGTTTAAAATATCTGTTCCTCCTGTAGAAGTACCTACATTTAATCTGTATCCTGTTGGAATACCTGGAGCTAGTGTCCATGAAATTACTGATGAACTTACATAAATTGCGCCATCAGCTGGTGTTGATAATACAGTACATGAAGGTACTGCAGTTGGAACTTGGGTTGCAGAGATATTATCAAAATAAATATCATAATCTCCTGACACCCATGTCATACTAAATCTCATTCTAAAATCTGAGCCAACTGGTAAGCTAGCAGCAGGAATCACATTAGTAAAAGTAGCACAAGTATTTGCTACTACGTGATTACCATCATCAACAGTAAAAAAGGTATTCCAGTTTGTTCCATTATCAGTTGAATACTGAACAACAAAGTTACCCCAACCTGCTGGAGCTGCTGTAGTACTATTCCAGTTTTCAATCTTGTAATCAAAACTAACCGTTAAATCGGTACCGTTTGAAGCTGCAACTTGATTTGGAGACACTAAAGTACCCGTTGTACTAGAACCATATAAGTTATCTCTAATAGAATTTCCAGCACATGCATCAGCAGCGGCAATAGTTTTACCACCAGTTTCAGTCCATCCCGTTGCAGCAAGGGAGGTGCCTGAATCGAAATTCTCTACTATATTTACTTGTGCAGTGGCCTGCAAACAAGCAAATACAAATAATAGCCATAAAGTAATTTTCTTCATCTTTTATTTAGTTATGTTTATAATTAGCTAATTTACAATTTTTTAATACACGTTTAAAGATGAAGAAATCTACAATCGTTGAACTGTAAGGTTTTAACGATAAAAAACAACGCCTGTCCTTTGAAGGACAGGCGTTTAACAAAATTATTCAAAAATGTGAGATTTTTTTTATAACAAAATTATCGCACAGTGTTATTATTCTTTAACAAAAGCTTCCATAACTTCTTGACTTACTCCCATGTTAGAGAAACCTCCATCATTATATAAGTTTTGTAATGTAACTCTTTTCGTTAAATCTGAGAACAATGAAACAGTATAATTAGCACAATCCATTGCAGTTGCATTACCTAATGGTGACATTTTATCAGCATATGCGATAAAACCATCAAATCCTTTAACTCCTTGCCCAGCAGTTGTAGGCGTAGGCGACTGAGAAATTGTATTTACACGAACTTTTTTATCTTTTCCAAAGAAATATCCAAAACTTCTAGCTATAGATTCTAAATATGCTTTATTATCTGCCATGTCATTATAGTCAGGAAAAACTCTTTGAGCCGCCATATATGATAGAGCAACAATACTACCCCATTCATTCATAGCATCTTTTTTATATAATACTTGCATTACTTTATGAAAAGAAACTGCAGAAACATCCCAACCTTTGTGCGTATAATCATAATTTTGATTAGTATAATGATTCCCTTTACGAACATTTACAGACATCCCAATTGAATGTAAAACAAAATCAATTTTTCCACCTAAAATTTCCATTGCCTTTTCAACTAAATTTTCTAAATCTTCAATTGAAGTTGCATCTGCTGGAATTACTTGTGAACCTGTTTTATCTGCTAATTGATTAATTGTTCCCATTCTCATAGCAATAGGCGCATTTGTTAAAACAAAAGTTCCTCCTTCTTCATGAACTCTTTCAGCAGTTTTCCATGCAATTGAATTCTCATCTAAAGCTCCGAATATTATTCCTCTTTTTCCTTTAAGTAAGTTATACATCTTTGGTATCGTTTATTTGTTAGTTTATAATTTGTTTAAACAAAAGTAATAAATTTAGTTCAATAAGTTTTTTGCATGTATTAAAGCAGAATCAGAAATATTTTTACCTGATAACATTTCTGCAATTTCAACAATTCGTTCATCATTTGAAAGTAGCTTTAATTCTGATAAAGTTGTTTCTCCTTGATTGTATTTAAAAACTTTATAATGTTGGTTTCCTTTTGCTGCTATTTGAGGTAAATGAGTAATAGCAAAAACTTGCATATTTAAACTCATTTTTTCCATTATTTCGCTCATTTTTAAAGCAACTTCACCTGAAACCCCAGTATCAATTTCATCAAAAATGATTGTTGGCAGTTCTGAATGTTGAGCTAAAATTGATTTTACCGCAAGCATTATTCTTGACATTTCGCCTCCTGAAGCCATTTTCTTTATTAATCCTAGTTGCATTCCTTTGTTTGCTGAAAATTTAAGATTCACTATATCTTGTCCAAAATTATTTAGCTTATCTTTTTCAATGGCGAACTCAATCTTTGCGTCTGGCATACCTAATTGGGTAATAATTTTTTCTATTTGAGAAGAAACTTTTTGAGCAACAATTAATCTTTTAGTAGAAATGTTCTCCGCAATTTGTATGACTTCACTTTCTTTTTCCTCTATGTTTTTTTCCAGTTTCGAAATTAAACCATCTATTGAATCTGATTGTTGTACTTTTTCATCTAAACTATCTTTAATAACCAATAATTCTTTTATAGTACTAACTTGATGTTTCTGTTGTAAATTATAAATCGTTTGAAGCTTAGTATTTACTAACTCTAATCGTTCAGGATCACTAACAACTTTTTCTGATATTGTAAAACATTCATCAGAAATATCTTGGAATTCTATTAAAAAGCTTGAAATACGTTCAAAAAGTTCTTTGTATTCTTTTGAGAAATTTGATAATCTTCCTAAAGCATTTTTAATCTCTTTTAAATTAAAAATCACACCAATTTCTTCTTCATTAGAAATAGCTAAAACTCTATCTAAATTCTCTTTGATTAATTCAACATTGTTAAGCTTTTCAAGTTCTTCTTCTAGTTCAATTTGTTCATCTGCTTCAAGATTTGCCGCTTCAAGCTCATTAAATAAAAATGAAACATAATCTTGTTCTTTTTTTAATTCTTCTCTTTCAGAAACTGCCTTACTAAGTTCTTTCTTATATTGCTTTAAAAGATTTAGTTCACTTTGATAACTCTCAACTTCATCTTTTAAATTAGCAACACTATCTAAAATATTTATTTGATAACTTTCTTCAGCTAAATCTCTAGTTTCATGCTGGGAATGAATATCAATAAGATATTGTGCCAAATTTTGTAATTCTGAAAGATTAACCGGACTATCATTTACAAAAGCTCTTGATTTTCCAGAAGGTAAAATTTCTCTTCTGATGATTGTTAAATCTTCATAATCGAAATCATTATTTTCAAAAACCTCTTTTAGGTTATATTTGGATACTAAGAATTGTGCTTCTATTACACACTTAATCTCTTTATCTTTTAATGAACTTAAATCGGCTCTATTTCCCAAAACCAATCCTAATGCGCCAAGTAAAATTGATTTACCAGCACCGGTTTCACCTGTAATAATTGAAAACTTATCAGAAAAATCAATTTCCAACGATTCAATTAAAGCGTAGTTCTTTATGGAAAGCGATAAAAGCATATAAAATAAGAAAGAAATTAACGGATATTATTCCACTTACTAGAGTTTAATGGAGAAATTCTATTAAGTGTATCTACTAAATCTGCATTATTCATTGCGGGACCACCTGTAAAGATTTGTACAATCTCATCGGTCTTTGCATCGAAGAAAGTTCTCGTTAATAATGCATTTGGTCTCGACTTTTGAATTTTGGCTAACTCTTCTATTGAACCCGCAATATATTCTTTTCCTTTCTTTAGATCTTGATGCATAATATCTAAGCCTTCATTATGAAACATAAATAAAGCTTTTCTATAAGGTACAAAAGTATTAGATAACAAATCTGAAATTAAGAAATAACGATTGTTATTATTTTTTTCACCTTGCGTCCATCCAGAAAAACCAGATGTTTGAGCAACATTTGCAATATTTGAAGCGGCAGAAAGATATTTTGTACCGCCTAGCTCTTCAAATGAATCTTTATCTAAACCAATAATGACATTTGCATAAAAAGCAACAATAGAAACTAAGTTAGAAGTAAATGAGTTTTGATCATAAATTAATTGCTCAAATTCTAAAAACCTAAAATTAACATCTTTATCATTTATATTAAGAATAGGTGATGAATATGTTGAATTAAAAATTGGTCTTGATGATTGAACTTGTAAAGTGGCTTCAAAATTATTGTTATTGAATTTTGAAACATTTATAAAAAAGTTACACTCTATCTTTTCTTCAGGTAAGTAGGTTTCATTAGTCCATTTTGTGTTATTTAAAAACTCTCTAACTTTTGTTTCAAGGTTTTTAAAAATTTGCGGACTAACATCGGTCATTCTATCTGCATTAACAGAAACAGTTGCATTAAGTTCTTGACCAAAACTAAATGACACAAAAAATAATAAAAATAAAACCGAATATAATCTACGCATTGAAATGTTGAATTATTTTATTTACAATATCTGAAGCAACTTCTTCTTTTGATTTTAAATCCATAGGTTCAATGTTTCCATTGCTATCAATAAAAGTAACTTTATTTGTAGCATGTCCAAAACCAGCACCTTTATCGTTTAATGAATTTAAAACTATCAAATCTAAGTTTTTTTTCTGAATTTTTAGCTTAGCATGTTCAATTTCATTTTCAGTTTCTAAAGCAAAACCTATTAAAAACTGATTTTTTTTCTTTTCACCTAATGATGCTAAAATATCTTTTGTTTTTTCTAACTCAATAACAAACGTAGCTTCATTCTTTTTTATTTTCTGAGATGCAATATTTTTTGGTCTATAATCCGCAACAGCGGCAGCGGCAATAGCAACATCAACTTTTTCAAAATACTGATGACAGACATCATACATATCTTGAGCCGACCGAACCCTAACCAAGTTAATAGAAGTATTTGATGTGCTTAAATGAGTAGGTCCTGAAACCAAAGTAACCTCAGCCCCATTCATTGCCAATTCATTTGCAATATCAAACCCCATTTTTCCTGAAGAATGATTACCTATAAAACGAACAGGATCTATTGCTTCATATGTAGGCCCAGCTGTCACTAAAACTTTTTTCCCTTTTAGAGGTAGTTTTGATAAAATATCTGCTTCTATAAACGAAACTATTTTTTCAGGTTCTGCCATTCTACCTTGACCAGACAATCCACTTGCTAATTCTCCTGATTCAGCTGGAATCATAATGTTTCCAAATTTTTTAAGTTTAGAAAAACTATCTAAAGTCGATGGATGTTTGTACATATCCAAATCCATTGCTGGAGCAAAATATACAGGACATTTAGCTGAAAGATAAGTGGCAATTAGTAAATTATCACAATTGCCATTAGCCATTTTAGAAAGTGTATTAGCTGTAGCAGGAGCAATCAACATAAAATCAGCCCAAAGACCTAATTCTACATGATTATTCCATAAATCATTTTCTTCTTCAGAATAGAAATCAGAAAGTACTGGATTTTTTGAAAGAGTAGATAATGTTAAAGGGGTAACAAAATCTTTAGAAGCAGGTGTCATTACAACACGTACTTGAGCACCTGCTTTTATAAAAAGTCTAACTAAATGAGCCGTTTTATAAGCAGCTATACCTCCCGAAACACCGAGAATTATTTTTTTTCCGCTTAGAACAGCCATTTGTAAATTATTTTGCTTCTCTATAGTAGATTTTATCTTCTAACCACTCTTGAACTGCTAATGCATGCGGTTTTGGCAGTTTTTCATAAAACTTTGAAACTTCGATTTGCTCTTTGTTTTCAAAAATTTCTTCTAAACTATCGTTATAAGTAGCAAACTCATCTAATTTTTCAATTAATTCCTTTTTAATTTCAGTATTAATTTGGCTTGCTCTTTTTGCCATAATTGTAATGGCCTCGTAAATATTTCCTGTAGGTGCTTCAATTACACTTTTGTTGTAAGTGATTGTATTAACAGGCGCAGTCGTCTTTTTTAAATCCATGACTTAATTACTATTTGTATATTGTTGTAACTCTTTATCTATATCTGCCAATATTTTATCGGCTTTTTCTTTATATTCTGTTTCTGGTCTAAATTTTACTAAACTAGTGTACGTAGTTTTAGCATAGTTTAAACGTTCTTCCTTTTTACTTGGAATACTCTTCATCGCCATTTTATATGCAGAATCTAAACGATAAAACATAGCTTCTTCCTTAAATGGTGTTCCAGGATAATCAGCAATAAAATTTTCTAAAGCTTTTAAAGCTACATTATACTCGTAGCGATAATCTGCTAACATATGGTATTGTTTAGCAATTTCAAAAGCTTTTTTCTCTAGTTTTTCGTTTAAATCTTTGAAATACTCATTTGCTTTTGGTAAATATTCAGAGTTTGGATAAGTATCGATAAATTTTTGTAACTTACCTAAAGCTTTATCAGTATCTGTTTGATCTAGACTATAAACTGGAGATAATTTATAATAACATTCAGCAGCTAAAAAAGCAGCTTCTTCTCTTTTTTCACTTTTTGGATAACTAGCTACAAAACTTTCAAACTGATATCCTGCTAAATAATACTGTTTTGTTTCATAATATGATTTTGCATAAAAATAAAACATCCTTTCTGCATTTGGTTTACCTTTAAATGCTGGAGCTACTTGCTCATACAAACGCAAAGCTTTTTTATATTTTCCATCATTAAATTTTGCTTCAGCCACTTTACTTTTAAAAGCGTTATCTTCACTTTTTAAAGCTTTTTGATATTCGCTACAAGAAACAAAAGTCAATGCAACAATTAAGAAACTTAGTATTCTATTCATTTTATCTTTCATATTTTTACGCAAAAAAAGCGTCTAAAAAAGCAACTGCAAATTTAGACATAATTTCTCTACTAGAAAAACTTTTTTTATTGTATAGATTTTGTAAAATTATTTAAACGATTGGCTAAATCTTCATTTACATTTACCAAAGGAAGTCGGACAGTATTTTCAGAGAGACCTAGTGATTTAAAAACTTCTTTAATTCCTCCAGGATTCCCTTGTTCAAAAATCATATCGATGGAATCTGCAAGTTTATAATGTAACGCATAAGCTTCGTCTACTTTTCTTTGTAAACCCAAACGCACCATTTCAGAAAATTCTTTTGGAAAACCTTCTCCAATAACAGATATTACACCTGCACCTCCAGCTAGAACCATTGGCAATGTAATCATATCATCTCCAGAAATCACAAGAAAACCTTTAGGCTTATTTTGAATTAATTTCATAGCTTGAACAATATCGCCTGCCGCTTCTTTAATTGCTATAACATTTTCAAAATCATTAGCTAAACGTATAACTGTTGCAGGTAACATATTACTTGCTGTACGTCCTGGAACATTATATAAAATAACAGGAAGCGGTGAAGCTTCTGCCACAGCTTTAAAATGCTGATAAATTCCTTCTTGCGTTGGTTTATTATAATACGGAGAAACTGATAAAATTGCGTCAAATGCAGATAAATCTCTAGTTTTCAATTCTTCTATAACTTTAGCAGTATTATTCCCACCTACTCCTAAAACTAGAGGTAAACGTTTATTGTTAGCCTCAACAATCGTCTTGATTACTATTTCTTTTTCTTCATTTGAAAGTGTGGCACTTTCTGCAGTAGTACCTAAAACTACAAGATACTCTACTCCTCCTTCAGTTACATAATCTACTATTCTTTTTAATGCATCAACATCAACAGAACAGTCTTTTTTGAATGGTGTTACTAATGCCACACCAGTGCCAATAAATTTTTGCATTTTAGACTTTATTAAGTATTCTTAAATATTTTACTAATTCTGAAGTAAAAACTTTTACATTTTCTAAATCACAATCAATGATTAAATGATTAATTCTTTTGTCAATAGTTGAAAATCCAACTTTAAATTTAGCTTTCGACTTTTTAGCAATTACATTTAAAGAAGCCTTAGGCTCTTCATAAAAATTAATTAATAAGTCAAAATCAGCTTCAATAAACTTTTGTACCTCTAACTTATTAATTTTACCAGATAACGATAAATCTTTTAATGTGTAGAAAGGCTCTTGAATTACTTCTTTATTCTTAATTTTTTCTTTAAACACTAAAACCTCAATAGCTTCTACTTCAAGATTATAACTTTTTAATTCCCTGAGAATCGTATCTCGATTCAAAATTTCTGATTCATCAACTAAAATTCCAATCGTTTTAATTTTTTCTTCTGAATCTTCTAATTTATATCCTAATAAGCCTTTGCTAACAACTTTTTTTAGAAAAAACTCCTTTAAAATTCTATAAAACATAGTAACTTTACCTATTCGACAAAAATAACTATTTAATACTAGTTACACATGGTAAAAATAAAAAAGAATAAAACGATAATTTCGTATTTTGTTTTTTTATTAACATTTTTCATTCTGATAGCTTGTCAATCACAAAAAGACATAGTCTACGAAGTTAACGCCAAGCAAATCAACATTAATGAGAAAGCTGAAACAGTAAATGCAATTGATTCATTTATTACTCCTTATCGTTATCATATAAATGAAGATTTAAATCACGTTTTAGCTTATAATCCTATTGATCAGGACAAAAGCAAAGGTGAATGGGAAACCAACATTGGAAACTTATTTGCAAGGGCTACTTTTGAATTATCAAATCCAATTTTCCAAAAAAGAGAAAACAAAAAGATAGATGGTTGTATTTTAAATCATGGCGGAATTAGATCTGTTATTCCAAAAGGAAACGTAACAACAAGAACTGCTTACGAAATAATGCCTTTTGAAAACAGTATTATTGTTGTAGTCTTAAAAGGAAGTGAAATTTTAAATTTAGCCAACTTCATACTAAAAGAAAAAAAACCACATCCACTCTATGGTATAACCATTTTTACCAATGAAGATTTTTCCGTTGTAAAAAAAGTAGAAATACAGAATAAGGTAGTAGAGAAAGATAATATTTATTACATCGCAACTTCAGATTACCTAGCCAATGGTGGTGATAATATGACTTTTTTAAAAAATAGCACTCAAAAATATGATCTTGATTACAAATTAAGAAGTTTATTTATTGATTACTTTACTAAAGTTGACACATTACCAAACATCACTACTAAACACGTAATAACAGAATAATGAAAAGGAGAGATTTTATACAAAAAACAGTAACTGGTTCGGCATTAATTACGGTTGGAAGTTTGTCTTTAAGTAGTTTTAGTACAATAGAAACTTCTTCAAAAACAAAAAAAATTACTATTTTACATACAAACGATACGCATAGTCATATTGATGCTTTCGAATCTGATCATCCAAAATATCCTAATATGGGAGGTGTTTCTAGAAGAGCTAGTGTTATTAATAAAATTAGAGAAGAAGAAAATAATGTTTTACTTTTAGATGCTGGTGATATTTTTCAAGGCACACCTTATTTTAATTATTACGGAGGCGAACTAGAATTCAAATTAATGAGCATGTTGGAATATGATGTTTCCACTATGGGCAATCATGATTTTGACAATGGAATCGAAGGATTTTACAAACAACTTCCCCATGCAAATTTCGATTTTGTTTCAGCAAATTATGACTTTAAAAATACTATCCTAAACGGAATAGTAAAACCTTTTAAAATCTTAGAAAAAGACGGAATTAAAATTGGGATATTTGGTCTTGGAGTTCAACTTAATGGTTTAGTTGACAAAAAACTTTATAAAGAAACTGAATATAATGATCCAATAGAAGTTTCCAAAGATATTGTTAGCCAACTTAAAAAAGAAGGTTGTGATTTAATAATTTGCTTATCTCATTTAGGTTATTTATACAAAAACGAACCTGATAAAGTTTGCGATATTACATTAGCTAGAAAAACAAAAGACATCGATTTAATTATTGGCGGACATACGCATACTTTTTTAGACAAACCAACTATTGAAACTAATTTAGAGGGAAAATCGGTTTTAGTAAATCAAGTAGGTTGTTACGGAATTAATTTAGGGAGAATAGATTTCTATTTTACAAATGATAAAAAATATGATTCATCAACTCGAAATATTGTTGTCTAGTTTTTCTTGTTCTACATCTCTATTAATAAAATAATTTACTAAAAAGTAATAACAAGGTAATTCAATAAAACAAGCAATTATTATAAATGCTTTATTAGAATAATAATATTGGTTAACAACATAAAAAATATCTGATAAAAAGAGAGATAATAATGTTAACAATAAGAAACGGGAACTTAAAGTTTTATGTTTAAAAAAATTATAAAAACTAAAAATCAAAACTGTTCCAAAAACTATAATATAGTTTGTTACAAAATAATAACTATGAAATTTTTGTTTTACAATATATAATGAAACAATTTTCAAAAGTAAAAACGAAACAATTCCAACAATTGTTGCAATACCTAAATATTTGTCAATTTTTGAACCTTTTTTTAAAAGCATAGAATCTCTTAAAATCAAATACATGAAAACAAATAATATAACTAGATAAAGAGACAGTGCCAATTGATAAAAAATTGTTTCCATCAATAGATTTACATTATCTGCAATAAACAAAATTCCAAGAATAATAAAATGCAATTTAGATTTATTGTGTGTATTATTATAAAAATAGTAATAAAATAAGATTGAAGCTACAATCATTGGTTTAAATAATAAAGCGACTTCTTTATCTATTTTTAACCTAAAAAAAATCTGATAAAGTATGTAAGAAACAAAATAAAGTATTAAAGCCGGATTTTTTAATTTCATTTGGTTCGTTCTAAAAAGTATTTTACATAAAACATATAAGAAACTGTTTGAGTTAAGCCATTTATTATTTTAAAAATCATAAGCTCGTGCAAATTTTTGTTTAAAATAAAAAACAAGTCAGACATAATAAAAGTAGGCACAGCAAGAATTAAAAAAAAACTTTGTTTATTAGCTTCATTATAATAAACTACTGAAGTTAAAACTCCCATTGTTACTAATTGTAATCCTAAAAACAAGAATATTATAAATTCTAAAGTAGATTTAATTTCTAGATAAGACAAAACTGTGCTCAATAAAATAGAAAGAATAACTAGAATAACTAAAAAAGTAAAGTCATTTTGTTTCCCTCCATTTCTTTTAATCAATAAAATATCTTTAATAACAAAGTATATAACAAACAAATAGGGGACAGAAAAAACCAATAAACCAATATAATACAACTCCTCAATTTTGAGCATATAAAGCATATCTCCTAAAAAAAACAAAAACAAAGAAGCAAGAAATGCTAGATTATATTTCCTTTTAATTTCAAAGAAATAATACATCACAATTGATGGAATTATCGCAGGTTTAGAAATTAATTCTAAAAACTCTAAATTAAAGAAAATAGAGATTAAGAAAAGTAAACCTGCAACTAAAAAAAACTGTAAAGCAACTTTAGATTTATTCATTCAATAAATTGGTAAATTCTTGTTCAGAAATAATCGGAATACCTAATTTAGATGCCTTATCTAATTTAGAAGGCCCCATATTTGCTCCCGCAACAACATAATCAGTTTTAGAAGAAATTGAGCTACCAACTTTACCGCCATTATCTTCAATAGCTTTCTTTAAATCATCTCTAGAAAACGTTTCAAAAACACCAGATACTACAAAAGTTTTACCTTTAAGTTTTTCTGAAAAATTTCCGTTCTCGTCTTGAACTATTTCAAACTGAACTCCAAATTTTTTGAGCTCATCAATAATACGTACATTTTCTTGATTTTCAAAGAATTGAACTACACTTTGTGCAATTTTCTCTCCAATCTCATCTACTAAAACTAAATCTAATAACGATGCGTGTGCTATTGCGTCAATATTTTTATAATGTTTAGCTAACTTTTTGGCTACAGTTTCACCAACATATCTAATCCCTAACGCATATAAAACTCTTTCAAATGGTACTTCTTTCGATTTTTCAATTCCATTAATTAAATTTTCTGCAGATTTCTCTGCCATTCGCTCCAATGGAATGATTTGTTCTTTTTCCAACTTATATAAATCAGCATAATTTTCTATAAGTCCATTATTATACAATAATGCAACCGTTTCTCCACCAAGTCCATCAATATCCATTGCTTTTCGGCTAATATAATGTTGTACTCTACCAATAATCTGCGGCGGACATCCATAAAAATTCGGACAATAATGTTGCGCTTCACCCTCATTACGAATTAACTCAGTGTTACATTCAGGGCAATGTCTAATATATTCAACTGGTTGTGAATTGACACTTCTTTGTGTAACATCTACACCAACAATTTTCGGAATAATTTCTCCTCCTTTTTCAACAAAAACAGCATCGCCAACTCTAACATCTAACTTTTCAATTTGGTCTGCATTATGTAATGAAGCTCTTTTAACTACTGTTCCTGCCAATTGTACCGGCAATAAATTAGCAACAGGTGTAATTGCCCCTGTTCTTCCTACTTGATAAGAAATTGATTCCAATGTAGTAACCGCTTGTTCCGATTTAAATTTATAAGCAATTGCCCAACGTGGCGATTTTGCCGTATATCCTAATTCTTCTTGATACTGAATTTGGTTTACCTTAACCACTACTCCATCGGTTTCATAAGGTAAATCATGTCGATGTGTATCCCAATAATTAATAAAATCAAAAACTTCTTCAATAGATTTAGCCAATTTAGATTGTTTAGGAACTTTGAATCCCCAGGCTCTAGCTTTTTCTAAACCTTCATATTGATTTTGTATTGGTAAATTATTTCCAATTAATGAGTATAACAAACAATCCAAAGGGCGTTTTGCAACTTCTGCTGAATCTTGCAATTTTAAACTTCCAGAAGCTGTATTTCTCGGATTTGCATAAGGCGTTTCTCCTATTTCAATTAAATCTTGGTTCATTTTTTCAAATCCAGCTAAAGGCAGAATAATTTCTCCACGTATTTCAAACTTTTCTAGAAAATCACCTTTTAATTTAATTGGAACCGATTTAATTGTTTTTATATTATTGGTTACATCATCGCCTTGAAAGCCATCACCACGAGTTACAGCTCTCTTTAGCATTCCTTTTTCATATAAAATACTTATTGAAGCTCCATCATATTTTAACTCACAAGTGAATTCTAAAGGAACATCACCTAAAATCTTTTGACAACGCTGAACCCAATCTAATAAATCTTCTTTTGAATACGAATTATCTAGTGAATACATCCTGTATTCATGCTGAACAGTTTCAAAGTTTTTAGTAATTGCTCCACCAACACGTTGTGTAGGTGAATTTTCATCAAAAAACTCAGGATACTTAGCTTCTAATTCTTGAAGTTGCTTCAGCTTTTGATCAAATTCAAAATCAGAAATGGTTGGATTATCTAAAACATAATAGCTATAATTATGTTGGTTTAATTCTTCACGTAAAGCATTTATTGTAGCTAAAACATCCATATTTATTGATTTAAAAGCAAATCTAATTTATTAAAAAGCTCTCCTTTACTTATTAAACCTCCTTGCTTAATAATTTCAAATAAAGAGCCATTTCTATCATCTGAAATATCTTTCTTCCCTTTTTGAATAACTACTTCATCAGAACTCATATTTTCGCTAAGCCAATTTATTCCTTCTTGACTTAAAAAATTTATTTCATTAGATGTTGCATTAATAACATATGAGAAAACTGTTGCTCCAACACACTTAAAAAGAAAAATATAATTTCTAGAAAAATGATCTATATAACTTACATTAGTTAGAGCTCTTTCCCAGATCATATCGGAAAAAACATCAATCTCTTGTTCAGCAATTTCAGGTTTGTTTTCTTTTAAATCGTCCCACTCATTTTTATCTATAGATTGAGTAGCCAAAAAAGTTATAAACTCTGGATGGAGTTCTTCTAATTGTTCTTTTGTTAATCGAGCGTATTTCATAGGGTATAAATATAAAAAAAGCTCCGCTAATTGCGGAGCTTTCAAAATATATTTTTTTTACAAAATTAAGCTTGTTCAGCAACAATTTCGTAAGGTAAATCTACAATAACTTCTCTGTGTAATCTTACAGAAGCTGAGTATTTACCAATTCTTTTCACAATACCACTTGTGATGAATTTTTTCTCGATTGATTGCCCATTAGCTTCTAGTGCAGCAGCAATATCAGCATTAGTAACAGAACCGAATAATTTTTCACCACCTGCTTTAGCAGTAATTTTGATATCTAAAGCTTTAATAGCTTCTGCAATTGATTGTGCATCAGCAACTAACTTAGCCTCTTTGTGAGCTTTTTGCTTTAAATTTTCAGCTAAAACTTTTTTAGCAGAAGGAGTTGCTAATACAGCAAAACCTTGAGGAATTAAATAATTACGACCGTAACCATTTTTAACAGTTACTACATCGTCTTTAAATCCTAAATTTTGAACGTCTTTTTTTAAAATTAGTTCCATGTTGTTGTCCTTATTTTAGAAGTTAGTTCCGATTGTATCGGAACAACAACTATATTAATATTATTTTAATAAATCAGCTACGTATGGCATTAAAGCTAAGTGACGAGCTCTTTTAACAGCAACAGACACTTTTCTTTGATACTTTAATGAAGTTCCTGTTAAACGACGAGGTAAAATTTTACCTTGCTCGTTAACAAATTTTAATAAGAAATCAGGATCTTTATAATCTACATATTTAATTCCTGATTTTTTGAAACGACAATATTTCTTTTGTTTGTTAGTTTCAATATTTAATGGAGTAAGATATCTAATATCTCCCTCTTTTTTACCTTTTGCAGATTGCTCTAAAGTTGACATAATTAGTTTGATTTAGATTTTAATTTTTCTCTTCTTCTCTCAGCCCAAGCAACTGCATGTTTGTCTAACGATACAGTTAAGAAACGCATAACACGTTCGTCACGACGGAATTCAGTTTCATAAGCTCTGATGATATCAGCAGGAGCTTCAAATTGAAATAAGTGATAAAAACCACTTTTCTTGTGTTGGATTTCATAAGCTAATTTTTTTAAGCCCCAATCCTCTTTAGAAACCATCTTTGCCCCTTTTGAAGTAAGAAAATCTTCAAACTTGCTTACTGTTTCCTTTATCTGTTGCTCAGATAAAACGGGATTTAAGATGAAAACAGATTCGTAATTGTTCATAATCTTATGTTATTTTTATTAAATTGGGTGCAAAAATAGTGATTTATTTCTAAGTAACAAACAACATTATACTTATTTCACAAAAATTATAGAATTGTGTTGTTTTATATCGATATTTGGTATATATTTATCGCTACTAAACTTAGGCTTATGAAATTAAATTCTATTGTGGTTGACGATAGCGCCATCCAAAGAATGACAATTACAAAACTAGTAAATGAAACTGCTAACTTAAACTTAGTGGGTGATTTTGCTAATGCCCTAGAAGCCAAAAACTGTATTAACCACCAAGAAGTTGATTTAATTTTTTTAGACATTGAAATGCCTCTAATTAATGGATTTGATTTACTTGATGGATTAAAAAACAAACCTCAAATTATTTTTATCACTTCTAAAGCTGATTATGCTGTAAAAGCTTTTGATTATGAAGCAACTGACTTTCTACAGAAACCTATATCAAAAGAACGTTTCCTGAAAGCTGTTAAAAAAGCAACAGAATTACATCAACTTAAGCATGAAAGTCATGAAGATTTAGGTGAAGCTATTATTATTAAGAGTAATCTTAAGAAATTAAAAATTTATACCTCTAAAATTAAATGGGTAGAAGCCTTTGGTGATTATATCAAAATTATAACTGATGAAGAAAGTCACTTAGTTCTGTCTACAATGAAATCTTTTGAAAACGAACTTCCTGAAGGCAAGTTTGTACGTGTTCATAAATCCTACATTGTTAATGTAGAACGTGTAGATAAATTTAATAGCAAGTTTGCTGAAATAGGGCAAACTAAAATTCCAATTAGTAGAAATAAGAAAGATGTAATTTCTGAAGCAATTGAAAATCTTTAATAATAATCTACGTTAGTTGTAATCTTAACACTTTTATAAAAAGCAATAGACTCAAAACTATTCAATATTTTTTGGATAGTTTTTTTTGTATTTCCTAAATGTGCTTCATTTGGTATTTTAATCAATATAGTTCTTATATACTCATTTCGAACTCGACTAATTGGTGGTTCTTCAGGGCCCAAAATTGGCATATCCAAATTTTGTTTCAAAACATTATATAACCACATTGAAGATTCTTTTAGCTTATCAAAATCTCTATTTTTTAACGTGAACTTTATTAGTCTATAAAAAGGTGGATAATTAAAATTGCGTCTTTCATAAATTTGCTCTTTAAACATCGACATATAATCGTTATTTAGAACTTGTTGAATTGTATTATGATAAGGATTATACGTTTGAATAAGAACTTTCCCTTTTTTTTCGGACCTTCCTGCTCTACCAGAAACTTGTGTTAACATTTGAAAAGCTCTTTCATAAGCTCTAAAATGAGGCTGGTTTAACATGTTATCTGCATTTAAAACACCAACTAAAGTAACATTATCAAAATGAAGTCCTTTAGCTAACATTTGAGTTCCAATTAAAACGTCGTATTCTTGATTTTTAAAAGCGTCAATAATTTTCTCATATCCAAATTTTCCACGAGTAGTATCTTGATCCATTCTACCAATCTTTTTATTAGGAAACAAAATTTTTAACTCTTCTTCTATTTGTTCCGTTCCAAAACCTTTCGTTGTTAAATCAACTGAATTACAGGCATGACAATGAGAAGGATTAGCAATTGTATGTCCGCAATAATGACATTTTAATTGGTTTTTGTATTTATAATACGTTAAACTAACATCACAATTTGGACAATGTGGAACATGTCCACAAGTTAGACATTCTAGATATGGAGAAAACCCTCTTCTATTTTGAAACAAAATTACTTGTTCACTTTTCCCCAAAACCTCAGTAATATTTTCAAGCAAAACATCAGAAAAATGTCCGTTCATTCGTTTACGAAAATATTTATCTTTCAAATCAATTAACTCAATTTCTGGTAATACTACATTTCCAAAGCGTTCCGACAAAGTAGTTAACCCATATTTTGAAACCGAAACATTATAATAACTTTCTAGACTTGGAGTAGCACTTCCTAAAAGCACTTTAGCTTGATGCTGTTTTGCTAAAACAATAGCTGCATCGCGCGCATGATAGCGAGGAGCTGGATCTTGTTGTTTAAAAGTTTGCTCGTGTTCTTCATCAATTACAATTAAACCCAAATTTGAAAAAGGCAAAAACAAAGCACTTCGTACACCAATTACAATTTTTGCTTTTTCTAAAGATTCTAAAACTTGATTCCAAACCTCAACACGCTCATTATTAGTATATTTTGAATGAAAAACCGCTACTTGATTTCCAAAATATGCAGTTAAACGCTGAACTAATTGAGTTGTTAAAGCTATTTCTGGCAAAAGAAATAACACTTGTTTATCATGCTCAATGTACTTTTCTATTAGTTTTATGTAAACTTCTGTTTTCCCAGAAGCAGTTACACCGTGTAAAAGATTAACATCGTGATTTTCAAAATTACTTTCTATAGATTGAAGAGCATTATTTTGAGCTAAACTCAAATTAATTTTTAAATCTTCCTCTTCTTCAAAAACAACTCTGTCTTGATTTAAATGATATTCTATAAAAATATCCTTATCTATTAATGATTTTAAAACCGATGCTGTTGTGTTACTAAACTCTAATAATTCTTTAACCGAAATTGGTTTTTTCTCACGAGCGTTAAGTTGGAAATAACTCAACACTAACTCACGTTGTTTTTTGGCACGCGATAGAATTTCAAGTAGTTCTGTAAGTTGTTCTTGATTAGAATAAGCTTCATGAAGTTTTACATAACGAATTAGTTTTGGCTTATAAACTTCCTTTATTTCTTCCTGCAAAACCAAAACACCTTTTTGAAGCATTTTATTCAAAATAGGAAGCACAGTTTTTTTTCCTAAAATTTTACTAACTTCTTGAATTGATATTGAAGATTGATTTTCTAGCGCTTCCAGAATTAAAAACTCATCATCTTGCAGTTCGCTTTTATCAATGTTTTCATCATTTGACGAAGAAACTATTGTTTCACTTTCAAGAATAAAACCTGTTGGCATTGCCGCACGAAAAACCTCTCCAAGGGAACACATATAATAGTTAGCAATCCACTTCCAGTGTTCAATTTGAATAGCATTTACAACAGGCTTTTCATCTAAAATTTGATGAATTTCCTTTGGTTGATATAATTGTGGAAGATTGTGATGTTTAGAAATTACTAATGCTGTATAAATTTTAGTTTTACCAAACGGAACTGCCACTCGCATTCCTTCTTGAATGTAGTGAAACTCGGTTTGTGAAACTTGATAAGTAAAGGTTTTACCTACTGCTAATGGTAAGACAACTTCAATAAAATACAGCATAAAGCAAATATACTTTAAAAAAGAGAAAAGTTTAAGGAATTAAAAAAAGAAATGCGCCCATTTCTGGACGCATTTTGATATTATTTGTATTAAAATTATTTTCCTAACATACCAGCTTTTAAGTCTTTATCAGCAGGTTTGTTTGATAACCAAATTCCAAATAAAGCTTTTTTGAAATCAGCCCCATCAATAGTACCTTTAGCTACTCCATTTTTAGAAACCATAACTCCTTTACCTGGAACATTTGCAATTAAAAACTCATCTCCTTTTTTAATTTCATCTTTAAAAAATGATTTAAACTTATCAATTTTAGCTTTTAATGGCGCTGTTTTTCCACCCGTTGCATTCTCAAAACCTTCGTTAACTGCATTTATCATTTTTTCAGATGTAATCATACCTGAAACAATATTTAATTTAATTGCTTGGGCATCATTACTACTCATAATTTCAGCTGCATTACTTGATTTTTTTGGCAAATACAATGATCCAACGTAAAGATCAATCCACATTTTCTCTCTTAAACCAGCTCCATTTAGCATTAGATCATGTCCTTCAACTACTAAATTGTTGCTTACTTTAACACCTGAAACTTCTTTTTGTGCATTTACTGAAAAAACTGTACTTACTACTAGTAAAACAGCCATTAAAAATTGCTTTCTCATAATTTTAAGATTAATTTTTGTTAAATATATAAATTTTTTCTTTTTAATTTACTGAGTGTTGCATTTAATTCGAAACCTAAAAGCAAAACCACACAGTTTATCCATATGTAGAACATTAATACAAGAAGTGTACCAATTGAACCATAAAGCTCATTATATCTTGCAAATTTTTCTACATAAACTCCAAAAACATAAGAAGAAATTACGAACAAAATAGTCGTAAATACTGCACCATAACTAATAAAAGTAATTTTTGAAGTTTCCTTAGTTCCAAACTTATAAAGTATTGAAGTTGTAATTAAAATCATTAAAATTAAGAAAACATATCTGCCTAATTCTATTAAATAAACATCATCAGATATTAAACCTCTACTTTTAATTTTTTGAATTAACACTTCAAAGAAAATGATAGCCACAACAGTTACAATCAATATTAATGAAAAAGCTATTGATATAGCCAATGCAATAAAATATTGTTTAAAGAAACCTCTTGTGATGGTTATATGTTCTGACAATTCAAATCCTCCTAAAATAGCATTAATCCCATTAGTCATTAAAAAAATTGACAAGATAAAACCCGACGATAATAATCCTTTGTAACTATTATTAAGAATATCGTAAACTATTTCTTGAATTGCGTCATAGGTATTAGGTGGCACATTTTGAGAAATAAAATACAAAAAATCATCTTGGAAATTTTCTATAGGAATATAGGGTATTAAGTTTAAAATAAATAAAGCAAAAGGAAATAGTGCCATAAAAAAACTAAATGCAATAGCACTTGCTCTATTTGAAAAGGCTCCTTTTAATATTCCTAAAATATACATCTCAATAATATCATAAAAAGATAATCCTTGTAAAGATTCAAATGTTATTTTCTTTGCAAGAACAACCAATTGTTTTATTATTGGGATTTTGTTTAATCTATTTTCTATAGCTTCTGACATCTATTCGATTGCTTTCAAACTTAAATCCATATTATGAACCGAATGTGTTAAAGCGCCAGAAGAAATATAATTTACACCACATTCTGCATAATGTCTAATGGTATTTTCATTAATTCCACCTGAAGACTCAGTTAAACATTTAGAGCCAATTAAGTGAACAGCTTCTCTTGTCATTTCATAATTGAAATTATCAAGTAAAATTCTATACACTCCATCAGATTGAAGAATTTCTTTTACTTCATTTAAATCTCGAGCTTCTACTATAATTTTTAAATCTTTATGATTCGATTTTAAGTAATTCTGCGTTTTTTCAATTGCTTTTGTAATTCCGCCAGCAAAGTCAATGTGATTATCTTTAAGCATAATCATATCGTATAATGCAAATCTATGATTTTCGCCACCACCAATTTTTACTGCCCATTTTTCAATAGCACGAATTCCTGGTGTAGTTTTACGTGTATCTAAAATATTAGTATTTGTTCCTTCAAGCAATTTTACAAACTCACGTGTTTTAGTCGCTATTGCACTCATTCTTTGCATCGCATTTAAAACTAATCGTTCTGCTTTTAAAATAGATTGAGAACGACCTGTAACATGAAGAACAACATCACCATAAACTACTTCTTCTCCATCATTTATAAATGTTTCAACATACATATCTTTATCTACAAAATTAAAAACCATTTTAGCAAATTCAACACCTGCAATTACACCCTCATCTTTAACTAAAAGCTTTGCCTTTCCTTGAGCTCCTGATGGAATACAGGCTAAAGAACTATGGTCGCCATCTCCAACATCTTCTCGTATAGCATTACTAATTATTATCTCTAATTCTTTTTGAAATTGTTCTTCTGAAATCATACTCATATTATTGTAATGCTAAATTAGGAATTCATTAGTAGATTAAAAATTTTTGTATAAAAAAATCCCGACAAAATGCCGGGATTAATCATTTATAGTTTAATTTTATTTATAAACCGATTCTTTTTTGAAATGCTTAGTCAATAAATAATAAACAACAGCTCTATATTTACTCTTATTAGATCTGCCGTATTGATCTATAACTGCATCAATTCCTTTGTCTAAATCAGCTCCATCTTTTAACCCTAATTTTTTAATTAAAAAGTTATTTTTCACTGTAGCTAATTCTTTCTCATCTGAACCTGCAACAGTAGATGAATCCGCATTATAAATTGAAGGACCACATCCAATTGTTACTTTTGTTAACAAATCCATGTCTGGAGTTACACCACATTTATCTTTTAAATCAGCAGCGTATTTTGCAATTAGTTCATCTCTTTTACTCATAATATTAATGTTTTTGTTAATTAAGATTTTACCAAATATACACTTTTTTTGTAATAAAATAAGCTGATTTTTGTCAGATTTTTACTTTTATAACAATTTCTTAAAATAGTCTTTTAAAATTTTATCATTTTCTTTTTCTGGAGTGAAAATTTCAAGCAATGAAGGTTTTTCATTTTTTTGAAAAAACTCATGTAAATTACTATTTACATCGTTCTCATTTATAGCAGAATAATAATCAAAGTTAAACATTTGACATAATTGACTGGCATTTAAGTTGTGCGACGTTTCAAAATACTTCGTAAAAGTTTCCGTTTCTTGGTGACCTGGCAAAATCCTGAAGATACCTCCTCCTCCATTATTTACTAAAATAATTTTGAAGTTCTTCGGAATATAATTATTCCACAGCGCATTACTATCGTAAAAGAAACTTATATCACCAGTAATTAAAACCGTAGGTTTGTTATTTGCTAAAGCGGCACCAATAGCCGTTGTTGTGCTTCCATCAATTCCACTAGTACCACGATTACAAAAAACTTCTACTGATTTGTCTAAATCAACTAATTGTAAGTATCTAATTGCCGAACTATTACTAACTTGAAGTTGGATGTTTTTAGGCAACGCTTTTGTTATTGCATCAAACACTTTAAAATCGGAATATGGAACTGTAGATAAGAAATCAAATTGCTTTTGTTTTCGTACCTCAACAATTTCTTGTATTTTAGCATTGTAAGTTCTCGACTCCGCTCGAACTGACAAATCAAATCTTAACAACAATTCATTAAAAAAATGATTCGGATTTGTTTTAAAATGATTTGACAAACATCCAAAAGTATCATAAGCTCTTAATTCATCAATATGCCAATGATTTTCGGGTTTATATTTTCGTAGAAACGCTTTAATTCGTTTTGAAACTATCATTCCTCCAAACGTGATTAATAAATCAGGTTGAAATTCCCTAAAATCTTCTTCGGTAAATGGCGTTATAATAGTATCGATATTCGAAATAAAACTTTCATGATGTAGGTTTGAAGTTTTTTCTGTGAAAACAACTACACTTTCATCTTTTGCTAAAAAATCAATAATTTCAGATTCAATAGTATTTGGATATAATTCGCCAACTAAAATCAATTTTTTTTGAGCTTTTTCCCAAACATTCAAATCTGATTCAGTTATTGTAAAAGAATTTTCCAAAGCAACTGCTTCTGTCACATTTGGCTGAGCCGAACAAAAATCTTGAGTATCGTATAAAGGTTCTTCAAACGGTACATTAATATGCACAGGACCTTTTTGAATTATTGAAATAGAAATTGCTTCATCAATTAACTTATCATTTTCAGTAGATGCGTCTTCGGTGAGATTTGCATTAAACAAACTATGGTTTGCGAATACATTTTCTTGACGAATAGTTTGACCGTCTCCAATATCAATTTTATCGTGTGGCCTATCTGCCGAAATTACAACCAAAGGAATTTGACTATAAAAAGCTTCAGCTAAAGCTGGATAATAATTTAACAACGCGGAACCCGAAGTACAAACTACAGCGACTGGTTTTTTAATTTGTTGCGCAATTCCTAAAGCGAAAAATGCAGCACATCGTTCATCAACAATGCTATAACATTGAAACGCTTCATTATTGGAAAAACCAATGGTTAAAGGCGCATTTCGTGAACCTGGTGAAATTACGATATGTTGAATTCCTTTTAATCGGCAAATTTCGATTACACTTTGTGCCAAAGGAATTTTAGGATAAATCATATTATTTTAATTCTTAAAACAAAGATACAAAGTAACTACTCTTTTATTATTTTTACTTCATAAATATTTTAGCAATGTCAATTGAAATCCGTTCGTATAGCAAAAATGATTGCTCAGCAATATTAGAAATTATCAATTTCAACATTATTAATTCAACTGCACTTTACGATTATAATATTAGAACACTTGAACAACAAGAGTCAATTTTTGAAGATAAAATTTCGAAAAACTTTCCAATTCTAGTTGCTGTTGAAAACGAAACAATTGTTGGTTTTGGTTATTACAGTGAGTTTCGATTTAGAGAAGCTTATAAATTTACTGTTGAACATTCGGTTTATGCGCATCCAAACCATCAAGGCAAAGGAATTGGAAAACTTATTTTATCGGAATTAATCAAAAAAGCGAAAGCACAAAATTTACATACAATGATTGGAGTTATTGATGCTGAAAATACAGGAAGTATTTCCTTTCACGAAAAATTCGGATTTAAACAAGTTGGTTTTATTAAAGATTCTGGATACAAGTTTGACCGTTGGTTACATTCTGTATTCATGCAATTAATATTATAAAAAAAGCGACTAAAAAGTCGCTCAAATTATTTTCCTTCTATCCAATTCAATATTTTTTCATCATTAGGTAATGTTCTTGGTGAAATAATCATTTCAAGTTCTCCCTTTTCATTTAAAAGATATTTTTGAAAATTCCATTCTACTTCGCTATCTGCAATTCCATTTTTACTTTTTTGCGTTAAAAACGTGTACACTTCGTGCATATCATCGCCTTTTACAGAAATTTTACTCATCATAGGAAATGAAACACCATAATTTCGTTCGCAAAAAGTTGCAATTTCTTCATTTGTTCCTGGTTCTTGACTCATAAAATTATTTGCTGGAAAACCTACGATAACAAAATCATCATCTTTGTATTGCTGATAAACTTCCTCTAACTGTTTGTATTGAGGTGTTAATCCACATTTTGATGCAGTATTCACCACCATTATTTTCTTTCCAGATAAATCGTTAAAACTAAATTCATTTCCTTCAATATCTTGAACAGTAAATTGATGTATTGATTGTTTTTCCATTTCGTTTTCACCTGTTAGTTTTTTGTTTAAACTCTCTTGTTGTTTACAACCAATAATTGTTAAACCGAACATAAAAAGTTGTACAAATTTCTTAATCATAATTTTCTTTTCTTCAAAGTTACCAAAATAATTATCTTTACTTCGTTAAACAACTCATAATTCTTACTAAATTAGTACAACATTATTTTAGCATGTTTTTCTTTAAAACTATTATATCATTTTTACAAGACGATGAATATCGTGATTTATTGATTACAACAATTATAATATTAATGGTTGGAACACTAACCTATCATTATCTTGAAGGTTGGAGTGTTGTTGACTCTTTGTATTTTTCGGTTGTAACATTAACAACAATTGGCTATGGTGATTTTAGCCCTAAAACAGATGCAGGAAAAATATTCACCATAATATACATTGTTGTTGGCATTGGAATGATTTTAAGTTTTATCAACACCATTCAACATCATTACACCTATATGAGATATCGAGAAAAGAGAGAAATTCTTAAAAATAAAAACCGAACCAATATTCATACAAAAAAAAGGGAGAAATATTAATTTCTCCCTTTTCATTTATACTTTTAAATACTTTCTATACTTGAAATAGGACGCTATTGACAATAAGGTTACTAAAGCCACCGAAACATAAACAAATGTTGGCGTAACAACTTTTTCACCACTTGCATAAGAGTGTAATCCTGTTAAATAAAAATTTACACCAAAATAGGTCATCATAATCGAATAAAACGCAAATACACTCATTACATTGTAAATCCATCGTCCGCGTAAACCTGGAACTAATCGAGCGTGAATTACAAAAGCATATACCATAATACTAATCAACGCCCAAGTTTCTTTTGGATCCCAACCCCAATAACGACCCCAACTTTCATTTGCCCATTGCCCTCCTAAAAAGTTACCTATAGTTAGCATAACTAAACCAATTGTTAACGCCATTTCGTTAATGTAACTTAATTCATCAATTGCTAATTTTAATCTTTTTTTATTTGATTCATTGGTTAAAAGCATTAATAATAATGTAACGACTCCTAATATCATCCCTAAAGTAAATGGCCCATAACTGGCAACAATAATTGCTACGTGAATCATTAACCAATATGAATTTAAAACGGGTTGAAGGTTTGCAATAGAAGGATCCATCCAATTCCAATGTGCTACCATTAATATCATGGAAGTTACAAATGCTGTAGCCGATACAGCAAGTTTTGATTTCTTACCAAATAAAACTCCGAATAACATGGTTGCCCAAGCAACATAAATCATACTTTCATACGCATCACTCCAAGGTGCGTGACCTGAAACATACCATCGCGCAATTAATCCTAAAGTATGAAGTATAAAAAAGAAAATGATAATTCCATAGAATGTATTAACTACATAATTTATTGTTTTATTTTTTGTAAACAATTGTAAAATTGCAAAAATCAACATAAAGACTCCAGCCAACATATATAAATAATACAGACGTTTAAAAATATCGTATTTATTATAAAGTATCTCTGTATCAATTCTCTTTTGAGAAGGAATAACTTTTGCTCCAAATTTTGCCTGATATTTTTGCAAGCCTACTAAAAGTGTATCAGGAAATTTATAATTATTTGTTTCAGCTGATTTTGTTATTGCATCTAAATAAACTGGCATCAAATTTTTTACTGTATCTAGAGCTGTTCCTGTAGGTTCTTGAATCTCTAAATACGAAACCCATTTATTATTTGGATCATTAGGAATTGGATAAACTTTTAAAATTTCTCCACTTAATGCACTATATAATAGATTAACACGCATATCGGTTTCTTTAATGTCTTTTTGAAAAACATTAGGCATATTTGTAGCGTATGCTTTTTCTAAAAAAGGTGCTAATTTATAATTACCTTTTTCATCAAAGAAATCAATTAGTTTAGCTTTTTTAATTGAAGTTTCAATACCAATTAGCTTTCTAATACTATCATTTCCTCTTTTTAAATAAATAATTGGAACATTGTACCAATATTGAGGGAATTGCGTCATAGATAAAAGCACTTGATCAGAATCCATTCCTTCAAAATTGTCACTTTTAGAAACTTTACGAAGTAATTCTGAGGAAAATGTATTGATTGGCTTCATCCTTCCTCCTTGATCTTGGATAACCATTTTTCCAAAATTATCAGCGTGTTCTTGAGAAACTTTATACTTATTAATCAATTCAAGAGCTTTTGATTCTTCAGTAATTTGATGATCGTGATCTTGAGCAAAAGTTAAAAATGAAGATAAAAACAATAGAACTGATAAAGCAGCTTTTTTACTTTCAATTTTATCTATTTTTTTTATTAAATCTCTAAAACGAGAACCGTTTAAGAATAAAATCAACATTAAACCTAAATACAACAAAAAGTATCCTATGTACGTAATATTTGTTCCCCATGAATCGTGATTTACAGATAATATGGTTCCTTTTTCATCAGGATCAAAGCCTGCTTGAAAGAAACGATAACCTCTATAATCTAAAATATTATTCATAAAAACGCTATCTCTAAATATTTTATTCTGTTCTGAATCTTGTATTTCTAATTTTGATTTAAAAGCTGCATAACTTTTTTCAGTTCCTGGATATTTATCGGCAATAAAATCTTCTAACTTAATTGAAAATGGTAATTCGTAAACTTTACTACCAAAGAATAAAGTAAACTCTAAATCACCAACTTTTACAGTTTGAGGAACACCTTGTTTCCCTTTAGAGCCTACAAGAGTTATTTTTTCTTCTTTACTTTGTGTTTTAACGGTTACAGTCAAAGCATCATCAGTTTGCTTATCTTTATAATCATTGTTTGATTGATATTCTAATCTACCCGCCATTGCTGGTTCTGGAAAAACAAATTGAGTACCTGCAAGTGAATATAATGAACGTAAATTTAAAGGTTGTACAGAATCTTTTACTACTTCGCCTTTCATTTGATCAGCCATTCGCATAAAGTTACCTTCAAATGGTGTTTGCAATAAATAAGCCCCTTCTAAGATTGTTACATTTATAGCTCCTTCTGTATGTTTATTAAAAGCAAATAAAACATTGTGAATACTTTGAACTTCTCCTGATTTTAAGTAATGCTCATGTCGAGTTCCATCTCCAGATTCAACCATTTTTAAATACAAATCCCCATTTCCATCTTCAACAAGTACCTGCTTTGCATTCATTATGTAATTATCATACGTAACTTCAAAAGGAATTGAACTAAAATCTCCTTTAATTGTAAAGTCGTTATTTGTAACAGGAGAAAAATACTGAGACATTTCAAAAGGTCTACGTCTCATTTGCCCTTCATGCATTCCATCAACAAGAACTGTTACATATGTTTTATCCGAATACATTACATTTGAAGACTCGCCTTCTCTTATAGGCATTACACCTTCATAGCTAATGTAACGAGTAATGAATGCTCCAACTAGAATAAAAATGAAAGACAAGTGTAAAATTAATGTTGGCCACTTTTCTCTTTTCCATAATTGATATCTTCCAATATTTCCAAAAAAATTAATAACGAAAAATGCCATGATAATTTCAAACCATTTTGCATTGTAAATAAGAATTCTAGCTGTTTCAGTATTATATTCACTTTCAATAAAAGTACCAGCTGCCATTGCTACAGCAAAAACAATAAATAAGACAGCCATTAAACGAGTTGAAAATAGAAAGGAAAATATTTTTTTATCCATTTTTATAGATTGAGTTTTTCAAAGTCTGGCAAATTTACTCAAAAAGAAAAACTTTTACATCTATTTAACATAGGTTTAGAATGAATTAATCATTTGTTTAATAAAGTAGAGATACTTCTTTCACTTCAAAACTTTGTAAATTATCATCTTCTAACAATACTTCTAACCTACCTTCTTCGTTAACTTTTGTAATAATCCCTTGAAACTTTAAGCCATTAACATCCTGAAAAACAGAAGGAATATCTTTTCTAAATAAAAATTGATGATATATATCCCAAAAAAAATCTTCTTTGTTTAAACCATCAAGAAGTGATTGATAATTATTTTTGAGTTGTAAAATTATTTTTTCTAATAATTCATCCTTGTTTTTAAAATGACCTGATAAAAGCAAAATAGAGCTTGCTTTAGGAAGATTATCAAAATCAGATTGGTTAACATTTAAGCCAATACCTATTACAGCTTCAATAAAATTTGTCTTCTTAAAAGTATTTTCAATTAAAATTCCGCCAATTTTCTTATTTTCTGCCAAAATGTCGTTAGGCCATTTTATCTTCAAATTATGCAAGTCATACTTTTCTAAAACTTGAACAATACTTACTGAAACTAAAATATTTAAAAGAAAAGGATTAAATTTTAAAAGTGAAAAATCTTTGATTAAAGTACTAAAAGTAAGATTTTTACCCTCTTCAACGTGCCAAATATTTCCACGTTGACCTTTTCCTTTAGTCTGGAATTCAGTAACAACAGTAGTGAAATTTTCAAGATTTTCAGTGGCAGATAATTCCTTCAAAAAAGTATTTGTAGAAGGTATGGCATTGAGTTTGATGATATTCATCTAAAGAAATTAAATTTAATCTTATGTTAAGGTTCAAAATTAATAACAAAAAATGATAACTTTGCATAAATATAAAACTTTTAAATGACAAAAAACTTAGTAAGTAAAGACGATTTGTTGGCAAATATCATAAAAGGGATAGAAGATGTTAAAGGAGCCGACATTGATATTTTAGATTTAAGAGAAATTGAAAATACAGTTTGCGATTATTTCATTGTTTGTAATGGTAATTCAAATACTCAAGTTGTTGCAATTTCAAATTCCATCCAAAAAGCAGTTTCAAAAGAATTACATGAAAAACCTTGGCATGTTGAAGGTTTAGAAAATGCCGAGTGGGTTTTAATGGATTATGTTAATATTGTTGTTCACATTTTCCAAAAACATGTTCGTGAATTTTATAATATAGAGAGTTTATGGGGTGATGCAAAAATTACCACAATACCTAATAACTATTAAGAATGTCAAAAGAAAACAATAAAAAAAACAATTCAAATTTAAAGTTTAGCCCATGGATGATCTACGGATTATTCATTGTTATGTTTTTGGGTATTTCGTTATTTGGTAACGGATTCGATTTTAGTAACCCAAGACCTACAACTTTGTCTAAATTTCATCAATATTTAGATTCTGGTCAAGTTGCAAAAGTTGTATTTACTAACAATCGTGCAAATATATTTTTAAAAGAAGAAGCTTTAAAAAATAAGACTCACGAAAAAGTAAGCAAAGATGTTTTTGGAAAACCTAACACTAAAGGCCCTCAATATTTTACAGAAATTGGAAATTCAGAACTTTTCCAAAAGTCACTAGAAGAGCAAGGAAAAAAAGATCCAAATTTCATTTATGAAAAAGAACCTGAAAGTATGTGGGGAGAGGTTTTATCTATACTTCTACCATTCTTACTTATTGGTGCTTTATGGATTTTCATGATGCGACGTATGTCTGGAGGCTCAGGAGGTGGTGGTGGACAAATTTTTAGCATTGGGAAATCTAAAGCTAAACTATTTGACGAAAAAACTGATACAAAAGTAACATTTGAAAATGTAGCTGGTCTTGAAGGTGCAAAAGAAGAAATTGAAGAAATAGTTGAGTTTCTTAAAAACCCAGACCGATATACATCATTAGGTGGTAAAATACCTAAAGGAGCTTTATTAGTTGGTCCTCCAGGTACAGGTAAAACTTTGTTAGCAAAAGCAGTAGCTGGAGAAGCAAAAGTACCATTTTTCTCACTATCTGGATCAGATTTCGTTGAAATGTTTGTAGGTGTGGGTGCATCACGTGTAAGAGATTTATTTAAGCAAGCTAAAGAAAAATCACCTTCAATTATATTTATTGATGAAATTGATGCTGTAGGTCGTGCACGTGGTAAAAACAATATGACTGGTGCTAATGACGAACGTGAGAATACATTAAATCAGCTTTTGACCGAAATGGATGGTTTTGGTGGTAATTCAAATGTAATAGTATTAGCAGCTACAAACCGCGCAGATGTTTTAGACAAAGCATTATTACGTCCGGGTCGTTTTGACCGTCAAATTTATGTTGACTTACCAGATATTAGAGAGCGTAAAGAAATATTTGAAGTTCATTTAAAACCAATTAAAAAAGCTGAAGAGTTAGATGTTGAATTCTTAGCAAAACAAACCCCTGGTTTTTCTGGTGCTGATATTGCAAACGTTTGTAATGAAGCAGCTTTAATCGCTGCTCGTAAAAACAAAAAAGCGGTAGATAAACAAGACTTCTTAGATGCTGTTGATAGAATTATCGGTGGTTTAGAAAAGAAAAATAAAATTGTTACTCCAGAAGAAAAAAGAGCTATTGCAATTCACGAGGCTGGTCATGCCACTGTGAGTTGGATGCTTGAACACGCTGCTCCTCTTGTAAAAGTAACTATTGTTCCTCGAGGACAAAGTTTAGGAGCTGCTTGGTATTTACCGGAAGAGCGTTTAATTGTACGTCCTGAGCAAATGCTTGATGAAATGTGTGCAACTATGGGTGGTCGTGCTGCTGAAAAGGTAATCTTCAATAAGATTTCAACAGGTGCTTTGAGTGATTTAGAAAAAGTTACTAAACAAGCCCGTGCGATGGTTACTATTTATGGTTTAAATGATAAATTAGGTAACATCACTTATTATGATTCATCAGGACAAAGTGAATATAACTTCTCTAAACCATATTCTGAAGAAACTGCACAAATTATTGATAAGGAAATTTCAGAATTAATTGAAACACAATATAAAAGAGCAATTAAAATTCTAGACGAAAACAAAGATAAATTGAATCAATTAGCTGATATATTAATTGAAAAAGAAGTTATTTTCAAAGATGATTTAGAATCAATTTTTGGTATGCGTCCTTTCGAAAACAACAGTAATACAAAGGCCGAAGAAAAATCTGACGAGATTGGTAATTCACCTTCTGAAAGTGCTTAATTAAATTTTATATAAACTTATATTAAAAATCTTAACTCTTTTTATTGATTGAGTTAAGATTTTTTTATCTTTGAACTTTACTAGTGAAACAAAAAAAAAACAGCTGTAATTTTTAATGAGTCTTTTTAGAAAAATTTTCGGAAGCTCTAACGACACTTCAAAAAGCGATAAAGAAAAAGAAGAAAAAAGCCCTTATACGCCAGAAGTTAAACTTCCCATTGATGAAATGTTTATGCTCAATTTTAAAAAAAATGGGGGTAAATTTATCTATTGTGAAAATTTAGATGAAATTTCTGATAACTTCATAAACATATTGGAAGAAAACGATTGGTTTGAAAAAGATGCTATTTGTTACGATTCACGCTTACATTATCTTTTAGATGACAATAAAATTGAACATAAAAATGTTCAACAACCTTCTTTTATTTTATCAACTTGTGAAAACTTGATTGCAGATGAAGGTTGTATATTATTTTCATCTAATCAATTTAGACACCATAAACCAAACGATTTACCTACTAATATGATTGTTTTTGCCACTACGAGTCAGTTAGTTGGAAACAAAAGTGATGGTTTACGTTTTATTAAAAATAAATACGATAAAGAATACCCTTCTAATATTACTACTATTAAATACTTTGAAGAAGTAAAAGAAGAAGATTTTTTACATTATGGTAGTTGCCATAAAAATCTTTATTTACTTTTACTTGAAGATTTATAAGAATGAATGAAACCCTAAAAAGAGCTATTTCGGGTGCAGTTTATATCATCTTGTTACTGACCTGCATATTATATTCAAGAGAGAGTTTAGCTTTGCTTTTCGGTATCTTTTTAGGAATAGCTGTTTACGAATTTTCAAAAATTTTACATCTTAATTTTTGGGTTTGCCTTATTGTTTCTATAGCTTCATATTATTATTTATGGGATAAAGAGAACTGGTTTATTACAAGAACAGTTTTAACTGTTACAAGTTCTACTGTTGCCATTAAATTGATATTTTATCTTTTCAATTTAAAGAAAACTAATTTCCATTTCATTACAAGATACTTTTTATGGATTGGTTATTTATTATTTACATTTATTTTAACCAATTATGTACCAATGGGAATTAATGGATACAATCCGAAAATCTTAATTAGCATATTAATTCTAATTTGGACAAACGATACTTTTGCTTACTTAGTTGGTAAAAATTTTGGAAAAAGAAAATTATTTCCAGTAATATCACCTAAAAAAACAATTGAAGGTTTTATTGGCGGATTAATTTTCGCTGTAATAAGTGGATTAATTTTATCGCATTATTACATTGGAGCAAAAAACCTTTACTTTTGGGTTATCATAGCCGTTATCGTTAGTATTTTTAGTACACTTGGCGATTTAGTAGAATCTAAATTTAAACGTGTTGCTGGAATCAAAGATAGTGGTAAAATTATGCCAGGTCATGGTGGCATATTAGATCGATTAGATAGTATTATATTTGTAATTCCATTCATAAATTTATTTTACTTAATTTTACATTATTTACAATATGTTTCATAAAGAAGGCGCTAAATCCATTTTAATTACGCTGTTACTTACAGTTGTAATCTTATTTGCAACCGATTATATTTCAATTGCTTGGTTGCGAATTGCATTAATAGTTCTTGCTATTTTAATTTTAATTTTGGTTTTACAATTTTTTAGAAATCCAAAACGTGAAGTTGATAATAGCGATAATCATATATTAGCACCTGTTGACGGAAAAGTTGTTGTAATTGAAGAAGTCTTCGAACCTGAATATTTTAACGATAAAAGATTAATGGTTTCCATTTTCATGTCACCCATAAATGTTCACGTTACTAGATATCCAGTTAACGGAGTAGTTAAATTTAGTAAATATCACCCTGGAAAGTTTTTAGCTGCTTGGGAACCAAAATCGAGTACCGAAAACGAACGTACTACTATTGTTATCAACAATAGAATTTATGGCGAAATAATGTATCGTCAAGTTGCAGGAGCTCTAGCTCGTAGAATTGTAAACTACGCAGAAGAAGGAATGCGTGTTGTTCAAGGTAAAGATGGTGGTTTTATAAAATTTGGTTCTAGAGTAGATATATATTTACCATTAGGTACTGAAATAAATTTAAAACTAGGACAAATAGCTATAGGAGCGAAAACAATTATTTGTAAAAAATAATGAGTGAAAAAGATTTAGATACTTTATTTGATGAAGCATTTGAAAATGCAAACTTAATTCCAAAAGAATCTGTTCCTCAAAATGTGCAATTGGTTCTTTATGCTTTGTACAAGCATGCAATTTCGAGTCGATTAAATGCTTTTCCAAATTATTATCAAAATAGTGATGATACTGGCGAAGATTTACGAAATGCATTTAAATTAAATGCACTCATGCAAGTAAAGAACCTATCTATTGATGATGCGAAGCTACAATACATTGATATCATTAATCAATTAATGAAAGAAAGAGGAATATCTAAATAAGTTTTCATAAAATGAAAAACTTACTTTCTGAAATACAAAACTGTACACTTTGTAAAGATTACCTTCCATTCCACCCTTCCCCTATTTTAAGAGCGAGTAAGACTGCTAAAATTATTATTATTGGACAAGCTCCAGGTATTCGAGTTCATAATAGTGGTATTCCCTGGAATGATCCAAGTGGAATTGAACTAAGAAGATGGTTAAACATTGACTCAGAAGTCTTTTATGACACTTCTGAAATCGCTATTATTCCAATGGGATTTTGTTATCCTGGGACAGGCAAAAGTGGTGATTTACCACCTAGAAAAGAATGTGCACCAACATGGCATGAAAAGCTTTTTAATTTTATGCCTAATGTTGAGTTAATTTTGTTAATAGGACAATATTCACAAAAGTTTTACTTAGAGAAACCCAAGAAAAATTTAACCGAAATCGTAAAAAGTTTCGAAGAATACTTACCAAAATATTTTTGTTTACCACATCCTTCTCCTCGTAATCGAATATGGATGAAAAAAAACTCTTGGTTCGAAGAAGATGTAATTCCTGTTTTAAGGCAAAAAATTGAAACTATTTTAAAAAAATAAATCCCGATTTCTCAGGATTTATTTTATTTATTCAAACTCTTGAAGTGTTTTAGTTATAATTGAAATACAATCTAACAATTGCTCTTCATTCATTACTAAAGGCGGAGCAAAACGAATAATGTTTCCGTGAGTTGGCTTAGCTAACAAACCATTATCACGTAGCTTCATACAAATATTCCAAGCAGTATCACTTTCCTCAGTATCATTAATTACGATGGCATTTAATAAACCTTTACCACGAACTAAAGTACAAATATTACTTGTTGATATATATTTATCTAATTCATAACGGAAAATTTCACCTAATTTTTCAGCATTTTCAGCAAGCTTTTCATCTTTTACAACCTCTAAAGCAGCAATTGCAACCGCAGCAGCAACAGGATTTCCACCGAAAGTTGAACCATGCTGACCTGGTTTAATCACATTCATAATAGCATCGTTTGCTAAAACCGCTGAAACAGGATAAACGCCACCCGATAATGCTTTTCCCAAGATTAATACATCTGGTTGAACATTTTCATGTTGAACCGCTAATAATTTTCCTGTTCTAGCAACTCCTGTTTGAACTTCATCTGCAATGAATAAAACATTGTGTTTTTCACATAAAGCTTTTGCTTTTGCTAAATAACCTTCACTAGGAACATAAACTCCAGCTTCACCTTGAATTGGCTCCACTAAGAATCCAGCGATATTAGGTGATGACGTAATTGCTTTTTCTAGAGCATCAATATCATCATAAGCTATTTTAATAAATCCAGCTGTATATGGTCCGAAATTTTTACGTGCATTCTCATCATTTGAGAACGAAATAATAGTTGTTGTTCTTCCGTGGAAATTATTTTCACATACTATAATTTGTGCTTCATTTTCGTGAATTCCTTTTTTCTCATAAGCCCATTTTCTACAGATTTTTAAAGCCGTTTCAACAGCTTCTGCACCTGTATTCATAGGTAAAACTTTATCGAAACCAAAATATTTCGTTACAAACTCTTCGTAAACTCCTAATTTATCGTTGTAGAAAGCTCTGGATGTTAATGTTAATGTTTGTGCTTGTTCCATCATTGCACCAACAATTTTCGGATGACAATGACCCTGATTCACAGCAGAATAAGCTGAAAGAAAATCGTAATATTTTTTCCCTTCAACATCCCAAACATACACACCTTCTCCTTTGCTTAAAACAACAGGTAATGGATGATAGTTATGAGCTCCATATTTATCTTCTAACGCAATAGCTTCTGCAGAATTTAATTTTTCTAAAACTGACATTCTTTTATTTTTTAATTTTTGAATATGCAATTCCTTCTTAATTTGGAGAGAAATCATCCATACTTGCAAAGTTAAGAATTAAAATATTTTATAAAAACCATTTTAATTTAAAACTTGAAAAATAAAAAATATCTATATATTTGATTTCTAATCAATTTGCAATCTATGAGAAAAAAATTACTACTCCTCTTTTTACTATTAACTCAATTTTTATTAGCCCAAGAATGGGAAATTAATTCAAACAACCGCTATAATTCTTTTTTCCAAGAAGCTTATAATTTATATCCTTCAATACCAAAAGGAATTTTAGAATCTGTTGCATATACAAACACTCATATTCGACATATTCAGCCAGAAAATGAAGCGCCAAGTTGTAGTGATTTACCACAATACTTTGGAGTAATAGGATTAGTTGAAAATGGAAAAGGTTATTTTAGTGAAAATTTAAAAATAGTCGCTCAACTATCAGGCTTTTCTGAAAAACAAATTAAAGATAATCCGAGAACTAACATTTTAGCATTTGCAAAGGCCTATGAAATTTTAAGAATTAGGCTAAATATCGATTCGAAAATAGAAAATCAATATCCTATTCTATTAGAATTGAGTGAACTACCAAAATCATCAGAAAAGAATGAAGCATTTATTTTTGATACGTATGCTTATTCCGTTTTCAAAAACTTAAATTCTGTTACGTTTCAAAATACACATCAATTGCCTCAATATGAAATTGATTTGAAATTGATATTTGGTGATGAGAACTTAAAAGTTTTAGAAGCCAAAAAGGTTATTATTGAAAATAATAGAATTTCAAATCCAAACGGAAATAATTATAATCCATATAATAGTCGTTTTGCTCCACCATGTGGAGATGTTTCAGGAAGTTTTCCTTATACTGTTTTATCAGCTCCTGCAGATCCTTCAAACTATAGCTCAAGAAGTGGAACTCCAATTACTCATGTTACTATTCATACTATGCAAGGAAGTTACGCCGGAGCAATTTCTTGGTTTCAAAATCCATCTGCAAATGTTTCTGCTCATTATAATATAAGAGCTTCAGATGGTCAAATTACACAATCGGTTTGTGAAATCGATAAAGCTTGGCACGTAAGTAATTCAAACCCTTATGCAATTGGAATTGAACATGAAGGTTACATTGCAGACGCAACTTGGTATACCAACGTAATGTATACTGTTTCTGCAGAACTAACAAAAGATATTGCTTCAAGAAGAAGTATAAATTTAATTAGAACATACGATAAAAATGGAGATAACGGATTAAATCCTTTAAGTGATGGCTGTTTTAAAATTAAAGGTCACCAACATTTCCCAAGTCAAACACACGTTGATCCAGGTCAGTATTGGGACTGGAACAAATATTACGATTTATTAAATCCGGCAACAAGTGCCCCAACATCAATTTATACAGCTTGTAGTGGAACTTTTTATGACAGCGGAGGTTCTGGAGGAAATTATGGTAATGACGAGCGTAATTTCTATTTGATTAAACCAACTGGTGCTGGAAGTGTTTCGATTGATTTTACAAGTTTAAATTTAGAAACCAATTACGATTATCTTTACATTTATGATGGTGAAAGTTATAATGACCCGTTAATAGCTACTTTAAACGGAACAACATTACCTGGAACGATTACTGCAACCAGTGGAAAAATGCTTTTAGAATTCAGGACTGATTGTGCAACCGTTACATCAGGTTGGGTAGCAAATTGGTCATGTAATATGGCATCACCTATTTGTGAAGAACCAACAAATCTTAACGAAATAAACCTAACTCATAATCAAGTTACTTTGGATTGGGATGATGTTCCTTCTGCACAATCTTACGAAGTGAAATTTAAACACATTTTAGCTTCATCTTGGCAAACTTTTACAACTAATAATTCTTATTTAGATGTAACAGGATTAGCTGCTGATGGACATTATCTATGGCAAGTGAGAACAAATTGTGGTAGTGGAAATTATTCGCAATGGGCAGGAACCGAATTTACAAATACAAATGCCATTGTGAATACCACAACTACACTTTGTGAAGGAACTTTTACAGATACAGGTTCAGAAATAGGTGGCTATAGAAATAATGAAAGTTACAATTTTACTATTGCTCCAACAGGCGCTTCAAGTGTAACGCTAACTTTTAGCAGTTTTGACATTGAAAACAATTATGATTTCCTAAGAATTTATGATGGCCCTACAACGGCTTCTCCTCTATTGGGAACATACACAAATACAAATATGCCTCCTAGTATTACTTCAACCAGTAATAGTTTAACTATTCGTTTTACTTCGGATACGGCAACTACAAGACCAGGTTGGGTTGCCAATTGGTCGTGTTGTAAAAATCCAACGATTACTTCTTTAACAGCTTCAGATAATTCCATTTGTGAATTAGAAACTGTAACATTAAATATTAATGGAAGTTTGAATGATGCAACGCAATGGGCAATATATAGCGGAACTTGTGGTGGAACTTTACTTGGAACAACAACTTCAAATACATTTGATGTTACACCAAGTGCTACAACTACTTATTTCGTAAGAGGAATTGGTGGTTGTCCTTCAACACAACCTTGTAGTTCAATAACTATAAATGTTGGAAATCCAGAAATTGATGTTTTAGGAAATTCAATAAGTATTGTAAATAATGATGTTACACCTTCAACTACAGATGATACTGATTTTGGTACAGTAAGTACAAATACAACAAATACGTTTACAATTGAAAATAACGGAAGTGACGATTTAGTAATTACAGAAATTACTCTTTCAGGTGTTGACGCTACCGATTTTTCAATTAGTGGAATTACATTACCTGCAACTATTACTTCTGGAAATTCAATAACTTTTGATGTTAATTTCATCATTGTAACAAGCGGAACTAAAAATGCAACAGTAACAATTGATAATAACGATTGTAATGAATCAAGTTATAGTTTTGATATACGTGCCACTTCAGGTTGTGGAAATACTACAACTTGGAACGGAAGCTCATGGAGTAATGGCTCGCCTTCATTAACAAAAGCGGTTGTATTTACTGGAAATTATAGTTCTACAGCAAGTATTTTTGCTTGTAACATATTAATTACAAATAACGCTCAAGTAACTTTTAATAGCGGACACACATTAATTATTGATAACGAAATTACAGTTGACGTTGGTTCTTTATTAACAATTGAAAATAATTCGGCTTTACGTCAAGTCAATGATAATGCAGTTAATTCTGGAAATATTATTGTAAAAAGAAATTCAGCTCCAATGATTCGTTTGGATTATACAGCATGGGGAAGTCCAGTTGAAAACCAACAATTGCAGGCTTTTTCGCCAAATACAATATCAAATCGTTTTTATGAATATTTGTATACCGGAACTACAACAGCTACTGCATTTCAAAATGTAAATCCAAATACGAATTTTGAAATTGGAAAAGGATATTTAATTCGTGTCGATAATACTTGGCCGGCCGCTACTCCAACGGTTTTCAACGGAACATTTAATGGAATTCCTGCTAACGGAATTTACTCAAAATCGGTAGGATTAGGATACAATTTATTGAGTAATCCCTTCCCTTCTCCTATAAGCGGAAATTCATTCTTAGGTCAAAATCCATCAATAAATGCACTATATTTTTGGACACATACTGTTCCTTCTTCTGGAGGAAGTTATCCTTCTAACAATTATGCCAGTTATACAACTTTAGGAGGAACAGCTTCTGCTTCAGGAAGTGCCATTCCTAACGGAACTATTGCTGTTGGTCAGGGTTTTTATATAAACAAAACAGGTTCAGCTGGAACGGCAAATTTTAAAAACAACCAACGTGTAAATGCTTCTGCAAGCACACAATTCTTTAGAACTACTGAAGAAACGGAAACACATCGTTTTTGGATAAACCTAAATTCGGTTAATCAACCTATTAATCAAATATTAGTTGGTTACACAGAAAATGCGACAAATGGTTTAGACAATCAAATAGATGGAAGAATGCTAGACCAATCAAAATCAATGTTGTATAGTATTGTTAGTAATGAAAGTTTAGTAATTCAAGGTAGAGCTTTACCTTTTACAAGTGACGATGTAGTTACTTTAGGATTTAAAGCAATTGAAAAAGGAACTTTTGAAATTTCGTTAGAAATGATTGATGGTTTATTTGCAGACCAAGATATTTATTTGAAAGACAAAGCAATTGGTTACACACATAACTTAAAAGAAAATAAATATAGTTTTATTACTGAAGTTGGTGAATTTGAAAACCGATTTGAGATTGTCTATAAAAAATCAAGTTCTCAATTAAACGAAATAACAAATAATGAAGTTTTTGCTTATTCGAGTAATGAAAATATTACAGTAAATTCTAACAACAAAAAGGTAAATAAAATTGAAGTTTACGATATTTTAGGTCGAAAATTGTTTGAAAGTAAAAATGTGAATCATAATAGTTTTTCTATTAATTCAATTTTAAAAGAAAACCAACCTTTACTACTGAAAATTCAATTAGAAAACAATGAAATTCAAATAAAGAAAATAATCCACTAAGAATAACCCCATTTTGGGGTTATTTTTTTATTTATCTCTTACCAAAACATTTTATCTTTGCCGTATGGGAAGAAAAAGAACCGAACGTATAGTTTTTGAAAATATTGAAGTATTAGATGCTGGCGCAAAAGGCGTTTCAGTAGCTAAAGCACCTGATGGAAAAGTAATCTTTTTACCAAATGTTGTACCAGGTGATGTAGTTGATGTACAAACTACAAAAAAGAGAAAAGCATACTACGAAGGAAAAGCAACAAAAATTCATTCGTACTCAAAAGATAGAGTTGAACCAATTTGCGAACATTTTGGTGTTTGTGGTGGATGTAAATGGCAAAATATGAAGTATGAGAGTCAGTTATTTTACAAAAACCAAGAAGTTCAAAATAACTTAAAACGAATTGGCAAAGTTGAATTACCTGAATTTGAACCGATTTTAGGTTCTGAAAAACAATTTTTCTATCGCAATAAAATGGAATTTGGTTTTTCTAACGCCCGTTGGATGACACAAGAAGAAATTGCCAGTGGAAAAGAATTTGAACATAAAAACGCTTTAGGTTTCCATATTCCAAGAATGTGGGATAAAATTTTAGATATTGAAAAATGTCATTTACAACAAGATCCTTCTAATGCAATTCGAAACGAAATCAAAGAATTTGCAGTAAAGAATGGATTAGAATTTTACGATGCTCGTAATCAAGAAGGCTTTTTAAGAACGTTAATGATTCGTACGGCTTCTACTGGTGAAATAATGGTTCTTATCCAGTTTTATAAAGAAAATAAGGCGAATCGCGAATTATTATTAAATTTTGTTGCAGAACGTTTTCCTGAAATCACTTCCCTACTTTATGTAATCAATAGCAAAGGAAACGACACCTTATACGACCAAGATATTAAGTTATTTAAAGGTCGCGAATACATTTTAGAAGAAATGGAAGGTTTACATTTTAGTATAAATGCAAAATCTTTCTATCAAACGAATTCTGATCAAGCCTACGAATTGTATAAAATTACGCGTGATTTTGCAGGATTAACGGGTGAAGAATTAGTGTATGATTTATATACAGGTACTGGAACAATTGCACAATTTGTGTCTAAAAAAGCAAAGAAAGTTATAGGTGTTGAAGCAGTACCAGAAGCTATTGAAGACGCTAAAGCTAATGCAGAACGCAATAAAATTACAAATTGTGAGTTTTTTGTGGGTGACATGAAAAATGTTTTCAACGATGAGTTTATTGCAACTCACGGACAACCAGACGTAATTATTACAGATCCTCCTAGAGACGGAATGCATAAAGATGTAGTAGAAATGCTATTAAAAACTAATGTTCCAAAAATCGTTTATGTAAGTTGTAATTCAGCAACACAAGCAAGAGATTTAGCTTTAATGGATGAAAAATATAAAGTTATAAGAGTTCGACCTGTTGATATGTTCCCGCAAACACATCATGTTGAAAATGTTGTACTTTTAGAAAAAAGATAAAATGACCCTCATCGAGGGATTTTTAAAAAACAATATAATAAATTAGATTTATTAGTATGAAAAAAATAGTTACTCCTCTTCTTCTTTTAATCTTTGCAGTTTCTTTTTGGAATTGTGAAAAAGATGATATTTGTGCCGAAGGAACAGTAACAACTCCAAGACTTGTTATTGAGTTTTACGATGTAGCAAGCCCAACAACTCTAAAGAATGTTACTAATCTTAGAGTTGAAGAATCTGGAACTGGAATTGGAGTTGTTTTTAATACCGCTCTTGCAGAAACTGATGCAAATAGATACTTAATAAATTCGAATAAAATTGAAATTCCTTTAAAAACTTTTGCAGATCAATCTCAGTTTGATTTCAAATTGAATTATGGAGATACAACTAATGAAGTAAATGATATAATCACTATTGATTATTCAAGAGAAGACATTTATATTTCGAGAGCTTGCGGATATAAAACAAATTTTACTTTAAGTAATTTTAATTTTGAAACTAACTGGATTAGTAATGCAACTATCGAACAAACAAACGTAATTAACGAAAATGAAGTACATGTTAAAATATATTTTTAGTCTAAGTTTTTTGGTTATTTCATTTTTAGGAAAAGCTCAAGATTCAACAAAAGTTTATCCACAACGATATGGCTTAAGAGTTGGTGTTGATTTACATCGCTTATCAAAATCATTTTATGATAAAGATTATAAAGGATTAGAAATTGTTGGAGATTATCGACTTACGCGTAAATTTTATATTGCTGGTGAATTAGGAAATGAAGATAAAACAGTGGACGATGATCGTTTTAATTTTACCACAAAAGGAACCTATTTTAAAGTTGGATTCGACTACAATGCATTTGAAAATTGGCTCGATATGGAAAATATGATTTATGCCGGAATGCGTTTTGGAGTAAGTTCGTTTTCTCATACGTTAAACTCGTATAAAATTTATGACCCAACTAATTACTATGGCGAAAACATTGTTTCTAGTGGTGAAGAATTTAATGGCTTAAATGCCTCTTGGCTTGAAGTTGTAGGCGGTTTAAAAGCCGAATTATTCAACAATGTATATTTAGGTGTATCTGTTCGTTTAAATTATTTATTATCAAATAAAGAACCTGAAAATTTTGGAAACTTATTCATTCCCGGTTTTAATAGAACCTATGATGGAAAATTTGGCGCTGGATTTAATTATACGCTAAGCTATTTTATTCCAATTTATAAGAAGAAATAAAATGGTTGAACAATTTTTACCTTTCAAAAGATTACCTTCTTTACAACAAGCTTTAGAAATCAAAGATAAACTTGAATCAAATTCTATACAAGTAATTTTAGCGGATAATGTACCTCCAGTTGATATCACTTTTAGTGGAAGTACTGTTCAAAATCAAATTGATTTAAAAATAAAAAAAAGTGATTTTGAAAAAGCTAATAAAATTTTAGAAGCCGACGCTGAAAAAATTATCAACGATTTAGATAAAGAATATTATTTATTTGAATTTACAAATGACGAATTATATGAGATATTACTGAAACCAGATGAATGGAATGAATTTGATTATAAATTATCTCAAAAAATATTAACTGAAAGAGGAAAATCGATTGATGCGGATTTATTAAATTCCTTAAGAAATCAAAGGTTAAAAGAATTGGCTAAACCTGAAGAAAATCAAAGAGGTTGGATTTGGGTTGGCTATATTTTAACATTACTTGGTGGCTTTTTTGGAATGATCATAGGTTATTTAATTTGGACTTCTAAAAAAACATTACCTAACGGAGAAGTTGTTAATTCTTATTCAGAACAAGATAGAAAACATGGAAAATATATATTTTTTCTAGGCTTATTTTTACTTCCATCCTATATTATTTTGAGAATATTAAACTTTTTATAAATAAAAAAAACCACTCAATTAAGTGGTTTTTTTATATAGAAAAATCTAATATCTAATTAAGATAAAGCTGCTTTAACTTGATCTGCTGCTTCTTGGAATTGAACCGCTGATAAAATTGGCATTCCAGAATTATCGATTAATTCTTTTGCAATTTCAGCATTAGTTCCTTGTAAACGTACGATGATTGGCACATTAATAGCATCTCCCATGTTTTTGTAAGCATCTACAACTCCTTGCGCAACACGGTCACAACGTACAATACCACCAAAAATGTTAATTAAGATAGCTTTTACATTTGGATCTTTTAAGATAATACGGAAAGCTGTTTCAACACGTTTTGCATCTGCAGTTCCTCCTACGTCTAAAAAGTTTGCTGGTTCAAAACCTGCATACTTAATTAAATCCATAGTTGCCATTGCAAGACCAGCACCATTTACCATACATCCTACAGTACCATCTAAATCTACATAGTTTAATCCAACTTCTTTAGCTTCAACTTCAATTGGATTTTCTTCACGAACATCACGCATTTCAGCTAAATTTGGGTGACGGAATAATGCATTGTCATCTAAAACAACTTTTGCATCAACTGCCATTATTTTATTATCTGAAGTTTTTAAAACTGGATTAATTTCAAACATTGAAGAATCTGAACCAATATAAGCTTTGTATAAAGCATCAACGAATTTTACCATTTCTTTAAAAGCATTTCCTTCACAACCTAAGTTGAAAGCAATTCTTCTTGCTTGGAAACCTTGTAAACCAACAGCTGGGTCAATTTCTTCTGTAAAAATTAAATGTGGAGTATGTTCTGCTACTTCTTCGATATCCATTCCACCTTCAGTAGAATACATAATCATATTTCTACCTTTTCCACGGTTTAATAAAACCGACATGTAGAACTCTTTAGTTTCACTTTCACCTGGATAATAAACATCCTCAGCTACTAATACTTTATGAACTTTTTTACCTGTTGGAGGTGTTTGAGGCGTAATTAAATCCATTCCGATAATTTGCCCAGCAATTTCCTTAACTTGATCTAAATTTTTAGCCAATTTAACTCCACCACCTTTTCCACGACCACCAGCGTGAATTTGAGCCTTAATAACATGCCAACCCGTTCCCGTTTCAGCTGTTAATTGTTTTGCTTTTTCTACTGCTTCTTCAGCATTGTTAGCTACATGTCCGCGTTGTACTCGAACTCCATAACTAGCTAATATTTCTTTACCTTGATATTCGTGTAAGTTCATAATTGTGTTATTATACAAATTTTAAGTGCCACAAAAATAACAAACAAATCTTTAACAGACTAACTTTTTTTGGAGTTAATTTAACACATGATAGCAGGAACAATTATTAAAAAATATAACTATATAATTAATTAAATAAAATTATTAAACAATTAATGATTTAATATAACAATAAGTTAATAATTGTTTTAAAATGTTATTTTTTATGTTTATATGTTTTTCCTTTATTTATTTGCAAAAAAATTAATCATGAATAATTCAGAACTTTTAAAAATTGTAGAAGAATTTGGTAGTCCCGTTTATGTGTATAATGCTGAAAAAATTGAGCAGCAATATAATAGACTAACAAAAGCTTTTTCAAAAGTAGAACAATTTAAGATACATTATGCAGTTAAAGCATTATCAAATATTTCTGTATTAAAGGTTTTAAAACGTTTAGGTTCTGGTTTAGATACAGTTTCAATTGAAGAAGTTCAACTAGGATTGTATGCAGGTTTTGATCCTTCAGAAATAATGTATACCCCAAATGGTGTTTCGTTAGAGGAAATAGAAACCGTTGCCGCTTTAGGTGTAAAAATAAACATTGATAATTTATCTATTTTAGAACAATTTGGTGCTAAACATCCAAACATACCTGTATGTGTTCGAATAAATCCGCACGTTATGGCTGGTGGAAATGCGAATATATCTGTTGGGCATATCGATAGTAAATTCGGGATTTCTATTCATCAGTTACCACATTTATTGCGAATTGTTGAAAACACAAAAATGCATATCAATGGTATTCACATGCATACTGGTTCTGACATTTTAGATGTTGATGTTTTCTTGTATGCTGCAGAAATTCTATTTGACACCGCAAAGCATTTTACTGATTTAGAATTTATAGATTTTGGTAGCGGATTTAAAGTTCCTTACAAAAAAGGTGATATTGAAACGAATGTTGAAGAATTTGGTAAAAAGCTAACAAAACGCTTTTTAGCCTTTGAAAAAGAATATGGAAAACCATTAACATTAGCTTTTGAACCGGGTAAATTTTTAGTAAGTGAAGCTGGATATTTTTTAGCAAAAGTGAATGTTGTTAAGCAAACAACCTCGACCGTATTTGCTGGAATTGATAGCGGTTTTAATCATTTAATTCGACCAATGTTGTATGGTTCACAACATCATATTGAAAACATAAGTAATCCGAAAGGAAAAGAGCGTTTTTATTCGGTTGTAGGATATATATGCGAAACCGATACGTTTGCTTCTAATAGAAGAATTACTGAAATTACGGAAGGAGATATTTTATGTTTCCATAATGCTGGAGCGTATTGCTTTTCAATGTCATCTAATTATAATTCGCGGGTAAAACCTGCGGAAGTTTTATGGTTAGACGGAAAAGCACATTTAATTAGAAAAAGAGAAACTTTTGACGATATTTTAAAAAATCAAATCGAAGTAGCTTCCTTACAGGAAAGTGTTTTAGTTTAAATGATTGGTTAAATAAAAAGCCCTTAGTTAAGGGCTTTTTTTACTTACTCTATCTTCTGGCCCAATTAAAATATCGTCAACTAATTGTCCATGAACATTTATTATTCCAATATAATTATTGACTTTTAAAACCTGAAAACTTAATGTTTCAACATCAGAATTATTCTTAAAATGAATAACAGCAATAAAAATTTTTACGTTTTCAATGGAATAAACTTCTTTTAAAAAAAAATTACGATCTATTAAATCTACTTTATTAGTTTTAATTTTTTTAAGCTTAAAAGTAGTTTCATCTATTTGCTTTTTAAATTCATTTATTTCATTTTTTAAATTCTTGTCTGAAATATTATTCAAACTGTCAGATATAAATATATATGATGTAACATCATTTGCTCCTTGAATAATTTCAGAAACTTTATTTTCAATAATATCCTTTAAAGAATTTTGAGCATAAAATGTACTAAATGAAAAAAGAAAAATAAATATAAACTTCATACAATTATTTTAAAACCTCCTCTAAAACTTCTGCTTCTGTACTATTAGGTAAGGTAATTTTCAATTTTAATGCAATTGTTGGTGCAATTTCTGTAATTACATGCTTATTGTAATTTTCTCCTTTAGGAATATTCCAACCGTACCAAAGCAAAGGAACATGTGTATCATAGGTATATAAAGAACCATGTGATGTTCCAGTTGTTGAATATTCTATATAGGCAGGCTTGAAAACATAAACTAACTCGCCATTTTGCGTAGGATCGTATCCTTTTGCTATAGCGTTTAGGAAATAATCAGTTCCCGAATTTTCTAAAATATCTTCTTCAGAATATACTTTTTTAATGAACTTCTGTTCGTATAAAAATGCTCTAAAAGTTTCAATTACATCTTCTAATTCTAAATTTTGTTCTTCAATTAATTTTTTATTCAAAAACAAATTAAAGTTAGAATTGTTCAAAACTACGTCTACACCAAATTTATCTTCAGAAAATTTTCGCAACGTATTGTCAAAATTCTTCGAAACAATATTATCGACATCGTATTTGTTATCTTTCAAATATGTTACATTTTCAGCACCAGCATGATCTGCAGTAAGGAAGACTAGATAGTTGTTTTTACCAACTTTTTTATCCAAATAATTCAATAAATCGGCAATGGTTTCGTCCAAGCGTAAATAAGCATCTTGTAATTCAATAGAACGTGGTCCAAGTACATGACCAATATAATCAGTTGAAGAAAAACTTAAGGCTAGAAAATCTGTTATTGCATCATGCCCCAATTGTTCTTTTTCAATAGCAACTTTAGCAAAATCGGCAATTAAATTATTTCCAAAAGGAGTCGAACGTAAAATTCCAGCATTATTACTTTCATACATTTCCTTTAAATTGTATGGAAAAAAAGGTGCTTTCTTAAATAGTTTTCCTTCGTAAGGATTGTTATCAGTTAAACTCTCGTTATATGTTTCTTTAGGTTTAAATAACTCCCATTTTTGATTGGCATATTTTTCAAAATGCTTTTCATTGTTAAATTGAGAAACCCAACTTGGTAATTCTTTCCCGTAAAAAGTACTTGAAATGAAACTTCCCGTTTTACTAAACCAAAAAGCCCAATCCGCAAAATGTCCAGCTGGTAATATTGCACCTCTATCTTTTATACTTATTCCAATTACTTTTCCTTTAAAATTTGTTGCCAATTTTAGTTCATCAGTAATGGTTGAGCTTTGTAAGTTTGATGGCGACATTTTACCTTCACTTTCTGTACCATCACCAATTGTGGTTACCGAATTATCATCGGTACAATACATTTCCTTACCTGTAGCTTTGTTGTACCATTCGTTTCCAACAATTCCGTGAAAAGCCGGCGTTGTTCCAGTATAAATAGAAGCATGTCCTGGCGCAGTATATGTTGGCAAATAATTATAATGCATGTTATGATAAGCATAACCATCTCGCATTAATCTTTTAAAACCATTTTCAGAAAAATCGTTTGAAAAACGGTATAGATATTCCATTTTCATTTGGTCAACAACGATACCTACTACAAGTTTTGGTCGTTCTTGAGCAAATGATAATGTTTGTATAGCAAGCAAACTGGCTAAAAGAAGTTTTTTCATAGTATCTATTTATTTTTAAAACTTGTAATCAAAAAGTATATTGAAACTATAAATGAAGGAATAAACATTAACAATAAAGTAAACAATGCTAAAGTAGATTCTTCAAAACCATAAAATCTCATTAATACAAAAGGTAAAAATAAGCAGAAAAAACTTCCTACTATTAATGAAAAAATACTTAATAGTTTTGAAAATCTATATATAATAAAATCTGATAATCCATATTTTCTAAAATATAGACCAAATAAAGAATTCCCAACAAATATTATGAAAGTTAAAAAATGAGAAATCTCAAATTTTTCTGTAAAAATTATAATCACTGACACAAATGACATTATCGAAAATAATATCAAAGTATACCAAGCAAATATCCTAATAATCTTTTCTTTCAAAATGACAAGTTATCCCTTATAACTTTTTACTTTTTACTTTTTACTTAATTAGTTTCTTCTATAATATCATAACAGAAAATAATATCAGTAAAATAGATGTATAATTGCGTTTTATTCTTTTCGTTTTTACGAACTATGAAAGAAAGCTTCGCTTGTTCGCCAAACTGATTTTTACATAGAAACGAGTTGATTTCATCTACTTCTGTAACTTCTTTAGGCAATGATTCAATAATTTTATAATGTTGGATTTCTCGAGAATAAACAACAATTCTATTTTTATCAAAATCTAATGTTACAAATAATTGCGTTTCTAAAGGTTCTGACCATTTTCCCCATTCGTTAAATTTTCCTCCTCTTTCTAAAACAGTTAGCGAAGTTGTTTTAAACTTAAATTGTTGCGCAAAAGCACTAGCCGAAGCTATTAAAAATAAAAAAACAAAATATCTTAAAATTCTCATTTTGTATCTATTAAAATTCAATTGAACTCATTTCTTTTTTAGCGTGTTCAAACTCGCTAATAACATTTTTAACTATTTCCTCAACTGGCAAAATATCATGAATTAATCCTGCAATTTGACCTATTTCTAATTCGCCTTCTACTAAATCGCCTTCAAACATTCCTCGTTTTGCTCTTGCTCTACCTAACAGTTCTTTCAAATCGTCTGGTGTTGGACATTTTGCATATAACTCTTGAACGTCGTTAAAAAATTTATTTTTTATTAATCGTACGGGTGCAAGTTCCTTCAAAGTTAACATGGTATCACCTTCATTCGTTTCCACAATAGTTGTTTTAAAATTATCATGCGCACTAGATTCGGTTGAAGCAGCAAAACGACTTCCCATTTGAACACCATCAGCTCCTAATGTCAATGCAGCTAACATTCCTCTACCAGTAGCAATACCACCAGCAGCAATTAAAGGAATCGTAACTTGTTCTTTAACCATTGGAATTAATGTTAAAGTTGTAGTTTCATCTCGACCGTTATGCCCGCCAGCTTCAAAACCTTCGGCTACGATTGCATCTACTCCAGCTTCTTGCGCTTTTAAAGCAAATTTTGTACTACTTACTACATGAACAACAGTCATGCCATTTTCTTTTAAGAAAGGCGTCCACGTTTTTGGATTACCTGCCGAAGTAAAAACCATCTTCACTTCTTCTTCTTTAAGGATTTGCATGATTTCTTCAATGTTAGGATATAACATTGGAACATTTACACCAAACGGTTTATCGGTAGCTTTTTTACATTTTTGAATATGCTCACGTAAAACATCAGGATACATAGAACCTGCACCAATTAAACCTAGTCCACCAGCATTACTAACTGCACTTGCCAATTTGTATCCGCTATTCCAAATCATTCCACCTTGAATGATCGGATATTTTATATTAAAAAGTTGTGTAATTCGATTCATTATCTTTTAATCAATTTCCCTCGCAATTTACTATTATTCGAAGAAAAATCATAGAAGTAAACGCCAGAATTCAAAACACTAACATCAATTGAATTTTGATTATTTAACAAATCAAAACTTAAAACATTCTGACCTAATTGATTATAAATTCTAATTGAAGCGTTTTGCAATTGAACACCTTCAATTGTTAATATTGAACTAACTGGATTTGGATAAATTGAGACCTGATTTGTAGAAAAACTTTCCGTATTCAATGCATTTGTTAATGCCAATTGAAAATCAGGAACACCATAACCTTTATAAATATCGGGAGTATTGTATTGATCAGCTGATTCTTTTACATATTGAATTACTTGTGATGCCGATAAATTTGGTACCGCTGACCAAAATGTTGCGACCATTCCTGCTAATATAGGACTAGAAAAGGAAGTTCCACTAGCAGTTGTAATTGCACCTGAAGTATTACTGATTGTTGCACCTAAACCTTTTGCACAAACATCGGGCTTTATTCTTCCATCTGCTGTATTTCCAATAGAACTAAATGACACGTAGGCTTCTACATTATTAACCGCTCCGATTGTCAAAATATTATCTGCATCGGCAGGAATTCCAATGTGTGGTTCAGTATTATTCCCTTCATTCCCCGCACTAATTACGCAAACAATTCCTTTTTGAAATGCCATTGAAGCACCACGAGAGGCAAATCCTATTTGTCCGTTTCTTTGTGCATATGAGTATGAATAATTGGGATTATCATAAGCGCCATATCCTAATGAAGAATTAATAACATCAACACCTAAACTATCAGCCAATTCAGCAGCTTCCACCCAATAAGATTCTTCAACAGGATTCTCAGAATTTATATCCTCAGTAATAAATAAATAATATTGAGCATCTGGTGCAGTTCCGACTAATTGTCCGTCAACATAACCTCCCATTGTTGATAAAACCATAGTTCCATGATTATGACGCATGTAAAAATTTGCATTTCCATCTGGAAAATTATATCCTCCTAAAATTAAATTATTATCATGCAATCGTTGAAAAGGAGTTGCCGTATCAACACCTGTAAAACCTGAATCTAAAACTGCAATAATTTTTCCTTGTCCCGTATGATCTTGTTGGTGTAGTAAATGTCCATTCAACATCTGAATTTGATTGTCTGAATTCCCATAATTGAAATTTACTTGTACATCAAATTTATCGTTCGTATCGCTTGATTTACTTTCTGAAATTGGCGTAGTAATTGGATTCCCACTTCTTAAATTCAGGGAATGATTTGCATAGTAAACATAATCTACAAAAGCTAAGTTTTCTAATGCTTGAATATTCGTTAAACTTCCTCTAACATGTAAAGCATTCATCCATTTTGATTTAGCCATAACCGTAATTCCAGTTGCATTTTCAATTTGGGTAATGTAATTAGGATAAACAGGAACGTCTGTATTATCTAAAGAAATTCCTTGAACTGTTCTTCTATCTAATGCTCTTTGGGATAACATTTCCAAAGGATTTGCTAAATAATATGCTGCATCAGGCTTATCAGTTAAATAAACCCACGCATCTTCTTGCGCATGAATTATAATTGAGAAGAATATAATAAATATGGAAAGTAATTTTCTATTCATTTCTGGTAAATATTTGGTAACCAAATATATAAAATATATTCTTTACTGAATAGTAAAATAAATGAAAACAGAATAGGCTAAAACTAAAAGAATACCTTCTTTAAAAGATAAATTATTCCTTTTAGGAAGAAAAACCAATGGTAAAAGAATGAAAGAAAATGCTAAAAGCCAATAAATGTCGAAAGTCATTATTTTTTGATCAACATTTTCAATAGGTTTTAGAATTGCCGTAAAACCAAGTACACTCAAAATATTAAAAATATTTGATCCTATAATGTTACCAATAGAAATATCACTTTCTTTCTTAATAGCAGCAATCACTGATGAAGCGAGTTCTGGTACACTTGTTCCTATAGAAACAACAGTTATAGCGATTACTCGCTTACTTACTCCAAGGCCTTCAGCCAAACTTACAGCACCATCAACTAATAACTCAGAACCTAACCAAAGTGCAAAACCACCAACTGCAAGAAAACCGAATATTTTAAAATATGACATTTCGGTTTCGGTATCTTCATCAAGTTCAATTTCAACTTTTTTATTTTGCCTTATCAAAACAACCAAGAAAGCCACAAGCAATAGAACAAATATAAAGCCTTCAATTCGACTTAACTTTCCATCGATTATTAAGAAAAAAAACAATAATACCGAAGCTAACATTTTCATTGGCCAATCGGTTTTATAGAAATTAGTTTCTACATTAATTGCATTGATTAGTAAAACAATACCAAGGACTAATCCAACATTTCCAATATTTGACCCAACAACATTTCCTACAGCTATATCAGGAAAACCATCTAAGGCAGCTTTTATACTAACAATCATTTCAGGTGCTGATGTAGCAAATGAAACAATAGTTAAACCTACAATTATCTTAGATATATTTAATCGTAAGGATAAACCTACTGATGATTTTAACAGCCAATTACCACCAACAACAAGTAGCAATAAACCGAGAATGATATAGAGAAGATTCATAAAATATATTTCTGCTAATATAATTTATTATTTACTTTTTAATCTAATAAATAAATTATAAAAAAACAAACTTATAACAGCCAAGAACAAGCCTTGAAAAAAAAACATACTTGTACTATACATAAAACCAAAATTATATTTTGACCAACTAGAAGGTAAATAATCTCTATGAAAACTAGAAAGTATAATTACATATCTCTCAAAATAGAATCCAATTTTAATACAAAAAGCCACAATTAATACGTACCAAAATTTATTTCTTAATTTTTTAAAAAGTAAAGTATATGGTAAAATTGTTGCACAAATAAACATTAACCAATATGACCACCAATATGGTCCAGTTGCTCTATTATAAATAGCAACATTCTCATAGTTTACAAAAGCTTCAATCAAAAAACGTATCAAAATAGTTAGACTGTAAAAAATAATAATCCAACCAACAACATTTAATATCTTTCTAGAATGAAATTTCTCTTTAAAAATTGAATTTATAGTCCAAAGCATAAAAATCATTGGCAATAAACACAAAATTATATTTGTGTCTATAATATCAATAATTCTATCAAAAAGCTCCATAAATTAAGAAATCACACCACTACCAAGAATCTCTTCACCACTATGCCAAGCTACAAATTGCCCTTCTGTAATTGCCGATTGTGGTTCATCGAACTCAACGTACAAACCATTTTCAAATTGATACAATTTAGCTTTTTGCAACGGTTGTCGATAACGAATACGAGCCATTACTTCCATTGTTTCATTTGGTTGCAAGACTAAGTCTTCACGAACCCAATGTACTTCATCTTGTTTAATAAATAAAGCTTTTTTAAACAATCCAGGATGATTATTTCCTTGACCTGTGTAAATAATGTTTTTTTCGACATCAGTTTCAATTACGTACAAACCTTCTTTGGTTCCTCCAACATTCAAGCCTTTGCGTTGTCCTTTTGTGAAATAATGAGCTCCTTGGTGTTTTCCTAAAACCTTACCTGGAACTTTCAAATAATCAATGTTTGCAGACAAAAAAGCTAATTCTTGTTGTTTATTTTCAAACGAAGGAATTTGATTTTGATAAATAGCAGCATCAGCTGGAATTTCAATAATAACGCCTTCTTTTGGTTGTAATTTTTGTTGTAGAAACTCTGGCAAACGAACTTTTCCTATGAAACACAAACCTTGAGAATCTTTCTTCTCAGCAGTGATTAAATCGAGTTTCGTAGCAATTTCGCGAACTTCTGGTTTTGTTAATTCACCAATAGGAAATAAGGCTTTAGACAACTGCTCTTGTGACAATTGACATAAGAAATACGATTGATCTTTATTTCCATCCTTACCAGCCAGCAATTGATAAATTTCATTGCCATCTTTCTCTATCGTTCCTTTGCGACAATAATGTCCGGTTGCAACATAATCAGCACCTAATGACAATGCGATTTTCATGAAAACATCAAATTTGATTTCACGATTACACAATACATCAGGATTTGGCGTACGACCTTGTTCGTACTCGTTGAACATGTAATCAACGATACGGTCTTTATATTGTTCAGATAAATCTACGGTTTGAAAAGGAATTCCAAGTTTTTCGGCCACAAGAAGCGCATCATTACTATCTTCTAACCAAGGACACTCATTTGAAATTGTAACTGAATCATCGTGCCAATTTTTCATAAAAAGTCCGATAACTTCGTACCCTTGCTCTTTTAACAAATAAGCAGCTACACTTGAATCTACTCCACCAGAAAGTCCAACGACTACTCTTTTCATTTGCTTATTTTTTATTTTTTTCTTCTTTTAATTCTTCTTTGTATTCAAGTTCGTTAGGATTATCTAACTTAAATGTTTTTCCAGAAAACTCAGCAGCTGATTCTTTTTTAACCAACTTACCATTTTCATAAGTTTCCCAAGTTCCTGATTTTTTATTCTTTTTATACTGACCTTTTATTAACATGTTTCCTTCTCCATCATAAAAAATAGCAGTTCCATGCAATTCACCATTTTTGAAATTAGACTCCTCAATTGGCTTTCCATTTTCAGCATACTTAATATACTTCCCCTCCAGTAAATTATTTTTGTAGTACGATTTTTCAGCTAATTGACCGTTTGTATAATAAACATTTTTCTCACCATCAAGCTTTCCTCGTTTGTAGTTTTCTAAATTCATAATTTTATCACTTCTATAATGATAATATTTCCATAGTCCTTCAGGTTGCTTATTTACTAAGTCACCTTCACTAACTTTAAATTTACCATTATAAAAAACAGTGTAACAACTTCCATCACCTTTTGAAAAGTCACGAGTAGCCATTAACTGTTTGTTTTTAGAATCGGCATAAAACTTAAACAAACCAACTTCTTTTCCGTGTTCAAAAGTTCCTTCATAACGAAGATTCTTTGATTTTTCATAGTTTCCTTTCCATAATCCATGACGCTTACCTTCTTTATCAAATTCATTTTCTTGGGCAATGCCAATTGAAGAAGTTACTATTAAAATTAATATTAGTTTTATTTTGCTTAACATTTGTTTATTCAATATTTTAATTTATAAGACTTTAGTAATCTGACAGTTAAACAAACTATTAATTTAAGTTAAAAACATTCTAACTCTTTTATTTTGTTTAATTGTTTTATAATTTTGATTAAACAAAAAAATCAATAGTTATGAAAAACTCCACAAAATTAATGAAATTAATGTTATTGGTAGCAATACCATTAACATTGTTGTCATGTTCTGATGATGATTCAAACAACATGCCAGAAAATAATAGCATTGCTGCTATTGCTTCTAGAGCCCCACAATTCACAATTTTAGTTGACGCATTAGAAAAAGCCGACTTAGTAACTACTTTAGATGGTTCAGGTTCATTTACTGTATTTGCTCCAACAAATACTGCATTTACTAACTTTTTAGCAGACAACGGATTTAATTCATTAGATGATGTACCTGTTGCAACTTTAAGAGAAATTCTTTTAAATCATGTTGTTGAAGGAACTAACCTTTCTTCAAATTTATCTACAGGATATGTAAAGACTTTAGGAAAAGGTGCTGCTTCTGCTACAAACACATTAAGTATGTATATTAATGTTTCTTCAACTGTAATGCTTAATGGTGTTTCTACAGTAACAACACCTAATATTATGGCAGACAATGGTGTAATCCATGAAGTAAATGCAGTTATTGGCTTACCAACAGTAGTAACACATGCAACTGCAAATTCAAACTTTTCTACACTTGTAACTGCTTTAACAAGAAATGACCAACCAGATTTTGTTGGAATTTTATCTGGTACAACAAATTCACCGTTCACTGTTTTTGCCCCAACAAATTTAGCTTTTGGTGATCTATTAACAGAATTAAACGCTACATCGTTAAATGATATTGACCAACCTACTTTAGAGAACACACTAAAATATCATGTTGTAGCTGGTGGAAACGTTCTTTCCACTGATTTAACTAATAATATGATGGTTACAACTTTTCAAGGACAAGATTTTACTATCGGATTAACTGGAGGAGCAAAAATTACAGACGCTCAAAATCGTGTTAGTAATATAGTTGCAACAGATGTTCAATGTGCAAATGGAGTAATCCATGTTATTGATAAAGTTATTTTACCAACATTTAATTAATCCTTACCTATACTTTTACTCAAAAATTGCTAGAGAAACTCCGTTTTCAACGGAGTTTTTTTTTATTTCCCTAAATCTTCTGCTCTTTTATTAGCCTCTTTAATTGCTTTTTCAATATTTTCAAATACTTTTTCATTTGCAAATACATCTAAAGCAGCTTCTGTTGTGCCTCCTTTGGAAGTTACTTTATTAATCCAATCTTCATGACTTAAGTTACTTCTACTTTGCAACTGAACAGCACCTAAATAGGTATTATTAACTAAAAAAGTAGCTTCTGAATTTGAAAATCCTAAATTTTCAGCTGCCTTAATCATAGCATCCATAAAGTAATAAACATAAGCGGGTCCACTTCCTGAAATTGCTGTTGCAGGGTTTAACATTTTTTCATCAGAAACATACAATGATTTTCCTGTTGTATTAATTAAATTTTGAATGATAAATAATTCTTTTCTATCAATTTCTTGAGAAGCACTAAAAACTGTAATTCCTTGTCCAATCTGTGTTGGAATATTTGGCATTGAACGAACTACTTTTTCAACGTTTAATTCGTTTTGAATTCTCTCAATAGAAATACCTGCCATAACGGAAAGGAACAAATGCTCTTCATTTAAAAAAGGCTTAATTTGATGAGACATTACCATGAAATCTTGGGGTTTTACAGCTAGAATAATAATATCTACTTCAAATAATGCCTGAGTTGATTTAATTGTGAAATTTTCTTTAGGAATTGAAGCACGTTTCGTTTTTTCAACTTCACTTCTATTTAAAACAAAAATGTCATTAGAATTTACAAATCCAGAGCCTATAAAACTATTCGCATAGGTTTGCCCCATATTACCAAAACCAATAATTAATACTTTCATAAAATATAGTAAAAAAAAGAAACCCTGCCAAAAGCAGGGTTTCTATCTGTAATTATTTCTTATTTTTTTGTTGCGCTTCAGCTTGTTCCATCATTTCGCGCATTTTCTTTTGGAATTTACTTTCCTTTTTTTGTTTTCCTTTATTTTCTTGAATTTTAGCATGAATCTTATCATTATCAATGATATAGTTTTTGATTACAAACATAATTCCAATGGTAATTAAGTTCGAGATAAAGTAATATAATGATAATCCAGAAGCATAATTATTAAAGAAGAATAACATCATTAATGGAGAAATATACAACATCATCTTCATGATTTTACTCATATCTGGCATACCTTCTTGTTGAGGCGCTGCCATTTGTTGATCTCCTGTTGTCATTCTCATATAAAAGAATATTGCGACTGATGCTAAAATTGGAAACAAACTTACGTGATCACCATAAAATGGAATTTTAAATGGTAATTGGAAAACCGCATCATACGAAGATAAATCATCTGCCCAAAGGAAGCTTTTTTGACGTAAATCGAACATCGATGGGAAGAATTGGAACAATGCATAGAAAACAGGTATTTGCATTACTGCTGGAATACAACCTGCCATAGGACTTACACCAGCTTTCGAATATAGCGCCATTGTTTCTTGCTGGCGCTTCATTGCATTATCTTTATATTTATCGTTTATTTCTTGAATTTCAGGACGAATTACTTTCATCTTTGCTTGAGACAAATATGATTTATAGGTAATTGGCGACATTACAATTCTTACTAAAATTGTAAAAACAATAATTGCAATTCCGTAACCTATTCCTAACGATGTAATAAATCCGAATGCTGGAATAAAAATGTAACGGTTAATCCAACCGAAAATTCCCCAACCTAATGGCATTACCTCGTCTAAGTTTCTATCGTAATCATTTAAGATTTGATATTTAGCTGGTCCATAATACCAATTCATATTATAATTTACTGCACCATTTTTAAATTCTAAAGGCAATTTTGCAGTGAAGTTTTTAGTATAAACAGTATCTACATCTTCATTTGCTACTAAATTTTCAGATTTAAATTCAGCTGTTTTAAAAGGCGTATCCGTTAATAAAATTGATGTAAAATGATGTTGTTTGAAAGCAACATAAGTAACTTCCTCAGCTGTTGTTTGAGCTAATTCTTTTTGTGCGTTTAAATAGTCATCTTTACCTTCTTCATATTCATAAACCAATTCAGTATATCTATTTTCATAAGAAATACTTTTTTCATTGCGATATGTTTTTAATTGCCATTCTAAATCTAATGGTTTTGAAGTATTTACAACATTTTCTAAACCTTGTGAACGAATACTAAAATCTAGCATATATTCTCCTGGTTTCAACACATAACGATACTCTAAAAACTGATTCGGTCCAGCTTTTAATTGCATTGTTAGCACTTGATTTTCTCCTTCTGTTGAATATTTTGGTTCGAAGAATAAATCTTTCGTATGTAACGTTCTATTGTCGTTAGTATTTAATGTAATGTCGAAATTAGCATTATTATCATTTATAATTTTTACTAATTCGCCAGAGTTCTTCTCAAACTTTTCAAAACCTAAAACAGTAGCTTCGGTAATATAACCACCTTTATTAGCAATTTTTAATGCTAAAACGTCGTTTTTAATTTCAGTTACATTTTCATTTGCAGAAGGTAATGAAGCCGAATAAGCAAATGAACCTAAAGCTTGTTGTGCTTTTGCAATACTTAAAGAATCTGTTAGTGTCGCAACTTCAGGAGTAGCTTGAGTATTTTCTACTACTTTATTTTGTTCAACTTGCTCTTTCTTCTCTTGTTCTTTTAATTCTTCAGGTGATGGTGTATTTGTATACATCATCCACATTAAAAGACCTGAAATTAAAACAAAACCAACAATGGTTTTTACGTCTAGCTTTTTTTCTTCCATTTATGTTTAAGTCTAAAGTCTATAGTTGAAAGTCTAAAGTTTTTTTAGATTCAACTAAAACTGTTTATTTATTTTTATGTTCGACAGCTGCTTTTACCAAACTCACAAAAAGTGGATGTGGATTTGCTACTGTACTTTTATATTCTGGATGGTACTGAACTCCAATAAAAAATGGATGGTTTTCAATTTCTACAACTTCTACTAAACCTGTATCAGGATTAACTCCAGAAGCTTTTAAACCCGCATTTTCTAATTCGTTCAAATACTTACCGTTAAATTCATAACGATGACGATGGCGTTCCATAATTTCTGACTTTCCATAAATCTTGTTAGCCAACGAATTTTCTTTTAAACTACATTTCCATGCACCTAAACGCATAGTTCCACCTTTATTCTCAATATTCTTTTGCTCTTCCATTAAGTTAATTACTGGATGCGCTGTATTTTCATTCATTTCAATTGAGTTCGCATCTTTGTAACCTAAAACATTACGCGAATACTCAATAACTGCCATTTGCATTCCTAAACAAATACCTAAAAACGGAATATTGTTTTCTCTTGCATAACGAACCGTGTCTATTTTCCCTTCAATTCCACGACTTCCAAATCCAGGAGCAACTAATATACCATCTAATCCTTTTAAGTGTTTTTCTGCCGAATTGTCATCTAAATGCTCAGAATGGATGGAAACAACGTTCACTTTTGTCTCATTTGCAGCTCCAGCATGAATAAATGCCTCTAAAATTGATTTGTATGAATCTTGCAATTCAACATACTTACCAACTAAACCAATTCTTACTTCGTGCTTAGGATTTTTCAGTTTGTGTAAGAACTCATTCCATTGTTTTAAATCTGGAGATTGTTTTTCTGGTAACCCTAATTTTTTTAAGGCTACTTTATCTAAACCTTCTTCCAACATTAAATTTGGAACATCATATATTGTTGAAGCATCAATAGATTGAATTACTGCTTCTTTTTTAACATTACAGAACAACGCTAACTTTTGACGTAAATCTTCTGATAATTCGTGCTCAGTTCGACACACTAAAATATCAGCTTTAATTCCACTTTCCATTAAGGTTTTAACCGAGTGTTGCGTTGGTTTTGTTTTTAACTCACCTGCTGCCGCTAAATAAGGAACTAAAGTTAAATGAATACAAATTCCGTTTTCTTCACCTAATTCCCATAGTAATTGACGAACCGATTCTATATAAGGTAACGATTCAATATCACCAACCGTTCCACCAATTTCAGTAATTACGATATCGTAATCTCCTGATTGACCTAACAACTGCATGCGTTGCTTGATTTCGTTAGTAATATGAGGAACAACTTGAACTGTTTTTCCTAAAAACTCACCACGTCTTTCTTTTTCAATAACCGATAAGTATACTCTTCCTGTTGTTACGTTATTCGCTTGCGATGTAGGAACGTTTAAGAAACGCTCGTAGTGACCTAAATCCAAATCCGTTTCGGCGCCATCATCGGTTACATAACATTCTCCATGTTCGTATGGATTTAATGTTCCTGGATCGACATTAATGTAAGGATCGAACTTTTGAATGGTTGTTCGATAACCTCTAGCTTGTAACAATTTTGCTAAAGAAGCTGCAATAATTCCTTTTCCTAAAGAAGAAGTTACACCTCCTGTAACGAAAATATACTTTGTTTGATTCATTGTATTGTGTGTTGTTGCGTTGTTGTAGTTAAAAACGGGGCAAAGATAATACTAATTAAGCAATATGCCAATTTGAAAATGAAGCAATTTGAAAATTTGAAAAGGATAAAATTTGATAATTAAAATAAGGAAGTTATAACTTTCTAATATTTCGAACTAAATCTTCTAAACCATTTAATTGAAGTTCGTAAACTAAAGCCATTTGTTCGCCTAGTTTACCTTTTGGAAATCCTTTTTGTTTGTACCAAACGAGATAATATTCGGGTAAGTCGATAAGAAAACGTCCTTCGTACTTACCGAAAGGCATTTTTGTATTGGCTAGTTTTATGAGTTCTTGTTGATTGTTCATTTTTAGTTTATCATGAATAATTTAAAATAAAAAAATCAATCATACTAAATAGAAATTTTAACATTAACTCTAATGATTCATCTTTTTTATAAAATCCTAAATAATACTTAGCAGAAAAAACATAAACATTATTTGAAAAATTCCCCTCAATCAATGGTTCAAAAGCTTCCTCATTTGCTAATCTATTTAATCCAGAATCAGTTAAAATTTTAAAGATTTTTTTTTCAAAAATTTCATTTTTACAGGAAATGTTCCAAACTCTGCTTCTTTCATAAAATAGTCTAAAAAAATTATCTCTTGTTGATAAATAAAAGTTTGGTATTCGATTTCCAAACTTTAATTCAAATCTAAATTCAGCCATATTACTATTACCAAACTCAAAAACAACATCAATATCTATTCCAGAGTAATTTATTGTAATTGAATATATTGTTACAGGAAGCTTAGAACCTATTAAACCGTTAACAGTAAAATTTTCTACTTTATATTCACAGTTATATAATTGGGCTAATTCAATAAATTTATTTTCTATCATTAAAATTTATCACTTCCAATTAAAAGTAACTTCTTTTTCAATTTCAGGATGTAAACTTAACAATACAGGACACGTCAAAGCGGCGCGTTCAAGTATCGTTTTGTTTTTATCGGAAGTTGTAATTGACATATTTAAAACCACTTCAATTTTAGCAATTTTTCGTGGTTCGGCTTGCATGATTTTTGTAATCGATACCGTAGAGTCTTTTAAGTCAATATCTAAATCTCTTGATTTTATGCCCATAATGGAAACCATACAACTTCCCAAAGCTGTTGCTACTAAATCGGTTGGTGAAAATGCTTCTCCTTTACCATGGTTATCTGTTGGCGCATCGGTAAGAATTTTAGTACCCGATTGTAAATGCATACAAACGGTTCTTAATTCTCCAACATAAGTAATATTAGCTGTTGGCATTATTCGGCAGTTTTAACAGTATAATCTGTATCGTAGAATTGTATGTAAATCGCTTTGTTAACCCAAGTACCATTTTCATTTACATAATTAAATCCATTTTCAACTCCATCTGTAGAAAACTTTTGAGAAGTTTCTTCAAAATTTTCACTTTGACAAATTCTTAATAAAGTATCAAAAGTTACATCAAAACCTTTAACAACATAATAATTTGGATTCAATTTGTTTGCAGTAACCATTTTTTTTACTGCTACTAACTCTTCAATTGTTTTAGCTTCTTTAGTTACTGAAGGAAATAAAAGCTTTAGTTCAATTAGATTTTGCATTTTGATTTCCTCATAATCTAAAGTATCGTAAATTTCAAAAACAACTAATTGAATATCAAACTCTTCCTTAAGCTTCATCAAGCTTGAAGTAATATTCATTACTTGTCCGGCTTTTTCAGAATCTAATATTACAAAATTCTTTTTCCCTTTTACTAATTGAGTTCTAATTGCATCAATAGTAAATGCGCCTTTTTCATCTGCTGTAGGAAATTTAACTAAAGCATGATTTTTTTGTAAATACTCTTTTGAAGCGTTTTTCTTCTGACTAATTACAGCAACAATATTTCCTTCTTTTGCATACAAATATTGCATTAAGGCTTCATTCAATTGTAGTTGAGAAGGAACAGCATTATATAAATTAGAAATTGGCTTGCTTAATTCTTTCGAGAGTGGAGAAATAACAGGTGTGTTATATTTTGACAAATATTGAGCAGCTGACTCAGCATGAGAATTATAAAAGGGTCCAATTACTGCATCAACCCCAGAAAAATCATTTCTAGAAATAATTTGTGCAATATTAGATGATTTTGGAGAGCTTTCAACATCAATAATTTTCACATTAACAGGCAAACCTAAAGTTTTAGCAGAATCAATCGCAACTAAAGCACCTGAATAAAAATCTAGCGTTAGATTTAAAAATTTACTTGTCTTAATAAAATCTTTAGAAGTTTTTGTAGAATCAGCTTCCATTTTAGCAAGATTGAATGGAAGTAATAATACTAATTCTTTCTTAGTATTGTAATCAATAGTTGCTAATAAATTAGCTTTAGGTTTCGTTGAAGCAAGAGAATCTTTAATAACTAAATTAGTTGGTAATTTTAACAACATACCTTCTCTAACACCTAGTTTTAAATCAGGATTTAAACGCACTAATTCTTCTTCCGTAACATTAAACTGTTTAGTTAGGCTAAATAATGTCTCATTTGGCTTTACAGCATAAAAATTATTTTCAAGATTGTTTACTACTTGAATTTGACTTTGTTGTTTAATTTTTAAAACATCACCAATGTTTATAGCATCTTCAATTTGAGGGTTTAAAGCTTTTAATTCATCTACAGTAATGTTATATTTTCTAGATAAACTATATAAAGTTTCTCCTGTTTTTACAACATGTGTAGAAACTGAACTTGTATTTTTTACTTCTTGAACTTCTACCGTATTTACACCCGAAGTAGGCTTATAAACTTTAGATACAATTAAGTCTTGACCAATTTTTAATCCGTTCTTTTCAACATCCGGATTCCATTCTTTTAAATCGGCAACAGATACACTGTATTGTTTTGCTAAACTGTAAAGAGTTTCTTTTTTAGCAACTTTATGAGTAGTAACTTCTGCAGCTCCATCATCATTAGTTGATGTTGAAGCTGTAGAAATTGCTTTTGGAATCAATAAAGTAGTATTTTCTTTAATTCCTTCTTTAGCATCAGGATTTAAACGATAAATATCAAAAGGTGTTACATTATATTTCTTAGAAATTGAATAAACAGTTTCTCCTTTTTCAATTGTATGTCTTAAATATGGATCTTGCTTTACTGTATTAGCAATACAAGACGAAAAGAATAAAACTAAAAATAAAACTTTTAAAATTCGCATAAATTATTCCCATTCTATGGTTGCAGGTGGTTTTGAACTGATATCATATACCACTCTATTTACACCTTTAACCTTATTAATTATTTCATTTGATACTTTCATTAAGAACTCATATGGCAAATGTACCCAATCTGCAGTCATTCCATCTGTTGATTCAACCGCTCTTAAAGCTACAACTTTTTCATATGTACGTTCATCTCCCATTACTCCCACACTATTTACTGGAAGTAATATTACACCTGCTTGCCAAACTTTATCATACAAACCGTGCTCTTTTAATCCGTTGATGAAAATTGCATCAACCTCTTGCAATATACTAACTTTTTCTGGAGTTATATCACCTAAAATTCGAATTGCCAATCCTGGTCCAGGAAATGGATGTCTTCCTAATAACTCTTCATCTATTCCTAAAGTTCTACCTACTCTTCTTACCTCATCTTTAAACAACATTCGTAATGGCTCTACAACTTGTAACTTCATAAAATCAGGTAATCCTCCTACATTATGATGCGATTTAATCGTTGCAGAAGGTCCGCCAGTTGCCGAAACTGATTCGATAACATCAGGATAAATCGTACCTTGTCCTAACCATTTCACATCAGTTAGTAAATGTGCTTCATCATCAAAAACTTCAATAAACGCTTTTCCAATAGCTTTACGCTTCGCTTCAGGTTCATCTAACCCAGCTAATGCATCCAAAAAGCGTGCCGAAGCATCAACTCCTTTTACATTTAAGCCCATATCTTTGTATTGATGCAATACACTTTCGAACTCATTTTTACGTAACAATCCGTTATTTACGAAAATACAGTATAAGTTATCTCCAATAGCTTTATTCAATAATACTGCAGCCACAGTTGAATCTACTCCACCAGATAAACCTAAAACAACTTTATCGTTACCAATTTTTTGTTTTAATTCTTCAACGATTTCTTCAACAAATGCGCTAGGTGTAAAGTTTTGAGGGACTTTTGCAATTTTAACTAAGAAATTTTCCAACATTTGTTTTCCATCAGTTGAATGGTATACTTCAGGATGGAATTGTATAGCATAAGTTGTTTCACCTTCTATTTTGTAAGCTGCATTTTCTACATCTTTTGTACTCGCAATCATTACACCATTAGTTGGTAATTTCTTGATAGAATCTGAATGCGACATCCAAACTTGGCTGTTATCAGAAACACCTTCTAAAAAAACTTCGTTTTTATCGATGTAAGACAAATTCGCTCTACCATATTCTCTTGTGTTTGAAGCTGCTACTTCTCCACCGGAAAAATGCGCTAAGTACTGTGCTCCATAGCAAACTGCTAATAGAGGCAATTTTCCTCTAATTTGAGATAAATCGGGATGAAGCGCTTCTTCTGAGCGAACTGAACATGGGCTTCCTCCTAATATTACCGCTTTATATGATGATAAATCTGCTGGAATTTTATCGAAAGGGAAAATCTCGCAAAATATATTTAATTCTCTTACTCTACGTGCAATTAATTGCGTGTATTGTGAACCAAAATCTAAAATTAAAACGTTGTGTTGCATTATGTGTTGTGTGTGTTTTTAATATTCAAATTTTCCGTATTCGGAAGTTATTGTTAATTTCTTCTCAGTAGAAGCTTCCACTCTACCTACAATTTGCGCATCGATATTAAACGATTTTGAAATGGCAATTATATCTTGAGCAATTTTTTCGTTTACATATAATTCCATTCTATGTCCGCAATTGAAAACTTGATACATTTCTTTCCAATCCGTTTTTGATTGCTCTTGTATTAATTTAAATAATGGTGGAACCGGAAACAAATTATCTTTTATCACATGAACGTTTTCTACAAAGTGAAGTACTTTTGTTTGCGCACCACCACTACAGTGAACCATTCCGTGAATATCTTGAGAATTGTATTTTTCTAAAATTTTCTTGATAACTGGCGCATACGTTCTTGTAGGAGAAAGTACTAACTTACCTGCATCGATTGGACTATTTTCAACAGCATCAGTCAATTTAGTTTGTCCTGAATACACTAATTCATTTGGCACAGAAACATCGAAACTTTCTGGGTATTTTTCAGCCAAATATTTCGCAAAAACATCATGACGAGCCGACGTTAATCCGTTACTTCCCATTCCGCCATTGTAACCTTTCTCATAAGTTGCTTGACCGAATGAAGCTAAACCAACAATTACATCGCCCGCTTGAATATTTGCATTATCGATAACATCTGAACGTTTCATCCGTGCTGTAACAGTTGAATCGACGATAATTGTACGCACTAAATCACCAACATCAGCAGTTTCTCCACCTGTTGAATGAATCGTAACGCCGTGTTCTTTTAAATCTTCAATTAATTCTTCCGTTCCATTGATAATAGCAGAAATTACTTCACCTGGAACTAAGTTTTTATTACGTCCTATTGTTGAAGACAACAAAATATTATCGGTAGCTCCTACACAAAGTAAATCGTCGATATTCATGATCAACGCGTCTTGTGCAATACCTTTCCAAACTGATACATCTCCGGTTTCTTTCCAGTACATATAAGCCAAAGATGATTTTGTACCCGCACCATCAGCATGCATAATGATACAATACTCTTTGTCGTTTGTTAAGTAATCGGGAATAATTTTGCAGAAAGCTTTAGGGAATAATCCTTTATCGATGTTTTTGATTGCATTATGAACATCTTCCTTTGAAGCGGAAACCCCTCTTAGATTGTAGCGTTTGCTATTTTCAGAGCTCATGAAATAGTGTGTTGTGTTGTGAGCTGCAAAGATAGTTTTTAAAATTAGAATTTAGAAATTAGAATTTAGAAAAGTTAATCAATATTTTCAATAGACTTAAAAGCATCGTAAAAGCACTTTGTATTTAAAAACTCTTGAACAACTTTTTCTATTAAATCTCTTTCAATTCTTTCAACAATAATCATTTCACTTGCCCAAAAATAATTTCCCGACAGACATTCTCTAGATTTTTTGTTTTTTTCTCTTAATGATAATAAATTTTTATAAGTAAAAAATGTTGCCACATAACTAGTTACATTTTCAAAATGCACTATAACATCACTATTATCATCTAATCCATCAACATCTTCAATAATTGAACCTTTATTCTCACTTTCAATCCAAATAGATTTAACAAATTCGTTATTAAACATCAAAAGTCTAAATTTTTACTTTAAAGATTCCATTAGCTAATTCGTTATCGTTATCAGGAAATGTAACCGAATTAGTTTTATATTGTGTGTAGCATTCTTCGTCAAATCTCTCTGTTGAATAAAACAACTTAATTGAATCTTTTTGCATTGTTTCAGGATTATTCAATTTGATATAGATGGTATCATCAACCATATTTTTTTTCTCTAAAACAATATGCATTAATCGACTATCAAAAACTACATTAAAAGGAACATCATTTTCTTCAAAATCTAGAACTAAAACTTGAGTATCTAAGTATATTGAATCTTCAAATACATTTTCTTCTGTTACTTCGTCGATTATATCTAAAAACAATGATGGAGATGCAGGAGCATCTAAATCGTTACAATTATCATTACAACTAACAATTGTTATAGATAAGATTAAAAAGAAAATATATTTTTTCATGAATTATATACTAATTAGATATTGAAAAAGTTTCAGCTTGACAAAAATAGTGATTTTATTTACTTAGAATTTCAATTTCTACTCTACGATTTGCAGCTGCTTGTTCTTCGTTAGCTTCAGGAATAGGATACAATGGTTTTGTGGTTCCAAAACCCGTAACCGAAACTCTTCCTGGCGGAATTCCTTTCCATTGTAAAAATCTTCGAACTTGTTTTGCTCTATCGAGTGATAAATGTCGGCGATCTAAATCAACACAACAAATATGTCCTTGAATTTGAATTTTTAAATTTGGATTGTTTTGCATCACAAACAACAAATCATACAATGCTGTTTGAGATTCGGGAGTTGTTTGGAAGGTGTTTTGAAAGAAGTTAATATTTTTTAATGTGATTTTTGTTCCCACTTTTGCCAACTTCACTTTTTCATGTAGTGGAAGATTATCAGGAATTACAAATTCACCTTCTTCAATACCTAATATTTCATTTTCCTTACTTAAATCGGCTTCTTTTAAATAAAAAATTGAAGCTCTACGATTTTTTGCTTGTACTTTATCTCTTTTGAAATTTTCCCCAAAACCAACCGTTTTAAAATCTTCTCGAATCTTTACTTTTCCATTTACTTTTTCAAAAATATAGTTCACTCTATTTTGAGATAAAGTATCATTAGCTTCAGATGTTCCTACTTCATCCGTAAAACCGTGAATGGCTAATATTTTTGAAGTTGAATTTTCGCTAATCCATTTAGAAAGTCGCTCATTTTCTTTTGTAGAAAGCTCAAATTTTCCAGAATCAAAATAAAATGATGTTGTGTCTTGTGCAAAAGCAACAAAACTAAATGTTAAAAAAAGTATGTATAAAAAATGTTTTCTCATAGATTCTACGAAGTAACGATTTTTTGAGGAAAATTTAAAATTGAAAACTACTTTTCTAAAATTAAAATTTCTACGCGGCGGTTTGCATTTCTTTCGTCTTCATTTTTTTCTGGAATACTATATATTGGTTGTGAACTTCCAAAACTTTTAAAACTCATTCTACTTTTATCAATCCGATTCTTTATTAAGTAATAATAAACTGCTTCAGCTCTTACTCTAGATATCAATTCATGCGGTTCGTTTGGCTGACAGCATATGTGTCCATGAATTTCAATCTTTAAATTAGGGTTTTCTTTCATCACTTGCAATAATTCTGCCAAAATTGGTTTTGACTTGGGAACAAAAATTCCAGAATTATTATAAAAATATAGATTCTTAAGTTTTATTTTATCGCCAATTTTAGATTGCTTTATGATTGAATCTAACTTGTTAACCTTAACATCTTTGGTAAAAATAATTATTGGTTTTGAGGCTTCAGTTAATTCTTCAACATAAAAATTATAATAGATATCTACTCTACGATTTAAATGTTGCTGCTCATTTTGTTCAAAACGTTTACCATATCCATTTACTTCAATTTGACTAATATCAAATTGATTTTCTTTAAATATTTTAAGAATTGAATTAACTCTTTTTAATGATAACGAATCATTATAAGCATAACCACCAACCCAATCACAAAAACCTTCAATTTTAATAATTTTAATATTTGGATATAATTCAATCCAATTTAAAACTTGAGTTTTTTGCTCTTCATTAAATTCATGTTTATTAAAATCGAAATAAAAACTTTGCTTTTCCTGAGCGAAGATTGTAATAGAGAAAAGCAATAAATATAAAATTCTCAACTTCATTAATAATGATTTAAAATAAAACGAATTTACTCACAATTTAGTATAAAAAAATCCCGAGTAATCGGGATTTTAAATTTATAAATTAGATGGAATTATCTTACAAATAATAATTCTCTATATTTTACTAATGTCCACATTTCGTCATCTACTAATAATTCTAGCTTATCGGCATGGTAACGAATTTCTTCAAAGAATGGTTTTACTTTATTACAATACGCTTCTGCCATTTTCTCAACACTTGAAAGGTTGTTTGCTTTTTTACGCTCTTCAATCATAGCTTCTGTTTTACTATTGATTCCTTCAATGTGTTCAGAAATTTCTTTAATCAGCGTCATTTGCTCTTTAGCTAATTTCTCGAAGTCTTTTCCGAAAATTTCTTTCAAGCCTTTAACATTTTCAATTAAAGTGTTTTGATATTTTATAGCTGTTGGAATTACATGGTTACGAGCAATATCACCTAAAACTCTACCTTCAATTTGAATACGTTTTGCATATTCTTCTAATTCAATTTCATAACGTGCTTCAACCTCAACATGATTCATAATGCCTAACTCTTCAAATAAAGCAATTGCTTTTTTAGAAACCTTAGCTTTTAATGCTTCTGGAGTAGTTTTATGATTACTTAAACCGCGTTTTTTAGCTTCTTTTTGCCAATCGTCACTATAACCATCTCCTTCGAAAAGAATATTTTTAGTTTGCTTGATATATTCTCTTAAAACATTGAAAATCGCTTCATCTTTCTTCAATCCCTTTTTCTCAACTAAAGCATCAACTTCTGCTTTAAAATCAATTAATTGCTTAGCAACAATTGCATTTAGAGTTGTCATTGGGTTAGCACAGTTTGCCGTAGAACCCACAGCTCTAAACTCAAATTTATTACCAGTAAATGCAAATGGAGAGGTTCTATTTCTATCTGTATTATCTAATAAAACGTCTGGCAATTTACCAACAACATTTAATTTTAAATCTGTTTTTTCTTCAGGCGATAATTTACCTTTAGAAACACCTTCTAATTCATTTAAAACTTTCGTTAATTGATCACCAATAAACACTGAAATAATTGCTGGCGGTGCTTCGTTTGCTCCAAGTCTATGATCATTACTTGCCGATGCAATTGAAGCTCTCATCAATTCTTCATATGTATAAACAGCCTTAATTGTATTAATGAAGAAAGTCAAAAACTGTAAGTTACTCATTGGCGTTTTCCCAGGACTTAATAAATTAATTCCTGTATCTGTTGCCATTGACCAGTTGTTATGCTTTCCAGAACCGTTTACCCCTTTGAATGGTTTTTCATGTAATAATACTTTTAAATCATGGCGTTCTGCAACTTTTTGCATTACATCCATTAAAAGTGAATTATGGTCTACTGCTAAGTTAGTTTCTTCAAAAATAGGTGCAAGCTCAAATTGTCCTGGAGCAACCTCATTATGACGTGTTTTAACAGGAATACCTAATAACATACATTCGTTTTCTAAATCACGCATGTAGTTTAAGACTCTTGTTGGAATTGACCCAAAATAATGGTCATCTAACTGTTGCCCTTTTGCAGCAGTATGACCTAATAATGTTCTACCAGTAGCATTTAAGTCAGGTCTAGCAGTAGCTAATGCTTTATCAACTAAGAAATATTCTTGTTCCCAACCTAATGTTGGAGTCACTTTTTTAACGTTTTTATCAAAATATTTTGCAACTGCTGTAGCTGCTTCATCAATTGAGTTTAATGCTCTTAATAAAGGAGTTTTATTATCTAAAGCTTCACCTGTATAAGAAACAAAAATTGTAGGAATACACAATGTAGTTCCATATATAAAAGCTGGGGATGTTGGATCCCAAGCTGTATATCCACGAGCTTCGAAAGTATTACGAATTCCTCCATTAGGGAAAGAAGAAGCATCTGGTTCTTGTTGTACTAATTGACTTCCACCAAATTTTTCAACAGGATCACTTCCATCAAAAGAAGTTTCAAAGAAAGCATCATGCTTTTCAGCAGTAGTTCCAGTTAATGGCTGAAACCAGTGTGTATAATGCGTTACTCCTTTAGAAAGTGCCCATTCTTTCATTCCCATCGCAACATACTCTGCAATATTACGGTCGATTTTTGTTCCGTATTGAGTTGCATTTTTTACTGCTTTGTAAGCATCTGGAGTTAAATACTGTCGCATTGTTTTATCGTTAAAAACATTGCTACCAAAAATCACTGATTTTTTGTCTAGTTTTTCAACTAAAACTGTTTTTCTTGTTGCAGTTTCTGCTAATGCTTGAAAGCGAAGTGTTGCCATGAAAATAATTTTTTAAATTAATACCCTTAATTTTTCAGTGCAAATATATAAAAAATCAACGCAATTGACAAAACACCCCTAAAAAAATAGGGTGTAATTTAATTTTTACTATTTTTACATCATGAAAAATGAAAAATTACACATGATTATGCTTGGTTGTACTCCAAAAGGACGTTTAACAGAGCAACACGATATTTTTTTTGGAATTGCACCTACCCTTTCTGAACTTAAAACTGACATGTATGATTTTTGGCCTGAGGCTGAAAAACAAATGCACATTGATGCATGGCAAGAAGTAACTCAAGTAAATGATTATAAAATTGAAGTAATTTCTAGAAATGAATTAATAGAAAACCCCTTAAAATTATTCTTCATTAATTTAGGAGGTTACCAACCAAAACAATTTGAAGAATTTCATCACAAATTATTAATTGTTGCTACTTCTAAAAGTGAAGCCATAAAAAAAGCTAAACAAAGTAGTTTTTATAAAGAATTTAGTTTTAAGGGCGCTACATCACATATTGATGATCAATATGGAGTTGACATTGACGAAATCTACAATATTGAAGAAATACTTGTTGAAAAGTTTAAATCAAAATTTGCCTTAAAGATTTCACCAAATAAAGGTTTGGAAGATGAATTGCATATTGGATACTTAAAAATGAGTAAACTATAATAAAAAAGGCAGTTAATTTAACTGCCTTTTTAAAACCAAACTCCAACCATTATTGTGAAATTTTCACAATATCTTTTTCTTTAATATTATAATAAGTAGTTACAGCATTGTAATCACTAAAATCAATAGCTGTAGCCATTTTATTTCCGTAGTAACCAGGAATCACAACTACTCTAAATATTTGATCAAACTTAAAAGCATCGTTAAGACCAGGTAAATCGTAACCAAACATTGATACTTGAGCATCATATATAGTTGCATCATTTGAATATCCAAAATCAACAGTTCCATCACTAAAATAATACGTTTCTGGTAATAATTTCCATACATCTCCTGCAGAACCATAATCAGCTAATCGATAAACTAAAATCATATCAGAAGTATACGTTGTGTGGGGAAAATCTAAAAATACACTGTATCCATTTCCAGAATGTAAATCCACATTTGTATATTCCCAAACTTCACTTATCGTATCATTATCATATCCATTATCAACAACATAAGTCTCTTCTACTGTACAACTTGTTAGCGATATCATCCCGATAAAAGCTAATATTAGAGTAATTTTTCTCATAACCTTTTGTATTTATAATTTCACTTATTATACCATTACCAATTGTCGTGCCATTTTTTTAAACCAAATAAAGAATACTGATAATAATCATCTTTTATTTCTTTTATAATGAGTAATTTCATACTATAAAATAATTTAATTATGAGACGCCAAAGTATTATAGAATCCGTTATAGATAAACAAAAAGAATTCTTAAAAACACTTGTAAAATCTGTATCACAATATAAAGTTGCTTCCGATATTGATGAAGACGATACCATCGACCCTGAAGATTTTTCACATCAAACTGAAGCAAAAGAAATGCAATTTCGATTAGAAGAGCATTTAAAGGAAGAAGAAATAAAATTATCAAAACTTGAAAAGAGTATTGATAATGAAAAATTATTACGAATAATTATTTCAGAAAAAACAATTTTATTATTAGGAATATCAATTCCTAAATTTGAAATTGATTCAAAAACTTGCATTGGTATTTCTGAAACTGCACCTATATTTCAAAAAATTAACTCCTTAACTATTGGTGATGAATTCAGAATATTACAATCTGATGAAAAAGTACTTTCTATTCTTTAGAATAATTATATAACAAATACCGAAAATATTATAATAAGTCAATAACCATTCACTTATAAATTTGTAGTATAAAAAATTCACATCATGAAAACTACAAAAATTTTAGGAATAGTATTGTTACTAATTGGTTTATACACTGGGTATTTAGGAATGCAAAAAATCAATAATAATTCAGCCGAAATTAAAGCATTGGGAGTCGAATTAGATGTTTCAAATGAAAATGGCAAACAAGAAGGTTTTATATATTTGGGTATAGGAGCTGTACTTGTTTTTGGCGGAGCTTATTTAACAGGAAAAAAATAAAAAAAGCCATTCTAAAGAATGGCTTTTAATTTGTATATAAATATTATTACATATTACGTCTGTACTGACCTCCTACTTCAAATAAAGCTGAAGTAATTTGACCAAGTGAACAAACTTTGGCAGCTTCCATCAATTGTTCAAAAATATTTTCATTTTGAATAGCTGCTGCTTGAATTTTTTCAATTTGAGATTTCACTTGTGCTTCTTTCGCTTTATGTAAATTCTCTAATGTTGAAATTTGAAATTGTTTTTCTTCTTCAGTTGCACGAATTACTTCCGCAGGAATAACCGTTGGCGAACCTTTCGAGCTTAAGAATGTATTTACACCAATAATTGGGAATTCACCTGTATGTTTCAAAGTTTCATAATACAATGATTCTTCTTGGATTTTTGAACGTTGGTACATTGTTTCCATAGCACCCAAAACTCCACCACGTTCCGTGATTCTATCAAATTCAGTTAAAACAGCCTCTTCCACTAAATCGGTTAATTCTTCAATAATAAACGAACCTTGAATTGGATTTTCGTTTTTCGCTAACCCTAATTCTTTATTAATAATTAACTGAATTGCCATTGCACGACGCACCGATTCTTCTGTTGGCGTTGTAATAGCTTCATCATACGCATTAGTATGCAATGAGTTACAATTATCATAAATCGCATATAATGCTTGTAAAGTCGTACGAATGTCGTTGAAATCAATTTCTTGTGCGTGTAATGAACGACCTGAAGTTTGAATGTGATATTTCAACATTTGAGCTCTTTCATTAGCGCCGTATTTATTTTTCAAAGCTTTCGCCCAAATTCTTCTCGCTACACGACCAATTACAGCATATTCTGGATCGATACCATTTGAGAAGAAGAACGATAAGTTTGGACCAAATGCATTGATGTCCATTCCTCTACTTAAATAATACTCTACATACGTAAATCCGTTAGCTAATGTAAAAGCTAATTGCGTAATAGGATTGGCTCCGGCTTCCGCAATGTGATATCCTGAAATTGAAACCGAGTAGAAGTTACGCACATTCTTTTGAATGAAATATTCTTGAACGTCACCCATTAAACGCAGTGCAAACTCCGTAGAGAAAATACACGTATTTTGTGCTTGATCTTCTTTTAAAATATCGGCTTGAACTGTTCCACGTACTTGCGCTAAAGTTTCTGCTTTAATTTTTGCATAAACATCAGCAGGTAAAACTTGGTCACCTGTTAAACCTAAAAGCATTAAACCTAAACCGTCATTTCCTTCTGGTAAAGCTCCATTATAACTAGGACGCGTTAAACCTTTGTCCTCATAAAGTTCCTTTTTCTTTTTCTCAACCTCAGCTTCTAAACCATTTTCTTTGATGTATTTTTCACAATTTTGGTCAATAGCGGCATTCATAAAGAATCCTAACAACATTGGCGCTGGACCATTGATTGTCATGGAAACGGAAGTAGCAGCGTGACTTAAATCGAAACCTGAGTATAATTTCTTCGCGTCATCTAAACAACAAATTGAAACTCCCGCATTACCAATTTTTCCATAAATATCTGGACGTAAGTCAGGGTCATTACCGTATAAAGTAACTGAGTCAAAAGCAGTAGATAAACGTTTTGCCGGCATTCCTAATGAAACATAATGGAAACGTCTATTAGTACGTTCTGGACCACCTTCTCCTGCAAACATACGTGTTGGGTCTTCTCCTTCTCGTTTGAATGGATACAATCCTGATGTAAAAGGAAACTCTCCAGGTACATTTTCTTGTAAACACCAACGCAAAATATCGCCCCAAGCTTGGTATTTTGGTAACGCTACTTTAGGTATTTGTGAATGAGAAAGTGATTCAGTATGTGTTTGAATTTTAATTTCTTTGTCACGGACTTTAAATGAATAGATAGGATTTTTGTATTTGTTTACTTTTTCATCCCAAGTGGTAATTACTTCCCAATTGTATGGGTCTAAATTCATTTTTACACGATCGAATTCTGCTAATAGCATTTTTACAAATTGCTCATCTGCTTTTGCTTTGTTTTCGATTTCAATTCCCGATTTTGTAATTACTGGTAAACTTCCAGTTACTGATTCAATCGTTTTAAAAATTCCGTATAATTTTTGTGCAACTTCAACTTGTGTTACTGCAGTTGCATCGTAATTTCTATTATTTTCTGAAATTTCAGATAAGTATCTTGTTCTATTTGGCGGAATAACAAATACTTTTTCACTCATTTCTTTCGTAATTTCAAAAGTTGAGTTTAAATCGGCATTTGTTTTTTCTACAATCTTATCCATAATCGCTTTGTAAAGCGAGTTCATTCCTGGATCGTTAAATTGAGAAGCAATTGTACCAAAAACAGGCATATCATCAGGATTTTTATCCCAAAGATTATGATTGCGTTGGTATTGCTTCTTAACATCACGAATGGCGTCTAAAGCACCACGCTTATCAAATTTATTAAGCGCTACTAAATCAGCAAAATCTAACATGTCGATTTTCTCTAACTGCGTAGCCGCACCAAATTCTGGTGTCATTACATATAAAGAAGCATCTGAATGATCTAAAATTTCCGTATCAGATTGACCGATACCAGAAGTTTCTAAAATAATTAAATCGTAATTCGCTGCTTTTAAAACTTCAATCGCTTCCTGAACATATTTTGACAATGCAAGATTCGATTGACGAGTTGCTAATGAACGCATGTAAACACGTGAATTGTTGATAGCATTCATACGAATTCTATCCCCTAATAAAGCTCCACCTGTTTTACGTTTTGATGGGTCAACCGAAATTAATCCGATTGTTTTTTCTGGAAAATCGATTAAGAATCGGCGAACTAATTCATCTACTAATGACGACTTACCAGCACCACCCGTTCCTGTAATTCCTAAAACAGGAATATTTTTAGTTTTATTTTCAGCATGAATAGCGTCTAAAACTTCTTTTGCATTTTCAGGAAAATTTTCTGCAGCAGAAATTACACGTGCAATTGCAAATGGATTTTTGTCTTTTAATTGATTTACTTCACCATTTAGATTATCTCCCACAGGAAAATCTGAACGTTGCACTAAATCATTAATCATTCCTTGTAAACCTAATTCACGACCATCATCTGGCGAATAAATCTTAGTAATTCCGTAAGCATGTAACTCTTCAATTTCAGATGGAAGAATTACTCCACCGCCACCTCCAAAAATCTTAATATGACCTGCTCCTTTTTCTTGAAGCAAATCGTACATGTATTTGAAATATTCATTATGACCTCCTTGATACGATGTCATTGCAATCGCATTTGCATCTTCTTGAATAGCGGTATTTACAACTTCTTCCACGCTTCTATCATGTCCAAGATGTATTACTTCACATCCTGTAGATTGAATAATTCTACGCATTATATTGATTGCTGCATCGTGTCCATCGAAAAGTGAAGCTGCTGTTACAATTCTTACTTTATTTTTAGGAATATAAGGTTGTTGTTGTTCCATTTGTAATTTTCTGTAAAATTTGGTGGTGCAATTTACGAATTTAATAAAATTTAAGCTAGACAAATTCTTTAATTTTCATTCCGAAAAAAAAGGCACTATATTTGGTAACTATTGAAAGTAAAATACAATATTATGACAAAAAAAATCTTTATTAGTTTATTCGCTTTTACGTTATTTGGATGCGCTGAAATGCAACAAGTATTAGATCAAATGCCTCAAGGAACAGGTTTAACGCAAGCTGAAATTGGGAACGGTTTAAAAGAAGCATTAAACAATGGAATTACTAAACAAGTTTCGAAATTAACAGCTACTGATGGCTTTTTCAAAAATGAAGCAGTTAAAATTTTACTTCCAGAAGAATTACAAAAAGTAGATAAAACCCTACGTGATATTGGCTTATCTAATTTAGCCGATGAAGGTCTAAAAGTGATCAACCGAGCTGCAGAAGATGCAGTAAAAGAAGCTACACCAATTTTTGTTGATGCGGTTAAACAAATGACTTTTAACGACGCTAAAAACATTTTAATGGGAGATGATCGTTCGGCTACAACGTATCTTCAGAATACAACTTCAAATGCACTTTACACTAAATTTAATCCTGTTATTAAAAACTCATTTTCAAAAGTTGGTGCTGATAAAGTTTGGAATCAAATCATAACGAAATACAATTCCATTCCATTAGTTAAAAAAGTGAATCCTGATTTAACAGATTATACGACAAATAAAGCGATGGATGGTGTTTTCAAAATGATTGCTGTTGAAGAGAAAGATATTCGAAATAATTTTGCTTCTCGAACATCTGATTTATTGAAAAAAGTATTCGCTTTACAAGATTAATTTACTTCTTGTAGTTAATTTTTTACAATGAAATCGTTTTCGTAAAAATTTAATAATCATTAAGTTATAAATAACAATTTATTAACATAACCTATTGAAAAATAAGCGGATATTTGCATCATAATAATAAATGATTTTCTCATTTTGGTTAGGGTTAGTTTAAAAAATAGCTCCGGAGTTCTCACCGGAGCTTTTTTTATGTCAATTTATTATGAATTGCTTTAAAATACTCGAAAGATTTTACCAATCTCGAGCCATACCAACTAAACATTTCTCCATCTACAAAAATTGCTTTAGCGTGATGTGTAAATCGTCCAATTTCAAATGCATGTTCATCTTTAAACGGATAAGGTTCTGATGACAGTAAAACGATATCAGGATCACCTTCAAGTCGCATTTTTTTGAGTTCAATTTCAGGATAACGTCCTTCTTTTCTTTCGTAAATATTTATGAATTTATTTAGTTTCAATAATTCATTAATGAAAGTATTATTTCCTGCAACCATATATGGATTTGCCCAAATAAAGTAAGCTGTTTTATTTTCTTTTTTATCTTTTATGAAATTCTTAAAATCTTCTAGACAAAAGTTAATTTTATCTATCCATTTTTTGGCATCTGTTCGTTTGTTAAACAATTCACCAAAATCATGAATCATTTTGGTGTTATCTTCAATCGTATAAATATCAGTCACCCAAACTGGACAAATTTCTTGTAATTCTTCAACAATTTCTTTTGTATTTTCTTCCTTATTACAAATAATAATATCGGGCTGAAGTTCTTTTATCTTATCAAACTTTACATTCTTTGTTCCACCAACAATATTTTTTGTCGATTTAAAATGAAATGGATGTACGCAAAATTTAGTGATACCAACAATGGAATCTTCTAAACCTAAATCATATAATAATTCGGTTTGTGAAGGAACTAAAGAAACGATTCTTTTTGGAGTGGTTTCAAAAGTATGTTTGATTCCTATTTGGTCTGTTAAAGTTATTGGCACAAATTTTATTTTGAAAGAATTTCACTCATTTCACTTTGAAGCTTTTTAGCTTCTACTCTAGCCTTTTCAACAAAATCAGTTCCGTTTGAAGCATAAATGATTCCACGAGAAGAATTGATTAATAATCCAACATTTTCTGCTAAACCATATTTACAAACCTCAGCTAAACTTCCGCCTTGTGCACCAACACCTGGCACTAATAAAAAGCTAGTTGGAACAATTTTTCTAATCTCAGTAAAATATTCTGCTTTTGTAGCTCCCACAACGTACATTAAGTTATCAGAATTTTTCCAAGATTTTGATGTTTCTAAAACTTGTTTGTATAATTCCCTGTCATCAACATTTTTAGTTTGGAAATCAAAAGCCCCTTCATTTGAAGTTAAAGCTAATAGAATAGTATGTTTATTTTCAAATGCTAAAAAAGGTTCAACCGAATCTTTTCCCATATAAGGCGCAACCGTAACGCTATCGAATTGTAAATCATCAAAAAATGCTTTCGCATACATGGTTGAAGTATTTCCTATATCACCCCGTTTTGCATCAGCAATGGTGAATATTTCAGGATACTTTTCGTTGATGTAATTGATTGTTTTTTGAAGCGATTGCCAACCTTTGATTCCATATGCTTCGTAAAAAGCAGTATTCGGTTTATAAGAAACGCATAAATCATGTGTGGCATCAATTATAGCTTTGTTAAACTCAAAAATAGGGTCTTCAGTTTCTAATAAATGTTTCGGAATTTTATTTAAATCGACATCTAAACCAATGCATAAAAACGAATTCTTTTTTTGTATTTGTTCGAAAAGTTGTTGAGTTGTCATGTTGTAGTTTTATGGTTGCAAATTTACAAATGCATTGTTTATTTGTAAAATTTAATTGAAATTTTGTAAAACAAATCGTATTGATTGCCTCTAAATTTGCTTTAATATTTGTAAATTTACCCTAATTCACTTTTATATGAAGTTATTTCTTAAGGTTGACCAAAACTTCTTAGCTAATAAAATTTTAGCAGAAAAATTAGATTCATTTAATCTAAAATACTCACTTATAAATACAAACGAGGTGCTTTTTCTAGAAAATGTTCCTGAAGAAATTTATAAATCACTCAGTCAACAATTAAAAGAATATGGTTTCGAAATTATAGAAAACCAGAAGAACATATTGGTTCAACGAATGAAAGACTTAATTGTAGAAACTATTCAAAAAGAGGAAGCTTTAAACGTGAAGTTTTCTTCTTACCTAGCTGATAATTTGGGGCATAGTTACGGATATTTGTCTAATTTATTCTCTGAGGTTACTTACACTTCGATAGAAAATTTCATTATTTTACAAAAAATAGAAGTTGCAAAAAAATTAATTGCAAACGAAAAAATGAGCCTAACTGAAATAGCTTTTCAGCTGAATTATTCAAGTGTAGCACATTTAAGTTCTCAATTCAAAAACACAACTGGAATCACTCCTTCTGCTTTCCAAAGAATTGTTAAAAAAAGAAGAGAATTAATTAATAATTCAATCGTATAATTTATGCAAAAAGATTTCACGTTAATCACTCTAGCAGATGATGACGAAGACGACCGTTTGTTATTTACAGATGCATTTGACGAACTTAAAATAAATACTGTTGTTAGTACTTTTAACAACGGACAATTGCTAATGGATTATTTAAACAATCCAGATAGTGTTTTACCACATATCATTTTTCTAGATTTAAACATGCCTATCAAAAACGGTATTGATTGTTTAAAGGAAATTAAGCAAAATGATAAATTTAAAAACATTGCAATCGCGATTTATTCAACTTCTTCTTCAGACGAAGATGTTGAAAACACTTTTGTGTTAGGCGCTAATGTTTACATCAAAAAACCTTCAGACTTTAATACTCTTAAGGAAGTTCTTAATGATGTTGTAACAACAAATTGGCAATATTATACTTCAGGTTTAAATAAAGACAACTTTTTATTACGCTTATAATGTTTAATTCTAGTTATTTTAATTCTATAAAATTTATACGAACTATATTTTATGTAGCTCTCTTTATTTTGATTGCACTTTCATCGGTAACTTACCGTCATTATAAAGAACAAGAAAATATAAGTGAAGCCCTTCAAAAAAGATATGAAATTGCCATAGAATTAGAAAAACTAATTTCTCACATTAAAGATGCTGAAACTGGAGATAGAGGTTTTACATTAACTAACGATTCCATTTTTTTAGAACCCTATTTAAATGCTCGAAGTAGAGTTAATCAGTCATTTAATAAACTAAAAATTGCTACACGAAATAATGAAAAACAACAAGAGCATTTAAAAAAAATATACAATCTAGTTGACAACAGATTTGTTTACTTTAAAATGCAATTTTCTACGGGTAGAGAATTTAAAAACAACCTCAGAAATGGTAAATTAATCATGGACTCATTACGCATTGAAGTAAACGAGATGATTGATTATGAGAAAGATTTACTTGTTGCAACTGATAAGATATACGAATTAAATAGCTCGAATTCACCTATAATTATCTTTACTTCATTTTTAGTAGCTATTCTAATAATCGTTTTAGGCTATTTAAAACTATCTAAAAATTATAATAGACTACTCACTTCAAATGCTCAATTACGCATTTTTGATGAATCTAGTAAACAAGCAGAAATTTTAGGTAAATATGGTAGTTGGACCTACAACCTAAAAAATAATGAATTCTATTTCTCTGAAAATTTTTATAGATTGTATGGCTATGAACCTCATCAAAAAGGCATTGATGTTGAAACCTTTATTAATCTAGTTCATCCTGAAGATTTAGAAGGTGTTCAGGAAAATTTTACAGTTTCTAAAACAAGAGAATTTAATGCTCCTTTTCCTTTTAGAATTTTTAGAAGTGATAACAACCAAATTTCACATCTTAGAGTTAAAAGCAAAATGTTCACAACTTTAAATGGAGATAAAATATTAATTGGAGCAACAAGAGATATTACAGAGGAATATGAAAGTACACAAATAATTGAAGAGCGCAATATTGAACTTGAAAAAACTGTAAAAGAGTTAACAGAGTTTAATCATGTAGCAAGCCACGATTTACAAGAACCTTTACGCAAAATTCAAACCTTTATTTCAAGAATTGAAGATAAAGAACTCGATAAATTATCAGATAATGGTAAAGCTTACTTTGATAGAATTAAAAGTGCTGCTTCTAGAATGCGAATCTTAATAGATGATTTATTACAATATTCGCGTACAAGCCGTTCTAAAAATGATTTTGAAAAAGTTAATCTAAACGATGTAATTGAGAACATAGTTATTGAATTATCTGAACCTATAAAAGATAAAAAAGCTACTATTGAAATTAAAAAGCTACCAAAAATAAAAGGAGTTGTTTTTCAGCTCAACCAACTATTTACAAACTTAATTAGTAATAGTTTAAAATATTCGAAAGAAGATATTTCGCCTATAATTGAAATTAATAGTAAAAAGGTCAGTTCTAAAACTGATACTAAAATTCCAGAAAATGATTCAAGAAAATTCTATCGAATCACTTTCACAGATAACGGAATAGGTTTTGAACAAGAACATGCAGAAAAAATTTTCAACTTGTTTCAAAGGCTTCATGGCAAAACAGATTATCCTGGAACTGGTGTTGGATTAGCCATTTGTAAAAAAATAGTAGACAATCACAAAGGGTATATCTTTGCTGAAAGTACACCTGGCGAAGGAGCCACTTTCCTACTTTATTTACCAGCATAAATTAAGGATAAAAAGATTGTAAAAGAGCATTTGTTAAGGTAACAAATGCTCTTTTTTTATTGCCTCTTGTGAAAATTTTATAAGAATGCATTAAAATCTTATAACACAAACGCACTCATCATTTCTGAACTTTGTAATATAAAATTGATAGAAATAGTTAGATGAGATATTTAATTAAAAAAATTGTGCTTTTAAACCTAATGTTGTTACTCTTCATTTCATGTAAAAAAGAAGATAAAAAGAATAATGTGATTTTAGAAATAATTAATGAAGACATTAACAATAAAGTTAATACTCAATTTTTAAACGATATAACAAGTTTAAACTTAAAAATTGTTGGGATTACACAATTAACAAATGATAGTTTATTAGATCAAAAGACAAAAAAAATAATTGCAGATATAAAGATTAATCATATAAAAATGAATAAACGTATAAAATCGATTGCAAAGAAAAATCTAATAATAATTCCAGATACAACATATGAAGAAGGCTTAATTAATATTAATGACAGTTTAGCTAAAAATAGAAACTATGTTTATCTAGTGGCTTTAGAAAAACTGATTAAAGAGGAAGTTGAAGAATATGAATTAATAAAAGAAAATACAAATAATGTTGAAATTGAAAAATTAGCTTCAAATTCAATAGAAGAATTAAACAGTTCACTCAGTGAAATCGATTTTGCTCTAAATAATTACTAATTAAAAAAAATGCTATGAAAAAGAGAATTTTAATTGCCTTATGCTTATTCGGAATAACATTGGCAAATGCACAGGAAACAAACACAAAAACATCGAATGCTAGATTTGGATTTAAAGGTGGTTTAAACTTTACGAATCTTTATGTAGATGAAGTTGATGATACTAATATGCTTACAAGTTTTCATGCAGGTATGTTTGTAGAATTACCATTAACACAAGGAGTAGCAATTGTGCCAGAGGTTAATTTCTCAAGAAAAGGTTCAGAAGTACAAAACACAATTTTGGGAGAAACTTACAAATCAAAATTTAAACTTAGTTATTTGGAAGTACCCGTACTATTAAAATTAAATGTTGTGCCTAATTTTAATTTACATGCCGGTCCTTATTTTGCCTACTTGTTAGATGCAAAAACTGATGTTGTAAATGAGAGTGGAGAAAACGTAAGTACGTTAACTTATGATACTGACGATTTTAACAAACTAGATTATGGTTTATCTGCCGGATTAGGATTCGACTTTAATACAATATCTATAGGAGCTCGTTACAATTACGGACTAAACGATATTGATAAAAATGACAACTTTAATGGTGCTAAAAATAGCGCATGGAACTTGTATTTAGCACTAAAATTTTAACCCTCAAAAATTTAATGCCATGGGAAATTTATTGTATTTAATCGCAATAGTCCTAATTATACTTTGGGCATTAGGACTATACGTAGGAAGTTTTGGAAACTTAATTCACCTATTACTCGCTATAGCTGTAGTAGCTATACTATTAAGAATTATTAACGGAAGTAGAAAAATTTAAAATTTAAAATTATGAAAAATAGTAATGTATTATTAGGAATCTTAGGCGGTGTTGCTGCAGGAGCAATTGCAGGAATTTTATTGGCACCAGACAAAGGTTCTAAAACTAGAAAAAAAATTAAACAAAAAGCCTCAAACATTAAGTCAGATTTACAAACAGAATTTGATGAATTCATAGAAAAAATGGAAGGCAAGTATGAACAGTTAGCCGAAAAAGCAGAAGATATAAAAGAGGCTGCAAAAAAATAAGAAATCATGAAAGATCAAAAAATTGTATTAGAAGAAGTATTTGAAAAAGTTGAAAACTACACAAGAACAACTTTTGAGTTACATAAACTAAAGTTTATTGGTAAATCAAGTTCTGTTGTTTCAATATTATTATTATACGTAACACTTTTTATAATTACACTATTCTTTGTGTCTTTCATCAACATTGCACTAGCCTTATTGGTTGGAAAATGGATTGGCAGTTATTATTTAGGCTTTCTAATTGTTTCGTTTTTTTATCTTTTAATTGCATGTTTAGTTTATATTTTTAAAGATGAAATCTCAAACAAACTTCAAGATACCATTCTTTTAAAAATCTTAATCACACCAGATGAAGAAGAAGAAAAGTAGAATAGAGAAACTCGAAGAAAGAATAGTTATACTTGAAGCACAACAAAAAAGTGATTTTGAAGCGCTTAAAGAACAGCTAGAAATAACTTATGAAAGCCTAAAGCCAACCCATATTGTTTCCAATATTATTGATAACGCTTTAAGCAATAAGAAACTAAAAAATTCAATCTTTAAGATAGGATTGCGTTCAACATTGAGTTATCTCATAAAAAGAATGATTTTTAAAAACTCAAATTCAATTATGAGTAACATAACCTCTTCTATTTTAAAATCTATTATATACAAAAAGGTTCAAACCTTTTTACAATCAAATAATCATTAAAAAAAATGCTATGAAAAATTTAAAATTAACAGTAGGAACTTTATTACTAGCAACTGCATTTGTTGCCTGTGATAACACTAAAGAAAAAGAAGCTCAAAAATTAGTTTCCGAATATACAACTTACGTAGACTCGGTTAGTGATTTAAGTATGGAAAATTCATCATCTAACTGGGATGTTATTGCCGCAGAGTATGATACTAAAAAAATGAAAGCCGAAAGCGCTATAGTTGGTGTAGAAGATAAAACAAAAGCTGAAAATGAAATTGAATCAGCTTCTATGACCTTTGAAACCTATCAAATGGAAGTTCAAAAAACGAAAGCAAAAATGCACAAAGAAGAGTTAAGAAATTCATTGTTTGGAATGAATAAAGTTGGCGATGATATGTCTTTTGCTTGGGTAAACAAAGATAACATTCTAAGTGTGTATGAAAACTTTGTAAATACAGTTAAAGAAAACAAAGACAGTTATTCACGTGAAGATTGGGATGAAATTAAATTATTGTATGAGGCTTTAGACACTCGTAAAAACACGGTTGAAAATGAAGGTTTATCAACTGAAGATAACTTAAAAATTGCAGCTTTAAAAGTAGAATTTAGTCCAATGTACACCGTAAATCGTATGGGAGCAAAAGCTGAAGAAAACAATGAAGCTAAAGAATAATTAAAAGGCTCAATTATGAGCCTTTTTTTAAAATTAATACTATGAAAAATATTGTATTTATAATTATTGCTTCAGTATTCTTCATTAGCTGTAAATCAACATCGGCTGTTGATAATTATGTAGATTATGAAGCACAACGAAATGTAAAAGGAGATTGGATCATTTCAAACATTGAATATCCCAATTCAAATTATATTCAAGTAAATCATTTTGATATTGCTAAGAGCGATTGTTTTACAAATAGTACTTGGAACTTTGTTTCAAACAATAATAAAGGAACAGTAGTTTTTCCAAACAATTGTGCAGCTACTCGAAACATTACTTGGTATATCAATAGAGACGGACAAATGGTTCTGAAGTTTTTAAATTCAGAATCCAGTAGAAAAACAGAAACTGGCTATGTGGTAGATTATATTCCCGTAAATGCTAATTCATTTATTCTAAGAGATAAAGCTATGATTTCAAATAGTACAGTTCAAATAGAAATAACTTTTACACGTATTTAGTCATGAATTCAAATATTCACACATATAAAAAAATAAAATGTATACTAATGAGTAAAAAATTAGCTATACTATTATTAAGTGCAACTATGCTGGTTCAATGTAAATCGGTTAAAAATGCAAATAACACTCAAAAAGGAGCTGTGATAGGTGCTACCGGAGGTGCAATTCTTGGTGGTGTTTTAGGCAATAACCTTGGAAAAGGTGGACGCGGTGCAGAAGGTGCCATCATAGGTGGTGTAGTCGGTGGTATTACGGGCGGACTTATTGGTAGACAAATGGATAAACAAGCTCGTGAGATTGAACAACAATTACCTAGTGCAAAAGTTGAGCGCGTTGGAGAAGGTATTAAATTAACGCTTAATGAAAACTCTGTTAATTTCGATTTAAACAAATCGTCTTTAACCTCAACTGCAAAAGCAAACTTAGATAAATTAGTCGGAGTTTTTAAAGATTACCCAGATACTAATATTATTATCTATGGTCATACAGATAGTACAGGTGATGAAAGTTACAACATGAATTTATCTGTAGATCGAGCAGAATCTGTAAAAAATTACTTGTCGTCTAAAGGATTAGTAAGGTCTAGATTTGAAATCGTAGGAATGGGTGAAACAGAACCTATTGATTCTAATGAAACAACAAGCGGTAGAGCAAACAATCGTAGGGTTGAGTTTGCCATACTTGCCAACAATAAAATGATTGAAGATGCCGAAAAACAAGCACAATAATCATAAAAAAAGCTAGCAAATTGCTAGCTTTTTTATTTTTAGAATACTTCCGATTCTTTTAATTTTTCTGTATTGGCAACAAGCTGAAGTTCATCAATAAACTTCTGAATTTTTCCATTCATAACGCCATCCATATCAAAAATATCCATTCCAATTCTGTGATCGGTTACACGTCCTTGTGGATAGTTGTAGGTTCTAATTTTAGCCGAACGGTCACCAGAGCTTACTTGCGAATTACGTTTCTTAGCGTCTTCTTCTTGCTTTTTCGCTAATTCCATTTCATATAAACGTGAACGTAATACTTGTAAAGCTTTATCTTTATTTTTGTGCTGTGATTTTTCATCCTGACATTGTGCAACTAATCCTGTTGGAATGTGCGTCATACGAACAGCAGATTTCGTTGTATTTACCGATTGCCCTCCAGGACCAGACGAACAGAATAAATCGATTCGAACATCATTCATATCAATTTGTACATCAAATTCTTCCGCTTCAGGTAAAACCATAACAGTTGCCGCCGATGTATGAACACGTCCTTGAGTTTCCGTTTGAGGTACACGTTGTACACGGTGCACACCCGCTTCATATTTCAAAGTTCCGTAAACATCTTCACCTGTAACTTCAAAAATAACTTCTTTATATCCTCCAGCTGTTCCTTCGTTTAAATCTACAACCGAAGTTCTCCAACCTTTAGATTCGCAATAACGTGTGTACATTTTAAATAAATCACCTGCAAAAATAGAAGCTTCATCCCCACCCGTTCCAGCACGAATCTCAACCATTACGTTTTTCGCATCTTCCGGATCTTTAGGAATCAACATGAATTTGATTTCATCCTCTAATTCTGGTAATCTATCTTGTGCTTCGTCTAATTGCATTTTTGCCATTTCAACCATTTCCGCATCCGAACCGTCTGCAATGATTTCTTTAGCCTCAGCAATATTTCCCGTTACATTAATATATTCTTCGCGTTTTTCAACAAGCGCTTTTAAATCTTTATATTCTTTATTCAACTGTACATAACGCTTCTGGTCAGCAATAACATCCGGTTGGATAATTAAATCTGACACTTCATCGAAACGTTGTTTTACATATTGTAATCTCTCTAACATTGTGTTTGATAATTTTAGGAGTGCAAATTTACGTAAAATTCTGTTTACTTCATCTATTACACTTATGGTTTAATATTTTTTTGTAAATCAATCAGTTATAAATTTTATTTAAAATTAATCTAAATAAACTTTGTAGATTAAAAATTCAGTTATATTTTTGCGTCGTTATTTTAAATAAATCTAAATAAAATGAAAATATATTTAACAGCACTAACAACAGCAGTATTCAGCACAATTGGATTATCACAAGAACATTTTGAAGCCAAAAAGGTAGAATTAACTATTGAAAACGACACTGTTAAGGTAAAGAAATACAACTTAAATGAAGTAGTAGTAGATGGCAAAAATAAAGACAAAGAATTAACTAGTGGCAAAGCAAAAATTAAAGAAATGGACTTACCACAAGCTTCTTCAATTGTTACTTCTGAAGTTTTAAAGCAACAACAAGTTACTACATTAACAGATGTATTGAAAAATGCCAATGGTGTATATATAATGGGAACAACTGGTGGTTACCAAGAAGAAATTGCATCTCGTGGATTCAATTTAGGTAGCAATAATACTTTCAAAAACGGTATTCGTTATTACAACGGAATGATGATTGAAACTTCTGGTTTAGAAAAAGTTGAATTCTTAAAAGGTAGTACTGCTATGTTATATGGTAACGTTGCTCCTGGTGGAATTATGAACTTGGTTACCAAGAAACCTAAATACGAATTTGGTGGTGAAGCTGGTTTTGCACAAAGCAGTTTTAATACGTACCAACCTTCTTTTGATGTATACAATGCTATTGGTAAAAACAAAAAAGTTGCTTTTCGTGTAAATGGAAGCTATACCAATGGAGAAAGCTTTAGAAACTTTGTACAATCGGAACGTTACTATTTCAACCCATCGTTTGAAGTTAAGCTAAACGAAAAAACAAAATTATTAGTTGAAGCTGATTATATAAACGATTCAAGAACTCCCGATTTTGGTGCTGGCGTAATTGATTATGAAGTAGTTGATTTACCTCGCGATAGATTTTTAGGAGTAACTTGGGGATATTACGATTCAGAGCAATTCTCGAATACTATAACACTTACTCATAAAATTAACGATGCTTGGAATATTAACTTCATTAATGGTATTCGTTATTTTAAAACTGAATTATTCTCAAATACTCGCCCTAACACAAGTGGTGGAGGTGTTTTAGCTAATGGAGATTGGGACAGAAGTATTCAAAAAGCGGATGCTAAAGACAATTATTTTACACAACAAGCTAACTTAAATGGTTTATTTGCAACAGGAAAAATCGAACATAATTTCTTATTTGGTGCTGATGTAGAAAACTTCAAAAACTATGCAACACGTTATCAAAATGTTGCTTACGATCAAATTAACATTTTTGAAGAATACGATCCTTCATTAGAAGAAGCAATTCCTACTATGACAGCTACAACTTTAACAACTGCTCCAACAAGTCGTTTCGGAGTTTATGTTCAAGATTTAGTTACTTTATCAGAAAAATGGAAAGTATTAGCGGGTGTTCGCTATACGTATCAAGATACTGAAAGTAATGTATTTACATATAGCACAAATAAAAATGAGCCTTCAAATCAATATGATGATGCTTTTTCACCAAGATTTGGTTTAATTTATCAACCAACAAAAAACCACACATTATTTGCGACTTATTCCAATTCATTTGAGACAAATTCTGGACAAGACGAAAATGGTAAGGCTTTAGAACCTTCAATTATTGATCAATATGAAATTGGTGTAAAAAACAAATTCTTCAACAATAAATTAGGATTTAATGTTATTGCTTACCAAATCACAAATGATAAGAATTACCAACAATCGTTAGCAAATAATAACTCCTACAATTACATTAAAGTTTTAGCAGGAACAGTAAGAAGTCAAGGTGTAGAAATCGATGTAAATTATAGTGCTTTCAAAGGTTTCTCTATAATTGCTGGATATAGTTTTAACGAAACTAAATTCTTAGATAGCGAATATTATGTAGAAGGAAGTTTATTACGTTACAATCCTAAAAACACAGCCAACTTAAGTTTCAACTACGAGTTTTTAGATGGTTCATTAAAAGGATTAAGCTTCGGATTAATTAATACGTATTTCGGAACGCGTTATGCAGGTCGTTCTACAAGAGTTCAAGTAAATAATGATTCGAGACAATTAATTTACTTAAGCGATTATTTTCAATCAGATGCTACAGCAAGTTACACTATTAAAAGCTTTACTTTAAGAGCAAAATTGGGTAACATCTTTAACGAATTAAACTATAATGCACACGACGATAATAGCTTAAACCCTATTGCCCCAAGAAACTATTCATTAGCATTAGCTTATAATTTTTAAACAGAAATGAAAGCACAAAAAATTAGAGACTTACATCGCGATTTAGGTTATTTCTATCTTGGATTAATTGTAACATTTGCTTTTTCTGGAATATTAATGAATCACAGAGAACATTGGCATCCAGAAAAAATTACTATCGAAAGTAAACCTGTCGAATTGCAATTGCCTAAAAGTGAAAGTGAAATAACCGAAGAATTTGCTCAAAAAACGGCTAGTGATTTAGGATTAGTTGGAAAAGTTCGTCGCCATATGGTTCGTAAAGGAACTTTAAGAATACAACTAGAAAGTGCTGAAATTGAAGTGGATGTAAAAACAGGTAAAGGCGAAATGGTACAATTCATAAAAACACCTATTGTAAGTCAAGCTATGAAGTTGCACAAAAATACTTCAGCGTGGTGGATTTACTTTTCTGATATTTTTGGAATTTCATTAATTATAATTGCCATAACAGGTGCCATGATGGTAAAACATGGAAAACACATCTTTAAGCGCTACGGTTGGAAATTAACGCTAATCGGAATGCTTTTCCCTATCATTTTCTTGTTAGTTTTTTAAAGTTAAAAATCCCAACTTCTAGAAGTTGGGATTTTTGTTTTTTATTTATATTTGAAATCATATTTTAAAAATTCATTTCTTGAAATATCTCAAAATAATTAGTGTTATTACTTTTATCGTTGCGTTATTTTATTTAGCATTTTACAAAACCGACAAAATAAATATTGAAGGTAATTGGGATCCTGAAGAAATAGTACTTAACAATAAAAAGGTTTTTCCAAATAGTATAATTGATAGTATTTTTAAAGATATTAGTCGAGAGCAAATATCTATAAGCGATTGGACAGATTCTATTTATTTACATCAAGAAAAAATTAGTGCTCATTTTTCAATAAGAAAGGAAAACAATAAAAAGATAATTTCATTATCATCTAATGAAAGGGCTTTGAATGGCGATTTTGAATTAAAAGTAGACACCATATATTTTGATGATAAAAGTTATCAAATTAAAGTTGAAATTCTTTCAGAATCTACTTATCTCAAATTTTATAAGAACTTACATATTTTACCTTGGAAACCTCAAATTCCAAGAAAAGGCCTTCCTTAATTAAACTACCATGAAAAAAAGAATTTCCACGAACTTAAGATGGGTTCGTTTTATACCAGCTGTAGTGTTTATGGCACTTCTATATAGTATTGTAAACTTAATTAACAGCCATAATAGAGAAAATGAAGCACTTATTGGCATTTGCATTTCAGCAATTGTTTGTGTGCTACTTTATTTTATTTTCGACAGTGCTAAAAAAGTTGAATTCGATCAAAATCATATGTTTATTACAAGCAAAAATGGAGAAGAACGTATTCCGCTTAAAAACATTCATGTAATTAAACTGACTTCACTTGAAATTAACAAACGTAAAATGTGGAAAATAAAATATACAGATAACTATGTAACAGAGAAATCTGTACGAATTCTTCCTAGGCTATTCAATAATGAATTTGAAAAATTCAAAGATGCTGTTTATAAAGCCAATAATAAAGTCTTAATTCAAAAATGGACACATACTTTCGATTTCGATCAATAAGCTAAAATATTTTAATAAACTCGAAGCTATGATAAAATTACTTTGCAAGTTAGATAATATACCGAACGTTATGGATTGTAGTATTTTGTTTAACTTTAAACCAGAAAAAAACAAACAGCACTATAATAGAAACAAAAAAACGATGTTATATAGTTAATTATAATATCGTAAATCACAAAAACTATGAAAGCAAATTTTTTAAAAATTGAAAAGCCTTGTGAAGAGAAATGGGAAAATATGACTCCAAATGATAACGGCAGTTTTTGTGATTTATGTTCTAAAAACGTTATCGATTTTACACAATTAAGTCAAATTGAAATCTCAAAAATTCTTTCAAAATCGAAAGGTAACATATATGCTCGAGTTACGAGTGATCAATTAAAAATGCCTTTACTCGATACCAAGCCAACACATGAAATTAATTTCCCTTTTAAAAATGTTGCAGCGGGTATAATGATAGCTTCAACTTTAATTGGATGCCAAAATACTACAAAAGGAAAAGTTAGTGTAGAAACCGAACAAATCGCGTCAACTAACTCTTCAAATCAATTGGAAAACAAAAAAACAAAAACTAAACCAGAACAACCTACTGTACCGAACGTTACTACATTTAAAGGCAAAGTAACTTCTGAAAAAACGGGTAAACCTATTGAAAATGCCGAAATCATTTTTGCTAATGCACAAAAGCAATTTAGAGTATATACTGATTTTGATGGTACTTTTTCGATGGAAATTCCAAATGAATTAATAGACGATGACAATGTAGTTCGAGTTCTTTACTGGAATGCCAAAAAAACGGAAGAAAAAGAATCACAATTTGGTTACCAAGGTGCCGATTACATTTTGACAAAATCCGAATTAAAATCTGATTTCAATATTAAAGCAACAAAGCTCGAAATATATCTTGGAGGTATTATTGGTTATCCTGCAGATTATAGCCCGATTGTATTAGTAAACGGAAAGGAAACCAGTTATAAAGAATTTCAAAAAGCCCAAGAAGGGAAAAAAAGTACGTGCGACATCAACAACAAAGACTTTTTATTTTTTGAATCTAAAGAAGCCATCGCTATTTATGGTAAACGAGCAAAAGATGGGTTATACATTTTAACGGATAAGAAAAGGGATAAGTAACTAGTAATTAGTAACTCATAATTCATAATTCGTAATTTTTAACTACTTTTAAATTATGAACCAAGAGATTGCATATTACCATAACAACCTATCGCCTACCGAAAAAGAAATTTGCGATACGTTATACCACATTATTAACGAAAACCTGTTAAAAGCCGAACATAAGATTTGGCATGCGCACCCCGTTTGGTTTTTAGACGGCAACCCTATTGTAGGCTATAGCAAACAAAAAGCAGGTATACGCTTGATGTTTTGGAGCGGTGCCGACTTTGATGAACCGCAACTTAACGTATTAGGTAAAAAGTTTAAAGATGCTTCGTTGTTTTACACCAACGAAACCGAAATTAACGAAACCGACCTGAAACGCTGGCTACAAAAAGCTACGACTATACAATATGATTATAAAAATATTGTAAAACGTAAAGGTATCTTGGTGAAGTTGTGAATTTATTTTTATATTTGATTTTGTTTGCAAAAACAAAAAAAACTAGTAAACCCTTCGCCAATCTTGCCAATATGGTATGATAGTAGTCCGAAATCTTCGCATATAAACAAGTTAGAACACATTCAGCTAAAGCTGACTTTTGTTGCTATATTTTGCTGCGCTAAATCCCACCCCAAAAGAAATGTGTTCTAACGACCTGCTAAACCAAATTGCTTGGAATATTTGCTATAATACAGCTTTAACTGCCCATCGAGGGAAAACGTGTACTAACATAAGCTAAAAGCAATTTGGCTCTATAATTTTTGCTCCCAATAACCGAAATTTGAACCAATAACGTAAACTACGTTTACTATTGGACAATCAATTATCCGATTGGTAAACGGAAGTCCTTTAATCGGATAATTGCTCAACAAATTTCTTATATTTACGCAAAAATCATAGAACTGCGTTTAGCAGGTCGTTGTAGGCTATATTTGCTCAACTAAACCTTTAATAAATTAGTAACTTAACAACGTTAATTATGAAGAACAAATTCAAATTTTTAATTGCAAGTCTTTCTATTGCAATGTTATTTCTTTCATCCTGCGAAAAAGAAATCTATGATGATGCTATTTACAAATCGCAACAACCACAAAATTTAAGTATTAGTAAAATTAGTTTTAAAGAACTTAAATCTAATAAAAATGTGGTTGAAAAAATTAAAAGTGTAATGACTAAAAAACTGCCAACTTCAATTGCAAATCGTGCAGTTTATAATGAAGATTTTGGGGTTTTAATAGACACTACAAATATTGTTCAAATGACAAGTGCTACTGAACAATCTATAACTTTTAACATTGTTGATTATACTGATTCAACAAAAAAAGAAAACTTAGTGTTAGTTTCTAAAAACGACGGAAACTTTGAAGCTTATATTGCTGAATATAATTTAACGCAACAAGATTTAGATATTTTAGCAAGTGGTGGAACGCTTCAAAATATTCAACCAACAAGTATTTCAGAAATCGAAAACGCTTCTAAAATTGCCGTATCTGGTGCATGTGTTTCTTCATATACCTATACTTATAGCGCTTGCTATAATTCAAGTGGTGATATTATTTTTAATAATGGAGAATTAGGAAATGGTTGTGTTGGAATGGGTTTTGATTATGAAATGCAAGTAATAACTATAGATATGGCTTGTCTTGCAGATGGTGGAGGCGGAGGAACTTCTGGCACATCAGGTACAAGTGGTACAGGTACAAGCGGAACAGGAACCACAGGTTCTGGGCCTACTGGAGGTTCAACTAATACAGGAAGTAACAACCCTAATCCTAATCAAAGTATTTTAGATTTATTTAATACAACTTTTGTACCCTGCACTTCATGTTTAGAATTTAACCAAACTCTAAGCAACTTTTTAGTAGATTTATCTCCAGAACAATTAGAGTATTGGAATGATTTATCAGCATATCCAAGAATTCAACAAACAATTGTTGATTATTTAGAAGCAAATAATAGTTCTACTCAAAGTATAGCATTTGCAATTAATGCAATTGAAGATTTGAACAATAATGAATGTACAATATTACCTTCTGTAACAAATCCATTAGATATTGTTGCTAATTTTGATTCAAGTTTTTTTGGAAGTTATCCAGAAGATCAAATTGAACATGATCATGATGCAATTCAACAACAATTTAATATTATCAGAAGTACACAAGGAAATTTAGCAGCTGTTACTTATTTGATAAATATTTACGATTTAAATAACTTTCGTAATGGCTATTATGTTAACACTAACTACACTATCACTTTTGAAAATGGATTATCTAATGGAGCACATGCTAATGCGATAAGACAGTTTACAAATGGTGTTTTAACTTCATGTAATCTTGAAATTGATACTAATCTATTTTCAATTTCTGATTTTGGATATATAACAAGAGTAATTAAACATGAATTACTTCATGTATTGCAAGGCGAAATTCATGGTCAAACTCAATCTGTTGCCCTTCAAGAATTTCAAGCTTATTACAATCAACTTTTTGGTTTTACCGATTTAAAAAAATTACAAGATGTTGGGATTGTTGAAGGTTTGTTAGATAAATTGATTGAAAATATGAATCAATTAAGTGATTCTGAAAAATTACAAAATAAACGTCAAATAGATTTTATAAAACTACATTATCCTGAATTATGCAAAAGATAATTAAACAATCTCTTTTATATGTATTTATCACTTTTTTTATTTTTGGGTGTAAAACACACACAAGTAAAATTGAAGGTGAGTATTTTAATGATCTAGATTTTGACCATATAAAAAATCTAACAAAAAATGTTAATTTAGATAGTATTAGGTCAAATACCTCTGATTTTTACGACATTGAAATTTGTTCGAAACCAAATAAAAAGGTTTTTAATTTGGAAGAGAAAAAACTATTTTCAATGCAGATAACAAACTATGGAACAAAAGAATTATATCTACCTGAGTGGTTTAGAAATAATAAAGATTATAATAATGTAGAAATGACTTTCGAAATCTATAAAAAAGAAAAAGATAAGTATATAAAATACATTCAAAAAAGAATGAAAACCGACATTTTTAGACATCCAGCAATAAACCATCCAAAAAGAGTTATTTTTGAAACAAACAAAGGTAAACACATAGCTTATGAGAATATATGGTTTGACATTTACCAAAAAATAGTTGATGAAGGTTCATATAACGCAAAAATTTATATTGACCTTTCAAACTTTGGATATTTTAAGATACTTGAAACAGAATTATTTTTTGAAGTAAAAGAATAAATACAGCCTACAACCACAGTTTGTAGCAATAGCGACTTTCAGGATAAACTGAAAGTCGTTTTTGTAATTGTAAAGGTTCATGATTTATTAAAAGTTTTGGTATATTTGATCGCTACTGATACAAGCTGTATAACGTTAGCGCCAATTTTAAAACGACACCAGCAGAACAATGGGAATATTTGACATTTTTAAGAAGCCTAACAACGGAAGCAATCCCAAAACGGCTGAACAGAGAAAGAAACAAACCGAAAAATACTTAAAATCTTTAAACATTCCATTCATTGACCATTTACCATTGATTGAAGAAGAAAGTGAAGTAAAAATCAGGACAGCCCAAGAAATTGCTGAACGAATTTTAGTTTTGGTTTATCTTGCATACGTTTCCGAAGTTCCTGATGAAACAGAAAGCATAATTGACTTTTTAAAAACAAATTCACTTTGGGATAAAGTTTCGCCAGACGAGAAAGAACTATTTCAAAAAGAAGAACTGACAGAACAAGAAACTGCAAATATTTCTTGGCGTTCAGAAGGAGTATGGCTATTGCTTTGGACAATCAAAAAAGTTGACAAACTTGAATTACCGACCGAACAAGTTCAGATACCAGAAATTGTTTCACGACTTCCTGAGTTTCTAACTGACCCGACTGAATTTATTAAAAATGCCAAGGTTAGACGGACAACAGAAATACTTGATGAGTCAGATTTGATTTATAGACTACATTGGGCGACAAGAAACTCTAACTTAAATAATCAACAAATGCCTGCAAATTTGGATTTGGGTATAATAATGGAAAGACATTATGCGATTAATTGGGTAACATTTTACGCCGACGAATGGGACGAAATATCAACAGACACATAATAAAAACTGGTGCTAACAGCCGTTTATTGCAATTGCTAGGCTCGGTGTGTGTTCGGAATTTTCTCCGAAAATTCCACGAGGAGTTTTGTACTTGTAATCTTTTATTATAAATTTACGCAACTGCCACAAGCGGCAACACGTTAGGCAACATTTGAAAAATGACCGAAAACCAAAAAAAATCCGACAGACAATACGCTGCTTATATGGCTCGGAAATTTTTTAGTGGAGCAATTTCAAAGCACCAGATTTTAGACAGTTTTCCTGACTTTGAAAATGATTATAAGATAAAACGACTTTATAATCGGATAATGAATAAGCCGAAAAAAAGCTGGTTGTTTGGAATCTCTGAAACTAAATACCAAACTTTTATGAATGAAACTTATGAACTAATTGACGAGCTCGAAACTGGACGATTGAGATTGGATATTATGAAAAGACTATTTAAGGAATTATGGTTGCATTCGGACAATTGTGCTGAACCTATTGAACATATATGGTTTTCAATTAGTGAAGTTGCTAAATCAACAAATGAATCGAGAGAAGAAATTAGAACGCGATATCTGAATTTTCTAATTGAAAATGGAATTGTGGAATTAGTATCGTGGGAACCATTGAAACATAGATTTACGGAACTTGGGAAAAAGATAAAAACCGAATCTGATATTGAAAATTTAATAAAAAACGTTGCCTAACAATGTATAACCGCAATTACGGCGGATTCGACTACGTCCGAATCCACTCGGAATTGCGAGTGTCAGTGCTTAACCGAATATTAACGCATATTAACCCGTAACTGACGGTTATACGAGACCGTTAGAACACATTCAGCTAAAGCTGACTTTTGTTGCTATATTTTGCTGCGCTAAATCCCACCCCAAAAGAAATGTGTTCTAACGACCTGCTAAACCAAATTGCTTGGAATATTTGCTATAATACAGCTTTAGCTGCCCATCGAGGGAAAACGTGTACTAACATAAGCTAAAAGCAATTTGGTCCTATAATTTTTGCTCCCAATAACCGAAATTTGAACCAATAACGTAAACTGCGTTTACTATTGGACAATCAATTATCCGATTGTTAAGCGGAAGTCCTTTAATCGGATAATTGCTCAGCAAATTTCTTATATTTACGCAAAAATCATAGAACTGCGTTTAGCAGGTCGTTAGTGGCAACCTTAAAAAAAGACACAGTACAGAGAAAATGACTGACATAGAAATACAAAGAGTGACGCTTAATGACATTGACCAATTGCAAAAAATTGGCAGACAGACTTTTTATGAAACATTTTCAGCAGGAAATTCCCAAGAGAATATGACAAAATATTTAGACGAAGGATTTTCCATTGAAAAACTGACGGCTGAACTTAGCGACAACAACGCTGAATTTTATTTTGCTACACTTGACGACAACGTAATTGGTTATTTAAAACTAAACTTTGGACAATCTCAAACAGAACTACAGGACGACAATGCACTTGAAATTGAACGTATTTATGTTTTAAAGGACTTTCACGGAAAAAGCGTTGGACAAATCCTTTACGACAAAGCAATAAAAATCGCAAGACAGAAAAACACTGACTATGTTTGGTTAGGTGTTTGGGAAGAAAATCCGCGAGCAATAAACTTTTACAAAAAAAATGGTTTCGTAGAATTTGACAAACACGTTTTCAAGTTAGGTAATGACGAGCAGACCGACATTATGATGAAACTAAAATTGAAGAACTAATGCGGACAACAAGAAAGGCAGCCACTAACAGCCGTTTTGCAAAAGCGGGGGTTTCGTGCTTCTATGACAGTGAAGTGCTAAATTCAAGCTTTGTGCATCTAATGAAGTTTAGTGCTGAAAATCCCCGCCTTCGCAAAGCCTGGGAACGTTAGAACAGATATTTATGGCTACTCAGCATTTTTAGAGTTCAATAAAAAACTCCCAAGCTTCGCTTGGGAGTTTTACTATCTACTAATTTCTAATCACTAATTACTTCGCTGGAATATTCGCTAAAATTTCCAACACAAATTTCCAATATTTTTGTGCAGAAGAAATGCTTGCTCTTTCATCTGGGCTGTGTGCGCCTTTAATCGTTGGTCCAAACGAAATCATGTCCATTCCTGGATAGTTTTGGCCTAAAATACCACATTCTAATCCAGCATGGCACGCTACAACGTGTGCTTTGCTTCCGTTTTGTTTTTCGTAAATCGCCGTTAACACATCTAAAATCTCCGAATTAGGATTTGGTGTCCAACCTGGGTAACTTCCCGAGAAGGTCACTTCGCATCCCATTAACTCAAACGCAGAGCGTAAGGCATTCGCTAAATCAAACTTAGAACTCTCTACTGAAGAACGTGTTAAACATTCAATTTTTAAGTTGCCACCGCCTACAGTTACTTTCGCAATATTGTTAGACGTTTCTACCAAGTTATCAAAATCGGCACTCATTCGATACACACCATTATGCGCGGTGTATAACGCACGAACCAAATAAAACTGCGCCATAGAAGGCAACACTTTTGCAGGAACTTGGTCTAATTTTTCAATTACAATTTGTAAGTTCGGTTCTGTCGTTTTGAATTCGGCTTTAATATCATTAATGATTTCTTGCATGTCGAACTCAAACGCTTCGTCGTACATTTCGGCAATAATTACTTCGGCAACACTCTCACGAGGAATCGCATTACGTAAACTTCCACCATTGATTTTAGAAATTTGTAAACCAAAATCTTCGTAACCGCTATACAATAAACGGTTCATAATTTTATTGGCATTTCCTAAACCTTCGTGTATTTGCATTCCCGAGTGACCTCCGTTTAAACCTTTCACGGTAATTCTATAACCCACAGAATCCGCTGGAGCGTCTTCTTCGTCATATTCGGCAACAGCCGTTACATCTACTCCACCGGCACATCCAATATCGATTTCATCGTCTTCTTCGGTATCTAAATTCAATAAGATTTGACCTTCTAACAATCCACCTTTTAAGCCCATTGCGCCTGTCATTCCTGTTTCTTCATCAATCGTAAACAAAGCTTCAATCGCAGGATGAGGAATATCAGTACTTTCTAAAATTGCCATTATCGTTGCTACACCTAAACCGTTATCGGCACCAAGCGTAGTTCCTTTGGCACGAACCCAATCACCATCTACATACATTTCGATGCCTTGAGTATCAAAATCGAAAGTTGTATCGTTGTTTTTTTGGTGTACCATATCTAAATGCGATTGCATTACAATGGTTTTACGGTTTTCCATTCCAGCAGTAGCCGGTTTTTTAATGATTACGTTTCCTACTTCATCTTTGATGGTTTCAAAACCTAATTTTTTACCAAAATCCATCATGAAAGCAATGACTCTTTCTTCTTTTTTCGACGGACGTGGCACCGCATTTAAGTCGGCAAATTTATTCCAAAGCGCTTTTGGCTCTAAGTTTCTAACTTCTTGACTCATTATTTTAAGTTTGTTGTTTTTATTACGAAAGGCACAAAGTTACAAAGTATATTTTCTTTGAAATTAGATTTTGAATTATATTTACGATAAAATTGCACACTTTGAAACGAAAATACCTACTTCCTTTATTCCTTATTGTTCAAATCGTTATTGTGAAAACACTTGGCCGTTTTCCAGTATTTATTGAGGAATATTACAGCAAAGGTTGGTATGAAAAAGTTGCTTGGTTCAGCCGAACGATTTTTGGTAGCATTCCGTTTTCGTTTGGCGATATCATTTACAGTGTCTTGATTATTTTATTGATTCGCTGGATTTGGAAGAACAGAAAAGGATTTTTTAAAAATTGGAAAACCAACGGATTGACGGTTTTAAGTTGGATTTCTGTTTTCTATTTCTTCTTTCACGTGTTATGGGGCATGAATTATTATCGTATTCCGTTACATGAAAAACTACACATTGAAAAAGAATACACCGAAGAAGAATTAGTCGCTTTTACCGAAAAGATGATTACCAAAACCAATGCCTTACAACAACAAATTACCGGAAATGATTCTACCGCTGTAAAAGTACCATATTCAGATGAAGAAGTGTTTGCCATGGCACAAAACGGTTATGCTAAACTTCCCAAATCTTTACAAGAATTTCACTACGAGAATGAAAGTATTAAGCCTTCACTTTTACGCTATTTATTAAGTTATATGGGATTTGGTGGTTATTTGAATCCATTTACAAATGAAGCGCAAGTGAACACCTTAAAACCCAACTTTACTTTACCGATGACGACTTGCCACGAAATGGGTCACCAAGTAGGAATAGGCAGCGAAAGTGAATGTAATTTTATTGGTTTTGTGGCGGCAACGCACAATGACGATTTGTATTTTCAATATTCGGCCTATAGTATTATCACTCGCTATTGCTTAGCGAATTTGGAACAAATGGAAGAAGGAAAAGGCAAAGCTTATTTTGAAAAACTAAACAAAGGTGTTATCAAAAACTACGAAGAACACGAAGCTTTTTGGGATGGTTACCACACGCCTATTGATACGTTTTTTGAGTTTTTCTATGACAACTTTTTAAAAGCCAACCAACAAGAAGGGATTATTAGTTACAGCCGTTTTGTGGGATTAGCGATTGGGTATTCTAAAGTTGACAGTGTTCAGTAAACAGTATTCAGTTTTTTGACTCTAAACTATTCCATCTTAAAATGAATTGGAACAAACATTTTAATATTTTGCTGCTTTATTTTCAAATCATCACAATCTAAATTATCGAGAATTTCAGGTTCAATTTTGTCCATATTTTTCAATACAGATTTATTGAATGAAACTAACTTTCCTTCCTTAAAAATTTTAATCTCAATAATATCGCATTCTTTGTTTACAATAAACGAAATTAAAACTCTATCTGATTTAATATCTTTTTCTAAAGCCTCAGAAAACACATCATCAGTTATAACACTCGAACTAAGGTATATAACTTCTTTTTTAACTTCTTGTCCAAAAAAGAATGTAGTTATGAAAAAAGTAAATAATAAATAAAATTTCATAGTAATACTATCTATTAGAACTTATCAAATATTATTTCAAGAATACTGATTACTCAAAACTGAATACTGAACACTAAAACTATATCTCATCACTAACAAAACTTTCAATTTTCTTCTTCTTATACGGACGAATTATTAATCGTGCTTCTCTATCGAAACGAATGTAATTGTACACCCAATTTAAGAATACAACAGCTTTATTTTTAAATCCGATTAGAGAAAACAAATGCACAAACATCCATACAAACCATGCAAAAACACCACTAAATTGAAACTTAGGTAAATCGACTACCGCTTTATTACGACCAATAGTTGCCATTGAACCTTTATCTTTATATTCAAAAGGTTTCATTTCTTTTTTATTGACCAATCGAACAATGTTCTCTGCTAAATGTCGGCCTTGTTGCATAGCGGGTTGCGCCATCATTGGATGTCCTTGAGGATATTCTTCAGAAGACATTAACGCAATATCGCCAATTGCAAAAATAGAATCGTAACCTTCCACTTGGTTGAAAGCGTTTACTTTAATTCTATCCGCTCTTTCAACTAACGCATGTCCGTCTAAACCTGCCACTAATGCACCTTGTACGCCAGCTGTCCAAATTACAGTTGCTGCTTCAAAACTTAAATCAGAATTAGTCATCACCACTTTTCCATCATAACTGGTAACACGAACATTTTTCCAAACTTCAACACCTAAATCAATCAAGAATTTTTCGGCTTTTTCAGAGGCATTTTCACTCATCGTATTCAAAATGCGATCACCACTTTGAATTAAGTTGATTTCCATTTTACGAATATCTAAATCGGGATAATCTTTCGGTAAAATAGCTTTTTTCATTTCGGCTAATGCACCAGCAAGTTCTACACCCGTTGGTCCACCACCCACTAAAACGAAATTCATCAAACTATGTCGTTCGTTAATATCGTTTGTAAGAAGTGCTTGTTCAAAATTCTCTAAAATTAAACTACGGATATTTAATGATTGCGGAATGGTTTTCATCGCCATAGCATTGCGTTCCATTTCTTTGTTGCCAAAGAAATTTGTTTTTGAACCTGTTGCAATCACTAAGTAATCATATTTTAATTCACCTATATCGGCAATTACTTTTTTCTTATCTGTATTAATTTCCTTTACATCGGCCAAACGAAAGTAAAAATCTTCATATTCTTGTACCACTTTTCGAATAGGATACGCAATAGAATCGGGTTCCAATCCTCCCGTAGCCACTTGATACATTAAGGGTTGAAAATTGTGGTAATTGTGCTTGTCTAAAAGGACAACTTGAAGTTTTTTATTACGAAGTTTTTTGGCAAACGATATTCCGGCAAATCCTCCACCTATAATTACTACACGTGGAAAACTACATTGAGGTATGTTCATTTTGTAATACTGATTAGTACTTTCAAAGATACGATTTTGATTTGAAAATTTGTTGATTCGTTAATTTGTAATTCGTAATTTTCAATTCGTAATTTATTTTTTGTAACGAAAAAGAAAAAACTCCTACTTATAGCCATATGAAATCATCTTCAGAAGCAGAATTTGTAAAACAATTACAAGAAAATCAGAATATAATTCACAAGATTTGTCGGTTATATACTTCTGATGAAGATGCTCATAACGATTTGTTTCAAGAGATTACGATTCAACTTTGGAAAGCTTATCCAAATTTTAGAGGTGATTCGAAATTTACTACTTGGGCCTATCGTGTTGGACTGAATACTGCTATTACCTTATACCGCAAAAAGAAAAAAACACTCGACACTATCGAATTTCAAAGTAGTTATCATTTGATTAAACAAGAAGACTACAACTTTGAAGAAGAAGAGCAATTGAAATTATTGTACAGCGCTATTAGCGAATTAAATGACATTGAGAAAGCTTTAGTGTTTTTATATTTAGAAGATAAAGATTACGCAGAAATATCGGAAACTTTAGGGATTAGTGAGGTAAATGCACGAGTAAAAATGAATCGTGTAAAAGGAAAATTGAAAAAAATATTAAATCCGTAAGCGTATGGATGAGTTAGAAATATTAAAACGCGATTGGAAGAAAAAAGAAAATTCTTTTAATCAAGTTAGTGAAAAAGAAATTTATGGAATGCTACACAAACGTTCCTCTTCCATCGTGAAGTGGATTTTAATTATTAGTATTCTAGAGATATTGTTTTGGGTAAGTTTAAGTTTTTTTATGGGCGATGATGAATATAAAAAAACATTAGAAATGTATCATTTAAATAAGGTTTTACCTGTAATTACTTATGCAAATTATATTGTAATTGCCTATTTTATTTACTTGTTTTATAAGAACTTTAAAAACATTAATACTACTGAAACAGTTAAGAAATTAATGCAAAGGATTTTACAAACTCGAAAAACTGTAAAATATTATGTTTGGTACAATTTAGCCATGACGTTTTTCTCATTTATGTTAGTTTTTATTTTTCAATTAAAATATGATCCTAACTTGGAAAAAGCCTACGAAAAAGCTATTGAAAATATTGGCCCGAATTTATTTTATGCCATCTTAATTCTTGTTTATCTGTTAATTAGTGTTGTTGTAGTTGGATTAATCTGGCTATTCTACAAATTATTGTATGGTATTTTAATGAAACGCCTTCACAACAATTACAAGGAATTAGAAAAAATGGATTTTAATTAATTTTTAAAATATGAATCAAATTATCATTAAAGTAACTCAGTTTGTAATCGCAGCAACTTTATTTCTTTTTAGTTGTGTAATTAATGCTCAAAAACTAGACAACACTTTACTTTGGAAGATTTCTGGTAAAGGTTTGGAAAAACCTTCGTATTTGTATGGAACCATGCATGCCGTTTGTGAAACTAACATTGATGATGATGTTTTAAAAGCTTTTGAAGAAACCAATCAGTTGTATTTAGAAGTAGATATGGACGATCCTAATCTTCAAATGGCAATGATGAGTGGAATCCAAATGAAAAATGGAACTACTATTTCATCTTTTTTAAATGAAGACGAAGTAAAATTAGTTGATGGTTTTCTACAGAATAATGTTGGTGTTTCATTAAAAATGGTAGATTCGTTTAAGCCATCTTTACTTTCTTCTATGTATTTACCAAAACTTTTAGATTGCCCAATGAAAGCTGTTGATATGGAATTGATGAATATTTCTAAAGAGCAAAATGAAGAAATTTTTGGTTTAGAAACAATTCAAGATCAATTAAATGTTTTTGATAAAATTCCTTACGATGTTCAAGTAAAAGAATTATTAAAATCTGTAAAATCTGGACTTGCTAAAGACAGAGAAGAAATTCAAAAAATGTTATCAATTTATAAAAGCGAAAACATTGAAAAAATGCTAAGTAACTCTAAAGAAGCTGAAAATAAAATGCTAGCAGATTATGAAGAAGATTTATTGTTAAAAAGAAATAGAAACTGGATTCCTGTTATCGAAAAAGCTGCAAAAGAAAACCCAACTTTCTTTGGTGTTGGAGCAGCACATTTAGCAGGCGAAGAAGGTGTTATAAAACTTTTACGCAAACAAGGCTATACAGTAGAACCTATTCAATAAAAAAAGAGGCGATTTTAATCGCCTCTTTTTTTTAATATTTCCACTGTCTTTCTTTATCTAATTTTGCTTGCTCTTCTAAAACTTCTTCTGGAATAACTTTTAATAAAGAAGGATGTTGTTCAATTGCAAATTCGATTTTTTCAACTAAACTATCAACAGTTTCATTTTCATAGTCAATTTGAAGTGGTTCTTTAATTACGAAAGATTGTAAAATACCTTTCTTTTTAATTCGTAATCCTTTTCTATCAAACGAACGTCTAAAACCATCAATAACAATTGGAACAACAATTGGCTTATGATGTAAAATAATGTGAGCTGTACCTTTACGCACAGGTTTAAACGAACGTGTTGTGCCTTGAGGAAAAGTAATAACCCAGCCATCATTTAAAGCTATTTCAATATTTCTAAAATCAGAAAGTTTAACTTGTTTTTGCTCATGCTTTTCTAAATCCTTTCCTTCTGCTCTCCAAGTTCTTTCTACTGAAATTGAACCTGCATAGGCTAAAATTTTTGGTAATAATCCAGACTGCATTGTTTCTTTTGCAGCAACATAATACATATTCAATTTAGGTTGCCATAAATAACCAACATTCTTAATATTGTTTTCTCTACCCTTTAGGGACGCATTAAAAACATGAAACATTGCAACAACATCAGCAAAATACGTTTGATGATTAGAAATAAAAAGAACGTTTGTTTCGGGTAAGTTTCTTATAATTTCAGAACCTTCAATATGAAGTTCATTAAATCCTCTATATCGTTTATGTGTTAAAGTACCTGCAATACGGATTAACCATTTTTTTAGAAATAATATGTGTCCAAAAGGATTTCGTTTAAATAATCCCATGATTTATAATTATTTGGTAAGGGGTGCAAATGTATAAAAACTTTTTTTTACTAGACAAAGTTAAACACTATTTAAAACAATTTTAATGGTTTCTTTCAACTCACTCATCATCATTGCTGTAGCTCCCCAAACAATGTATTTATCAACCATAAAAGCAGGAACTTCTATATCTGTTGCATATGATGTTGTCATCTTAACTCTTGTAATTCTATTCTCGTCTAAAAACTGAACTAAAGGAAATTCTAAAACTCTTTTAACTTCATCTAAATCTGGAATAAAAGATAATTCATGATGTGAAATCCCCATAAATGGAGACACTAAAAAGTTACTAGGAGGAATATAAATCTTACTAAAAGGTTTAATAATTTCAACTTTATCAGGGGAAACACCTACTTCTTCATGAGTTTCTCGTAATGCAGTTTCTTCAAGGTTTTTATCAGTCAATTCTACTTTACCACCAGGAAACCCTATTTGTGAAGAGTGAACACCTGGATAAGTGTTTCTAACAATTAATGCTAAATGAGTTTCTTTATCTTTTGGATAAAACAACATTAAAACTGCTGCTTCTCTTGGGTTTTTATCTATATAATTTTCCTCTTTTAAAAAAGAAATTCGTTCAAGAGGCGCCATTTTTGCGTGCGCATCTTCTGCTAAAAGCTTTTCTTTTTCTATTTTTGGAATATATTTTATAAAATCTTGAAACTGCATAATTTTAAGTTCTCAACTTATAAAGTTAGATTAAATTTTGAAAATCATCAAATAAAGTAGCTGAAAATGTTTAGTAAGGAAGAAGCAAAACAAATAAAAAGAGCGTTTTGGATAAACTTTGCAGAGGAATATCCTCGCAAATGGTTGTTATATAATACAAAAATTAAAAACCTTAGTTTCAAATTTTACGTAGATAATAAAAAAGCACAAGTATTACTTGAAATTGAACCTGAAGATGAAGAGCTTCGCAAAATTTATTATGAAAAAATTGAATCTTTGAAAACAATTTTACTTGAAGAGTTTATTGAAGATGCAATTTTTGAAAGAAATTACTATTTAGAAAATGGTAAATTGGTCAGTAGAATTTGGGTCGAATTAGAAAATGTAAGTGTAAACAATAAAAAAACTTGGTCTACAATTTTTGATTTTTTCAATGAAAAAATGTCGGCTTTTGAATTGTTTTTTTATGAGTATGAAGACTACATTAAAGATTTAGAAACAAATACGTAAAAATAAGTTTTGTAAAATAGCTAACATTTGTTTAATGCGAGTAATTGTAATTTTGAATAAAATAAATTGCTATGAATAAATTATTAATTATACTAAGTTTAAGTTTTTTAACCTCTTGTAACTCACAAAATAAAAAAACTATGGATTTTGAATTAAAAAAAACAAATGCAGAATGGAAAGCAAAACTCTCTGATGAAGAATATCGAATATTAAGAGAAAAAGGTACTGAAAGAGCTTTTACTGGAGAATATTACGATCATTTTGAAAAGGGAATTTATGTTTGTGCAGGTTGTGGGAATAAACTCTTCGAATCAGACACAAAATTTGATTCACATTGTGGTTGGCCTTCATTTGACAAAGCAATTAAAGGCTCAGTAATATATGAAAGAGATTTAAGCTTTGGTATGGTTCGTACAGAAGTTATGTGCGCAAAATGTGGCGGACATTTAGGCCATGTTTTTGATGATGGTCCTGAAGAAACAACTGGTAAAAGGTATTGTACCAACTCGGTTTCAATTAAATTTATTCCAGAAAAATAAGTATAATGAAAGTGCTATTTTATTGGATAATTCGAATTGTCCCTGCCTTAATAATGCTCCAAACTTTATTTTTTAAGTTTTCTGCTGCTCCTAAAAGTGTTGCTATTTTTTCAAAATTAGGAATGGAACCTTATGGAAGAATAGGAATCGGCATAATAGAATTAATTGCTGCTGTACTAATTTTAATTCCTAATAAATCAAAATTTGGTGCTTTGCTTGGTTTTGGAACAATGGCTGGTGCCATTGCTTCACATTTATTTGTATTAGGCATTGAAGTTAATGACGATGGCGGTAAATTGTTTATATTGGCGTTAATAACTTTAATAGCTTGTGCTATAGTTCTTTTTGAAGAACGAAATAAATTTAGTATTTTTCAAAAAAGTTAATCGTATGCTTGTTATTTCCGTTCAAAACAATCTTAAAGAAATTATTGATTTACTTCATCAATTAACGGATGAACAGTTTTCGTTCAAGCATCATGAATTAAGTAACGCAAGTATTGGCGAACACACGCGACATATTATTGAATTGTATCAATGTTTGATTAGTAATTATAATAATGGAATAATTAATTACGATTTAAGAGAACGAAATCCTATAATTCAAACACAAACATCAGAAGCTATAAAGGCAATTGAAACCATTTTAAACAAAGTTGAGAAAGAAAATAAAAGTTTAAAAATTGAACAAGGTAAAGATGAATGTTTATTATCAATAGAGACCAATTATTTTAGAGAATTACTTTATAATTTAGAACATTCAATACATCATCAAGCTTTAATAAAAGTTGCTATTTTAAAGTTTCCAGAAATTAAAATCTGTGATAACTTTGGAGTTGCCAGTTCTACAATCGAATACCGTTTACAATGTGCACAGTAACTTTTGTACCTACGAATGAAGGATGTATCCTTACTTCAAATAGAGATGAAACTACTTTAAGAGGAAGAGCAATTGCACCAAAAGAATATAATGGAAAACATAAAAATTTAGTATATCCAAAAGATCCTAAAGCAAATGGAACATGGATTGTACACGATTATTCAAATTGTGCAATTCTATTAAATGGAGCAGAAGAAAAACATCATCACAGAAATGATTATCGTAAAAGTAGAGGTTTAATTTTATTAGATATTTTCGATTCAAAAAATGCAATTAAAGAATGGGATGCAATTGATTTAGATAATATTGAACCATTCACTATTGTATTATTCCATCAACAAGAATTATTTCAGTTACGATGGAATGAGATTGAAAAATCAAAAATAAAATTATTAAATACTGAACATCATATTTGGTCTTCGTCTACTTTATATTCAAAAGAGATAAGAGAACACAGACAGTTTTTATTTAATCAACATCTAAAAAAATCTAATTATACTTCCAATGAAATTTTAGATTTTCATCAATTTAAAGATGAAGAAGATACAAATAACACAATTATTATAAAGAGGACTGAACATTTAAAAACTGTTAGTATTACACAGTTTACAATTGAGAATACTCAAATTGAACTAAACTATATTGATTTATACGAATGAATCTTCGATTAGCTTGGCATAAACTAACCCATTGGGAATATTGGCCATACCAAGTGGTGTATACACCTATATATTTTCAATATTTATATTACGCTTTAAGAACACGTTCTTTTTTTTATTTTAATGCCTCTAATCCAACAATTAGAAATGGAGGTTTTTTCATGGAATCAAAAAAAGAAATTTATGATTTAATACCAGAGGCATATTATCCAAAAACTGTTTTGATAAAATCAGGAACAAGTTTAGAAGAAGTAAATGATGTCATAATTAAAAATAAAATTGAATTTCCTTTTATTACTAAGCCAGATATTGGATTACGTGGAACTGCAGTAAAAAAAATTGATACAGAAGAAGACTTAATTAATTATACTTCAAAAGCAAATTTCGATTTTTTAATTCAAGAATTTATTTCATACCCTAATGAAATAGGTTTATTTTATGTAAAATTACCAAACCAAATAAATGGTAAAATTACAGGAATTGTTTCAAAAGAATTCTTAATAATAAAAGGCAACGGAAAGAATTCTATAAAAGAATTACTTTTAAAAGATCCACGATACGAATTTCAACTAGGAGTACTACAAAAAGAATATGGAGATAAATTAAATCAAATTTTACCTGAAAATGAATCTCTTAATTTAGTTCCTTATGGCAATCACTGTAGAGGTACAAAATTTATCGATTTTAGCCATTATATTACACCAAGATTAGAAGAAACCTTTACCCAAATTTGTAATCAAATAAATGGATTTTATTATGGCCGTATGGATATAATGTTTGATTCGTTTGAAAAACTTGAAGAAGGTAAAAACTTCCAAATAGTTGAAATTAATGGTGCAATTAGCGAACCAACACACATTTACGACCCTAATCATTCTTTATTATTCGGTTGGAAAGAATTAATACGTCATTTCCATTACTTATATAAAATTAGCAAACACAACAAAAAAAATGGAGCTACTTATTTGAGTTTTAAAGATGGGGTTTCTGAATTAAAAAAACATAATCAATTTTATAATCGAATATTGAAGTTTTAAAATATACAAAGAAATTCTCTATTTAATTTTTTTAGTATCGTCAGAGATTTGTTCTTTGATTAAAAGTAAACTCAAAATTATAATTATAAATATCCCATAAAATAGTAATCCATACTTTATTAATCCAGTTATTATAAATGTAACAAACCCGTTATAGCGAAGTTTATTTGTCTTTTCAAGTAGATAAGGTATTATGTTGGAATTTTCTAATAAGAAAAAAATTACAATACAACATAAACCAATTATATATTGTTTAACAATTTTTAAATTCCTATTAGTCATAACACGTTTATAATATTGATTTTATGTTTATATAACATTCAAAAATAAACACTCCGTTTAGTTAACGATTTAAATTTAGTGATAAAAATTTTAATGTAGACTCACGCAGATTTAAAATCCATGGAAAAATCAAAAGCAAATTTCTTACATCTTACAGTTATAATCAAAACGCTATAAAAACAAAAAACCTATCATAACTGATAGAGTTTTCAAAAGACTCGAGGGCTTCACCCGACTGAGCGAAGCTAAAGGTGGTGACATACTCTCCTACCGAATGGCAGTACCATCTGCGCAATCGTCCCGAAGTTTCGGGATTAACTTCTCTGTTCGATATCTTTAATTAATTTTTTTCAAAAATTATACATAACAAAAAACCCTATCCAATTGGATAGGGTTTTCAAAAGAAAGGCGGCGACATACTCTCCCACCGGATGGCAGTACCATCTGCGCAATCGGGCTTAACTTCTCTGTTCGGAATGGGAAGAGGTGAGCCCCGACGCAATAACCACCTTAAGTTTTAAGTCTAAAGTTAAAAGTTACAAGTCAAAAAGTATATCTTACTTTGGACTTTTGTCTTTCGACTTTTGACTGCAACCATGGTTGCCAATATCTTAACATACTGAGAAAAGAATCTATTTGATTCAGAAAGAAAGTGTCCCCGCCCTAAAGCGGGGAGACGCGTACATAAGCTTACGGGTTATTAGTACTACTCGACTATGACATTACTGCCTTTACATCTATAGCCTATCAACCTAGTCATCTTCTAGGACCCTTAAAAGAAATCTCATCTTGTGGTGGGTTTCGCGCTTATATGCTTTCAGCGCTTATCCCTTCCCAACGTAGCTACTCAGCAGTGCCCCTGGCGAGACAACTGATACACCAGCGGTTAGTCCAATTCGGTCCTCTCGTACTAGAATCAGATCCACTCAAATTTCTAACGCCCGCAGTAGATAGAGACCGAACTGTCTCACGACGTTCTGAACCCAGCTCGCGTGCCACTTTAATGGGCGAACAGCCCAACCCTTGGGACCTTCTCCAGCCCCAGGATGTGACGAGCCGACATCGAGGTGCCAAACCCCCCCGTCGATGTGAGCTCTTGGGGGAGATCAGCCTGTTATCCCCGGCGTACCTTTTATCCTTTGAGCGATGGCCCTTCCATGCGGAACCACCGGATCACTATGCTCTACTTTCGTACCTGATCGACCTGTATGTCTCTCAGTCAAGCTCCCTTATACCATTGCACTCTACGCACGGTTACCAAGCGTGCTGAGGGAACCTTTAGAAGCCTCCGTTACTCTTTTGGAGGCGACCACCCCAGTCAAACTACCCACCAAGCAATGTCCCCCGAATCATCGGGGTTAGGCCTCAGACAAGCAAAGGGTGGTATTTCAACAATGACTCCACAACGCCTAGCGACGCCACTTCAAAGTCTCCCACCTATCCTACACATCACGTGTCCAAGGTCAATACTAAGCTATAGTAAAGGTGCACAGGGTCTTTTCGTCCCACTGCGGGTAATCGGCATCTTCACCGATACTACAATTTCACCGAGCTCATGGCTGAGACAGTGTCCAGATCGTTACACCATTCGTGCAGGTCGGAACTTACCCGACAAGGAATTTCGCTACCTTAGGACCGTTATAGTTACGGCCGCCGTTTACTGGGGCTTCAATTCAATGCTTCTCCGAAGATAACATCTCCTCTTAACCTTCCAGCACCGGGCAGGTGTCAGGCCCTATACATCATCTTACGATTTAGCAGAGCCCTGTGTTTTTGATAAACAGTCGCCTGGACCTTTTCACTGCGGCCAGCATTGCTGCTGGCGACCTTTCTCCCGAAGTTACAGGTCTATTTTGCCTAATTCCTTAGCCATGAATCTCTCGAGCACCTTAGGATTCTCTCCTCAACTACCTGTGTCGGTTTACGGTACGGGTACTTATCATCTAAGTTTAGAAACTTTTCTTGGAAGCCCTTAGGCACACTATCCCTTTGTCCGAAGACTCCGAGTACTATCGTATCTCACCAAAATCTACGGATTTGCCTATAGATCTTATAGCTACATACTTCAACGAACTATTCCGTCAGTTCGCGGTGCTTTCATCACTCCGTCATTCCATCACAATGATAAGTAGTACGGGAATATTAACCCGTTGGCCATCGACTACTCCTTTCGGATTCGCCTTAGGACCCGACTAACCCTCAGCTGATTAGCATAGCTGAGGAAACCTTAGTTTTTCGGTGTGCGGGTTTCTCGCCCGCATTATCGTTACTTATGCCTACATTTGCTTTTCTAAACAGTCCAGCCAACCTCACAGTCAACCTTCAACCCAGTTTAGAATGCTCCCCTACCACAGTTTCCTGTCCATAGCTTCGGTAGTATACTTATGCCCGATTATTATCCATGCTCGCCCGCTCGACTAGTGAGCTGTTACGCACTCTTTAAATGAATGGCTGCTTCCAAGCCAACATCCTAGCTGTCTAAGCAGGCAAACCGCGTTTTTTCAACTTAGCATACATTTGGGGACCTTAGCTGATGGTCTGGGTTCTTTCCCTCTCGGACATGGACCTTAGCACCCATGCCCTCACTGCTTACAATCATTTACTAGCATTCGGAGTTTGTCAGGAATTGGTAGGTGGTGAAACCCCCGCATCCAATCAGTAGCTCTACCTCTAGTAAACTAAATAAGCGCTGCCCCTAAAGGCATTTCGGGGAGTACGAGCTATTTCCGAGTTTGATTGGCCTTTCACCCCTACCCACAGGTCATCCGAAGACTTTTCAACGTCAACCGGTTCGGTCCTCCACTATGTGTTACCACAGCTTCAACCTGCCCATGGGTAGATCACACGGTTTCGCGTCTACCACTACTGACTAAAGCGCCCTATTCAGACTCGCTTTCGCTACGGATCCAGTACTTAATACCTTATCCTTGCCAGCAACGGTAACTCGTAGGCTCATTATGCAAAAGGCACGCCGTCACCCCAAAAGGGCTCCGACCGCTTGTAAGCGTATGGTTTCAGGATCTATTTCACTCCGTTATTCACGGTTCTTTTCACCTTTCCCTCACGGTACTGGTTCACTATCGGTCTCTCAGGAGTATTTAGCCTTAGCGGATGGTCCCGCCAGATTCACACAGGGTTTCACGTGCCCCGCGCTACTCAGGATACCACTATTCTTATCTTTTCTTACTTGTACGGGACTATCACCCTCTATGGTTAACCTTTCCAGGTTATTCTAATTCAATCCGCAAGAAATATCGTGGTCCTACAACCCCAGCATTGCCGTAACAACACTGGTTTGGGCTAATCCGCGTTCGCTCGCCACTACTTACGGAATCACTTTTGTTTTCTTCTCCTCCGCCTACTTAGATGTTTCAGTTCAGCGGGTTCGCCCTCCTATCGGAGTAATGCATCTTCAATGCATTGGGTTGCCCCATTCGGATATCTACGGATATAACGGATATGTGCTCCTCCCCGTAGCTTTTCGCAGCTTATCACGTCCTTCTTCGCCTCTGAGAGCCTAGGCATCCCCCATACGCCCTTATTTTGCTTATTGTACTTATTTAGCTTTACATTATAAAATGCAAAACTGTGCTTTCTATTCTACTTATTATATTTTTTCTTTTCTCAATATGTCAATGAACGGTTATCCTTTCGGATATGTGGAGAATATCGGAGTCGAACCGATGACCTCCTGCGTGCAAGGCAGGCGCTCTAGCCAGCTGAGCTAATCCCCCATTCTTAAATTCAGAATTATGAATTCAGAATTACGAATTTTGAATTCTCAACTTCCAGAATTTCCTTAAAAAAAACTCAAAAATAGTAGTCCCGGGCAGACTCGAACTGCCGACCCCTACATTATCAGTGTAGTACTCTAACCAGCTGAGCTACGAGACTCTGTATTTTTAGCTTTTTCATTAAATTTTTGAACTAACAGCGAGAGTAAAACTCATCTCCAAACAAACCATCTTATCATTTCTCTAGAAAGGAGGTGTTCCAGCCGCACCTTCCGGTACGGCTACCTTGTTACGACTTAGCCCCAGTTACCAGTTTTACCCTAGGCAGCTCCTTGCGGTCACCGACTTCAGGTACCCCCAGCTTCCATGGCTTGACGGGCGGTGTGTACAAGGCCCGGGAACGTATTCACCGGATCATGGCTGATATCCGATTACTAGCGATTCCAGCTTCATAGAGTCGAGTTGCAGACTCCAATCCGAACTGAGACAGGTTTTATAGATTCGCTCCTTATCGCTAAGTGGCTGCTCTCTGTACCTGCCATTGTAGCACGTGTGTGGCCCAGGACGTAAGGGCCGTGATGATTTGACGTCATCCCCACCTTCCTCACGGTTTACACCGGCAGTCTTGCTAGAGTTCCCGACATTACTCGCTGGCAACTAACAACAGGGGTTGCGCTCGTTATAGGACTTAACCTGACACCTCACGGCACGAGCTGACGACAACCATGCAGCACCTTGAAAGACGTCCGAAGAAAGTCTAGTTTCCTAAACTGTCGTCTCCCATTTAAGCCCTGGTAAGGTTCCTCGCGTATCATCGAATTAAACCACATGCTCCACCGCTTGTGCGGGCCCCCGTCAATTCCTTTGAGTTTCACACTTGCGTGCGTACTCCCCAGGTGGGATACTTATCACTTTCGCTTAGCCACTCAGTTTGCACCGAACAGCTAGTATCCATCGTTTACGGCGTGGACTACCAGGGTATCTAATCCTGTTCGCTCCCCACGCTTTCGTCCATCAGCGTCAATCGTTTGTTAGTAACCTGCCTTCGCAATTGGTATTCCATGTAATATCTAAGCATTTCACCGCTACACTACATATTCTAGTTACTTCACAAAAATTCAAGCCCTACAGTATCAATGGCAGTTTCCTAGTTGAGCTAGGAGATTTCACCACTGACTTATAAGGCCGCCTACGGACCCTTTAAACCCAATGATTCCGGATAACGCTTGGATCCTCCGTATTACCGCGGCTGCTGGCACGGAGTTAGCCGATCCTTATTCTTACGGTACCGTCAAGCTCCTACACGTAGGAGTGTTTCTTCCCGTACAAAAGCAGTTTACAACCCATAGGGCCGTCTTCCTGCACGCGGCATGGCTGGGTCAGAGTTGCCTCCATTGCCCAATATTCCTCACTGCTGCCTCCCGTAGGAGTCTGGTCCGTGTCTCAGTACCAGTGTGGGGGATCTCCCTCTCAGGACCCCTACCCATCATCGTCTTGGTGTGCCGTTACCACACCAACTAACTAATGGGACGCATGCTCATCTTGTACCGTTGGAACTTTAATAATTTGAAGATGCCTTCAAAAGATACTATGAGGTATTAATCCAAATTTCTCTGGGCTATCCCTCTGTACAAGGTAGATTGCATACGCGTTACGCACCCGTGCGCCGGTCTCAAGTTAGCAAGCTAACTCTACCCCTCGACTTGCATGTGTTAGGCCTGCCGCTAGCGTTCATCCTGAGCCAGGATCAAACTCTTCATCGTAGTTTTTAAATATTGTACGATAAGTGCTAGGTTTATTTAATTTCAATTCGCCTTACTCTCTTAATTTTTACAACTTACATCTCTGTAAGTCGTGCTGTCAATCCAATATGTCTATGAACGTGTCTTCTATTCTTTTCGCCTCTCTCTCGATTAGCGGGTGCAAAAGTACAACCTTTTTTTTATCTCGCAAATGTTTTTGAAACTTTTTTTGAAAAAATTTTAAAACCTTACCAAACACTAAAAAAACTAAGAACTCTTACTCACTCTTCCCTTATTTAGGGACGGCAAAGATACTATCTTTATTTCTTACAATCCAAATAAATTTTTAAGTTTTTTAAAACTTTTTTATTTATTCAAACCTCTCTATAAATCCAATGAACTTGCCTTATCAAAGCGGGTGCAAAAGTAGAACTCTTTTCTCAACTTCCAAACTTTTTTTACCCTTTTTTATAAAGTTTTTTTTCTTAAACATAAATATCAATTAGTTACAATTAATCAATTACGAATTAAAAATTACGAATTACGAATCGTTAACAATAAATCGTCTTGAATAGCCCCGATGGTAACGACATCCTTTTTGAAAAAAAGATATAGTGGACAGCGGGAAATCTAACGAACTGAATGGAAATTGTGGTGCTACTTATAAATACACCTATATATATTATTGTATGACTACTGCTAATGTTATATATTTGCACATTTAAAATTTAAGAGATGATTAAAATTACTTTACCAGATGGTTCGGTTAAGGAGTTTGCACAAGGTGCAACACCGATGGATGTAGCTTTGAGTATAAGCGAAGGTTTAGCAAGAAATGTAATTTCGGCTTCGTTTAATGGTACAACTGTTGAAACTTCTACACCATTAACCACGGATGGTTCTCTTATATTGTATACATGGAATGACGATGAAGGTAAAAAAGCTTTTTGGCACTCTACTTCTCACGTAATGGCGCAAGCTATTGAAGAAAAATATCCAAATGCTAAATTAACTTTAGGTCCAGCTATTGCGAATGGTTTTTACTATGATGTTGATTTTGGTGATGAAAAATTTACTGATGCCGATTTTAAAGCTATTGAAGATAGAGTTTTAGAGATTTCGAGAGAAAAACATGAATTTAAAATGCGTTCAGTATCTAAAGCGGAAGCATTAGATATTTATAAAGGTAATGAATACAAAACTGAATTAATTTCAAACTTAGAGGACGGAACGATTACTTTTTGTGATCATTCTAACTTTTTTGATTTGTGTCGTGGTGGACATATTCCGAATACTGGAATTATAAAAGCTATGAAAATTCTTTCTGTTGCGGGTGCTTACTGGAGAGGTGATGAGAAGAACAAACAATTGACACGTGTATATGGAATTTCATTTCCTAAACAAAAAGATTTGACAGAATATCTTCAATTGTTAGAAGAAGCAAAAAAACGTGATCATAGAAAATTAGGAAAAGAATTAGAATTATTCCATTTTTCACAAAAAGTAGGACAAGGTTTACCATTATGGTTACCAAAAGGAGCTGCTTTACGTGATCGTTTAGAGCAATTTTTGAAAAAAGCACAGAAAAAAGCTGGATATGAACAAGTAGTTACTCCACATATTGGTCAGAAAGAATTATATGTAACTTCTGGCCACTATGCTAAATATGGTGCTGATAGTTTTCAACCGATTCATACACCAGCTGAAGGAGAAGAGTTTTTATTAAAACCAATGAATTGTCCGCACCACTGTGAGATATACAATGCAAAACCTTGGTCTTATAAAGATTTACCTAAGCGTTATGCAGAATTTGGAACAGTATATAGATATGAGCAATCAGGAGAATTACATGGTTTAACTCGAGTAAGAGGATTTACTCAAGATGATGCACATATATTTTGTACACCTGATCAATTAGACGTTGAGTTTAAAAATGTAATCGATTTAGTATTATATGTATTTGGCTCATTAGGGTTTGAAAACTTTACTGCTCAAGTTTCTGTTAGAGATTTAGACAATCCTGATAAATATATAGGTAGCGTTGAAAACTGGGAAAAAGCGGAGAATGCAATTATAAGTGCGGCAAAAGATAAAGGACTAAACTATGTAGTTGAAGCAGGTGAAGCTGCTTTCTACGGACCTAAGTTAGACTTTATGGTTAAAGATGCATTAGGAAGAAGTTGGCAATTAGGAACTATTCAGGTAGATTATAATTTACCAGAACGTTTTGACTTAACTTATAAAGGAAGTGACAATGAATTACATCGTCCGGTTATGATTCACAGAGCACCTTTTGGAAGTATGGAAAGATTCGTTGCTATTTTACTTGAACATACTGCAGGAAACTTCCCAATTTGGTTAATGCCTGAGCAAGCTATTATATTGTCTTTGAGCGAGAAATATGAAAAATATGCTCAAAAAGTTTTAAATTTGCTAGAAAATCACGAAATTCGCGCCCAATTAGATAATAGAAACGAAACTATTGGTAAAAAAATTCGTGAAGCTGAAGTACAGAAATACCCATTTATGCTGATAGTTGGTGAAGAAGAAGAAAAAAATGGTACAATTTCTGTAAGACGTCATGGAGATGACGGAAAATCAAACCAGTCGATGACAATTGAACAATTTGCAACAATAGTTCAAGAAGAAATAGACAAAACATTGAAACAATTTTAAACTGAAGTTTAATTAAAATTTTATAGCCATAGCAATTAGAAACAACAAAAGGGGTTTTAAACCCAGAGAAGAAAAAAAGGATGCGCACAGAATAAATGAAAACATTCGTGTGCCGGAAGTGCGCCTTGTAGGCGATAATATAGAACAAGGAGTTTACAAAACTGCTGATGCTAAAAGAATGGCTGAAGAGCAAGAATTAGATTTAGTAGAGATTTCTCCTAACGCTAGTCCTCCTGTTTGTAAAATTATGGATTATGGTAAATTCTTATACCAACAAAAGAAGAGAGAAAAAGAATTAAAAGCCAAATCATCTCAAATTGTTGTAAAAGAAATTCGTTTTGGACCTCAAACTGATGAGCACGATTATGAATTTAAAAAGAAAAATGCTATAAAATTTTTAAGTGATGGCGCTAAATTGAAAGCATTTGTTTTCTTTAAAGGTCGTTCTATCATTTATAAAGAGCAAGGTCAAATTTTATTATTGCGTTTAGCTCAGGATTTAGAAGAGTATGGAAAAGTAGAAAACATGCCCGTTCTTGAAGGAAAACGTATGATTATGTACATTGCTCCTAAGAAAAAAAGTAAGTAAGATAAATATAAAGAAAGGAAGAAAATGCCTAAAATGAAAACAAAATCTGGAGCTAAGAAACGATTCAAAGTTACTGGTTCTGGAAAAATTAAAAGAAAGCACGCTTACAAAAGTCACATCTTAACTAAGAAGTCTAAAAAGCGTAAATTAGCTTTAACTCACTCTACTTTAGTTCACCAAGCTGACGAAAGAAGTGTGAAAGAACAATTAAGATTAGTTTAATAACTAGTCTCGGTTTTAAAAATTATTTAGTAACCCTGGAGTGGGCAACTTTTGAAGTTAGAAATTAGAATTCAGAAGTTAGAAGTGTTAAGTAACCGCCTTACTACAAAAATTTAAAAGATTATGCCTAGATCAGTAAATCATGTTGCTTCAAGAGCAAGAAGAAAAAAAGTTCTAAAACAAGCCAAAGGATACTTTGGAAGACGTAAAAACGTTTGGACAGTAGCTAAAAACGCGGTAGAAAAAGCAATGACTTATGCTTACCGTGATAGAAAGCAAAAGAAAAGAAATTTCCGTTCATTATGGATTATGCGTATTAACGCTGGTGCAAGATTACACGGAATGAGTTATTCTCAATTCATGGGGAAAGTAAAAGCTAACAACATCGAATTAAACCGTAAGGTTTTAGCAGATTTAGCTATGAACCACCCTGAAGCTTTCGCAGCTATTGTAAATAAAGTTAAATAATAAACGTTTGTCTAACCGTTTATCTTACTTATAAAAAAAACCACTCTTTTAGAGTGGTTTTTTTATTTCATTTACTTTAGTAATGATTCCTTTTGTAAAAAGTAGCTTTTATTAAGTAATGATACCCAAATAAACTTTTTTCTACAATTAAAACACTTAAAGTAATTTAATGACGGAAAAAAATCAGTAATAGAATTTTTGTTTTTTCTTCCCCTTGAACATTTTGGACAAGACATTTTTTATAGTTTTAAGTGTCAAATATATTTTTTTAATTAAAAAAAAACAAATTTTTAACAAATAAGTCCAAATTAGTTTATAAATAAAATTAATTAGGTCTTCTGTTTCTTTTTCTTAGCAGCTGGAAAAAGTACATTATTTAAAATTAGACGATAACCAGGAGAATTTGGGTGTAAATCTAAAACTGTAGGTGCATCACCCACTCTATGTTGATAATCTTCTGGATCATGCCCTCCATAATAGGTAAACATTCCTTTTCCAATTGTACCATGAATATAACGAGCTTCACCATTAATCTTACATTCGCCTAATCGCAATACACTACTTTTTATTAAATTTCCATTAAAAGCAGTAGTCTGTCCCATAAAACCTTTGACTAATTGTGTATGATTTTGACACAACATGGTTGGTATAGGATCCCATTTTGCAGAAAAATCCATTAAAGTGAAATAATCTTGTTCAAATGGAACAGTCTTATTTTGTCTATCATTTGTAGTATCAATATTTGAAAATTCATAAACAATTGGGCTTTTCTCTAAAGCAAAGTTTTTAAAAGCAAACGAATTATTAAAGTCAATTTTATCTTGATAATTTGGAGTACTTGTATCACCATCAAACATTGGCTCGCATATATCTACGCCTTCTGCTGACAAGGCAATATCGAAACTATCTGTTGCCGAACACATAGCAAACATAAATCCTCCTCCAATTACATAATCACGAATTTTTTTGGCTACAGCTAATTTTTCTTCAGACACTTTATTATAACCTAATTTATTAGCTAATTTTTCAGCTTCTAATTTCTGTTCAATATACCAAGGTGCATTTCTATAAGCTCCAAAAAATTTACCGTACTGACCTGTAAAATCTTCATGATGCAAATGCAACCATTCATATAAAAGCAATTGATCACTTAAAACTTCTTCATCATACACTTCTGTGTAAGGTATTTCAGCATACGTTAGCACCATAGTAACGGCATCATCCCATGGTTGCAAACCTTTTGGAGTGTAAACGGCAATTTTAGGAGCTTTTTCAAGAACTACAGCTTCCATATTTTGAGATGGACTACTAATATCTTCTAAAATTGAAGCGGTATTCCCATCGGAAAGTATTTCAAATGTTACTCCACGAATTTTACATTCTTTTCTAATTTCTTCAGAATCGGGCATCAAGAAAGACCCTCCACGATAATTAAGAAGCCAATTCACTTTATAATCCTTGGTAAGTGCCCAATAGGTAATTCCATATGCTTTTAAATGATTTTGCTGACCTTCGGCATCCATTGGTATTAAAATCGAAGTAGCTTTACTTATGAATGAAATAAGTAAAATAAATATGAAAATGAAATTTTTAAATCTTGTGTTCATATTTTCAAAGATACAGAAATCTGGTATAAAAAAATCCCGCTGAAACGGGATTATATGTTAAAATGGAACATCAGAATCATCTTCAGAATCATTCATTGTACTTCCAAATGCATCATTTGGCGAAGGATTTGGTAAATTAGGTGTTATAAACGGATTATTATCATCTAAATTCATCTTAGAAGGTAATTCGTCAAAAGGCGAACTAAAATCATCTAAATTGTCAAACTTACCTAAACTTCCTACGAATTTTAAGCGGATATTTTCTAATCCACCATTACGGTGTTTTGCTACAATGAATTCGGCTTGACCTTGCGTAGGCGTTCTTTCTTCATCATCCCATTCATCAATTTTATAATATTCAGGTCGGTAAATAAACGATACAATATCTGCATCTTGCTCAATCGCACCCGATTCACGTAAATCTGATAATAAAGGTCGTTTACTTGAACCACGAGTTTCAACCGCACGTGATAACTGTGAAAGTGCAATAACTGGAATATTTAATTCTTTTGCTAGTGCTTTTAAGTTTCTCGAAATAGTTGAAATCTCTTGCTCACGATTTCCACCTCCTTTAGAATTTCCACCAGCTGTCATTAACTGTAAATAATCAATAACAATTAATTTAATTCCGTATTGAGAAGCTAAACGTCTTGCTTTTGCACGTAAATCGAAAATAGATAACGATGGCGTATCATCAATATAAAGTGGCGCTTTTTCTAAATCTTTCACTTTAATTGATAATTGCTCCCATTCGTGTTTTTCTAATTTCCCTGTACGTAATTTTTCAGAAGAAAGCCCAGTTTCAGATGAAATTAAACGTGTAATTAACTGAACAGATGACATCTCTAAAGAGAAAAAAGCAACTGGCGCTTGGTAATCAATTGCCATGTTACGTGCCATAGACAACGTAAAAGCGGTTTTACCCATACCTGGACGAGCCGCCACAATAATTAAATCAGATGGCTGCCAACCCGAAGTTAATTTATCTAAATCGTGAAAACCTGTTGGAATTCCACTTAAACCTTCTTTATTTGAAATTTCTTCAATACGTTTTTTTGCTTGAATTACTAAACTTTGAGCGGTTTCAGAACTTCGTTTAATATTTCCTTGCGTAACTTCATATAATTTCGATTCAGCAGAATCTAATAAATCGAAAACATCTGTTGTCTCATCGTAAGCATCTTCTATAATTTCTGAAGAAATTTTGATTAAACTTCTTTGAATATATTTCTGTAATATAATTCTCGAGTGAAACTCAATATGAGCTGATGATGAAATCTTTTGAGTAAGTTGAATTAAGTAAAAATCGCCCCCAGCTAACTCTAATTTGGCATTTTTCTTTAATTGCGCTGAAACGGTTAATAAGTCAATAGGTTGCGTGTCATTAAATAACTCAACAATTGCCTCATAAATGTGTTTGTGTGCTTCTTTATAAAAAGCATCTGGTTGTAAAATATCAATCACTTCATCGACCCCTTTTTTATCAATCATCATTGCGCCAAGTACAGCTTCTTCAAGCTCTAAGGCTTGTGGAGGAAGCTTACCTTTCTCTAGATTAATTATAGTAGTTTTATCTACTTTAATAGGGTTTATATTCTTGATATTTTCCATGGTGCTAAGGTAACCAAAATTTAAGTTTTTGAAATTTGACTTATTAAAAAACCTATGTTAATAAACTGTTGAAAACTAAAAATTATTGTTGAAAACATAAAAAAAGTCCGAAACTATAAGATTTCGGACTTTATAGTTCAGTTTTATTGAATTATTCTTTGAATTCACCCATATTAGCGTATTTATCCATTCTTTGAGAAACTAAATCTTTTGTTGATAAGTCTTTCAATTCAGCATATGACTTAGAGATAAATTTTTCAACTGTTTTAAATGTTGTATCTCTATCGTAATGCGCTCCACCAAGTGGTTCTGGAATAATATCGTCGATTAATTTTTGTTTTTTCATGTCTTGAGCAGTCAATTTTAAAGCTTCTGCTGCTTGCTCTTTAAAATCCCAACTTCTCCATAAAATAGAAGAACAAGATTCTGGAGAAATTACTGAGTACCAAGTGTTTTCTAACATGAATACTTTATCACCTACACCAATTCCTAAAGCTCCACCAGAAGCTCCTTCTCCAACGATGATACAAATAATTGGCACTTGAAGACGACTCATTTCGAAAATATTACGAGCAATAGCTTCACCTTGTCCTCTTTCTTCAGCTTCTAAACCTGGATAAGCACCTGGAGTATCGATAAACGTTACTACTGGAATTCCAAATTTTTCAGCCATTTTCATTAAACGTAAAGCTTTTCGATATCCTTCAGGATTTGCCATACCGAAGTTACGGTACTGACGTGTTTTAGTATTGTAACCTTTTTGTTGACCAATAACCATAAACGATTGCCCGTCGATTTTACCTAAACCACCTACCATAGCTTTATCGTCTTTTACTCCTCTATCACCAAAAAGTTCTAAAAAAGTATCACCACATAAAGCACGGATATAATCCATAGTATAAGGACGATTTGGATGACGTGATAATTGAACACGTTGCCAAGCTGTAAGGTTCTTATATATACTTTTCTTAGTTTCTTCTAATTTTTTTTCGATTTGTTTACACGTATTGGTAACATCTACATCAGATTCTTGCCCAATAACCACACATTTATCTAATTGATCTTCAAGCTCTTTAATAGGCATTTCAAAATCTAAATATTCCATAGGTTTTAAATTTGGTTTGTGTTTGTTATTACAAAGATAAACTTTTCAGTTGAAAACAATTCTACGAATTAATTTTTAGTCTTTTCTTTTTTTCAACATTTTTAATAACACCATTCAAAATAACAGTAAGTAATATTATTGTTGCTCCAATGTAAAATTGCGGATTCATTTTCTCTTTTTCTTCAAAAATGAATAATGCTAAGATTATTCCATAAACAGGTTCTAAATTTATGGTTAACATAACAGTATATGGACTCAAATGTTTCATAACAGCAACTGAAGCGATAAAAGCATATGCCGTACAAACTGAAGCCAATATAAATAACCATCCAAAATCTTCCAAAGAAAGCATAAAAAAAGCTTTATCAAACTTAGAAGTTACAGCTAAAAAAAGTGATAAAAATAAAACTCCTCCTAACAATTCATAGAAAGAAATTGTTGATGCATTGTATTCTTTAGCAAATTTACCGTTAATCACTGAAAATAGCGCGGATAAAAAAGCTGATGAAAGTCCTAAAACAATTCCTAACCAATAATCGCCTTCTACTTTAAAAATAATATACAATCCACCAATTACAATTAACCCGAAGAGTACTTCGTACCAAATTACTTTTCTTTTAAAAAAAATAGGTTCTAATACTGAGGTAAAAAAAGCACCTGTAGACAAACAAGCTAATGTTATTGAAACATTTGATACTTTAATTGCTTTAAAAAAAGTAAGCCAATGTAAAGCGATAATTAAACCAGCGAAAAGCATTAATCCTTTAGTCGAATTTTTAAGTGAAAAATCTATCTTTTTAATCTTCATATATATGAAAATTAAAAGAACGGCAATAGACATTCTCCACCATACTAAAGGCAAAGCATCAAGAGAAATTAATGCTCCTAAAACCGCAGTAAATCCCCAAATAAATACAATTAAATGAAGAAGAAAATAACTTTTTAAATTATCGTTTTGCATTTCGCAACAAATAAAAGGCTAAAATTCCGAAAACAATATTAGGTAACCAAACGGCAAACAATGGAGAAATACTAGACTTCTCTGCCAATGTTCCAAAAACTTTATCAAAGAAAATAAAAACAAAAGCTATGCAAATTCCAATTGCTAAATTAATTCCCATTCCTCCTCTTCTTTTCATTGAAGATACTGCAACCGCAATAATCGTAAGAATAAATGCTGAAATAGGTAAACTAAACTTTTTGTACAAAACAACTAAATAGGTGTTTATATTTGAATTCCCTTTTTTTCGCTCTTTATCAATAAAGCTAATTAATTCACCAATAGTCATAGTTTCTGCGACATAAAAAACAGGTGTTAAATCATCGGGTTCAAAGTTATATTTTAGTATTTTTTTATCTGAACTTTCTAAAACATCGTTTAATTTACCAACTTTTCGCTTTTGATAGTTATAAAGGGTATATGACTTTGTTACTTCATTAAATTTAATTCTGTTTGCTTCTGTTTTTTCAACCAAAACATTATCTTCAAACTTTTCATGAACAAATTGAAAACCCGTTTTAGATAAATAATTATAACTATTTACATAGATAATTTCATTTTCACTTATTTGACGAAATATATCAGTAGTTTCCATTGTTTGACTATTACTTCGTCCTTTTAGGTTTTTGTATCTAAAATCATTAAACCCTTTACTAGCGCTTGGTACTAAATAAAAGCCCATTAATAGTGCAAAAATCGATACAACTGTAGCCCCAATAAAGTAAGGCCTTAAAAATCGATAAAAAGAAATTCCAGAACTTAAAATTGCAATAATTTCTGTATTATTTGCAAGTTTTGAAGTAAACCAAATAACCGATAAAAATAGAAATATTGGAAATAAAAGATTAGCAAAATAAACTGTAAAATCGATATAATAAATTACAATTTCAGAAAGAGGAACTTTTCGTTCAATCATTCGGTTTACTTTTTCAGATACGTCAATTACTATTCCAATAGGAATAAATAATATTAGCATTACTGAAAATGTAGCTAAATATCTTTTTAAAATATATTTATCAATTATTTTAAGCATTAATTATAATCTTTGGGCTAATTGTATTACCATTTTATCTTTCCATTCACGGAATGTACCCGCTAAAATTTGACGTCTTGCTTCACGAACCAACCATAAATAAAATCCTAAATTATGAATAGTTGCAATTTGTTTACCTAAATATTCGTTTGCAGCAAATAAGTGACGAAGATAAGCCTTAGAATATTCTAAATCAACGAAAGTGTGTCCCATTTCATCAATTGGAGAAAAATCAGCTTCCCATTTTTTATTTTTGATATTGATAATTCCGTTTGCAGTAAACAACATTCCGTTTCTAGCATTTCGTGTAGGCATTACACAATCGAACATATCAATTCCTAATGCTATATTTTCTAAAATGTTAACTGGAGTTCCCACTCCCATTAAATATCTAGGTTTATCTTCAGGTAAAATAGCTGTAACTACTTCCGTCATTGCGTACATTTCTTCAGCAGGTTCACCAACGGAAAGTCCGCCAATTGCATTTCCTGCAGCTCCTACGTTTGCAATATATTCCGCCGATTGTTGACGTAAATCTTTATATGTACTTCCTTGGACTATCGGAAATAAAGTTTGCTCATAACCATATTTGGCTGGTGTGTTATTAAAATGTGTAATACATCTATCTAACCAACGATGTGTCATATGCATAGAGCGTTTAGCATAACGATAATCACATGGATAAGGCGTACATTCGTCAAATGCCATAATTATATCAGCACCAATCGTACGTTGGATTTCCATTACATTTTCAGGTGAAAAAAAGTGATATGAACCATCAATATGTGATTTAAATTTAACACCTTCTTCTTTAATTTTTCTATTAGAAGATAATGAATAAACTTGATATCCTCCAGAATCGGTTAAGATATTACGATCCCAATTCATAAATTTATGTAATCCACCTACTTTTTCTAAAATATCAGTTTGTGGACGTAGGTATAAATGGTAGGTATTACCTAAGATAATATCTGGATTGATATCGTCTTTAAGTTCTCTTTGATGAACTCCTTTTACAGAAGCCACTGTTCCTACAGGCATAAAAATAGGTGTTTCAATTACACCATGATCAGTTGTAACAACACCAGCTCTTGCTTGACTTTTCGCGTCTTTCTTTAATAAATCAAACTTCATAAACAAAATTTACACGGCAAATATAAAGCAAATGAACCACTTGAAAGTATTTGGCAGAAAAATTTAGAATAGATTTAGTATTTATTTTGTGAATAAATATTACAAAACCTTAATAAGTTCCTGATAAAAGGTTTGTTGAAAGAAAAATTAAGATTTATTTTTGCAAAAATTTTAATTAAAATAAATGAAACCAAACACACAACAATTACAAGATTTAACCATTCAAGTAAGACGTGATATTTTACGAATGGTTCACGCCGTAAACTCAGGCCACCCTGGAGGATCACTAGGCTGTACCGAATTCTTAGTCGTATTATATCAGTATATGATGGAACGCAAACAAGGTTTTGACATGGACGGAATTGGTGAAGATTTATTCTTTTTATCGAACGGACATATCTCGCCAGTTTTTTATAGCGTTTTAGCAAGAAGTGGTTATTTCTCTGTTTCTGAACTAGCTACTTTTAGAAAAATAAACTCTCGTTTACAAGGTCACCCTACAACTCACGAAGGTTTACCAGGAATTAGAATGGCTTCAGGTTCACTAGGACAAGGAATGAGTGTGGCTATTGGTGCTGCTTTAACTAAAAAATTAAATGGTGATAATCATTTAGTTTACAGTTTACATGGAGATGGTGAGTTACAAGAAGGACAAATTTGGGAAGCTGCTATGTATGCTTCTGCAAAAAAAGTAGACAATTATATTGCAACTGTTGATTATAATGGACAACAAATTGATGGTTCTACTGAAGAAGTTCTTTCATTAGGAAATCTTAAGGCAAAATTTGAAGCTTTTGGTTGGGATGTTTTAGAAGTTAAAGAAGGAAATAGTATTGATGCAATTATTGCAGGCATGACGGATGCTAAATTAAGAACTGGAAAAGGAAAACCAGTTTGCGTTCTATTGTATACTGAAATGGGTAATGGTGTTGATTTTATGATGCACACACACGCTTGGCATGGTAAAGCTCCGAGTGATGAGCAATTAGCAAACGCATTATCTCAAAACCCAGAAACTTTAGGTGATTATTAATTCAACACACAACTCAACAATGAAAAAATACGAAAATACAGGCAGTAAAGATACTCGTTCAGGATTTGGAGCTGGTTTAACAGAACTAGGTCAAAAGAACGAAAATGTAGTAGCACTTTGTGCTGATTTAATTGGTTCACTTAAAATGGATGATTTCAAGAAGAATCACCCTGAGCGTTTCTTCCAAGTAGGTATCGCCGAAGCAAATATGATTGGTATTGCTGCAGGTATGACCATTGGTGGAAAAATTCCATTTACAGGAACTTTTGCTAACTTTTCCACAGGACGTGTTTATGATCAAATTCGTCAATCGGTAGCCTATTCTGATAAAAATGTAAAAATTTGTGCATCTCACGCAGGTTTAACATTAGGTGAAGATGGTGCTACACACCAAATTTTAGAAGATATTGGTTTAATGAAGATGTTACCTGGAATGGTAGTTATTAATCCATGCGATTATAACCAAACTAAAGCTGCTACAATGGCTATTGCTGACCATCATGGACCAGTTTATTTACGTTTTGGTCGTCCAAGTGTTCCAAACTTCACTCCTGAAAATGGTGAATTTGTAATTGGTAAAGCCGTTATGCTAAACGAAGGAACTGATGTTACTATTATTGCAACAGGTCACTTAGTTTGGGAAGCATTAGTTGCTGCTGAAAAATTAGAAGAAAAAGGAATTTCTGCCGAAGTAATAAACATTCATACAATTAAACCTTTAGATGAAGAGGCAATTTTAAAATCAGTTGGTAAAACAGGTTGTGTCGTTACTGCTGAAGAGCACAACATACTAGGAGGTTTAGGTGAAAGCGTTTCAAGAACATTGATTACAAACAATCCAGTTCCTCAAGAATTTGTTGGCGTAAATGATAGTTTTGGTGAAAGTGGAACTCCAGCTCAATTAATGGAAAAATATGGTTTAAATGCTGATTCTATTATTAAAGCTGCTGAAAAAGCAATATCAAGAAAATAATTCAATTATTTAAATAATAAAAAAGCCTGAACAAATGTTCAGGCTTTTTTATTATTTTTAAATTACTTGTAACAAATTAAAATTTCATTCGTCTCAACTATAACAATCCAAACCAAATGAAACAACAGGAGTTTATAAATATAATTTCTCCTTTTAAAGACAAACTTTTTCGTTTAGCAAAAAGAATGCTTGTAAGTACAGAAGAAGCTGAAGATGCTACACAAGAAGTTTTAATTCGATTGTGGAACAGAAATGATAATTTAAAATCATACAATAGTGTAGAAGCACTAGCAGTGACAATGACAAAAAATTATTGTTTAGACCAATTAAAATCGAAAAGGGCATCAAATTTGCAAATTGTTCATAATAATTATAGTGACAATAAAGCAAGTGTTGAACGCGAAGTTGAAGGAAGAGACAGTTGGAATTGGGTCGAAAAAATAATAAATGAATTACCCGAACAGCAACGTCTAATCATTCAAATGAGAGATATAGAAGAATACGAATACGAAGAAATTGCAAAAGCACTCGACATGCAAGAAACAGCAGTAAGAGTAGCTTTATCAAGAGCAAGAAAAACAATTAGAGAACAATTAACAGCAAAACATAATTATGGAATCAAGACAAATTGAAATATTGCTGGAAAAATATTTTGAAGGTGAAACATCAATTCAAGAAGAGAGAGAATTAAAGGCCTATTTTTCTTCTACTGAAGTAGCTCCGCATTTAGAGAGTTACACGCCAATGTTTACTAACTTTCAAAAACAAAAGGAATTACAGTTTACTAAAGCCCTACCACTACAACCTAGAAAACAAAATCATGTAAAATGGATAGGTGTTGCTGCAAGTCTTGTAGCTCTTTTTGGAACACTTTTATATTTTAACAACAATGTGACTACAAATCAGGATTTAGGAACTTTTTCTAACCCAGAAGAAGCATTTATAGAAACTCAAAAAGCATTAAATATGGTTTCTACAGAAGTTAACAAAGGAGTTAAAAGCATAGAAGTTTTAAACGAGTACGAACAAACCAAAAAAACAATTTTTAAATAATAAACAAAATGAAAAATTTAATTTTAAGCATAGCATTTTTATTTTCTGCGTCTTTTACTTTCGCACAATCAGTTTTTGATAAATTTGAAGATAAGGACGATGTTACTACTGTAATCGTAAACAAGAAAATGTTTGAAATGATGAGTAAAGTAAAAGTTGACACTCAAGATAAAGAAGTACAACAATACATGAACTTATTAAAGAAACTTGAGAATTTAAAAGTCTTTACTACAGAAAATACAAAAGTAGCTTCTGATATGAAAAGTACTGTAACTAGTTATTTAAAATCTAATCCATTAGAAGAATTAATGAGAATTAATGACGATGGTAAAAAAGTAAATATTTACATTAAATCGGGAGCTTCAGAAAATATTGTAAAAGAACTTTTAATGTTCATTGATACTCCATCTTCAAAAGACAATCAAGCTGTTGTGTTATCACTCACAGGCAACTTCAACTTAGATGAAATTTCAGCTTTAACTGAAAAAATGAGCTTACCAGGTGGAGCTGAGTTAAAAAAAGCTTCTAAAGGAAAGAAATAAAGTATGAAGAAAGTAGTTTTAATATTAGTTGGTTTGTTAGCATTTAGTTGTTCTAACAAGCCAACTTTACAAAAATATTTTGTTGAAAATTCAGAATCAACTGATTTTATCGCTTTAGATTTAGCTCCAAGTATAATTAATACTGAAAAAATTACTTTATCTGATTCAGAAAAAGAAGCACTAAACTCTTTTGAAAAATTAAATGTTTTAGCATTTCAAAAAGATTCAATTAGTGATGAAAAATACAATACTGAAAAAGAAAAAGTAAAAACCATTTTAAAAGACGAACAATATGAACAATTAATGCGTTTTGGAAGTTCAAAAAATGGAGGTTCCGTTTATCTTGTTGGCGAAGAAGATAAAATAGATGAATTTGTTCTTTTTGCAACAGGAGACGATCAAGGTTTTGTAGTAGCCAGAGTTTTAGGCGATAATATGAATCCTAGTAACATTATTAATTTAATGGAAGTACTTAGAAAATCAGAATTAGATTTAGCGCAATTAAAGCCTTTACAAGACGCTTTAGGCAAAAAATAAGGTTAGTTATTAAAAATAAAAAAAGCCGCACATTTGAGCGGCTTTTTTTGTGACCATGATGGGATTCGAACCCATACGTCTTACGACACCACCCCCTCAAGATGGCGAGTCTACCAATTCCTCCACATGGCCAAAATAGATGTAAACAAAAAAAGCTATCCAGAAATGGATAACTTTTTATTGTGACCTGGCTGGGGCTCGAACCCAGGACCCCATCATTAAAAGTGATGTGCTCTACCAACTGAGCTACCAAGTCGATACGTTCAATATTTTTTCAAAATTTGTGACCTGGCTGGGGCTCGAACCCAGGACCCCATCATTAAAAGTGATGTGCTCTACCAACTGAGCTACCAAGTCATTACATTATTTCCTTGAACGCGGGTGCAAATATAAGACCTTAAATTTATTTTACAATGGTTTTTTCTTATAAATTTGTCTTTTTTTTTACCTTTAAACCTTAATTGCTTTATTTATAGCAATTTACTCAAAATATGAAAATTATATTAGCTGGCTACATGGGCTCTGGGAAGTCTACCATTGGAAAAATTCTTTCAAATTTTGTAAGAATTCCCTTTTATGATTTAGATGAAATTATTGAAAAAACTGAAAAAAAATCCATTAAATCTATCTTTAATGATAAAGGTGAAATCTATTTTAGAAAGTTAGAAAGTCAAATTTTCAATCAATTTATTTCTGAAAATGATAATTTCATTTTAGCACTTGGTGGCGGAACTCCGTGTTATGCAAACAATCATTTAATATTGCAAAATGATGATATAAATTCATTCTATTTAAAAGCCAATGTAAACACTTTAACAGAACGACTAATTTTAGAAAAAGAAAATCGTCCATTAATTAGCAATTTTAACAAAGAGGAATTAAATGACTATATTAGAAAACATCTTTTCGATAGAAATCATTATTACTTACAAAGCAAAAATATTATTACGATAGATAATAAATCTATTGAAGAAATTAAAAATGAAATTTTAGCAATTCTATTCTAAGTAAGCATAATTATCATTTTCTTCAAAAACAACCTGAACATGTTCGTGTAAAGAAGTAGATAAAGAAATACCTTTAAAATCTGCTTTTACAGGATATTTTTTATGATTTCTATCTACAAGTACCGCCGTTTTAAATTTCTTTAAAGGAACATCTAGAAAATGTTTTACTCCATAAATTAAAGTAGTTCCTGAATTTAAAACATCATCTACTAAAACCAAACCTTTATTTTGGTAATCGTTTTTAGAAATTGAAGTAGTAATTTCCTTTTGAGGATTTTGTTTATCAATATGCACTTCGCAAAGTGTAATTTTTAAATCAGAGATTTTTGAAAGTTCATTAGCTAACTTTTCAGCAAATAGGAATCCGTTTTTTGCAATTCCAGCGATAATGATTTCATTTTCATCTACAAAAGTCTCATAAATTTGATAACTAATACGAGTTACTTTTTGTTGAATTTCTTCTCTATTTAAAATGATGTTGTGCATGTTGTGTTCTTATTTTTTTTCAAAGATAAAAAAGAGTTCTCTTCCTTCTCTAGGTTTTATTGAATTATATGCTCTTTCTAAAACTTTTAAATTAAATTTTTCTGTAAACAGTTCAATATATTCTTCCTTGCATCCTCCAAAAGGTGGACCAACTTCTGTCAATTCAAAATCAAATAATAAACCGAATATTTTACCTTTTTTACTTAAAAGTGAATACATTTTATCAACATACTTACTTCGCAAATTGGGTTCAAGAGCACAAAAGAAAGTTTGTTCGATAATTAAATCAAATTCATTATTTAGTTCAAAGAAATCACTTTGGATAAAATTATTTTTAAATTCAGGATTTCTTGATGCTAAATTTTCTAATGGTTGTTTTGCGATATCAACTACCCATACATTTTTAAAACCATTAGAAATTAGGTAATCGAACTCGTAACCATTACCAGCACCGGGTATTAAAATTTTTAAATCTTTATTTTCAATTTGATCAATATATTCCTTTAAAGGAATTGTTATTTCACCAACATCCCAACCAATTTCATTAGAAATGTATCTATTTTCCCAAAAATCTTTATTCAAATTCGCCATAACTACCTTCCTCGGTATAATCGTCAATATCCCTTCTATCTTTCTTTGTAGGTCTTCCTGTTCCTTTTGCCCTGTAATGCTCTTTTGATAATTTTAATAATTCTAAATGTTCAAAAGCTTCAAGCGGTGTTGTATCTTTTCTATAGATATCTACAAGTTTTGCACCTATTCTACTTTGAGGAATATCTAAAACCGTTAATTCATAATTAATTTGGTCTTTTCGCAACACAATTTTATCTGTAGCATATACTTCTCGAGACGCTTTTGCAACTTGACCATTCACCGAAACATGTCCTTTTTTAATAGCATCAGCAGCCAAACCTCTCGTTTTAAAATATCGGACACACCACAAAAACTTATCTACACGCATAGAAAAACAAAAAACAATGTTAATATGAATACAAAAATACAGGAAAATTGTATCTTGCGCTAAATTTAATGAAAATGAAAAGATATCAATTTTTTATTGCTATAGTAAGTTTAGTTATTATTACTGTTAGTTGTCAAAAAGAAGATCGAGTTACTGCTCCACCAGCAAGACCTTATGCAGAAGTTTATCCAGAAGACTTAGAAAAAATTGAAGAGTTTTTAGATACACATTATGTAGTTGTTGATTCGGATTATAATACAAATTTTTTTGAAATCGAAGAAGGTGGTACAGAAACACCAATATCTGCAATGCCTGAGTTAGAGTTCAGAAATTTATATGTAGAAGCTCATGATGTTGAATACAAAATTTATTTTTTAAATTTAAGACAAGGTATTGGTGAAAGTGTTACTCGTGTAGATTCTGCGATGGTTGCCTACAAAGGTTTTTCTTTCCAAAAAGCTACAAACACTGAAGTCGTTGCAGGAGAAACTGTAACTACAGAATATACTGCTCAAATATTTTTTGATGAAAGGATTTCACCAATTTGGTTTCAATTAGAAGATGTAATTAGAGGATGGGGAGCAATAATTCCTAAATTCAATACTGGAACAATTACTAATAACCCTGATGGTTCAGTTAACTATAATGATTTTGGAGCAGGTGTGATGTTTTTGCCTTCAGCTTTAGGATATTACAATTCTGCAACAGGAAACATCCCTTCTTATGCACCACTTGTATTTAATTTTAAGTTATATAATCAAAAATCAAGAGACCATGACTTTGATAGAATTTTATCAAAATATGAATATGGTGACAATACAGATATTGAAACTTTTGAAATAGAAGCAAATGATACTGATGGTGATGGACTACCTGATTATTTAGACCCAGATGATGATGGAGATGGTTTTTTAACAAAATCAGAAATTAGATATGAGTCTTCACCTGGAATTTATAGCTATTATGATTTTTCTTCAATTCCAACTTGTAGTGGAGGAACTCTTAAAAAGCATTTAGATCCAGCTTGTAATTAATATTAAAAATCCCAATCTTTCGATTGGGATTTTTTTTAGATAACAATTTAAAAAGTTAAGTTTAAACCTAATTTATAGTTTCTACCTCGTGCATTATATCCAATTGTTTCTTGAAAATATTCATTAAAAATATTTGTAATTGAAGTAAAGACTGAGAGTCTACTTTTAATTAGTTGATAATTTAGATTTGCATTAAAAATTGAACACGAATCTAACTCCACATTTTCAGTGGTAAAAGTGAAAGAATCAAAATAAGCATCATTTCGTTCCGATAAATACTGGTAATCTAAAGACACATTAAACCTATCGCTAGCATTATATTGTAAATTTACATTTACCTTGTGTTTTGGAATATATCTACTAAATTGTTCTTCAACTTGTGTAAAAGTATAATTAGCTTTTGAAATAATTTTTTCAGTAATATCAAGAGTTATGTTGGTTTCAATACCTTTTGCATTAATTTCATTATCGAAATTATCGTAATAAGACATCCAAGTAGTAGTATCCGTAAAAAAGTCTACTTTATTTTGTTCTTGTCTATAAAAACCAACCGCATTTAAAATAATTTTTTTGTTTAACAGTGATGCTTCAAATCCAAATTCAGCAGTAGCATTTTCTTCAGGTTTAAGTTCTTCATTACCATAAGGCCCAAACAATTGATATAAACTTGGAGTTATATAAGCCGTACTATATGATACTAAAACTTTTAATGGAATGTTCTTAAAATTGTAACTCGGATTTACATTATAAACAAAATGACTTCCATAATCGCTATGATTATTTAATCGTCCTCCGATATTTACATTAAATCCATTCTTAGAATTATAAATTAATGTTGCATAAGGATCAAATATATTGAATTTAGCCATTTCATTATTTAGATCAGTATATGCATCTATTTGTTCCATATCGAAATATTGAACTTGCAAACCAGTAACAACATAAAAGTCCTTAGAAATATTGTACTTATTAACTACATCTAAATTTGCATTTCTTGAAGAATAATTATAATTATCTATTCCACCAGCCCAAGTATTCGTTAAAAAAACTTCTCTTTCAATAGTTCCTCCGTTTAGATTTAAATTAAACTCACCGTTTTTATATTTATAAATCGATTGTAATCCTAATCTAAATTGCTCAGAAAAACTTTTATTATTCAAATCATCACTTGATGTTAATGGACCTGAATAACTATTATCAAAAGTATTTCTAATTGCATCATAATTCCCAAATAAATTAAAACTCAATTTGTCATTCCATTGAAAACCTAACTTTTGTAAGACATTTATTCTTGAGAACATATCCTCTTCGTAGTCTTCACCTTCTGCTTCAGAAAAACCTTTGGTTTCAGTACTATTTAAAGAAGTTAAATAACTAAACTTTTTAATTTTTCCATTTACAGAAAAACCTTGAGAAAACGAATTTAAATCTATATCTTTTTTTTCACTATCATTCTGTGTTCCTACATTCCAATAAGCATTACCACTAATGTTCTTTTCTACTGAATTCTTTAAAGTAATATTAATAACACCAGTTGCAGCACCTGTTCCATACAAAACACTTGATGAGCCTTTTAAAACCTCAATTTTTTCAATTTGCTCTACTGGAATCAATCGTAAATCGTATTCTAAATTAATTCCAGATGCATCTACAACAGGAACTCCATCAATATAAATTGCAACTTGACGGTTTCTACCTCCGCGAATGTAAACACCTTGATTTTTGCTATTCGCAGATTGATTTCCATTAATTTCAATTCCAGCAACTTGACTTAAAATTGAACTTAAATTTTGTCCTTGTTTTGCCTTTAAATCTTCAGCAGTAATAACATCAATAATTTTTCCAGATTTTTCCTTTGATTGTTCAAATTTAGTGTCGGAAACCACTACTTCGTTTAACTCATGTATTTGTAATGAGTCTTTTTCTTGTGCAAAAGATAGCACACCAGTAAGCATAAAAAAAACGCTTACCTTAATAAACTTTTGGTTCATTTAGGTTAATTAAAAATTTTAATAATTTGGGAGAAAAGCATAGTTTACCCATACTCAAACTTTTTTTCCCGAAAGTTTGTTACTCTATTGAATTAGGCAGGTCTCCTGGCTTGCGTCTTGTTGTTTGCCTTCTCATTCGTTAAAACGAACAATGGCTAGAAGATAACAACAAGCTTTATAGCTTACAGTTGCGGGTACAGCTCAAGTTTTTCACTTGATTCCCTTTTAATGAAGTGTAAAAAAATACACCTCAACCATAATTCAGGTGCAAATATAATAGAAGTTAGAAGATTTAATTTATTTTTTCTTATTCATTTTTCGCCAAAGCCAAATAAATCCAATTATAAAATGTGCTATAACAATTGTGGCAACAGCTGCCATAAATTCTGGACTATCTTTCATCTTTAAAAATTTTAGGCAAAAGTAACATTTCTTACAAAAACAATAGTAGCTTTTGTTACTAATGACATTTACTCTATTTTTGCTAAAAATATTTTTATGCGCTGGTTGGTTTTAATCTTACTTACTTTACTTACTATTTCATGCAATGAATCTAAGTCTAATCATGAAAAAGGAGCTAATGGAAAAGAACTAATTTCTAACGCAAAAGGTTTATCAATTAAAGATTTTGATACTTTTAAATTGGTAACAGTTACAAATACATTTCCTGAAGCAACAGAAAATTACACTTACGTTTTACATAAAAAGGGGAATAAACTTCCTGATAGTTTGTCTAAATACACTTCTATCGAGATTCCAATTCAAAAAGTAATTGTTACTTCCACAACACATATTCCATCACTTGAAATGCTTGGAGTTGAAAACTCATTAAAGGCATTTCCAAACACCAATTATGTATCATCAGAAAAAACACGTATTTTAATTGAAAATGGAAATGTTCGAGAAATTGGCAACAACCAATCGTTAAACACTGAAATCATTTTAGACATTCAACCTGATGTAATTGTTGGCTTTAGTGTTGATGGTGATATGAAAACCTATAAGAACCTTGAAAGAAATGGTCAAAAAATTATTTTAAATAGTGATTGGACTGAAAAAACACCTTTAGGAAAAGCGGAATGGATTAAGTTTTTTGGAGCTTTATATGACAAAAACGAACAGGCAGATTCAATTTTCAATAAAATTAAAACTGATTATTTAGAAGCGGTTAAATTAGCTAAAAACACATCTTATTCCCCAACAATTATGGCTGGGAGCATTTATGAAGACCAATGGTTTTTACCTCAAGGCGATAGTTGGGCTGCTTACTTTTTAATAGAAGCTAATGGAGATTATTTATGGAAAGATTCTAAAGGAACTGGAAGCTTAGCATTATCTTTCGAATCTGTTCTAGATAAAGCTAAAGATGCTGATTTTTGGATTGGTCCTGGACAATTTACAAGTATTGAACAAATACTCACTTCTAATCCAAATTATAAATATTTTAAAGCGGTTCAAAATAAAAATGTATATTCCTTTAGTTCTAAAAAAGGAAAAACTGGCGGCGTAATTTATTATGAATTAGCACCAAACAGACCTGATTTAGTAGTTAAAGATTTAATAAAAATATTACACCCAAACGTATTACCTGAGTACCAATTATATTTTTTTGAAAAATTAAATTAATGATTAATTCATTCCAACATAAAATATTGTTTTCCATTTTAATTATTCTAATGGTAACATTATTTATTTTCAATATCAGCCTAGGTTCAGTTACTATACCTACAAATGAAATTATTAAAGGGTTAATTGGGCAAAGAATGGAAAAGGAAAGTTGGGAAATCATTCTTTTTCAATTTCGTTTTCCTAAAGCCATTACTGCTGTTTTTGTAGGTTTTGGTTTATCAATTAGTGGTCTGTTAATGCAAACTTTATTTAGAAATCCTTTAGCGGGCCCTTATGTTCTAGGTTTAAGTTCAGGAGCTAGTTTAGGTGTTGCGTTTGTTATTTTAGGTTCAACATTATTACCTGCTACAATTGCCACATTTTTCTTATCAAGTTATGGATTAACTTTAGCTTCAGCTCTTGGAAGCTTTACGGTTTTAAGCGCTGTCTTGATTGTTGCAAAAAGATTAAAAGATACCATGGCAATTTTAATCGTTGGATTAATGTTCAGTAGTTTTACTAGTGCAATTGTTTCCATATTATCTTATTTTTCAACTGCAGAACAATTACAAAAATATACTTTTTGGTCACTTGGTAGCATAAGTAATTTATCGTGGAAAGAAGTTGTTATTTTAATTTTTTTAGTAAGTTTTGGAATTCTATTAAGCATCCTAGTTATTAAACCATTAAATGCACTTTTATTAGGAGAACGCTATGCAAAAAGTATCGGTGTGAACTTTAAAAAAACAAGATTCATTATCATAATTGCAACAAGTGTTTTAGCAGGAAGTATTACAGCTTTAGTAGGCCCAATAGCATTTATTGGTCTAGCGATACCCCATATGGCTAAATTATTTTTTAAAACTAGCAATCACAGTATTTTATTATTCGGCACTTTACTTTTAGGTGGGATTTTAATGCTTATATGTGATAGTATTGCACAACTACCGGGTAGTGATTTAACTTTACCTATAAATGCTATAACTTCAATTTTTGGAGCACCTATAATAATTTGGCTTTTAGTTAGAAAACGTAAAATTCAACTGTAATGAGCAAAACAATTTTACATACAAAAAATTTAACTATAGGTTATACTAAAGGAAAACAAAAAACGGTTGTTCAGACGAATGTTAGTTTAACTTTGAATAGCGGTAAATTAATAGCGTTAATTGGAAAAAACGGAATTGGGAAATCTACATTTCTAAAAACTATTACTGGGATTATTCCACCACTTGATGGAGAAGTTGAATTAAACAACAAAAATATTTTAAGTTTTGAAACCAATGCTTTAGCACAAGAATTAAGTTTAGTTTTAACTGAAGCACTTCCATCTAGTGATTTAACGGTTTATGAAATTGTTGCATTAGGCAGGCAACCTTACACCAATTGGTTAGGAATTTTAACCGATGAAGATAAAGCTAAAATTAATGAAGCAATTGCTTTAACCGAAATTGGAAACTTTATTCATAAGAAACACTATGAAATTAGTGACGGGCAATTGCAAAAAGTAATGATTGCAAGAGCTTTAGCTCAAGACACATCATTAATTATTCTAGACGAGCCTACAACCCATTTAGATTTAGTTCATAAAGTTACTTTATTAAAGTTATTACAAAAGCTAACACACGAGACTAATAAAACCATAATTTATTCTACACACGATTTAGATTTAGCTATTCAAATGGCTGATGATATGATAATATTTACTGAAGACGCAATTTTTAACGACCAACCATGTAGCCTAATTAGTAATGGAGTTTTTGACAAAATATTTCAAAATGAAAATATAATTTTCGATCCAACAATCGGGAAATTTAAAGTAACATAAATTAATAGAACTATTTTTATTATTAATTTTACGAAAACACTAAACATGAAAAAGCTATCTTATTTATTATTTTTTATGACCTTTTTTGTAAACGCACAACTAATCAAGACAACGTATCACGACGGTAATCAAAAATTAGAAGGATTCTTCGTGAAGTCTAAAATTAAAAATCCAAAAAATATTGGTGTTTTAGTTCTTCCTGCTTGGATGGGAATTGATGAACACGCTAAAGAAGTTGCTGAAGATCTATCTAAATTAGGTTATCATGCATTTGTTGCTGATATTTATGGCGTAGACAAACGACCAAACAATACTTCAGAAGCTGGTGAAATAGCAGGATACTTCAAAACCAATTATTCTGAATACCAAAGACGAATTCAATTGGCATTAGACGAATTAATAAAACATGGTGCGAACAAAGACGAGATTGCAGTTATTGGATATTGTTTTGGAGGAACTGGAGCTTTAGAAGCTGCAAGAGGAAATTTAAACGTAAAAGGTGTCGTTTCATTTCATGGTGGTTTAGGTACAGATATTTCAAGAACTCCAGAAAAAATAAATTGTAAAGTACTTGTTTTACACGGTGCTGATGACCCTTACGTTCCACAAAAACACATTTTAGAATTTCAAGAAGAAATGAGAAATTCAAAAGCCGATTGGCAAATGGTTTATTATGCCAATGCTGTGCATGCGTTTACTCATAAAGATTTAGATACCGATAATAGTAAAGGAGCTGCCTACAATGAATTAGCTGACAGAAGAAGTTGGATTGCAATGAAAGAATTTTTTAACGAAATTTTTAAATAAAAAATTAAAAACCCTTTCGATTTGAAAGGGTTTTCTGTTTATAAGTCAAAAGCATTAACCTCTTTTACTACACCAGCTTTTAGTCCTTCTAAATGTATATTTCCAATTCGAATACGAACCAAACGTAATGTGGGAAAACCAACAGCAGCAGTCATTTTACGTACTTGACGAAATTTACCTTCTGTTACTGTTATGGAAACCCAACTGGTTGGTCCGTGACGTCTATCACGAATTCTTCTGCCTTCACCTATATAATCTGGTAATTCTATAATACGCTTAGCATCACAAGGTTTTGTTACATAACGTATACCTTTAAAACCAATTTCAACTCCATTTTGCAATTGCTCTATGGCTTCATCCGTTATTAAACCGTCGACTTGTGCATAATATTCTTTTTCAATAGTTTTAGCTCGAACTATTTCACTCATCATTCCATCGGTTGTTAACAGCAACAAACCTTCCGAATCTTCATCTAATCGACCAATTGCCATCGTTCCTCCCGGAAAAGAAAACAATTCACCTAACAAACGTTTGTTTCGCTTCTTTTCGTAAATAAACTGACTTAAAAAGCCATGCGGTTTGTGCATTACAAAATGTTGGTGATTCATCGCTCGATTTTGAACAATAATACGTTTTTCAATTACCAAATTAAAATTTAGACTTTTGGTTTTGAAGGTTCTATTTTAGAAAAATCAATGTCAGTTACAAAAAATTCTTTTGGTAAAAATTTTTCAGACATTTTTTGGCCAAAATGGTTGAACCAAGTTACCTTTAATAATTCTTTTGGTAATATCTTTTTTGGCTCTCCATCATGATAAAAAAGATCTTTTTGCTCTTCTAACTTATAACCAGAAACAATAAAATCAGGTGTTTGAAAAGTATTATTTATGGTTTCACTTCTTGAATCAAATGATTTTCTTTGTTCAAGCTTTTTAGTTTTAAATTGTACAACTTGACAATAATTATACACATTGAGTTTTTTATAATTTAAAACTTCGTCTAATAAATCTTCCTCTGATTCAATTTTATCATTAGGAATTCTATAAAACTTTAAAGAACTTTCTTTAATAATTTTTTTATTATTTTCATCTATTACAATACAAGCATTTAAAAATGATTCATAAACAAAAATTTCATTAAATTCACTTTTATTACCATTAAAATAAACGCAACAGTATTTAATTAAATCAGCTACTTTATAATCTTTACCTAAATCTTCATGATAAATCTTTTTTTTCTTAGAGTCTTCAAAATGTATTTCTTTAACCAACATTAAAGGAGGAACTTGAGCAGGAAACTCAAGTATCATTTGATAATTTCTAGTTAAAAGAGGATGACTCTTCAGTGTAACAATATCTCCTATATTAAATTTATTACTCATATCATTTTTAAACTTATTATTTACGAAAATATAAAAAATATTTAATATTTTTACACAAAGCAAAGAAGTTCTTTAGTTATTTAAATAAAAACATTTGTTGAGTTATTGTATTTCTGATTAAGAATTAGAAATCACTTAATCAAACCTTAAATATCTTAAGGGTTAATAAATATGTAGATTAAGAAAAGTGAAATTTTCTTTAAATAAACAAATAAATATCGATATTTCTAAGTTTATTAAAAGAAAGGATAGTATAATTTGAGCAATCCTGCCCAGTTTGAGGGAATTCCCTCCAACTTTATTGATTTTCTCAAACAGCTGTAAAGCTGAAATAATTATATTTATCATCTGTATTAAGTTTTCTAACAAAGGTACGTAATGAATCAACGGGAGTCGAGAATTCGGCTAATGACTCAACCTAAAAAGGTGTAAGTTTTTATTTCATAAAAATCCGTGCGAGAACTTCTATTGCTTTTAACATTTAAAATGAAAAAACAAAAAGATTGGTTTAAGGATAGAGGATACCCTCATTTTACAAATAAAACTCCAATTTCTAAAAAAAAAGAAATTAAGAGTTATATAAATGATAAATCAAAAATTACTAAACATTCATTTTCTCCATTAATTTTTAAAGAAATAAAACAGAGAAGGTACAAACTTTCAGATTTTAATGGAGAATTAAAGAGATCTCACAAGAAAATAGACAAAAGAGGTAATATTATATCAAATACAAAGATTAGAGAAATAATGTATGCTACGCATATTGATGCACATATTTATTCTTATTACACACATAAAATCATTGGCCCTAAATATGAAAACTATCTAAATAAAAATAAAGATTTTTCAAATTGTATTTCTGCCTATAGACAAATTTTAACGGAAGATGGAATTAAATACAAAAACAATGTTCATTTTGCTAAGGATGTGTTTGATGAAATTAAAAAAAGAAAAAATTGTGTTGTTTTAGCTTTTGATATTGAGAATTTCTTTCCTTCTCTAAATCATAAATTATTAAAATTAATATGGTCTGAAATACTTGGAACAAAATCATTACCAAAAGACCATTATAATATTTTTAAATCTGCTACACTTTTTTCTTATGTAAAACTGAAAGATTTAAAAGTCAAACAAAAACATTTTGATGAAAAGAAATTAAGTCATTTAAAAAAACTTGGAAAACATACTTTTTACGATGATATAAAAGAACTTATAGAATCAGATATAGTTATTCATAAAAATCAAAAAAAGAAAGACGGAAAAATCATAGGTATTCCACAAGGTTTACCTATTAGTGCTCTTTTAGCCAACATGTATATGTTGCCTTTTGACAAAGCTGTTTATGGTGAATTATGTACAAAATCAAACATATTTTATAGAAGATACTCAGACGATATTATTGTAATTTGTGAAGAAAATCAAACCGAATTCGTTGAATCTTATATCTTAGATAGAATTAAAGACATTAAACTTGTCATATCAAAAGAAAAGACTGAAAAAACAATATTTAAAGAAAGCAACAATAAAATTGAATGTTTTAATTTCAAAAAAGATTCAATTAAAAAAAACATACCTTTAACTTATCTCGGTTTTGAATTTTACGGCGATAAAATTTTAGTTAAATCTAAAAACCTTGCCAATTTTTATAGGGAAATGAAGCAAGCTGTAAGAAGAAAATCTAAAAGAGTTGAAAAAATAAAGGAAAAATATCTTTTAGATGAGGCTCCTATTTTTAAAAGAAAAATTTATAGACTTTATTCTTATAAAGGAGTAAAAAAAAGATTTTTGAAAACTAAAAAAGTAGAATATATAAATGGTGCCCAAAAAGTTCAAGATATAAACAAAAAATTTAGGGGTAATTATATAAAATATATCTATAAGGCATCTGAAGAACTTGAAGCTCCAGAAATTAAAAAACAAATCAAAAACCATTGGAAAATTCTTCAAAAAACTTTAAAAAAATATAATTTTTCAAATGTTAAAAAGGAATCTTAACTTTACAATAAATTTAAAAAAATGAACACAGCCATTATAATCATTGTAGCATTTATTATTGCTCTTGGAATAGGATTTTATCTTGGAAAAATATTATCACAGGCAAACTCAAAATCTACAACTTCTAGTTTAGAAGAGCGTATTAATGGTTTGTTGAACCAAATAGATCAGCTAAAACAACAGTTTCAACAAGATAAAAATCAGTTGGAAAAGAGTTTAGAAAACTTATCTATTGAAAAAGATACGCTTCAAAAAGAAAAAGAAAGTTTAGCCATTCATCTAGCCAAAAAGGAAAATGACTTCGATAATTTATTGGAACGAAACAAAGAACAAAAACAAGAATTAACTGAAGTTCAAGAAAAATTTACTAAAGAATTTGAGCTTTTGGCAAATAAAATATTAGAAGAAAAAACTACTAAATTCACCGAACAAAACAAAGAAAACATGAAAACCATCCTGAATCCACTTCAGGAAAAAATTCAATTGTTTGAGAAAAAAGTAGAAGATACACACAAAGAAAGTATTGACTATCATGCTGCGCTTCGCCAACAAATTTTAGGACTGAAGGAAATGAACGAGCAAATGAGTAAAGAAACCATTAACCTAACCAAAGCATTAAAAGGAGACAGTAAAATGCAAGGAAATTGGGGCGAATTGGTATTAGAACGCGTTTTGGAAAAATCGGGCTTAGAAAAAGGTCGTGAATATGAAGTGCAACAAAGTTTTACAACCGAAGATGGCAATCGTATAATGCCAGATGTTATCATCAATTTACCCGATGGTAAGAAAATGGTTATCGACTCTAAAGTTTCGTTAACCGCTTATGAACGTTATGTAAATGAAGACGATGACACTTTAAAAGCTAATTTTCTAAAAGAACATGTTAGTTCGATTAAAAGACATGTTGAACAATTAGGTGACAAAAACTATCAGGATATTTATCACATGGAAAGTCCAGATTTTGTTTTATTATTTATCCCAATTGAACCAGCTTTTGCAATTGCTTTACAAGAAGACAATACGCTATACAACAAGGCTTTTGAAAAGAATATTGTGATTGTAACTCCTTCTACCCTTTTGGCTACACTTCGTACAATTGATAGTATGTGGACCAACCAAAAGCAACAAGAAAATGCAATTGAAATTGCCCGACAGGCTGGAGCATTATATGACAAATTTGAAGGTTTTGTTCAAGATTTGATCAAAATTGGTAAAAAAATGGACGAAGCCAAAAGCGAATATGGTAGTGCTATGAATAAATTAGTTGAAGGGAAAGGAAACTTAGTTACTAGTGTTGAAAAGCTAAAGAAAATGGGAGCTAAAGCTAAAAAAGCCTTACCAGAAAATATTTTGAAACGTGCAACCGAAAATGAAGAGTTTTTAGAAGAAAATAAATAATTGTTAGTATGGCAAAGCTTAAGAAATTTTTACTTTTTACAGTTCTATTCCTATTCTTAGGATTTATAGGTTATTATAGTTTTGTTTATTATGTTCCTTACAGCGAAGGTGTTCGCTCAGGTGAATTAATAAAAATTAGTAATAAAGGTTATATCATAAAAACTTGGGAAGGAGAAATAAGTCAAGGAATTTCTGGAGCACAAATTTTTAGTTTTTCGGTTGAAGGTAAAAATCAAGAAATCATCAATCAGTTGAAAGACTACCAAGGTATGTATGTAAAAGTTGAATATGTTGAACGTTATCGTACATTTTTTTGGTGGGGAGATACTCGTTATTTTATAACTAAAGTAGAAAGGGAAAATTCTCCACATTTTAATATCAATACTTATGATGAAAAGTAAAACTGTAGCTGCTTCAAAAATTATATTATCTGAATTAATGTTACCTTCCCATTCTAACTTTAGTGGGAAAATTCACGGTGGTTATCTTTTAAAATTAATGGATCAAATTGCTTTTGCTTCAGCTTCTAAATATTCAGGTTGTTATTGTGTTACAGCTTCAGTTGATACAGTCGATTTTTTAAATCCTGTTGAAGTTGGCGAATTAGTTACATTAAAAGCTTCAGTAAATTATGTTGGAAACAGTTCTATGGTAGTGGGAATTCGTGTTGATTCTGAAAATATTCAAACGGGTGTAAAAAAACATTGCAACTCAAGTTACTTCACAATGGTTGCTAAAAATGAATCCGGTAACAACACAAAAGTTCCAACCCTAGAAATTAAAAGTCTGGAAGAAGTAAGACGATTTTTCGATGCAGTTAGAAAAATAAATCAAAAGAAAAAGCTAAAAACCCTTGAAGAAAAATTTGATCATACTTCAGAAGAGTCTTTAGCTTCTTTAAAAAATTACAATGTAATTTTAGATTTATAATTTTTAAACTAATTCATTTACAAATTCAATTCGAACGCGACCTTCTTCATCTATTTTAGTTAGGTTCACTTCGTGTAATGTATTCACTAATTCTGGATTCCAAGGTGCAATTACTTTTACATAGTTTTCGGTAAATCCATGAATATAACCTTCTTTATTTTCACCTTCAAATAAAACGGTTCTAGTTGTCCCAACCTGACTTTCATAAAAAGCTCTACGTTTTTTAACAGAAAGCCCGCGTAACATTTTACTGCGTTTCGCACGAACATTCTTTGGCACTACTCCATCCATTTCAACCGCTTCCGTGTTATCTCTTTCCGAATAGGTAAAAACGTGCAAATACGAAATATCTAAATCATTCAAAAAATGATACGTTTCCAAGAAATGTTCGTCGGTTTCACCTGGAAAACCAACAATAACATCCACACCGATACAAGCATGTGGCATTACTTCACGAATTTTATTCACTCTATCAACATATAATTCGCGTAAATAACGACGTTTCATTTTCTTTAAAATATCGTTCGAACCCGATTGCAAAGGAATATGAAAATGTGGCACAAAGGTTCTACTTTTTGATACAAATTCAATGGTTTCATTTTTCAATAGATTTGGTTCAATAGAAGAAATACGTAAACGCTCTATTCCTTCGACCTCATCTAAATATTGCACCAATTCTAAAAAAGTATGTTCGTGTTTTTTATTTCCGAATTCGCCTTTCCCGTAATCACCAATATTAACACCCGTTAAAACAATTTCTTTAATTCCTTTCGCTGAAATTTCAGCTGCATTTTTCATTACATTTTCCATAGTATCGCTTCGAGAAATTCCTCTTGCTAATGGAATCGTACAATAGGTACATTTATAATCGCAACCATCTTGTACTTTTAAAAACGCACGAGTTCTATCGCCAATCGAATAACTTCCTACATAAAAATCGGCTTCTTCAATTTCGCATGAATGTACTTCACCCATATCGTTTTTAGACAAGTCATTAATGTAATCGGTAATTTTGAATTTCTCAGTTGCTCCTAAAACTAAATCAACACCATCAACAGCGGCTAATTCTTCTGGTTTTAATTGTGCATAACATCCAACAGCCGCAACAAACGCTTTATCATTCTTTTGTAAAGCTTTGCGCACCACTTGTTTGAATTGTTTATCAGCATTATCGGTAACCGAACATGTATTGATTACATAAATATCGGCTACTTCTTCAAAGTCAACACGATCAAAACCTTCTTCTTGAAAATTTCTGGCAATAGTGGATGTTTCAGAAAAGTTTAATTTACATCCAAGCGTATAAAACGCTACTTTCTTTTTGTTTTCCATAAGTAACACTCAATCAATGAATTCGTTGTCAGAAAATTGAGGAGTGCAAAGATAATGCTAATGTGTTAATTTGACAATAAGTTGATGTGTCAATTTTATAAATAAAAAAAGAGTTCCGAAGAACTCTTTCAAAAACAAACCTAACTAAAAATCACCTTAAGCAAAGCGAGTACTATTGTTCCATAGAGAACAAATAGTAAAATCTCTAATCGATATTTTTCTAAAAATTGCATTATTAATGTTTTATAATTTTCTGAATTGATTTAGTCCCATTTGATTCTAATTCTACTAAATAAATTCCAGCATTTAAATTAGAAACATCAACAGAAGTTTCTGAAATATTAGATTTTCCTTGTTTTACAACTTTACCTTCAATGGAATATATAGTGTAATTGAAATCATCCAATTCTGTTTGTAGATTTAAATTTGATGAAACTGGATTTGGATAGATTTTAAAATCAATTCCCGTAAAAGATGAATTACTTAATAAAGAGGTTTCATTTAAAGATAATAAATAAGTGTCGTTACCACCTTGTGAAGTAGCATTTTGAGTCCCAGAATTTGGGTCAAAATCAACGGTGGCAGCAAAACTCCCGAAAAGTAATAATTTACCTGCTGAAATTTTCATATCATTAGTATACACATTATTTGCACCTCCATAACTTCTTGCCCAAATTAAGTCATTAGTACTTCCAGAAAATTTACCAATAAATACATCATTATTCCCATTACTTGTTAACCAGGTATAACCACTTGCAGGATTTAAATCAATATTTTGCCTAAAGTGACCTGAAAAATAGAAATCATTATTATTATCAAATACTAATGCAAAAGGGTGGATATCCCCTCCTGAAACGTAGCTTGAATTAGTTCTAATTGCACCAGCCCAAACATAACTTCCTGTACTACTCAATTTCCATAAATATCCCGTATTTTTATACGTATAAATTGTTGGGGAACCTGATTGAATATGCATATCACTATTAATATTTACAGTACCAGAATTAGGATCAAAATCAACTACTCTTCCTCTAAATGTTCCAATCGCAACAACATTATCATTTACATCAATCGCTATTTCTCGTAAAAAAGTTTCTTGAGTTGAAGCATAAATATTACCTGATATATTATTATCTGTTGTATTTAAAGTTGCTTTCCAAATATAATTTCCAACAGAGGATAATTTTACTATAAATCCAGCAGAAAAACTAGTTTGAGCAGAAACGCTTTGCACACCAGCATTAGGATCAAAATCAGAAGCACCTTTAAAAGTTCCAGCTACAATAATATTGTCTGTACTATCAACTTTTATTGAAGTTCCCATGTTTCCATTTGTATCAGTTGTCACAAATGATTTTGCCCATACGTAATCTAAGTTAGTGTCTAATTTTAACACATAAGCTTCTCCTCCAGAAGTAGTTGTTAATGAATTATTTACACTAATATTTGGATTAAAATCTACTGTTCCTCTATAAATACCGGTTAAAATTAAATTGTTATTAGAATCCACATCCATTGCATTAACAATATCATCACCTGCACCACCAATTGCTTTAGAAAAAGCATATGCTAAATCATCATATTTTACAATAAAAAAATCTTTACTTGTTCCAAAATTATAAACGGCATGGCCATTTTGAGCAGCGCTTGGATCTAAATCTATAATCTGTTCAAAAACTCCAGCAACAGTTGTATAACCGTTATTATCTATTAAAATACTTGAACCAACATCATTTCCTGGCCCACCTATAGATATTCCATTTATAAAATTTCCGGCTGCATCAAATTTTTGAATAAAAATATCAGTACCGCCAACTGCAGTAACATTCAAAGTTCCACTTGAAGGATCTAAATCTAAAGTACCAGAATAGGTGCCTAATGCATAAACATTACCTGATGCATCTGTAGCAATTTTTGTTGCATAATCGTTAGTTGCATTACCTGTTGTTTTAACCCAATCAAAAGTTTGTGAATTTAAATTTACTCCATAAAAAGCAAACATTAATAAAAGTAGAATTCGTTTCATAATTGTAATTTTTAAAGTTTTACAATTCGAAAGTAGTACGATTTAGAGACCTTTAAATATAAGGTTTAATAGTTGCAATCTTTAACTTAATAAATGCATGGATTTGTTTAATTTTTGAAATACTAAAAATAGAAACTTAATTGTACTTTTACTTTGGCAGAAATATATTCATTTATGAGACAATTAATTTCATTTTTTTTAATCATTTCTAATTTCGTTTTTTCTCAAAACAACAAGGATACAGATTATAAATACAACAAAACTATTAAAGTGGCTGAAGTGATTTTTCAAAATTTAGAAAAAGTTAATTCTTCTGATAGTATAAAAAATAAAATATTGGAAGGCATTCGCTTAGTTGATAAATACGAAACAAAAGAAGCAGAAATTCTTTATGCAAAATTATTAACCGAGTTAAGTTGGTGTGAATATCAAAAAAATGATTTTTTAAAAGCCATTGAAATACAATTAAATGCTCAAAAAATATTTGAAAATCATAACGATTTAAGTCAGCTTGCAACCTCAAACTTCAGGTTAGGAAGTTATTACATTAAAATAGGTAGTGAATATAATAACCTTGGTAGTAAAGACGAACGTAAAACAGCGCAACAAGTAGCATTGGGCTATTTAAAACAATCCGTAAAACTTGCTGAAAATATTAAAAATAATGAAAAATACCTTCAAGCACTTGGTGGATTAGCAAATTATTATGTTGCACAAAAAAACATTGATAGTACAATCTATTATAGCAAAATAATGCTACAAAAATCAACTCCTGAAGATTATAAAATGAAAGTAATGGCTAATAATTATTTAGGACTGATGAGTTGTGAAAAGGAAGATTATATTGCAGCCGAAAAATATTTTAAAAATGCAATTGCTGATGCTGAAAAGTCTAATGCAGTATCACTTTTATCTGCAAAAGGAAATTTGGCATATGTGTACATGAAACAAAAAAAATATAAGCAAGCCAAAATAAATGTTTTTGAATTAATTGAAACCAATAAAAAATTAAAAAAACTACATAACATAGGTAAAAATTATGCTACTTTATATGATATTTATAAAGGAGAAAATAAAATCGATAGCGCTTTATATGCGTATGACATGTATTATGTGTATCGCGATAGTGTAGTTGACCAAAAACACAAAGATTTAATTAAAGAATTAAACATAAAATACGAAACCGAAAAGAAAGAAGCTGAAATTACTATTTTGAAACAAAAAGAGAAGATTCAAACTTTCGAATTAGAGAAAAACAAACAATTGTTAACATTTTCTGTAATCGGTTTAATTTTAATCATGTTAACGAGTTTGATTGTATTCTTTTATCAAAAGAAAATTAATACGATTCAAAATTTAGCGTTACGTTCAAAGTTAACACGTTCGCAATTTAATCCGCATTATATAAACAATGCATTTACTTCACTTCAAGCCACATTAATTGAACATGATTTGGATGAAAGTTTAATTAATTATACTTCTGATATTTCTCGCTTTTCTCGCTTATTATTAGAAAGTACTTTTAAAGATGAATGGACATTATTTGAAGAAAAACAAATGATGGAAAATTATTTAAAAACGCAACAACATCGATATGAAAACAATTTTGAATTTACCATTTCTAACAATTTTTCAAATGATGAATTACACCAATATAAATTACCAAGTGCTTTAACACAAACGGTTTTAGAAAACGCAATTGAACATGGTGGTTATCAAAACAATATAGGTGGAAAAATTGAAATTGCAATTCATAAAATGAATAATCAATTTGAGATTGTAATAAAAAATAATAAAATTGGAGACGAAACAAATTCAACTAAAAAAGTAAATAATGAACCGTCGCGTGGTTTAGAAATCACAAAACAACGAATGGAATTACATCAAAAAATTCATAAAACAAAAACAGATTTCAAATTTGAAATGTATGAAAATGAAGTTTTAGTTACATTTGTTTTACCGCTTTTAAACGCTTAACATGAAGGTTTTAGTTTTAGACGATGATAATAAAATCAGTAATATGATTAAATCGCTTTTAGAGAAGTATTTTTCTAAAAGTATTAAACAAATCGATACCGTTTCTAATGTTGAAGAAGCTGTAAAAGCCATTAATGCTGAAAACTATCAACTCTATTTGTTTGATATTCATTTAGGCAATGAAACAAGTTTTGAAATTTTTAATCAAATTGAAAAAACAAAGGCTAAGCTCATTTTCATAACTGGACATGAAAAATATGCGATTAACGCCATAAAACATCAAGCCGTAGATTATATTCTAAAACCTATTAATATATCTGAATTCAAAAATTCAGTTGAAAAAGTATTAGAAAGTATTCTAAAAGAACAAAAGATTGGAAGTGTGAACCAATTTGTCATAAAACAAGAAAACTCATTAATATTAAAAGCTTTAGAAAGCATTAAAATGGTTAAACTTAATGAAGTGGTTTATTTAGAAGCAAGCGGACCTTACACGGAAGTTTATCTAACTAATGGCGATAAAATTACGGTAACCAAACATTTAAAAGATTTCGAAAATAAATTAGAAAACACTGGGTTTTATAGAATTCATAATTCGTTTATTATTAATACGCTTAAAATGATTGGTATTACCAAAAAAGACGGCTATACAGTAGAAATGCAAAACAATAAATCATTGGCTATTTCCAGCAGAAGAAAAGATGATTTTATGCATTTTTTAGAACAAAATTTAGAAATCTAATGTAACCTTTTCAAAATCTTCTCGTATAACTACTAAAAAGTTATGGCTGGAGAAGGTGCAATGTCTCATGCGATTCAAAGCTTAAAATTTAATCGCGCACAAAAAAGAAGTCAACGCAGAGATAAATTAAATTTTACTGATTATCATTCTAATCACGATGATGTTGGTCACGATCCTATAAAATCAACCCCCGAACAATTGGAAGCTATTCGTTTGCGCATGCAAGCTGAAAATAAAAAAAGAAAGAAAACCCAAATTATTTTGGCCATTCTTTCTTTTGTAGTTGCAATATTTTTAATCTATGTTATTAGTAACATGAATTGGATTGGTGTTCAACCCAACTTTTAACTATTCTTTTCTCCACTTTTTAGTTTCTTCGAAAACATGTTCTAAAATGGCAGCATCTTGTTCGCTAAATTCAACGTGACGACGACTCATAACAATTCTTGCCGTTTCAAATGCTTTTTTGGTAATATAAGTTGTAAACCCGGAAGCACCACCCCAAGAGAAACTTGGGACAAAATTTCTTGGAAATCCGCTTCCAAAAATATTTGCAGAAACACCTACAACAGTTCCTGTATTAAACATAGTATTGATTCCGCATTTACTGTGATCGCCCATCATAAGTCCACAAAATTGTAAACCTGTTTTTGCAAAACCTTCGGTTTCATAACTCCACAAACGTACTTCTTCGTAGTTATTCTTTAAGTTGGAATTATTTGAATCGGCACCTATATTACACCATTCCCCTAAAACTGAGTTTCCCAGAAACCCGTCGTGACCTTTATTAGAATATGCAAATAATACCGAATTATTAACTTCACCTCCTACTCTACAATGTGGACCAACAGTAGTTGCTCCGTAAATCTTTGCGCCCAATTTTACTTGAGCTTCTTCGCATAATGCAAAAGGTCCACGAATTAATGAACCCTCCATTATTTCAGCATTTCTACCAATGTAAATTGGCCCGCTTGATGCATTTAAGGTTACAAACTCAAGCTTTGCTCCTTTTTCAATAAAAATATTTTCTGGCGAAATTACATTAACACTTTTCGGTATAGGTTGCGATGTTCTACCTTCAGTAACTAACATAAAATCTTCACGAATAGCAATATCGTTTTTTGAAAAAATATCCCAAGTGTTTTCAATTCGAATACAATCCTCATCATAATCGATTAAATCATATTCATCAAAATCGATATCTTCTTGTGTATCATTCGTATAAAAAGCAATAATTTCTTCACCTGAAATAATCGCCTGATTTTTTTCTAAATTTAAAATCATTTCCACTAAAACTTCATTAGGAAAAAACGAAGCATTAATCATAATGTTTTCTTCCATTTCTACCATCGGATATTTATCCATTAAATATTCCTCCGTTAATGTTGTTGTAGTATAACCTAAGTATTTTTCCCATTTTTCACGAATGGTTAAAATTCCTACACGAATATCAGCAACTGGGCGAGTGAAAGTAAACGGTAATAAAGCATTACGAACCGTTCCGTCAAAAAGTATATAGTTCATTATTTTAGTTTAAAAGTCTAAAGTTACAAAGTTTAAAGTTTTTATTTTAAGAAGCACAAAAAAAGTTTTTATTGATTACAAAACCCGAACAATGCGAAGCATTGTAATCTTTTATGCAGAATAATCTGAAAAAGCTCTGAATTTCAAGACAAAGTCTGCAGAGTTTTTCAGATGGTTTTAAACATAGTTTAAAAATTCCTCATAAAAGTGTCCTTTCTTTTGGTAAAGATTGCTTCGTTCCTCGCAATGACTCAAAAAAAAAGCTTCACAAATTGTGAAGCTTTTCTATATTTTGAAATCCAACGATTATTTGCTGAATTTAGCGTATTTGTTTTTGAATTTATCAATACGACCAGCTGTATCGATAAGTTTAGATTTACCAGTATAAAATGGGTGAGATGTTCTCGAAATCTCCATTTTAAACACAGGATACTCAACACCATCAACTTCGATAGTTTCTTTAGTTTCTACTGTAGATTTTGTAATAAATACGTCTTCGTTAGACATGTCTTTGAAAGCTACTAATCTGTAATTTTCTGGGTGAATACCTTTTTTCATAATGTAAATCTTTTTATTTGTGATTACCTGTTACTCCGCGGCTTTCTTCTCAAAAGGTGTAAGCAACATAATAACCTTTTATTATTAATCGTTTTTATTAGAGAGTGCAAATTTACATTATTTTTTTAATATACAAGCGATAGTGTAACTTTTTTTACTTGATTTATACTAATAGAAGATAAGTAATATTTCTCTTATATTTGTAAAACTAAACAACCAAAAACTATGAATGAAATTGTAAAGAAAAACTCAGTTAAATACGGAATTATTGCCGGAGTATTTGCGTTACTATTAACTTCTACTATGTATGCTGTAAATTTAGAGTTATTTGCTAAATGGTGGATTGGAGTTACAAACATTATTATCTATACCGCATTAGGTATTTTTGCAATGGTTCAAACTAAAAAAGAATTAAACGGAGTTTACACATTTAAAGATGCATTTACCACATATTTTGTTTATGCTGTAATTGGTATTGCAATTTCAATTGCTTTTAATATTATTTTATTTAATTTTATAGATCCAGGTGCAAAAGAAACTCTGAAAGAAATTTCTATTGAAGCTGCTGTATCTATGATGAAGAAGTTTGGAGCTCCTTCAGATGCAATCAAAAAAGCTGTTGAAGATATGAGTAACAGTGATCAGTTTGGAATTGTTGAGCAACTTAAAGGTTCTGTGTTTAGTATTATTTTCAGTGCTATCTTTGCAGCAATATTAGCTGCTATCTTCAAAAGTAAACCAAAAGAACAATTCTAATACATGAATTTATCTATAGTAATTCCATTATTAAACGAACAAGAGTCGTTACCCGAATTATACAATTGGATTAAGAAAGTTATGACTAGTCATAACTTTTCTTATGAAATATGGTTTATAGACGATGGTAGCACTGATAACTCTTGGCAAATAATTGAAAACCTTTCACAACAAGATAACAACGTGAAAGGTATTCGCTTTTTTAAAAATTATGGTAAAAGCCAAGCGTTACATGCTGGATTTGCCAGAACTAATGGCGACGTAATTATTACTATGGATGCTGATTTACAAGATAGTCCGGATGAAATACCTGAATTATATAATTTAATTACAAACGAAGGTTATGATTTAGTTTCAGGATGGAAAAAGAAACGATACGATTCGGTTATTGGAAAAAACATCCCTTCAAAATTATTTAATTGGGCTGCCCGAAAAACTTCCGGTGTAAAATTGCACGACTTTAATTGCGGACTAAAGGCGTACAGTAAAAATGTGGTGAAAAACATTGAAGTTTCTGGAGAAATGCATCGTTACATTCCAGTTTTAGCAAAAAATGCTGGTTTTTCAAATATTGGTGAAAAAGTGGTTATTCATCAAGCTAGAAAATATGGCCAATCAAAATTTGGCATGAACCGCTTTATCAATGGATTTTTAGACTTAATTACTATTTGGTTTTTATCAAGATTCGGCAAAAGACCAATGCATTTATTTGGTGCCTTAGGTGTTTTAATGTTTGTCATTGGTATGCTTTCTGCTGGTTTTATTGGTTTTTCTAAACTTTGGAAATTATACCATCACGAGCCAGCAATATTGGTAACAGATAATCCTTGGTTTTATATTTCTTTAACTACAATGATAATTGGAACACAGATGTTTTTAGCGGGATTTCTAGGTGAAATTATTTTACGTACAAAGAACAATGAAGAACGTTATAAGATTTCAAAAGAAATATAAGTTACTGTAATTCTTCGTAAATTTGCCCTCTTAATTAATTAGAAATGCATATTGACAAACATATATTAGACAAAGTAAACGAGTGGTTAACACCAACTTTTGATAAAAAAACACAAGACATCATAGAAGAAATGATGACTTCTTCTCCTAAAGAACTTGAAGATAGCTTTTACAAAAATCTAGAGTTTGGAACAGGTGGAATGCGAGGTGTAATGGGTGTTGGCACCAATCGAATTAATAAATATACCTTGGGTAAAAACACACAAGGACTTTCTAATTATATGAAGAAAGTTTTTGCTGGTGAAGAATTAAAAGTTGCTATTGCTTACGATTGTCGTCATAATAGTGATACTCTTGCAAAAGTTGTTGCTGATGTTTTTTCGGCAAATGGAATTAAAGTATTTCTTTTTTCTGAAATGCGACCAACACCAGAATTATCATTCACCGTTCGTCATTTAGATTGTCATGCTGGTATTGTCTTAACTGCATCTCACAATCCGCCTGAATACAACGGATATAAGGTTTATTGGCAAGATGGCGGACAATTAGTTCCTCCTCAAGATGGCGAAATAATTCAAGTGATAGAAAGTTTACAATACAGCGATATTAATTTTGATGCCAACGAAAGCTTAATTCAATATATCGATAAAGATTTAGATGAAGCGTTTTGGAAATCAACTGTTGAAAATGCAAGTTTCAACACACCTCAAAATGCAAAAGATAATCTTAAAATTGTCTATACTTCTTTACACGGAACGTCTATAAAAGCTATTCCAAGTGTTTTAGCATTAGCAGGTTATAATGATGTAAACATTGTAAAAGAACAAGCTGAACCAGATGGAAATTTCCCAACAGTAAAATCACCAAATCCGGAAGAACCAGAAGCTTTAACTATGGCAATTGAATTAGCAAATAAAATTAATGCTGATATTGTTGTAGGAACTGATCCAGATTCGGATCGATTAGGAGTTGCTGTTCGTGATTTAGATGGCAAAATGAAATTACTAAATGGTAATCAAACTATGGTTATCATGACGGCTTTTCTATTAGAGCAATGGAAAAGAGCTGGAAAAATTACAGGAAAAGAATTCATTGGTTCGACAATTGTGTCTACACCAATGATGCTTGATTTAGCAGAAGCTTATAAAGTTGAATGTAAAGTGGGATTAACTGGTTTTAAATGGATTGCTAAATTCATAAAAGATTTTCCAGAATTACAGTTCATTGGCGGCGGTGAGGAAAGTTTTGGTTACATGGTTGGCGACAACGTTCGTGATAAAGATGCTGTAGCAGCAATACTATTAGTTTGTGAAATTGCAGCCTTAGCAAAAGCTTCTGGAAGTAGTTTGTTTCAGGAATTAATTAACTTGTCTGTTGATTTTGGTTTTTACAAAGAGCATTTAATTTCAATTACTAAAAAAGGGATAGAAGGCGCTAACGAAATCAAACAAATGATGATTGATTTACGTGAAAATCCGTTAAAAGAAATTGCTAATCAAAGAGTTGTTTGCATTGAAGATTATCAAACTTCAAAGGGTAAAGACTTAATGAATGGAGATGAATTCGAAATTTCAATTCCAAAATCAAACGTTTTGATCTACTATTTAGAAGATGGCTCTAAGATTTGTGCTAGACCAAGTGGAACAGAACCAAAAATTAAGTTTTACATTAGTGTAAACCAACCATTAGATTCTAAAGAGGATTATTTAAAAGTAGAAAAACAATTGGATAGCAAAATTGATGCTATCATTTCAGAAATGAACTTGAATTAATGAAAACAACATTTTTTAAAATAATCCGATTTGCTAAACCTTATAAAAAATTTATTTTTCTAAATATCTTTTTCAATATTTTATATGCTTTATTTAACGCGCTTTCATTTGTGATGTTAATCCCAATGTTAGATGTTATGTTTGGTAATACTGAAAAAGTTTCTGAAAAACCTGTTTACACTACTCTTTCAGAAATAGATAAATTTGGTAAACAATATTTAGATTATACAATCACCCAAGCAAACCTTGAAAAAGGAGAAGAATACGGTTTATTTTTAATGATATGTCTAGTCATCATTACTTTTTTTCTAAAAAATCTGTTTAACTATCTGGCTACTTATAATGTTACTTTTTTAAGAAACGGAACTTTAAGAGATTTAAGAATTGCTTTATATGAAAAGATTATAAGTTTACCTATTAGTTTTTATTCTGAAAAAAGAAGAGGTGATGTTATGGTAAGACTTACGAATGATGTGGGAGAAGTTCAGTTTTCATTTTTATCCATTTTAGAGATTATTTTTAAAGAACCTTTAACCATTTTGTTTACACTTGGAACAATGTTCTTTATTAGTACTAAACTTACCATTTTTGTATTAATTTTCATTCCACTTTCAGGCTTTATAATCTCCTTACTAGGGAAAAGCTTAAAAAGAAAGTCAAAAAGAGTTCAACAAGAAACAGGAATGTATTTGTCTGTAATTGACGAAACATTATCTGGATTAAAAGTTATTAAGAGTTACAATGCTGAGAACACTTTCTTTGATAAATTTTCAACGTCAGCAAACAAGCTTTATCGCTATTCGAATAGTTTATTAAACCGAAACAACATTGCTTCACCATTAAGCGAATTTTTAGGAATTGTTGTAATTGCTACTTTATTATGGTTTGGTGGGCGAATGGTTTTAATTGAAGAATCTTTAAAAGGAACAGATTTTATTGCCTACATGGGATTAGCTTATGGAATATTAACTCCAGCTAAAGCGATTTCAAAAGCAAACTACACGCTAAAATCTGCTATGGCAGCTGCTGATAGAATTTTAGAAATTTTAGAACAAAAAAGTTCTATAACTAATAAAGAAGAAGCTTTAGAAAAGCAAAATTTCGAATCAGAGATTAGTATTCAAAATATCAACTTTAGATATCAAGATGAAAACGTACTGAAAAACTTTTCATTAACAGTTCCAAAAGGAAAAACAGTTGCTCTTGTAGGACAATCGGGTTCTGGAAAAAGTACAATTGCTAATTTACTAACTCGTTTTTACGATGTTAATGAAGGTAGTATTCAAATTGACGGCACTGATATTCGTGACTGGAATATGCATTCATTGAGAGGTTTAATGGGCTTAGTTACTCAAGATTCTATTTTGTTTAACGATAGTATTAAAAACAATCTTTTAATAGGAAAGCCAAACGCAACAGAAGAAGAAATTATAGAGGCTTTAAAAATAGCAAATGCATATGAATTTGTTAAAGATCTACCTGAAGGAATTGAAACTAACATTGGTGATGCTGGTGGAAAACTTTCTGGCGGACAAAAACAACGCTTATCTATTGCGCGTGCTGTATTAAAAAATCCTCCGATTATGATTTTAGACGAAGCAACATCTGCTTTAGATACAGAAAGTGAAAAACTGGTTCAAGTGGCACTTGAAAACATGATGCAAAACAGAACTTCAGTTGTAATTGCTCACCGACTTTCTACCATTCAAAAAGCAGATACAATTGTAGTTATGCAAAAAGGTGAAATCGTAGAACAAGGTAATCATGAAGAACTTTTAGCCAAAAATGGAACCTATGCTAAATTAGTTTCGCTACAATCTTTCGAATAAATTTTATAAAAAAAATTTTACTATCTCCATTTATTACTAAATTTATGGAGATATTTTTTTATGTATATACACAATCCAAATATAAAACTAACAGAGAACGATGAAACAGCCGTTTGGAAATACTTAGATTTATCTAAGTTTCTTGATATGTTGTTATCGGATCAATTGTTTATGTCGCGTTCAGATAAATTTGAAGATCAATACGAAGGAACTTTTAGCGAACCTACCTATGAAGAGATTAAGAAAATTGCGGCTAACAATCCAAAGTTTTTAGATTATTATAAATCGCATCGTGAAAAGGTAGTGATTAGCTCTTGGCACGCAAATGAATACGAATCGTTTGCCATGTGGCAAATATTTACCAAGAATAATGAAGGTATAGCTTTACAGTCAACTATTGGAAGACTAAAAGAAGCTTTGAAACCCGAAAAACATTACGAGCAATACATCGGCGAAGTTAATTATATAGATTACAAGAAAGATTTTATTCCTTTTGATGATACCTTTTTCCCTTTCCTTTTTAAGCGAAAAAGTTTTCAATACGAACGTGAAATTAGAATTATTTCTGATGTTAGTAATACAAACTTAACAATCGATAATGGATTAAAAATTGGAGTTAATCTGAACCAATTAATTGAGAAAATTTACATTCACCCGAAAAGTGAAAACTGGTATAAAAAATTGGTAATCGAATTGGTAGAAAAATTAGGATTCAATTTTACCATTGAAAAATCTGATTTGGAAAGTGATATTCTTATTTAGCAATAAGCAATAAGTACAAAGCAATAGACCCAAAAAAATATTGGAGATAAGCTTAACAATATAAAAATAAAATTTTTTGCTTTCAAAAATCCAATTTCATACATTCTAAATAAGTTAATGATTGAAAAGGCGAAATTTAATAAATGGAAGAAATAACAAAAAAATATTCCAATTTTATAAATCTGATGTAACTCTGAATATCTAAAGCTTCCTATTATTTTACAAAATATCATTGTAAAAACTAGTAAAGTAATTATTAAATAAGAATTTCTTTTTACATTTTCAAACATAGAAACAGCTTGTAATTAAATACATATTGCTCCTTATATATATTTAATATATCTTCTTTAATCTACTTTTACTAAAATACCTTCACTTATTGTGACGTTAAGTTGACTTGAATAAGTATTTCGAAATTTTAAAGTATCAGAATTTACTTTTTTTACTTCCATAATTACTCTAGGTAATTTTAAAGAAATTGAATCTAATTTATCTTTAGGTTGAATAAACTCTTTAATCCTAGGCTGAATAAATACAAACTCACTTAAATAATAAAAGGTCTCACCTTGACTATTATTTATTTTTTCTATAGAACCTTTAATTTCATCAATAGGATTATCTTTATTTTCATATTGATAAATTTCTCTTGTATAATGATTTTCAGACAAGAAAACTAAATTAAAGCTTGCTTCAACAAAAACATTTTCTTTTCTTTTAAAGAAAGCTTTATATGTTCCTTTTAAATCATTTGAATCCGATGATATAAATAAACCAGATAAAAGAAAAAGACAATATTTATACATAAAAAGTGAACTAATTAATCGGAGAATATTCTTCAGCTTGCCAACCGTCTTGTAGTAAATTTACGTAATGATAATGTACTTTATCGTTTTTATCTAAAGCACCATTTTTATTGATATCTTCTATACAACGGAAATACAATCTGTTTAAAGATTCGATAATATTCCAATCGATAACTTCATTTAAATCACCAGAAATCTTAGTAAACATTGTTCCATCAATATTACTCAAATACAACGATTTAATGTCGTTTTGGTCAATTTTTCCATCTTTGTTGGTATCACTATCAACCAAAGTGTACACTAAAATTTGTTTTTTAGTTTTTGCAGCCAAATCGTTTAAATACGTTACGGTTTGTATTTGCACTTTATGCGTGGTTAACGCACAAACATTTGTAGAATCGATATGCTGAAACTTTAAATTATCAAAATAACCTGTTAATTCAAATCGGTTATAATTAGAAATAGCATAACTTACTTGATTGGTTTTACTCGAACCGTATGAAGAACCTCTATAGTTATCATACACGCGCATATCGCCAACAGGATGAATTAAGTATTTTGTCCCTTCCATTAATATTGGTAAATCAGCAATCTTAATAGAAGAGGTATCTACTTTTTGAACTTCAACTGTTGCTGAAGATTCTTTAGATTCTTCATATTTAACTTTCGGTGTTTCTTTTTCTTTTTTACAGCTTAAAAATGAAATCGAGACAATCAATATTAAAAGACTAGAAAGTGTACGCATAATTATACGATTAGTTAACCAAAGATACTAAATTTATTACAAGATTATAATCTTGCAACCAACTTCACATTAAACACTCGAGTGGTCATATAATTTGGAATACCATATTGTGATTTTGTATATACATCGCGTACCCAAGTATTTGTAATTGCATTTTGATTGTTAAACAAGTTGAAAATTTCTAAACCTAGCGACAATTCACTAAATGATCTTAACCAATTTTTACTCGATTTGATACTTTCATCTTTAAATACATATAAAAATCCAGCATCGGCACGGCGATAATCTTTTAATCGAAACTGGTAATCATACGGATCAGCATAGGAAGGCGAACCACCAGGTAAACCTGTATTATAAACCAAATTTAAATACACTTTTACGTTTGGTAAATTTGGCATATAATCTTGAAATAATAAACCAAATTTCAAACGTTGGTCAGTTGGTCTAGCAATATTTCCTTTATTGTTGTAGTTTTCTTCTGTTTTCAAATAGCCAAAACTAAACCAAGATTCTGTTCCTGGCACAAATTCACCATTTAAACGAGCATCAAAACCATACGCGTAAGCTTCTGCATTATTGTCAGCCTTATAACGAATTCTAACATTGTCAATCGTGTAAACATTAACATCAGTCATCATTTTATAATAGGCTTCACTTACTAGTTTAAACGGACGACTCCACATTTTAAAACTGTAGTCATTACTTACCACAAAATGATATGATTTTTGCGCTTTTACATTTGGATGAACAGTTGCCGAAGAATCTCTTAACTCTCTATAAAAAGGTGGTTGTTGATAAACTCCTCCAGATACTCTAAAAAGCATATCTTTTTCCCAATCGGGTTTTATTGCAAATTGCACGCGTGGTGAAAATGCGAATTGCGCTTTTCCGTTTTCAATTTGAGTTTGTACTTGCCAGGAATGCGCTCTAACACCTGCATTTAACCAGTATTGACTAGACCCTATTTCACCTCTATAGTTCCATTGTGCATAACCTTGGAATCGATTTACTTTTGTAAAGTTAGTTCCTCTACTACTAAAAAATGGTGCTAATGGACCAATGTATGGATTATAAGGTTGATCATTTACGTAATCAAGTAAAGGATTTGGCAATGAGAATCCTGCAGAATCAATAACTTCCCACTCTACTACTCTATCTCGTATGTCTTCATGTTGGTATTTTAAACCCCATTCTACCTGAGTATTTTTATTCAATTCATGAAAACCTTTAACTTCAGCGTTAAAAATTAAAGCATCTAAATCGTTACGTGCATGCGTTAATTGTCCGCCAACACCTCTTGTATAGACAACATCTCCAAAAGTATCTGAACCAATGTTGGCATCAACTTCACCTAAACGATATTGAGCCAAAATATCATAATATTCTTGTTCTTTTGTATGATAAACCGAAGAAATAAACTTCAATTTATTCTTTTCGTTATATTGATAAACCGATTTAATTGCTCCAAACATTGTTAAATACTCATCTTTCTCTTGTCCATCATAAACAACTAATAAAGCAATAGGTTCATTTACCGTTCCAAAATTTGTTTGTCGAGATAAAGGCTGATAATGGTATTTATTTTGAGAAATATTTCCTAAGAAACTCCATTGCCATTTTGTTGAGGCATTGTAATTCAATAACGTTTGCACATCCATAAAACGCGGACGAAAATTCGATTCTGTTTCTTGACTATTTACCAATAAACTATTGTCGCGGTAACGAAATCCTGTAATATTACTCCATTTCGTATTTTTTGAAACACCTTCAACAGTTAAACTTCCACCTAATAAACTTGCATCTAAACCAGCTCTGAAACGTTTTGGATTACGATATGTAATATCTAAAACCGAAGACATTTTATCTCCATATTTCGATTGAAATCCTCCAGCGGAAAAATCTACATTTTGAACCATTTCAGTATTCGTAAAACTTAAACCTTCTTGTTGCCCTGAACGAATTAAAAACGGACGGTAGACTTCAATTTCATTTACATAAACTAAGTTCTCGTCATAGTTTCCACCACGCACAGCGTAGGAAGTACTTAATTCATTATTAGAATAAACACCAGGTAAAGTTTTAATAATATTTTCAATTCCGGGGTTTGCACCAGGAATTTTTCTAATAATAACTGGATCGATAGATGTTACTCCTTCGATTCTTTTCTTGCTATTTCCAGTAACAATTACTTCTCCAATTTGTTCAATTTTTGAACTCATTACTGGATTAAACTCAAAATCTTCATTTGGTTTTAAATTTACTTTTATAACTGTTTTTTTGAAAGAAACGTGTGTATACGAGATAGTAATTTCTTCATTTGCTGGAACTTCAATCATATAAAAACCAGTTGCATCGGTTACTGTTCCTGTTTGATTGGTTTTTATGGTAACGTTTTCAATTGGAGAATTAAATTCATCCAACAAAACACCTTTTACTCTAGCCGTTTGGCTAAAAACTAAAGCGCCAAAAAGTAACGCTATATATACAAATAACTTTTTCAAGAATGCTAAATTAAGGATTCATATAAAAATGAGATTCAAATGTAGTTGAATTTTGCAAATCATCGGTAACAATTACTTTAAAATCGTTGCGACCTTCTTTATATTTTTTATCTGCTAAATCATGCACTAACTTTCTTGTTTTATAATCGTATTCCATTAAAATCCACTCACCATTTAAATACGCGTTATAAGAATCTATTCCTGACATGTCATCTGAAATGGAAACACTCAATGTTTTCTGTTTGTTTAAATTCTTTCCTTCAACAAAATTAACATTGAAAATTCTTGGTGGAATTGAATCTTGTGCCAATTTAAAAGTCCCTAAACTTCTTGTTCTAATTGAAAAACGGTTGTCTTTTCTATAGGTTTTATTATAACTTAATCTTACGCCTTCAACAGAAGCAATAAACGTTTTTTTCATTTGTTCTTCGGTTAATCCTTCAACATCTGAAAAAGTTATCGTAATATTTTTATGAACTGGAACAGACTCATCATGTAAATATAAAACATTGTCTTTTACATCAAAATTGATTTTAAAATCATCGTAAAAAGCATTTTCAGGCACATAAACCGAAACATTATTCTTAGTATAATTATTTTCAATTTTAGATTTTAACAAATAAGGTGAAGAATTTTCCTCTTTTTTAAAAACCACTTCTGAAGTCCCGAATTCAATTGGTATAAACAAGTTGGTTTGATGTCCTTCAAAATCATACATCTCTACACGTAGAGTATAACTTGCTCCTGGTTGAGTGTTAATTATCCCTTGCTTTTTATTGTCTTTTAAAACAGATAACGGATAGTCTGAATTAAAAAATAATTTTTGATAACGTTGGCGTTGTTCCTGATACTTACCATAATCAATAAAATTATTAATGTAACGAGACTCATCAAAAGCAAACGTATTAAAATCATAACTAAAATAAAGAACCCCATTTAAAAAAGCTTTAACCTTATACAATCCATTTCTATTATATGGATTTGTACATTTATCCGAGGCATTAATTGCAAAACCAATTTTCCCATTTGCAATTACCTTAGTCGCTAAATAGCTACCGTCTTGTTGTTTATTAAATGACACCGAAATTGGTCGTTGTGATTTATTTACTACAGTGCTATCCATTGGGTAAACCATAACCCCATATAAATCAGGAGCGTGTTTATCTTTTACAAATTTTGTAAATCCGAAATGCAGAGGATTTACAATTTTTTCTGTAGCCGTTTCTCTGAATTCAAAATGTAAATGTGGACCTCCACTTCCTCCTGAATTTCCTGAAAACGCAATTATATCTCCTTGTTTAACAGGTAAATCGTTTGGCTTTGGAAACATTTCTATTTCATAGGATTTTTTATCATAATGATTCTTTTTAATATAATCTTCGATAGCTCCATTTGCACGTTGCAAATGTCCGTAAACTGTGGTATATCCATTAGGATGAGTAATATAAATTGCCTTTCCATAACCATAAGTAGATATTTTTATGCGTGAAATATATCCATCTGCAACTGCAAAAACATCTAATCCTTCACGTTTTTCAGTTTTAATATCAATTCCAGAATGAAAATGATTACTCCTCAACTCACCGAATGAACCCGATAAATCTAAATTTATAGCCAAAGGCGAAATAAAATCTTTCGGATAATCATTTTGAGCAAATGAGATATTAAAAATTAAAACTAAAAACAATAATCTTTTCATAGTTGAGCAAGTCTTTTGGCTAAAATAACAATATTTTAATAACAATTAAAGTGAAAACCTATTTGATTTTACAACTCATTAACTATCAAAATATTATAAAACATCTAACGGTTTTATCAAAATTTGTGAAAAAAAATTGTAATTATTAAAATGTAATGCTAAATTTGTAGGTAACGAAAATGGGTATTATCATTCATGAGTGATTTATCAAAATTAATTGATTCTCTTGAGGTTAAGTTCTTCAAAGTAAATCAGAAAATGATTCAACTGGAAAAGAAAAACACGGAATTAGAGGCTTTATTAGAAAAATCTACTGAGAAAAGCCAGCAGCAAGATTCTGAAATTTCAGCATTAAGAGAGCAGATAGAGCAACTGAAAATGGTAAACGCATTGTTAGGCAGTGACGAAAATAAAAGAGAAACGAAACTCAAGATAAATTCACTAATACGTGAAATTGATTATTGTATAGCACAACTTTCGGATTAAGAAAGACATGAGTGAAAAACTAAATATCAAAATATCTATAGCCGATAGAGTTTATCCACTAACCGTTGATAGCTCACAGGAAGAAGCCTTAAGAAGCGCTTCAAAAAAGATAGATAAAATGATACAACAGTTTGAACAAAGCTATGCTGTAAGAGACAAACAAGATGTATTAGCTATGTGCGCTTTACAATTTGCTTCACAAACAGAGCAAACTAAAATTGACACATCTGAAGACCAAACAAACGCAATAAAACGTTTACAAAGTTTGGATAATAAATTGAGTGAACTTCTTTCAAAATAAATACGTTCTTAACATACATAAAGATACTGCCTACATTAGTATATATTTGATAAACTCAACACTAACAAATTAAAATGGGTGAATCTTCGCAACTATTGTAAGCCCTTAAGTGGGAAACATGAAATGCGAGTTAGCTCAAAACTTGTCTTTACGAGTTTATACAAACACCTAATGTAGGCTTTTTTTATATAATTTTTTAATTTAAATATGGATCCAATAAGTATAATAATCGGGGTTGTAATAGGAATTGCATTAGGATTTGGAATTGCAAAATTTTTAGAAAAAAGCAATGTTTCTAACCTAATCAAAAATGCTAAAAAAGAAGCGGCTTCTATCTTAAAAGATGCTAAAACAGAAGCTGAATCTATTAAGAAAGATAAAATTCTTCAAGCTAAAGAAAAGTTTTTAGAATTAAAAACAGAGCACGAACAAGTAATTCTTTCGCGTGACAAAAAAATTGCAGAAGCAGAAAAAAGAACTAGAGATAAAGAATCACAAGTTTCAAATGAATTAGCTAAAAACAAAAAGCTAAATGATGAATTTGAAGAAAAACTTGCTGATTACAATAATAGAATTGAATTCTTAGAAAAGAAACAACAAGAAATTGAAAAACTTCATAGAAGCCAAGTGGAGCAATTAGAAGTTATTTCTGGTCTTTCTGCTGAAGATGCTAAAAATCAATTAGTAGAAAGCTTAAAAGCTGAAGCTAAAACTTCTGCTATGTCTTTCATTCAAACTACAATGGAAGAAGCTAAAATGACAGCTCAGCAAGAAGCTAAAAAAGTTATTATAAACACTATTCAAAGAGTTGGAACTGAAGAAGCCGTTGAAAACTGTGTTTCTGTTTTCAATATTGAATCTGACGATGTTAAAGGGCGAATCATTGGTCGTGAAGGACGTAATATTAGAGCCTTAGAAGCTGCTACTGGAGTTGAAATTATTGTAGATGATACCCCAGAAGCAATTATCTTATCTTGTTTCGACCCTGTAAGAAGAGAAATTGCTCGTTTAGCACTTCATAAATTAGTTACTGACGGACGTATTCACCCTGCTCGTATTGAAGAAGTTGTTGCAAAAACACAAAAACAAATTGAAGAAGAAATTATCGAGGTTGGTAAACGTACTGTAATCGATTTAGGAATTCATGGTCTACACCCTGAGTTAATTAAAATCGTTGGTCGTATGAAATACCGTTCTTCTTACGGACAAAACTTATTACAACACTCGAGAGAAGTTGCCAACCTTTGTGGAATTATGGCTGCTGAATTAGGCTTAAATGTAAAACTTGCAAAACGTGCTGGTTTATTACACGATATTGGTAAAGTCCCAGAAACAGAAAGTGAATTACCTCACGCAATTTTAGGTATGCAATGGGCTGAAAAATATGGTGAGAAAGACGAAGTTTGTAACGCTATTGGAGCGCACCACGACGAAATTGAAATGAAATATTTAATTTCACCAATTATTCAAGTTTGTGATGCTATTTCTGGAGCAAGACCTGGAGCAAGAAGACAAGTTTTAGATTCTTACATCCAACGTTTAAAAGATCTTGAAGATATTGCTTTCGGATTTACAGGTGTAAAGAATGCTTATGCAATTCAAGCAGGTAGAGAATTACGTGTAATTGTTGAAAGTGAAAAAGTGAACGATGAAATGGCTTCAACACTTTCTTTTGAAATTTCTCAGAAAATTCAAACTGAAATGACGTATCCTGGTCAAGTTAAAGTAACAGTAATTAGAGAAACTAGAGCGGTTAATATTGCAAAATAATCTTCTAATTTATCATACAAGAAAAGGCTCAATTAATGTTGAGCCTTTTTTATTTTCTAGGATGATAATTATTCAAGACTTCTGCGAGGAACTTCCTATCTAAATGCATATAAACTTCTGTTGTTGTTATAGACTCGTGCCCTAACATTAACTGTATTGAACGTAAATCGGCTCCATTTTCGAGTAAGTGTGTCGCAAATGAATGACGAAATGTATGTGGAGAAATTGTTTTCTTTAAACCAATTTTAACAGTCAAATCTTTAATGATTGTAAAAACCATTGCTCTAGTTAATTGTTTTCCTCTGCGATTTAAAAACAAAATATCTTCATGCCCTTTAACAGCTTTCAAATGATTTCTGTAGCCTTCTAAATAAAAATTGATATATTTCTCAGTCAACTTACCTATAGGAACAAATCGTTGCTTATTTCCCTTTCCTGTGACTTTTACAAAACCTTCTTCAAAAAACAAATCAGAAAGCTTTAAACCAATCAATTCTGAAACACGTAAACCACAACTGTATAATGTTTCAAGCATTGCTCTATTACGTTCGCCTTCATTTTTAGACAAATCGATTGCCCCAATTAAACTATCAATCTCTTCAGTTGATAAAGTATCTGGAAGTTTTCGACCAACTTTAGGCACTTCAATTAATACCATTGGTGTATCTTTTCGATAATCTTCAAATACAAGGAAATTGAAAAAACTTTTTAATCCAGAAATAATTCTTGACTGACTTCGAGCATTAACCTCTTTGGCAATTTCATAAATAAATTGTTGAATAATTTCTTCTGAAATATTTACTGGAGATTCCGAGAAAGAATTGCTCTCAAGAAAAGAAACTAACTTTTCAATATCAAATGTATAATTGGCTATAGTATTTTCTGAAAGACCTCTTTCTAAACGCAAATAGTTTTGATATTCTTTTAAATAGGATTGCCAATTATTCATACTCAAAAATAGAAAAGTTTAAACATAAAAAAAAATCCGAAATACAAAGTACTCCAGAATTTTAAAATTAACTTAACTTAATATAATTTAAAAACGATATCCTAATCCAAACTGTAATCCAACATTACCTAAATCTAATCCATCAACATCACTAATATTAGTCAAACCAAAGTTGTAACGAATATCAAAAAACAGTCCAGTCTCTAACTCATAAGCTCCACCAACTCCAAGAGCAATATCAGTTGACTTTGTAGCCTCATCTATTACTTCTTCTTCAGTAGACATTTTAAAAGCAATTTGTGGTCCTGCTTGAATATTAAAATTTTCAGTAATGTAATATTTACCCATGATAGGTAATCTTAAATACGAAATACCAGCATCATCATCTGCACCTTCGGTTGAGTACATTAATTCAGGCTGTACATGAAACTTATCAGAAACTAAAAAATCTACTAAACCCCCAATGTAAAACCCAAACCTAGCATCAGTATTTGCATCTCCCGTTAAATTAGTACTATTTAAACCTGCCTTTAAACCTGGTTTAAACCTTTGCGCATTTGCCGTAATAAAACCAAAACATAACAATGTAATAAGTAAAACTTTTTTCATAATAATAGTTTTAAAGTTTAGTCAAAGGTAAATTAACTAGAAGTAGAACAATAAAAAATCGACAAAATGCTAGATTTTGTCGATTAAAATAAAAAAGCCCCGATAAATCGGGGCTCCTTAATATGATTTAATTACAAATTAGAATTTGTAGTTAACACCAAAAGTTACAGCTCTCCAGTCACCACCGAATGAGAAAGTATTCAATGCTTCAGCACCATCAACATCAGCTTTAGCAGATGCAAAGTTTAAAACACCAACACCAGCTTCGATAGAGAAGTTAGAAGATACGAAATAGTTCATACCAAATCCTAAACCAGCTCCGAAAGCATTAACTTTGTAATCAGCTAATTTATCTTCCATTGAAGCATAATCAACAGCTAATTGACCAAATAATGAAAATTGGTTAGCTGGAGTAAAATAGTAACGTCCAAAAGCACCAACACCAAAACCAGACATATCTTCAGTATCTACTGAAAAACTTTCAGCTTTCTCTGACATATAAGCGATTTTACCACCGATAGCGATGTTTTCTGTTAAGAAGAAACCAACTTGTGGAGCGATTTCAAAAGAAGATGATTTATCTTCATCCATTGAACTTGAAGAAAAAGTTACAGCACCTGTAACAAATACATCACCTTGAGCAAAACCACCGTTTGTAGTTGTTTCTTCTTCTTGAGCGTTAGCAAAAGTAAATCCTAAAATTGCTACTGCAGATAATAAAACTTTTTTCATGTTTAGTTTAAATTTTTAAAGTTATCTGGGGCAAATTTATATGTTTTTTCCAATATACAAACATGATTTTTATCAATTTTAAGCTTTTTTTTTAACAAAAGTATGTTTATAAGTTGTTTTTCAAGGAGTTACAATTCAAATAAAACCTATTTTTTTACATTTTTTTAATACTAATTACTGCAAAAAAGATATTTTTAAGTCACTTTTTCGTACTTTTTTAATTAGAATTTACACTAAAAAAGCATTTTTTACGTTAGCTTTGGCAAACAAACACCTAAAAAGCACTTCAAAGTTATCAAAAAACCATTCATTTGTTGAATGGTTTTTTTATTTTTACTTAAATTTAAGAACAAACAAAAGTTTACTACAACAAAACCTTTCCTTAATTATAATATATCACGAATGAAAGTTCTAATTTTAAATGGACCTAACTTAAATCTATTAGGAAGAAGAGAAACTGAAATATATGGAAACATTTCTTTTGAACGCTATTTTCAAATTGTACAAGAAAAATATCCAAATGTAGATTTACATTACTATCAAAGTAACATTGAAGGTGAGTTAATAAACAAATTACATGAAGTAGGCTTTAGTTATGATGGTATTATATTTAATGCTGGTGCATATACACATACTTCTGTTGGTCTTGGAGATGCAGTTAAAGGAATTCATACACCTGTTGTAGAAGTTCATATCACTAATACCTATTCCAGAGAGAGTTTTAGACATCAATCTTATATTGCAGCAAATGCAAAGGGAGTTATAGTTGGTTTCGGTTTACAAAGTTACGAATTGGCACTTCAGTGTTTTATATTAGAAAATTAGTTTGTTTATGATACCGAAAAAAAAAATAAGCCTTCTATTATTATTAATTAGTACGATTTCTTTTAGTCAAATAAAAGGAATAGTAACTGACACTAAAGGCAACCCTTTACCTTATGTAAATATATTTGTAGAAAATACATATTTAGGAACAACAACAAATGAAAATGGTAATTACGAGCTTAATTACAATACTAAAGGTAATGTTTCTATCATTTTTCAGTATTTAGGTTACAAAACTCAAAAACAAATTTTAACTATAAATGCATTCCCCTATTCTTTCGACGTTACGCTGGAAGAAGAAAATTTTGAATTAAATGAGGTCGTTTTAGTAAATGGAGAGAATCCCGCAAATGAAATTATTCGAAAAGCTATTGCTAACAAATATAAAAATACAGAACGTACCGATAAATTTGAAGCCGACTTTTACTCGAAAGGAATTTTTAGAGCTAAAGATATTCCTGAAAAATTTATGGGTATTGATATTGGCGACTTAGAAGGTAGCTTAGATTCTACTCGTAGTGGTGTAATTTATCTATCGGAAACGGTTTCAAAAATTAAATTTGAAAGACCTAACAATCTTAAAGAAGAAATAATTGCTTCAAAAGTTGCAGGAGACGACAAAGGTTTTAGCTACAACACCGCTCTTAATACTGATTATGATTTTTACAGAAATTATGTAGATTTTGGTGTAAATCTTATTTCACCTTTAGCAGATAATGCGTTTAATTATTATAAGTACCAATTAGAAAGTACTTTTTACGACGATAAAAATCACCTAATTAATAAAATTAAAGTTACACCTAAACGTGACAAGGAACCTGTTTTTGAAGGTTATATATATATAGTAGAAGACTCATGGGCAATTTATGGTGTTGATGTAGATATAAAAGGATATCGAATGCAACAGCCTATTTTAGAAACTATGAAGTTAATTCAAAACTATAGCTATAACGAGAATAATACGCTTTGGGTAAAAAACATTCAATCCTTAGATTTTATTGCTGGAATATTTGGTATGAATTTTACTGGAAAATTTACATATGTTTTCAGTAATTATGAATTTAAAGATCGTTTTGAAAAGAAAACTTTCGGAAAAGAAATTGTAACATTTGCAGAAAATTCAAACAAAAAAGACGACGACTATTGGATAAATAATCGCCAAGTTCCATTAACGGATGAAGAAGTGGTGAGTTATCACAAAAAAGATAGCATTCAAACTAAACGAGAGTCACAAACATATCTTGATTCTATTGATGCTAAAAAAAATAAATTTAAACCGCTAAAAATTCTAACAGGCTACACTTATAATAATAGCTTCAAAAAATGGAGTTTTTCGTATGATGGTTTAACCGATTTTTCTTCAGTTAGTTATAATACCGTTCAAGGCTGGAATTTAGATTCTGGTTTTACTTATAGAAAAAACAATGAAGAAAAAGGAAGCTATACATCTATATCTTCTATTTTTAATTATGGTTTTGCCGAAGATAGATTACGTGTTACTGGAAACTATTATCATCGTTTTAACAATACAAATAGAGCTAATCTTGCTATTTCAGGAGGAAGCGCTGTTAGTCAATTCAATCAAGCTGAACCAATTAGTAAGTTTATCAATTCAGTAAGTACTTTATTCTTTAAAGACAATTACATGAAATTGTATAATAAAGAATTTATAAAAGCAACATACGGACAAGAAGTTGTAAACGGAATTTACCTCAACGGAAGCCTCGAATATGAAAATCGCCGACCATTATTCAATAACACCGATTATGTTTTAATCAAAAATGATGATGATTATTTTTCAAATAATCCGTTAGATCCATTTAATGAAACTTCTGTTCCTTTTGTAAAACACCATTTATATAAAGGTACAATTGCAACTCGAATTCGTTTCGGACAAAAATACATTTCGCGTCCTGATGGAAAATTAAACATTCAAAACGACGATTATCCGGTTTTAAGTTTTAGTTATACCAAAGCTTTTGGTGCAACTAAGAGCAATTATGAATATGATTTTGTTGCAGGACGATTAGATTATGATAAAACCTTAGGTAATAAAGGTGATTTTGCTTTGCGTTTTAAAGCTGGGAAATTCTTTAATGCCGATAACATTTCTTTTATTGATTACAAACACTTTAACGGAAACCAAACGCATGTAAATTTTAGAGGCGATTATTTAAATGCATTTAATTTGTTACCGTATTATAGTAACTCAACTAACGATGCCTATTTAGAAACGCATATCGAACACAATTTTAAAGGTTACATTATGAATAAAATTCCGTTATTGAATAAACTACAATGGAATTTAATTGGAAGTTTACACCAAATAAACGTTCCACATTTTAAACCGTATCAAGAGTTTGCTGTTGGATTTGATAATATAGGTTTTGGAAAATTCCGTTTCTTACGAATTGATTATGTTCGCGCGTATCAAAATGGGTATTTAGGCGATGGTGTAATGTTTGGAGTTCAGTTTTAACAAATAATAATTTATTTTAGTATCTTAGTCTAACTAACCAATACTAAACTAATTATGACAAAACCAAGTACTTCTTTTTGGGTAATAAGTGTAATTGCACTTTTATGGAATGCAATGGGTGTGAAAGCGTATTTAGATCAAGCTTATGTAACAGATTCTTTTAAAGCCATGTACAACGAAGAACAACTCAAAATGATTGCAGAAGCTCCGGCTTGGGCTATGAGTGCTTTTGCTATAGCGGTTTTTGGCGGAGTTTTAGGTTGTATTTTACTTTTAATGCGCAAAAAATTAGCAAAAACCGTTTTCGTTATTTCTTTAATTGGAATTTTAGTTCAAATGTATTACAACTTTTTTGTAATCGATTCCATTGCAGTTTATGGTCCGGGTGCTATGGCAATGCCAATTATGATAATTCTTTTTGCTGTTTTTCTAATTTGGTATGCAAACTATTGTATCAAGAAAAACTGGATTGCTTAAACTTAAAATTATCAGATTTAGCTACGCTGAACTTACGTTTCTCCTTACGTCGGAATGACAAAAAACAAATAAAAAAAGCCTTTCAAATGAAAGGCTTTTTTTATTTTATAAAGATATCGTAACCAAATCGTAGTAAAGTTAGGAATACTATTACCAAAAAGAAAACTCTTATAAATGCATTTCCTTTAGAAATAGCTAATCGAGCACCAATCCATGCTCCTGTTGCGTTACATAAAGCCATGGGAAGCGCGAACTTCCATAATATTTTTCCTTTTATTGCAAATAATGTTATCGAACCAATGTTTGTAGCTAAGTTTACCAACTTTGCATAAGAAGAAGCTTTTAGAAAATCGAAACCTAAAACAGCTACAAAAGCCATTATTAGCAAACTTCCTGTTCCCGGCCCAATAAATCCATCATAAAAACCTATAAATACACAAATTAAAGTAGCATAAACATATTGCTTCTTTACACTCCAATTTTTAATAGAAAATTGTCCGAAATCCTTTTTTATATAAGTATAGATTAACAAACCAACTAATATGAAAAACAAAACGGGTTTCATAAAATCATTATCAACTACCGTTAAAGTTTGTGAACCAATAAAAGCAAATACAAATGAAACAACAGCCATTACTGCAAATAGTTTCCAATTAACTTTTACTTTTTTCAAGTATTGGTAAGTCGCTACACTTGTTCCACTAAATCCAGGAATTTTCAAGGTTCCAATAATGGATGAAATATGAACATTTGGCAAAGCAACCAATGCAACAGGTGTTTGAATTAATCCACCACCTCCTACTATTGCATCAACAAAACCAGCAGCAAAAGATGCTACACAAAGAATTATTAAAATTGTATCCATTTCATAAAAAAAGAGGATTTTAAAAATCCTCTCTAAGTTTATACTCTAACTATACTTGCACCAATTGCACGTAACCTTTCATCTATTCGCTCGTAACCTCTATCAATTTGTTCGATATTTTGAATAGTTGACGTTCCTTTCGCTGTTAATGCAGCAATTAATAATGAAATTCCCGCACGAATATCTGGCGAAGACATATTAGTAGCTTTTAACTGTGATTGGAAATTATGCCCAATTACAATAGCTCTATGCGGATCACAAAGAATAATCTTTGCTCCCATATCGATTAATTTATCTACGAAGAACAAACGGCTTTCAAACATTTTTTGATGAATTAAAACTTCACCTTTAGCTTGTGTTGCTACAACGAGAACAATACTTAATAAATCAGGCGTAAATCCTGGCCAAGGCGCATCAGCAATGGTTAAAATAGAACCGTCAATATCTGTTTTAATTTGGTAACCCTCTTTATGCGCTGGAATAAAAATATCATCGCCTTTTCGTTCTAAAGTAATTCCAAGTTTTCTGAACACATTTGGAATTTGACCTAAATTATCCCAACTCACATTCTTGATTGTGATCTCGCTTCTTGTCATTGCTGCAAGACCAATCCAAGAACCAATTTCAATCATATCTGGAAGAATTCTATGTTCGCAACCACCTAAAGATTCAACACCTTCGATTATTAACATATTTGAACCAATACCTTTAATATTAGCTCCCATAGAATTTAACATTTTACACAACTGTTGTAAATAAGGTTCGCAAGCAGCGTTGTAAATTGTTGTTGTTCCTTCTGCTAAAACAGCAGCCATTACAATATTTGCCGTTCCTGTAACCGAAGCTTCATCAAGTAACATATACGTTCCTTGTAGTCTTCCGTCTATTTCTACTCCATAAAAATGATCTTCTCTTTCGTATCTAAATTTCGCACCAAGATTGATAAAACCTTCAAAATGCGTATCTAATCTACGACGACCAATTTTATCGCCTCCAGGCTTCGGAATGTAACCACAACCAAAACGCGCTAAAAGCGGACCAACAATCATTATTGAACCCCTTAAACTTCCACCTTCTTTTTTAAACGCTTCCGTTTTTAAATAATCAACATTTACCTCATCGGCTTGAAAGGTAAAATCTCCAGGTCCATTTTTTTGAATTTTAACCCCTAAGTTTCCTAATAAAGTTATTAGTTTGTTTACGTCGATAATATCAGGAATATTAGTAACTCTAACTTTTTCTGACGTTAACAAAACCGGACATAAAACTTGTAACGCTTCATTTTTAGCTCCTTGAGGTGTGATTGAACCTTTAAGCGGTTTTCCTCCTTCTATACTAAATGTACCCATGCAGATTAATTTCTTTTATTGTTCTTTTGATTGTTGTTGGTTTTCTTTTTAATAAAATTCTTTTGGTTTGAATTTTTAGGATTATTGTATTGTGATTTGTTTGAAGCCTTCTTGTTCACTTTCATTAAATTTTGAGTATTCGAAAGCTCTTCATTCGTTTTGGCTAAATTAATTTTACCATCAGAAAGCTCTAACAAATGTTCAAAAATCACTTCATCTTCAACCGTTTCTTTATTCCAACTCAAATAACACTTTTTCATATGATTTGCGATTACCAAAATCAAAGCATTTTTCATTTCCCCATCTTCCCATTTTAAAGCAACATCAATCATATACTTTATGTTATTACCATAAAATCGATATTTAGGAAAATTTTGTGGATAGGCTAAACGCTCTGGTCTTTGATGTAATTCTTCACGCGAAGGAATTGGATAAGGCGAATCTACATCTAATTTAAAATCAGACATAATGAATAATTGGTCCCAAAGCTTATGTTGGAAATCTGGCACATCACGCAAATGCGGATTTAAATTTCCCATTACCGAAATAACATATTGAGCTGCTTTATTGCGTTCATTTCTGTCTTTAATTTCAATAACTTGATCAATTAACTTATGCAAATGTCTTCCATATTCTGGAATAGACAATGATTTACGTAATGAGTTATATTCTAATTGTAATTCTTCCATTTGTAAATTATAACGAAATTATTCCTTCAATAGTTGATAATTCTTGGTATTTTTCAATAACTGCATCTGGATTTTTCATATGTACACTTATTGAAACACTCGTGTATTTCCCAGTTTTAGATTGTTGAGTAGTGATTACTGCACCTAATCCATTAAAAGCTGCTTCAACTTCAGCTATTTTATGATTATCTGAAGGAACTATAAATTTATATAAATATTCTGAAGGCCAAATTGAAGTATTTGTTAATTCTTCTTTTAGACGTATATAAAATTCTTCTGTCTTCTTATCCATTTTCATTTGATTGTATGTAGCAAATATACTTTTTTAAGTTCAGAATAAGGAACACTAAAACCATAAATTTCATAAAGTTGAATAGATTTTTAAAAAAAACTATTTTTGCTTTTTTATAATTTAACATGAAGAAGGAAATTATTGTATTAGCTGGCGGACCAAGTTCGGGAAAAACAACATTGATAAATGCTTTAGTTGAGAAAGGGTTTGTTTGCTATCCTGAAATTTCGAGAGAAGTTATTAAAGAAGCGCAAAAACAAGGAATAGATCAATTGTTCTTAGAACAACCTTTGTTGTTTAGTGAACTTTTATTGCAAGGAAGAATAAAACAACATCAAGAAGCACACGATGAAGATTGCAAAGTTGTGTTTTTAGATAGAGGCATTCCCGATGTTTTAGCGTATATGCATTACATAGGCGACAGCTATCCAAAATCGTTTTCCGATGCTTGTGAAAATCATCGTTACCACAAAGTTTTTTTATTGCCTCCTTGGAAAGAAATTTACGTAAGCGACGCTGAACGTTATGAAAACTACGAACAAGCGGTTTTAATTCACGAACATTTAGAGGAAACCTATAGAACTTTTGGATACGATTTAGTTACTATTCCTAAAGATACGATTGAGAATAGAGTAGCTTTTTTACTTCAGCATTTAGCTCAATAATTTATGGCAGAAACGCTACAAATCCTTCAAAAATATTGGAAACACAATTCCTTTCGTGAACCGCAAGAAGCAATTATTCAATCGGTTTTAGAAGGAAATGATACTTTTGCTTTATTGCCAACTGGTGGTGGAAAATCTGTTTGTTACCAAATTCCAGGAATGTTATTCAACGGAATTACGATAGTAATTTCGCCACTTATTGCTTTAATGAAAGATCAAGTGGAAAGTTTGCAACGCAAAGACATAAAAGCTATTGCACTTTTAGGTGGCATTTCAATTGATGAAACTTCAGACTTATTAGACAATTGCCAATTTGGAAATTATAAGTTTCTTTATCTTTCTCCTGAACGTTTGCAACAAGATTGGATTGTAGAACGTTTAAAACAGCTTCCAATAAATCTTATTGCAATTGATGAAGCGCATTGTGTGAGTCAATGGGGACACGATTTTAGACCTGCTTATTTAAACATTAAAAATTTAAAAGAACATTTTCCTAAAATTCCGTTTTTAGCGGTAACAGGCTCTGCTACAGAAAATGTTCAAAAAGATATTGAAACGCAATTGGGTTTACAAAACCCTAAACTTTTCAAAAAATCATTCAACCGCGAAAACTTATCGTATCATATTTTAAAAACGGAAGATAAACTGACTAAGATTCAGCAAATTTTGAAGAAAAATCAGCAATCTTCAATTGTTTATGTAAGAAATCGTCGCGCTTGTATTGAAACTTCAAATCAGTTAAAAGCATTAGGTTTTCAATCGACTTATTATCACGGCGGATTATCGTTTAAAGAAAAAGAAGCCAATCGTTTGCTTTGGATGGAAAATAAAGCACAAGTAATTGTGGCTACCAATGCATTCGGAATGGGAATTGACAAGCCCGATGTAAAAACGGTTATTCACACTCAAATTCCTGAAAATTTAGAAAATTATTATCAAGAAGTTGGTCGTGCTGGAAGGAATGGCGAAAAAGCATTCGGTATTTTAATTACCGATAAAACCGAACTCAATCTTTCAAAAAAACTTTTCATTGAAAATTTAATTTCGAAAGATTTTCTGAAAGACATTTACAAAAAATTAAACAACTATTTCCAAATTGCATATGGTGATGGTTTTAATGAAAGTTTCACTTTTAATCTAAATGATTTTTGTAACAGTTACCACTTCCCTACTTTAAAAACATTTAATGCGCTTCAGTTTTTAGACCGACAAGGTATTCTTACGTTGTCTAATGAAAGTAGTGAGAAAGTAAAAGTTCAATTTATAATTCCGAGTAAAGAAGTTATTCGCTACATCAGTTTACACCAAAATGACGAAGAAATTATTACTTCAATTTTACGAACGTATTCAGGAATATTTGAATCTGAAATTGGCATCAATCCGATATTAATTGCCAAGAAAGCAAAAACAACCGAAGAAAATGTTTTACGCGTTTTAGAAAACTTAGAAAAAGTAAATGCTATATCACTTCAATTAATTAACAATGATAGTTTCATCACATTTAATGAAGTTCGAGAAGACGAATTAACCATTAATAGAATTAGTAAATATCTTGAAAACCGAAATAAAGTAAAATTGGAACAATTCCATAAAATGATTGAATTCGTTGACGATGAAAAAACGTGCAAGAATATTTTATTATTGGATTATTTCGGAGAAAAGAATATTGAATCTTGTGGAAAATGTTCTACCTGTTTGGCCAAAGAGAAAGCAAACCCTAAAACTACAGCTGAACAAATTTTATCCTTTTTAAAAAACAAGCCCTCCAATTCTAAAGAATTAGCCGAAGAATTGAATATCGGAAAAGAAGAACTTATCTTTGCCTTGCAATTATTACTCGATAAAAACGTAATTAATTGTAACGAAAAACAACAATATTTTATAGTATAATGGAAAAATTACGAATCGTATTTATGGGAACTCCAGACTTTGCTGTTGGAATTCTCGACACTATATATACAAATAACTACGAAATTGTTGGGGTAATTACTGCTCCAGACAAACCAGCAGGACGCGGACAAAAATTAAGTGAAAGCGCCGTAAAAAAATATGCTGTTGAAAAAGGTTTGCGCATTTTACAACCAACTAATTTAAAATCGGAAGAATTTTTAGAAGAATTAAAAAGTTTAAACGCTAATCTTCAAGTCGTTGTTGCCTTTAGAATGTTGCCTGAAGTTGTTTGGCGCATGCCAAAATTAGGAACCTTTAACCTTCACGCTTCCTTGTTACCAAATTACAGAGGTGCAGCACCTATTAACTGGGCAATTATTAATGGAGAGAAAAAAACTGGTGTTACCACTTTCTTTATCGACGAAAAGATTGACACAGGAGCCATGATATTACATAAAGAAACTGAAATAGGTAAAAGTGAAACCGCTGGTGAATTACATGATAGATTAATGAACATTGGTAGTGAAGCAGTTATTGAAACTTTATCTCTAATTGAAAATAGAAAAGCTACCACTCAAATTCAAAAAGAAACCGAAGATATTAAAACCGCTTATAAATTAAATAAAGACAATTGTAAAATTGATTGGACAAAATCTGGAGAACAAATTTTCAATTTAATTCGAGGTTTGTGTCCTTATCCTTCAGCTTGGTCATTTATTAAAGATGAAGACAAAGAATGGAATGTAAAATTTTACGATACTTCTTTTAATAAGGAAAACCATAATTACAGTGTAGGAAAAATTATCACAACTAAAAAAGAGATGAAAATTGCAGTTCAAAATGGTTTTATTGAAATTAATAGTCTTCAATTTCCGGGAAAGAAAAAAATGCAAACCCATGAGCTTTTAAACGGAATTCAATTCTCGAAAGAAGCGATTGCTTTTTAAGCCTTACCAGTACTAACATCATCGAAATTAAGTAAAAAACAAATAATGTTATTAACAATTCGTGCTGTTTATTAACATTTCATCGAAAAAACTTTGTAAACTCTTGTGTAGTTCAGTAATACGGCTATATTTGTAGTGTTAATCAAAGTTTAACCAAAATAAAATCATTTATTATGAACAAATCAGAATTAATCGATGCAATGGCAGCTTCTGCTGGAATTACTAAAGCTGCGGCTAAATTAGCTTTAGAATCTTTTTTAGATAACGTAGGTGGTACTCTTAAAAAAGGTGGAAGAGTTTCTTTAGTAGGTTTCGGTTCTTGGTCAGTTTCTAAAAGAGCTGCAAGAGAAGGAAGAAACCCTCAAACTGGAAAAACTATCAAAATTGCTGCTAAAAACGTTGTTAAATTCAAAGCTGGTGCTGAATTAGACGGAGCAGTAAACAAAAAATAATTTTTGTTTATCAAAAATATTAATCCCGACCATGTCGGGATTTTTTTTGCACTTAATCGATTTTTTTTTGATTTTTTCCGATTTTTTTGATAACTTTAAGAAAAAAGATGTGCTTATGATATCAGTTCTACCCAAAAAAGGTCACTTGCTGATAGCCGAACCTTCAATTTTAGGTGATCATTCTTTTAATCGCTCGGTTGTTTTATTAGCAGAACATAATGAAGAAGGCTCTGTAGGCTTTATTCTTAACAAACCTTTGAGTTATACCTTAAATGATTTGATTCCAGAGATAGATGCAAAATTTACCATCTACAATGGCGGACCTGTTGAACAAGATAATTTATATTTCATTCACAACATACCAGATATTATTCCAAATAGTATCGAAATTGCTAATGGAATTTATTGGGGAGGTGATTTTGAAATTACAAAGAACTTAATCAACGAAGGAAAAGTTTCTAAGAAAAATATTCGTTTCTTTTTAGGGTATAGTGGATGGGAAGCCAATCAACTAGAAGACGAACTAAAAGAAAATAGTTGGATTATTTCCGAAAATACTTTCAAATCCAAACTATTAGCAAAACCAGTTCAACATTTTTGGAAAGAAAAAATGAACGAGCAAGGTGGTGAATATGTTTTATTTTCAAACGCCCCGTCAGATCCAATGCTTAACTGAGTAAGATTTGTGCATTTAGTCGTTTAAGAATTTCATTTGAAATAGAAATTTCGAAAGATTTCTTTCTATACTTTGTTATGGGCTGAATTCCAAAAATTGTATTTGTCAAAAATAATTCATCCGCTTTTTGTAGATCAAATGGAGAAATTGACTTTTCTTCAACAACTAAACCTTCTATTTTTTTTGCAATAGCCAATATTTGCTTACGCATAATTCCATTCAAACATCCATCAGAAAGTGGAGGCGTAATTAAAGTATTACCCATTTTCATAAAAACATTTGATTGTAAAGCCTCCACAACATTCTTTTCATCATTTAAAAGCAAACAATTTTTATAATCATTTTCTTCCGCAAAAATACTTCCTGCAATTTGAATCATTTTATTATTTGTTTTCAATGTAGAAAATAGTTGCTTCGTAACGTGAGCGTCTTTATATAATTCAACTTCATAAGCATCATTTGAAATTTGATATTGTGCAGTTTGCAATCCTACGCCAGTAATTAAAAAATCAACTTCTCTAGATTTTGGCGTATACAAACCTCCTTCTTTTCTAAAAACAGAAAAACGAATGCGATACGCATTAGATTTTTCAATGAAGGGAATTAATTTTAAAATTTGCTCTTCTAAGAACTCCATAGTAAAATTCATAGGAATTTCCATTCGACAAATTCGCATTGAAGCCATTAATCTAAAATAATGATCTTCTAAAAAAAGAATTTTATTGGCTTGAATTTTAATTGTTTCAAAAACACTGTCACCAAATAAAAATCCTCTATTATTTTCAATTAAAATTCCTGAATTGTCTTGTATGCTTCCGTTGAAATTTACCATAAAAAAATCCCGATTTAAAAATCGGGACAAATATAACCTTTATAATTGTAATGAATATTAAACAGATCCTAAAACATGCTTTAAATCGGAAATCTGATTTTCCCAAAGCAATTTTGATTCGTCCATTTCATCTTCTTCTGAAAAATCAACAACCACAATTGAAACATCTTTAGTTATATCATCTTCCATTATTTTTAATTCAAAAAAGTATTCTGTATCTGTTCCATCTTCATCTAACCAACGGAATTTTACACGTTCTCCTGATCTTTTTGAAACTAATTTAGCTTTTTCTTCGCTATCGTCCCATATAAATGTGAAAATCTCACCTCTAGAATTTACATTATCGGCAAACCATTCAGACAAACCAGAAGGTGTTGAAATATATTGATATAATAATGATGGCGAGGCATGGATAGGGAATTCTAATTCGTATTTAATTTTTACTTCCATCGTTAATTTGTTTGAGTTTGGAAATATATAGAGAATAATTTTAAAATACAAAATACAAATTGCAAAAAAGGTAAAATATTTTACAAAAAATTATTTGCACTAAAAGGAATTAATTATATATTTGCACCCGCATTGAGAGATGCAATACCGACAAAATGGCGAGGTAGCTCAGTTGGTTAGAGCGCAGGATTCATAACCCTGAGGTCACGGGTTCAACTCCCGTCTTCGCTACTAATAACAAATCCCTAAACAACAATCGTTTAGGGATTTTTTTATTGCTTTATGTTTCATTTTTTTATACGACCTCAACAATTGGAGTGAGGATATGGAGTGAGGAATTTTTGATTTAAGTTCCAAATATTTTTACTTCCAAAGCTGCTTTTTCTACAGCAGTCATTATTGTTGGATCCAAATAATAATCTTTTAAAATTTCATCTGAAGAGTGGTTCGATAATATTTTAGTATCCTTCATCATTACAGAATTAACCCAAGATAAATAAGTTTTTCTAAGGTTTTTTAAACTTACATCCCCTTCAATGTTTGATTGTTCTTTATAGTGGGTGAAAGATTTTGACAGTTTATCCATTATAGTTTTACTAGTCATTTTTCGTTCAGGATACAAAATAAAATTGTTTGAGTTTTTAAATTCTTCATATCCCATTTCTTTTAACAAATCAAATAAGTCTTCATTGATAGGTATGTATTTGAATCTTTCCTGTATTGATAAATTCTTTGATTTGTTGGATCTTTCGACTTTTAAATTTTTGATAATAAAAAGTTTAACTCCATTAATACCTGTATGAATGTTATTCCATTTTAAATCAACTACCTCCTCTCTTCTACCACCCGTTAAAAGAAACAATTTAAAAGCGTTTCCTAAAAACGGATAATACATATTCTTTTTAACTCCATTTTTATAAACTTTATTTGGACTAACTAATTCAATTGAATTAATTATTTTCTCAAATTCCTTTTTCGTTATAGTTTGTGCATTTCCTTTAATTATTGGTTTTGCTACATATGTTTTAAATGGATTTTTCATTTCAATTCCTTCAATATCTATCAAAAACTCAAAAAATGATTTAAGCCCACCCATACATTTATTAAAAGTTTTCGGCGCATAATGATTTTCAGCCCATTCATAAAAATTAGCTACATCTAACTGATTAACGGTATTTATCCTTTTTGTTGAAATGCCATAATTTTTCTTTAAAGTATTTGCAAAATATTCGCAAAACCTAATACATTCAGTCCTATGACCAACACTAACATTTTTTTGAAGATGTTTAAAACGATGATCCCCATTTAAAAATTGATTATATTTTAGAATAGCATCAACAACAGAATATTCATTGCTTATTTCTACATCAGTTTTTATAGTTTGAAAATCATTTTTAATCATTAAGTTTTTAAATTCAATAGCTTCAGCTAGTGCTTCATCATAATTTTTTGAATTTAAAACTTTGGTCTTAACTTTACTCTTGGAACCTGCAACATGAAGCCTAAATCTAAAAGATTGGAATTCGTGATGTTTACATTTAGGATTATCTTTTTTGCATTTATTACAATAAACTTTAATCCCAGCTAATGAGTTCTTTGGTAATTTTAATTTCATGATAGTAATCTGCTTAAAAGTTTTTCTTCTTTAATATTTCTTGGTTTTATCTTAGTTGTTGTTTCAATTTTACAAGGCGTATCGTTAATTTTAGTTAAAACCATATTATAAACCTTAATATCTTCGATATAAAGCATTAAATAATCTTTCCAAGTATTTGGATACTGTTTAATCAAACTTTTTGCTAGAGGAAGAAATATAGCTGTTTCAAAATCAACTTTATAAACCATTTTTGATTTTTTACTTTTTTCAAAAACGGGAACTTGATTATTGCTTAACCATTCAAAAACAGTTTCATTTTTTTTAAATTGTAGGTATTCCTTTACTTCATTAAGAGTAAATATTCCTTTATTGTTAATCACTTGTTACATAACCCAAAGACTCATCTTTTTTAAGCGGGCAGAGTATAACGTTATTTTACATCTAAACCTCCTATCATAAGGAACTAGATTCATCTCAAAAATACTTTAATTTATTCAAAAAGCCAAGAAAAACCTTCAGAATGAAGGACTTGCAGTTTTACCTAAAATTTTTTCTAAATGAATAGGTGCAATTTTGTAATTACATTTTTTTAAAAAAAGTTTCTCAAAAAGTGGTTTTTTTATTTTTTTTTCGGTATAACATGTTATAGGTACAAGTTTTTTTGACTTTTGATGCACTTGTAACTATTTATATATAAATGGATCAGTTTGTTCATTCAAGCCTTGTCCTATTTATGTAAAGTTGATAAATAAAAAGATTATGAATAAAAAAACTATAAATAACAGTTTGTATGAAGTTTTAATAAAATTTCAAGAAAAGAGGGCTAAAATATATTATAATTTAAAAAGCCTTGAAAGGATTACTACCAAGAAGGCTAGAGCATTAAAATACGATATGGCTAGAGTTAAAATAAAATATGAAGGTTTTGAGCACCTATTATATAAAAAAGGAAGAGATTGGAACATTCATTATACTTTGATTAATGAATTTTTACCCAAATACAAGGGACGACGTGAAAGTATTTATGCTGAAAAATGGACAACTGAGTTTAGTTGGAACCTGAAAAACAGTTACGATTATAAGTATCATAATAAGTTAATAGAATTAGTTAAAGCTGATTTAGGTAAAAATAAAATTGGTTTTTGTATTGAAAAAGATGGAAGGGGTTATTATCATGTGCATGGAATTTCTGACGCTTCAATAAACAAAGTTTTAGTTTCAGTTAAAAAAATATTAAGTCAATTTTTAGATAATAGCGAAAATAGAATTAAAGTTGATGAAATTCAAAATAAGTATTGCTATATCGAATATATGAAAAAGCAAGGTGAAATTAAATTTATATAAAAATGGAAAATATACAAATTAGAGATTTTAAATATAATCCTGAATTAAGAAGACTATTAGTTGAATACTGTTTAGTAGTTTATGAAGAAAATGCAATTTTAAATGATGAAAATTTAATTGCAGAATACAATTATCTGCTTGAGAATAACAAGTTAAATGAAATATTTAATTGTGAGTACTTAACAATTAAAACGCTTCAAAATAATGTCTAAGTATCCTGATATATCTGCTACAAATTATTATAATGTCAAATATACATGTAGGGTTCTTCAGAAAAATTTTTTAGTAAAAAAATGATAAAAAACAACAAATTAAAGGCTTTTTTACAGTCGTTAAGCACATTTAACATGTTGTTTATGAGGCATTTGTAACACGTTTGCAAATAAAAATAATGTTGCCAACCTCAGCAAATCGGTTTAAAAAATTAAAAACTTTTTGGTTGGCGTAGAATTTTTTTAAAAAATATGGAAGAAAGAGAACTAATCGGGAAGGTTTCAGTAACGAGAAAAAAAATGGAATTTGAAACGGATCCAATTAAAAAGAAAATATTACAAGCCGAATTACTCAAACTAAATTTGCGATTACAATTATTAAAACAAACTGAAATAATACAAAATTTAAAGGATAAATAAAGATGAAAGAGTATAGAGTTAAAATTTGGGTTAGCGGTCGCAGATCAGAAATTAATGTTAAAGCAAACAGCGGAACAAGTGCGATGAGTATTGCAAAAAGACTTTTTCCAGATAGTAGAGTTATAACTGCACAACAATTAAAATAAAAATACTTTTATAGGTCTGACTTAAAAATCTTAGCAATTTTGTAAATACCATAGAGTAAAAACCAAAACCCAAAAAAGAAAAAGAAGATTCTCCCTGTAGTTTCGCTCAATTTATACAATAAAAAATTTATTATTAAAACAGCTACAATAAATTTCAATGAAATATCACTATTATTATTTTTATTGCTCATTTAGACAGAGTATTGATTTAAACAAATATACTAAATCCCGAAGCAATTCGGGATTTATTTTAAGCTACTAATTTTCTTATTTTTTGAATAGTTCCGTTTGACTTTCCTGTCAGCTTCATTGTATTTCGGACCGATTGACCTTGTTTCAGAAACTTGACAATGTCAGCGTGTTCACTCAATAGTTTTGTATTGTCTTTCTTGCTACCTGTTTTTCTTCCAAGAGCTGAATATCCATTTTCTCGGATAAATTTCTCACGACCTGAGTTTAGACGTTCTTTTATCATACTTAATTCTAAACTCGCAAAAGTTGAAGCAATACTTAACATAGTTTGAACCATTCCATTAATTTCTCCTGTAGGTAAAAGAGTATGAAGTTTAAAGTTATCAATAATAATATTTATTTTGTTTTCATTGCATTTTTCTAAAAATAGAGCAAAAGAAGAAATTTTGCGGGAAATTCTTGAAATTTCTATAGCAATGATATGCTTAACATCGTTTTTAATTGCGTAATCTAAAATTTCAGCATTAACCTCATCATTTTTAGTTCCACTTTTATAATATGTAAATTCCTTAACTATTTTATATTGGTTAGAATATGTTGAGGTTAATTGTTCCGACTGGCGGGAAACGTCCTGACGATTTTCATTCGTAGAACAACGGCTAATAATGATTGCTTTTTCCATGGCTTATAAAATATTATTGTTTATGTCTATTTATAAATCAAAAATAATAAATAAAATTTATAATACAAAATAAATCAAAGAATAAAAATGATACAAAAAAAGTGTATCAAATAAACCGCTTACAGATTTAAAATGATACACTTAATGTTTTGATACAAAATAAAAAGCCTTAAATATTATTTAAGGCTTTTTTATATTACTTCTATTCTTATAAAAGCTCTTTTTAAAATTCCATTTTTTTCTAGATGATGAATTGTAATTTTAAAACCTCCATTCGATTTATAAAATATTTTCGAATGTTTAATTTTAACATATCCAAGAAAGAGATCATCCTTATATAATTTCACTGCGTTTTTATCATAAAGGTTATCAGTTTCTTTTTCAAAACGTAATAGATCACCAACGGAAATTAAGCTAGAATCTATTTTGTTTTTACCTAACCCAGCAATTTCAGAAATGAAAACTAAGCCCTTAATTGGGTTAAAATCGGCTAAAAACTCAAAATTATCAATAGGAATAAGCCCTTGAGTTTTTGCTAGCATATATAAATTATCCTCTTTCTTTTTTTGATCAATTTCCCAAAATTTATAAAAAGTAGACAAATCATTTCTTTCAGATTTTGGAAGACGCTGACTAAAAATCTCTAAAACATTTTCCGTGTAAGATTTTTCTACATCGGGAAAACCTGTATAAGAAATGAATCCATTATCGAATGCTTTTTTTAGATTTTCTTGGATATATTGAAAGCGAACCCCTTCAGTCTTGTTATGTTTAATAACACCAACTGGGATTCTTCTGGTTCCTGGACCTTTTCTCCAAATCAAAAAAATATTTCCGAAAGTCTTCATTTAGATAATTATTGAAACAAGTTGTTCAATGCGCAAAGATACCAATTTTACCATCAATTGCTTTCGCTTTTCACTTAATTTTAAGCTTTGGTATTCGTAAGGTAAATTATTGTCAATATTGTTTATTAAGGTTTTAAGTTTTTCTTCAGTAAATTCTTTTAAAATATTTGCTTTTACTTCTTGAAAAACTTTAGGATAATGATTGTATAAATTAGTTAATAGATCAAAATGTTTTGGCTTTCCTCCTTCAACCCATCTAACCTCAGATCTACCTCTTAAAATATATGATTTTGCTGCTTGATTATCTTTTAAGTATAATTCGATTCTCTCATCTAAAAGTTCTCTACCTAAACAACATCCACTATCATAAATTGGTGAAAAATCAGTTTTAGCAAATAAACCTGTTGTTCTTAATAAATTTGGATTGTTTGATTTTTTTGTTTCATCTGAAAGGGATTGAGCTATCCCTTTTTTAAATTTTGAAAATATTTTTCCAAAACTATTCTTTGTAGCTATTTGATTATCTAATTCTTCAATTATTTCTTTAAATTTAGTTATAAATCCCCAATTTTCTTGATGTCTGTCTGAGTTCCCAATAATAGAATCAAAAATCAACATTTGAATAAAATTTTCTTTATGATTAGATAAATTAAAGCTACTTAAAGCTACTTGAATAAAATCAAAAGTATATCTAGATTCATCAGTTTCAGGATTATATTTGGGATCATAACCTGTCAAATAAGCAATGCCTTCAGATAATAAATTTTCTGAATAATCAATCATCGATTTAGATAAGCAACCAATTTGTTGTTCATCATTTATATCAAACCCAATGTTATAGTCTAAAACATTAAAACCCAACCACTGTCCTACTTTTGAAGCAACTATTTCACTCCAAAATTCTGAAGTGTATTTAAACGTTCCATCATCCATTTTCTTGGAACCTTTAAAAAAATATTCTTTAAAATCTACAGGGTTGATATAAATGTTTTTTGCTCTTGTACCTCCAGTACTTGAATACATTTTTTTATTCCATTGAGTAATATCTGTGTATGTAGCAATGTATTGCTCCATTAAATCTCAATTTTATCAATTTCCTTCATAATTCTATCCGTTTCAGTTAGAGCAACGATAATTTTTTGATAATGTAAAATATCATCAAAGTTTAGTTCTCGTCCTTTTCGGTCTTTTAACCATTTTTGAGCGGGTTGGTAACCACCAATGTAAAAGTTCCAAGCTAGTTCAGGAACGTTTGCAAAGTATTGGTTTTGGTTTATGTAAACATTACCATTTTTGTAAATGGGTTTATCTACAACACAATCGCCATCTTCAGGGAATTGAGTAATGTACTTTTCAACTGTTGGACTTTCCAACAAATGAATTTGACGGATTTCACCACCTAGCTTAACCAACTCCCAAAATGTTTTTACATCTTTTGGATACGGAACTCTAGGAAAATCTATTTTTAAAAATTCTTTATAGGTTTCTCGATAGGTTGGGGAATGTAATACCGCATAGATGTAATCTAATAGATCAATTGGAGCAAAAGTATTTTGAGTTGCTTCTTTTTCATTAGTAAAGTTTAAGCCTAAATTTTTAGAAATTTGATTTACAATTTCCATATTAAGATTTGGAACTCTTTCGACAGAATTTTCAAATGCGGTTTGTTGATTGTCGGTTTCAGGATAAAGATAAAGTGGAAAAATAGCTGATTGAGTAGTTCTTTCTCCACATTTTGTTTCCATAATATTTGAAGAAATATAAAAATGATCACAAGTTTCAGATTTATTACTTCTTGCAGATACTAAACCAATGTTTTCACCTGATAACATGTTTTTCATTACTTTTCTAACTGTTCTCCAAACTAGTTTATCTTCATAAAACACATATCTCACATCAAATGGTCTATAAGATATTTTCTTAATGTATTTTTCTAAATTATTTTCATTTTTAATGTTATCATACCCATCAAGAATATTCCAACCATTTTTTTTCTTTACATTAAATTTGTTGTGTAACAGTTCAGTATTTCTATCTGTATTTTGAAATTCAATAAAAGAATTTAAAAGTTTTTCTTTTGATTCATTAATTACAAATTCATCATGAGCTGTTGTTAATCCAACTCCATTTATTGGAAAGAATTCATTTACAGAAAATCCTTTTTGATAAATTTCATTTTTTTTATTGTCAGTTTTAGAAAATAAATAAAGAGGCTCTTTTAAATCAATATTTTCAAATTTGATAGATTTTAGACTATTATTATTTAAAAATTCATATTTACCTTCTCTAACTCCATATAAATCAAAATGTAAAACTTCAGCTAACTTTTCTTTTTGATTTTTTGATTTTTTTATAAATAAATTAATAGATACACCTTGTTTTATATCAAAAATATTTTGATCGACTGATCCATCTGGAGCTGTTTCCTTTTTATTACTGTTACCATGTAAATCAATGGTGTAAATCTTATCATAAGTTTTCAATAAATTCCAACGCATTCCTCTAAATGTTGGATTGTCTAAAAAACCATGAGGATTAATAAAGGCTAAAATTCCCTCGCCATTTTTATTGATAAAATGCTGTCCAAAACGCATAAATTTTACATAATCATCATTTATCCATTTCGGATTTCTTTCTTTTAATTTTTCTTTGCCTCCAGGTTCTTTTTTATAATCTTCCATTAGGTTCATAATCCATTCTCCTTTGTTGGCACTTTCTCCACTATAAGGAGGATTTCCAATTACCACCATTACAGGTGAATCACGTTTAATCGCATTGGCTTGGTCGGCTTCATCGCTTAGCCAACTACTAAATAAAGTTTGGGTATCGGGGTGCGCTTCTTCAAGCGAGTTGGTTAAAAATATTTTAAAGCGTTGGTCGTCATCTGCTTTGTAACCTGTTTCCGTTAATAGCATGTCCATTTTTAAATGTGCCATGGCGTAACTCGCCATTAACAATTCAAAACCATTTAAACGAGGAATTAAATCTTGTTTTACATATTTAGTCCAAATACCTTGTTGCCCTTCAAATTTCTTGTAAATATGTTTTACCACTTCGGCTAAGAAGGTTCCTGTTCCTGTTGCGGGATCTAAAATTTGTACTTTGTGTACTTCAATTTCTGTTTCAACTTCTTTAATTTTTGAGTTGGCTCCTTTACCTGTTTGGGTAACCGCTTTTTGTTTTATTTTGGTTTTGCTTGTATCGGCTAAACCATTAGGTAAATTAAATTCGGTTTTTAGAATGTCATCAACCGCACGAACTATAAAGTTAACTACAGGTTGAGGTGTGTACCAAACACCACGAGCTTTTCTAAGAGCTGGGTTATATTCACCTAAGAAAGTTTCGTAAAAGTGAACAACGGGATCTTCCTGTTTGGTACTTTTACCAAAGTTTTTCATAATGTCGGCAACATCACTCGCTAAGAAAATGTTTACCAATTCATCAACAATCCAAACCAAACGGGTATCTAAATCAAAACCCGCAATGTCTTGAAATAGTTTACGTAAAAAAGGATTACTCTTTGGGATTAATTGTGAAGCTTCCATACGGGAAAAATCTTCCAAACTAGGATCGTGATAACGAGCTGCAAACATACCATAAGCAATTGTTTGAGCGTATATGTCGGAAAATGCTTTGTTGTCAATATCGTGAATCAACATTTGTTGAAATGAAAGCATTTGAGATTTTAATTGCGAACGTTTTCCTTCTTGATCGTCAAGGTTTAATGATTTCTCAATGATGTCAGCCATTAATCGAGCCTTTCCCGCCATCATTTGAGCCAACTTGTTTGGCGATTTTATAGTTTGTGAAACTGTTTGCGCAAAGTTTTTAATTAAGTGTGTAAACTCATTAAAGTTTTCAGGAATAGCGACAATAGAACCGTTTTCAATTTTTGCAATAGCAATGGTTGTTGTTTGTTCTCCATCTTTATAAAAATGGAAATCCATATAATCGGTAAAAATCAGATTCGACAAACCTGATTTATAGCGATCGAATTGTTCTTTTAATGTTTTACTTTTTAAATCTACACCAATGTCTTTGGCTTCGATGTAACCAACAGGAATATCTTTTTTAGTTAAAACATAATCAGGCGCACCACAATCAACTCGAGCGGGTTCGTTAGTAACCAATACATCGGGTAATATTGCCATGATGAGGTTCTGTAAGTCGCCACGGTAAGAATGTTCTCTTGCATTACCTGTTCTGTAAAGTGTATTTATCTTTTCGATGTATTGTTGTAAAGTCATTTTAGAATAGAATTTGTGCCAAATTAAGACAAAAAAATATAGTATAAAAGCGTTATGAAATCAAAACTCGCTTTTTTGAAACTTAAAAGTAAGAAAATTCTTATTTTGGATTTCCGTAAAACCTATTAAATCATTACTTAAATAAAAAAAGTTGGTTAAAGTTTAAAGTTATATTGTTTTTTTTGTTACAGATATAACTTTCGTTTTTCTTTAGTAAATTGATAATCAACAACATACATTTAAACAAACTTATTTAAATCAAAATTTTAAACTAACTAATCTGAAGCAAAAAAGTCATTTTTCTAGTAGTATCTTTGTAAGGCTAGCGAGTTAAAAAGATAATCGATTATCATAATTATTCATTTAAAAAATTAAAATTATGAGAAAATTAAAAAAACAATTATGTAGAATGGATTTTAGTGTTTTTATTAATATGCTAACTAATGCTGAACATTTTTCTGCTACTTATACATTACTATTAAAAGAAAGTGAATTAAAAGGTTTGGGTTTAAAATCAAACTTGACCACTCTGCCATTTAACTCAGATGGAGTTCAATTCGGACTTTCACCAGTTAATTTATATGTAAATCAAAAAAGTTTGTCATTTTTGGTTTTAGATAACAAAGAACATGGTAAAAGTTATGCTTATATTGAATTCTCATGTATTAAAAATTTAAAAGAATACTATACAAGGGTTCTTGGTGTTCAAGAAGAAAAATTTGAGTTTATGGTTAATTATTCAAAAAATTAAAAAGGCATTTATGAAAAATAAAAAAATAAAAATCATGTTAGAAAATAATTTCACTATAAGTCAGTTGATCGAATTTCTTAAAAATAAAGGTATAGGAATTATAACTAATGAAAGTAGTGTTTTAGGTTTACCTAAAAACAAATATATTGAGCGATACATTTTGGAATATGATAATTCATTTTGGTTGATCTACTCAATAATTGATAATTTTGAGGATAAATGTTACTATACTGATGTTGAAGAATATGATGATAAAATTGACGTTGAAAACGCATTTATAAATTTGGCGAGATTTAAATAAAAATTAGTTGTATGTGGAGTGAGGAATTGGAGTGAGGAAAAGTACTAAAATGTATCGAAAAGTAAAAAGTTAAATTTGTAAACTCTTTAAAAACAAGGGTTTTGAAAAATAAATTCGGTTTTCATAACCCTGAGGTCACGGGTTCAACTCCCGTCTTCGCTACAAGAAAAAGGCTTTAGAAATTCTAAAGCCTTTTTTTATTTTACCATTCTATTGGCCAACCATTTACCTACTCGGTATGCAAAGTAAACTCCGAAAACTAATATGACATTTGTAACAAAAACGTAAATCGTATAAATAAGTTTATCATTTTCAGAATCAAAGCAAAAGTCTTCTAACAAACAAACTTTAACCATTTTCTTTTGAAATTGTGTCATTAAATAACTTATAGATAATAAACCAACCAATACAATTAGAATATATTTCCAATTATTACTTTTTATTTTTTTTCCTGTTGGCTTAAAAACATTTCGTTCTTCTTCTGAACGTACATTATTTTGTAACGACCAAATTACTTTTTTGGCATCATTATCAATATCCATTTTACCTCTATTAAATTTGATTATAAAGTTAAAAAAGATAAATCTTAAAAACCTTCATTTATATCAAAAAACACAAATTGAACCTCAAAAAACTAACTTTTCATCTATTATTGGGCATGTTTCATCGAAAAAAAATTAAGATTTAAGGATTCTGAAAAATATTTTTTTAGCTTTAATTAACGATAAGGAAAAAATAATTTTATTAACAACTCACCCCAGAGTTACATTTTTTAATGTAAGAATTATTCACACAACCTACTTACTTTCTATAGTTATCATTCACTTAAGTCAAATTAAAAAGAAAAACTATGAAAGAAAAGTACTTTTTTATTATTACGTGCTTATTATTTAATGTATTAGCATTTTCTCAAGATTGCACTACTCAAAGAACTATGTCTAATGACACTTCTATTTGTTTAGGTCAAAGCACAACAATTTCTTTGCAATCTAGTGAGTTAGGAGTCTTTTACCAACTAAGAAATGGAGGTTTAAATGTTGGTTTACCAGTTGTTGGAACTGGAGGTTTAATTAATTTTAATGTATCGCCTACAACTAGTAGTATATATTCTGTATTTGTAATAAACTGCGGAATAACATACAACGACACTTGTACAGTTACAGTAAATCCGATACCTGATGTAACTGCAACTAATAGTACTCAAACTATATGTACTAATAGTTCTATTACAACAATAGCATTATCAAGTAGTGTTGCAGGAACAACATTTAATTGGGTTAGAAACAACACAATTAATGTTACTGGAATTCCAATTTCTGGTAATGGCGACATTGCAGGTATACTTGTAAATAATACAAATAACCCTCAAGTAGTTACATTCACCATTACACCTTCAGCAAATGGTTGTATTGGTAATTCAATAACTGCAATAGTTACTGTTAATGCATCAACTTTAGGGGGAAATGTAACAACTACCTCTCCAGGTGTTACTCCTTCTTCAAATATTTTTACACATTGTCATGTAGGTAACGGAACACTTTATTTAAATAACCAAAGAGGTAACGTATTAAGATGGGAATATTCTACTGATGCTGGTTTAAATTGGACATCAATTTCGAATACTTTAAACACACATAATTATAACGGAATTTTAACATCAACTTTGTTTCGTGCAGTAGTACAAAACGGTTCAAGTTGTGCAATTATGTATTCTACAGCGTCAATGATTAATGTAATTCCAAATATTAAACCTTCTCCTGTTACTGCGAGTCCTGCAATTATTTGTAATGGAGATTCTTCTATCTTAAATTCTGAGAGTGGTTACGCTACAAGTCAGTATTTAGCAAGTGGTGGAACTTTTCAAAATGCAAATCCTCCTGGTTGGTTAGTTGATGGATGTGGAAATTGTTTAAACGCAGGAATGAGTAATACATTACCCGGACCATGGCAACTTTCAGCAACTAATGGAGGAACTTATTCTGGAACAAAGTATACCTCTCAAGGAAAATTTGTTATAGCCAACGGAAAATATGATTCATATTTAGAAACCCCAGTATTCAATACTTTCGGACTTACAACTGCGCAACTTACATTTAATCATGCTTTTAAATTACAATCTGGAGCTAATGGCTATGTTCAAATATCAGTAAATGGAGGTCCATATAACACATTATTGCATTTTGCTGGACCACAAAACAGGACTCCAACATTAAATTTCCACACTTCATCAGTAGAAACAATAGATTTGAGTTCATATATTGGTCAACCTAACTTAAGAATTAGATTTTATTATCAAGGAACTGTTGGAAGCTCTTGGGCAATCGACAATATAGCAATTCCAGATGTTCCTATAAATATTCAAACACAATGGGTTGATGCAGTTTCAGGAAATGTAATAAGTAATTCTCAATCGTTAACAGTTTCTCCTAATGTTACCACTACATATGCAATAACTTCATTTTTAAATGGATGTAATAGTTTTGGAACAGATGGAACAGCCTATGTAACCGTTACGGTTAACCAAAGGCCAACAGCTGCAATTTCTCAAGATCAATTTGTATGTATTGGCGGGACAGCCACTTTTGATATTGATTTAACTGGAACTCCACCTTGGTCAGTTACGTATAATGATGGTACAACTAGTACAACTGTAAATAATATTATGTCAACACCATATTCATTCAATGTTCCTAATATAACAACCGATAAAACATATTCAATATCAGCTGTAGATGATAATAATTGTACAGCTATACCTAGTGATTATATCGGACAAGCAGCTGTTACTGTTTTAGATGGAACACCTGGTTTATGGACTGGTTTAGTAAGTAATGATTGGTTTGATTGTCTAAATTGGGATGGCGGTTTACCTACTATAAATATAGACGCAATAATTCCTGCAGGAAGTTTAAACATGCCTTTAATTGATCCTTCAACTTCTCCTTATGCATATTTATATGGAAATATGGCAAGTGCACGCGATTTAAATATCAATTCAGGTGCTTCTTTAACAATGGTAACAAACTCTAATCTTGAAATAAACAGAAATTGGATAAATAACGGAACTTTCAATCCAGGACAAGGTAATGTAAACTTTATTGGAAGTGCATTAAATCAAATTCAAACAATTAATCAAGGTATTAAATTGAATGAGACCTTTCATGATTTAACGTTAAATAGTGGTGCTAATGCCAAAGGAATAAGCTTACCAGATGGATTTGAGCTTACAGTACGAAATATGCTAACATTAACAAATGGAACCTTAAGACTTATGGGAGAAGCTCAACTAATACAAAATGGATTAGTTGCTAACCCAATTAGTGGAGATGGTGTGTTATTAATTGATCAAGAAGGTAAAAGTAGTAGTTATCATTATAACTATTGGTCTTCACCTGTTAGTATGAATGGAACTAATTATACAATCAATGAAATTTTAAAAAGTGGAAGCCACTCTTTAACAAATCCATTTACTCCTGGTTCAATTTCTTATGGAAATGGTATTTATTATGCTGATGGAGCTTATTCAGATCCAATAAAATTAAGTACACGTTGGATGTATAAATATAGTGCTACAACTCCAGATTATTTTAATTGGCAACATATTCAAAATACTGGCACAATAAATATAGGTGAAGGTTATATCATGAAAGGTGTTACGGGTACTGCCTCAATTAGTGATTTACAAAACTACACTTTTGTCGGAAAACCAAATAATGGAACTATTAATTTAACTATTGGAGCTGGACAAGATTATTTAATTGGAAATCCTTATCCTTCTGCTTTGGATGCTAATCAATTTATTTTAGATAATATTAAAGATAACGGAGGAAATGCAAGTACAAATATCATAAATGGAGCATTATATTTTTGGGATCATTTTGGTGCGCAAACGCATTTTTTATCGCAATACATTGGTGGGTATGCTACATACACATTAATGGGAGGTGTTGTGGCCGTTTCAAATGACCCTTTAATTAACAACAATAATGCAACTGGCAGTAAAGTACCTAAAAGGTATATTCCTGTAGCTCAAGGTTTCTTTGTAAAAGCACATGGCGATTCTGCTTTAACAACAAATAACCCAAACATGACTTCTCCTATTACAGGAGGTACAATTCAACTAAAAAATAGTCAAAGATCATTTGAAAAAGAATCTGGTTCAAATTCAATCTTCTTTAAGAATTCAAATGCTGTATCGTCAATGAATACAGTTAGTGATCAACGAATGAAAATTCGATTTGGAATTGAAACTGACAATGGATTTAGAAGACAAATCCTTTTAGGAGCAGATAGTAATACTACTTCAATGTTTGATATTGGATTTGATGCACCAATGATTGATGTACAAGAAGATGATTTTTATTGGAATTTAAATAGTGTTCCATTAATTATTCAAGCTATTGAAAATTTTAATGTTGGACAATTCATTCCAGTAACTGTTAAATTAACTAATGCAAATAGTTTTACAATTACTATTGATGAATTAGAAAATATTGACACAAACACTGAAATTTATTTACACGATAATATTACAGCTGTTTACTATGATTTAAGAAATGGTGCAGTAACACTAAATTTAGGTCAAGGAGAATATGCTAATCGTTTTTCTATAACTTTTACTAATACAATCTTAAGTGAAGATGAAGTTATTGAAAGTTTAGAAGATTTATTAGTTTATGTAAACAATTCAAATAATACTTTACACATAAATAACAACACAACAAATACTTTAATTTCTGAAGTATACTTGTTTGATATTTTAGGTCAATTACTAAATAAATGGGAAGTTAAGGAAGCGAACCAAAGTAATTTGGAATATAATTTATCGAACTTAAGTGATGGGACTCATATAATAAAATTAGTAACCAATAATGGTGATTTGAGTAGCAAAATTATTATTGATTAATAGTTTTTGTGAGTTCATAAAAAACCCCAAGCATAGCTTGGGGTTTTACTTTTATATTAATTTAATTTTTTAAGCAAATCTTCATAAGACAAACTTTCCTGTTCTCCAGTTGTTAGATTTTTAATAGTGAATTTTTCATTTTTAATTTCTTCTTCACCAACTAATACAGCAAACTGAATTCCTCTTTTATCAGCATGTTGAAATTGTTTTCCAATTTTTGCTTTATCAGGATACATTTCTACTTTCACTCCATTTTGACGCAATTTAGTAACAGCTTTCATCGCATATTTTGCTTCGCTATCTCCAAAGTTTAGAAACATTGCTTTTGAAGTTGCAGTAACCGTTTCAGGAAATAAGTTTAACTCCTCAATTACTAAAGCAATTCTATCTAAACCAAATGAAATTCCAACGCCACTCATGTTTTTCAATCCGAAAATACCAGTTAAATCGTCATAACGACCACCACCACCTATTGAACCCATAGCCACACCTTCTGGAGCGGCAACTTCAAAAATTGCACCTGTATAATAGTTCAAGCCACGAGCTAGCGTAACATCTAATTCTAAATTTGCCGATTGCAAACCTATTTCAGTTACATTTTCGCAAATAAATTGCAACTCTTCTACTCCTTTCATCCCTTCTTGAGATGATGAAAGCAAAAGGGCTAATTTTTCAATTTTCTCTGAAATAGTTCCAGTAAAATTAAATAACGGCTGTACTTTTGAAATGGCTTCTCCTGAAATACCTTTTTCTAACATTTCATTCTTTACGCCATCTTCACCTATTTTATCTAATTTGTCTAAAGCAACTGTAAAATCGATTAATTTATCTGAAGCTCCAATAACCTCAGCTATTCCAGATAGGATTTTCCTGTTATTGATTTTAATTGTAGTTCCTTTCAATCCTAATTCGGTAAAAACCGAATCGTATAATTGCACCAATTCTACTTCTTGCCACAATGAATTTGAACCTACAACATCGGCATCGCATTGATAAAATTCTCTAAAACGTCCTTTTTGAGGTCTATCAGCACGCCAAACTGGTTGTATTTGATAACGCTTAAACGGAAACTCAATTTCATTTTGATGCATTACCACATAACGCGCAAAAGGAACAGTTAAGTCGTAACGTAATGCTTTTTCAGAAATTTGAGTAGTTAATTTTAAACTATCTTTATTTGCTAAAAACTCATCGTTTGCCTTAGACAAATAATCCCCAGAATTCAAAATTTTAAAAATCAATCGGTCGCCTTCTTCACCATATTTACCCATTAAAGTTTCAGAATTTTCAAACGTTGGTGTTTCAATAGGCTGAAATCCAAATTTTTCAAAATTCGATTTAATAATAGAAAATATATAATTGCGTTTTGAAACTTCTATTGGCGAAAAATCGCGAGTTCCTTTTGGTATTCCTGGTTTTTTTGACATTTTAAATTTCATTTTTGTCATGTTGAGCGAAGTCGAAACATCTCATAATGAGATTCCTCGTTTTACTCGGAATGACAAGGCGTTATTTTTATTGCAAATATCGAACTTAAAACTGATTCATAAAAATTAAATATTCACACTTTTTACTTTTTACTTTTCACTTTTTACTTTCTAATTGTAACAAATTTGAGGAAGTTAAGTCTAATGATTATCTATGGTAGGATTATTTAAAGAAAACACAAAAATTGCGCTCGATTCAATTAAGAGTCAAGCTTTACGAACTTTCTTAACGGTTTTAATTATTGCTATTGGTATTTGGGCTTTAGTTGGAGTTTTGTCGCTAGTTACGGCGCTAGAAAATACAATGTTGAAAAATTTTGCTTCAATGGGAGCAAACACTTTTTCAATGAGTCAATACGATTATTCGTCTCAAATTAATCAAAATGATGAAGAATTTAAACCCAATCCAATTATTAGTTATCCTCAAGCAAAAGAATTTCAAAATAAATATAGCTTTCCTCTAACTACTACCTCACTTTCATTTACTGCTGCGTCTGGTGTTGAAGTTAAACATAGAGACGAAAAAACGGATCCAGAAATTACAATTGTTGGAACCGATGAAAACTTTTGTCCAAATAAAGGAATTGAAGTTGCAAAAGGTAGAAACTTTACTCCTTTTGATATCGAAAATAATAATTACGTTTGTGTAGTAGGTTCTGATTTTGAAAAAGGGTTATTTAAAGACATAAACCCTTTAGATAAAATTATTTCTATTCGTGGTGCAAAGTTTAAAGTAATTGGTGTTTTAAAGGAAAAGGGTTCCACATTTGGAAACAGCCAAGATTTACGTGTTTTAATCCCAATTCAAGTTGCTCGCTCATTATTTTCGTCACCAAATATTAATTACGATTTAAACGTAATGGTAAACAATGAAAGTTTACTTGACGAAGCTGTTGACGATGCTATAATTACCATGCGAAAAGTAAGACACTTAAACCCAATTGAGAAAAATAATTTTGGTATATCTCGAAGCGACGATTTAAGACAACGTTTACTCGATCAAACTGGTTTCTTACGAATTATTGCTTGGGTAATTGGTATGCTTACCGTTTTTGGCTCTACGATTGCATTAACAAATATCATGTTGGTTTCTGTAACCGAAAGAACGCGAGAAATAGGAATTCGTAAATCACTGGGTGCTAAAAAATCGACTATCGGTTGGCAATTTTTAACCGAAACTTTTGTAATTAGTCAAATGGGTGGATTCTTAGGAATGTTTTTAGGAATTTTAACCGGATTTATTTTAGCTTCTGTTTTAGAGTTTTCATTTACCACGCCTTGGTTAGCTATTATTGCAACAGTAATTACAACAATTGTTGTTACCATTATTTCGGGATTAGTTCCTGCGTTAAAAGCTGCAAAATTAGATCCTGTAGAAGCGTTAAGATATGAGTAGTTCAATTTATTTTATTTAAATGAATCAATTTATTTCTTACGAAGGGCTACCAATTAAATCTGGTGGTGCTCATAGTATCAATAAAATGAGCCCAAAAGAATCATATAGTAAAATTTTAGAATTTCTTAATCATTTTGCAGACAATGGCAAACCAAAATCTATAGAATTAATTTTATATCAATCTCAAAATAAGGAATACTCAACTTTAAAATTTTTACCTAAACTTTGTTTAACATTCGGAATTCCAAAACTAAAATTTGATGGTCTTTTTATAAATTGGAGTTGGAAAATATCAGAAAAAAATATTGAAAAAGTATTTGACACAATTAAACTAAATAATAATTTACCTGAAGATATTCTTGGTCCAATTTCTATTAATTTCTTATGGAATTTTCATTTTAAAGACCCAATAACTCATCAAATACTTCCAAATCAAAAATTAATTCCTGAATTAGATTCAAGAATAAAAAATTCAAGAATTTATTTTATTGCATCTAAGAAATCTACTATTTCAGTTTGGTTTGCATTACCTTTTGAAGAAGTAAATGATTATGAAATAAATTATATTAAAAAACTGAAATATAGTTTACCTTTTAATACGTCTCATAAAAACTGGAAAATTTGGAAAAAATCAAAAAATAATAATTGGATATCTCGAAAACTTGATATAACATTTTAATATTGATTAAAACTACATTTAACCATCCTATAGTTTCCCTTAAGATCTTTTCTTAGCTCTATATTTTTGAAACCTAAGTTTTCTAATAATTCAACAGTTTCTTTTCCTAAGTATTGATTAATTTCAAAAAATAATAAGCCATTTGGTTGTAGACTTATTTTTGCCAATTGTGCAATTTTTCTATAAAACAACAAAGCGTCGTTATCTTCTACAAAAAGAGCTAAATGTGGCTCGTAATCCAAAACATTTTTCTTGATTTCTTCTTTTTCTAAATAACGAACATAAGGTGGATTGGAAACTATAATATCTATTTTAGGAAGACTTCTCGACTCCGCTCGAAGTGACAATAAATCGTCGATGTTTAAAATATCGGTTTGAATAAAGTTAACTTCTACATTATTATCTTTTGCATTTTGATTAGCAACTTCTAATGCTTTTTCAGAAACATCAATTGCAAAAACTTCCGCTTTTGGTAAATTAGATTTTAAACTAATGGGAATACAACCCGAACCAGTTCCAATATCTAATATATTTATCTTTTGACTTTTGACTTTTGACTTTTGACTTTCAATTATCCATTCAACTAATTCTTCGGTTTCTGATCTTGGAATTAATGTATTCTCGTTTACTTTAAAAGGCAAGCCGTAAAACCATGCTTCTCCTAAGATATACTGAATAGGTTTTTCTTGTTTTAATTCGGAAATTATAGTTTCCCATTCAGAAGTGTTTGTAATTTCAAAATCGGGATTTAATGTAAAATCTATTCTTCTAAAATTGTATAATTTTTCCGTTATCATAAAGAAAAAACTATCGATTTCTTCTTTATCATAAATAGATTGTAAATGGTTTTGGAAATGTATCTTAAGTTCTTTTAATCTCATTTTATATTATATTTCTTTTTAATGAGTTCTTGAACATCTTTCTTTAATTGTAATGGAGGTAAACCTACAGCAATTCTTCTTTTATCTAAATTTTCAAAATCATTAATTTGTTCTGGACCTATATTATTATAAATAGCATAATCATACACTCCATTAATTCTTAAATTACTATCTACTAAGCTTCCATAAATCTCAGCGGGTGCTCTTCCTCTTCGTATTAAATCAAGAAAAATTGGTTTCCAATATTGAGATCTATCTCTATTGATATGAAAAGCAAAAAAAGTAAAATTTAAAAATTGATCATCAATTGTAGAGTTTCCAAATTGAGAAAACATTTCATCTGGAAAACAATCGCAATCTGAAACAATCTTTCTTAACTTCAAATCATTGATACTATCCACTATTTTTACCCTTTCAGAATCACGATTTATTCTTGGCTCTTGATCTTCCTCTCTCATTTTAAAAATTTCATTTCTCAAATCTAAATCTACTTGTTTTAGATAAGATCTATGGTATTTTGTAGCTTTACGTTCTAATTTTCTCCAATATCTTTTATTTTGAATATTCTTGTCCTTGTATAGAGGAGATTTTTTAATACGTTCAAAATTTACACCATAATCTCTAACCAAAATTTCAATGTAATGAACTGCTTCTTCAGGTTTGTTTAATCGTAAAGCACATTCAGCTAATACAGCGGGTTCATTAATTTCCTTTTGTTTTAATAATGGACAATTACTTTCTGCAGTCTTCAATAAATCATATGCGTTTTGATAATTTTCTAAAAGATATTCATATTGTGCTTGATAAACATATTGATAGTAATTATTGATATAATCGTATTCTTCATTAACTTTCTTAGTTTGAGAAAAACCAATTAATGTAATGAACAGAAAAAATAAAACTTTAAATTTCATAAATATAAATTTGATACTATAATTCTTTTATCATCCAAACATCGCAACTTGTATGACCCGTGCAACCGATTGGGCCGTCTAAATATTGAAACCCCATTTTCTCATAAAGCTTTCTTGCATTTTGCATATAAGGTAGAGTCTCTAAATAACATTTTGTAAAACCTTGTTCTTTAGCAAAAGCTAAACTTCTCTCAATAATTTCTTTTCCTAAACCTAAACCTCGAGCTTGTGGTGAAAAATACATTTTTTGAAGTTCACAAAATTCATCCGTTGCATTCTCTAAAGGCGCTAATCCTCCTCCTCCAATAACTTTACCCTCATTTTCTATAACAAAATAAATCGATTTCGGTTTTTGATACACTTCAAACAATTGGTCAAGAATAGGATCGGCATAAGCTGTTCCTTCTTTTGGTGCATTTAATTCGTCAAAAATATCGCGAATTACTTTTGCAATTCCCTCATTATCTTGAGGTTGTATTTTTCGTAAAATCATCGTAAAAAGATATGCGTAAAAGTAATGAAATTCACACAAGGTTATCGCAAAAGATTGTTAAAAACACTACTTTTGTACTATGACAACTCACGAATTTTTCATGTATCGCGCTTTACAATTAGCCAAAAATGGTTTGGGAAGGACCTATCCTAATCCATTAGTGGGAAGTGTTATTGTTCACGATGGAAAAATCATTGGCGAAGGTTGGCATAAAAAAGCCGGTGAACCACATGCAGAAGTGAATGCGGTAAATTCTGTAAAAGATAAATCGCTTTTAAAAGAAGCTACAATCTATGTAACACTTGAACCTTGTAGCCATTTTGGAAAAACACCGCCTTGTTGCGATTTAATTATTACCAATGAAATTCCGAATATTGTTGTTGGTACGATTGACCCATTTGCAAAAGTTGCGGGAAACGGAATTCAAAAATTAAAAGATTCAGAAAAAAATGTAATTGTTGGGGTTCTTGAAAAAGAATGTCAAGAGTTAAACAAACGTTTTTTTACGTTTCATCAAAAAAAACGTCCGTATATCATTTTAAAATGGGCTGAAAGTAAAGATGGATTTATTGCTCCATTACAAAAAGACACAAATAGACCTGTTTGGATTACCAATCAATATTCAAGGCAATTGGTTCATAAATGGCGAACTGAAGAACAAGCTATTTTAGTTGGAACTCAAACTGTTTTAGATGACAATCCAATCCTTGATGCTCGAAATTATTTTGGAAACAACCCTATTCGAATAGCAATTGATAGAAATAATAAAATTCCTGAGGACTTTAACATTAAAAATGGAAAGGAAAAAACTCTTATTTTTTCAGATTCTATTTTTTTAACAAAAAAATCTAAATATTCACAAAAAAAAGCTATATTTGATACTCATTTCTTAAAAAATTTAGTTTCAGAACTTTTTAAAGAAAATATTCAATCGGTTATAATTGAAGGAGGCAGCAAAACTTTAAGTTCATTTATAAACGAAAATCTTTGGGATGAAGCTAGAGTTTTTATTGGAAACACAAATGTAACTACAGGAACAAAAGCCCCAGAATTTAAAGTAGAAAACTTTGAAAGTTTTCACATAATGGAAGATGAACTTAAAATTTTCAGAAATTATGATTGAAGCAATTATTTTTGATTTTGGAGATGTTTTTATCAATATTGATAACGAAGTTTGCATGAACGAGTTGAAAAAACTTGGTTTAAAAGAGTGGAACGACGATTTAGCAGAGCTTAACATACAATATGAAACTGGTAAGATTGATGAACTAGAATTTTTCTCTGGCTTTCAAAAACACATTCCAAATCATGATGTTGTTGAAATTCGAACGGCCTGGAATAGCTTACTACAAGATTTTCCATTAGAAAGATTAGAATTCCTACAAATGCTTTCCTCAAGATTTAAGCTTTATTTACTTAGCAATACCGATCGAACGCATATTGAAAAATTTGAACATAAATTCGGTATGTCTTTTGCCAGAGATTTTTACAGTTGTTTTGAAAAAGTTTATTTTTCTTTCGAATTTGGTTTTAGAAAACCAGATGAAAAAGCCTTTCAATTTATAATTAACAACCATAATCTAACACCTAAAAAAACTTTATTTGTAGATGACAACATTAATAATATACTTGGCGCTCAAAAATTAGGTTTAAAAACTTGGCATTTAGACCCAAAAAAAGAAGATGTAACACAACTCCCCCTAATCTTAAACGCAGTACATGATTAATATTTTACTTGCTATTTTATTTTCTAGTTTATTGTATATTGTATTTAAAGGTTTTGGGAAATTTTCAATCAATACTTTTCAAGCTATTTTAATTAATTATGTTGTTGCTTTCCTTTTAGGTACTCTAATAAGTAAAAATTCTTTCCAATTAAGTGAGGTACATACAAAGTCGTGGTTCCCCTTTACCTTAATTTTAGGCTTCTTATTTATTACTGTTTTCTATGTAATAGGTAAAACTACTCAAATAAATGGCTTAACGGTTGCATCAGTAGCCAGTAAAATGTCAATGATCATTCCTATTACCTATGGAATTCTTATTTTCAACGAACAAGCAACTTTTAAACATCAAACAGGAATTTTTGTTGCTCTTTCAGCTGTTTATTGTGTTTCTATTAAACCAAATGAAAAAATAAATTTATCTCACTTTCAATTACCAATTCTATTATTTTTTGGAGCTGGAATTATAGATACTTTAATCAATATAACTCAACATAGTTTTCTTTTAAAAGAAGAAACAGCATTTTTTTCTTCTTTTACATTTTTAATGGCTTTTTTATTTGGATTAATTTATTTCATTTACCTACAATTTAAAACCAAAATTCCATTTAGAATAAAAGACATTTTAGGTGGAATTGTTTTAGGAGTTCCAAATTATTTTTCTTTATACTTTTTAACAAAAGCTCTTCAAAGTGAAAATATGGACAGCCCAACTATTTTCACAATTCTAAACATTGGTGTAATTTTGCTTACCACATTTGTTGGGATTTTATTTTTTAAAGAAAAAATGAGCAAGAAAAACTATATAGGAATTTTACTTTCCATTCTTGCTTTGTTTTTAGTTACACATTAAAATGAATATCGAAGAAAATAACGATACATACAAAACCATATTACAACCCTCTGAAGAAGTTTTATTCAAAGACAAAAACAGCAAGTTCTTTGGTTACGCCTATCCAATTTCCTCAGAAGAAGATGTAAAAGAAATTCTATCCGATTTAAGAAAACAGCATCACCAAGCAAGACATTGGTGTTACGCATTTCAATTAGGGACAGAGACAAAACAATACAGAGCAAATGACGATGGAGAACCTAATAACAGTGCTGGAATGCCAATTTATGGTCAACTATTATCTTTCGATGTTACTAATGTTTTAGTAGTTGTGGTGCGTTATTTTGGCGGAGTGAAACTAGGCGTAAGCGGGTTAATTAACGCATATAAAACTGCAGCGCAAATGGCTTTGGAAAATGTTGAGATTATTAAAAGAACAATAGACAAACACTTTCTTGTAAACTTTGATTACAAAAACATGAATAAAGTAATGCGAGTTATCAAAGAAAAAAATATCAATTTAGTTAATCAAAAAATGGAACTCGATTGCGAAATTGAAATTGCTATTCGAAAAAAAAATGCCGAAGAAATTTTCAACATTTTTGATTCATTGTTTGAAGTTTCTATTAAAGAAAAAGAACATTTATAAATTTTCTAATTTCTCCGAAACATATTTCGGAGGTAGAACTGGCCTTCCTGTTTTTATATCTACAAAAACCAACATTGAATAACCAGTTGTTAATAACTCCCCTGCTTCGTTATAAATTTCATAATCGAATTCAATTTTTACAGAAGTTTGACTTTTGAAAATAGTTTTAATAGTTAATAAATCATCATACTTTGCTGGCCGTTTATAGTTCATATTTAAAGTTACAACAGGAAGCATTACTCCATTATCTTCCATCCATTTATAAGAGACTCCCAGATTACGTAACCATTCAACACGTCCCATTTCAAAATACTGTGCGTAGTTGCCGTGATAAACTACCCCCATTTGATCAGTTTCAGCGTAACGAACCCTAACTTTTAAATCAAAAATTTTCATATAATTATTATATTTCTATACTTTGTAAGATAAATCCTTAGTATTAAAGTAATCTTAAAAAATGTTTAAGAAAAACTTAAATAGGCTTACAATAATTTTTTTAAAAAATCAATACCAATTCTATTTTTTTTTACAAAAAATTGT